>NZ_CP069255.1:0-38135 GCF_051027695.1 Pseudomonas sp. JZ134 | reverse complement strand
CGTCTGAGTATTCTAGGTGCTTATGTTGCTTGGCGAACTCTGCTAGATCTGCAGCTTGGTTACGGCGTGTCTGTTGCTGCTGCTCATCTAGTGCGCGCTCTGCTGTGATGCGCTCACGTGCCTGAAAGCTGCGCTTACGTGCGACTCTTGCTTGATTATCAGCCAGCTCTTGGAGTGCTTGCTGGTTTTGGCGCCGTGCGATCTCGGCGAGCTTTGCGCGGCGTTTCTCTTTCTTTCGTGTGCGTGCCTGGGCCAGCTGATGAGCCAGGCCTAGCTCGATGAAGAAGCGTGGCCGAAGCACAATCATTGTACGGGTGATCCAGCGCTTGCCGTCTTGGTAGAGACGTTTGTGTACGCGACGAATATAACGCGCCTCGCTGAGTAGCTTCAGCAGTCTGGATAGCGCACATTGCTTGAGGTTTGAATCTACTGCGATACGGTTTTGAAGATTGAGACGAAACTGGCCTTCATTATCCAGCCAGCCAAGTACCATTGTGGCCATATCCAGTCTGGCCAGCATGGGCTCAATGATCGCCGCGAGCTTGTCCCAGCTCTCCTGCCGAGTTCGGCGGCCAGACTTATGTAGTCGATCGAGGTTGCGCAGCCATTTACCGGCGCGCGTGTTGGCTTCGGCCTTGATACGCTTTGCTGCTTCACCCAGGAACGTCTTGCACTGCTTTTCAGATAACTTGGCCAGGTTGCTTTTGGCCATGTCTGGAAGGGGAGGCTTGCCACGAGCAGATACCGCTGCATAGAGCGCAGAGGCCGGCGAATCAGCCGGGGCACGACGCTTTCTGCTTGTACGCTGCAGGACCTTTGCAGCGGTGTTTTGAGCGGTTTGCATAACGTTTCCTTGTACAGCGGGCAAAGCTTCCCCAAACCCATTGGGATTTATGGGCTGGTATTAGTGAGTTGAGCTAGGTTTAGGCGGCAGTTCCGGATCGTCGATACAGGCCGCGAAGACTTCCGCGATGGGTATTCGGTAGCGCTGGCCTGATCCCGGATCTACAAGCACGGCAACCAGGCCGGTGCTGCTGTCTACGTCCAGGTAGCGATGCTCGGGCTCAGGCTTGAGTTCGGAGTAGGCTCGGTCGACTAAGCGCTTGGCCGTGTGTTCTGGCACCTGCAACCGCTCGTTGAGGTGAGTCACAGCGCGCTCGATCAGCTGATCCGTGTTGCCCAGGTGTTCGGCTTGATAGCGGATCAGGAAGGAGAGGGCAGCGGCCTGCATGCTGTCCAGGTAGTATTCAGGGGGCTGAATGTTCATGGACGCTGCTCCGAACCAGATTTATCCAGCGAGGCTGGCTTGGTGGAGCCCTGCGGGATCTTGGGCTTGAGCTTCCCGGTCACGGTCGGAGCCATGGGCACCACATGATAGGGATTCTCCAGCGCAGACGGCCGGATCTGGTGAACGATGGTCTGATGACCCTTGAAGGTCGCCCCGCAGTCGAAATTGGTGCACTCGTACCATACGTTCTTGAAGCATGGTGCCTCCTCTTCTGTGGTGCGCATACGGAGCTTTTCACGGCAGCTTGGGCATTTCATTGCCATTGCTCCCATGGTTTTGCAGCTCCCCTATCCTCGGAAGCGGTGGCGTTGAGGCCTAATTCTTCAGGTACGGACTTCATTCTCGTAAACCTTTGATACTGCAGGGCCTGGTATTGGTTGGCAGGGGTTACTGCGGCCGTTCAGGCGTTTTAATTGGGTTCATTGGGTTCCTCCTTCTTACACTTGATACAGCGCTCGGTTACGTCCTGTTAGCTTTATCGCGGCTCGGCGTAGGCGAGCCTTAACTAGCCATTCCGCAGCCTGGTCTCGGTCCGCTAGCCCCTTGCGCTGCTGGACCCGGTCGAGCAGGTCGCACTCGCTGTCGTCATAATCAAAGCTGGCTTGAGGCATTCAAGGTACTCATAAGTGACTGGGTTCAAGCTGAGGCCTGGCCTAACATGTTCTGAGGCAGTAAGAGTTCTCTTGCTTCCTGCATAGCCAACTGTCGGAGCAAGGTGGCTTGATCGAGGCCGGTGTAATCCACCAGCGCATTGATCAGGGCCTGCTCGTAGTCGTCGAGGTTTATCGTGGCGCGATTTTTACGAATTCGCTTACTGTCCTGGTACATGTCAGAGTCCTGCTTAACGCTTCCCGCAACCTTGAAAAGCCCTTGCGCAATGCCGGGCGTGCCATGAGTCAAATCACACCTTCCTTTAACCCCAGGAGAACCGCTGCCCGGTGAGATTCACCGCGCGTGCATTTCTTCTGGCCGTTCAGTACGGCATACACGGTACTGGGGCTCAGCCGGTTGGCTTTTGCGAACTCCTGCGCAGTAATTCCGAGCCGTCTTAGCCTGGCTTTAGCCTGATTCCGTGCTTGCTCGGGAATGTCTGCGTTCGGCATAGTGCAAAACCGTGTGATCCTGATGAATTTAACCAGAGTTTTTACCGGTTTTTCCGGTAATGTCAATCGAAAGGAACGATTTTGTGACCATTGGTTCAAGACTCAGAGCTGAACGCAAACGCTTGGGCATGAGCCAGACTGACTTTGCCAAGATAGGCGGCGTAGGCAAAAACACTCAGGTAATCTACGAGAAAGACGCTGGAAACCCAGACACAGGCTATCTCTCAGCCATTGCAGCTGTGGGCGTAGACGTAGTGTTTGTTCTAACAGGTAAACATATTCAGGAAGGCACTCCCGTACTGTCTCAGACTGAACAGGAGATCCTTCAGAACATTCGAGATTTGGAAGAGAGGGAAAGAGAGACCGTAAGGCGTATGGTGTCTGGCCTTGTCGTAAGCACAGATAAAAAGCCCAGGGATAGTTGAAAATCCCGATAAACTGGTATGCTGTGTCTACAGGATCCGCTGATGATTTCCTTAGCGTTACCATGGTAAAACAACTCCTTTTGTTGATCCTGTCACACAGAAATACTGTATAAACAGACAGTATTTAGACGAATGGTAGTGTGTATAGATACAGTTCACAATACTGTATAAGCAATTTTTGTGTGCCTATCCTGTCGCCTTTGCTTCCTGCCTCCGTTTCCACTCCTTCTTTACGGCGCGCTTCTCGGTCTGCTTGTTGGCATGCGGGTAGTATTAATGAGACGAAAGCGGCCAGTAGCAGAAGCCTGCATGAAGAGATTAGGGAAAGACGTGAGTTCTGCTAGCCCAGCATATGAGCCGAGACGCATGGACACCCATGCGGGGAATGCTGTTTGACGTCAAGACTTCGCTCTATTAGCGGAGAGCATTGAGACATTAGAAGTCACCGCGACCTCCTTGCCGGTCTTCTTGTCCCGGTAATAGGCCAGCATGCCGGTATAGTCGCCTTTGACCTCCTCGAACAGATCCGAAACTAGGTCTCCGGGTAGCTTGGCTTCCAAATCCAGCCGCGTGGTGTAGCTACCGTCAGCGGACAAGCGCGGTTAGCTGATTAACGCAGCGATTACCCCGATGGGTGGTCTAATCAGATGGCCGATTCGTACGAAATAGTGTGACGCAGTTGGTAAATTAAGCTAACCACTCAGCTTGGTCTGTTGTGATCAATCACTAATCAATACGAATGGAGTGTTAAGGATGACTGACTTACATGGAGAGTTTGCTGCGAGCCGTTTTTTTCACGAGGCTCGAATGGACCGCCGCTCGGCTGACGCATTAGTGGGACTATCTGCTGGTCTTATTGCAGACGGGGCAATTAACCAGCAAGAGGCAGAGTTTCTTCACAGCTGGATCAAGAACAATTTAGCTAATCTTGAAGATCCAGTGATCAATATTCTTTATCGTCGACTCTCAGATATGCTTCAAGACGGTGTGCTCGATGATGAAGAATCTGCAGAATTGTTGGCCATGCTTAACAGCTTTGCAGGACTTAATTTGGCGCAGCCAAAGCCCACTCTCAAAGAGTTTGCTGCTTCGAATGATTTGCCTCTCTGTAATCCTGCTCCTGAATTGATTTGGAACAATAGGACATTCGTCTTTACCGGAGTGATGGCTTACGGTCCACGAAAAGTTTGCCAAGATCTAGTGGCAGAGCGTGGAGGCATAATTGGCGGCTCGGTGAGCAAAAAAATTCATTATTTAGTGATTGGTAGTGTTGGTAATGAACAATGGCGACACAGTTCATACGGGACAAAGATCATTAAGGCTTTAGAACTGCGGGAAAGCGGCGTGCCAATTTCTATTATTTCTGAAAAGCATTGGCAACAAAATATTTTTTCTTAAAATCAAGCATGCTTCATTTTGAATACGAAGCATGCTTAGGGTTTTATCTATTTTTTCAGGAGCGCATCTAAGCTAGCCGCCTGTTTTGAATGCTTTTTCTTTAACTCTTGATACGCGTTGAAAGTTTTTTGAAGATACTCTATGGAAAAAACCCCTTTTCCATTCAATAAATCTAATGCAAATTCATTTTTGGAATTAATATCTTTTGAATTAATTATTTTATTATCTAAAGAGTCGCCATGCTTCATATATATTTCATGACTCTTATTTTCGAACCACTCTTCACCTGGATGCATGTAATATCTATAGTGCTTATTGAACAGGAAGAGCACATAATAATAGGGGTATTCTGTTTTTCTGTATGTCCCTCTTATGCTGTATGGAGAAATCTCAAACTCAGAAAAGTTATCTTTTAGATATCTCAAGCCATGACTTATTCCAACCTTATTTTTTAGTTTTATCTTTTCAAAAAATACCTCTAACTTTGGAATGATTAACAGTCTTTCTACGAGGTCTGGGTTTATCTCCGCCAAAAGATCCATTACGCTATCTGAATTAATGGATTTCCAATATCTGTTTATTAATATATCTTGTATTTCAGGTGAGGAGTTACTTATGTGTAATGCGACAAAATATTCTTGGAATGATCTATGAGAAAATACTACTTCTAAACCATCCTCTATCATTAAGCATGCGGCACTTAATAAGTCGTACAAATATGCTTCTGGATTAAATTTTTTGTTTAAGTTGTCTCTACTTTTTTCTATATATGTTAAGCAGTCCGTCCTAGACATTTTGAAAATTCTACGATCATATGTCTGCAAGCAAAACAAGGAGAATACTCTAGAAAAATCTTGAATATCTAGATCTGTCAGACGATCCCTTTTGTAAGCACCTTTTATTGCATCATGTCTTTGAAAAAGTGCTTCATATGCTTGATTGTAGAAGAGGCTTAGCTTATTTGGTATCTCTGCATTCTGCCCATAAGTTATAAGCATAATAGAAAGTAACAGTGGATTAGATAAGAAAGACTCGTGCTTTTCAAAAAGTCCACTCTCTAAGTCTTGAGAGAATTTATCTTTAACCTCCTGATTAAAAGGAAGTTTTTTAACAAGCTCGACGGCTTGCTCTAGTGTCAAATGACTGATTCGATAAATATCGAAGTCTGACATGCCGCTAAATACATCTTCTGGTCTTGAAGCTATAATTATAGGACAATCCTTATATTTAGCTGATATTGTTTTAATCTGACCTAATAATTTTGGTCTAATCTTATAAGCTACTTCGTCGTAGCCATCAAGAAAAAAACAAAAATGGCCTTCTTTTTTTGCTTTTTCTATATAGGTTCCTGTTGTTTTGAAATCATAACTTTGAAGGGTATGCTCAATGAGGCCGTCAAGATTAAAATCTTCACTATTCAAGTCTCTCAACTCAATCATTATTGGAACGTACTTTGCCTTTGATATGCAGTCAAGGAAAAGATGTTTCATTAATATTGATTTTCCTGTTCCTCCACTACCGGTGATGACTATTTTGTTGGATTTTTCAAGACATGAATTAGTATTTGGATCATTAATCTTTAAATCATTACATTCCAATGATATCGGGACATAATATTCGTACAAATCTACAGATTGATTCCTTATAAAAAATGATCTTGCCTTAGAATATCTTTCCCTACTTCTAGATATATATTTTGTATATGCTGTCTTTAATTTAATGCTCAATGTCTCGTCTAAGTTATCATAAGACTTTTTTCCTATTTTTAGTATTTTTTCTATATTCTTAGCGAGAAAGTCAGCAGCAAACTTACTTTCAACATCCATATATTAACCTTAATAAATTTAGCGGAATTTTCTATATAATAAGTTAGGCCATAATTAGGGCCTAACTAGACATGATGCTCTAGCTTTTCTAAAGCTGCTTGTGCTAAAAAATTAGAGCGACTGCGTATTCCATGCTGTTCTACGTAGCGATCAATTCGACGAATCACTACACCTGGTAGCGTTACGTTCACTTTCTCCGCTTTGCCTAAATAGGGCGTCACGTCTATTTCTAGCATGCCCCAACCCATCCCTTCGTAGTCAGGCAGCTTACGCAGCTTTTCTACAGGGGAGGGCATAGGAATGTCTTCACCTCGCTTGGCGAGGTCTTCCAACATGATGTGCACTACTTCAATGGCTGCGTCGTAAGCTTCCTCTAGAGTATCTCCTGCAGTAACAGCCCCCGGAATATCTGGAATTTGAATACCTGTAGCGGTGGTTTCGTCACCCCACTCGATAGCGATCGGAAATTTCATGTCTGTGTATGCTCTTCAGTATCGTCAATATCTGGCGTTGTTCAGTAGGTAACCAGCTCGGCAACGTTGTGTTTCCAGGTCTTCGCTAGGGCGCCTGGTAGATAAGAAGTTAGCTCGGCCAGTGTTTGGTCAATTTCGCCAGTTCGCTTTCAGTCAGTTATGAGCGCTGTCTTTAATTCGTTCGATCTTATCGTGTGGAGCTGCAAGGCTACTTAAGCCCGGCCTGTTTCCTAATGGCATTTACCGTTCCCTTGGGAAGATCCTTTTTTGGATGCGGGACCGGTATAGGCCTTTGATGATCGGGATGCCTAAAGATGTGATGACTGCCGGACACACGATCCAACACCCAACCTGCAGCTTCCAGCTCCTCGATCAGCTCTCTGCTTTTCACTCCTTGCTTCTCCATTAGCTGATCGCAGATGAATATAACTCTAGGGTTATAAATTTCCAAGCATTTAAGATGATGCTTCCTGCATCTTTTTCCACTCCCGCTCTACAGCGCGCATTGCCGTGTTTTTGCTAGCGTACAGATAGCGCAGTCGCTTGGGCTTGGCTTGGTCTCCAGCAGTCACCGCGACCTCCTTGCCGGTCTTCTTGTCCCAGTAATAGGCCAGCACGCCGGTGTAGTCGCCTTTGACCTCCTCGAACAGATCCGAAACCAGGTCTTCGGGTAGCTTGGCTTCCAAATCCAGCCGCGTGGTGTAGCCACCGTCTGCCGTGAGGCTGTGCTGGACGTTGCCGCCATGCCAGATGATCGCGTCGATCTCGGCCTTGACGCCCATGAGCGTGTAGCTGAGTTCGGGTATCAGATCAGGACGGCCCAGGGCCAGTTGGTAGGTCAGCGTGGCGGTCCCGCGCTGCAGGCGATTCCATTCAGCGCGTGCGGCACGCAGGGCACTGGCCTGGTCGCTGTAGGTGTGCCGCAAGTCCTTGAGGTTATCGCCGCCACCGGCAATGGCGTGCTGTTTCTTTGCGCTGTTTACATCGTAGTAATACACGCGGACGCCTTCGTAGCTCTCCCGATCCGCCTGCAGGTAGCTGTGCTGGTCGCCATCCTCTCGGGTGAGGGTGACGTGGCCCAGATCTGCGCCGCTGGCTGTCTTGCCCTTTCCCTGCTGGATAAAGATCAGCCGGCCGGTCTTGATGGTGGCCACCGCATCGTGATCCTCGCCCAGGCGGGTGAGCAGGTTGGCGTCGGATTCTCCGGTCTGGTCCAGCTGCAGCACCGGGAGCGTGTCCAGCTCCTTGGCAATGACCGGCATGAGGCCTTGCCGGGTGGCGATGGTGCGCAGAATCGTACCCAGGGTAGTGTTGGTGTAGCCGGCGTCTCGCTTAGCCTTGAGCGTCTTTCTCAGGTCCGCGCTGCGGGCACGAATGCTCAGCACGTCCGGCGCGCCGCTGTGCTCGGTCTCATCGACGATATAGGTGCCCTTATCGACCAGGCCGGTGGTGTTCCAGCCCAGCCACAACCGCACCTTGGCCCCGCGCGGTGGAATAGCGAGCAGGCCATCGTGGTCGCTCAGCACAATGCTGAGCTGATCGGCTTCTAGGCCTCGGTTATCGGTCAGGTCCAGGCTGATCAGGCGCGGCGCTATCAGTTTGCTGATGTCCGTCCCGTCGACGGTGAGCTTATAGATAGCGACTGGATAGCTGGCACCGTTGACCTCCTGGTCGTACAGCTTGCGCAGTTGGCCAGTGGCCTGGTCGATGGTCTCGCGGATCATAGGATGCTCCGCAGGATGCCATTGGCCGAGGCGATGCCGGCACCGAGGATATCGGTGCGGTCGTTATCGATGCGCTTGAGCGACAAGGTGAACTCAATACGCCGGGCTGCACCGTCCCGAAAGAAAATCGTCCTGGTCTCGCTAATGCTTTCGATCACCCACACGCCCATGATGCGGCCAGTGCCCTCGATCATGGGCCAGGCCGAGCCGGACTCGGCCATATAGCGCAGCACATCCAGACTGGCAGCGGTGCCCGTTAGCTCCGGCGCGACCCAGCCGGGCAGGGTGATGCTGTCGTCGCCCTTGCCCACGAACTGACGCGCCGGCGGCGCACCCACACGCGAGCTGCTCGCGTGCCGGTACTCGGTTTGCCGCTGCAGCTCCTGGTAGGCCAGGGTGGAAAGGCTAAAGATAAAACGTCCTAGGGCCATCATCATGGCGGGTTACTCCTGGTCTCGTAGGCTGCTGCGGCCGCGTGCGGATTGTTCAGACTTGGCCTTGGCCAGCTCGGCGCGAACCATGCGCGCAATGGCCTGCGGATCCATACCAGGAGCCGCGTGGATGTGGATCTCGTAGGTGTCCTGGCTGACCATGCTGGGCGCAGCTATCTGAGAAACCGGCGGCCGATCATCAAAGCTGATGCCAGCCATGGCGGGAGTGGCTGCCGTACCTACACCAACAGCAACCGCACCGGCCGCAGCCAGGCGCTTGGCAGTGCCAGCCATTTGAGCCAGCGGCCCGTCTTCGTTCTTGGCCAGGCCTACAGCCAGGCCAGCCATGGTGAAGCCACCCAGCTCGGCAAAGACGCGGCTGGGGGAGTGGATGTCGAGCTTTTCCTTGAACCAGTCAATCGCCCCGCCGGCTGCGTTGACCACGGCGTCCTTGACCTTGCCGACGTTGTTGGTAATGCCATTAACCAGGCCATCAATGATCATGCCGCCAAACTCAGTGAATTTGGTGGGCAGCTCAAAACCCATGTAATTCAGGACCGCGGCCCAGGCGCTGTAAAGAATGCCAATGGGGGAGAAGTTGGCCAGCAGCTGCAGAATGCCGGTAATGCCGCCGTTTACGCCGTTTTTGATCTCCTGCCAGAGCGAGGCAAACCAGGGACCCACTGTGCTCCAGTTGGTGTAGATTAAGGTGGCAGCGGTAGCCAGAGCGGTAACGATGGCAAGGATCGGATTCGCCATAGCCACCGTACTAACCAGACGGAGTCCAGCCGCCACCATGGGCAACGCGTTCTTGGCCAGAGTGAACAGTCCACCAATAAGGCTTGGGATTCGCACACCTAGCTGGGCAAACATGAAGCGAATGGCAAGCCCTGGACCAAGAATGCCGGCCAGGCCTAATGCCAAGGCGCCGAACGCCATAGAGGCGGCCGCAACGCCGGCGGTGACCTTGAGGATAGTGGTGACCAGTGCAGGGTTAGCTGCAGCCCAGGCAGTAACCTTTTCCAGAACGCCATTGATCGTATCCATGATCTCGATCAGGGCAGGGCGCAGCGTTCGGCCAAGATCGGCAGACAGGTTGAACAGACGATTTTGGGACATCGTCGCTCGGGCTGACAGCGCATCGCCGCGAATGTCGCTTTCGCGCTGCATCGAGCCGTTGCCCTTGGCACTTTTCGTCAACTCCAACTGCCGGCGGTATTCCTCCAGGTTGTTGGCCAGCTTCGAGGCATCATCGCCGTATTCCTTGCCAAAGAGCTGCGTGGCCACCGTCAGCTGCTGCTCCTGCGGTAGTTTTTTGAGCGCATCGAGCACCTTAAGGATGGTTCCGGTCGCGTCCTTGGTCATGCCCGTCTGGATCTTCTTGGACTCCATGCCCAAGGCTTTCAAACCCTCTTTGAACCGCTTGGGCTGCTCGTTGGCAATGGCCAGTTCGCGGATCATGGCGTTAGTCGCGGTACCGGCCACCTCGGCTGAGGATCCAAGGGTCAGGAAGGTACTGCCCAAGGCAGCGGCGTCCTTGTAGTTCATGCCAACCGAAGCCGTTACACCTGCCACACGCTGCATCACATCGATAATGTCCGCGCCTTTGGACTTGGCGTTGTCGTCCAGGTAGTTGATCACATCGCCCAGCTGGCTGACGTTCTTAATCGGGACCTTAAAGAGGTCGGCAATTCGGGCCAGGTTTTCACCAATCTGATCAGCCGGAATTTCAAACGCGGTGGAAGCATTGGCAGCAACGCGGGCAAATTCGAGCAGGTTGTCCTTGCCCTGAATGCCCATCCGAGCGCCGCCTTCGACTAGGGCTGCGATCTCGGTCGAGGCCATGGGGATGGTCTCGGACATCTTCTTGATGGCCTCGCCCATCTCATAATAGGTACTGGTGAGCTGACCGTTGTCATCGCGTGCGCCTTCGACCTGCTTAGCGACACCGAGCATGGCGTCTTCAAAGCTGGAGTAGTTCTTGATCATGCCCACAATGGGACCGCCCAAGGCTGCGCCGGTGGCCATGGCTCCAATGCCGGTACCGGCCGCGTTACCGGCGAACTCTTGCCCCTGGGAATATTTCTGTCGCGCTCGGGCCAGCTGCTCCTGCTTGGTAGCGAGAGCGCCCATGCGTTGCTGTTGGGTCTTGTAGGCCGCATTGGCGGCATCAATGCGAGCCTTGAGCTGGCTTTCGCTTTCAGAGAGGTTGCGGGTGTTTACGCCTGCTTCGCGCAGTTTGGGAATGAGCCGCTGCAGCTCGGCGCGCTGCTCGCCGTGCTTGTTTTTGAGTCGGTCCACTGCTGCGCTGGCATTAATAAAGGTCTTTTGAAAGGCCGCAGACGGAGCGTCCATGGCCTTGAGTTGTTCCTGGTACTGCTTGAGCCGTTGCTGTGCACGAGCGAGTTCTTCGCCGGTTTGCCGGACGGCGTCATGCTGCCGGGCATAGCTTGAAATATCGTTTTGCTGCGCGTTCAGGGCCTTGACCTGGTCGCGGGCCGCCTTGAGCGCCCTGGCCGTGCTGTTGCTGCCGGCCATAATGCGCTTCATGGGCGCGGTCACTTTGTCGAGTGCCGATAGCAGCACTCGGATTTGTAGGCTATTGGCTGCCATCGGGGCTCACTCGTTGCCGGGCGCGTTCACGCCAATCCATCAGTTCGGCCAGGCCCAACTCATCCAGTTGGGCCGGTTGCCAGTGAAAAGTGATGGCAAGGTCTGCCATCGCATCCTCTACATGCCGGGGGAGAGTTCCTCCTTCAGCGACTTCTTCAGCAAAAAACTGCTGATCTTGGCTCCCACCTGGACCAGGTCGGCCGGATCCATGGCACGGGCCTCGGCTTCGTTGATCGAGGGAATGCTGATGCGTGGGACCACCTTGATGATGGCCGCCACGTCCAGGCTCAACAGATCGGAAAGGGACACGCCACGCAGCTCGCCTGCCTTGGGTTTGCGCAGCCTGAGTTCAGTGATCTGCTGAGTGCCGCGGATGACGGGCTCATCCAGCACAATCAGGTTTGGATCTTCAACAACGGCAACCTGATCCAGTGCTTCAGCTGTTGCAGCCGCAATGGCCTGGGTAGTTTGTGCGGTAGTCATGGGGTAGTGCTCCTGCCTATCAGAAAGCCCGCCGAAACGGGCAAATTTGGAATTTAGAAATTTCTAAATCGAAAAAGGGCTTACATGCCCAGCGCTTTGCGCTGGCCTTCAAGACGGTCAACGCCGCCAACCTTCTCGATGAAATTGAGCAGATCGATCTCGATCACGACCTCACCGTCGACGGTGAGCTTGTAGTAGGTGCAGGTGGTAGTGACCTTGTGCTCGGTGTCTTCACCTGGGGCCGCGTCGCCCATCTCGATGGTTTCGTGACGGCCGCGAACCACGACCTCAACGGCTAGATCAGTCCCGGTATCGTCCTGCTGGAAAGCTCCGGCAAAGCGCAGCATTATGCCGCTGGCATTGGTGATACCGAACTGCTTGAGCACGGTGACGTCCAGGCCACCCAGCGTCCATTCGAGCTGGATGCCATCATCGCTCATGCCAAAGTCGACCTTGACGGGGCCGTTCATGCCGCCGCCTCGGTAGCTTTCCATCTTGCGGCCAAGCGAGGGTAGGGTGACGCTCTTGGCTTCGCCGAGGTAGTTGTAGCCCTCGTTAAAGAGGTTCATGTTTTTCAGTTTGCGGGGCAGGGCCATAGCGGCAGCTCTCCTGAGCGCGCCTTTCAGCGCGCTTATGCAAAAGGGTTAGGTATTCACGCGGTCGGCAAAACTCGTCAGGTACGAGTCGGTGATGCGCTGCCGCAGGGTTAGGTCTTCCAGGGGCGGGACTGGGGTGTAGTCGTAGTCCAGACGCAGCTGGCCAGCCTTGAGGGTGTCCTTGGTATTTACCTCTTCGTCGTACCAGCACTCGCCGCCGAGCAGGTAGCCCTGGGCGGTCAGATCGCGCAGCTTGGCGTTGATACCCTCGATGATGTCGCGGGCCAGGCTGGGGTGCAGAGGTTTGTCCACAAAGGTGAAGTGCGCCTCGGCCATGGTGTCCATCAACACTTGGGCGGTACGGGTGTAGTTCTCGAAGGCGAACAGCGAGTCGTCTGTGGTGGTGCGCGAGCCCCAGAAGCGGTAGCCGCTCTGGTTGATCAGCGTGGTGACCTCATGGCTGTTGAGGTAGTTGCTGTCGGTCGAAGGGTCCTGCAGGTCGAAGAACACGTCCTTGCTGATGCCGGTTACGCCATTGACCGGGGCGTTGGACAGGGTCTTGTGCCAGCCAACCTCCTTGTCCAGTTGCGCACGCAGGCCCAGGGCTCGGGCGGTTGCATTGGCGGTCACGGTGGCATTGGCCGAGGTGCTCCAGGCCAGGAAGTCAGGCCAGAGCAGCATGAGTTCACGGGCACCGAACTGGTTACGATAGGCCACCGCTTCTTCCATGGTTTCGCAGTTCCAGGCGCTCGCGTAGACAAAGGCGCGCAGCTTCTGGGCAATGCTGACCATGGCGGAGGTCACTGCTTGGGTATCCAGGCCGGGCACGCCCAGAATGCGCGGGGTAACGCCCAACTGAGCCTTGGCGGACAGCAGGGCCTTCATACCGGTGTACTTGCCGTTCGCGGATCCGCCGATGACGTTGGAAACGGTCTCGGCTTCGGTTGCGCCTTCGGGGACGCGGACCAGGACGGTGACGGGCTTGGACTGATCGGCGATGGCCTGCAGGGCCTCGGCCATGGTGCCCTTGGTGCCAGCCTTGCCGGCGGCGGTCTGGACGTTGGTGACCAGGACGGGGGTGTTCAGGGGGAAAGCAGCGGCATCGGCGTCGTCTGCAGTGCAGACCATTCCGACAATCGCAGTAGAAACGGTGGAGATAGAGCGCGTGCCCTCGTTAATTTCTTGGACACGGACGCCGTGTAAGTAGTCGGCCATTGGAGATGTGCCTGCGCAGGTGAATGACACCGGCAAGGCTGAGGGAAACCCACGCCGGGTTCATCAAGCGCGGGTTGTAAGACGGGGATTTACAAGGTTTGACCGAAAGTAAAAACAGTTATAGAAATTAATTAAATTATTCTTTCTTTACTGCTTCTATTACTTTAACTAGATATTCAGGTGAAAATCTTAAGCTATCTGCCTCCAATTTTGCCTCCTTTAACTCTCGTGTTTCTTGCCCATCTAAAAAAACTGGATTTCTTTCAATAGAGATAAATTTATTAAGACAAACCTCGATAAAGGTTTTTTCGCCATATTCTATGGCGGCCTCTAACGCCACAAAATTATATTCAATATTTGTTGCTTCATTCTGAAAATACTTTATCTCAGAAAGACTACTCTTATAAAGCCTAAGAAAAAAATAGGAGAACACCTCTATAATCACTACAATTGAAAGTCTAGGCAAATACGATATTGCAAATTCTCCTAATGACTGCTGATGATTATCGTTAGTCAAAACAAAGAAAGTTAGTGTTATGATACCAACCAAAGCGGTAAGTACGCCGAGTATCAAGTTAACTGTGCCTCTTCTCCCTAGCGCGTATATTTCAGAATATATTCTTTCTAGTGTTGCCTGCCTTGATTGTTTTAGGCTCTCTCTAAAGTCATTTCCTTTTATTGATTTCCTTAACTCTTCAATAAATTCTTCAGATGATTTTTTCTCTATTTTTTCGTGTATCGCCTCTATTATCTTATCTTGGCCTTCACCTCCAATGTTTTCTAAACTTTTCTTTATTTTTCTAAGCTCCTGCACCTCACCCAGATAAAAGTTTCTATATAACAACTCTGAGCGACTAGGCGACGAACTCAAGAATCTTGCCATCCCCACAACAACTAAAGCGGCTGACATCCCTGCCAAAATGATTATCTTTCTTTTATCATCCGTTATAGTTTCCCCACTAAAATACAATTGCACGGCAAGAACTGTTATAGCAATAATCAAGGCAGTTATAAAAAATCCATCTTTATGCTGAGGGGTAATTATATCTAAAAACAAATCAATAATTTCACTAATTTTTTTCATAAAAGCCTTATGAGCCAATCCTGATTTAATATGTAATTATATGAAAAATCATTGAAAAATTTCAGCCAAGCCACTAAATAAGTATCGCTGTAACTGCTCCAGTTAGATCATCTGATCGCAAAAATCCGAACAGAACTAGCGCGAGGGGTTATGGATACTCATCTTGAGACTTAGCTATTAACACTTAATAACATCTAACGACGGACCACGCTAAACAGCGTTACCAGAACAAATGGGATGATGGAGCAATACACCCCGATATCTTTGTATTCGTGTTGGCTTTCCTGCATCGCAATTATGTACCAGAGTGGAAGTGACGCTGCTCCTAGAGCTATACACCCAAGCCAGAGCGCTTGCTTGGTCTGACCGTGTTTTTCCTGATCTGGCATATCAACCTGCATTCCTAATCGTTAGCTACCTAGGCTATTAAAGTCTAATTTGAGCGCCCATGACATGGTTTCGGATAGGCTGCCTGGCGAATACCGTTGCGGCTGTTCCAAACCGATCACCTGGGCGCAGAACTCCGAGCAAAACCACCGCGTCTGGCTTTGGATGCCAACCGGCAGGATCTGACTGCCCAAGATTCCGACCCAGTCATAGCTTGCGCCTTGCTCGGTCTGCAGTAGCTCCTCGACTACTTCTTCACGTACCCAAGGCAGCGGCAGGAAGTCCCAGACTGCTGGATCCGGCTCGATCAGCTTGGCCCGTACGCCACCGTCACGCGGTGAGCTGCTGGCAAAGCGGCCATCGGCCAGGACCAGTTCGCAGTGCGAATAGGGGCTGCGCGTCCAGATCCGGATCAGTCGGTCGTAGAGGTCACCCGGTGCCTTGTAGAGGGCCAGCTGGATCACATCGATACCTCAGTTGCCCACGTGATCGCAGCCACTTCTTCCGTAGTTTTGGCAGCCAGAACTTTTTTCTGCAGCGCTATATTTTTTTGCTGATAGGCCAGAATAATCGCCTTCCCGGTTTTGCCTACAGCTGTCATCTGCGCTGCTGTATGTTCGCGCATATCCCATATTCCAGCGCTGTCCATACACCAGAAAGGCGTTCTCCAACTATTGTCATCTTCTAGAAGTGCAGAAAGCGCATCAGCAAATGAAGCAGTTAGATTCGTCTGATCCGTACTTTTACTGGGATACGTATGCGTCTCGCCCAGCGCGTCGCTGGTAAAGCCGGACACAATTGCCGCAGCGCAAGCGGCATCAAGCTCGACAAACTTTGCTGACTTTCGATCCTCCAAAGTTTCTTCAGCCGGCGCGGTAAAAGCTCCTCCTTCATAACGCCAACCAATCGCGACAGATTCGTCGCAAACCTCCCATGTTAAAGAGTCATGGAAGCGCCTTTTCGGATCGATGTCCGTCAATTCAAAAACAACACCGTTTTCAATTCGTGCCCACATAGCCATCACCACCGTAAAGAAACTTCACCAGCGCCGCCTGCCGCGCCTGCGGCTGCCACGCTATTAGAGTACCCACCGCCGCCTCCACCGCTGCCGGTGCCTCCAGCTGTGGCTTGTGCTCCATAATTTGTAGTGCCTTGCCCAGCTGCGCCGCGCCCGCCTGAGATCCCTCCGCCACATCCTCCCGTTGCATTGTTTGATGTATTCCCAGAGTTCAGATAAACGCCACAACCACCGTCCTGCCCCTTGTAGGAAACGATGTTTGCGCCGGAGCATGAACCGCCCGCTCCGCCTGCCGCACCACCGCCAGAATAAATCCCGCCCGAGCCGCCAGTGCAGGATAGGAAGGAACCGAAACTTGATGTACCGCCCGAATTGCCGCTACCCGAGGTGACGGCAGCCCCGCCTGCGCCTACTGTGATCGTGATAACGTCGCCAGGCGTAACGGAATAGATGCCCTCGCCATGACCGCCCGCGCCGCCACCTCCGCCACTTGATCCCGCTACATTGGGGTATCCGCCCGAGCCGCCGCCGCCCATGCATCGCGCCCACACGCGATAGACGTTTGCTGGAACTATCCATTGATAGGTGCCGGCCGTGTTCCATAACGCGGAGCCTCGAAGCGGGCCTTGCGCTCCGCTTGCGGCTGAATTGCGCGCCTGTACGGTGCCGCCGAAAACACGCCATTGCGGAGCGGAGTCCGTCAGGATTGCGACAAGTTCGACTGTGTCCCCTGCATACAAATCAAGCGATGACAGTTCCAGCCCACTAGAGCTATAAAGGGCAGTTCCTAACGGTGGAACTATGGACGCGCCGATAGACTGCGCACAGTGAATCAGTATGGCCCCGCCGCTCGGCACAGAACCCGAGAGCGGCGGTAATGTCACCGTAGTTTTGGCGGTAGCAGTTGTCAGATGGAAAAGGCTTCCGATCTGATCAACTCCCAACGTCGTGCTAGTCGCAACGCTGACAAACTTTTGATAAGCATGCCCGATTCGCATAGCGAATTCGGTCGTTGCAAGACTTGTGTCTTTGTCGAACTGTGCAGGCGTCGGTGCCTTAGGGTCGCCGCTAAATGTTGGTGAGGCCAGCGGCGCATAACCCGCTGTAATGTCAGCAAAGGCCAGTTCTGTACTGCCCAGGGTAATAGGCGCATCGGTGGTGAGCTTCCAGATCGTGTCGGCCTGCGTTGTGCCTTGCTCTACAAACACGGTCAGTCCCGGCGTCACCTCAGCGTTTTCGTCCGCATCGGCCGCACGAAGCCAGCCGCCGCTGCCGGCCACATAGATCCCGTTCCCGTTGGCCGTGGTCTGGCTCTTGACCAGGACGCGGTCACCGGCCACCAGGGCAATGCCATCGATTGTCTGCAGGCCGCTCAGGGTGATGTTGGCGGTCGTAGCCGCACGGACCGACTGCTTGTTGTCCAGCCGGTTGATCGCCACGGTGATCGCATCATCGACATAACCGCGCGTGGCCAGTACAACGCTCGGGTCGATCTTGAGTTCGACGTTTGAGGTGCTGCTGACAATCAGGACCATGCGCAGGACCTGGGTGCGGCCGGAACCCTCAGCCAGCTGCGGCTTGTAGCTGGGCGGGGTGTTGGCCACCGCAATCAGGTTGCCGTCCGCATCGATCAGGCCCATCTCGCGGATCCAGCTGCCGCCGGTGGTTTCGGGTATTACCAGCTCAGCGTTGACCTGGCTGCTGTTGGCCTTGTCCACGGTCAGGCTGTTAAGGCCTGCGCGATACCATTCGCCCTTGAGCGCGGTCTGGCTGCGGTCAGGGGTAGGCACGCTACCGCCGCCGTCGCCTACGGCCATCTTGCTGATCTTGAGGGTGGTGTTAAGCGCTGCTGCGTTGGCCAGCTTAGCCTCACCAATAGCGGTGAGAATGGCGAAATAGGTCTGACTCATGGGTAGATGCTCAGGGTGTCGATATCGTGAGAGATGCCGCCGGCCGAGTAGCGGCCGCCGACCACAATGGCTTCGGGTTGATAGGCGTAAACGGTGAGCGTCTCGCCCTGGTAGGTGGCAACGCCCATGTAGGGCGTGCCGCGTGTTTCGAGGCTGACGGCAAGGCCGGTCAGATGTCGGCTGAGGGGCTTGGCGTCATCGATCAAGAGGCCTAGGCCGTCATACATTTCCTCAGTGATGCCGCTGTCCAGCACGCCGATATCCAGCTTGAAGGTGCCGGGCGTTGCCTCGGGCGATTCCTGCCACCACTCGCGGACGCGGATCAGGTAGCCCAGCGGCTCAACCACGCGGCGGATCGCACCAATGGTGCCTTTATGCGAGTGGACGAAATACGAGGCCTTGATGACGTCGCGCTTGGTCTTCTCTGACCAAGCGCTGTCCCAGCGATCCACCGAACGCGCCCAGGCCAGATACGGCAACAGCTCCAGCGGGCAGCGGTCCGGATCCACCAAGTCGCGTATCGGAATGGGCACGCGCTTGATCTGGGCCAGGGCCTCAGCGGCGAGTCGCTCAAGCTGAGTGGAATTGGGCGGCAGCAGGCTCATGCCTGGTCCCCCAGGGTGACGCTGGTCCCGGTACAGTAGGCGGCCTGGGCACTGGTCGGGACGATATCGGTCCAGCCGTCCAGCTCGACCTTGGCCACGCCGGCTACGTGCAGCGCCGCATCGATGCCGGAGCGGGCCACGATGACGCCTAGGCGTCGGCGGCGGTTTACATAGGCAGCCAGGTTTTTCTGGGCGCTCTGCAGGATCAGCTCGGACTCGGCCCCGGTGTTTTCCAGATAGAGCCGGGCCTTGACGCTGTAGCGTAGGATCTCGGCGGACTGAACCGTGACGCGATCCCCCAGCGGGCGCACGTCTTCATCGTTGAGTGCCTCGGCCACAACTTCCAGCAGCTCGGGCGAAGCGGTGCCGTCGCCGCTATAGGCCTGGACAGTGACCACCACCACAGCCGGGGAAGGGCTGACCGCCGAGGCGTCGGCCACTTGGCCGCTGCTGTTGCGCGCATGCAGGATGTAGGCGTTACGTGGGCCAGCTACGCTCAGACCCTCCCAGGCCATCTGTACACGCTCGCGCAGGGCATCGTCGCCTTCCATCACGGCTGCAACCGGCGGCACGCTGGTGGTATCGGCCGGGATAATGGTCAGGCGGGTCAGGTTGACGCCGCCGGCGATCTGCTCGAGGTCGGTGCCAGTGGCCTTGGCCAGCATGGTGCCCAATGCGGCTTCATTGACGCGCTGACGCAAGAGCAGCTCGCGGTAGGCATTCTCCTGCAGGAGCTTGACCAGCGGCTCGGACTCCAGCTCCAGGCGCGCGGCGATGGTGGCCTGCTGATCGGCCGGATACAGAGCAATCAGCCCCGCTTTACGCTCGGCATAAATCGATTCGAAGTCCAGCTGCTCGACAATGGTGGGCTCGGGCAGCTGGGAGAGGTCAATGGGGGTAAAGGTGCTGGCCATATTAGACTCCACCAAAGGCTAGGGGGACGCGCAGGCTCACGGCCGTATCGCTAACGGTGCTGTAACCCTCCAGGTCGACGAGGGCTTGGCCGGGCCTGTCGCCCAGCGATAAACCAATGCGGGTCAGGCGCAGGCGTGGCTCCCAGCGCATCAGGGCCATGACCGCAACGGCCTTGGCTTCCAGCGCGGTAGCATCGTTCAGGGGTTTGTCGATCAGCTCGAAGAGGTCGCAGCCGTAGCTGCGGCGCATCAGGCGTGACCCCACCGGCGTGGTAAGGATGTCGCCTACGGATTGCTGCAGGTGCTCGAGGTCATTCAGGGAGAGGCCGCTGCTGCGGTTCATTTGAGCGGCGCTCCCGACTGTCCGGAGCCCGGCTCGACGTTGCCGTGCGGGTGCTTAACCAGGCTGATGCCGGCCGCAATAACATCGTTCGAGACGGTAACCAGGCCAGTAATATCCACGTTGCCCAGAATCGAGACGCCGCCGGGGGCAGTGAGCTTGACCTTGCCGCCACCGGGCAGGATGGCCATGAGCGTATGGCTCTGGCTGTCGTACTCGACCACGGCTCCATCACTATAAGAACGACGGTGCAAGCCGGCGCGGTCGGCATTGGCTGGATACTGCTGGCTGAACAGACCGGTTAAAGCGATGCCTTGTGCGGTTTGTCCGGAGGGGCTAAGTACGACGACCTGCTCGCCTACGGTAGGCGGATCCCACTCAATGGAGGTTCCAGCGCGAAAGGCGACCCAGGGCAGCCAGCCGGTCAGCAGCTCGCCACTCTGGACGCGAAGGCGTGGAGGTCGGTGGTCTTTGAGACTGCCATGGTCCACCTCGGCAACGGTGCCAAGGCGGATCAGGTTCTCGATCAGGCGGGAAAGGGCGGCGTATTCATTCATACCGCCAAGGATGAGAGTGACGAGCGAGGCGTGCAGCTAGCGGAGGTTGTAAAAAGCCAATCTACAAGATCTTCTTGACCTTATACCCAAAGCTTTAAGCGTGTAAATACATGTTTGGAAGTTAGAGATTAGCTACCAAATACGTATGAGTAGGAAACGAATTCAGGCAAACGCATCTTCTCTCCTCCGACAGCAAGATCATTAAAGTTTACTAAGGTAGGGTTCTCGTTTATGTATTTTCCCAACCGGTCTAGAAAAGTCTTGTCGTTGCTATCCTGCATATCTATATGAAAGGACATAAGCTGCTGTCCATTTTCTCTAGTTACCAAAGCGCTTATATGGCCTAAATCTGAACTAAGACTAGCAGCGATCCTTGACAGTTCTAAAAGACAAACAGTAGACGGTGACCGTTTTTTTAATGAAGCGTAAGCACGGTGTCTTAATTCTGTTCCCCAAATCGTAACGGTTCCATCGAGTAACCCTTCCCATATCGGCTGTGAAAAATGCGGGCAAACATCCCCAGCCCAATAAGGTAAAATACCTGACCGCCAATCTAGATTGCCTTCTGAGCGAACCTTCAACATCCAACTTATCCAATTGGCATCAAGTCGGGTGTAATTAGGTGCTGCGCTAATTTCAATATCTGTCAGGTTGTCATCTTGAATATGGCCTTTTGCTCCCCCCCAGCTTTCATCATCTGCAACGGCTAATGCACTTTCAGGCTCATCAAAGACAAAAAGACCGGTGAGGCGCGATACTTTTTTTGGAAAATTTCTTTCTCTTTCCATCTCTAGTTCATTTTCGAACTCGAGGCGTTCCCAGTCTCGATTCATAAAAAAATTCGCTACCGTCATTGAAAGAGCTGGGACTAATGGATTGCCTACGCTTTGCTGAACTAGCTTTTGGCTAACTAGCACACCTCTATAAGCATTCCAAGCTACCAGTGGATTATCTATATCCAAATACATGAATCCTTCGAGTTTCATGAAGCCCTCCGGCAGATAGATAAGACCTTCTGATTTTACACTGGCTTCAAATATACAATTATTAAACTAGTCGATGCCTATAAATATTTAAGTGCCGATAATTGCATCTCTTATGATTTCTAAATCATTCTCAGACAAACCCAGCAGCTCACGCTTGGCATACCGGACCTCCGGCGCGCCACGCTCAGCCCGGTCCTTCAGACCGTACTGATGTACTCTTGCGATCCGGGCGATACGGCCGGTAAAGCCGACCGTCACGGCCTGCTCGCTGCCTTGAGCTTTAAGATAGCGGGCCATCTTCAGCTTCTGGAACATCTTCTTTTTGATCCGGCCCTGCTTGCCACGTAAGTCACGCGGCTTACGCTTCTCAAAGGCGGAGCCATCCGGATTCTTTTGCGCGGCGATGCGCTTGGTTTGGTTCTTGCGAATCTCGCGCGCCGCCTCCCTGGCCAGCTTGGTCCGTTCTTGTGGCTCGAGCTTGGTCAGCAGGGGATTGAGCCAGGTTTCTAGTGCTGTCAGATCGTCACTCATGGCTGGCTGCTCCGCTTAGGCATGGGCGTTTCCAGAGCCATAGTTTCACTGCCGTCTGGTGTCTGCCATTCGGCCAGCAGCTCACCGCTGGCATACATCTGGTAAGTACCGGCCGCCTCAGCCTCGGTGTACTGCGGCTCGCCGGCATGCTCGATGGAATAGGTGCCGTTGTCCTGGCGTTTCACAATGACCCGCTCGGTCAGCGGCAGGGTGATCGCCATATCCACTTTGCTATGGTCCAGGATGTCCACCTCGAACTGGATGCCCTCGGCTGACTTTTCTAGATTAACCATCAGCTCCGACTGATTGGTCCGAACCCAAGCCAGCAGCGGCAACATGACGGCATCCGGATGGCCGGCAAAATCGGTCAGGATGATCTGCAGGTTATAGCCGTATTCAAAGGATAGGCTTTTAGCAGCCGTGCAGCGCACCTTGCCCTGGTCGATAAAGACTAGCAGCCGGTCGGGGTTGTGCCTGAGTTCGGGCACGGCTGCCATCAGGTGAGCGCGCAGGCTTTCCGGCTTATTCATGCGGGCCTTCCTGATAGTCAACAATCATATCGACCTTGGCCGCGCAGACAGCCCAGTCGTGCTCGATAGTGTCCATGTCTTCGAGCAGCTCGCCATTACGGGTTGGGTTGGTCTGGGACAGGGTGCAGCGGGTCACTACCGGACAGCCATTGACGATAAGCTGCGGCGCCGGTGAGGGCGGGACGCTGCCGCAACTGGCGAGCAGCATCAGGTAACTGCCCAGCAGCCCAGCCTTTAAATGCTTGGTTTTCATCTTCCAGTTCCTTGAGTCGGGCCTTGCGTACATCGATCTCGCGGCGCAGGTCGGCCTGGATGGTTTGCAGCTGCCGCTGGGCATCGCGTTCGCCCTGCAGCGTATGGGTAAGGGTGTTGATGGTTTGTTGCCGGCTCTGGCTGTCCTGCTCGGCCTGGGTCGCCCGGCTCTCGGCATTGGCCTGGGCGGTCTTAGCCGTCTCCAGGCGTAGGTGCTGGATCCACAGGAACGCAGCCACAGCCATGAGCAGAGCCAAGCCATAGCCGAGCTGTCTAAACGTGCTCATGCCTGCTCCCAGCCCAGCCAGCTGCTTTCCCATTGCTCGGAAGCAAGCGCTGCGCGCTCAATCTGCTCAGGATCGCCGCCAAAGGCTAGCCAGGTCACACCCGGCAAGGCCAAGTGCAAGGCCTCGCCCAGGTCGTTGGCAGACTCAATCGCAACGGATCCGGAAAACACAAACACGTCGCCTTCCTGCAACGGCAGCCGGTCCATTACGCGGCCTCCGCAGGTGCATCATCCAGGTGCCGCTCATAGGCGCGGGCCAGCTTGATGTCGTAGAGGTTTCGCTTGTACGCCGGGCCGTTGTACAGCTCGGCCACCTTGGTCCATTTGCGCGCTTTCAATGCGTTATGCAGGGCTGTATCGGCCAGGATGAAACGCACGAACGCCTCGAGCTGCTGGCCCTCGCTTTCGCTCATCGCGGCCACAAAGGCCTGAGCCGATTTATAACCCAGGCGCTGCCAGTGATAGCCCATGATCTGAAACGCGCCCCAGGAGGCGGACTCCAGCGCAGCGGTCTCATCGAGCTGCCGGGCCAGGGCCAGGCGCTGCCATTCAGCCGTGCCGCCGGAGTAACCACCGGCCGTGGCGTTGACCAGGTTGGGATACTGAGCCTCAAGCTTGCCGATATCATGCCCAGCCGCCTCGAGGCGCTCGCGGAAGACGTGCCGTTCAAACAGGATCTTGGCCTTGCCGTTAGGCAGGAAACCCTCGCCTTGGCTTTCCACTTCGTTGATGGCGTAGACGCTGGCCAGCGATACCTCAAGTTGACCTGCTGCCTTGACCAGATCGCTGTGCTGCAGGTGCTTACCATCATTAATGCCCAAGAGACGCGCCTGGGTCTTGGGACCGGCGATGCCATCGGCCACCAGGCCAGTCTTGAGTTGGTAAGCCTTTACGGCGCGTTCGGTGGCATCGCCATAGATGCCGTCCAGGCGCAGCTGCGCGCCCTGCTTGTTTAGGACGTTCTGCAGGTCGATAACGGGCTGACCCTTATCGCCGTGCTTTAAGGTGGCGGTCATCTAGCATCCTCCACCTTTTTGCTCAGATAGCGGTCAGCCAGACGGCGGACGCCTTCTACACCCAGCAAGCCAATAACGCCGCCAAAGAACGGCGCGGCGCTCTGGGCAATGCCAAAGAAGTCCAAGCCGGAGCTGGTGGCCAGGCTAATGGCTCCGCACAACGGGGCCTCCAGCAGGACCTGGCGAAAGCTTCCGCCACCGTAAAGGACGCGCAGAGCGGCAACCGAGCAGCCCAGAAGGCCTGCATAGATCGTGCTCCACTCGGCTTGCAGCCGGGCGATCAGCCAGGCGTAGATATCAAAATTCTCGGGAGGCATGGTGGGCTTCTCGTTGTTCATGGTGATCAATCCCAGAGGTTCACCTGCTGCGCCTCTTGGGCTTCAGCGGCTGTGGTGGATACGTCTGGCAGGGTGACGGGGTGCCCGATCGGCAAGACAGGCCCTAACTCGGCGAGGCCCGGATTGGCCTCCAGGACCTGCTCGGTGACGCCGGCGGTTGCGCCGTAGTGCCTCCAGCAGAGCCGATCGAGGGTGTCGTTTTGCTGTGCACGGACGGTGGTGGCCATCAGATAAGCTCCACCGTGCTGCGGCCCAGGCCGAGCAGGTCGCGGATGGCCCAGCGGGCATCGCGGCGGTACTCGTCAATGCTGGGGGTGAGTTCGTCAGCGTTCTGGCTTCCTGCCTTGGTGGTGTCATAGCTGCGGTAACGCTCGTAGAGTTCCGAGCAGGCCAGGCACGACACGGCGCGGTTGTAGAGCTGCAGCAGGAGGCTGATTCCGTTGAGTTGATCCGATGGGACCTCAGCCAGCGAGGTATAACCGAGCACGGTATTACGCGCCTTGAACGCGACCAGGTCGCGGTTGGCAGAAATCATTGCGCCGGTAATAGCCACCTGCAGACGGGTATCGGTGACGCTTGAGTCGATCCGCTGGGCTGCACGCAGCTGGCCGGCATCGATGTCAGGCCACCAGCCGTCATTGATCACGGTGAGTTCGGAGGCCTGGGCTACTGCTATAAAACCGCTCATGGTGCCGCCTTAGAAAGAGGTCGCCGGTGGTCGGCGCTTCACGAAACAAGGCCAGGCCTTTTTCGATCCGCGCCGAGCCGGCGGGGTGCGTGGGACGCTCTGTTAGCCAGCAGTGCCGGCGTGTTTCTTCAGGAGGCGCTCGGCGCGCTCCAGATCCTTTTTGCCGCCGCAGCGGTCATGCAGGCCGATGGCCTTTTGCAGGGACTCGATGGCCGCCTGGAGCTGGCCAGGCTGGCCGATGCTTTCGTCATCAATGCCCTGCAACTCGGCCTTACCAATGGCCAGGTACAACTTGGCCCTGGCCTCGTCAGGCATGTCCTGTTCAGCGGTGAGTTCAGCGGTGCGCTTCAGGATGTCCAGGTCGAAGGTGTCGCCAGCCTTTTGCGCATTGAGCGCAGCGGTAGCAACTTCTTCAGCCACCAGGCAGCCGGTGGTGCGGGCGAAGCGATCCGGCATGACAAGTCCCTTGCCCAACACATAGGCCGCGATGTCCAGCGCACCGGCAAAGTCGCCGGCGTCGATACGCCAGATCATGACCGTGGTCAGCACCTCGTCCTGCGCGCCCTGCCCGGCTGATAGCACGCCGGCCACATAGTCAGCGTACTCCGGCAGGAGCTGCCGCTTGAGTTCGGCCTTGCCCAGGGTGGACTGGATCTGCTTTAGCCGCAGGCGGTCCTGGAGCAGCTTGGCCAGCTGCAGCTCATAACGGGTAGCCCCTGCCATGGAGCCATGCGGTGAGGCCTCGGCGGCCTCCTTAGCTGCGCGCTTACGCAGCTGCATGCGTTGGGCGTGGGTCAGCATGGGTTACACCGCCTCGATGTTTTCAGCCAGCGCGACCAGACCTAGGTCTTCAATCACATAGGCATCGTTCGAGGACTGGTAATCGGCGATGCGGTCGTACTCGGGCTCGTCTTTCAGGTAACGGCGGCGGCCGCCTTCCTGGACGTAGATCGACAGGTTGGCCAGCGTGGTGATGAACACGGTCTTGCCAGGGAAAAACGGTGCATCGACTACCGGCAGGCCACCCAAACGGGCCTTGCTCAGGATCTCGTTAGCGGCGTTTTCTTCCACATTGGAAGCTGCGCCCTTCTCGACGGCCGAGAGCAGCTTGTCGTGCATCAGATCGCGGGAGACCAGGACGACCAGGTCCGGACGGCTGCGGTGCCACGGATCCAAGAGCTGCACCAGGTCATAGACCAGGCCATTCAGGCTCTTGTAGTCGCCGGTTGCGCCGATGGTGACTTTTTTCGAGCCCTCGACCACTTCGTCCATTACGCGGTCGGCTGCGCCTTCGCGGATCTTCTGGAGCCAGCCCTTGTTCACGTCCTGCAGGAGCGGATTGGCAGCGATATCAGTCGCAGCAGCGGCGCTGATGCCATTGAAGCCGATCATAAGACGATCCAGTGCCTGGCGATCCGTGATGGCTTTGGACAGACGCACCTGGAAGTCGGGGAACTTGGCCCAGGCATCGATCAGCGGATAGGGGAAGGCACTGTCAAAGTTGGTCTGCTTGCAGCTATAGCTGTCCTTGTTGAGTGCGCTGCGGTCGGCTGGATTACGGCGGTTTCCACCGGCCGTATTGGTACGGCTGGCTATGGGGCCGTTCACACCCAGCAGAATGGACTCACCTTCTTGCTCGGTGACGGTGATGACGTTGATCTTTTGCAGCAGCGCGCTCGATTCCTGAATGGCGGTTTCCAGCTTTTGCTGCACGCTGGGCGCGACGTTGAATTTCACAATGGCCGAGGTAATGCCATTGAGCTTGGCCACCTGGTCCAGGTAGCCATTGAATAGAGCACGTGTTTCGTTACGCATGGGGTTCTCCCGGAGATGCGGCGGTTTTAGTAAGCGGTAAGGATCTGGCCAGTGCTGCCAGTGGCCGGCGGACGTGGCTGCTGGCTATGGTCGGCTGTCTTGCCGAGGGTGTCGGTGAGTTCGGTCAGGCGGGCTTCGAGTGCTTCCAGACCCTGGCTGAATTCGCCTTGCTGGGTCTGCACTTTGGCGAGGTCTTCGCCCTGGTCACGGACGTGGCCAGCCAGCTCGACCACGGCATCACCAAACTGGGCAAACGCCTGGTTGTCCTCGGCCTGCTTGCTCTTGAACATGTCCTGGATGCGCGTGAACAGCGCAGCGCCCAGGCCGGTTTTTTCCTGCACTTCTTCCAGCTCGATGCTGGTTTCCTCGCAGGCGGTGAACAGGTTGTCCGGGGATTGTTTGCGCGCCTTGAGCGGGCTCATGTCCGGATGCTGGGCCGCAAAAGTAAGCATCTCGGTGCCAATGCTGGCCGGGCTGTCGGTGACGGCAAGACCTACCAGATACGCCTGGCCGGAGGAGCCAAACTTCTCGTTGACCTCAATGGAGGTGTACACCTTTTGCTTTAGGTTATTGACGATGTTCACCAAGTCGTCGGTGGGCTCGATCTGGGCAAACAGGGCCAGCTTTTTCTCGCCGTTGATCTCGATTTCACCCGTCGACAGGGCCAAGACATCGCCATAGGCGCGGAAGGGGGAATCAGCCAGCGTGCTGCGCAAATGTTCCATCCAGATGCGTGCGCCGTAGACCTTGGGGTCGTAATTAGCAGCCATCTGCTCAATCCAGCTGCGCTCGATGGTGCGGCCGTCCGTGGTTGCGCCTTCAACGGCGACACGGAACTGCTTGGAACGGAATTTCTTTTTAGTGCTCATGCCGTGAGGTCCTCAATGCGGGGGATCGCGGGGTGCGGTGGCAGTGAGGGCATGGTCGTTTTGTGGGGGAGGCGCAGCAACGAGCCGGGGTTGTAGATCGGCTGTTTACAAGATGCGGTGCTAAGCAGATGAGGGACGAGGCGGCAGACTGGCAGCCATTAAACGCAGCCAGTCCCGCCATGAACGAAGCCACTATTACCCTGCCGATGGATACGCGCCGCCAAGCCAAGTTTCTCTACTGGATGGGGTGGCGGATCTCCGAGATTACCGAGGCCACCGGCGAGAAAGAAAAGACCCTGCACAGCTGGAAGACCCGCGACGAATGGGACCGGGCCGATAACGTCGAGCGCATTGGCGGAGCCCTCGAGGCGCGCCTGGTGCAGTTGATCCTGAAGGATGCCAAGACCGGCGGCGACTTTAAGGAGATTGATCTTCTGCACCGGCAGATGGAGCGTCAGGCACGCATCCAGCGTTTCAAGGACGGTGGCACCGAGACCGAGCTGAATCCGAATCTGGCCAAGCGTAACGAGGGGCCCAAGAAGCCGCCGAAGAGAAACGACTTTAGCGAAGAGGACATCGAAAAGCTGACCGAGGCCTTTGTGGACGGCTGCTTCGATTACCAGCTGGACTGGTATCGGACCATGAACCAGCGGACCCGGATGATCCTGAAAAGCCGGCAGATTGGGGCCACGTTCTACTTTGCACGCGAAGCCCTGATCGATGCCCTGGTATCCGGGCGTAACCAGATCTTCCTGTCAGCCAGTAAGGCCCAGGCGCATCAGTTCAAAAACTACATGCAGGCGTTCGTCAATGAAGTGCTCGGCCGACAGCTTACCGGCGATCCCATCGTGCTGCCCAACAATGCCGAGCTGCATTTTCTGGGCACCAATGCCCGCACCGCCCAGGGCCGCTCGGGCAACTTCTATTTCGACGAATTCTTCTGGACCTACAAATTCGAGGAGCTGAACAAAGTCGCTTCAGGTATGGCCCTGCACAAGAAGTGGCGAAAGACCTACTTCTCGACGCCTTCAAGCATCGCTCATGAAGCCTATAAATGGTGGACCGGCGAGCGGCTGAACAAGGGCAAACCAACCGCGCAGCACCTCAAAATTGATGTCAGCCACGATGCCCTGCAGCAGGGCCGACTGTGCGAGGACAAGATCTGGCGTCAGATCGTCACTATCCTGGATGCCGAGTCGCGCGGCTGCGACCTGTTCGACCTGGAAGAGCTGCGCATGGAGTATGCGGCCGAGGCTTTCCAGAACCTTTTAATGTGCGAGTTCGTCAACGATGGCGACTCCATCTTCCCGCTGACTATGCTGCAGCCGTGCATGGTGGACAGCTGGGTCGAATGGACCGAGGACTACAAACCCTTTGCGGCCCGTCCCCTGGGAGATCGTCAGGTCTGGATTGGCTACGACCCGGCGGAAACGGGCGATACGGCCGGCCTGGTGGTGGTCGCTCCCCCACTCGTTCCGGGAGGTAAGTTCCGCATCCTGGAGCGTCACCAGTTCAAGGGCATGGACTTTGCCGCCCAGGCTGAATTTATCCGCAAGGTGACCCAACGTTACTGGGTGACCTATATCGGCATCGATACCACCGGCATGGGTGCCGGCGTGGCCCAGTTGGTAAAGCAGTTCTTTCCCGCCGTAACCACCTTTAACTACTCGCCCGAGGTCAAGACGCGCCTGGTCCTCAAGGCCTTTGACGTTCTCAAGAACGGCCGTCTCGAATTCGACGCCGGCTGGACCGACATGGCCGCCGCGCTCATGGCTATTCGCAAGACCGTGACCGCAAGCGGCCGGCAATTTACCTACACCGCCGGGCGCAATGAAGAGACCGGCCATGCGGATCTCGCCTGGGCCTTATTTCACGCCTTACACAACGAGCCGCTCGAAGGGCAGACCGCTGCCAATACTGGCTTTATGGAGATTCACTGATGAGCACGACCACGCAAGCGCTGCCACCCGAAATGGTGCTAGCGACTGGCTCTTCCTCAGCCGGTATCGAAGCCTTTACCTTTGGCGATGCCGTCCCGGTACTCGACAGCCGCGAGGTGCTCGATTATCTGGAATGCTGGTTTAACGGCCGCTATTACGACCCGCCGCTTTCATTCGATGGCTTGGCTAAATCGGTGCGGGCCAGCGTCTATTTGCAGTCAGGCCTGAACTTCAAACGCAACATGCTGGCCCGCACTTTTATCCCGCACAAGCTCCTAAGCCGCGCGGCCTTCGAGCAGCTGGTCCTGGACTGGCTGACCTTTGGCAATGCCTACCTGGAGCGCCGCCGCTCGATGCTGGGCAGCACGCTTACCCTCTCCCCTGCCCTGGCTAAGTACATGCGCCGCGGCAAGGACGATCAGTTCTACATGGTTCAGGCCTGGAGGGAAGAACACGCCTTTGAGCCGGGTTCGATCTATCACCTGCGCGAAGTCGACATTAACCAGGAGATCTATGGCCTGCCCGAATGGATCGCCGCGCTGCAGTCGGCGCTCTTGAACGAATCCGCCACCCTCTTCCGCCGCAAGTATTATAACAACGGCAGTCACGCCGGCTTCATCCTCTACATGACCGACCCGGCCCAGAACGAGGGCGACGTGGACGCCATGCGGCAGGCACTCAAGTCCGCCAAGGGACCGGGCAATTTCAGAAACCTGTTCATGTACTCGCCCAACGGCAAAAAGGACGGGATCCAGCTCATTCCCATCAGCGAGGTGGCAGCCAAGGATGACTTTGGTTCGATTAAGAACATCAGCCGCGACGACATGCTTGCTGGCCTACGAATTCCGCCGCAGCTGATGGGCATCGTGCCGCAAAACGCCGGGGGCTTTGGCTCAATCCGAGACGCGGCGCTGATCTATGCGGCCAACGAACTCGAACCCGTCCAGGCGCGCCTGGCCCAGCTCAACGAGTGGATCGGCGATGACGTAATCCGCTTTAAACCTTATGAATTGGCAGCTTTGCCATAGGTTCCTAACGATCCTGTCTGCAGAGGCAAGCGTACCTAAATTAATACTCAAAATGAGTTTTCGCTTGCCCATTCTTATCGAGTTCAAGAGTGAACCACTTCCATTCACCACCAGTGTGGTCAGACATAATCTTATGCAGGTCGAACGACAGATCGCTGATTCGGACTACGGATGTAAAAGACATCCCTATGGAATGCCTAGTACCTTGAAAGTAATAGGCAAGGCTTCCATCAAAGCATTCTTCGGTTGTATCTAGCTCACCTTTAAAATGTATCGTCTCAAATGGCTCATTTACCTCGTTGAAAACGAGATTTGCCATTTCATTTAAGATAGCTATCTGGTCTTGCATGCGCGTCCGCTCTTAGAGTCAAGTAATCCGCTTTAAAATTTACGAGCTTGCTGTACCGCTATAGCCCTAACCAAAAGACCCATCAGCTCAGTAATCGCATGGCAGAATATACGTATCGATTTAACAGTAGCCAGCAGTGATGGGAAGACCAACAAGCGGTATTGCCTGGACGGCAGCAATCGTTGGAGGGATGCGCTACGACTTAAATCACCTACATCCTTATATTTGGGAGGTGGTAATTCCTGGAAAGGAAAAAAGCGATAAGCATCCAGCCGTACCTGAAAGAAAGATACGCGTAAACGTCTCCTTTGGGCTGCACTGTTTTGCCAGAGATCCACTGCCAAGCGAAAGGGTTAGCGATGATTGTTGGTATCAGGACAATCGAGAACGTCGAGTTTTCTGCCAGATTCGCTGGGAGCTTTCGAAGCAACTGCCGGGAATCATTGCAACGCTCGCGGAGCGGCGCTGTATGCATACAGGCCGGGAAGAATTCGTAACGTTAGAGGTGCCTTATCAGGGAAGAACCTTGGAGTACGCAGTGTTCTTCACTGTGACCAAGGCAGGTAGAGCTGATCGAGCAGACCTGAACTTGTTTGTGAACAGTGCTCATGAGCGATACGACCCACTCAAGTACACCAAGCCGATCAAGTTTCACTTCATCCTGTTAAACAGACTACAAGGTAAGCCCATCAAGCCGCCTCCTCGCTAAAAAGCAAAACCCCGCACGATGGCGGGGTTTTTAATCCGGAGCCTCTTGGTTATCCCACTCTAGGGTGCGGGCCTCTTTCGAGGTGGGCGGGCGCTCTCACCGGTCAGCGCTACCTATGGATACAGTTTCCTAAAAGGTGCTGCTCACGTCAACTTTTGACGTCACCTTCTATCGCATAAGTTATGCTTAAAAACATCAAGGACGACTTGCTATCCAGACGAGAAAGCTGAATGAGAGGTGGTAAATATGGACAAAGAACTCTTTGATGATCTGGTCAAAAGCATGGAGCAGATGAACGAAATCGTTGCGGGGGAGCGGGAGCCCTCTCGCATTTTCGAGGTTGAGAAAGACCCAACCCACGTTACTTCTGCGCTACAGGCTTGATAGGCTACCTGCTTGCTTTACAAAAAAGCCTCTAAATGGAGGCTTTTCTATGAGCTCTGTTTGGATAAATGCGTTTTTGCACGGCCTATCCATTTGGAATTGATATCCTCAAGGTCGGTTATCTGGCCTGCTTCGGCCTCGGCCAGCCCCTCTTGAATTGCGTCTGAATGCCATGAGTCGTCATCTTTTGCCAGTTCGGCCACGCGTAAATCGTACGCATTTTGAAGGTTCATCCAGAACTTAGCTGTGGTCCCCAAAGCGTTACTGAGTAGCAGAGCTAGGTCAGATGTTATCTCCTGACGCTCACATAAGATGTCGTTCAGTATGTTTTCTGGGATAGAGGCCGTCTGAGCAAAACGTGCGGTTAACGTACCTGACGGATTCAGAAACTCCTCTCGAAGAATCTCTCCTGGATGAATCGGGCGCATTCCGTTCTTGAACATAGCGTTGGCTTCCGTACTTCAGCTAAACAGCAACGACAAACGGCTCCAGAGAAATCTGGGGCTCAATACTTAGCCTTAACCCATAAGGGATTACTGAATAACCATCATAGCGACCGGTAAACGTGTTAGCCGCAGCGAATTCGAGAAATTTTCCACGCTTGTCATTCACTATCCGAATCCCAGGACAATCTAGCAGGTCGTATCGCAGGATTGGATTCGGCAGATGCTCACTCCAAAGCAGGATTGATACCTCTGACTCGTATTGCCAAATGGTTAGCTCGAGTCTGATACCAGATTGCTCTACCACATATCGATGCGATATTTCGTAGTCACCCTCCTCAGGTGCTACTCCTAATACGCTAAAGACGTCAAAAGGATCCCAGACCAATCGGCCCATAAATAGCCTGCACTTAGATTTAAAGAAAGATTGAATTCTAATCTCTCTTCGAACCTTTGATATTGGCATCTAAGTAATAGGCTATTAGTGTATTCATTAGGGTATACCCCAGCGGCTACACCCAAAACAGGCCTTTTAGGTGTAGCGATAAATAGGTAAAACGACTTATACGACTACACTTATAATTCGCTACACCTAACGACTACACCCGAGGCCTTAAATGTTCATCCGCGCCTACCTCCGAGCCAGCACCGACGACCAGGACGCTAATCGGGCTCGAAAGACGCTCCAATCCTTTGCAACAGATCAAGGTGTCCGCATCGCGGCCTTCTATATAGAGAATGCTTCGGGCACAACGATGGACCGATCCGAGCTGCTGCGCCTACTTGCTGACGCCTCACCTGGTGATGTGCTCCTAGTCGAATCAGTCGATCGTCTGACCCGCCTCCCCAGACCGGCCTGGGAGCAGTTGCGTAACCAGATCGCAGCGGCAGGCCTACAAGTTGTCGCGCTCGACCTACCCATCACGCATGCCGTACTCAAACCTACGGGCGAAGACGGCATTCAAGAGTGGATGCTTAAAGCGATAAGCCAGATGTTTCTGGAATTCATGGCCGCATTTGCGCGCAAGGACTACGACACGCGGCGCGAGAGGCAGATACAAGGTATTGAGAAAGCCAAAAGTAGTGGCTTGTACCGGGGAAGACAAACCAACTGGGAGCAACAACGCAAGATTGAAGAGTGCTTGGCTAAAGGCTTTTCTGTCCGGAAGACAGCAGATCTGCTTGGATGCTCAACTAGTACAGTCTCGCGTTTCAAGCGAGCATTTTCAATCAACCTAAACCTTGCTGATTAAGAGCAATAGAAAATTTGTTCTGTATAAATACATAAAATTACATTTATCAAAAGTTTAAACCTTAGAAATCTTCCCCGGATACATATAGAGTTACCTCCTTCCCTTCAACACTGATCCAGTCCTGACGATTGTCCAAATAGTTAGAGCTTTTGTAACCTTTCATTTCATTTTTAGCGGTCTTGAACACAAAATTCTCGGCTATGGCGTAAGCATAACAGTCTATACCACTACCATATAACCCATCTATACCTACAGGATACTGTTTGAACTTAACTTCATTATAATTAGGGTCTAATAACTTCACGAAAGCCTTTTCAGCATCAGCGATAATTCTTCCTTTCTCTACACCATAAAAAAATTCTGCGTCTACATCTTCAGGGCCTATCGTTTGTATAGATAAAGGCTCTATATCATAGAGAAAAAGTATTATTTCATCTGAAACTCTTGCACCTGGCATCCTTTGGGGCTCATCACTAAGGATACGCTGTCTAGCGTGATGCCCTTTTTTTAGCAAACGAGTGTAACTATCTTGATTATTTGCAATTCCGACATAGAGTAAATCATATTTACATATAGCTCTATGATTATGGAACCCATCTAAGTATTCAGCTCCCCTAGATAAATTCCAGTATATAGAATCAGGTGTTAACCAAAGGCGCGCTTGAAAAAGAAGACTACCCTTTGATCTAGTACCAATTAAAATAGCCTCCTTATCAAATATAATATTAGGAAACGCAATATCTTCGATCTCTTTTATTCTAGAAAATATTATCGATCCTGAATCTAGAATCTCCCCACCTACACTTATACTTACATGTATTATACCGTTATCTTTGTCGACTTTATAATTTGTAAAGACTGTCTCTGACCGAGCCCCAATCATATAAAAATTACTACGTCTAAGCTGCTGAGCTATATTTTCGTTGGCACGATTTGTAAGTATTCCCACATTACTATTTTTAAATGGAGGGTAAACAGTTTCCAGTAAAGTTATTTGACTTATACGGCTCATAATATTTTATTATTTAATATCAAGTGATATCGACAGTGTCTGCTACTGAATAAAACGTAAACTTCAGACGATCCGGCACCCTGCCTTTTTTGATGATCTCGTAGTCCATCACCATGTTGGCCTTTTCGGGTAGCTCGTTCTTTACCGGATCCAGCACGCGCGTGCGCAGATTGCTCATACGCTCGTACGCTTTGCCCAGGCCAAGGCGCTCGCGGAAGTCGTCCAGCTTGACGATCCAGTAGCCGAAGCCCTCGACCTCGTAGCGCATGAACATCTCAAACAGCCGCACGCTATGGACTGAGGTTAAGTTAGCCACGCGCATCAGCTTGTAGCGCGTGAAATCGCCTGTCAGCTCAGATAGGTAGGGGGCGACCACTGGTGTGAAATACAGCTCAACGAAGCCGTCGTATTTGGTCGTGCTCTTACGCCATATCCAACGATATTCATCCTCGGGGCTGTTTGCTACTTCTGGGATTTTGATCGTGCAGTGGTACAGGCTTTCGGTCGCTTCCTTGATAGCCTCATAAGCCCATTTTCCCGGCAGGTTGTATGCTTGGGCAAACTCATGCGCATAAATACGGATCGGCTCAGGGATTGGCTTTCGAGAGTCGATCTTGGAGATGGCCAGCAAAAGCAAGCGCTTCTCCTGGAGCGTCATCTTGTATGCCGCTTCTAACAGAGCGTTGCCCTTTACTACCCAGTGGTCGGCCTCGTCGATCATCAGGTCCGTCATAATGAGTCACATGCCGGGAATGAAAGGCCGAGTGTATCCAATCAAAAGCCTATCTGCTACATGTCCGGAATTTGTAGCTCGAATGTGGATAACATCCGTTTTTTGTAGCAGAGAGTCCGGAATTTGTAGCGCAAAGTCCGGAATTTGTAGCACGCGCTTCGCTGGAAGCCGCATGGCTAAAGGCCTGCAGCAGTCTCTATAAACAAGTTAAAAAACAAGATAAAAAACAGATCAAGAACACTGATTTTTTGAGTCTTTTTAAGAGCAAAAGTCCAGAATTTGTAGCACCAAGTAAGCGACCCACCCTCCTCTATTCGCTATGAAAATCGGAAAGTCCGGCATTTGTAGCATGAGCCCCGCCATTAACTGAGGGATCGGCTGAAAAGCGTTGATCAGGAAAGGCTTTCTGGCCCATTTCTAAGTCACCGGCCGCTATCCCGAAAAAGTCCGGAATTTGTAGCACGAAGAGTAAATACATATGAAATACTTACATTATACGTATGATTTACCTATCACATGCTCAAGATATATGTATTTTATATTTATTTCATACGTATATTATGCGTATTCCATATGTACAGTAGCAGCTAGGCTGAGCTTTGAAACAAGCTGCTCACTCCTGTAGCCGCTTGAGTTCATTCCGAATAGCTTGCATTACGAACGCCGTTCTGGTGTTCAAAACTTCATCATTTCGAACAAAGTCATCTACACGTTCAAGCAGATCGGATGGGTAAAGCATCGTCACCGGCTCCCTTTTCTTCTTCTTCTTAGGCACCTCAGTTTCGACTGCTTTACCGCTATCGGGAGCCCCCTGAATGAACTGCTTTATGGCTTGGTTATCTGGCTGATCGGTTGGTGCAGCTGGAGCCATTCCAGGGGGAAGCATCGATACCTTCTTTTTCATTCAACATCTCCAAAGATATGACGCACCAAACGCTTGAGCTCGAAGCTGGCTTTCTGATCCTTACGCTCAAGCTCATCGACGCTAAGCCCGCGGCTTGATGCAACAGCAAATGCCTTCCGATCGCCGAGCGATGCATCCAAGAAAGGAAGTTGCGGGTAATGCTCGAGTACCCTTTCAGCTTCAAGGTTGTCAGAGGCATTCACACCGGGATCAGCCATAGAAAGCATGGCATGCACACGGAGGGGTTGAATCTTGGCTCGCGAGCGGGCGCGTTGTGCTTCATCTATAAGAGAAGCCATTTTGCTAAGTGCCCACGTGTCGAAGGCACGAGGTTGGAACGGGACCACCAGTACATCAGCCAAGGCCAAGGCGGAGCGCAACGACTCGCTATCGAAACCACCACAGTCCAGGATCACGTCATCATAAAGTTTGGATTGATGCTCAACCTGGACGTAGAAGTCATCGCCTTTCGGGTAATGGGATGCAGCGACGGCTGGTTTTACTCCATCCATCAAACGAAGCGTAATAGCCTGGCCGGAACTGTTCTGCGGATCTCCATCGACCAGCCAAACATTCTTGCCCTGGTTAGCTCGTGCGACTGCGAGCTGAACGGAAGTGGTGCTCTTGCCGGTACCGCCTTTCGTATTGCCGATGAGAACGATCATGACGCCTCCCGTGGCATCTGGTTATGTATGCGGTACGGATGATATCAATACCAAATACATATGCAATACATATTTTATACGTATGAAATATGTATATCGTAATTATTTTTAATGTATTTCATACGTGTATCCATGTAGGAGCTCTACCTCACTAACTTTGCTCGCTACGCTCCGGCGGCGTCTAGATAGAACGCCCCTAAAAGTACGGTGAACGGAAGTTTCCCTAGCTCCAGCACCCGGCGCGCGCAATCGTCCCCCCACGACGCCTGCGGGCTAAATAGGTCGCTTTTTCTGCACCCCTGCACTGGCCTCTGTGCGGCCCGCTACGGGGCCTACGAGGCGTTTTCACTGTCAGGAAAACCCTGCAAAACCCTGCAGAGGTCCCCTTTTTCTGCGGCCCCATCGCGCGCCTACGCATCTGCTTGTCTTGTGATGCTTTGCCTGCTCTTAAAAGGCTCAGAAAACCCGCCTCGAAAGACCTCGACCACCCCCTTATTGTTTGCCCCGGCTCGCTTGCGAGACGAAGCCAAAAGGCAGCGCCGTGAAGGAGTGAAACGACGCTACTCAGTAGTGTTAGGGAAACATTGATGATTGTGCGGCGTGCAATGACTGGAAGGGCGCGAGAACACTCAAGCAGCTCTGTTGTTCCAGTGGGAGCCTAAGGGACCCCGCGCGCCTGTAGGCGCGAAGTCGGGGAAGCATCAATTTAAAAGCATCAGGTCTGTACGGAGTTGATACCGGTACGATCCAAAGGCTCTGTTTTATAAGCGTAGCTGGTACCACAGCACACCTAAATTTGCAGTTATCACTAGTAATACCAGCGCTACAGCATTAACCGTATTTTTGAAATACGCTTGGTCAACGGCTTGGACTCAGTTTTGGGTTCACCTGATCTGGCTATGAGCTGAAAAAGCAGGGGAGGGCAGGGTAGAGACGAGGGGATGCACCGCCTGAGACGGTTTGAATTTGTTGAGCGAGATTAAGCCTGGTTCAAACTCTTCCAGAGCCTGATTA
>NZ_CP069254.1:0-31355 GCF_051027695.1 Pseudomonas sp. JZ134 | reverse complement strand
CTGGACAGCCAGCTCGGCTCTCCTACGGTTGAATTCAACCTGCTGCTCGTACTGTTGAGTTTCTGTAGCGATTCGCTCACGTGCCTGGAAGTCACGGCGGCGGGCTTGTTTGGCCATAGAAGCCTCGGCCTGCTGTAATGCCTTCTGCTGGGCACGGCGCTGGATCTCCTGGAGCTTTAGACGACGCTTTTCCTTCTTGCGTTCCCGAGCCTGCTTGAGCTGGTGAGCTAGGCCCAGCTCGATAAACAAACGCGCTCGCAGGATAATCATGGTACGGGTGATCCAGCGCTTGCCATCATGAAACAGCCGCTTCTGCTCGCGGCGAATGTAGCGCGCTTTTTCCAAGAGCTTTAGCGCGCGCGAAAGGGCGCACTGATGGATCTCTGCATCTACGGCAATGCCATTCTGCAGATTGAGGTGGAATTGGCCTTCGTTATCCATCCAGCCAAGCACCATTGTGGCGATATCAACGCGGGCCATGATGGGTTCGATGATGGCCGCAAGCTTGCTCCAGACCTCCTGCCTGACACGGCGGCCTGATAGGTGAACACAATCAAGCGAGCGTAGCCATTTACCCTTACGCTCGCAGGCCTCTACTTTGACCCGTCTAGCGGCTTCGCCCAGAAACGTCCGCCGCTGATCATCGGACAGCCTGGTGACATTAGTCTTGTCCCGGTCAGGTAACGGTTTGCCCCGCTTGGACACTGGCAGGTAAAACGCAGAAGCCGGTGAGTCCGCCGATGCATGACGTTTCCTGCTGGTGCGCTGCATGATGCCGGCAGCGGTGTAAGGGGTGGATGACATACCGTTCCTTGTACAACGGGCAAAACATGCCCAAACCCATCGAATCCTTTGGGCTGGTATTAGTGGTAGCGCTAAACTAGGTTAGAAATGCCGGTCATGAGCCCAGCCTGGTTGCCGGCAGCTCATGAGGCACAGGCGGGTTTGTGGCCTGAATGAGTCGGGGCTTTAACGCTCCAGTCGAGAAGACCATGGGTACCACCATGAAAGGCTTCTCGAGACCCGACGCCCTGATCTGGTGAACAATGGTCTGGTGTCCCTTGAAGGTAGCGCCGCACGTGAAGTTTGAGCACTCGTACCAGAGGTTCTTGAAGCACGGCGCTTCTTCGGTGGTCGTGCGGATCCGGAGCTTTTCCCGGCAGCATGGACATTTCATGACCGCCGCTGTCCTAGGCAGGTCATGTGTAGAGGCTGGGCAGTTTTGCCGTTTGGGGCTGGGTTTTCAGGTACGTACTTCATTCTCGTAGCCTTGGTGGAGGAGGGCACTGTTCTTCTGGTTAATCACATATAGTTTAACTGTATACACATACAGTATTTAGACGAATGGTACTGAATTTAAGGGCGCCTTAAAAGTCTTTTGTGATCATGTTCTAAAAAGAACTCGTAATGTCTAAATCGATAGAAGCAGCCCCACACAGAAAAAGATGAATTCGTTTACTCAAGCCTTGGGCGGAGTGGGACAGATCCAGGCCAAGCCATTAGAGCTATTAGATTTCAAAGTAAAGGGCTTAGAGTAGTTAATAGATTTATGCTTCTTACTTGTAGCTTAAAACTACAAGTAAGAAGCAGTATTTCAGATCTTCTTCTTTTGAACTGCCTGTATGGAAGTAAAGAACTACAAGGCCGCAGCCCCTTTAGGGGACCATTTCTAAGCTGCCTATACGGCAGTGAAGGCGAAAGCCCTTGAGGTCATAGGCCGGTGAGCTTTTCTGAGCTGCCTATACGGCAGTGAAGGTCGTTGCGTGGACAGCCCAGCTCAATGCTTCCTTTCTGAGCTGCCTATACGGCAGTGAAGCCTTATACCAAAACATCTTGTTCAAACGTAATTTTCTGAGCTGCCTATACGGCAGTGAAGACGGTACGCAATGTCCATGCGGTTATGGATCTTTTCTGAGCTGCCTATACGGCAGTGAAGGACTTGTGGCGGGGGCAGCCGCGACCGGTGGCTTTCTGAGCTGCCTATACGGCAGTGAAGTCCCAACCAGATGTGAATTGAAGGATCGGCCACTTTCTGAGCTGCCTATACGGCAGTGAAGTTCGAAAGCTTTGTCATACGCTTTGCGATACTTTTCTGAGCTGCCTATACGGCAGTGAAGTGCGGCATGCGCTGGCGCCCGTTGTGCGATGATTTCTGAGCTGCCTATACGGCAGTGAAGAACGACCAGCGCCGGCAAAAGATGCTCAAGGCTTTCTGAGCTGCCTATACGGCAGTGAAGATGGCGGCACCATGCCCGCGCTCACATCCGCTGTTTCTGAGCTGCCTATACGGCAGTGAAGGTATGCCATTAGGAGGCGAATGCCATGGCGAATTTCTGAGCTGCCTATACGGCAGTGAAGGCATGGAGTACGACTACAACGCAGCCCAAGACTTTCTGAGCTGCCTATACGGCAGTGAAGCTCCAGAGCGCATGGCCGAAGGAAGTGGGACATTTCTGAGCTGCCTATACGGCAGTGAAGCGGACGTAGCTCAGGGAGAAGAAGCTGCAGACTTTCTGAGCTGCCTATACGGCAGTGAAGACCTGCTTGCCGCCCCATTCCGGGCCGGTCGTTTTCTGAGCTGCCTATACGGCAGTGAAGAAAACAAGCTGAATTGTGCCGAAAAATTGTTATTTCTGAGCTGCCTATACGGCAGTGAAGAAGAGAAGACGCTGAAGGCTTCCACGATTGATTTTCTGAGCTGCCTATACGGCAGTGAAGTTGGCTTTTGGCTCTCGCTGATAACCCAGATTTTTCTGAGCTGCCTATACGGCAGTGAAGGTCCGACGCTCAACGCCTTGGCCGCTGAGACATTTCTGAGCTGCCTATACGGCAGTGAAGTGAAACGGGCGGCCTAAGAATTGGGTTTGCGCTTTCTGAGCTGCCTATACGGCAGTGAAGTGCTCATGAACCTTTCGTATAACGCCCACTAATTTCTGAGCTGCCTATACGGCAGTGAAGTTCAGGCGTCAATTTCTGTTGATCCCGAAACATTTCTGAGCTGCCTATACGGCAGTGAAGATTCCACATAGCGTCCAAGACTGCCTTCGATTTTTCTGAGCTGCCTATACGGCAGTGAAGTCGCTGCTTGGGAGACCGCTTGTGTTCAGGCTTTTCTGAGCTGCCTATACGGCAGTGAAGTATTGGTGCCGGGGGTTTTGTGCAGGCCTTGCTTTTCTGAGCTGCCTATACGGCAGTGAAGACTGAGGGGGTTTTGACTAAAAAAGGTGGTGACTTTCTGAGCTGCCTATACGGCAGTGAAGGGGTTCGTCGAAAACCTCAGTTACCACATACGTTTCTGAGCTGCCTATACGGCAGTGAAGTCGGTGAGCTTCATCCTGACCAACGACCTCAATTTCTGAGCTGCCTATACGGCAGTGAAGTTTCAGGAAGTGTTCAAGCTGCAAGAGGTCACTTTCTGAGCTGCCTATACGGCAGTGAAGTCATCGAAGCGCTCGGTATGAACTATGCCGAGTTTCTGAGCTGCCTATACGGCAGTGAAGGCGGTCGGCAACTTCTTTCATGTAAGAGGTATTTTCTGAGCTGCCTATACGGCAGTGAAGCAGCGCATTAACGCTCCTGCCGACTTCGCTAATTTCTGAGCTGCCTATACGGCAGTGAAGGGCTATACCGCGCTGGCTAACCCATGTTCAGGTTTCTGAGCTGCCTATACGGCAGTGAAGCAGACGAGGCTCCACATCACGGCAGCGAGCGTTTTCTGAGCTGCCTATACGGCAGTGAAGTAGTGGCTCTGGCTGTATTCGTTATTCTGACTTTTCTGAGCTGCCTATACGGCAGTGAAGATGTCAGGATAGCTACCCGCTAGGCCACGGCTTTTCTGAGCTGCCTATACGGCAGTGAAGCTGGGAGGCTTACCAGATTCAGGGAGGGATATTTTCTGAGCTGCCTATACGGCAGTGAAGTTCTGGCAAGCCTCTCGCGCTGCGCTGGTGGTTTTCTGAGCTGCCTATACGGCAGTGAAGTAGATAATTTACTTAGTAACTAGCTGATTTTTAAAGAGCATTACTCCCAGAGGAGTTCTTAACCCTTTTTAAAAAGGCCCTCTGTAGAGCCTTGAAAATCAAGAGCTTACAGAGAGCCTGAAAATAAGGGTTAGAAGACGGGCACCGTAGCACCCTGGCTTAAGCCGTAGGTATTGAAGGTACCCACGCTCGGCTCCTGTTGTAGGGGCCCTTGCTCGATAAACAGAAGAAACGGCTGGCCAGTGCTCTGACTTCTTAGCTGCAGGTAGGGCAGTCGCAGCCTTTTCTCTGCCGAATCAGGGATGCGTTCTCTGGCCTGCGCTTCGGTCAATCCATGACGCTTCATGGCGCGACGACGCAGCCGCTCAGAATTACTATCAACCTGAACACGCCTAACCTTAGTGTGTTGAGTAGTAGATGGCACAGGCATCACTTCGTTAAGACGCATATGGTCACGCATACCCGTTAGCCAAGGCAGGGTCAGCAAATCATTAAGGGCGACCAGAGAACCATGCAGCCTTAAACAGTCGCCCAGCCCGGCAGCACCATTGCGAGCCCTGGGAAAGCTAACACCAATCGTGCTGCTGTCCAGCTGCACCAGTGCCCTGTGCAATTTGCCGAACAAGGCATTCATCAGCAGTCCAACCGGAAACTCCGGATCGGGCAAGAGATGGATGTCGATGTAATGATCCATGGCTTAGCCTGCCTCGCCGAATACACCGCCCCGAATCAGGGTTGCAAGAACAAAATGCTGATTTTCGACGCTTGGGGCTTCGTCCTTGAGTAACCAGCGATCCAACAAGGTATAGAAGTCCGCCTTTTCCTTTGGTTGCCGGTAGGCCTTGCCTTGAGTAGTAACAGAACCATAGGGCTCTACTGCTATTGGGCCTAGATTATCGGCAGCGGGATACCAGGTATCGATGGTACGTAGGGCATTGCCAATTTTCTGCGAATGAATGCCAGCGATGTCCTTGACGGTGTAAAGCGTCTTACTCTTGTCGCCGCGTCCCCGATCAAGGATCAGCTCCTGAGAGGGAAAGACTTCCTGACCCGCACCGATACGGGCATAAGCAGTAACCGCTAGAAGAAGATGCTGCTTGCCCTGTAAAGCCTCCGCTATCAAGCTGGAAAGCTCTGCGACTGCCTTGGCGGCTGAAGCTTCAGGCTTGAAATCTCGTAGCGAGAGCGCAAGGGCATCAAAGGTCCAACGGGCTGCTGGCTTACCCTCCACCAGCTGCGCAACTTCTACTTCTATCTGTTCGGCGCCGATGCGATTTCGCCAAAGGAAGCGGGCATTGGCAAGATTGCAGGCATAGCGGTAAGCCAATTCGGTAAAGCCCTGTTCGGCTATATAACCCTCTACGGTCTGTTTGAGTTTGGCCTGGTAGTCGGCATTGTTGCAGGCTGAAGGTATGCCGGCACCGCCAAGCACGCGCAGGGTAAAGCTAACTTTCAGAGTATCGGCATCATGGGGCAAAGCCGCTACATCAACTGTTTGCAGGTTGGGACTTTCAATGGCTGCATCCAGTTTGGCCGGATCCTGGTCCTTGGTCTTAAGCCGGTTGGAAATAGTGCCGCGTACTGATTTCTCTCGTACGTTAATAGCTGTCCAGGTATCGCGTTTTTCCCAGTCACCTGCATAGAACAGGGCATCAGATGGATCAAGTTTGCGTTCGAAAGCAAGTACGGAGGCGGTCTTTAAAGCTTCTTTAGTCATGGCAAGTTCCTTTTGAATCAATCAAAACTATAAAAGGGGGTAGGCTTAAAATCGTTGCGGCACCGATAGTGCCCCTTGTCAGCCTCGGTATCGGCATACCAGAGCAGCTGTTGCGCAAGGTCTAAGCGATGCGGACTAACCCACTCGCCGATGGAATACAGGCTTTCAACAAAGCGAAACGGTGTATGGCTGTCGCGTGCATGAGCCACCGTGCCAGGCGCCTGTACCTCAGTCAGAGCACCATATCCGATGGGAATCGGCACAACCCAGCCCAGCCCTTGACGATCGTGTTGCCATTGCGTCTGGTCTTCGTCGTACTGCCAGTTGACTCGCGATAAGGATAACCAAGCGTCAAGCGCAGACGCCTCAGGATTACTCTCAAGCAAGGCCGCATGCCGCTGTTCCAGTAGGTCAGAGCGCTCCACCAGGGCGAAGCCTGGCAGCAAACGCAGCTTGGCTCGAGAAAACTCTTGCTTCTGACCTGACTCATCTCCTGTCTGCGCGACAATATAGGGAACTTGTCGACCGCGAGGAGCAGCGGAAGGAATCAAGGTACCGCCGGCAATACGCATTGACATAAGCAGCTCACGTACCTGCTCAGCAATAGCCTGATCGGACTCTGTCAGCGATGGGCTTTGGAGTGCGAAGACTAGGGATATCTCCAAGTGGATGCGCCCTTCCTCAACAATAGCCGCCGTACTGCCGTTCTTATCGATTGGGTTGCGTGTCAGGCGAAAAGTATTAACGAAATTATCGTGGGTGATGAGCTCCTGATGCTGATGGGCAACCACACCGACGGCGTTAAATTGCAGGTCGAGCCCAGCTGCCTGGGTCTTGCGCTCTAGAGCCCACATCAACCCCAGAAAAGCTGTAATAGAGGGAAAACCATGGGTTAGGGGACTTGAGACAGCATTAGCGTTTTGTACCTGCAGACGAGGGATAATCAGTAGATGGTCAAAATGCGGACATTTACTCATGAGAAGTCTCTCCCTGACCTGAAGGCAGAGCGCGCCGCTGCATAGAGGCCGGCCAGTCAGCGTCGATAATTGCCTGCCTGGCCCAATGAGCATGCTCTACGTCACCTACAGGCAGGTCACGCTTCTGAAGAATGCCGTTCAGCCAATTACCAAAACGGTGGGCTACTTCGTTAGGCCAGTTCTTCCACTCATACGCTTCAATAAACGCCAAATCTTCATCGCGGTGCTCATCGCTTACGGCTAGCTCGGTGCGCTCAGGGTCCAGCCAGATCTGCTCACATAACGGTAACCGGCAATTGTCATCACGAGTCCAACCAGGCTGAAACAAGTGGCGGATCTCCATTCCAAACGCAGCCAGGGACTGTCCGAGCGCTTGCTCGATCCGTTCGCGGTGGACACGCGTCTCCATGGTTTTCCTGGGGTTACTTTCCAGCAAGCGACAGAGTGCCTCGACCAGCTCGCGTACGCCCTCGTAATGGATGAAGCGCGGCATAACCGAGTCAATGTAGAGAAACTTCCGAGGCCGATCCTGGCTCCAGGTTGGCGGCAGCGAGGCTAGCAGATAATTGACTCCGCCCCGGTCACTGTTGAGCTGTGAGATGTTCTGGGGTTTGGTCCCGCCGAGTTTACGAGCTACTAGGTTAAGGTATTCGCGACAGGGTGAGTCATGCGCAGCCTTTTCACGGCGCGCCTGACGAGCTAGCTTGTTACTTTCACCAAAGCGCGCATCCTGAATGTTCTGGTGTACTGCATGAGTAAGACTGCTAGAGAACAGCGGTTGCAATAAATGAAAACCCGCATCGTCAGTTGGCTCGCCAGAAACACACCAATAGATCTGCTTGGCCATGGGGTGCGACGCGAAGCTGTCCTGGCCACGGATCAGACTCTTAAACGCATCAGCCCATTCGCGAGCTATAGCAGGATCATGATGCAGAGCGGCCAATAGATCAGGATCGTCCTGCTGAAACCAATCCAGCAAGCGAAGGCCTTCTATGTCCAGCTTAAGAAATTTATAGACATCCAGCGCGGCAGCATTGCCAACGATGTCAGTATCGTAGCGGTCGCCCAGGCAATGAGTGCCAATTTCGATATGCTGGGGCAACTCATTCGGCGTGACATACAAGCTGCTGCCCCTGGCATCAGGATGGGTAGCCTTGAGCACATGAGTCACAGCCTGAATCTGGCTAACCCGGCGGGCCGCGTCCGTTAGCCAGGTGGTGTATTCATATTTCGCAGCGCTCTGTTCATCATCCGTACCTTTAAGCTTTGCCTCACGCCGCTCATTAATAAAAGCAGCAATGGCTTGGCGAAAGGCAGCAGAACGGGCGCTCACTTTTACTTCTTCCATAGTAAGCATTCCTTAGCAATCGACTTGGCAAGTGCCAAGCCGTAATATCCCCAGCAGCAGTCTGCTAAGGGATGAATGTGAATAAAACCTCCCTTGATCCTAATTTAGGTCAAGTGCATCTCTAATCCTCCTTGGCATGAAGTTCACGCTTAGGCTGGGGCGAGCCAGCGGATTGCACCTAAGCCTGATCATCGTTGCAGCGACGATCAGGCTTTTTAACCATCTAAGTGTAACGTAGCATTCAGTTCATCTTTTGTTAGATGCGTAATCACTGTTGCATAAACAGCTCAGAAAATCTACGTGTATGTAGCATTCGTCTTTTAACTGCCGAATAGGCAGCTTTAACCGGGCAGGCTTTCTGCCCGGTTTACTTTCTTTTTCCGAATCCTAATACCGGATGGTAACGCCATCCCGGGTCACTCCTTGGCACACGGACCGTAGCGAAACGCTCTGCACAGCGCCGCAGTGTTAGGTGTTGAGCCTCAGCATGGGTCTCGATTAGCTTCATGCCGTCATGCCGGCCCCACGGGGCTATCCGAGGACCTAGCTGGCTTTGTAAATCGAGGCGTTGCAGCAGGCTGTTTTCTACCGGTACATAGATTGCCGGCTTACCGCGTCGAGCTTCTTCGTGAATCCGGTGCAACGTAAGATGCTCTTCATCCGCGTCAGGCAAAAAGACCAGGTCGACATCCTGGCTTGGGTCATAGCGAAACGGTTGCTGCTGAGGCAGCGCCCAGGTTAATGCCGCTTGGGGGTACTGCCAGGCGCACGCGGCATTGAGTTCGGCGAGAGTTGGTTTGACACCGCGACGCGAAGGCTGGGCGGTCTCGGTGCGCGGCGTTGGTAACATCAACTGAGCAAGCCGAGCATGCTCAAGATCCACAAGGCTAAGCTTGGGCTGCCAGTCCTGCGTTGGCCTGGGCTGAATACGTGGACCTGCGGTAATAGTCTGATACTCATCCTCGTGTAGCAACTTGCCGAGCCGATGGCTGGTAAGCCTGAAAGGGTGTTCAAAGGGTGCGCCTTCCTGCTCAAAGCCAGGTCGAATAAAGGCAGCACTGTCCCTGCCCTTGGGGATAGCACAATGGCGTAAATTGCTATCCAGAATGAGTATGTTGGGCACGTGACAAGCCTTGTTTCGATGACGTTGGACACGGCCAGCCAATTGAATCAAGGAACGCATTGACGAGGGCTCAACGACCGCCCAGTCATAATCATGGTCACGCCCTACCTCCGTCACGGGAGAGCCAAGCACCACAAACAGATGATTTTGCTCGGGTGACTGATCAATAGCCTGACGAATATCCTCACGCTCATAGACCTGCTGTGGCATACGGCGATTTAAGGTGGAATCCAGCTGGTGCTCAATGGCAGAGCGCAGCATCAGCGGAAAACGCGCATGATAAACGCACAGATGGATGCGGTAATTCTCAGGAGCTCCGAGCTGAAATAGCTCCAGTGCAACATCAAACAGCGGCTCGATGTTGGCCATGCGTACCAGTCCAAAACTAACCCGTTTGCCACTGTGCGGGCAGCGTTCGGCATGACGGTCATGAGCCTTTAGCATGGCATCACGCAATTGCAGAGCAAACTCGTGCCGGAGGGGCCCCTCTTTTTGTGCCTCAATCTTTAGGGGCACGAGCTCACCACAGCGTCGAGGCTCATTCCGGCTAAGTGCCTGGATCCGCTTTTGCACAAACTCATCATGTTGCTTAGCGAACTGCTGGGCTTCAGCACATCGGCCAGATAACGTCTCGAACTCGTCTACCCATAGACATGCAACAGAGGGCACTTCTTCAATGGATCCGCTAGTGGCCCCTCGATTGTGCTGGTAGTGCGCCCGACCGGCTCGGTAGGCCTGAAACATGCCTTCCACCAGCGCAGGTGGCAGTGTGGCTGACGAAATCAGCACTCGGCTCCCCAGCAGGCCACTCCAATACACCAAGCGCGTCAGGGCAGGCAGATCGGCCAAATCAAAATCATCCAGCTCGTCCAGTACAAGATCTGCACTCATCAGCCGTAGCATAGGCGCAATTTGTCGACCGGCACGCTGGGCTTCGGTGGCAGGCATCAGGTGGTCTATCGTGCAGACCAGCATAGGCGCTGACAGTAAGGAGCGGATTCGCTCATCATGCATCGCCTTGCTGAGCAGCGGATGATCCGTGGGTTGGCCCTCATAAAGGACATGACTGTCTTCTTCAATCAATGTCTGTACTGATGCCGAGCCAGTCGCTTCCGCCTGAGACTCGTAGTACTCGAACAAAGCACGACTGGCAGAGCCACCTACCCGGATCGCTAACTCATCATCGTCCAGGTGCAAATCCTGCCGGTAGCTGCGGCCAGTCTGCAGAGTCAACGTACGCAAACCCAAGGCAAAGGTGCAACGCAGACCCAGCTGCGGATCAGCCATGGCATACATGATGCGGGCATTGGCCAAGGTCTTACCGCATCCGGTGGAAGCCATATTGATAATAAAGCCACCGTGCTCGAAAGCTTGATCACGTAGCGCTGCCGCGGCATCGGCCGCCTTGTTTTGCCAACGAAAGCGTTCTACAGCGGTGCGTTTAACGAGCCCTCGATGCCGGGCAAGGCGCGGGAGGTGCCGCTCAAAGCTCGGCAGTCCATGAGCAATGCTTCCTGCTAGCCGTGCCACACCTAGCAGATGTTCATCCAGCGGCTGTTTGAGCACACCATCAGAATGGGTATTGGCATAGAGCGGCCCCTTACTGTCGCCGCGTACTCGTTCTGGCGACTCTGGTGAGAGGCCAGAATAGTAGTGATCAGCAAGCATCAAGCTTAGCCGTGACAAGTGCATGACGTAGGGATTAGCCAGCCAATCGCCTTTACCCGCCTTAGCACATACGGTTAATAACCGTTCGGCTAGCTTGCTCGCCTGAGTTCGCCATTTGGGTAAGTTAACGGGTAGGCCGTGCGCAAAAGTCCAGTAAGGTTCGATGGAAGACTGATCAGCAGGCCGGTAAAGCTCATTCCAATCATGAGTTACACGACTTAATAGATCATTTAGTTGAGTAGGGTTGAACGTGGATGACTTACGGCCGAGGTTAGCCTGTTGACCCGTCATTGGATCACGAACGGGCAGAACAGGTAGTCGATGATGTGTAACAACCAGCCAGGCGATGGCGGCGGCGAGGGGGGGAAGGTTAGCAAACGGGGGTGAGACTTCCGCATCCAGGCCGTCGCGTCTGAAACGTGTTGCCTCTAACCAACTAGCATCGTCAGCCTGGGTAGGCGATGCAAGGCGCCTGAGCCAGGCTTCATCATTATCCTGCCCGACAAAAGCCAGGAACAGGCGCAGTGAAACCCATTCGTGCCGATAAAGATTCTTTTCGGTTGGCCTTTTACGCAGCCGCTCCTGAAAGGCCACGCTAGCTTTGCCCAGATCATGTAGCAGGGCTGCTAACCGGGTTAGTAGGTGAATATCTTCCCCCGTATGCCAATCATTTTCATCCTCCCTACGCAGTACATTCCGTTTGGTGGTATGGGTAGGCACGGCGCCGCGGTCATTGAAACGACTAGAGTCGCCAACAATCCATAGCAGCTCGCTATGGTCCTTGCCTCGTATCCAGTGGCAGGCCACCGCGGTATTTTTACGGGCCGTCTTTCGCAGCAGGCGGCGCAAGGTATCCAATCCGGCCTGGGTAATGGGCGTCTGCCAGGTACGCTCGCCTCGCCGTTCAGCAAATTGATCTAAAAGGCGGCGGGTTTCAGTCAGGGCTCGCTTGGTACATTCAGAGATCAATACAATGTTCATGGCTCAGATGCTTCCTAGCCGCTGACCCACAATCTGTAGTTGCTCGATCATAAAATCTAAGGCATCACTGCGTGTCAGGTGCTCCAGGCAGGCCTGGCGAAACTCCTGCTCTTCGTCGCCGCGCATGGCTGAAATAAAGGCTTGAGGCAGGATCAGTGCGTCCTTAATTAGATCAGCCACATCAAAGACTAGGCCACCGCGCCGGGTTTTTCCGTGAAGTACGGCCAAGCCGTGAGGAATACCCAACACCCAGGTAGCCGAGGCGGCGAGCCCATAGGCAAGATAGTTACCATGATCTAGGAAGCGGTTGGCTGGGTCATAGCCACTGCCTCGCTTGGAGCGCACAAAGTCTTCATAACCAACAGCCCTACAGGCCAAACGAAACAGATGTTTGGTCAGCCGAGCTTCTTCGGTCAGCAGAAAAGTAGTATCCGGCGCTAGCTCTATAGCCTCGGAAGAGCGTGCTAGCAGAGGCCGGAGCTCATCTGCATTAATCTGAAAATCAGCATCCAGTAGCAGACGGCTGGTCAGCCATTGCTTCTCAATCTGTTGCAGACGGGCTTGCTGGAAAGCCTTGGCGGCCTTCAGGCGTTTGCTATCGTCAAACCAGAACGAAACCCAACGTTGCAGATATTCCGTGGGACGGTATTCGCTTTGCGGACTAAACCAGGCAACTTCTATATCAACTTCATTGGCACTAAATAAGGGAGTACCACCACCGCCGGCAAAGCCAACCAATACACCAGCTCTTGCCAACTCGCGCATGGCGGCCTGGGTTATAGATGTGCCAGTGCCAAGCAGCAAGGTAGTCGTGTTAGCAATCGGAATATTCCAGTACAGCGACTTTTTACCTTCGTCGGTAACGTATTCGACACGGCCTCCATTGACCAGGACACGGCAGTGCTCTAGGTAGTAGAGATTGGCACGTTTAGAATGGAGGATGGTTTTTAAATCGGAAGATGTAAGGGCATCCATAGTTGTTTTCTCAGTCCACGTGGCGTGTGAAGATGCCCTTAAAACCAAGTACCGTATCCTCGCCGGAAGGCGTTCTACTCATCGTTCTAGCTCCAATACAAGCAGTGCATTAAAGCGTTAGAGTAGATGCTTTACCTTTACCTAACAGCTTCAAAACCAATCGTTAGTGATAGATATAGTGCTACAGGTTGCCTGAGAGCTAGAGAAATCCCGCCGCTCAGATTTAGTAGTCTCGGCAAAGCAACGACGCTGAAATTTCCTAAAATATCTGCCTATATATTTCGTCTTATAGTGCAAGATCTTTATCTTTCATCTGTTTAGAAACAGCAAAGGCTTGGGTCTTCCTACTTGCCTTACTCTTAAAGTCGGATCCGCTCGACCTCATCGAGGCTGATGTCGTCCCGTCGCCGGTCATACAACTGCGTAGTGCGAGTGGAAGAGTGGTTGGCCATGGCTGCGGCATTCTCCAGCGTGCCGCCATTCTTCAGGTACGCGGTAATCCCGGTCGCGCGAAAGGTATGGTTGCCAATCGGCGTCTCGATCCCGGCGGCGAGCGCCCGCCGGCGTACCATGGCATGGGCATTGGCCTGCGGTAGCGGATTGCGGCTCAGCTGCCCGGTGCCGCGGGCAATGGTCCGGAACAGGGGCCCCTTGGGATCCGCCTCGATGCCGGTCCCGACCAGGTAGGCGTGCAGGTACTCTTCCAGCGAGTGATGGCAGGGCATCTCGTGCCGCTTGCCACCCTTTTCCCGCAACCTCACCCACAGCCGGTACTGCTGCCGGTACACGTCCTCAACCCGCATGGCCAGGGCCGCCCCCACGCGGGCAAAGGAAAACACCATCAGCCCAATCAAGGCGCGATCCCTAAGCCCGATCGGCGTACTCACGTCAATGCTGTCCAGCAGGGTTCGGGCTTCGGTGGGAGCCAGCACCGGCGTTTTGCCCTGCCGCGCGCTGTGGCTGGGGCCGCGCACCGAGGCCGCGGGATTGGTGGGAATCACCTGCCCGGTTACCAGCCAGTCAAACAGGTGCCGTAGCGCCGCCAGGCGCTGCTTGACCGTGGGCGCTGAGAGGGTCTGGGTCTGCCACTCGATCCAGGCCGAGACATGCAGCGGTTTTATTTCTGCCATCGAGGCCACCCCAACCGTTTCACACCAGGCCAGGAAGTCGCCCACGGCGCGGCCATAGGCGCGGCGGGTGTGTGGGTTGCGGATATTGGCGGTAAAGAACTCCACAAAGCGCATCCGCGCGCTGTCGCCAGCCGCTTGAACCAGCGCAGGCAGGGTGACCGTTCCAATCAAAGCAGGCGCTTTCATTTCCTATTGATTCCTTCGTTTTAATAGGCCGGCCTTATGGAAGCACCATCAACCGCGTTGCGGCCCCAACAGACCAAACACCAGCCATAAAATAGATGATAAAGGACATTATCACATATAAGGTTACTTTGTTCTTAACCCAAACAGCTAGGTTGGTATGATGACTGAAAATTCACTGAATTCACCCATTGCTTATTTAGACAACTGAGTAAACTCAATATCTATAAAAATTCGGGTAACTTTCTATCGAAATCACCAAATGATATCAAAGAGATATCAACTGAAATTTATTCTTATCTTTCCTTATAAGCACTATCGTATTAAAATAGATCTTCTTCAAAAGGACAGAAGAATTTTCTTTCCTTTTGAAAGTAGCCGATAATCTGGTTTCTAACAAACTAAACAACATCTGAATGGATACATTACCTATGAATAGGTTTTTTAGGGATATTCTTGCTGTGAATAAAATTAACTTAAAAAAGCTTATATACACAATAACTTTTACCGGATCCATCTTATCTTTAGAAGCTCAAGCAGATACCATTACACAATGCGAAAATATAAGTCGCCCCTCTGGTTATCTAACCATAGAGAAAAATATATTAAATGGAACTTGTATAACTAAGAAGTCTATAAAGTACGCAACGCCTTACCAAGGGATGTGGATTTTAGAGCCTCAAGAGTTATCAAGCTTTTCTAATCCGTGGTGGGTGGTTACGACAGTAGAGGAAACCATTGCTTCGTCTAGTTTTAGAATAAGCCAGGTAGTTGACGGAATTGTTGCTTGCGCATTCGCAGCCCAACCGCCGTCTAACTACTTCTCCATACCTAACGGATACATACCCAATTGTAGTCATAAATATACTGGAGTTGGAATCGGCAACTCTGTTAAATATGAAAAAATTTTTTACACTGACCTAATTATATCTAATAATCCTGGAAAACTTGCTGTAACGCTAAACCCAAGAAATCCAGAGCAATCGCTTAACTATGTTATTCGAACAACTGCAAATCTAAATGGAAACATCACCACCGTTAGTAAAACAGGACTTAACACTTCAGGTCAATATACTCTAAACTATTTAGCGCCTAGCTTGATACTTCAAGCTCAAAAAGGAGCTAACTTTACTTTTCAGATTGAAGTCTTTACTGGAGTTAAACCTATTGCCAGCAGTACTGTTTCAGCTACAGGTCTGCAAATGCTTGGTATGCCTCCTGCCAAAACATCTAGATTTCTCTGGAGTAATACCGGACTGCCTTCAATGCAGGCTGAAAAATCTTCTGACTTTATATTGAATGGAGACCAGTCCTTAGCCCTTGGTCAACAAGTAGCGTTGGGATCCTATTTACTTGTATTTCAAACAGACGGAAACTTAGTAATTTATGGCCCAAATAATTCTGTGGTGTGGGCCTCATATACTCAAAATAAAGGTGCTACCAATGCTATAATGCAAAATGATGGTAATTTTGTAATATATGATGCAAATGGCACAGCCTTATGGAACACTGGAACATATAACAATCCTGGCGCATATTTAATGTTCCAAGACAATGGCACACTATCAATTATAAAGAAAGATTAAGTACAAATTAATCAGATCAGGGAGATCTCGCTTACAAAGAGATCTCTCTGATTTTTTCCCAAGAAGCTGAAACTTAATAGTTAAAAAATCAAGATCAATATGTGGTCAAGGTAAATATAGATTAATAACTATAGAATTTCTTCTTTCAGGCTTTCTTTATAATTGCTATGCAAGAATTCTAAGACCATTTTTCTCAATCACGGTCAGCAGTCGTTCAGCGGGACCGCCAGGAGTTTTATTGCCCCGCTCCCACTCGCTGATCAGGTTCTTGCTTACATTTAAGTAGCGCGCAAAAACCGGCTGGGAAACTCTTTCACGCTTGCGGAGCGCTACGATCTCCTCAGGCGTAAACTTCTTGGCCGGCTGGAGGCAGGCCTCGTCAAATTCACGCATGGTTGTTTTAGTCACCACACCGGCATCATGAAGACCTTCAGCCGTCTCATGTATAGCGGCAAAAATGTCACTTCGGTACTTCTTAGGCATTCAAATCACCTCCACGTAGGTGCCGTTTTGCAAAGCCTTCTTGAGGTCCCCCTCAGAGAGATCAAGAGTGGCTTTAGCCAATTTCTTGAAGGCGGCTAATTCGTCTTGCTTGATATTGGCTCGTGAGCTCTTGGGGAAGCCATAAACAAAAAAAGACCTTGTAGCTATCCGGTACAAGACAATAGTTCTATACCTGCCGACTTGCCGCTTCCCTCTCTTGCAATACGCTGCTTGATGACACCACCACCCAGATTGGCCTCTATCAATCCTTGATCAGCATTGGCTATCGAAGCCTTTAGGTCCTCGTCTGTGATGCCCTCCGCGTCGGCAAAGCGAGTAAACCACTTGCTTTTAAACACCCTCACGAAAAGAGCCCATATTAGTCTTTAGCATCACACGAAATATAATACTTAGTATGATGTTTTTTCAAAAATAGCAATGTCTCTAGAGCGTTATCAAGGTCTGACCCGTGTGGCTTTAAGAGCCGGGTTCGCTAGAGGATTTGTTCCGCTGAGCACAGGTCAGCAGCAGGTGTATCGAATTTCCAGAAGCCTCAGTTAGCACTGTGTCCGTAAACCTCAGTGTCCCTTTGCAGTGAGGCAGGCAAAAGAACCGTTTGGCTCATATTTAATAGACGCATCTAACTCTAATCGAGTAGCGTTTTAGCCTGAGTTGCTCTCGCACTGAATCCAGCAATCATTGCTTTCTTTCCATAGTGTAGAGCTTCCTTATACAGTCAGTGCTCCTTGGAAACGCCCGTCCTAGATAGGAAGATAAAAGATGATACGGAAGGTTATACGTCAGACGCGTTCAGCATGTTATGCGTCAAGTGACGCCTAATAATAGTTAGGGCTCCCATGCCAATCACAGTGCGAGTACTCTTTTTGATGGGCGCGTTGGCCCTTGGTTTATTTGTATTTTATCTGGGGGCATCGACTTCGTATGCTCTTGAGCCTGAAGAGTTTGGGAACCGTGCAAAACTCTTCTGGTTAACGTGTAGCGTTTTGGTTTGCTTACCGTTGTGGCTTCCAGCACTACTGCCTGTCAGCTCTTGCTGCATCAGCGCTTTTTGTAGGTGGGTTTGCGCCTTACTGCTTCTAGTTCCGGCTTATTTCTGCGGCACGATCGTAATCCATAACCTCAGTGGAGGTTGGCTAGTGTTGCGTACCGAGCCCGGCCCGCTTCTAATTGGCGTTGGGTTAACATCAATATGCGTCGCCGGCTCTGCAATCTTGGTGTGGGTTAATCTGCGAGGTCGTGGCAAAAGGGGCGCGCCCTAACAAGTGGTATATGGACTCTCCCCACAAGCAGTGAGGATAGCTTTTTCGATCCTGTCGTCAGCGCGGTTGCATTCGTATATCCGGCCTTTACTGGGCACTGCCCTGGCCATTCTGTAGTTCGCGCAGCAGGGGCCAAGCGTTCAAGCGATCACAAAGATCATCATTGTTATCGACCTTGCTCTGCTGCAGGACTCGCCTGTTCCGACAGTCTCGCTTCTCACCACAACCACAACATAACCATTTCTTCTTTAATGCGGCTTTACTGTGTCGGCAAACGCCCGTGCGCTCGTAGGCCTCCATTTTGGTTCGGCTTGAGGTAAAGTTAGTGTCGCTTTTTAATTCAACGTCCGACTTGCCGCCACGTCTAACTATAAACTCAAGTCGCTCGCTTCGCTCACTAGGACGGGCTAAGCCCGCCCCTTAGCTTAAGATTAAGCATTTCACATAGGAGGTAATATTGAGAGACTTCAATTCGGGCGATATTCATGGTGACGTAACTATCAATGATAATTCTTCAAACACTGAATATAAACTACTAATTCATTGTACTAATGAAGAACTTCTCCTTGAGGAGAGGCACAGAAGTGAACTATTGCGCAGAGAGCGCTCCCGAAAAAATGGATTCACATGGAAGTTCATTGCTTTCTCAGCACTGTTATTATTGATTGCCGCAGGCTGGTTTTACATCCAAGGAGCAATGAATACTGTAACTCTGCTTATAGGCGCAGCTGGTGTAATAACCGGAATGGCTACATTGCAACAAGCAGACAAACAGACGCCATTTGAGCAGAGGCAGATCGCCACACTTAATGAGATTCATACCCTATTAAGGGAAAGAGGCGCGCGTTGATGCCTAACAAACGTATATGGGCTATCCACTGCAAGAAGTGAGGAATGCTTTTTTAGAACTTGTCGTCAGCACGGCTGCATTCGTCTGGCCTGTGATGAGCATGTACTCCTGGCCATTCTGTAGTTCGCGCAGTAGGGGCCAAGCGATGACAAAGATGATCATTTTATCAGCCTTGCTCTTGCTGCAGGACGCGCCTGTTTCAATAGGCGCGCTTCTTATTATAAATACCAGAACACTATAACCTCAGCTTATGGTGTGAACTCAAGAGGTAAGCTAACTCCAGCATAACGCTCTACATTTACGATACGGCTTTCCCTAACATTGGATATTTACCATAACGTCCGTTGCGCGTAGGCGCTATGCAACAGCTCAATAATTATTTGGATCTACCCTTGCATGAGCGATTGCTATCGGTCATTAGTAGCAGATCCAGCATTGCCTAGACTTACCATCATGAGTTCTACCAATTGATCGACGGGAAAAGAAGGGAGGGAGCTTTTAAGCAATAGCTAGGTGCTTAGGTCTAAAGCAGAAAATAACTGGCCTACAAGCTCTCGATTTTGCGGTTTATAGGAGGTGCAAGGGCTGCTCGGATACGGGCAGCCCCTAACTTTGGATGCTGTACAAAGAGTAGTTAGACATAATCGGCTCAATTCAGGAACCGATCTCTGTTTCTGCGAATAAAATTCCTACATATTGATTTGCCATATGAAGAAACTGTATTAGGTCTCGTGAGTTCGCATGAATCAATGTAGCAGGATATTTTGGATAATCACCTGCATGCGCTGCCGCATTCATGAGTTGATAAACTTGATAGGCAGCCAGCAGAATTGAGTGCCAATTTTTTATGGTTGTATCAGTCTTGCTAGAAGGCCTCAGCATGATTGCAAACAGAGTCGGTCGAAGAATATCAGTAGAACAATCGTCTGTAGCTTTGCAAAGATTTGTAGCCACTTTAGATAAAGCGTCTGGTGATGACCTCATCACCATAGAAAACAGAAGAGAGATCAAGGAATTTTTATTTTGAGAGTTGGGCCGATAGCCTTTGGGATCAGGCACGCCCCGTAGAGTTGCTTCAAACCTATCTAATACATCGCTGGTGGCACCTGCCCCATCGAAGAGAGTGTCAATTAGCGGCCTTGCTTTACGATGGTCAACTAATGATACCTGCCTAATCCGCTCTACAATTGTTGACTCAAGCTCGTAGAGAGCTGAGGCTAAAGACCCAATTTGAGCGTCATTGCAGTTTAATAAATCAAGCTCTGCGTTCCACATTAAATCAGAAATATGGAGGTAAGTTTCGGTTCCACCCAATACTGGAAACCATCTAGGCAAGACTACAGGTGAACTGATCTGAGAAAGTTTAAAGTTCTCTTTTAACAATATAATGACTGTGATTTTTCTGCCGCCCTCTATTTGCAAGCTCTCAAAATTTTTTCGATTACTTTCTAGCAGGCGTGAAAAGTCCGCCATTACAGCGTTTGCGCTTAGAAATAAAGTTTCACGCAAAACCAGTGGAACGATTACGTCATGGTTTTCAGAGCTTTTGAGTTCCTGGGCTAATATATCTCTGGAGCCGTGAGAGATTTTGACCCAAAACAAGCGCAAGGAGTTGTTTTCTTTCCATTCAATTCTTTGTAAATACTCTAAAATAGATTTGGCATCCATTTCCATTATAAAACCTCCGGGGTTGAGCAAGCTGCTAATCTAGCCATGAGTCGCACAGCTGGTCTTATGTTTCCGTTGTCTTGCCTTAAGAAATTCGATAGAACTGCAGACGTCAAGAGAACTTGTGGGGTAGTTGTGCTGCCTGCCAACGATTGCGCTGCGTATTCGTTGTAGCGCGCGATAGGACAGAATAATACTTTTGGATTTTTCATTCCGATTTGATGTAGAACCTTAGCGATTGCGTAAAGCCAAAGTTCATCCCTTCGTGATTCTTCACTAAGGTACCCAGAGAACTGATTTTTGAAGAATGGGTAGAATGAGCTCCTACTAAGTACGCCGGGAATAAGTCGCGCTTTCGCAAAAAGCTCAAATCGGTTTGCATCTAACGTACTTGAACTCACCGCATTATTGGTGGCGAGCCAGTCGCAGAAATCGACCATCAAGTTGACAGTCAGGTAAGGGTGACCGCTGGTCTCAGCATATACTGCGTCAGCAAACGATGGTAAAAAAGGAAGATTTTGGGAAAGTACCTTCCTAAGAAATTGACTGAATTCAGAGTCGCCTCCCCTTTCTAGATGCTCAAATAGTGGGAAAGGATGCTGTTTCACCAAGGGGCTAAGCTGGTTCTGCGCTGGAATAATGTGATAAGCGTCAGGTCTCTGCCCCATAAAAATAAGCAGATTCTTAGAGGCAAATCGGACCATTTGACTCAGCAAAGGCAGAGCGACATTAAACTTAATCATTTGTTGTTGAGCAGCCATTGCGGCCAGCATTCCAAATAGAATTTCGTATTCGTCAAGCAGGAATATGACCTTACTATTTGTGCGCTCTGCGCCTGCGCCATCGAGGCAAGCAGCTATAACATTCTCAAAGAAATCGCTTGCAATTGGTTTCGCGGATTCGAGTGCTGCCCTTATTTCTCGCTCAAATATATTGTGATGGAGTTGGTCAGTAACCTGATCCATGGTCTGAAAGATCACTAGCGAGCGACCTGACAAGCTTGTTGCAGCTGTAGTCTTACCTGAGCGCCTGACACTACACCATAAATGGATGCCGGTACCACGCTCAAATTTCTCTAGAAGAACTCTTACGCTGTGCCTCTCGACAGTAAAAAGCCGCCTAGTATCTGGGTCCTCAAGAGGGAAATCTTTGGCATAATTATTCCGGATTAGCTGTTGCCCCTCGACTTCGGCATTGAACTTTATCAGTTTCTCTAGTTCGCCTCGCACAAGCTCAGACAAGTCATGCGCACGGTCTGACAAGCCTGCTACCGAGGACGCATCAATTAAGTTGCGCTTGTCATGCTGTTCTATCCAGCTTATTACAATTGGGCTCGCTTTCAATACAGCTAGGGTCGATTTATTGATGCCTAAATACTCAACTTCAACTAACTCTGTGACCTCGCTAGAAAATACCGCTGCCACATTAAATTCAGAAGCAATCCCGCCAACTACTGAGAAAAGTTTTATCTCCAGACTGATTGGGTTTGTCTGGTGAACTCTGCTTATCCTGGTGACTAAATAATCGTGGCCATTATATTTGTTAAAAAGTCCGTCGACTGCTAGAAGCAATGGAACTATTGTGTCAAACAGTCCTAGAAGAGGATCAATTGTCTTCTCGGATCTCTGCATTAGAAGTAAGGCATCCGCCCCAGTGGTAAAGCCGAGTGCTGGCACCCAATGTCTATAATAGTCACAAAGCTTATACCAGCTTAATACTTCGGCGTAGCCTTCTAATACCCCACACAGCAGAGCTGACCCTATGCTTCTATGTAATCTCGCTTGGCTCGCATTGCTGATTTTTTCTTGGTTGTCGACATATAGGTTCATTACCAAGTAAAGAAACTGCTGAAGACCGCTCAGTGACTTATATTGGGCGGCCTCATCGCTCAGTCCATGCTGCTTTGAGTATGATATCCCGCGACTAGAGATATTCATCGAGTGTTCTATAAAAAGGTCGCGCACCTTGCTCAATATGCTAGACCAATCATCTGCATGCTCTAAATTGTCGTAGATGTCTTTATAGATAAATCCAACGGTGTCGCGATAGTAAGTTGACCACTGAAAAATATGGGACGTTTCGAGCTTATTAAGACGAAGCTTGTAGTTTTCCAGTCCTTGCTCTAACGCTACTGATAGGCTTGTAGATTTGGGGTCTTGGCTGTTACTTGGGGCCGGAGCATTTAAGCACTCACTAAGTAATTTTTGTAGATTTCTCTGCCGCTTAGGAAAAAATCGATCAATTGCCTCGCGCAATTCAGGCGCAACAATAGCTAGCTCTTCAAGACTTATGCTAGATATTAAGTGAGTAAGCAATGACTCAGCCTCAGCCATTGCCGTTGCGTCAATCTTTGCATTCACGGTAGCTAAGGTCTGGCGAGTATTGCCACTAGCTGAAATCATTTATCCATCCCTGTCATAATACATTGAATTTTTTAATACTTTGAAACATTCTAGCTAGCTATAAGATTTTTAATCAGGGATTCGGTGCCTAAAGTCGTTTGGAAGATCGAAGGCGTAATAATACGTGCAACTTCTGCTTTTATCGATAAGCATTGAGCCGCCCCATTCGCAGCAGTTGCCTCCAGCTGCCCTGTGTCTCGTATTATGGAAATATGCCATTGTTCATACTATCAAAGCTAGTCAGCAGAAGATAAAAGGCAATGCGTTCCTAGGGCTGCGTCTGGCTCCTTAAGTGTAGGGGTGCCGACGCCTCTCCCGGTTTGGGTAGCGCCTCGTTTTAGAGTCCAGCTTAATTAGCAATCGATTGGTTAGAACTTACGATGGTAAGTCTAGATCGGCCGCAAATAGTCGATAGTTGCTTATCAAGGTGTGTAGTCATTGCGATGTACCCCCAGCGGCTACACCAAAAAGCCAGTGTCCAGGTGTAGCGATAAGCAGCCAGAGCGACTTAAACGGCTACATCGCCTTTTCGCTACCTCTAACGACTACACAAGCCCCCTGCTGATTTACTTATCAGCCTCGATACTGTTCGAATAGCAGTCTCATGAGTTGTAGAAGAGCACCATGCAAGCGATAGCAAAACTTCCTGACGCCACCCGGCAAACCCTCAAGGTCGAAGGCCTGAAAGATGCCTGCAGGCAGGCCTGGAGGTTGGGTGCCGAAAACCTGATCTGCATGAATGAGGAAACGTGGACATTTACTCGAGCTGACCTGCTGGAAATGGTCGGCCTGAGTAGAGCGGGGCTATTTGCGCCGTATTCTGATACTTGGAAAGCGCCCACTCCAGAAGAACTCAAGGAGATGATGCGCCTGATGGACCTCTCTACATCCAAAGTTGGGCGGCTACTAGGTATAGATCCCAGCAGGGTCCGTAGATGGACAACTGTAGGGGATGAGGTGCCTTATGCACTGTGGCGACTGTTATCTATCTATGCCGGCATCGTAGAGCCCAATCTGCTGCAGGATTTAGATCATTAGCAAACCAGCCGGTAAGCCAGGCCTGCAGCTGAGGGCCTTGGTATACCCTCTCACAAAGCAATGCGCTCTGCCATTTTGATCAGCCTTTGGAGCTGAGCAGACAGGCCTGCAAACCTCCGTCAGGAAGCGGAACCTATGACTACAGAAACCCCCGATTCATTTTACGGCTACACCATTACACCGCGACCCGCTGAGGTTGGGGGCGGCTTTCAGCTGCTCTTCTATGAAGACGAGGGACAGCCTCCTATTGATGGAGGAATCTTTGATGATCACGACACGGCACTGGCAACAGCCTGTGTCTGGCTCAGCAGAGAGTAACCTCAAAGAGGTACTTCCAAGCTGCAAAAAGTAGCATTAGATTCCCGGACCATACCCGGTAGTTCTCTTCCCTAACGAGCCATGGCATAGCGCGTAACGCTACGCTATCTCCAGGCTTTGACGAACACTACTGATGGCTTCCTGTACCCGTCGGGTGAAATCGGAAGGCTCACGGTAAGTCATCACCAGTCGGTCAATGGCTCGGGTCATGGCGACGTAGAGCAGGCGTGCCTCATCGGCTTCCGGCTCGCCTTTCTTAGGCATCTCGCCCAGGCACGGAATCATTACCAGGCCAAACTCCAGCCCTTTGCTCGAATGCATGCTGACCACCTTAACCGAGTCTTTCTCGCTATACAGTGCGCCGCGTTTGCTGGAGGACACACCCGACTGGTAAGGGATATCCGCTTGGGCCAGGACCCGCTCGATTTCCTTACCCTGGCTGGTGGTGCGGTAGATCACCGCCATATCGCTCAGCGCCCTGCCCTTTCCCTGCTCATCCCGGATCCGCTCAACCAGGCAATTCCATTCCTGCCAGGCGGAATCACAGCGAATAAGCTCAGGAAAGGCTCCGCGCCGTCCGGCACTCTCCGGTACCAGCACGGGCACGCCATCCTCCGCAGCTTCACGTCCGCTCAGGAGCTCGGTCGCAAACCCGCGAGCCACCGACAGCACCTCAATGGTGTTGCGGTAGTTGAGCTTTAGGATCGTGGTTCGCCCCTGGGCCTGAATACCTACGCTGGCAAAGCTGAAATCCAGTCCACCCTTACCCGTCTTGCCGCGGTAAATCGCCTGGGCATCGTCATACAGGACCAGAAGCGAATTGGTTTCCGGATCAATCATCTGCACAACCAGCTTGAACCACTCCGGCTGGAAATCATGACCTTCATCAATCAGCACCGCCGAATACTGCGCGCGAGGAATCTGGCCGCTGTCTACGCCGTCGATCGTGCTCTGGACCATCTGAGCCATGGTCTTTTCGACTGACAGGCCTCGCTCCGGGCGATCCAGGTGGTAGGCCGTCAGCATGTCGGAACACCAGGCATGGAAGTTACGCACGCTGACCTTTTCACCCAGCCCTTTCTCCTCCATCACTTGACGTAGCCGCCCAGCCAGTGACTTGTTGTAGCAGAGCACCAGGACTGGTTTGGTAGATGCCTTGGCCAAGTGCATACAGCGATACCCCAGAATCATGGTTTTGCCACTGCCTGCTACCCCATGAATAACCCGATGCCCCTCCCCTAGCGAGCGGGCCAGCTGCTCCTGCTGCAGGTCCATCACCTTAAGCAGGGTCGGAAGCCGCGCATCCTCCTGAGCAAACAAGCCAAACTGGCCGGGCTCGGCATTGACCCGTACTTCTGGATACAGGTGATAACGCACCCGATCAATCTGCGGCAGTGACAGATGACACGGGAACACGTGTGGAAACATGTCCCAGAGCTGTTGCTGAAAACTTTCAGCGTCTACTGACTCGGTCATTTCATCCTGAAAGACCACGCGCTGAGGATCCAGCACCTCAGCCAGATCGGTTTGCTCGAATTGCTTACGGGTGATACGCGTTAAGACAACACCCCAGCCAAAAGGCATCAAGAGCTTTCCGGCATGTGGTGAACTCGCATCCTGCTTTAACGCAGGATCTTTGCCCAGCAAAGACACCACCTCCATGGCGTAGACGCGCGCCTGCAGAAGGGGGTTGGCCACCTTTTTCAAACGGCCATCTTCAAGAATGGAGGCCTGTCCGCGGTCCATACTCTGGATGGTTTCCAGCTTCCAGTCCTTGACCTCCAGGACCAGGATTCCGCGGCGGGGATGCATGACAATAAAGTCAGGCTGCAGCGCCTTGTGACCCACCGGCACGTTAAACCAACACAAGTAGTCGTCTTCGAGTTTTTTCTCGAGCCGCTCAGCGAGACGGCGCTCACCAGAGGTATCGAAACGGCAGGATGAACGGGCGGGGAAAAGCTGAGCCATTTAAAACAGACACTCCTTGTCGATACTACAGCGGTATAGCCTGAGCAGTCATAGCAAGCTGCACGACTATAGATTGCACCTAGCCTTGAAAAAAATCAGACGGCCTGTCAGGTCGCCGCGATAGTTTATCGCCAACCGCTACAGGACTCCTGTTTTTCCGCTCAAGCGCAGCATTTAGCGGATTACCCGGCGTTTAAACCGGTGGCGTCAAGGGAAATGGCGGGGGGCCCCGGCTCTGCTGGGGTTCCGCGTCCGCAGGACCGGCCAAAGGCCGTATTTCCATTGACGCCACGACCTTAAGAGAAAGCCTTGCGAGTGGGGATGGTGACGGCCCCTGGTCACCATCCCCCGAGCGTTCGGGTCGATCCCCGACGCGGATGACAAGGGCGCGTAGCCCTTGGTGTTAGAAATGTGGGTCCAGGGGGATCATCCCCCTGGTCGCCGAAGGCATTGGGGGCCCCACCACGCAACGCGTGGAAGTTGGGGATCCTTTTAAAATAGTGTGGTCATGAGAGGTGCTTTAGATCTGCATTGTTCTTAAAGGCTTTCTTACAGCAAAGCTGTGGTACCACTCGACCTGAAATTTTGCAGAAAAGTTAAAAAGAAGATCCCTCCCATAATGACCTCTCGCATTCCTTGCTCAATGACGATGTAAATGGCGTCCTATGCAGTAGAGAAAGGGCCACTCAGACGCCCGCTAAGGGCGTTTTCAGCGTGATTTGCCTGGGTTGGCTATAGGGGATCAGACCGAGCGATTAGCTGGCTTGTTGGCGAAGCAGTGTGAGGATGTCCTGATCGGACAGGTCGGGGTATTGAGCCTTTAGCTCAAGCAGCGATACCGCTTGTTGTCTCCGATCGGCTACGCTGAGCGCTGCGTATTGGGCAGCCAGTACCCTCTCCTCTCGAGCCTGGGCAGCGCGTTTGCGTTGTTGCTTCTGGTGATGATGGGTCAGCGCCTGGAGCGCTTCCATCTGCTGCCGCTGTTTAACGGCGCCCAGCTTGCGGGTGCGTTCGTTCTTTTTGCGGGTGCGAGCGGCCGACAGGAGATGGCCAAGCCCCAGATCGATAAACAGCCGCGGACGTAGATGGATCATGGTGCGTGTCATCCAGCGCACCCCATCCTTGAACAGGCGGCGCTGCTTACGCCGAATGTAGCCTGCCTCCTCGAGCGCTTTAAGTGTGCGAGAGACACGACAATCTGTCAGGCCGCCATCATCGACCAGGCGACGTTGCCGGTTCAGACGGAAGTCACCGTTGCTGTCCATCCAGCCAAGAACCAGTGTGGCCAAGTCGACCCTCGACATGAGCGACTCAGCGATGGCGGCTAGGGCGTCCCAGCGTTGCTGTTTGGTGCGGCAACCACTTTTATGAATCCGGTCCAGACGCCAGAGCCAGGTACCTGCCCGCGTCTTACATTCGGTACGGATACGTCGTGCGGCTTCGCCCAGGAACGTTTGGGCCTGCTTTTCGGAAAGCTTGCCGGGGTTACGAGAGGCAATCTTTGATGACGATGATGGCTTGCCGGCAAAAGGCGCATAAAAGCCTGAGCCTGGAGCATCATGCTGTCGCTGTAGCGTGCCCTGTTTTAACGCCATGACTCACCGCCCCGCCGGCGGTGAGCATACGATAAATGGCACATTTTCTGGTTGCGCAGGCGCGCAGTGAAAGCCATAATCTGCTCACTGTGTGTTGAGTAGCGCGCGATCCGCCAAGAAAACTCGCTGCTCAATATCTTTTTCAAAGCCCCGGCCTACAAGCCGGGGCTTTTTTATTTGTATTTGTAATGGCTAGTTAATCGATATAGGTCCTCATGAACCTTCAGCCAATGGAAATTGGAGGCGAAATTAGCACACCAAATTCTTTGGTACAACAGTCGATTCGCTCGGCTGTAGCCCAGTCATGATGCGGGATACAGCTTGCTTTAGTGAATAACTTACATAAGTTATTTAACTTATGTAACGTTTTCATTCTTTGCTTTTTCTAGGAGAGCTAGGACTTCTGCCTGTTCTAGCTGGGATAGAGCCAAAATCCCAGCCCTCACAACGTCGCTTCTTGAAACTCTAAAATCTCTTGGAAGCAACGATAATTTATCGATGTCTTTGTTTACCTTTTTGGAAAGGCTAAAGGTTGTACGGACAAAGACCGCTTGCGATTTTTTTTTCTTTTTAGGTACAGCAGGAGCCGTCGAGACAGGCGCACCAGAGATGAACGCTTCTGCTGCTTCATCGCTACCTAATTTTTCGTCTTTAACAAGAGGGACTGCTGGCTTCCTTAAGTCTTTTAGGCCCATGACTGATTACCCCATAGCTCTCTTGCCAGGCTTTCAATTTCTTCTACTGCTTTCGTGTCATTGCATGACTCCAGCACAGAGCTTCCATTCTCATCAGCATCGTCATAAACATTCCTGGCAGTTGTGATTGCTTGTAGAGGCTCGATACCAAATGAAGAGCAAGCATCCTTCGCATCAAGAATTCTTTGCACCTGGCTAGGAAGTGAGGGAGCTTGGGTAATCACAGCCCGAACTGTTAGGTTTGGGTTCACTGCGATAGCTAGCCGGGCTAGGTTTTCAACCTTAGGCAAAGTTTTTAAATCTCTTCGCTTGGGACGAAACGGAATCAGCATATGCGTAGCTACAGTCATCGCAGATCTAAGAGCTTCAGAATCTGCTCCACCTGCATCAACTACGATTTGCCTATAGCGACGTCGAAGATCCATCAAGGTTTGCCTTATATTCCCGTGTGCTTGAACTACAGGAATAGCTGGTAGATCACCTGCATTTTGCCTTTCAGCAGCCCAATCTGCTGTAGTACCTTGAGGGTCTGCATCTAGCAGTAAAACGTCGCCGCCTTGAGCCTGTAGCCATACAGCTAAATTTTGTGCCAAGCAGCTCTTTCCACTTCCACCTTTTTCCCCACCAAGCAAAAGGATCATCGAAGCATCCATTCTCAAGCCCTCTATTATGTAAGTTACGTAAGAATACACGATGGCATAACTTATGTAACTTATTTCAGTCCTCCTCTCTGAAAACCTTGGTGGAGGAAAAGGCTACGCAGAAACGAGCCGTATTTAGAGCCACGAACAAGGGCCACTTCTGGTTAGCTGATATAGGCAAGCACAAGCTTGATACTCACTGAAATTTCCTACCCTTGCTCGCTGCCTACGCTCATTGTTGGGTTTGTTAACTGCTCTTAATTTCGGATATTAAATCGATGAATTGGCAGAGCTCATAAGCTTTTAAATTACATAACTTAAGCAACATGCATAACTTACTTAAGTTATGCATGTTGCTTATCTTCAGAAAGGTTATGGGCGTGCGGCTGTCTATGCTTTTCGCTGTGTCTGGCATTTTGACTGCGTCAAAACAGCAGCCTCGATAGCTAAGTTTTTCCAGCTGCCCAGCATGCATGTGAACCTCTGACAGGTACGCTTCAACACAATCTCAGAAAGGCAATAACCGCTTAAGTTAATTAACTTACGTAAGCTATTTAACTTGCGTAAGTTACTCTTGCGAAAAAGAAGATAAAGCCACTTCGCGTAATGTGTATTGTGTTAAACGTGCCGAGGTAGGGGATAGGTAGCCAATGTAAGCCAGCTCTCCTCGTCTGAAGAGAAGTATGCTTGAAGTTATGACTGAGGCTTATCCCAAGCGGATCGCTCGCCCCGCGATAGGGCTTGAGCGGGCCTACCAAGTCAAAAGAAGCACAAATTGGAGTGATCTTCAGGCATAGCGTTACCAGATCCGCTAGCACGGCTAGCACAACGAAAATTTCAGCTTCGAACTCACCACTGGTCCAGAGCTGACGGCCTGAGCCTCGCGTTTTTCGTCGATATCTATCTTTTAACACTACGCCCGAGCCGCCGAAAACACAGATAAAACCATGAGGAGAAGCCCTCCTGAAATAGGCTCCCACAGTCGTGTCACGATTCTTTGAGGAATAAAAAAGGCACCACTGGGTGCCTTTGGAGACTAGGTGGGAAAACCTTACATGAAGGTTTCAGCGCTGCAGCCGAAGCGCTCGCACAACGCTTTAATCTGGCGCACATTCAGGTCGCGCTTGCCGCTCAATAATTCGGAGATGACCGATTGTGTGCCAATTTCAGGCAGATCACTCTGACGCAGCTTATGTTCATTCATCAAGTAGGCCAGCATTTCCCGGGGTTCGAATTTCTCTTCCGGGTAGGTTTCGGCATCGTAGGCTTCGATTAGATCCGCGACATGCAGAATAAGACTTTGCAACGGGTGGTCTTCGTCGCCGCCGGTGATGTCCAGCAGCTGATCCAGAGATGCCGCAAGCTCTTTGTATTGCTTGTCGTTCTCGGGCTTCTGAAGCAATGGAGCCACAAAGGCCCAGTGCTCAATGGCTTGTTTCAGCATGGCGGTCATTCTTTAATCCTTCCACTTGCCTTGATCATATTCTTTGTGGTCCAGCACGTGCTTGATGTACACCGTCTGGGCCTTGAACTGTACGGTTGCGATGACTCGCAGCTTGTTGCCGCCGACATCGAAAATGTACTTGTCCTTGTACTTGTCCAATGCTGGACTTAACTGCTTTAGCTCCGCGTGATCCTTGGGCGAGTTCCGCTTGATCAGTATCCGCCAAAGCTCTAGCGCAGAAGCAGCACGGGGCCACTTTTCCTTTGCTTCCCTGATCCGGGCTTCCGTGATAATCCGCATTCCCTTATCCGTATAGCAATTTGCGATAAAGTGATAATATTCCCCTCCACAAAATATCGCAATATGCGATACAGATATTTTATTATTTTTGATTGGGGTGTATTACACCGGCGCCTAAACTGTGAATGGAGCCACCATGGTGAGTAGTCCTGAAGTAGTTAAATTGCGCTGACGATCTGGCCTGCACCTGCATGGTTCCTCACCCGGCGCGCGCAGTTGTCCCCCCACGACGCCTGCGGGCTAAATAGGTCGCTTTTTCTGCACCCCTGCATAGGCCTCCATGCGGCTAGCGGCGGGGGCTGCGCGACGTTTTTAGCCTCAAGAAAACCCTGCAAAACCCTGCAGAGGTTCCCTTTACCACGGCCCCCGGCACGCCCACACGGCCTGCTCCCGCTTTTACCTGCCTTGAGCGCTGCGCTCTTCTCTCAGAGCGCTCCGTTTGGAACGAGCGAAGGGCTTTCAGCCACCTCCGTCACTGATTACCCCGGCTCGCGTGCGAGACGAAGCCAGGGGCGCGCCGTGAAGTGGCTAAACGACGCGTGCGGCGTGCAGCCGCTGGAAGGACGCTAAGACCTCCAAGCAGCTCTTTTGCTTTAGAGAGAACCCAGGGGACCCCGCGCGCCTGTAGGCGCGAAGCCGGGGAACATCAATACAGAGGAGCCTGGTCTTACACTGTGCCTGGGTTATGCACAGCGCTAAGGGCTCTGTTCTTTAAGCGAAGCGGGTACCACTGCATACTTTTTTTTGCATTTAATTCAAAACAGTAAAGGGGCTAACTGATCAGTGCGCCTGAATTAAGGCCTGAGCACTCGAAAGCGGGAGCTGTTCGGGGCGAATCTGGGCGTTTTGAGAGGTTTTAAGACGGCGGGAGGGAACGGCAGGGGTACAGGCGAACAGAGGCCCCGCTGGGAAGCGGTGCGCTTGAGAGGAGGGCTATCGTCGAAGGAGGGCGTCTACCGCCTGGGTAAGGGCGCGGCCGGTCAGGCTGGGGGTTTGCTGATGCAG
>NZ_CP069253.1:0-38477 GCF_051027695.1 Pseudomonas sp. JZ134 | reverse complement strand
AGCCAGCTCGGCTCTTCTGCGATTGAATTCAACCTGCTGCTCGTGCTGCTGGTTTTCTGTAGCGATTCGCTCACGTGCCTGGAAATCATGCCGGCGGGCTTGTTTGGCCATAGAGGCCTCGGCCTGCTGTAGTGCCTTCTGCTGGGCTCGGCGCTGGATCTCCTGGAGCTTTAGCCGGCGCTTTTCTTTCTTGCGTTCCCGAGCCTGCTTGAGTTGGTGAGCCAGGCCTAGTTCGATAAACAAACGCTCCCGCAGGATAATCATGGTGCGGGTAATCCAGCGCTTGCCATCGTGGAACAGCCGCTTCTGCTCGCGGCGGATATAGCGTGCTTTTTCCAGGCGTTTTAGCACTCGCGAAAGGGCGCTCTGGTGGATCTCGGCATCTACCGCAATACCGTTCTGCAGATTGAGGTGGAACTGACCGTCATTATCCATCCAGCCAAGTACCATTGTGGCGATATCGACTCGGGCCATCATGGGCTCGGCGATTGCCGCAAGCTTGCTCCAGACTTCCTGCCTGACACGGCGGCCGGAAAGGTGAACGCAATCAAGCGAGCGCAGCCATGCTCCCTTACGCTCGCAGGCCTCTATTTTGATCCGTCTTGCGGCTTCGCCCAGAAACGTCCGCCGCTGATCCTCTGACAGCCTGGCGACATTAGTCTTGTCCCGGTCAGGTAACGGTTTGCCCCGCTTGGACACTGGCAGGTAAAACGCAGAAGCCGGCGAGTCCGCCGATGCATGACGTTTCCTGCTGGTGCGCTGCATGATACCTGCAGCGGTGTAAGGGGTGGATGACATACCGTTCCTTGTACAACGGGCAAAACATGCCCAAACCCATCGAATCCTTTGGGCTGGTATTAGTGGTAGCGCTAAACTAGGTTAGAAAGGCCTGTCATGACCGCGGCCTGGTTGCCGGTAGCTCATGAGGCACAGGCGGGTTTGTGGCCTGAATGAGTCGGGGCTTTAACGCTCCAGTCGAGAAGGCCATGGGTACCGCCATGAAAGGCTTCTCAAGACCCGACGCCCGGATCTGGTGAACTATGGTCTGGTGTCCCTTAAACGTGGCGCCGCAGCTGAAGTTGGAGCACTCGTACCAGAGGTTCTTGAAGCACGGCGCTTCTTCAGTGGTCGTACGGATCCGGAGCTTTTCCCGGCAGCATGGACATTTCATGGCCGCGGCTGTCCTGGGAAAGTCATCCCTAGAGGGTGGGCAGCTTTGCCGTTTGGGGCTGGGTTTTCAGGTACGTACTTCATTCTCGTAGCCTTGGTGGAGGAGGGCACTGTTCTTCTGGTTAATCACATATAGTTTAACTGTATACACATACAGTATTTAGACAAATGGTACTGAATTTAAGGGCGCCTTAAAAGTCTTTTGTGATCATGTTCGAAAAAGAACTCGTAATGTCTAAATCGATAGAAGCAGCCCTACACAGAAAAAGATGAATTCGTTTACTCAAGCCTTGGGCGGAGTGGGACAGATCCAGGCCAAGCCATTAGAGCTATTAGATTTCAAAGTAAAGGGCTTAGAGTAGTTAATAGATTTATGCTTCTTACTTGTAGCTTAAAACTACAAGTAAGAAGCAGTATTTCAGATCTTCTTCTTTTGAACTGCCTGTATGGAAGTAAAGAACTACAAGGCCGCAGCCCCTTTAGGGGACCATTTCTAAGCTGCCTATACGGCAGTGAAGTCCACAGCCACCGGTATCCACCGTGACACCATTTTCTGAGCTGCCTATACGGCAGTGAAGCCTGTCGGTCCTTTCTTCGTTGAAGTCATAGATTTCTGAGCTGCCTATACGGCAGTGAAGAAAAGACCAGCTAGTTGTCGCTTAACCCTTTTTTTCTGAGCTGCCTATACGGCAGTGAAGACGCAGCAGTCATGCCAGCGTTTTTTTAGACGTTTCTGAGCTGCCTATACGGCAGTGAAGAACGCAGCACAATAACGTCGGCCCACTCGTCTTTTCTGAGCTGCCTATACGGCAGTGAAGGAAAATGGGACGAACCGACCGGGACCGTTGCTTTTCTGAGCTGCCTATACGGCAGTGAAGCGCTTTATCAGATTCAGACATGGGGCGTCATCTTTCTGAGCTGCCTATACGGCAGTGAAGATGCCAGCAGCGTCCGTCCAGTCCCACGAGTTTTTCTGAGCTGCCTATACGGCAGTGAAGCAAACAGAACGCTGCAACCTTGTGCTTTGTCTTTTCTGAGCTGCCTATACGGCAGTGAAGCCGTTCAAGGGTGCTGCGATCTGTGCGCTCCTTTTCTGAGCTGCCTATACGGCAGTGAAGTGTGTTGCTCCTGTGATAACCGGAGTTTGCAATTTCTGAGCTGCCTATACGGCAGTGAAGTGGATACGTTCGCGTTGCTGTGCTGCGAACTGTTTCTGAGCTGCCTATACGGCAGTGAAGTCTTTAACTGCTCTGCCAAGGTCTTTACCCCAGTTTCTGAGCTGCCTATACGGCAGTGAAGGTCAGCACATTCCCCGCTGATCAACTGGTCAATTTCTGAGCTGCCTATACGGCAGTGAAGTGACACGTGGCGGCATCCTGCGTCCGGTGTAGTTTCTGAGCTGCCTATACGGCAGTGAAGGACCTGGGTAGCGAATACAAGGCTCTTCCCTATTTCTGAGCTGCCTATACGGCAGTGAAGGTTGCTTTTGCCATCTTTGGTTCAATCTTTCAGTTTCTGAGCTGCCTATACGGCAGTGAAGTCATCGTAAGTCCGCCCCCGCTCCAATGCGCATTTCTGAGCTGCCTATACGGCAGTGAAGGGCGATCTGTACGACTTCTACGATACCGAACATTTCTGAGCTGCCTATACGGCAGTGAAGCGTGGGCAGCCACAAGGCAGCCGGTAGCTGGATTTCTGAGCTGCCTATACGGCAGTGAAGTATGGTAAGTGTGGTTCGTCTAACTCGGGTAATTTCTGAGCTGCCTATACGGCAGTGAAGTCTTGCCGGTGGTGTCGGTTCGGCCTTTTCTTTTTCTGAGCTGCCTATACGGCAGTGAAGTCTTGCCGGTGGTGTCGGTTCGGCCTTTTCTTTTTCTGAGCTGCCTATACGGCAGTGAAGAAGGCAACCAAGAACGGTCAGACGTTAGATGATTTCTGAGCTGCCTATACGGCAGTGAAGACTGACGAGCAGATCCGCCAAGCCGTTGCGCTTTTCTGAGCTGCCTATACGGCAGTGAAGATTGAAGGCGCGAAGGTGCTCATCGACCTGCGTTTCTGAGCTGCCTATACGGCAGTGAAGGTGGCGCTCTACGCCGAACCTGTCGGGCTAAATTTCTGAGCTGCCTATACGGCAGTGAAGGTTGATGAGTCTCGTTATGGCCTCATTGTGCTTTTCTGAGCTGCCTATACGGCAGTGAAGAGATGTCGGACCGAATACGTTGTGGCCCTGAATTTCTGAGCTGCCTATACGGCAGTGAAGTCTTTCTGATCCAGGACATCGAATCGTGTGACTTTCTGAGCTGCCTATACGGCAGTGAAGGCCGCCTGGAGATGCAACTGCCTAAAGGGACATTTCTGAGCTGCCTATACGGCAGTGAAGCTTCGACCGTAACGGCAAATGGCTGTATCCGCTTTTCTGAGCTGCCTATACGGCAGTGAAGTTCAACTGTCGTGGTTATTTGGGTCACTTCACTTTCTGAGCTGCCTATACGGCAGTGAAGCGACTGACTTTGAGCGTCAGGCAGTTAAGCAATTTCTGAGCTGCCTATACGGCAGTGAAGAGAGCGACGGATGCATTCAAGCATCTTTTCACTTTCTGAGCTGCCTATACGGCAGTGAAGTGGCTCATCACAACCGAACCAAGCCCAGCAAATTTCTGAGCTGCCTATACGGCAGTGAAGTCGATAGGCTGAGCATTGCACTCAAGCAGTGCTTTCTGAGCTGCCTATACGGCAGTGAAGAACATCACAAACGGCAGAAGGGATGCCCACATTTTCTGAGCTGCCTATACGGCAGTGAAGCTTCCGACGATGTTATGACCTTGGAGCCATTTTTTCTGAGCTGCCTATACGGCAGTGAAGGTGCAGTGGGTGCAGCAGACTGTTCCGTAGCATTTCTGAGCTGCCTATACGGCAGTGAAGGACAGCGACATCGTCGGGTTAAGGTCGACGACTTTCTGAGCTGCCTATACGGCAGTGAAGATGTTTGCTGCAGGATAAGTTGAAAGCAGGGTTTTCTGAGCTGCCTATACGGCAGTGAAGGAGTAGAGCCATGATCGCAACTATCGTTAGCTTTTCTGAGCTGCCTATACGGCAGTGAAGAAGGCTGCCTCCTCCTAGGGACTAGCTGGGACTTTCTGAGCTGCCTATACGGCAGTGAAGTCGCGTATGTTGTCGGCGGCAGCGCGGTTGATTTTCTGAGCTGCCTATACGGCAGTGAAGTCGCCCATGATCATCACTTGATGACCGCGCTTTTTCTGAGCTGCCTATACGGCAGTGAAGCCTAGCGCCGCTAACTGGTCTGCCTACGCCAATTTCTGAGCTGCCTATACGGCAGTGAAGTACGAGTCATACACCATCGCTGACGGGGTGAATTTCTGAGCTGCCTATACGGCAGTGAAGACCTTGGGGCCGCATCTATAGCGAACTCAATATTTTCTGAGCTGCCTATACGGCAGTGAAGTAGATAATTTACTTAGTAACTAGCTGATTTTTAAAGAGCATTACTCCCAGAGGAGTTCTTAACCCTTTTTAAAAAGGCCCTCTGTAGAGCCTTGAAAATCAAGGGCCTACAGAGGGCCTGAAAATAAGGGTTAGAAGACGGGCACCGTAGCACCCTGGCTTAAGCCGTAGGTATTGAAGGTACCCACGCTCGGCTCCTGTTGTAGGGGCCCTTGCTCGATAAACAGAAGAAACGGCTGGCCAGTGCTCTGACTTCTTAGCTGCAGGTAGGGCAGTCGCAGCCTTTTCTCTGCCGAATCAGGAATGCGTTCTCTGGCCTGCGCCTCGGTCAATCCATGACGCTTCATGGCGCGACGACGCAGCCGCTCAGAATTACTATCAACCTGAACACGCCTAACCTTAGTGTGTTGAGTACTAGATGGCACAGGCATCACTTCGTTAAGACGCACATGGTCACGCATACCCGTTAGCCAAGGCAGGGTCAGCAAATCATTAAGGGCGACCAGAGAACCATGCAGCCTTAAACAGTCGCCCAGCCCGGCAGCACCATTGCGAGCCCTGGGAAAGCTAACACCAATCGTGCTGCTGTCCAGCTGCACCAGTGCCCTGTGCAATTTGCCGAACAAGGCATTCATCAGCAGTCCAACCGGAAACTCCGGATCGGGCAAGAGATGGATGTCGATGTAATGATCCATGGCTTAGCCTGCCTCGCCGAATACACCGCCCCGAATCAGGGTTGCAAGAACGAAATGCTGATTTTCGACGCTTGGGGCTTCGTCCTTGAGTAACCAGCGATCCAACAAGGTATAGAAGTCCGCCTTTTCCTTTGGTTGCCGGTAGGCCTTGCCTTGAGTAGTAACAGAACCATAGGGCTCTACTGCTATTGGGCCTAGATTATCGGCAGCGGGATACCAGGTATCGATGGTACGTAGGGCATTGCCAATTTTCTGCGAATGAATGCCAGCGATGTCCTTGACGGTGTAAAGCGTCTTACTCTTGTCGCCGCGTCCCCGATCAAGGATCAGCTCCTGAGAGGGAAAGACTTCCTGACCCGCACCGATACGGGCATAAGCAGTAACCGCTAGAAGAAGATGCTGCTTGCCCTGTAAAGCCTCCGCTATCAAGCTGGAAAGCTCTGCGACTGCCTTGGCGGCTGAAGCTTCAGGCTTGAAATCTCGTAGCGAGAGCGCAAGGGCATCAAAGGTCCAACGGGCTGCTGGCTTACCCTCCACCAGCTGCGCAACTTCTACTTCTATCTGTTCGGCGCCGATGCGATTTCGCCAAAGGAAGCGGGCATTGGCAAGATTGCAGGCATAGCGGTAAGCCAATTCGGTAAAGCCCTGTTCGGCTATATAACCCTCTACGGTCTGTTTGAGTTTGGCCTGGTAGTCGGCATTGTTGCAGGCTGAAGGTATGCCGGCACCGCCAAGCACGCGCAGGGTAAAGCTAACTTTCAGAGTATCGGCATCATGGGGCAAAGCCGCTACATCAACTGTTTGCAGGTTGGGACTTTCAATGGCTGCATCCAGTTTGGCCGGATCCTGGTCCTTGGTCTTAAGCCGGTTGGAAATAGTGCCGCGTACTGATTTCTCTCGTACGTTAATAGCTGTCCAGGTATCGCGTTTTTCCCAGTCACCTGCATAGAACAGGGCATCAGATGGATCAAGTTTGCGTTCGAAAGCAAGTACGGAGGCGGTCTTTAAAGCTTCTTTAGTCATGGCAAGTTCCTTTTGAATCAATCAAAACTATAAAAGGGGGTAGGCTTAAAATCGTTGCGGCACCGATAGTGCCCCTTGTCAGCCTCGGTATCGGCATACCAGAGCAGCTGTTGCGCAAGGTCTAAGCGATGCGGACTAACCCACTCGCCGATGGAATACAGGCTTTCAACAAAGCGAAACGGTGTATGGCTGTCGCGTGCATGAGCCACCGTGCCAGGCGCCTGTACCTCAGTCAGAGCGCCGTATCCGATGGGAATTGGCACGACCCAGCCCAGCCCCTGGCGGTCATTTCGCCAGTCTGCCTTGTCTGTGTCGTACTGCCAGTTAACTCGCGATAAGGATAACCAGGCGTCAAGCGCAGACGTCTCAGGATTACTCTCAAGCAGGGCCGCATGCCGCTGTGCCAGCAGGTCAGAGCGCTCTACCAGGGCGAAGCCTGGCAGCAAACGCAGCTTGGCTCGAGAAAACTCTTGCTTCTGACCTGACTCATCTCCTGTCTGAGCGACAATATAGGGAACTTGTCGACCGCGAGGAGCAGCGGAAGGAATCAAGGTACCGCCGGCAATACGCATCGACATAAGCAGCTCACGTACCTGCTTAGCAATAGCCTGATCGGACTCTGTAAGCGATGGGCTTTGTATTGCAAAGACCAGGGATATCTCCAAGTGGATGCGCCCTTCCTCAACAATAGCCGCCGTACTGCCGTTCTTATCGATTGGGTTGCGTGTCAGGCGAAAAGTATTAACGAAATTATCGTGGGTGATGAGCTCCTGATGCTGATGGGCAACCACACCGACGGCGTTAAATTGCAGGTCGAGCCCAGCTGCCTGGGTCTTGCGCTCTAGAGCCCACATCAACCCCAGAAAAGCTGTAATAGAGGGAAAACCATGGGTTAGGGGACTTGAGACAGCATTAGCGTTTTGTACCTGCAGACGAGGGATAATCAGTAGATGGTCAAAATGCGGACATTTACTCATGAGAAGTCTCTCCCTGACCTGAAGGCAGAGCGCGCCGCTGCATAGAGGCCGGCCAGTCAGCGTCGATAATTGCCTGCCTGGCCCAATGAGCATGCTCTACGTCACCTACAGGCAGGTCACGCTTCTGAAGAATGCCGTTCAGCCAATTACCAAAACGGTGGGCTACTTCGTTAGGCCAGTTCTTCCACTCATACGCTTCAATAAACGCCAAATCTTCATCGCGGTGCTCATCGCTTACGGCTAGCTCGGTGCGCTCAGGGTCCAGCCAGATCTGCTCACATAACGGTAACCGGCAATTGTCATCACGAGTCCAACCAGGCTGAAACAAGTGGCGGATCTCCATTCCAAACGCAGCCAGGGACTGTCCGAGCGCTTGCTCGATCCGTTCGCGGTGGACACGCGTCTCCATGGTTTTCCCGGGATTACTTTCCAGCAAGCGACAGAGTGCCTCGACCAGCTCGCGTACGCCCTCGTAATGGATGAAGCGCGGCATAACCGAGTCAATGTAGAGAAACTTCCGAGGCCGATCCTGGCTCCAGGTTGGCGGCAGCGAGGCTAGCAGATAATTGACTCCGCCCCGGTCACTGTTGAGCTGTGAGATGTTCTGGGGTTTGGTCCCGCCGAGTTTACGAGCTACCAGGTTAAGGTATTCGCGACAGGGTGAGTCATGCGCAGCCTTCTCACGGCGCGCCTGACGAGCTAGCTTGTTACTTTCACCAAAGCGCGCATCCTGAATGTTCTGGTGTACTGCATGAGTAAGACTGCTAGAGAACAGCGGTTGCAATAAATGAAAACCCGCATCGTCAGTTGGCTCGCCAGAAACACACCAATAGATCTGCTTGGCCATGGGGTGCGACGCGAAGCTGTCCTGGCCACGGATCAGACTCTTAAACGCATCAGCCCATTCGCGAGCTATAGCAGGATCATGATGCAGAGCGGCCAATAGATCAGGATCGTCCTGCTGAAACCAATCCAGCAAGCGAAGGCCTTCTATGTCCAGCTTAAGAAATTTATAGACATCCAGCGCGGCAGCATTGCCAACGATGTCAGTATCGTAGCGGTCGCCCAGGCAATGAGTGCCAATTTCGATATGCTGGGGCAACTCATTCGGCGTGACATACAAGCTGCTGCCCCTGGCATCAGGATGGGTAGCCTTGAGCACATGAGTCACAGCCTGAATCTGGCTAACCCGGCGGGCCGCGTCCGTTAGCCAGGTGGTGTATTCATATTTCGCAGCGCTCTGTTCATCATCCGTACCTTTAAGCTTTGCCTCACGCCGCTCATTAATAAAAGCAGCAATGGCTTGGCGAAAGGCAGCAGAACGGGCGCTCACTTTTACTTCTTCCATAGTAAGCATTCCTTAGCAATCGACTTGGCAAGTGCCAAGCCGTAATATCCCCAGCAGCAGTCTGCTAAGGGATGAATGTGAATAAAACCTCCCTTGATCCTAATTTAGGTCAAGTGCATCTCTAATCCTCCTTGGCATGAAGTTCACGCTTAGGCTGGGGCGAGCCAGCGGATTGCACCTAAGCCTGATCATCGTTGCAGCGACGATCAGGCTTTTTAACCATCTAAGTGTAACGTAGCATTCAATTCATCTTTTGTTAGATGCGTAATCACTGTTGCATAAACAGCTCAGAAAATCTACGTGTATGTAGCATTCGTCTTTTAACTGCCGAATAGGCAGCTTTAACCGGGCAGGCTTTCTGCCCGGTTTACTTTCTTTTTCCGAATCCTAATACCGGATGGTAACGCCATCCCGGGTCACTCCTTGGCACACGGACCGTAGCGAAACGCTCTGCACAGCGCCGCAGTGTTAGGTGTTGAGCCTCAGCGTGGGTCTCGATTAGCTTCATGCCGTCATGCCGGCCCCACGGGGCTATCCGAGGACCTAGCTGGCTTTGTAAATCGAGGCGTTGCAGCAGGCTGTTTTCTACCGGTACATAGATTGCCGGCTTACCGCGTCGAGCTTCTTCGTGAATCCGGTGCAACGTAAGATGCTCTTCATCCGCGTCAGGCAAAAAGACCAGGTCGACATCCTGGCTTGGGTCATAGCGAAACGGTTGCTGCTGAGGCAGCGCCCAGGTTAATGCCGCTTGGGGGTACTGCCAGGCGCACGCGGCATTGAGTTCGGCGAGAGTTGGTTTGACACCGCGACGCGAAGGCTGGGCGGTCTCGGTGCGCGGCGTTGGTAACATCAACTGAGCAAGCCGAGCATGCTCAAGATCCACAAGGCTAAGCTTGGGCTGCCAGTCCTGCGTTGGCCTGGGCTGAATACGTGGACCTGCGGTAATAGTCTGATACTCATCCTCGTGTAGCAACTTGCCGAGCCGATGGCTGGTAAGCCTGAAAGGGTGTTCAAAGGGTGCGCCTTCCTGCTCAAAGCCAGGTCGAATAAAGGCAGCACTGTCCCTGCCCTTGGGGATAGCACAATGGCGTAAATTGCTATCCAGAATGAGTATGTTGGGCACGTGACAAGCCTTGTTTCGATGACGTTGGACACGGCCAGCCAATTGAATCAAGGAACGCATTGACGAGGGCTCAACGACCGCCCAGTCATAATCATGGTCACGCCCTACCTCCGTCACGGGAGAGCCAAGCACCACAAACAGATGATTTTGCTCGGGTGACTGATCAATAGCCTGACGAATATCCTCACGCTCATAGACCTGCTGTGGCATACGGCGATTTAAGGTGGAATCCAGCTGGTGCTCAATGGCAGAGCGCAGCATCAGCGGAAAACGTGCATGATAAACGCACAGATGGATGCGGTAATTCTCAGGAGCTCCGAGCTGAAATAGCTCCAGTGCAACATCAAACAGCGGCTCGATGTTGGCCATGCGTACCAGTCCAAAACTAACCCGTTTGCCACTGTGCGGGCAGCGTTCGGCATGACGGTCATGAGCCTTTAGCATGGCATCACGCAATTGCAGAGCAAACTCGTGCCGGAGGGGCCCCTCTTTTTGTGCCTCAATCTTTAGGGGCACGAGCTCACCACAGCGTCGAGGCTCATTCCGGCTAAGTGCCTGGATCCGCTTTTGCACAAACTCATCGTGTTGCTTAGCGAACTGCTGGGCTTCAGCACATCGGCCAGATAACGTCCCGAACTCGTCTACCCATAGACATGCAACAGAGGGCACTTCTTCAATGGATCCGCTAGTGGCCCCTCGATTGTGCTGGTAGTGCGCCCGACCGGCTCGGTAGGCCTGAAACATGCCTTCCACCAGCGCAGGTGGCAGTGTGGCTGACGAAATCAGCACTCGGCTCCCCAGCAGGCCACTCCAATACACCAAGCGCGTCAGGGCAGGCAGATCGGCCAAATCAAAATCATCCAGCTCGTCCAGTACAAGATCTGCACTCATCAGCCGTAGCATAGGCGCAATTTGTCGACCGGCACGCTGGGCTTCGGTGGCAGGCATCAGGTGGTCTATCGTGCAGACCAGCATAGGCGCTGACAGTAAGGAGCGGATTCGCTCATCATGCATCGCCTTGCTGAGCAGCGGATGATCCGTGGGTTGGCCCTCATAAAGGACATGACTGTCTTCTTCAATCAATGTCTGTACTGACGCCGAGCCAGTCGCTTCCGCCTGAGACTCGTAGTACTCGAACAAAGCACGACTGGCAGAGCCACCTACCCGGATCGCTAACTCATCATCGTCCAGGTGCAAATCCTGCCGGTAGCTGCGGCCAGTCTGCAGAGTCAACGTACGCAAACCCAAGGCAAAGGTGCAACGCAGACCCAGCTGCGGATCAGCCATGGCATACATGATGCGGGCATTGGCCAAGGTCTTACCGCATCCGGTGGAAGCCATATTGATAATAAAGCCACCGTGCTCGAAAGCTTGATCACGTAGCGCTGCCGCGGCATCGGCCGCCTTGTTTTGCCAACGAAAGCGTTCTACAGCGGTGCGTTTAACGAGCCCTCGATGCCGGGCAAGGCGCGGGAGGTGCCGCTCAAAGCTCGGCAGTCCATGAGCAATGCTTCCTGCTAGCCGTGCCACACCTAGCAGATGTTCATCCAGCGGCTGTTTGAGCACACCATCAGAATGGGTATTGGCATAGAGCGGCCCCTTACTGTCGCCGCGTACTCGTTCTGGCGACTCTGGTGAGAGGCCAGAATAGTAGTGATCAGCAAGCATCAAGCTTAGCCGTGACAAGTGCATGACGTAGGGATTAGCCAGCCAATCGCCTTTACCCGCCTTAGCACATACGGTTAATAACCGTTCGGCTAGCTTGCTCGCCTGAGTTCGCCATTTGGGTAAGTTAACGGGTAGGCCGTGCGCAAAAGTCCAGTAAGGTTCGATGGAAGACTGATCAGCAGGCCGGTAAAGCTCATTCCAATCATGAGTTACACGACTTAATAGATCATTTAGTTGAGTAGGGTTGAACGTGGATGACTTACGGCCGAGGTTGGCCTGTTGACCCGTCATTGGATCACGAACGGGCAGAACAGGTAGTCGATGATGTGTAACGACCAGCCAGGCGATGGCGGCGGCGAGGGGGGGAAGGTTAGCAAACGGGGGTGAGACTTCCGCATCCAGGCCGTCGCGTCTGAAACGTGTTGCCTCTAACCAACTAGCATCGTCAGCCTGGGTAGGCGATGCAAGGCGCCTGAGCCAGGCTTCATCATTATCCTGCCCGACAAAAGCCAGGAACAGGCGCAGTGAAACCCATTCGTGCCGATAAAGATTCTTTTCGGTTGGCCTTTTACGCAGCCGCTCCTGAAAGGCCACGCTAGCTTTGCCCAGATCATGTAGCAGGGCTGCTAACCGGGTTAGTAGGTGAATCTCTTCCCCCGTATGCCAATCATTTTCATCCTCCCTACGCAGTACATTCCGTTTGGTGGTATGGGTAGGCACGGCGCCGCGGTCATTGAAACGACTAGAGTCGCCAACAATCCATAGCAGCTCGCTATGGTCCTTGCCTCGTATCCAGTGGCAGGCCACCGCGGTATTTTTACGGGCCGTCTTTCGCAGCAGGCGGCGCAAGGTATCCAATCCGGCCTGGGTAATGGGCGTCTGCCAGGTACGCTCGCCTCGCCGTTCAGCAAATTGATCTAAAAGGCGGCGGGTTTCAGTCAGGGCTCGCTTGGTACATTCAGAGATCAATACAATGTTCATGGCTCAGATGCTTCCTAGCCGCTGACCCACAATCTGTAGTTGCTCGATCATAAAATCTAAGGCATCACTGCGTGTCAGGTGCTCTAGGCAGGCCTGGCGAAACTCCTGCTCTTCGTCGCCGCGCATGGCTGAAATAAAGGCTTGAGGCAGGATCAGTGCGTCCTTAATTAGATCAGCCACATCAAAGACTAGGCCACCGCGCCGGGTTTTTCCGTGAAGTACGGCCAAGCCGTGAGGAATACCTAACACCCACGTAGCCGAGGCGGCGAGCCCATAGGCAAGATAGTTACCATGATCTAGGAAGCGGTTGGCTGGGTCATAGCCACTGCCTCGCTTGGAACGCACAAAGTCTTCATAACCAACAGCCCTACAGGCCAAACGAAACAGATGTTTGGTTAGCCGAGCTTCTTCGGTCAGCAGAAAAGTAGTATCCGGCGCTAGCTCTATAGCCTCGGAAGAGCGTGCTAGCAGAGGTCGGAGCTCATCTGCATTAATCTGAAAATCAGCATCCAGTAGCAGACGGCTGGTCAGCCATTGCTTCTCAATCTGTTGCAGACGGGCTTGCTGGAAAGCCTTGGCGGCCTTCAGGCGCTTGCTATCGTCAAACCAGAACGAAACCCAACGTTGCAGATATTCCGTGGGACGGTATTCGCTTTGCGGACTAAACCAGGCAACTTCTATATCAACTTCATTGGCACTAAATAAGGGAGTACCACCACCGCCGGCAAAGCCAACCAATACACCAGCTCTTGCCAACTCGCGCATGGCAGCCTGGGTTATAGATGTGCCAGTGCCAAGCAGCAAGGTAGTCGTGTTAGCAATCGGAATATTCCAGTACAGCGACTTTTTACCTTCGTCGGTAACGTATTCGACACGGCCTCCATTGACCAGGACACGGCAGTGCTCTAGGTAGTAGAGATTGGCACGTTTAGAATGGAGGATGGTTTTTAAATCGGAAGATGTAAGGGCATCCATAGTTGTTTTCTCAGTCCACGTGGCGTGTGAAGATGCCCTTAAAACCAAGTACCGTATCCTCGCCGGAAGGCGTTCTACTCATCGTTCTAGCTCCAATACAAGCAGTGCATTAAAGCGTTAGAGTAGATGCTTTACCTTTACCTAACAGCTTCAAAACCAATCGTTAGTGATAGATATAGTGCTACAGGTTGCCTGAGAGCTAGAGAAATCCCGCCGCTCAGATTTAGTAGTCTCGGCAAAGCAACGACGCTGAAATTTCCTAAAATATCTGCCTATATATTTCGTCTTATAGTGCAAGATCTTTATCTTTCATCTGTTTAGAAACAGCAAAGGCTTGGGTCTTCCTACTTGCCTTACTCTTAAAGTCGGATCCGCTCAACCTCATCGAGGCTGATGTCGTCCCGTCGCCGGTCATACAACTGCGTAGTGCGAGTGGAAGAGTGGTTGGCCATGGCTGCGGCATTCTCCAGCGTGCCGCCATTCTTCAGGTACGCGGTAATCCCGGTCGCGCGAAAGGTGTGGTTGCCAATCGGCGTTTCGATCCCGGCAGCGAGTGCCCGCCGGCGCACCATGGCATGGGCGTTGGCCTGGGGGAGGGCATTTCGGCTCAGCTGCCCGGTGCCACGCGCAATGGTCCGAAACAGGGGGCCCTTGGGATCCGCCTCAATGCCGGTGCCCACCAGGTAGGCGTGCAGGTACTCCTCGAGCAGGTGATGGCAGGGCATCTCGTGCCGCTTGCCGCCCTTTTCCCGCAACCGCACCCACAGCCGGTACTGCTGCCGGTACACATCTTCCACCTTCATGGCCAGGGCAGCGCCGACGCGGGCAAAGGAAAACACCATCAGCCCAATCAGGGCACGATCCCTGAGCCCGATCGGCGTGCTCACGTCAATGCTGTCCAAGAGCGCACGCGCTTCGGTAGGAGCCAGTACCGGCGTCTTGCCCTGCCGCGCGCTGTGGCTGGGACCACGCACCGAGGCCGCCGGGTTGGTCGGAATCACCTGCCCGGTCACCAGCCAGTCAAACAGGTGGCGCAGGGCGGCCAGGCGCTGCTTCACCGTGGGCGCCGAGAGGGTCTGGGTCTGCCACTCGATCCAGGCTGAGACATGCAGCGGTTGGATCTCGGTCATCGAGGTCACCCCGACCGTTTCACACCAGGCCAGAAAGTCGCCCACGGCGCGGCCATAGGCACGGCGGGTGTGCGGATTGCGGATATTGGCCGTAAAGAAGTCGACAAAGCGCATCTGCGCGCCGCGACCGGCCGCCTGGACCAACGCGGGCAGGGTGACCGTTCCGATTAACGCCGGCGCTTTCATTTTCTATTAATTCCTTCTTTTTAATAGGGATCCCCTATGGTAGCCCCGCTAACCCCATCGCGGCCCCAACAGACCAAACACCAGCCATAAAATAACTGATAAAGGACATTATCAAATATATAAGATAAAAAAGACTGTGTTGCTTGTTCCTGTACTGTGTATTTGATTAGCGAATCAATACTAGACATTTAATAGCGTTTAGCTATGCATCTTTTGAATACGGGACGAAGTGGCCTGCAGCGCAATTAAGGCTATCGCTTTTCTGCATTCCTTACCCTAAAGTAAGGAGCATGGACATATAAGAGGAAAGTCACCATGGCTACGTCTACTGTGACCTCTAAAGGTCAAATTACTATCCCCGCCGAAGTCCGGAGCCGCCTTAATCTGGCTACGGGTGATCGCGTCGAGTTTGTCGAAATAGCCCAGGGGCAATACGCGATTATTCCAGCAACACGCTCAATCAAGGAGCTGCGCGGTTGTATCAAATGGGCCGGTGCGCCGGTCAGTATTGAAGAAATGAACGAGACTGTTCAAAACGGCTGGGCAGACAAGGCATGATTGGACTGGATACCAATGTGCTGGTCCGCTATTTCGTTCAGGACGATCCCGCGCAAGCCGCATTGGCTACGGATGTTATCGAGTCGCTAACGGAACAGGCACCTGGCTTTATCGCCCAGATCGTGCTGGTCGAACTGTCCTGGGTCTTACGCCAACGCTACAAGGTGGACAAGGCGCATATTGTCGAAGTCCTACAGGGACTGATTGGAATGCGCGAGCTTGTGATCGAGCAGGTTGAGGTAGTGGCTCGGGCGTTACGTCTCTACGCAGGGGCTCATGGCGATCTTTCCGACTGCCTGATCGAGTGTAATGGCCAAGCCGCTGGTTGCGAATACACCTTAACCTTCGATGCGAAGGCAGCCCGCTCAGAGGGCATGCGTCTGTTGGCTTCCTTATAGAGCATTGACATATTTCGGCTAAAGGCTTGTTGCTATTTATTTAAATACTAAGCAGCTGAAAATTTTATTAAACGTAATGTTCGCTTCGCATACTATAGGTCAGAGCAAGGCGCATTTAGTTTTAAATATTTTATCTGTACCTCCACTAAGCCGCTACAGGCCAGCCAGACAAGGTCTGACCTTGTAAGCATTTATAAGGTTTTGACAGGTTACGAGGTGCAAGAAGGAGTTTCACATTAAGGGGCTGAGCGTGCATGAGCTAAGGTGCGACCAATGCCATGGACCACGAGGCCGATATTGCGAAGATAAATATCAGACCGGCCATGCCAATGTTCACCATATTGACTTTATGAACGTATGATAGATGCGGAAGATGTCTTGGAATTTTAAGATAAAGGATAAACTAGTTAGAGTATCCTTTATCTAGCCTAAAGATAAATTATTCTAACTCTTAAGGTCTTCCTTATAGTTAATCAGTATTTTACTGTCTAAAAATTTTAGCCGTTTGGAAAGCAGAATTGCATTATCTTTATTAGCTTCAGCATTTATTGGAATTAAGTCATCAACTGGTTGATTACTGTCAACTGCTTTAATCCACTGCTCCATAGCACCTATATATCCATCTAAAGCTGTAGCAGGATTCGGACACTGATCTGTAGTTAGATAAGCTGGAGGTAAATCTCCTACTATTATCCATATCCACTCGTCTACAGATGGGTTAGCAGGTAATATCCTATAAAGAAATACTCCAATTATTCCAGAATAATACATTCCAATATAGCTTTCCAAAATCTCCTTACACCAATGAAAATTATTTATAAATCTAAAAGCTTCTTGTTGATAATTTTCAACATCACACAAGTCTTCTAAATTTTTTTCCCTATAGTCTTTCCAGCTTATTACCTTAGATAAATCCGGCGAATTTCTCATTAATTTCTCCTTGTGGCCCAACGTTTGAAATCGCCGCTCTCTATATGGTGATCTAAATGATCTCTACGTGGACTAGGTTCAATATTCGATACATGATCAGGACCGCCATCGGCCAAAGGGATGATATGAGATACATCTTGGTTACGGCCAGTGTTACTGTCTTTTGGCCAGGATTTACCAGTCTGCGCCTCCCATTCATCTCTCAATTTAGGGTTTGAGGTCAAGCGATCTTTATTAGCCCAACTGAAAGGTCCATCGGGAGCGTCAGTTATGATCTCTCTATTACCCTCGAGATTATCTTTAGGGTCGTCAGTAGTTTCTTCATGCACACTACCAATAGCCCATTGCGATGGGCTAGAAATATCCGTGCCAGAGTAAGCTCCACCTAGGTTGAAACCAGCACCACTAGAGCCGAGACCGTAGCCTGTTCCTCGAGATGGTTGGGTTATTACAGCGGCGGTGGACGCAGCCAAAGCTCCAGCAAACAATAATGGAATTAGAAATGCAAATTTTCCTGTTGGATCACTATATACGTATGGATTGTTATTAGCGTACGCATATCTGTTGAAATTATAGATATTTCCTGGATTAGGCGACTCTGGATCGATACTCAGAAACCTACCAATACTAGGGTCGTAATAACGCGCCCGCATATAAGTAAGCCCAGAACTTGAGTCATTTATTTGTCCTGTAAAGCCTGGCCCATTTCCGGGTCTATCTAACTTTGTTTGCCCATAGGCATCATATTCATAGGTATGTTTTATGTTCCCAGCACTATCGCTTTCAAGTACCGGAGTACCCATTACATCCGAATGATAATATGTTATGTTACCTGCCCAAACAAAGCTAAAAAACTGGGTAACTATAAGAATAGCTGTTATTATTAATTTAAGAACACAATAGATTCTTCTCAAGATACTTACCTATGAAAACTAGCATTAAACTCAGTTTTCAAGAAATGCATACAATGTTACTCAAATAAAAAATTGAGCTTCCACAGTAAAACCAAGACATTTCTGAAAATAATTTACATAATTACTTTCTCACAGAAAGCATACAAGTATCTTGAAACAGTAAGTGTGCTCCTGGGTTATTGTAAGTGTTACTGTGCCACAGTGCTGCTCCCTTTTCATCGTATATGACAAAGTTTCCATCTGTTTGCATTACAGCTTGCACAGCATTTTTATTCTCAGTATAAGCTGCCCAGAGAACCGCATTATCATTTCCGTATACGACCAGATTTCCGTCATTCTGAAAAATTAAACTACAACTTCCTCGAATGATCTTTTCACCAAGCTTTAATGACTCTCCGCCTTTCAGAATAAAGTCTGATGCTTTCTCTTGATGGATATATGATGGTCTCATTGTGCTCCATAATACATCTGAGCCAGAGTATATTGGTGCAGGCAATGTTGAATAAAGACCTTCGTCTTCCTTAGCAATCAGCTTATTATTCAAGTAATAATAATTTACAAGATTACTGACACCTTCATTATATTCAGATAAAAGCTTTCCATCTTTGTTATATAGATAATACGTTCTATGCCCGGTCGTATTATCTATTTTTACAGCTCTATTCCCAAAGGCATCATATTTATATGATTCTAGCCCCATGTACTTTGTTAGTTGCCCAGCAGCATTGAATGGTAAATTATTTCCATCTTTCTTCGACATGTTTCCTTTATTATCATAAGAGAAAGTATGTTCTATATTTCCATTTATACTGATTGAGGTTAGCAAGTTTCCTAAACTGTAGTTAAATATACGTTCCTGGTTGGCGTGGGAAATCTTTCTAATATTATTAAGTGGATCATAGGTATAATTTTTGATACCATCTAGCCCAGATGAATTAGCCATAATCAGTCTATTTAACTGATCGTATGAAAGCTGCTTATTTCTGAGGCCATTATTAGCAAAATCTATAACTCCAACAACATTACTATTTTCATCATAGTTTATAACTTGATCAATATATGAAGCGCCCGGCCTTGAAATTCTAAACTTGCCAATATAATCCCTTTCATTCTGCTCTGCTTTAAACTCAATATTATTTCCATAGGTAAAACTTTTAAGCTCACCATTAGCAAAATAAATTAAATTGCTTGCATATTTTCCTAAATTCTTAGGCCTGCCAAATGCGTCCGGATTAAAAGATATAGAGTTAGAGCCTGGATATGTTAGTGTAGAGACATTACCATATTGATCATATCCGTAACTTACAGAAGACTTATAACTTCCATAGTCAATTGTTTCTTTTGAAACCAATCCAAGATTGTTTCGTATATATGACGTACGAACAGTTGAGTTTTTAGCGACACTTATATTCCCTAAAGCATCGTAATTAAATAATATACTCTCAGTGGCATCAGGATAATCAACTTTTACTAACCTATTCATCGAGTCGTATGACTTAGATACGAATCCATCAAGTGGATTTTTTTGTAGACAGTTAAGCACTGTCTCAGAATCAGAGCTACTTCCTCTGACTGGGCTCGATGCTGTAACTCTACTAATCTTTATCCCCTTGTCTACTGGAGCTGGCATTGTTGAATATGTGGTCTCGTAAGCATACCAGATTACATTTCCAGCAGCGTCATATCCCATATACTTGCTTGCTTCAGGTTCAACTGTTCTACAAAGCCTTTTATACGAATCATAAACATATATGCGATTTACACGGATGTCTTTTCCTTCATATATTCCCGCTTGAGTTATTTTCAAGGGATTACCATAGCTATCTCGAGAAATTAACTGAGTTACGCCAGGTAGCTCTATCTTTACTGGATCTTTATAGTTAGGTTCGTCAAAAGACTGATATTGGACAGTATTAGATATACCTTTACCATCAGTAAATTTTATTTTATTTCCTGACTGATACTCTTTAGTACTTCTTATATCGCCAATTTCGGAGTTTTCTACTGTAACAACCCTTCTTCCTAATGCATCATAGGAGTGGAAAAGACCTTTTATTAAATTTCCACCATCTATACCTGGAGTAAATTCAGGATATGATTCAAAGATAACATTTCCTCTCCAGTCATATCTGGTAGACCTACTTACTGTAGTAGTCCCATCAGAACTTGCCTCGAAAATTCGACGTTGCATTCCATCATATAGAGTAGTTCTTACTACTGAACCTGTAGTTTCGGTGACTCTTAAAAATCCGTCTGGATAAGTATATGTGTAGCTAGTAGGAAGCCAAGATATGCTATCTAGAGGTTTTTCTTTTAAGGCAAGCCTTCCGATAGAATCATAATGATAATTCCAGACTGAACCTAGCTGGTCGGTAATTGAAACCACTTGGCCATAATCGTCCACTACAGCATGTTTTGAAGTGCCATCCGGGTAAGAAATATCTTGAGGCACTCCCAACTTATAATTAGATAATGAGGTTGTATTTCCGTTAGCATCTGTATAGCTAGCCAATTGACCTTGGCTATTCCATTGGTATTTAAATTTCGTCAGATTGAAGGATTGGGTTTCTTGTAGCAAGCCAGTATCAGCAGAGTAGACATTTTTACTTATTAACTCACCCTTATCTAAGTTAAATCTCTCTGCCTCTTCACTTATTACCCATATATTTTTATTATTGTAGTATTTTATTTTCTCTTTAATAGAGAAACTAGAGTCCGCATTATTATAACGACTTACAGTCTCAGGCTGCCCGAATTCATCATAGGTATTGACGAGATAGGTATAAGTTACCCCTTCTCTTATTATTTCTTTTTTTCTATTTGGTCGTAATGTCTCTATTTTATCATGAAGAGCCCATGTTTCTGGTGCCGTACCTATTCTGTTTGGATACGGCCCGATATTAGAAGCCGCATTTTCATATATCTCGGTTGATAATGATGAAACTAATGAGCCATCTCCACCGATAACAGCACCTATATCTTTCTTAATCAGATCGCCTTCGCTCGCACCCCAGTTATTATTAAAAGTAAACAAATCAGAAAGATTATCTGGATTTGTCACTAAAGTTCTTGCTGTATCTTTATAGGAATATCCGTTAAAGCTATAATCTAGATAACTATATTTCCAACTTCTATCTCCTGTAATATCAAAATATCTTTTTGACACTAAAGCCATCTGATAAAAGCTTTTTGGATCAAACCCCACCATGAATGCTAAAGGGGTCTTAGCTTTAGCACAGGGAACGGGGACATTGTTACGAGTTACACTTATAGTTTCAAAGTTAAACTCTGCAGAAAGACCAGACGGGGCTTTTATTGATCCGTTAATGCCTGGAGCGCTGCTATAGCTTGCATTACATCCTCCACCAACAGCTGTTTTTTCATACCAATAGCTACTTAATTTATCTAACGAATAATTCCACTCTCGCCCATTAGGAAGTTTTACAGAGGATAAACTTACAAAGTTTCCATGTGTATTGTATTTATATTCCCATGTTCTTATGCTATCCTTTCCGACTTCCTCCACGCGCTCAAGTAAGGAAAGATCAACCACGTGTGTTATATTTGGTTGAAAGTCCTTCTTCCAGTATAGCCGCACTAATCTTCCATCACTACCTCGTATTTCTTTTATATCCTTACCTACGTAGGTAAATTCTAAGAAGTTACCAAATCTATCTTGAATTCTTGTAGGTAATAGGGAAGCTATTGCCCTGTACTGACCTATCGGAGCTGAAATATGTGCAGGTGGCGCAGGCGTAACAGGGGGGATCGAAAGTAAGAACTCATAATCATAGGTCATCCAATCAAACCAGTATTTCGTGCCATCCGGCGATGTAGCTAGAAAAGCCTCTCCAGCTTCTCCATTAGCGGTATTTGGCAAACAATCAAACTTCCAATGATTCGTCGTTACCAGCTTGCTATCGTTTAAATTATTGCTCTCATGCCTTAAAAGTAGCGGTTTTGCCGTTTGATTCGGCATATAAAGCTTTACGCCGTCCCACCAGTCGCTTCCAGAGATGATAAAACCTTGTCTACTTCTATAATCGGGTAAAACGTTGTAACTGGAGCATCTGGCCTGTGGACTTGCACCTGCTACTAGCCAAAGCCCTTTAGGAGCGACATTCATACTAGTATTTGGTAGCTCTTTTGCATCCGGTACTGTTGTACTCAAGCGTGGTATTTCTAGCTGCCAATCTGCAAGTCGACCAGCCCTAATTGAACTTCTCGCATATCTATTAATATCAAAGCTTCTTGCAATAAGAATATCTGGCCCTGTGCCTTTTATGGTTACATCATTGGCTGTAAATCCGAGTCTACCTGTTTTTAAATCAAGCTCTTCCCCAAAAGCATTTTCATCTAATGGATTTACAGTAGTATTAATATTGTATTTTTTATTATACTCTTCTTCTGGACTGACACCCTCGGCAAAGCACGTAAGGCTTGCTAACAACCCACATCCTAATACGCCTAAGAAAAAATATTCCTTTAACACATCAAATCCTTTAATTAACTTATATTATATTTTAGAAACTAATAATTATCTTTATTAGTGCACAACATCATTCTCAACCAATTGGATTAAGTTAAATTTTTAACAAAGCGCTGTACATCTGGATCAACTGCATATAAAAGCACCCCTTTCTTAGCCCTTGTCATCAGGATGTAGTAGATATTCCGAATGGCTTGATCCAGAAGAGGTCTGGCTTCTTCGGTGCGGTATTCTTTTTTGAAGCCTGGATCGACACAGCCATTTGAATCAATCACGAGCTGGCCGTCCTTAAGCTTAAGATCCGGACCTAACAACACGCCTACATAGCCGTATTCGAATCCCTGAACGGTATAAACGACGCCTACTTCCTCATGAAATCCTGGAGCTTCATTCCATTCACGGTAGGTTCCAAACTTATTCCAGCGGGCAGTCCAGTCGCCTAACTTGATATCGTATTGAGCGTCTCGCCTATTCTTTGTCTCCCACCCCCAACAAAATCCACTCACGATACGTGTTGCGACCTTGTCCTCTGCTGCATGTGCTCTTAAGGCGCGCTCCATCTCAGCAGGACTGTCTACTACAGCGACACGATAGCCTTCGGATTGCGCTAAACGTCCAGCGCGGCGCTTATGAAACAAGTCATCAACCCACGTTAAGTAGGCTGAGGCCTCTTGGCAGCGCAGCTGCTCAGTTAAGTTAACCTTAACCAGGTGATAGTCATTTCTAAGCGCTTCCTGCTCTAAGGTAGCAGTTCTGCAGGTTTCGCCAGGCAGGATCCACTGGTGATCGTCGATAAAAAACACCACTACCTTTCTCTTTATAAAGCAGAGTGGTAGCTCGCTAGGATCCAGCCGATGGGCCTCATCAATAATGAGGTAGGGCGTATTCGTGATACGCCGAGAGCTGTAATCAAGATGGTTAAGGCAGCGGCCTATAGCAGCTGAACGCACGTAGTATTGAGGATTCTTGCGGCGCTGCATGAGAAAGCTAAGCAGTTTCATGGCCAAGACCGTCTTGCCTGTCCCAACAATTCCCTCTACGACGATACACGTCGGCTTTCCGTTAGCGTCCGAAACCGCCTTACGAATTGTCTGAAAGGCATCGTTTTGGCCTTTCGTTGATTTAAATAACGCACTGGCGTTCAAGCCTTTACGAAAGGCAGTGATAAACGAATCCGAGTAACGCAGCTCAGGCTCTGTCAGATAGCTCAGAACCTGGGAAGGCGAGCGGAGCGTGCTCAGTAGCGCCTTCGCCTCCTCTACATTTTTCCGCTTGGTTACTAGTAACGTATCCGCTAAGTATTCCTGATAACGCGCATCCCGCAGGATCTCATCCTGGTCCAGCTCTTCATAGTTATGTAGGAAGACCAAGGACGATATTCTCGGGACCGTATTGCCAAAGTTGAGCGCGCCGGAGAGGAGCTTGTGATATTCCCGGATCTGCTGACAGGGATGCTCGGCAAGGTATCCCTTGCCACCATCATGAACCTTAAGCCAACCCACCCCGTAACTATCATCCTGCTCCACTCGATCTCTGGACCATTGCTTGAGCTCGACAATAATGATGTGGGGCCCTGAGCCATCCTCACCAACCAGGATGCAGTCAGCTCGCCGGTTACCCATCGGCATTAGGTACTCAATCAGGATATGGCCTTTAGGGGATACTTCTAGTCGCTTAAGCAGTGAGGCTAAAGCCGGCAGTGAGTTACGCCAGGAGGCTCGTTCGGAAGCGTTATCTTCTGCATCGGGAAAGCGTTTGAGATAGGCGTCTTCGAGCTGTCTTTCGAAATGAGCGGTACCGGCCTTTTCGCAAAACTCAGCCAACGTTAGGAGAAGCGTTTCCGCCATATCGGGGTTCCTGTCCTTAAGTCTGGCGGACCTGCCTTTACTTCTTTGCGTCTAAAGCGCTCATGAGTAAGAGTAAATCCAGCCTGCAGGGCAGATAGTGTTTCCTAAACCTGCCTGCAGATATTAAATTCCCATTCTAGACGCTTTACCTATCGGTTGGATGCTGTCTCTTAAGTAGACGTCCAGGTCTCATCATACCGAGCTGGCTATGCTGGATGAGTCACTTGTTTCGGTAGCTGCGGCCTTGCCTAGTCGGGAGCGGAAGTAGGCATTAGTTTCAGGATCGGTACAGTGGAGGTAACAGCCCTTCATGCCACGGGTCATAAGCGTTCGGTAGGTGTTCTTAATGATCAGGTCGGCTTCTTTCAAGGCAAACTCAGGATCTTCTTTCTTGAGTTTTTTATAGCCTTTAATCGACTTGTCGTGCCGATCCCGATGCTCCGCTGCAGTCATCACCTCTCCGTCACGAACGATTAGGTCCGGCCCAATAATCACGCCGATATAGTCGACCTCAAGGCCCTGGCAGGTATGGATACAACCTACTTGCTCGACAGATTTCTCAGCAATGATCCAAAGACTGCCATCCTGGTCTAGGTTCCACTGTCGCTGGTAGCTTCCAAGCTCGATGTCATACGCATCTTTGTTCTTTTTGCTACGCCACGGCCAGCAGTATCCAGCTACGACACGAGCACGGTTATGAGTGTTTTTAGCCTCAATAGCCGTGTGCAGGGCTTCGGGCGAATCGAATACCTGAAACTCGTACTCTTCAGTAGTAAGTAGCTGATTAGCGGTGGGCCGGATTTCTAGGGTATTGTCCAGCCAGGCCAGGTATCCATCAGAGCCGCTACAGCGAAACTGCGAGGCTAGGGCATACTCTTCGACCTTGGCGCCTTTAGCGGCAGCAAAATCTCGAATGGCCTGTTTAGAGCCGATGTCGCTCAAGGTTACACGCTGATCTTCATCGATAAAAAACACTGAGCATTTGGCAGCACCAATCAGCTCTTTAATCTGGTTCTCACCCAGGTTGCCATAGAGACCGCTCTTTGCGTTGAGCCTATGGGCTTCGTCTACTACCAACATATCGTAGGTGTTGGGCTCGCATTCAATAAAGCTGCCGGAGCCTGAGAACAAGCTGGAGAAGCGACTACGAGTGATCGAGCCGACCAGCTTGGTTTCATACACCTTGCGAGGTGCTGCGTTCTTCGAGACGTATTGACTTCTGAGACCATCGGCGGTCAACTGGACTAGGAGGTGAAGAGCCAGAACCGTTTTTCCAGTGCCTGGTCCGCCTTCGATAATCACCACTCTAGGCTGCTCAGCGGAAGCTGCTCTAGCCGAAGCCAGGACTGCCTCATAGATCTCTTTTTGATCGTCGATTAGCACGAATTCTGGCTGAGCTTTCAGCAGCTTTTTCAAGGAATCAGCGAGTGCTTTGGAGGGCCGGATCGGACTATTGGCTAGCTCCAGGAGCACTTCCTTATCGTCGCCAACCTGGATGTACTCTTTGATAAACGCTCGCAGCTGCGTACGCTCTTCTGAGCCCTTGAGGAACAGAGGGGCCTTATTCAAGTAGCTGGCATAGCAGCTATTATCGATCACGCCGTCACGATCGTAATTATGCAGGTAGGCACAGGGATGGACCTGGATACCGCCTTGGTAAACCGCTTCGTTAAAGCCTTCCAGCAGCGTGGTATAGGACCAAGCTTGATAGGACGGATGGACTACTTCGCGTTGCCCACCGCCAACAAAGGTGTTAACGATGGCATCTTTGCCGGTCGCCTCTGCCTTTTGCCACTGCTTAAGCTCGACTAGAACAACATGCTTTTGGCCCTGGGTATCACGACCGGTCAGAATGAAGTCGATGCGCTTGGACGTTTGCGGAATATGCAGTTCGATAGCAACGCCGGTATCGCTAGGAATACCTGGATCGCTTAGTACTTTGGCCATATAGCCTAGCGATGTTCTCCAGGAGTTAAGCTCACTAGGACCGACCTTGCGTCCGGTGGCTGCCATGAAGCGCTCGAGGATAACCTCTTCAATATCGTGGTCATTGTTGTGGCAGAGAAATTGAGCTTTGGTTTCGGCGTAAATAAGCACAGGTCGTCCCTGAAAAGCTGCGTACTAAATTTTATCGTACTTCTTGCTGCTACCTTTAGCCTTCTCGACGGGATATTTGGCAGCGTTTACAACAAGCTTTTCGCGGGCGGCTTTATCCAGGTCCACACCTAGAACTGACGACAGGCGCACCAGGTACAGGAGCACATCGGCAAGCTCCTCCTTAACGGCTTGCGCGGTGTCTGGTTGCTGAGCCGCTGTATGTGACTGTGCCTCGGTCATCCATTGAAAGATCTCGGTCAGCTCCCCCACTTCACCACTCAAAGCCATTACTAAGTTCTTGGGTGAATGGAACTGAGCCCAATCGCGATCACATGCAAATGTTTCCAGCACTTCGCCAAGCGCTTTAACGTCAACCAATGGTTTATCTGGGAGGGACATTGGGTCTCCTTATGACTAAGCTAACTGCATAGGTCAAAGCTCTATATAGACGTGAGCGTACCCTGCGTTGAAATAGGCTCGTTAGAGCCTGAGGCGTTGTTATGATAGCGGGCTCTTCGCTGCCACTGAGCCTGAATTTCCCCTATGTCGTCCGTAACCGAACTGCTTACTACCCTGGAACGTGAGTATGTACTTGCCGCTATCAAACAGCTCGACGCTGGCACGCTAACCCGTTTCGCCAAATCCACAACATTTGATGTGCTCTATTTGGGTAAGCGGTACGCTCCTAAAGCCGTAACAGGCCTTGCACTTGAGTTAATGCACGGACGCCCTTTTGGACCTAGTGATTTTAAAGGTGGAACTGATTCCAGCGCATTTCGTGCCTTGAGGCGGTGCGGATTTACTATCGTGCCTAAGGCCGAAACGGCCCATACAGAATCCTTAACCGATACTGTTGCAGAAATCCTCTCGCTACAAATGCAATACGCTCCAGAAAATACGCCTGCGATGCAGCGACGAGGCGTGCTGATCAGGACTGTTCTGCGTGATCTTATTCAGGCACAAGTAATGCGCTATGAGCCTCTCTTTTCAGCTAAAGGCTACGAGTGCTCGGTTGAGGGAAGCGATGGTAAAGGTCGTAAAGTCATGTCGGCCTGGACCCGGCTTTATGATTCTGAAATGTCTCCATCAGCAACTAAAGGCTGGTATCTCGTCCTTCACTTCTCAAGGCGTGGCGACTACTTTTATCTAACGTTAGGCTGTGGTGCGACGACGTTTAAAGATGGCAGTCTCGTCGATGTGGATTCTCAAGAGCTTGCTCAAAAGATCCGTTGGGCTCGGAAACATTTCTCAGATCAATACCATCTGACAGAACGCTTTTCCGATGAAATTAAGCTGCACGGTAATCACCTCTCTCAGCAATTCGAAAAAGCCATTGCGTTTGCTAAGCGCTACCAACCAGATGGCTTCGATGAGGAACGCTTCTGGGAGGACTTCACCACCCTAAGCAGCATGCTGGTCGATCTCTATGAGGCAGAGAAATTCGGTAAGGTGCCTTTGAGCGAAGCTCCAGAGCTCATTGAGCACCAAGCTCAACTAACTCAACTCGTTAGGCCTAGAACCCAAAGAGGCCGGGGGCAAGGTCGTTTTCTCCGTCAAGAAGAAAAAGTTGCCGTAGAGCTACGGGCTATGGACGTGGTCCGCGCAGACTTAGCGCAGCGAGGCTTTACTGATATCACAGATACATCAGCCAAAGAATCTTATGACTTCACGGCTAAAAAAGACGATGTGGAATGGTTTATCGAGGTAAAAGGCACCACTAGTGCTTCAGCCGATACCTTTATGCTCACCGCTAACGAGCTTACCCTACATCGAGAGCATAAAGGCCGTACTGTACTGGCAATCGTGTATGACATTAATTTGGATCGACAAGGCGAAACCCCATTAGCCAGTGGAGGAAGCCTTGCTATCGATATTCCTTGGGATCCTGAGCAGTGGGATTTCAAACCCACAGCATACTCAGCCTTACGCAAGAATTCTTATTGAGTGCATAAGAGTAAGCTCATTTAACAGACTAGATTTTCCATATAGAGACTGTTTCGATCTTTTAGCCTTGGTCATAATTTTGATTTTAATGACCAAGGTTATGATTCACAGCGGATGTGTAAATATACAAACTCTATCTTCTGAAAGTTTAAAAGGCACTTTAGTAAAGATCCTTTTAGACAAACAGTCAGGTAAGTTTCCTAACAGGACGTTACCATTATATCTTAAACCTCTCGGGGCGGCGGGCTTAACTTTTGAGGAGGTTGTTGTAAAACACTTAGATGTGAATATTGAAATATATTTCAGAGGCGTTTTAGAGTATTTTCCAGGGCATAGCAATAGAATATCATCGAAACTGTAGAGCTTAAAAGCATTTATGGTAAATAGTTTATCCTTACTATCTGTTTTATCAATCTCCCAAATTTCCTTATCAAACGTTGAATATGGATAATCTTTAGGATTTATCAAATACGGTAGCGCTTTGTCATCTTTTAGCTTCAATATATTAGCAGCTGTATAGATCCAATTATCTAGCAATGCTGGAGTTAACATTGCAGTCAGAAAGATGACCATAAAAGTTCCAATTATAGCTTTCGTAGCACGCTTCCCAGAATTTCCAGGCATTGTGTAAAATGCAGTAACTGGTACTAAAGAAATTAGCATTGAAAAAAAACAACATGCTATAACCCCAAAGGATTTCCATCCTTCCTCTGGTCCTCGCCAAGCCCATATTGTATTTTGAGCAGGAAATATACCCATTAAGGTAGTCAAGGCCAAAAGAAAAGCTATAAATAAAATAAAAAATGACCTTTGAAAATAAAGCATTTTCTTATTTTTGCGATCACCTATTTTTGCAATATAAGACTTTCTAGAAAACAGAGTAATATAAGATGTTCCAATTATAGAAATCAAAAATATTCCTAATGCAACAGACCACATTGGAAGATTTATAAAATAATAAGAGGCAAGCGCTAAAGACAAGACAGCAAAACCGACCCATACAACAACAAGTAATCGATTTGCAAGTTTACCTAAATGAAATGGACTGACATTAAAGAATGAAAGTGTAAAGCCAAATATTGTTGATGGAATAACCATAATAAACACATAGCAAAGCATTCCAATTACAACAAAAAGCAACCAAACAAAAAGCTTTGGCCCTGTGCTAATTGAAGCCATCAAAAGATCTGGATGATCTATTACCCATAAATATTTACTAAGAGTAAGTATTGATAATAGCAATGAAAAAATAGCAATCAGCCACTTTAAATCGGCAAATACTTTTATTAAGAAAGACTTGAGAGACAGTTCTTTTTCAGTATCGCTACCAATTCTCTTTTTAATATTTGACTTCAAGACAACTCCTAGTTCATTTAGCTAAATTTTCAGTAAAGACAATATACAATTTAATAGACTTTTTACAAATAAAAATGCCCTTTAATAACAGGGCCTTTTCTAAATCACAAATTTGGTTAGGTAGGTATTTTATAAATACAAAAAATAGCTGATGCATACCTATAACGTGCAAACCTAACAGTTACCTTTAGCTCGTCGCCCATGCTTTAACAACATAGTGCATGAAGCCGATATATCATTCCTCTTTCAAGTTTGACAACGTGTCCCTGGCTTACATGCAGTATTCCATCAAGCCATTTCTGAAAGAGCTAAAGCTTACGAGTACGGCAATTCTCGGAAAGCCTCATTTTTGCACGTAACGTAGCGGCCTTTTCACTGCTGCGTATCTGGGCTTCCAAGGACATTTTGTCACGCAAGACTGAAAATGACTTTTTACCAGACATGATGTTTATCCACTTTAGATCTGTTCAATTTGACTCCATACCATTGGTATCATAAAATGATACCAATGCAAAAGAAATCGCTATGAATAACAAGCAGCAAGCCACCCTAAAAGCAATCTTTTCCAAACCGGTATCGCCAACATTGGAATGAATACGTATTGAGGCACTGTTTATGGCCCTAAATGCAAAGGTAATCGAGGGCAATGGCTCACGTGTACGCTTTGAGCTAAATGGTGTGATTGCAAGTTTCCATCGTCCGCATCCAGCTAAAGAGGCCAAACCTTACCAAGTGCGTGACGCTCGCGCCTTCCTTGAACAAGCAGGAGTAAAACCATGAAACCGATGAGTTACAAGGGTTATTCTGCCCGTATCGAGTACAGCGATGAAGATGGTTGCTTTATTGGTCATATCGCTGGAATTCGCGATGTAGTTGGCTTCCATGGCGAGTCTGTTTCTGAGATGCGCGAAGCCTTTATCGAAGCGGTAGACGATTACCTAGATGCCTGCCAAAGGATTGGCAAAGAACCTCAAAAGCCTTATTCCGGAAAGCTAAGCCTACGAATTGATCCTGAGCTGCATGCCCAAACGGCAATGAGGGCAGAACTGACAGGTAAAAGTATTAATCAATACGTAGCAGATACGTTACGCGAAGCGCTTTGACTGTCCCTGACACTAATCAATTACTGAGTGAATCCAAAAGGTTCGATTGCACGCAAACGCTTTGTAGCGGTCCATTAATTATTGGCCGCTATCAGCTAGTTAAGTCCTTGGCTCAGGACTTAACTAGCTATCTTCCAGAATTAAGCGAGCCTTGGAATGAGACTCGGAGTAAACTCTAAGGATGAAGAGTCTTTTATTTTCTAAAGTCTGACTAGATTTGGTGTTTAATACTAAACAGCTTGAGGCAATACCGCTTCGTATATCTAAGAAAAGAAGGCTTTTAATTTTTTATGCTTCTCCGCAAAATCATTTTCCTCAGCATATTTCCAAGTCCTATACAAGTCATCCAGCTCTAGCTCTTGACATGCCAGCTCCTGTACTTGCTCTAGTAAAGCGCAGGCATCTCGTACATTTCCATTGATCCAATATTTTATCGCCTCTCCCATCAATAAACATGCCCTAATTTCCTCTCCACCGGTAACAACTTTTAACTTTAAACCAGCATCGTATGCCTTAAGGTAAATCAGCCGGTCTATATTAGTATTCAATATTTCGGATCTTGCCTCGATATTGCTCCCAAGCTTATATGGTGACGGCTCACGAAAAGAAAAAGAAGAAAATAAGTCACTTGAGGTAAACAGCTCGCAATTATCCAAAAAAAATACAACAACGCATTCGGATGCGGAAACTATAGTACTTTTTTCATGTTCAGTTAGATTCCTCCCGCACAATTTATATAATGCTGTTGCCCTATGATGGGTTTCGAGGGCCGAACTGTGCGTAGTCACTCCACGGTCAAGGACACCGCGTAATTCAAGCACCATTTTCTCTTTTACTGACTCTTTCTTTTCGGCAATTTTCGAAATTTTTAGTTGTCGAAACAATTCTCCCTCTAGTTTTCGATGATTGGCACTGTAATCGTAGTAATCAAACAGGAGCTCCATTTGAACAAGTGTCTGCGGACTTACCCGTTGCAGTAAGCTGGCTATTACACCATAACAGTGTTGAAACGATGGGCGGAGAGCTGGATCCGCATTCATCATATTACCAAGCAATTGCACTAGCTCAGTAGCCTCAGTCGACTGAGGTTTGGCGAAATTTCTCTCGTTACTACGTGCCCATCTTTCCAACATGCCCCAACGCCAACTTTTAGGGTTTCCGCCGGGTGCTTTTTTCGCAGGATGATACCCCTGATAAAGCTCGGTTATCACAACCCCAACTGCAAAAACATCAGGGCAAAACTTACCACTACTATCTATTGTATATTGCTCTGGCGCTTTATAAGCGTTGGTTCCACCGGGATGCCCATTATCCCACGCGTTGGCAACACCAAAATCTGCGATCCGTACAGAAAACTTTACCGACAAATCAACATTGGACGGTGGAAAACCTTGATATTTTTCGCTTAAATCTAAATAAAGAAGATTTTCAGGCTTTATGTCTTGGTGGTGTCTCATTCCCCGACTATTAGCAACCATCAATCCTTTAATTATCTGCAGCCCTAGATTAAGCACAGCTACGAAATCAAGCTCATGTTCCTCCCTTAAATGGCGTAAATCGCCATTGCAATAAGGCATGCAAATTAAAGGAATACCTTGAAAATTTTTTACAAAATAAGGCGTGACAATTAAGTAATGCCCAGAAAATTTTATCCAGTTCTCCGCTTCGCGAGAAAAGCCACTGATCAATTCTGGTGTGGCATCTTCGAATTTCTGAATTGTTTTGTAAGCTACTTTGTCTGGACAAGTTCCTTCTTGGCTTACAATATAAATAAGCCCACCTCTACCAGTAAATTCTTTTATTATTTTTCCTTTAAATAAAAATTTCTCTAATAAATATCTAGAGCGGTCGCTAGGGCCCATATATGATCTCTGTCATTATCTATAAAAATATTAGTTATGAACAATTTATAAATTACTGATGCTCCTCTTATAAGAGATTTTATACTGCAATCCTTCGATCAAGACTAGGTTCGCTTTTGGCCATAGCTGCCATTCAGGGCTTTGTAGTCATTAGGGTGTACCCCAACGGCTACACCAAAAAGCCAGTGTCCAGGTGTAACGATAAGCAGCCAGAACGACTTAAACGTCTACACCGCCTTTTCGCTACCTCTAACGACTACACAAGCCTTCCCTGCCGATTTACTTATCAGCCTTGATGCTGTTCGAATAGCAGTCTCATGAGTTGTAGAAGAGCCCCATGCAAGCCATAGCAAAACTTCCTGACGCCACCCGGCAAACCCTCAAGGTCGAGGGCCTGAAAGATGCCTGCAGGCAGGCCTGGAGGTTGGGTGCCGAAAACTTGATCTGCATGAATGAGGAAACGTGGACGTTTACCCGAGCTGACCTGCTGGAAATGGTCGGCTTGGGTAGAGCGGGGCTATTTGCGCCGTATTCTGATACCTGGAAAGCGCCCACTTCAGAAGAACTCAAGGAGATGATGCGTCTGATGGACCTCTCTACATCCAAAGTTGGGCGGCTACTAGGTATAGATCCCAGCAGGGTCCGTAGATGGACAACCGTGGGGGATGAGGTGCCTTATGCACTGTGGCGACTGTTATCTATCTATGCCGGCATCGTAGAGCCCGATCTGACACACGATTTAAGTGATCTGCCAACCAGGCTGTAGGTAAGACTCTAGCCAATCACCATTCTTATAACTCTGTGGCGTCAAGGGAAATGGCGGGGGGCCCCGGCTCTGCTGGGGTTCCGCGTCCGCAGGACCGGCCAACGGCCGTATTTCCCTTGACGCCACGACCTTAAGAGAAAGCCTTGCGAGTGGGGATGGTGACGGCTTCTGGTCACCATCCCCCGAGCGTTCGGGGCGATCCCCGACGCGGATGACAAGGGCGCGTAGCCCTTGGTGTTAGAAATGTGGGTCCAGGGGGATCATCCCCCTGGTCGCCGAAGGCATTGGGGGCCCCACCACGCAAGGCGTGGAAGTTGGGGATCCTTTTAAAATAGTGTGGTCATGAGGTGTGCTTTAAATCTGCACTGTTCTTTAAGGCTTTCTTACAGCAAAGCTGTGGTACCACTCGACCTGAAATTTTGCAGAAAAGTTAAAAAGAAGATCCCGCCCATAATGACCTCTCGCATTCCTTGCTCAATGACGATGTAAATGGCGTCCTATGCAGTAGAGAAAGGGCCACTCAGAGGCGCGCTAAGGGCGTTTTCAGCGTGATTTGCCTAGGTTAGCAATAGGAGATCAGGCCGAGCGATTAGCCGGCTTGTTGGCGAAGCAGTGTGAGGATGTCCTGATCGGACAGGTCGGGATATTGCGCCTTGAGCTCAAGCAGCGATACCGCTTGTTGTCTCCGGTCGGCTACGCTGAGCGCTGCGTATTGGGCAGCCAGTACCCTCTCCTCTCGGGCCTGGGCAGCGCGCTTGCGTTGTTGCTTCTGGTGATGATGGGTCAGCGCCTGGAGCGCCTCCATGTGCTGCAGCTGTTTGACGGCGCCCAGCTTGCGGGTGCGTTCGCTCTTCTTGCGGGTGCGGGCGGCCGACAGGAGATGGCCAAGCCCCAGATCGATAAACAGCCGCGGTCGTAAATGGATCATGGTGCGTGTCATCCAGCGCACCCCATCCTTGAACAGGCGGCGCTGCTTACGCCGTATATAGCCTGCCTCCTCGAGCGCTTTAAGTGTGCGCGAGACACGGCAGTCTGTCAGACCACCATCATCGACCAGGCGACGTTGCCGATTCAGACGGAAGTCACCGTTGCTGTCCATCCAGCCAAGAACCAGTGTGGCCAAGTCGACCCGTGACATGAGCGACTCAGCGATGGCGGCCAGGGCGTCCCAGCGTTGCTGTTTGGTGCGGCAACCGCTTTTATGAATCCGGTCCAGACGCCAGAGCCAGGTGCCTGCCCGCGTCTTACATTCGGTACGGATACGTCGTGCGGCTTCGCCCAGGAACGTTTGGGCCTGCTTTTCGGAAAGCTTGCCGGGATTACGTGAGGCTATTTTTGAAGGCGATGATGGCTTGCCGGCGAAAGGCGCATAAAAGCCTGAGCCTGGAGCATCATGCTGTCGCTGTAGCGTGCCCTGTTTTAACGCCATGACTCACCGCCCCGTCGGCGGTGAGCATACGATAAATGGCACATTTTCTGGTTGCGCAGGCGCGCAGTGAAAGCCATAATCTGCTCACTGTGTGTTGAGTAGCGCGCGATCCTGCAAGAAAACTCGCTACTCAATGTTTTAAAGCCCCGGCCTGCCAGCTGGGGCTTTTTCTTTTGTGTTTGAGACTAAGTGCTTGCCTCAGTCACCATTTTCGTTTTGGGGATCCAGTTATTGGTATCGACCTCAAATTGAAATATGCCTAAGTCTTGTAAGAACGATGCCGCTCCATCAAGACTTTTAAAATGTCGGATCCCGCCTCGTGCAACACCTAGAACGCGCTCAGTTGAACCCAAACGCACAATAATCACTAGTCCCTGCTCCGCTGCCTGGATGGACACATCAGACACGCTTCCTGCGGCTACTAACTCTCGCATCACTGAGGGAGGGGTAACGCCAAGTGAATCGATGTTCACAGTTTATATCCTACTAAGTTATGCGATGCAAGATATCAGATCTTGTCATCACATCAAGCCATAAAATCAAAACAGGAAGCAATATAGCTATCTATGTAGCTATATAGATAGCTATCTATATAGCATCGCTAGCTGTATCCCTTTAAAAATGCGGGCTTTACCAGCTTGCCTTTTGATTACGCTTAGATAGCTATATAGATAGCTATCTTTATTTGAGCTTTAGATAGTCTCGAAGAAGGCGATCAACTATTTCTGTTTCGGTTACCCGGCTTCCAGTTTTTGCGCTTTGTTGGGCCGCATGTAACTTCAGTGCGTTAGCAACATCCCAGCGAAGCCTAAAAATCTTCTGAACAGTAGGTTCTGGCTTGTATACCTCTGGTTGAGGATTTTGAGCCTCTACCTGTACATTTCTGTCTGCCCGGTCAGCAGCCCCACCAGATAGGAAGTCATTAGGATCTTTAGCATTAGCTGAAAAAGCTGATAGATCTGGTTTTTTCCTCATTCTGTTACTTCCTTGAAAAAAGCTTCTATCTCAGCCATGGCCGCTTGGTCTTTGCCTAGCTCATGGACTGTCGCCCCTTCACCAATAGCTCGTCTAAACGCTACTCGCTCACATACCTTAGTAGGCAGCACAGAGAGTTGTTGCTCAGCTAAAAACTCCAGCATCTCAGCTGCGTCTTTCGTACGTGGGTCCACTCGTGTGAGAAGGACACGCACATCTAGATCTGGGTTGTAATCTCGAGCCAGCTCTACCACTGTCAACAAATCAGTCATAGCCGCTGCGTCCAGATTGCTAGCCCCTACAGGGATTACAGCTCTTTGAGCTAACAGCAAAGCAGATCTAAGACCTACAGAGTCACGCCCGCCTGCATCAACGACCACGTGTTCAAACCCTTGAGCTAATTGCTTGCCTTCGCTCAAGATCGCTTTTCCAGCTAAACACGTTGTGGTAGGACTGATTTCATACTCTGGATTCTCTCTACGCCAGGCAGCCCAGCTTGCTGCACTAGCTTGTGGGTCACCATCGATTAGTAGTGTTTTGCCTTGGCGAGCTAGTAGAGATGCCAAGTGAATTGCTGTTGTAGTTTTTCCTACGCCACCCTTGGTGTTTACTACTGAAAAAATCATGCTTCCCTCCATCTTTAAGATAGATAGCTATCTAGCTATAACCTGCTACAGCCTTTTACAGCATAGGGCGGGGAATATACATAACCAGCAAAGAGATAGATAGCTATCTTGATAGCTATCTATCTAGAAAGCTCTAGTCTCAAGCTTACCGAGAAACACTACCCGTACTGTTTTTAGCGCAGCGCTAAAGGATGGGTTATCAAAAACACAGGACTTCATTTCCTGAGTCAAAAGCAATAGGTTGTAACTGATAGTTGTGAAGCCTAGAGCTTGGCTTCAAGTAGACAGCAACAGAAGCCATCAAGCCTATAGATAGCTATCTATCTAGCTATCTATAAAGGATTCAGCTTCTTCGCGTAATGCGTATTGAGTTAAACAGCTCTAGCAGTTCTACTAGATGGCCTTCAACGAAGGCGCATACTCCGAAAAGCCTAGGCTTCTGTTTGATTAAGGGAATGAGATGACTGAACAAGAGGTTCTGGAACACTGCGTATCGGGAGCACGCCGATGCAATATTCAAGGTCTACGTACACGGATCTTTGATAACAGCTTCGACGTATTGTCGGCCCCAGCCAAGCAGAAAAGGCTAGTGGTAGTTGGCTTAAATGGCTCGGACGCTGATCTTGAATTTGAAGCTGTAGCTTCTCTACAGCAGGCCTTTGAGGATCGCTCTCAGTGCAATGTCACTCAAGGGGCTACCCTTGGATGGAATGGCTATTTCACCTTGGCTGAGCGGCTTTTAGCGATACCTGCTGTTTTCGGTTTTGATGTATCAAATACGATTTATACCAATGCCATTCTGATGTGCTCAAAAAGCGCCTCAAGTATTAAAAGCCAGGCGCGCGAAACGCACTTGGAAAGCTATGAAGCGTTGAAGGCGGCATCCATGCAATATTTCGCTGAAATCACTATGCCTCTGACCGAGGCGGAGCTGATTGTGGCCTACAGCAACAGCCGCAGCGGTATTTCCTCAGCTCGAGTGCTATACGACGCGTTTGGAGAGCAGGGCCCAGTTCATCACGTGAGTCAGCACTCCTACTGGGCAACATACAGCTTCCGAGCACATATCAGGGGGCGGCATTATCCAGTGGTATGCATAAGACACCTGTCCCGCTTCAAGCCTGACCCTGTTTTACTGAGGCAGGCATGGGATGCTGTAAGGTAGTAAACCGCCCCGGTATAGCTAAATGCTTACACGGTATAGCGGCGAGCAGCTCTATTGCACCCTCGATAAAGCCCGTAATCTGCACCCATCAACTGCAGCACAGGATGTGCTCAGAGAGATCAAGGATGATTGATCGTCGCCTGGATGGCAGCTCGACAGGACGTTGAGTATGATCAACAAGAACCCGCTTCGGCGGGTTTTTTGTGTCTGCAATAAAGACAGGATCCATTCTGAGAAAACGATCCCTGTTTGGTTGCCCATCTACAGGCTCATGCCCGAGCCAATCAGATTATTGGCTCGCCTGATAGGCATTAGCTGGGCTTGGGATGGGAATCTTAGGGAAGCGACTGGACCTGGTTACCAAAGACCAGCGATAGAATTTAGGCAACCAGATCCAGCAGCGTCTAAAACATACCACAACGCAGCGGCATCTTTTCCTCTTGCGGTGGCCTGTACCACCTGCATGGTTCTTCACCCGGCGCGCGCAGTTGTCCCCCCACGACGCCTGCGGGCTAAATAGGTCGCTTTTTCTGCACCCCTGCACTGGCCTCGATGCGGCCCGCGGCGCGGCCTGCGCGGCGTTTTTAGCCTTAAGAAAACCCTGCAAAACCCTGCAGAGCCCCCCTCACCATGGCCCCCTGCGCGCCCACACAACCTGCTCCCGCTTTTACCTGCCTTGAGCGCGGCGCTCTTCTCTCAAGCGGCTCCGTTTGGAACGAGCGAAGGGCTTTGAGCCACCTCCATCACTGATTACCTCGGCTCGCTTGCGAGACGAAGCCAGAGGCGCGCCGTGAAGCGGCTAAACGACGCGTGCGGCGTGCAGCCGCTGGAAGGGCGCTAAGACCTCCAAGCAGCTCTTTTGCTTTAGGGAGCACCTGGGGACCCCGCGCGCCTGCAGGCGCGAAGTCGGGGAACATCAATACACAAGAGCCAGGCCTTACACCGTGCCTGGGTTATGCACAGCGCTTAAAGGCTCTGTTCTTTAAGCGAAGCGGTACCACTGCATACTTTTTTTTGCACTTAATTCAAAACAGCAACGAGCCGAACTGATCGAAGCGCCTTAATACGATCTGGTACACGAAGGCAGGAGCTGTTTAGAGCGAATCCGGGCCGTTTTGAGAGGTTTTAGGACAGCGGAAGGGTAACGGCAGGGGTACAGGCGAGCAGAGGCCCCGCAGGGAAGCGGTACGCTTGAGAGGAGGGCTATCGTCGAAGGAGGGCGTCTACCGCCTGGGTAAGGGCGCTACCTGTCAGGCTGGGGTTTTGCTGATGCAACTGGAC
>NZ_CP069252.1:0-264701 GCF_051027695.1 Pseudomonas sp. JZ134 | reverse complement strand
TCGAACAGATGCTTGTATCACTTGTTCCTTCTAATAAGGAAACTTTTCACCGTGAAAAAAAGGTCGATAAGCTAGCAAGAAGCCAAGAAGCCAAGGAGGCAATTGTTGGAATAAAGGATCTTGGATCCGATTTTTGGTGCGTGAGAAGGAAAGCTATAAGAGGAAGACGGTTTAGAGGAACTTTTCACGGTGAAAAGTAGGTGATCAAGTCAATACTATGACCTGCTTTCATACGGGATTGCCTCCTTTAGTAGCAGTAAAGGGACACGTACCTATTGATTTTATATCAGTGGTTTTGATGGTGCTGGCATGAAGTTTTCACGGTGAAAACTTTAAGAAGACAGACGCACAAAGACTATGAAAGGTAGGTGGTCTAGGCGATATATCTGGAACCAGATCAGTCAAAGATGGAGGCGAGATATAAAACAGGAAGTGAGAAAGGCTGGATGTGCTTTATAAGGGAAAAGAGAAGGGAAAGCGAAAGGGAGTTTTCACAGCGAATCTTTTCACCGTGAAAACTCTTATATTTCAAGGGTTTAGTGGGATCCCACAGTGGTTTTGAGAAGATCCAGGAGTTGATCAGGCGTTAGGCCCTTGGGGCAGGTCAAAACAAGCTTTTGCCCATCGATCAGCGCATTGACCGAGCCAAGGCCATTGTTCAGCTGGAGCGCTACTGAAGCTTTGGGCATCTTGGGGTTAAGTGTTCGGGTTACCTCTGCCTTGAGCCACTGTAGCGCAGCCTCCTGCGACGTACCCTTGGCAATCTTGCGAACCGCTTCAATGACAAGGTCTTCTTGGCCCTGGTCTGTGAAGCGTACAAACTCGCCGACCAGCTTGTTACCAATAAGCAGGGGATTAAGATCCAGCATGGAGATGACCTCAGCTGGAAGCTTAAAGTAGGCAAGGCAGCGACTGATAGTCGACATGCTTTTGCCAACACGCTGGGACAGCTGGGTTTGATGCTTGATCATGCCCGAATCAAGTAGCTGCTTGTACCCGCGGCCCCGCTCATAATCGGATAGATCTTCCCTTGCATCATTGTCTGTACAGGACATGATGGCCGCTTCTTCATCAGTGTACTGGCGTATCAACGAGAAGATGTGGGACTTGCCAAGCAACTTGTGCGCCCGTAGACGGCGCTCCCCCCCAATGAGTTCATAGCGGCCGTCTTCAACAGGGCGCACAATGACCGGGTTGGTTAGCCCCTGGCCTCGCTCGATCGTGGAGGCCAGAAGGCTGATGCTTTCCTCATCGAAATGCAGACGCGGCTGGTAGCGGCCTGGGTCAATCAGATCAATGGGAAGCAAGGCCAGCGACGCATCTTCATCTGCTGGATAATCAGCGGGCGAATCCATCCCGTGAGCATTTGTAGGTAAGCCTGAACTGGGCGGCACTGCTTCCTGCGTAGCGGCAGACGAGGTGCCGGGCGCATTAAGCAAGCCCAGTTCCTTGAGAATATCCTCCTGGGAGCGGGAAAGGTCAGCCTCGACAAGCGGTACGACTCGAGAGTGACTCACCGGAGCGCCATCCTGACCAAGTCGACGTGTCGATTTCATTTAACTTGCTCCAGTACTTTACGGATACGTCCTGTGATTTCGCTAAACACCAGGCGCATGGCGCCAAGGGAGTTGTCCGTCGCAGGTCGCCAAAGTGACAATGGCACGCCGTCCTCAAGGCTCTTGGAATAATCCTCCGACAGGTAAAGCGGTTGCTCCGTTACCTTGTTGGGAAATAGCTGGGCAAGCCTTGCCAGGTTGGCCTGAATCCGAGGCCGGTTGCGGATATACATCGTCGGGATGGCGATGATTTCAGGGGCGCGCTTGAAATCCTTTTTGAACTCGGCAAGCTTGTACGCCAGACGCGATAATGCCCGGAAGGAAAACTTGTCCATGCGAACCGGGCAGATCAGGAAGTCAGCCGCCACCATGGAGTTGCGCGACAACATGGTACCGGACGGGGCGTTATCCATGATGATGACGTCGTAGCGGGAGAGATCACAATGCGGATACTCGCCGTTTCTGGCCGAGGAGATAAACAGGGAATAACGGAAGTCGGAGCCCTGGGCGTTGCGTAACACCACATCCAGGTCATCCAGAGAGTCTTCAGCTGGAATCAGGTGAGGACCATATTCACCAAAGGGTTTCTTGATCACCTCATCGAGGGTCATGGGCTGGTAGGCGTTGCCAAGGCGCATAAGGTTACCCAGATGGCCATTGACGGAACGTTCGCCGGGGACGCCAATATCCTCGAGTTCTTCTGCGGTAAGGTCTGGGTCGTAGCCAAACATCGAGCTGGCGTCCCCTTGAGGGTCATTGTCGATGACCAGCGTACGAAGCCCCATCAGGCTGAACAGAATGGCCAGGTTACAGGTAGTAGTGGTCTTGGCGGTTCCACCCTTCTGTACGTAGTCGCAGATGGTAATCGGTCGCGCAAACCCCTTGGTCTGGCCATTTTGTCGACGTATCGCCGCGATCTGGAACAGGTCATTCAAGGTGTAGCTGCGGACCTCGACCGATCCACGTGCGACACGGCCAATCTGAAGGTTATTTTCTTTCTCAATGTTCTTTAGGGTCTGTGGACTGATGCCAAGGCAATCGGCGGCGAACTGGGGCGGGAATTGTAGAGCCGAAAAGTCAGTATATGGATAGGCTTCCACATTATCGACTTGAGAACTGGCCAAAGCGTCCATGAAGATCCCTGTAATGTAATAGACTATGTGTTTCAGGGGATTTTGAACGTCGTGATAGGGTCATGCAAGTAAAAAAGCCATCAAACCCTATAAAACAGCTCATGAATTCATTTTTACTACACGGTCAACGTCGAGGTAGATCCGCTACTTCTTATAGGGTTTCAGCCCAAAAAGGTACAAAGATCAAAGACTTGCCATGTCTGAGTGCTTCAATCGCAAAGCCATTATCACTGCGAGCATGATAAAAACCGCCTTGCAGACCCCTTCGATCCGCTGGTCCAAACCGGTCTAAAAAGGCTTCAGGCTACAGGTCGAATATAGCCGGGCTGACCCGCCCTGCTTAACTGGAAACCGCAATAGTAGGGTACCCTCAGACCCTGCACCGGGCTATGGCGTGGATCAAGAATAGTCAATGGATGATAGCGCCTGACGTTCTTTTCCAGACCGGAAAGTGTGGTTTGTCTCATTTCTAAAGGCAAAAATGCGAAGCGAGCTGATCCGGTGCTTCTGCTGGCTGCCCTGGATTGAATGAACCCGGGCAATACCGGGTGGGATCACTGGTCGGAACGGGCCTTCGTGGTCTAGTGCTGCTTATGAAAGCAGACATTGCCGAGAAAGGCGGCCTGCACTAATAAGGGCAGGAGACCCTGAGCATTTTTGGACCAGTTTCCAGCCTGGCCAATGGCAGTACAGGTCTATACGGAGCATGGAGCCAGGCCTCACCCTCCAGGAGTCTGGGCATCAGGCTGGCTGGACAGAGTGAGGGGAGCCTGTAGATATCTCAAATCGATGTGCCAGGCCAGCCTAGCTTATCTGCAGAAACGGTCTACAAACATGGCCATGTCATGCCTGGGCCCAGCCATATCGTACAGCATGGAAGAATACTGGCGCCGCAAAGCAGACTGAATCCAGCCGGTCCAACATTCCGCCGTGCCCCTCTATCATGTTGCCCCAGTCCTTTACGCCACGGTCACGCTTGATGGCGGACATCACAAGCCCGCCGATAAAGCCCATGACACATATCAGTAGTGACATTCCGGTGGCTTGCCATGGTGTGAACGGTGTCATCCACCAGAGCGAGCCGCCCAGCACGGTTGCACTGACCACTCCACCCACAAAGCCCTCGGTGGTTTTCGAGGGGGACAGGTGAGGAGCAATCCGGTGGCGCCCGAAAAGCTTTCCCCAGATGTATTGCAAGACATCGGAGGATTGCACAACCAGAACAAGGAAGGCTACGAGCAACAGGCTACGGCCCTCAAAGTTCGGCAGGTGCAGTGTAAGTAGTGCCGGTACATGGGAGATGCAGAAAACGCTGATCATAAGACCCCATTGGGTTTTCGCGGTACGCTCAAGAAAACGGGTCGCATCGCCGCCAAGGCAGGCCAGAAAGGGCATCAGCAGGAATACATAGACAGGAATAAAGATGCTGAACAGTCCATACCATTCTATGTAGACAAGAAAATACTGAAAAGGCAGTACCAGGTAGAAGGCACCTACAAGCGCAGGGTAGTCACTGTTGCGCGTTGGGGTAAGCGTAATGAACTCCCGAAGGGCGAAAAACGAGATCAGGTAAAAAAGTACGGTCACGCCAATCTTACCAAACGCAAACGCGATGGCTAGTACGCCTACCATTACCCACCAGGCGTTGATCCGGGCGATCAGATTTTCTACAACCGGGTTTGCTGAGGCTCCCGTGCGTTGCTGTAGGAGAAACCCGACTGTGGAGGCAACCGCGAGGAAACCAGCCACGGCAACAAAAAGCATCAAGGTCTGGTGGTCCATCATTTATCCTCCTTCGAAAGAGTGAGCAGCGCCTCGCGTGCCCGTTCAAGAAAGTGTTCCTTGGTTTCGTCATGGCCTAGTTGGACAGGCTCTCCGAATGTCAAGGTAACCAGCAGGGGAAGCGGAAGGGTGCGACCTTTGGGCATAACACGCTTGAGATTGTCTATCCAGACAGGTATCAGTTCTGCGTCTGGGCAGGCTCGGGCCAGGTGATAAAGACCGCCCCTGAAACAAAGCAGAGTATCGCCCTGGTTGCGTGTGCCTTCGGGAAACAAGATCAGCGAATCACCACGGGACAGAATGTGGCTCATCTGAGCGATTGCATCATTCGGACCAGAGCCTGGCCTGCGGTTGATCAGGACACCCTTGAATACATCGTTGATAATAAAGCGTCGGAGGCATCCCTTGTTCCAGTAGTCCGCGCCTGCGACAGGGTGAGTGCGGGCTCTTAAGTCGGGCGGGAGTGATGACCAGAGCAGGACAAAGTCGCCGTGGCTGCTATGGTTCGCAAAATAGATTCGGGCCCCTGTGGAAGGCTGGGAGCCACGCCACAGCGCCCGCGCGCCGGTTAGTGCAGCGGCAAAGGATGTGATCAGTAGCGCGGCCAGGCGGCTTGGCCCTGAGCCCAGGCATGAGCGGTGCATAGTCAAATTCCCTTTGAGACACAGTATCGCTAGAGGTCTAGACAGCGGCGTTCATGCCCCTGTTGATACGGTTGTATATCGTCAGACAGGCCAGGCCCGTCATAATCGCCAGTGCCACATCGAGCCAGAGGCCAGGGCTCACGCCAAGGGCGACGAGCAAGCCCATACCACCAAACACAAGAGCCCGGTCACTCTTGCCCATGGGGCCATCGTAGCGTCTGTCTGCTCCGACCATTAACCCCATGACCCCTACATACTCGCTAAGCCAGGCAAGAAACGTTACGACAAGTACAAGCCATGGGCAGGTAGCCAGTAACATAAAGGGCAGATAGAGCGCTGCGTCTGAAACCAGATCGCAGACCTCGTTCAGGTAGGCGCCAAGCCGGGACTGCTGTGCGTACTCTCGGGCAAGAATACCGTCTATGGCGTTCAAGGCCATGCGTAGTAGCATCCAGACTGGTACCAGCAGGAAGACAAGTGAAAATGAGGCGAGCAAGGAAACCGCCATCCCGATCACAATGGAGCCCAGGCAGGCAGACAGGGTTACCTGATTTGCAGTGATGCCCTTGTTGTATAGTGCGGTGACGCAGGGACGTAGCAGTTCCTGGAAACGCGGTTTCAGATCGTAGACGGAGGGCATACAAGTCCTTTTGCGGTGCCTTGGATCAGTAATTCCAAGGGGTGGTTTATCTTTAATACGCTTACATATGCATCGGTTGCGGAGCTATTCGCGGCGGCAGTCACTACTGTTTCTGCTTGCCAATATGTCATGGGCAACCAGAGCACAGGCTGCGCCTGTATCCGCTGACGTCCTGGCTAGCTGCGTAAGCCCAGGATTACCACAGCAGCTATCAACAGGGCTGTCTGGACAGCAAGGCACCGGGCCTGATTACGCAGCAAGCCAAGCGCACCGCGGCTGCGTGCATCCCATGAGCGGTTGGCCGGTATCGCCATTACGAGCCCAAGCCTGACTAATCCCTGATCAAGTTCATGGCCTATTCTGTCCCTGTCAGCTTCATGGCTGTCAGAGAGGTGTCGGAAGAGCGCAGCGTCAATATTGACCCGGGCCGACCAGTAGAGCTGCACCAGAGAGACAGTAAAGCTCATGAGAAACGCAGCACCGGCCAGGTAAGCGCCTACCAGCATTGCAGCTAGCGCTGCTAGCACTGCCAGGCCGCTCAGTGTCATGGAGCAGCAATGGATTTGTCTTCCCTGGTAAAGGAGCTGTGCGCAAAGCAACGCCTGGACAGTTGTCATGCAGGCGCTCCTGACAGGCCGTTTAGAGGCGCTGGCTGGCTCGCAGGGCTGTGAGTAATCAGTGCATCAAGGTACTCGAGCTGCGCCTTGCCCAGGTGTACGCGGCGCTTGCTTTCCAGCTGCGCCCTTGCTGCCTGGCCATCACTGACATGACGAAACAGGATCAACCATGCCGCAACGGCGGCTGCGCTGCGGGAATATCCAAGTGAACAGTACACCAGCGTTCTGCCTCTGCCACGGGCTTGCTGGATAGCCCTCGCGACCGCTTCGCACTCGCTGGTGTTCAGTGGAACGAGGTCCAGATGAGGGAGGGCAAGGTAAGTTGTCTTTGGCCCTGGTTGAGGAGCTGGAAGCTCCGCACAAAGATCGACCAGAGCAGCAAAGCCATGCTGCTGGAGTACGCCACTATCCGGCAGGCGTCCTATCCAAACATCGTGCTCTATTTCGACGACCACTGGCTCACCGGAAGTCCAGAGCCTGGAGTTGGCCCAGGCAGCCAGCAGGTAGGGTGCAAGCATAAGGCTACAGGCGATGCTGAGCTGGCCGCTGTACTGCTTCTGGAATCCCTGCGCACCCCAAAACAGGTAAGTGGCCGACACCAATAGCAGGGCCCATCCAAGCCATAACAGCCAAAGACCTGTACCGCCTAGTGCCACGGCAATAGCGGCCACAGCTAATGCTCCCAGCAGGTAGCAAAGGCCAATCAGCCTGGTTTTACGATTACACGGCCACTTGATCCGCAGCAGCGGGCAGGGCTGCTCCATTGGCCAGCACCACAGGCACAGCATTCCCACAAGAACGCCTGTTGGAATGTCAATGAAATGATGCTGGTAGGTTGTCAGTACCGATAGCCCGATCAGTAGGGCCCATCCATGTACGAACCATCTGACTGGCGGGCGACTATGCGCGGCGTAGCGATCCCACAGTATTACCAGCAGTATGATATGTAACGAAGGAGCCTGGTTATAGGGTTGGTCAAAGCCCAGCAGTACGTCAAAGAGCCATCCGGTAAGGCCCTCGGTTTCAGGCCGGCCATGGGTGAAGTGCAGCGGGAAAAGCAGAAATCCGCCTATCGCAAGTCCCTGGGCAGTCAGTAACCTGAACGCATGTCGCTTCATTTCCCGTGGTGTTTTGCACAGGAGAAATGACACGCCGTACAAGAGGTCAATGGACCAGTATGGAAGGATTGTCCAGCTCCAGAAGGGAATCAGATGTTCCCATTCGAAGACAAGGCTTCCTATGTCTCCTCGGGTAGCAGTGAAGGTATTGGCTGCACCATAGGTCAGAAAGAATAGAGGTCCCAGAACAGCTAGCCAGAGGATGCCCAGGCGGGCCCGCTGGAACACCCCAAGAGGCTGGTCAGGACTCAACATGGTTTGCATCGCTGCGCTGGGCTATCGAAACCGTAAAGATTCCCCATTCATCAATCCGCTGTTCTATCTTTGAAAAGCCTGCCTGCACTACCAGTTGATCGAGTTCAGCCTGTGTTCGTCGCCGCATGACCCAAGGTCTGCCGTCTCGATGGCTGGTCAATGCGCGGGCAATAAACTCAAGCTGTGGATGCCAGGGCTGTCCGGTATAGATCAAATAGCTGCCTGGAGCCATGAGCGAGGCAAGCGCAGACAGCGAGGTGTCTACCATCGTATTGTCACCAAAGAGCTCGTAGAGCCCGGAGACGATCACAAGAGACGGACGCTCCTTGATGGCGCGCAGGCTTTGGGGGTCAAACGCATCACCCTTGGCAAAGGTGGCGATATCGTGAAGCCCGTTCTGTTCAATCAGCAACGTGCCTTTCTGGACATTAAGATCACTGTAGTCCCGCAACAGCACGGACACTGGTCGAATATCGCTGCTTGTCAGCCCCTCAAGGATATAGCGGCCGTGTCCTGCCGCTATATCCAGGATATGAATCGCAATGCCCCGATTATCCAGGCGCTGCATGGCCAGGCCAAGCAGCTCCTGAATATGCTGCTTTCGTTGCCGGATGCCACGCCAGCCGATTGCATTGAGGTACTGCTGGTCAATGTAACGTCCCAGCATGGATATTCCAGACGGACGATTCTGGTACACATAGTCAAGGGTGCTGCCTGAGTCAAAACCTGTCCTGACGCCAAGCTTGAGCCCATCAGAAAGTTTTGCGCCTATGGCCAGTCCTGCGCGTATACCTCGCCAGAAGAGGCCTTGCGGCGACTGCGCTGGCAGAGGCATTGACAGGGCCTCAGCTTCGCTTTTGGTTGCACCCATCTGGTCCGCTTCCAGTAGAGACGGGCGCGCAGAGTGACGCGCAAACTGCAGCCGAATGAAGCCACGTATTTTTTCAAGGGCCTGTTGCCTGTCCTGCTCCCCGAGGGTGTCATGGTAGAAGCCCGGCAGAATATGCATCTCTTTTTCAAGCGTTCCGAGCCGCTCAAAGAACTTGATCTGTGCCGGGCGCCTGACCACAAAGTCCGAGCCAGATATCAGTAGCTGGGTAGGCACCTGGATGGCGTTGGCATCACTTACTACACGATCCGCTGCGCGATAGAGTCCCAGGAGCTGCCGAACAGAAATCGCCCTGGCAATCAGTGGATCGTTTGCATAACTAGCGGCCCTGGCCTTGTCATGGGTCAACATGGCAGGGCGGACGTAGCTGTTAACAAAGAAATTGCCTTTTAATGCATGCAGTACCTGCAGGCCACCGCGCGCAAAGGGAACATACAGGTTGATGTCAAAGGCTGGCGATGCTAGTGCCATGCACCGAATGGCAGGGGCATAATCGTGAACCCAGGCTGCAGCGATTACCGCTCCCACACTTTGTGCCACAACAGCAATGTTTTGGGGGCTCAGGTTGTAGGTAACGCAAAGGTGGGTAATGAAGCAGTCAAGGTCACGGACCGAGGCGGCAAAGCTGGGGCTGTCTCCACGTGCGCCGGTAGACTGGCCATGGCCACGAGCGTCCCAGGCATAAAAGGAAAAGCCCTCAAGCCCTAGTTCATGGACCAGATGGCTGACTCGACCGGAGTGTTCATGTCCCCGGTGCAGCAGGACAACGGCTCTGTCTGTTGGACAGTTGGGCTGCCAGCGGCGATAGAAGAGGGTCTCGCCATCATGGGTCTTGAAGGTGGTGGTGTGTTCAACAAAGACTGCATCCATGCAATTGGATCCTGGTGATATGCTCTACAAGCCCATCCGGATTGCCATATGAAGACATATTCGGACAGTTTCTGCGCCTGTGCTGATGCCAGGCGTGCCTCTGACAATAGCTCCCTTTGTCAGGCCAGCTATCATAGCGCATCGCAGTACTGCTCTGTCGCTATGCACGTCGCGGGATGTTATCCGCTCGTCAGTGCAGCGCAAAAGTTGCTGTCGACAGGTATATAATTAGGAGGATGACCTGATGAGCTTCCAAGCGAATCAGCAGATCCGGCAAGCGGTTCAGCGGGTTAGACCGGTTGAATAAAATGCTTGACAGGACAAGAGGTTAGCGTAGAATGCGCGCCTCGGTTGAGACAAGGTCTTAACCAATCGCTCTTTAACAAGTTGAATCAAGCAATTCGTGTGGGTGCTTGTGCTGTAAGACTGATGGATCGACAAGATTATCAGCAAGACAAGTAACACTCGTGAATTCGAGAGTTTATTTGCGATTGCTGAGCCAAGTTTAGGGTTTTCTCAAAACCCGGATATGTTTGAACTGAAGAGTTTGATCATGGCTCAGATTGAACGCTGGCGGCAGGCCTAACACATGCAAGTCGAGCGGATGAGGAGAGCTTGCTCTCTGATTCAGCGGCGGACGGGTGAGTAATGCCTAGGAATCTGCCTGGTAGTGGGGGACAACGTTTCGAAAGGAACGCTAATACCGCATACGTCCTACGGGAGAAAGTGGGGGATCTTCGGACCTCACGCTATCAGATGAGCCTAGGTCGGATTAGCTAGTTGGTGGGGTAACGGCTCACCAAGGCGACGATCCGTAACTGGTCTGAGAGGATGATCAGTCACACTGGAACTGAGACACGGTCCAGACTCCTACGGGAGGCAGCAGTGGGGAATATTGGACAATGGGCGAAAGCCTGATCCAGCCATGCCGCGTGTGTGAAGAAGGCCCTCGGGTCGTAAAGCACTTTAAGCTGGGAGGAAGGGTTGTAACCTAATACGTTGCAGCTTTGACGTTACCAGCAGAATAAGCACCGGCTAACTCTGTGCCAGCAGCCGCGGTAATACAGAGGGTGCAAGCGTTAATCGGAATTACTGGGCGTAAAGCGCGCGTAGGTGGCTTGGTAAGTTGAATGTGAAATCCCCGGGCTCAACCTGGGAACTGCATCCAAAACTGCCTGGCTAGAGTACGGTAGAGGGTGGTGGAATTTCCTGTGTAGCGGTGAAATGCGTAGATATAGGAAGGAACACCAGTGGCGAAGGCGACCACCTGGACTGATACTGACACTGAGGTGCGAAAGCGTGGGGAGCAAACAGGATTAGATACCCTGGTAGTCCACGCCGTAAACGATGTCAACTAGCCGTTGGGGTCCTTGAGACTTTAGTGGCGCAGCTAACGCAATAAGTTGACCGCCTGGGGAGTACGGCCGCAAGGTTAAAACTCAAATGAATTGACGGGGGCCCGCACAAGCGGTGGAGCATGTGGTTTAATTCGAAGCAACGCGAAGAACCTTACCAGGCCTTGACATGCAGAGAACTTTCCAGAGATGGATTGGTGCCTTCGGGAACTCTGACACAGGTGCTGCATGGCTGTCGTCAGCTCGTGTCGTGAGATGTTGGGTTAAGTCCCGTAACGAGCGCAACCCTTGTCCTTAGTTACCAGCACATCATGGTGGGCACTCTAAGGAGACTGCCGGTGACAAACCGGAGGAAGGTGGGGATGACGTCAAGTCATCATGGCCCTTACGGCCTGGGCTACACACGTGCTACAATGGTCGGTACAAAGGGTTGCCAAACCGCGAGGTGGAGCTAATCCCATAAAACCGATCGTAGTCCGGATCGCAGTCTGCAACTCGACTGCGTGAAGTCGGAATCGCTAGTAATCGTGAATCAGAACGTCACGGTGAATACGTTCCCGGGCCTTGTACACACCGCCCGTCACACCATGGGAGTGGGTTGCACCAGAAGTAGCTAGTCTAACCTTCGGGAGGACGGTTACCACGGTGTGATTCATGACTGGGGTGAAGTCGTAACAAGGTAGCCGTAGGGGAACCTGCGGCTGGATCACCTCCTTAATCGATAGATCCCAGCTTTGGCATAAGCTCCCACACGAATTGCTTGATTCACTGAAATAAAGACGCGAGATGAGTCAAGACTCAAGCGTTAGACGATTGGGTCTGTAGCTCAGTTGGTTAGAGCGCACCCCTGATAAGGGTGAGGTCGGCAGTTCGAATCTGCCCAGACCCACCAATCGATGGGGCCATAGCTCAGCTGGGAGAGCGCCTGCTTTGCACGCAGGAGGTCAGGAGTTCGATCCTCCTTGGCTCCACCATCTAACACCGCGTTAAAGCTCAGAACTGAGTGCTTACCCCCCCCTAAGGGTTGGATCGGAGCATTGACTTCTGAACTTTGTTTTCAGACTGTTCTTTAAAAATTTGGGTATGTGATAGAAGTACGAACACATAGGCTGTTTCACTGCAGGCTATGTGGTCAAGGTAAATTTGCGAGTTCAAGCGCAAGTTTTCGGCGAATGTCGTGTTCCAAACCAGACATAACTTCAGATTCTTTGGGGTTATATGGTCAAGTGAATAAGCGCATACGGTGGATGCCTTGGCAGTCAGAGGCGATGAAAGACGTGATAGCCTGCGATAAGCTTCGGGGAGTCGGCAAATAGACTGTGATCCGGAGATCTCTGAATGGGGGAACCCACCTGATATAAGTCAGGTATCTCACACTGAATCCATAGGTGTGAGAGGCGAACCAGGGGAACTGAAACATCTAAGTACCCTGAGGAAAAGAAATCAACCGAGATTCCCTAAGTAGTGGCGAGCGAACGGGGACTAGCCCTTAAGCTCAATTGATTTTAACCGAACGCTCTGGAAAGTGCGGCCATAGTGGGTGATAGCCCCGTAGGTGAAAGGATCTTTTGAGTGAAATCGAGTAGGACGGCGCACGTGAAACGTTGTCTGAACATGGGGGGACCATCCTCCAAGGCTAAATACTACTGACTGACCGATAGTGAACCAGTACCGTGAGGGAAAGGCGAAAAGAACCCCGGAGAGGGGAGTGAAATAGAACCTGAAACCGTATGCGTACAAGCAGTGGGAGCCCACTTTGTTGGGTGACTGCGTACCTTTTGTATAATGGGTCAGCGACTTATATTCAGTGGCAAGCTTAACCGTATAGGGAAGGCGTAGCGAAAGCGAGTCTTAATAGGGCGTTTTAGTCGCTGGGTATAGACCCGAAACCGGGCGATCTATCCATGAGCAGGTTGAAGGTTAGGTAACACTGACTGGAGGACCGAACCCACTTCCGTTGAAAAGGCAGGGGATGACTTGTGGATCGGAGTGAAAGGCTAATCAAGCTCGGAGATAGCTGGTTCTCCTCGAAAGCTATTTAGGTAGCGCCTCATGTATCACTCTGGGGGGTAGAGCACTGTTTCGGCTAGGGGGTCATCCCGACTTACCAAACCGATGCAAACTCCGAATACCCAGAAGTGCAAGCATGGGAGACACACGGCGGGTGCTAACGTCCGTCGTGAAAAGGGAAACAACCCAGACCGTCAGCTAAGGTCCCAAAGTTGTAGTTAAGTGGTAAACGATGTGGGAAGGCTTAGACAGCTAGGAGGTTGGCTTAGAAGCAGCCACCCTTTAAAGAAAGCGTAATAGCTCACTAGTCGAGTCGGCCTGCGCGGAAGATGTAACGGGGCTCAAACTACACACCGAAGCTACGGGTTCATCGCAAGATGAGCGGTAGAGGAGCGTTCTGTAAGCCTGTGAAGGTGAGTTGAGAAGCTTGCTGGAGGTATCAGAAGTGCGAATGCTGACATGAGTAACGACAATGCGAGTGAAAAACTCGCACGCCGAAAGACCAAGGGTTCCTGCGCAACGTTAATCGACGCAGGGTGAGTCGACCCCTAAGGCGAGGCTGAAAGGCGTAGTCGATGGGAAACAGGTTAATATTCCTGTACTTCTAATTACTGCGATGGGGGGACGGAGAAGGCTAGGCCAGCTTGGCGTTGGTTGTCCAAGTTTAAGGCGGTAGGCTGACTGTTTAGGTAAATCCGGACAGTTAAGGCCGAGAGCTGATGACGACTCTTCTTATGAAGAGGAAGTGGTTGATGCCATGCTTCCAGGAAAAGCCTCTAAGCTTCAGGTAATTAGAAATCGTACCCCAAACCGACACAGGTGGTCGGGTAGAGAATACCAAGGCGCTTGAGAGAACTCGGGTGAAGGAACTAGGCAAAATGGCACCGTAACTTCGGGAGAAGGTGCGCCGGTGAGGGTGAAGGACTTGCTCCGTAAGCTCATGCCGGTCGAAGATACCAGGCCGCTGCGACTGTTTATTAAAAACACAGCACTCTGCAAACACGAAAGTGGACGTATAGGGTGTGACGCCTGCCCGGTGCCGGAAGGTTAATTGATGGGGTTAGCGCAAGCGAAGCTCTTGATCGAAGCCCCGGTAAACGGCGGCCGTAACTATAACGGTCCTAAGGTAGCGAAATTCCTTGTCGGGTAAGTTCCGACCTGCACGAATGGCGTAACGATGGCGGCGCTGTCTCCACCCGAGACTCAGTGAAATTGAAATCGCTGTGAAGATGCAGTGTATCCGCGGCTAGACGGAAAGACCCCGTGAACCTTTACTGTAGCTTTGCACTGGACTTTGAGCCTGCTTGTGTAGGATAGGTGGGAGGCTTTGAAGTGGGGACGCCAGTTCCCATGGAGCCATCCTTGAAATACCACCCTGGCATGCTTGAGGTTCTAACTCTGGTCCGTTATCCGGATCGAGGACAGTGTATGGTGGGCAGTTTGACTGGGGCGGTCTCCTCCTAAAGAGTAACGGAGGAGTACGAAGGTGCGCTCAGACCGGTCGGAAATCGGTCGCAGAGTATAAAGGCAAAAGCGCGCTTGACTGCGAGACAGACACGTCGAGCAGGTACGAAAGTAGGTCTTAGTGATCCGGTGGTTCTGTATGGAAGGGCCATCGCTCAACGGATAAAAGGTACTCCGGGGATAACAGGCTGATACCGCCCAAGAGTTCATATCGACGGCGGTGTTTGGCACCTCGATGTCGGCTCATCACATCCTGGGGCTGAAGCCGGTCCCAAGGGTATGGCTGTTCGCCATTTAAAGTGGTACGCGAGCTGGGTTTAGAACGTCGTGAGACAGTTCGGTCCCTATCTGCCGTGGACGTTTGAGATTTGAGAGGGGCTGCTCCTAGTACGAGAGGACCGGAGTGGACGAACCTCTGGTGTTCCGGTTGTCACGCCAGTGGCATTGCCGGGTAGCTATGTTCGGAAAAGATAACCGCTGAAAGCATCTAAGCGGGAAACTTGCCTCAAGATGAGATCTCACTGGAGCCTTGAGCTTCCTGAAGGGCCGTTGAAGACTACAACGTTGATAGGTCGGGTGTGTAAGCGCTGTGAGGCGTTGAGCTAACCGATACTAATTGCCCGTGAGGCTTGACCATATAACACCCAAACAATCTGTTGTTTGGTAAAGACCGGCCGAAAGCTTGGTTGAACCGCAAAATACCGATCACATACCCATTCGGGGAAACGACTAGACACCGGTTCCCCACCCGAATTGCTTGACGACCATAGAGCGTTGGAACCACCTGATCCCTTTCCGAACTCAGAAGTGAAACGATGCATCGCCGATGGTAGTGTGGGGTTTCCCCATGTGAGAGTAGGTCATCGTCAAGCACCTATACCCAAAACCCCCAGGCCTAACCGCCCGGGGGTTTTGCTTTTGCAGCAGAAAATACGTAACACCAAAAAGCCCTTACATGTGTAGCGGCTTTTATTACGTAAAGCGCTATGAGGCCCGTAAGGCGAGCCGAGAGGTAATAGATCCGCTTAGCAGCTTTCTAAGCGTATCGCGCGAGAAAGGAAATGCACTGATAAGCCATTTGGCTTCGACATAGGTGTGACCATTGTTGATCGTAACGGTTTGACCCTGTTTGAGCGCATAGATCGACAGGGCATGTTCATCCCCTGCTACCGCGCAGCACACATGTGCCTCGCCGGTGAGCTCATCGATACCAATGGTTCGTATCCATGTTTCCTCTGAACGTTCCGTATAGCTACTGCTAGCATCCAGAGTGAACCACTCCATTCGCTTCTCTGCTGACTGCAACGTTGCCCCTCTCATGTCAACTTGATCAAAAGGATGAATGGCATCTACCTGTATCAGACCGCATAACCAGGCCTTTGTTTTAGCACCGCGGATCTGGAACTGCAATATGAAGGACTAGCGTAAAGCCAGTACAGTCACGGCAGGCAGACCTCTCGCGGCGTTATTACCCATTCATCCTGCTTACGCATTCCGGCAGATCCGGTTATCGTTGGAAGGCAAGCCGTCTGGTCTATTCAGGATAACCTTGGGGTTGAAAGCTATCCTGTCTAGTAAACAACCTATAAGAAGCGAGACGAATGTGAAGCAAAGAATAACCGCATCGCAGATTGCGCAGCTTAATGCTCAGATTGAGCAACTAACGCTTCGCCGGCAAGAGTTGCTGGACAGTCCCGAATTTCAAAAGGAAAGGGAGTTTGCCGAAAGGGTGAAAGGGCTTATGGCCGACTATGGCTATGATCTAGATGAGCTCAATGACTTTGTTCGGGCGTTGCCGGATGCCCCGTCAGCCTCAGCGCAAAAGGATGATGAAAAACACCCGGCAGCGGCTCGCAAGCGGGGCGATACCACAACGGCTGCAGAGGCCGGGCGGAGTACAAAACGCTCTACGCGCGAGACTGCCGATCAGCCTGTGGCGTCATCCCAAAGCCCTAAGGCCAGGGCTAAGGCACAGCCGGTGCGCAAGTCTCGTACCGCCAACCCAGCAGAACAGGCCAAAGCGACTTCTGAAGAGGGTGGGGCTGTATCTGCCAGTGAGCCCACTGATGAACAGGATATCAGCTCACCGCTGGAAGACGCGCCATCTCAAGAGAATACTGCAGCGCAGCCTGACGCAGTAGCCATCGCTGAATCAGCTGAAAACGAGCAGGCTGATAAGGGGTCGGTTTCCGCCGCCACGGCAGAGAGTGAGACCAATCCGCCAGCCCAACCGGTAAAGCGTACCCGAACGCGAGCCAGCAATAAAACGGGCCAGGCCGCAGATGCGAAGAAAGCCAAGGCTTCCCGGACCTTGGTCAAATACCGAAACCCGCATACCGGTGAGGAGCGAGACGTTAGAACCGCTCGTGCCCGCGAGCTCAAACCCTGGCGGGATGAGTATGGTTCAGACGTTGTTGATCTTTGGCGCGTCTAGCTAGCAACAGGTAGCAGCACAAGGCGGGCTTTGGTCATGTGCCGGTTGTGACCATGTAAGGCACCATACAGATGCCCTATCGCATGCGAAAGGGCATCTGTGCTTTTCCACTGTAGAGGTGGGTAGTTCTGTGGAAAAGTCTGTACGCTGCTTATATTGAGCGGCCCGCAGCTATTGATCAAAAAATGATCAATCCGCTTGAGCAGGTTGAGCCTCGATGTGCTTGGGTGTTCCATCCTTCTTTTAAACCAGGCTCCGGTTTATCTAAGCTTCTTACATTTTATCTTCAATGGAGCTAGGTTACGGCCTTGAGATACAGGCAGATCAAGCCCTTGTACCAGAAAGGGGTATAGGCCAGATGCCGCGTTAGGTGTCGTGATGGGCGTAGCGAGCGTCGGAACCTAGGATGAGGCTATACCAATGGGCCGCCGTAGAAGAGTTAGCCCGTACTGGATGCATGTTCTGGAACCCGTGCTGTACGTCGTCTCCTATCGAGAGATAGTAGCAGGCAAGAGAACCATCCTTGTCCAGGAGAAGCCTTATAAGCAAGGTAGCAGAAAGCCAGACACCAGACTGGTTCAGGAACAGGGGGCCAGAGATAGATTGGCATCCAGACAGGGACCTTTTGGGGCGCTTGATAATGCCAGGGTCCGTTCGATCAACCCGGTACAAGACTAATCGAGCCGCTAAGGCAGAGGTAAAGGAAGGAAATCACATTGCGATTCATTGACGCAGTCCTGTCACTGGGACTCATAGCGGAAATCCACGGCACAGACCGGGCGGTAGCCGAGGCGGCTAAACGATTTTCCAAACAACTACCCAGACGTTACCGGCAGTACATGTTTGACGTCATGAACAGTCCTTCGCCGCTTCGCCATTTAAGGCTATTCATTACCACCCTGCCAGATGACCTCTTCGACCAGCCAGACCAGACCAACGGAGAGGACTAATGAATCTGGCCCGTTACAAACCTATTGGGAAATAGACTTGTACATTTTTGAATTCGGACAAGGGGGATGAGCACAAGCCAAGCATGAAAAGTATGTACTTCCGAATCTGCCCAGGTCGCTCATACGCGCTTGGTAAGGGCTTTGCCTTTGTCGCCCGACAGTAGCGAATCAGTACGGAAAGGTAAGATTTTTCTTTCGCCCTTGTCTTCTATAACTAGATTCTCAAATGCTTGGTGATCTTTCATCTTAAGCGAGGCGAGCTTAACCCATCAGAACATCAGCCAGATGGATCTGTAGGTGCGTGTATACGATGAACAAACGCGAGTGCCTGATGGTGATCCCACAGTGGGTATCTCACGGTCCGCTCGCAAAAGACGCCTCGGTTGTGCGCTATTCCATCCTTAATCGAAACGACCAGCCAGTACGAAGGGTGCTTCCCAGTGAAGATGAATCACGTACAGCGCTTGACCAGGGCGTGCTCTGCTTGAGCAGCGTAAGCCGCTTGATGATGGGAGCAGCGATAGCTGAGTCGAATGGGAAAGCGGCTTTTTGATAACCGGGTGGAGTATATAAACCATTTAAGTGATGGTGGTCATGCCATGCTGTTCCGGTCAGTGGCTGGTAACCAGAGCCCATCGTTCTAAACTAGCAAAGCAGGAATACCATGCGTAAGGAAACGCTTTCTGATTATACCGAGGCTGAATTTCTTCAGCTCTTACACGATATCCATGAAGTAAACGTTTGCAGCGAAGAAGAACATTCTGCCCTGGTAAGGCATTTCGAAATTATATCTGAGCATCCAGACGGCGCTGACCTTATCTACTATCCTGCCTCGGGGCATGGATCACCAGATGAGGTCCTCGAGCAGATCAAGCAATGGCGGGTAGAAACCAAGCTTGCTGGATTCCGGCAGCCTAGATCCAACCAATCATAAGGACCCGCGCAGATAAACCTGGAATCCATGTGCAGGAAGCAGCGATATGATAGAACTCAAAACTAACCTTTCAGACTATACGCAGGATGAATTTCGAGCCCTGCTGGAAGAGATCTGTGCTGCCCAGGGCAGTAATGACTATCAGGACCGGTTGCTGGAGCATTTTGTTCTGGTCACACAACACCCGTTGGGCTCGGATTTGATCTACTACCCTGAGCAGGGCGATGGCTCGCCTGCAGACGTGATCAGGCAGATCATACAATGGCGGACAGAAAGAGGACTCAGCGTTTTCAAAAACACCTGTTAGATATGTGTATAAGGGTTCTGGGCTAGAGGTTCTGTAGCGTCAGCCATTGATTTGTGGTTCCTGGCACCAAAGGATATATCCCGTTTCAAGAAGCCTTTTGAATGGGGGGCTGGAATTCTCTGGACGAGAGAACCGAAAAAACCTCATGGGCTATGTATTCTGGCTTCGTGTGAGCAGCCTTGCCCGGGTCTAGGCTTCTTCGGATGGTGGGGGAGTAAGCATCAAGCCCGCCACCCAGGCCGAAAGCCCCACCGCCAGCGCTACGCCAGATAGCCAGTACGAACCCAGGCCAACCTGGGCAAGCTGTCTTGCAAACAGGGGACTGATGATACCAATGGAAATCCCGGCTACGCCCACCTTGCGCAGGTCCTGGGAGAGCGTTTTGCGTTTGCTGAGAGAAAGCTTCATTGGCGATGCACCTGTTTAGTGTGAGCGCTAGGTCTGTGATAGCGACGGGGCTGATATCAGTGTTTTTGCTGGTACAGCCGAGCCGCGGTCATTCTGAGCATAGAAAAGCAGGTGGCCGGGTCAAGCCCAACCTGTGAGGAGAGTACCCGCATCGCAAGGCAGCCCAGCTCAAAGGCCTTGTCAGGGGTAATCGGCACGATGATGGAACGCCCAGGCGCCTGCATCCTGAGCAGCAACACACCGCGCTCTGGCTGATTCTGCAGCAGCAGTGACTTGGAGCGGTCCTCGCCATGGTTTCTGGCCTCGAATTCAGGTACCAGCCCAGTCACGGCGCAGATGAAAAGCGTGGTCTCACGCGGAGTAACCTGAAAGGTAAGCTTGCTGCTCCAGTCGTAGCCCTCACCTGACTTGTTGGCACCATCCACACTGATGACTGGCTCGCCCGATCGATTCGTTGCAAGCTCGAATTTCAGGGCGCCTGAAGAGGCATAGACGTTGAAGCCGGGATAGTGATTAGTCATGGCGTGCAAGCGTTGGAATGATAATACTCAGGCATAATACATTTGGGTTTTAAAGCTTTTCACTGGACTGTAAAGAGCATCTGAAACTTCGGGTTGGGTAAAAACCCTTTCCCTCACTGGGACGTTTTTTTCGCATAACAGTATAGGCTGAAGCCCAGGGGGAATCTCCTGCCGGAAAGCCACGAGCCACCTTTTCAGTACCTTTCTCAGGGCCGGGAGGATTTAATGCAGGCGACTCACTGTAGTAATTCTCGCTGTACCAGTCGTTGACCCACTCTGTAGCACTCCCAGCAGCCATATATATCCCTAAAGGGTTGGGCGGATAGCTGTCTACAGGCGTTGGCGTAGCGGAGTGCCCCGGTCGGGCATTCCGGTCAGGGAAGTTCTTTCCAATCTTTAGCGTACCGTCACTGGTTGGGTAAAGAATCCTTTTCCCTCTGTCACGCGCTGCAAATTCCCACTGTGCTTCAGTCGGTAAGTCGACGGGATAGCCGCTGAGCTCGCCAATCCAGTTGCAGTAGTCCTTGGCCTGTTGCCAGTCCTTGGTAGGAGCCGGATTCTTAGGAAAATAATAGGTTTTCAAATCCTCACGCTTACGCAGTGCCTCATCAAAAACACCAAGGCCATGGGACTCCCTGAAGAGATCAAAATCCTTCAATGTCGTCTTCTTGCTCGCCATGTAATAGCTGTCCAGCTTGACTGGATGGAGCGGATTGTCTCTACCAGATGTAATGGGACAGAGGTTTTCTGGTTCCTCCCCACAAGGCCAGTCGCACTTCTGCGCTGGGTCAAAATCACAGATCCAGCCAAAGTCGCCCATTTCAAAGTCTCCGCCTTCGACACGGATCATGTCATCAATGGAGCGTACTACCAGAGTAAGGATTTCCTGCTGCTTCTGACTGGAGAGGTCCGGGTATTCCTGTTCAATAGTCTGAGCGATATGCTTGACCCTTTCAGATGAAAGCCTCCTGCTCTCAGGTAAAGAAAGCGAGTCGGAGTGGCAGGCGGTTAAAAGCCCTACGGCAGCCACTAGAAGAGCTGGTTTAAGTATGGTCACATTCGTCCCTGAAGCCACAGCACTAGTATAAGGGTACCATCATGAGCGGTGAGCAAGTGAAGCGCACGCAGGGGTTAAACAGCCTTTGTCTGGAAGACAGGCGGCCTGTGTGGGCGGCTCTTTCAGGCGTCTTTGTCGATAATGAGGTTGACTACCAGCAAATAGCGAAGGCCATTCAGCCCTATGATCTGGACGTTGTAAAAGAGCTATTCTTCTCGGAGGTAGCGCCGGTCTGTTACGGGAATAGCGGCGGGCCTGCACCAGCCGTCTGGACAGCCTTTGACAGCGCCTGGCTTGAGACGCGCATCGAAACCCTGACGGCGGCCAGGCATGGCAGTCTCATCAAACGCCTGAAAGCGACACTCTTGATAGCCTGTTCAAGGCATGTCTTCAAGGACGAATGGAGGAGGATTGAGTCAGCCCGCGCGGCCCTCTAACAAATCGATCCTTCCTAAGGGTACTGTCGAGTATCGCCGAGGCGACGTCTAGATCCTGTGATTCACCTGTATTGAGCATCTGAAGCTACTGGAAAAATAAAAGTATTTGTTTTCGGGATTATTATTTCTGTGGATGATCGTTCTCGCCATGGTTGAGGCGGTTTCATTATTAGGATAGCCCCGGCTAACCTTCTCCGTACCGCTATCTGGACCTCTAGGATTTAATAGAGGTGACTCAAGATAGTAATCCTCGGCATACCAGTCGTTTACCCACTCAGTCGCTCCGCCGGAAACGATATAGAGGCCTAGAGGATTGGGTGGAAAACTATCAACTGCAGTGAAGGCAGGACTTCCTGTTACTCCAGTAAGGCGATTATCCGGAAAATTCTTGCCTATTTTCAAACTACCATCATCAGTTGGAAATAGAACCTTCTTGCCTCTGCTTCGGGCTGCATATTCCCACTGAGCTTCGGTTGGTAAATCTACTGGGTAACCACTCAGCTCCCCGATCCAGGTACAGTAATCCTTGGCTTGCTGCCAGCTTTTTGTAGGAGCGGGAAAATTAGGTTGATAAAGAGCTTTAAGATCTTCTCTGCTACGACGTTTTTGATCGAAAACTTCTAGACCATGAGCTTCCCTGAACAAGTCAAAGTCTTTAAGAGTGGACTTTTTACTGGCTATGTAATAGCTATCAAGCTTAACGTCATGTAGAGAGCTATCGTTGTACCTGGAAATCCGACAAAGGTTTTCAGGCTTTTGCCCGCATGGCCATTCACATGCTTCGCTCTCGTCAACATCGCATATCCAGCCAAAGTCCCCCATTTCAAACTCACCGCCCTCAACATAAATCATCTCATCAATAGAGCGAACCGCAAGAGTTAGGATTTCTTGACGCTTTGAGTTAGAGAGGCTGGGATATTTCTCCTCAATGTTCCGAGCAATAGCCTGCACCTGTTCAGGTAACAGAACGCTGCTTTGGGGAAGCGATGCGGAGCCAGAGTCGCAGGCAGCCAGGAAGCCAAGGCTGATAAGTGAAACAGCCAGAGTACGCACGGTCATGTTCATCCCTGAAATGGCAATCAGGTGAAAGGGTAGCATGTCCTGCGATGGTCAAACCTGTCCTGACGCAAGAGGAAGATAACCGAACCGGCAGGTAGCATCCTGATGAACGTGCCTGGCTTCAGGGAATTGACCAGGCTCTACTACCGATTATGTGCCGAATAAGGTGAAAAAATTATACCACCACTGTATATAAGCTATTGCATCTACACCAATCTCCTCCATTGACCCGTTCTACTGAAGGAAAGAAGAAGGCAAAGGGAATGAAAGGTAAGGAAAGCGGTAGGGGAGGGTACTGCTTCAGTGAAAGGGAGTTGTTGGCTTGGGTTGTACTGTGTTAAGAGGTGGTATAACTTTTCACCCATGGATGCGTCATGTACGAAGCCATCGTTGAAGCCTACCAGGCACTGAACCGACGGGTTATCGACTTTAACGAGCTCTGGCCTGAGTTCGTCGTGGATGGGCATGTCTGGACGCTGCCGGTGCTGACCGAACACCGGGCCCCCGATCTCATAGCAGTCGAGCACCTGTCAGGCCGTGAGGCGATCAACATGGCCGTGCGTGCAATCAGCACCTTCAGGCTTGATGCCGGTCAGGCCCCAGGTACCGTGACGCGGCTGCCCGGCTACTTTCGACTGGACCGGTCGGTACTGGATCAGGTACTGCAGATCAATGCCTGCAAGCAGCGCATACAGGAAGCGCTTGAGGCCGAACGACTGGCCCAGGGCCTTGCTCCCATGATGCGCTCCTCGGTCCTGCGCCGCGCCCTGGGCCATGACATCAACGCCTACCAGCTCCTGCGCACCCTGCACGCCTTTGACGGCAGTCCGCGCAGGATCTCGTTCAACTGGGCAGGGCATACCGGTGGCACCGAGCGGATCACGGTGGGGCGCATCCGTGAGGACCTTGAAGACAGAGCCCAGCGACGCGCTGACCTGCAGCAGGTTCCGCTGGAACAGACACCAGAGCTCATCGAGCTTCGCAGCATCGCGCATCTGGCCGAAAGCGCCGTCCTGATCCACCACAAGACCGTGACACCGCATCCGCGCTGTACGCTCTGGTTCAAGCCCAGGGGCGAACGCTGGGATGCCATGATCAAAGGCAACCTGCCGGTGTTTGTGGTAGGCACTGACAAGGCACTGACGGTAACGCCACTCAAGGACTTCAATCGAACCGTCAGGCGCTCGCGCCGAAGCGACAGCAAGGCGCGACAGGAGGCGCTGGCGGGACGGGACCTGTATCTGCCAGGCAAGACCATACCCCAGCGCCTGGAGGAATCCGCCGCCTCGGTGCCCTCAACCTATCGCCTGGGCGGTATCACCTATCAACTGACCTAACTGCTGGCAAGATCTGCATCTGGCCGCAGGGCTTTGGCAGGCCCTGCGCATCCTTGTCGAGCCTTTGCCTTGCCACTTCCCAGGCATGGCGTGACTGCCCAGGGGCGCCCCTACCGGGTGGTCAGGCTGATGCCCTGCACGGGCAGGACCTGAGCTGACGCAGCGGTTACTCGCGAGCCCTTGAATCCGTAGAAGATCACATACAGGTAACAGAGCAAGGGCATGATAAACGAGACCTGTAGGCCTATTAGATCCGCCACGATTCCCTGGGCCATCGGCACGATTGCAGCACCAACGATGGCCATTACCAGCAGGCTTGATGCCCTGCCTGTAAGCGGCCCCAGCGTTGCGATCCCGAGGGTAAAGATGGTGGGAAACATAATGGCATTAAAAAAGCCGATACTGACCAGGCTCCACATGGCGACCAGACCTTCACTGAACAGCGTGACGATGCAAAGCGCCGCGCAGGCGATGGCGTTAAGGCCCAGAAGACGCCCAGGCGGGATGTACCTCAGTAGCATGGAACCCAACAGGCGACCCACCATGCCAAGCCCCCAGTAGAGGGAAACATAAAAGGCTGCATTGCGCTCCGATACATTACCGATGTGGCTTTGCGAGATGTAGTTGATCAAAAAGCTGGAAATCGCTACCTCAGCGCCCACGTACAAGAACATGGCAACGACCCCCAGACGCACATGTGGCCAGCGCAGCACCTCGCCTAACCGTCCACCGCTCTGCGTGTTGTCTCCAGCATCCTGAAAATCCGGCAGTTTCAGCCTGTAGACCAGAACCGCCAGGGCAAACAAAAGACCTGCCAGCCCCAGATAGGGGAGCTGGACAGCCTGCGCCTGTTCCACCCGATAGGCCAGCTGCTGGGCGGGGCCAAGCTTTGCCAGCTCGGCGACTCCCAGTACCGAGCCTGACAGGATCAACAGGCCACCCAGGGCTGGCGCAACAATACCGCCCAGCGAGTTAAAGGCCTGGGTGAAGTTTAGCCGGCTGGATGCCGTGGCCTCACTGCCGAGGCGACTGGCATAGGGGTTGGCGGACACCTGCAGGAGGGTGATCCCCGTAGATAGCACAAACAAGGCAAGCAGAAACAAGGGATAGGACGGCAGCCGTGCGGCCGGATAGAACAGCAGCGCCCCCGAGCCTGCGATGAAAAGACCGGTGCTGATGGTGCGTTTATAGCCAACGTAGCCAAGCAGTTTTCCTCCAGGAAGCGACATGAGGAAATAGGCACCAAAAAAGGTGAGCTGTACAAGCATTGCCTGGGTATAGCTTAGCGAGAAGACTGCCCGTAGATGAGGTATCAGCACATCGTTAAGGCTGTTGATCATGCCCCACATAAAAAAGATCGTTGTGATAACGATCAATGCGCGCCGGTTGGAAATCGCCTGATGATTCATCTGTCGCGTACCTCATGCTGGCGTATCGGGTACGCCGGGTCGTTATTGGACGATGTCGAGCAAAAGAGGCAGGAATAAAAGCGGGACGGTCTGCCTTGTTGTTATATGCCGTCATATGACATCTCTAAATTAGGCTCAAGATTTCCTAGGTGTCAATAGCTCTCATCTTATTTTCTTGACAAGGCGTTAGACACAGCATAGCTTTGATTTAACTGATGACGTCATATGACGTTATATTGAAGGAGAAACTATGGCACCCTCACGCCCCTTGAATGTTGATGTACAGCTTGCACTTGATGCACTGGGTAACCGCCCTATCGATACCGTCTTCTTTGTTGCCTGTGGCGGCTCGCTGGCGGTGATGCATCCCAACAAGTTCCTGTTTGATCAACACGCTTCAACGCTTCGCGCCGAGTGCTATAACGCCTATGAATTTGTTATGCGCCATCCCAGATCCCTTGGGTCACGTTCGCTGGTCGTTCTTTGCTCGCAAACCGGTACGACCCGCGAAACCGTCAAGGCCGCCGCCTTTGCCCGGGAGCACGGAGCCTTCACGATAGGCGCCACCGAGGACCGTGACTCTGCGCTGGCCAGGGCAGTCGATCAGGTGGTCAAGTACGACGCCCACTATACGACGGGGATCCCGATCGATGCGGCCAATAGTAACTATGCGGTGCTCTACCAACTGGGCGCTGCGCTCATCGACCGGTATGAGGGGCTTGAGCTTTTGCCGTCGCTTTTGCACAGCCTGGACTCCCTTCAGGCCGTGATTGATCGAGCCCTGGATGGGTTTGCCCAGACCGCCGCCTGCTTTGCCGAGCGGTACGCCCAGGAACCGGTCATCTACACGTTGTCCAGCGGCGCGGACTATGGGGCTGCCTATTCCTTTTCGATTTGCGTGCTGATGGAAATGCAGTGGATCCACTCGCAGGCCATTCACGCCAACGAGTTCTTTCATGGACCGTTTGAAGTGGTCGATCCCAATACACCGTTCATACTGCTGCTGGGGCTGGATGATACGCGCCCACTGGAGGAGCGGGCGCAACAGTTCCTGGAGCGACATGGCTCGAAAGACAAGACCCTGGTCCTTGATGCCCGGGCGTTTGACTTCACTGGAATCGACTCCCAGTGGCAAGGCAACCTTGCGCCGCTTGTGTTTTTTGAGCTTCTCTGGTCGTTTGCCTACCAGCTGGCTGAAAGACGTGGACATCCAATGCTGGTCAGCCGGCGCTACATGAAGAAGATTGACTACTGACAGGTAGCCGTATGAAATTGATTGGAATAGGCGATGCGGTCGTGGACATCTATCAGGACCAGCACCGCATGTATCCAGGCGGAAGCGTTGTCAACGTAGCGGTCATGGCCCGACGCTGCGGAGCAGAGCACACTGCCTGGCTGGGCCTGGTTGGTGATGACGCTGCCGGCCAGCACCTGCAGGCCTGCCTGGTGGAGGAAGGCGTTGACATCAGCCGTCACCGCGTCGTCAGGGGGAGCACAGGCGCTGCCTACGTGACGCTCGATGCCCAGGGTGATCGGTGTTTCACAGGCACCAATCATGCGACACGGGTGCAGTCACTGGTTGCGTTGACGCTTAATCAGGACGACCTGACCTATCTGCGTCAGTTTGATGTGGTTCATTCCTGTGTAAGTCTTAACACCAGCCTTGAGCGCGAACTGTCGAAACTTCATGGCCAAACCCTGTCGTTTGATTTCTCCAGTCCTGAATACTGGACATCTGATGACCTGGAGCGCATCTGTCCGCTCCTTGGGTTTGCTTTTTTCTCTGGTAGTGACCTGTCACAGGCCGAAATCAGGACGCTGGTGCGGCGGGTGCATGACCTGGGGGTGGAAGTGGTGGGAGTGACGCGTGCGGAGGCACCTGCCTATTTCTCTTACCGGGGCACAGTAGTGGAGCAACCCGTCTATCCGGCGACTGTAGTGGATACCATGGGCGCTGGAGACTCCTTTATTGCTGCCTTTCTGACCCATTATCTCACCGAGCAGGCAGGGCTTGCCCCGGCGCTGGCCTTTGCCGCCCGGTACGCAGCAGAGGTATGTGGATACCATGGGGCCTTTGGCTATGGTAAGCAGCTTGACTAGGCAAGCGCAGCCGGATCACTCGCTGATGGTGTAGGTGATCCGACTGACAGGTGTAATCATGATCGAGAAACCAAGCGGGATGCGATCCGTATCCTGGGTGAGCTTCTCGATCCGGTAGACCGGGTCTGACGCCTGGCAGCGCAGGCGTTCACACTCATCAGGGCTCGCAAACACAACATTGATGACACGTTCAGTGTGCTCAGGCCTGGCGCCGTGAAGCCGCTGTAGCGACTCATAAAACGAGCGGCCCTGTTCTACTGCTTCCCGCACGCCGGGAAATACAGACTTATTGAAATACAGGTGCTCAAGCGTCAGGGGGTGACCGTCGACTGAAATCAGACGCTCAATGTGAACCACTTCCTCTGCACGGGCTGCGCCCAGGCGGACCTGCGCTGTCCTGTCGGCTGCAGGACAATGGGTGGCCAGTATCTGATAATCCGTTTTTCGGCCGAGTTGAGCCATGCTCTCGGTAAAACCGGTCAGCGAAACAAGCGTCTGGTTGACCTTTTGGTAGATAACCAGCGTACCCTTGCCTCGTACCTTCTTAAGGTAACCTTCGCGGCACAACTCTTCGACTGCACGCCTGACTGTAATCCGGCTGACATTGTGACGTTCACACAGCTGAGGCTCGGCGGGAAGATAGTGACCAACCGGATACTTACCTGCAGTAATAGCCTGTATCAACGCAAACTTTAGTTGATCGTAGAGGGGCAGAGCATTGGCAAGTGACTTCATGGTGAGCTGACCGGCATAACGTAACGGGAGGGTATCACTTTCCTGTTCATCAAGGACATGTCGTAAGAATAAAGACCTGAGCACCCCGTGTCTGCCCGAGAGGCACTGCCGCCGTAAATACCTGAGTGCGGTGGCTCAAGATACCGGTCCCCGCACCGGGCCAGGTGTCTAGTCGGTGCGCATCACCTGAGCACACCTGTCATCTGTGATGATAGCGAACGGGATTTGACTGGCGCCACTGCAGTCAGCGTGCTGGCGCGCACAGGTCAGGCAATGAAGCGCCTCGATCAGTTCCGGCAGAAAGTTCACCTGGTCGAAGGGACCTTGCGGACGGTTTGCTGTCATGCGCTGGGCACCTGTCTGCGAGCGCAAGTGTACGTGCTACCGTCCAGGAAGTGCCGCTGGATGTTTTTTTGCACCAGCTGCCTATTTGCCAACGGTGGTCCACATTGCAACACTCACGCCCCCTGCGGCAAAAGAGTCTGCTGGCAGAACGCGATGTCCCCAACCAACGGGTTGTTATTGCACCGGCTGAAGCGGGAGCCACCTACTTTGACGATACCCGTCAGACGCTTGTATGGCCGGTGCAGGATAACATGCATCAGAACCTGTATCTGGAACTATCCTACACCCGGCACACCGTAGATACGCTGGGATGGCTGGAGCAGTGTGCAGGTCAGCCCTGGGAGCCAGGGCATTTGGTGGTAGTCAAGTACCAGCCTACGCCCAGAGGGCTGGTTGCAGAACCTGTCACGCTTATCGACAGCACCAGGCTGGATACGACGGAGGCCATCAGTTCACTATATTTCAGGCAAGTCCCTAACCAGACGTCTTCGATCACTGCTGATCAGCCACAAACACTGCCGGTGCCTGACCAGCTTGTGCGTCTAACAGCGCCATTGCGCGAATTTTGGCAATGGATAACCTGTCAGGCCGAGAGGGGTATAGGCGTAAGCCACGGGACGATTGTTGCACCACAGCTCGACTGATGGATTGCCAGAGTCAAACCGCTAGGATTCACGGCGTTCTACCGAGACAGCCAGGCAAGTATGGCCACTAACTTCATACGAGCCGGGTATTGCATCATGCAGTATGAACAGGTGTTTGCTGGGAAAGGACAAGAGGAGGAAGGGTCCGCCTCCATAACCTTTCCCAGCAGAGACTAGGCAACGAGACTCTCATACTGGTTGAGATGAGTCACCGCTACCGCCGTGGTCTGAACCGGCACGACAGACAGACAACCCGCTGGCAGGCCCAGGCGCAGCCCAAGATACGCGAGTCGCTGCAGAGCGTCAGCAATCCACGTGCACAACTATCAGGAGCGTCATCTGACGCAGCTTCCGCCAGTTGTAGTTGAAGAGGAGCAGTGTCTAGGCCACCCTCCTGACGCAATACACCTATCTGGCCGACGTAGGGCCGCTGAAGCCGCGCAGCAACCCATGCAAGCCAGGCAAGCCTGGTCCCTGCAGCTGGACGCCCAATTGGCGGACGAGCAGCGCTGTGTTGATCGTTGGCTAGTCAGTATCAGCTGGCAGCGCAGGGAGCTATTCAGCAGAAAAAGCCTCACTGCAGCGATTTAGAGATTCGTACGCCGTGCTGGATCCACCGCAATGACGGCCAAAGGGTCTGTGACTGTAATCGTAGAACTGGAAAAGCTGTAAGAGCAGCCTATATGCCAATGAATATTAGCAACGAGGCCGGCGAACAAGGTCTATAAAAATTTTTTTTGCCCTGTATAAATATGTTGAAGCCTTATGAAGATCTTAGCGCAAATAAACAATTGAATGTCTCTATAGAGACCAAGCTTGGCAGAATGCGCTACTTACGGCCGAATTAAAAATCTGAAAACAAATAGTCAGGTACTGCCAACTTTATCCTTCTAACCTGAGATTGATAACCTTTGTCGGCAATCGATTTAGTTAATATTGTTTTTTAAAATTCATCCCTTGTTTCCCGGTTACATTTTACAAGGTGAGCTACTCCTCTTTAGAATTTACATATATTCCTTGTAAAGCCTATGCCAGAGCAGGTATCGCTGCAGGCTGGGTGACCTGTGTTGACATCAAAGGCGTAAATTTACTTAATGGATTACCTGTACTACTTAACAGGAATTTTCAGAAGATGCTTAATTAACAAATTATTCAAATTTTCTAAAATTAAGAAGCATTAAGCCATATTGGCTGAAGGCGAAACTTAAATATTTATTGCTCTGCACGCTCCGCTTTTTTAAAATATAGATGGAAATATGGATTTCCCTTTCTTTTGCTGAATATACCATATACCTAAGGGGTTCGGGATGCAGTTTCAGCGTGGCGTAGTGAGAGTTCTGGCGGCAGGCCTTATTGCTGTCCAGTTAAGCGGGTGTTCGGCTATGGAGGGCTTGCAAATGCCATCTATGCCCAGTTCTATGCCCAAGAAGCTAACAGATGCACTCAATTACAATAAATCATCATTCAAAGGACCTTTAAGCGCTGCTGAGCTTGCAGAATCACAGCGTGCAGCATCCATCATTCAAGCAGCCCAAAGCGGCAAGATCGGATATACCCAGCCTGAGTATCAGCGTCGTTTAGGTCGCTTTCACGAAACACGTGATGCAATGAAGGCTGCTGGCGATCACTACACGCAAGAACAATTCCTCGCATTCTCAACTGCGCTGACTGACCTTGTTTCTTACGTTGATCTGATTGAAAGGGGCGGCTTCAAGGCCTCAACGTCGAAGCCTTCTAATTCTGCATTGCAGAAAAGCTACCTGATTCAACCGGGACAGATTGCTAACTTCTCATTCAATGGTTATTGCCTGAACCTCAGTGTCGGGCAACCAGCTGCTAATGAGCCGCTTCAATTGATTAGTCCTGAAACGGTGTGGCCTGGAAAAATGGCCTCGATATATCGAAATCTGATGAAGTCTGCTCCGCAATCCACGGTCGGTCACGTTACCTTTTCCAATGGCCTTGACAAGGATCTGCAGATGGCATTGTGGACTCTTCAAGCAGTACGCGACGGGTCGTTCAGACCCTCGCTCTATAATAATCTGTCTCCAGGACAGATAAGCCGCCTGACAGCTGCAGGCTTCAGCCCACAGATGATCACGGCGGATAGCCTGATGAAGGCCGGGTTCAATAGTGCTACAGGGATGCTTGAGAGCACTCTGAAGGCCAAGCTGGCCCCTCAGCTTTCTGAGGTCACTGGAGCCATGAGCCAGCTTGGCTTTAGCAGTGATAATCCATTTAGCAATCCGGCCATTCTGAATAACCCGCAGGCCTTAGAAGCTAGTTTGAACACTTGGCTTACCTCATCGGCATTGAAAGCGTCTTCAATAACGACTGCGACTGATCCACTACAGTATTCAATCCTTGCCTCATCAGTAGCAGCTAAAACAACCTCTGGTGGTCACTTGAATGGACGTATCCAGGTTGCCAACTTATCTACGGCCCCCTTTGCCTTTATACCTTCTGAGTACATTGCAAACGCTCGATCTGAGACTCAACCGGTAGCGCTCGCTAACTGGTCACCTGAGGGCTCAAAATCAGGCGTTACAGTACTCAGAACTTCTTCCGATTCTGCGATTTTGGCAGCGCTGAAAGATGATCTGTCAGATCTGGCTCAGGACAAGGCCCTCAAGGTTTTTACAGCGAGCGACTCCGCTCTACTTGGCTTTGCAAAAAGTATGTTCAAGTCAAAGATTGGCCAGACCTTGGTGACCTCAATGCCAGTGGTAGGCAACGTTATTAGCTTGGGAATGTTGCTGACAGGGAAAAAGCTGGACGGTACTGATATGGAAGGCCTCGATTATGCCTCCGCAGCTATTGGGATGGTTCCGGTAGCAGGTAATATTGCCAAGTTGATGGGCCCAGGAGTCCGTACCGTAGCAGAAAGCATTGCTAGATACGGGAGTGGTATCCCGCGTGAGGCTCTGGAAAAGGCATTCCAGGTTGGCGGGTCGGATACGTTTGAATACATGAATAGTAATGTACCGAGCTGGTTAAGTGATGCCTACGGCTCAATCGCTAAACAGACGATCGCCTCTATACCAGCTGCGGCGCAATATGCCTCGGCCAATAGAATTAGAATTTGATTCATGGATACGTGACCAAAAGCCTGCCTGCAGGCTTTTGGTCTTTTTGTCCTCTGCCATTTACTGGTCAAAAGCTGATGAATCCTCCCTGTCCCGAAAGATGAATCATATTTTCCGGATAAGGATTCAGAGATTTTATGGTGCTGCCCATAGCGGCGGGCCAGGTACTGTCTCGCTATACCTTATCCACCTGATCTGCATAACAGCCGCGCCTTGCAAAATGAATGTGTAAGTAATCAACACCCGTGTTCATGAAAAGCAGCTGGCGCCCCTCAACAATGTCGGCCTCTGCCATAAGGCCTTATTATTAAAGCCGCGAACCGAAAGCAGACGAAATCTTACTGACTCAGGGACAACCTCAATCCGGTCATAACGCTGTGTCATACTTTCTTAATAAAGATGGCCTGGCTTGCCTGATACTGCGTTTGCGCTGGCTGATGCATGAAACTAAGCAACAAAACCGTCTTCCCGGGTTTTACGTCTTTCAAACTTACCCGATCAAAAAAGCGTGGTGTTTAAGCGGTGATATATCGCATGCCTCCCGCGTTCGCAAGTTCTGCCTCGCTTAATCCAAAGAGAGGCCTGAATGGAGCAGGATCAAAAACGGTAATACGAAATGACATAAGTTTCTCTCCAGGGTCGGATAGGAAACAAAGAAAGCGTCTACGTTTAAACGCGTCCATCAGGTGCGAGAAGAACACAGCAATGACTGCGGCGCCTGCAAAAATAAGTGGGTTTAAGGGCCTCATCCAGGCCAAGCCAACCAAGCAGTAGCGCTTTAACCAAGACAAGAAGGGGCACGAGGGGTGAGAGTGGTTGCACCCGCCGATGTTCGACCGAATCGATGGAGCCAGTCTGCTGGGTCACGTTCTACATGCTCCTGCTGCCAGCTGGAGGCCGCAGGTTGGATCTCTTGACTAACGAGAGCACTGATTCCCAAGCATGGATTAAAGAGGACATGCAGTATACGCAGAACCCTGTCAGCGTGTAGTCGCGTAAGGCAAAACGTGTCATGGCAGATATCAACAATGACATGTGGAGCAGGTTGGATTCGATGTGACCGATCTGTTAGAGCAGATGAAAAAAGCATAGCCCGTGCGGGTGCAACGCAAATGCTGTTAAAGATCTGTTCGAATGCAATAAGACACAAAGCTCTTCGACGTGCCTGTGGCGTGGAGGGAGCCCGTCCGCTGGCCCAAAAGAGCAGACGCCACTTTGGCCAGCGTGGCGCATTTGCGATCAAGTTGAGCCAGGGATGCCCCTCCGCTAAGGCCTGTTCCATAGACCTTTATTGCCTGAGCTAAAACCGCATTCTTCAGCGGTTATTCATATCAAGGGTGTTTCACGTAGACTGCTGATAAAAGACATCAGCTGTTGCAGACAAAAGACTTTAATTGCAGCTATGACCGGAGGGTCCGCTACCCAGTATACGGAATTGCTTAGTATGGATTTCACCGTTTCTGTCTTGATAAGTCACCTTGGAAACACCAACCCCGCAATTATCGGTTGTACGCTCAGTTCGAACAACTTTGATGGTTTCTGCTTCATAGCCTTCGGAATTAGAAGCCAGTCTAACCCCTGCATCTCCGGCATATATAAACTGGCTGAACGCACCAAATATCATGGCAATACTTAAGTTCTTGACGACAGTCATAATGTGATATCCATTTAAGTTTCAGATACCACATTCCACCATGTATGTTTAGATTTATGAAATTGATACTGTGAATTGTATCTATCATTTATGGTGATAGCCCTAGGATCCTGGCTGCGAATCTATGTTAACGGTCTAACTGCTACAATTTAGATATGTTCGAGCCGCATGGTTGATATGTTGCCAATACCTGGAGCAAAGCAGATAAAACCCATGCGGCGGCGTGAGCACAGAGTCGTTTCTGACGATGCCACAACAGTCCAAAAACCGCGTTAATACCCCGTCCAAGATATCGGATCAATCCTGCGTCATTTTCAGCAGGAGTCCGAAGAGCTTGGTAGAAATATTGAGCTGGCCAGGCAGCTGATCGATCAAACCCTTAGCCGTGAGGAGACCTGCCTTGTCAGCCTGCACGGGTAGTATCAGAACCTCTCCCAACAACGGCTAAGCAACGAGACTCTCGCGCTGGCTGAGCTAAGCCACTGCTACCGCCGAGGTATGGATGACTACTTGAACCGGCACGAGAGACAGATTACCCTCTGGCAGGCACAGGCGCAGCCCATGGTGCGTAAGTTGCTGCAGAGCGCATGCGATCACTTGCACAATTATCAGGAGCGATATCTGGCGCAACCTCAGTCAGCCGTAGCTGAAGAGGAGCAATGCGTAGGCAACCTCCTTATGCAATACACTTATCTTGCCGAGCGCAAGACCGTGATGAGGCTCAGGTACTTATGCAAGCCAGGCAAGCCCTGTCCTTGCAACGAGATGCTCAACTCACTGAGGGGTAGCGCCGTGTCGATTCGTTGGCTGGCCAGTATCAGCTTATCAGCTGGCAGCGCAGGGAGGTCTTCAGCGGGAGGGAGCCTCGCTGCAGCGCTACAAGGATCTTTATGCTGTGCTTGATTCCAGGGCGATCCTACGCTCGTAAGGCAAGAGAACGGCAAAGCCCCCATATCCGTTAAAGAGGCAAGTGGTGGGCAGCCGCTAATTGTTTTGTTTCATGATAGTGAAATAACTGTTGCAGTCAGCAGCAGAGAACAGGTTTCCATTTCCTAATGAATGACCAGATTACGACGCTTCATACGTAGTCGAAGATCGGTTCTGGGTTTCAAGAACCAGTTCCCCTGTCCCCTTTCGTTGTAAAGACACCAAGTAAGGTCCAAATTTTTCGCGTTTCTATATCTGCGTCAAGCAATTGAGCCATTAGCTCATTGAACGGCATGTTTCCCCAGGCAATCGCACGATTAATCAGATAGGGAACGGGGCTATGTGGTTCGGTAGTAGCGAGATAATTGGAGATGACCTGCAACTGCTGATAGGCATGTGACCTTGACTGCGGTGCGTTTGGTTGTAAGCAGTCAGTCTGGGGAGGTTGAAGCAGATCATCAAGCTGTGACAGTTCTTGAGGTTCATGAACCTCAAAAGAAGTGATAGGTGGAGTAGGATGCATAGCTATAAGCTCCTGAAGGGCTGTAAGCTGCTGACTCAGGACCTCTTTCAACGGTCCAACCGACGGGGCCTCCTCTACAATATTATTATCGATCCAGTCTTGAAGCTCCTCTGCCGTCAAGACGCATGATGTTAAACGTTGAGAAAGTGCGACCAATCTTTCACGAGAACCCTTTCGCACCGCGTCATGAAACTTTTGCTGGGCGGCGCGAGCAGCCTCGACCTTCGCTTTGGCCCGGCTGTCGTCGCCTTTGCAGAGGAGTTGGTTGTTCAGGGAAGTCCATTCGACTTGGGTGAGCTTTTCAAACCCTGGTACAGCGTCACCTACAATTGGAACCTGTAACAAAAGGAGTTGGGCATATTGCTGAACAATCCAGGCCAAGGGTGGGGCAAGCCAGTTTATGTCTTGCTCCGTTTGGCTGGGATGTAACCTAACGGCATAACGCTGACATAGCTCCTTGATGAATGTAAGCGCTCGTTCCAAACCATACTGATGGTAGCGATGTATCCAGGCCTCTCCTAACCAGGCGGCAATCATTAAATCCTTCGTGCGCGTCCCTAGGAGCCGGGAGGCCTGTTTCTCAACTTCAGACCAGTTGACACGCTTGGGCTCTTTTTGCCAGACACCTGTTGGCAGTGTGGAATCATCCTCACGTCTGGCTTCCTTAAGAGCATCGTATTCAAGCGTATGCTTGATATCCGAACCAGTTGGACTTTGACCTGGTAGAGGATCAACCAGTAAGTTCCACTGTGAATCTATTGCGTCTAGCCCATTAAGCTGCGTCATGGCAAGACCTGCAAGTCTGCAAGCGGAAGAGTATTTGAATTCTGGAAAGGCGATTTTGGCGCACTAACAGGCAGAGCGGTGATTGAAAGGGCTTCCTTACCTCCAACAGGCATCAGGCTTACACGAAGAAAGACAAGAGCAGACGACTCTCCGGGTATAGGCGAGCGTACAGGCAACTGAAATGCCAAAGGCCTATCGCCTGTATCATCAGATGGAAAGCGCTCATAGGCGTGATTGGCACGCATAAACCTTATTAGTGCCCAAGAACCCTCATATCCCCATCCCGCTTCTCGGTCATAGACGGCAAGCCCAGGTTGTCGCGGATCCTCTGCTGGGCGTTGAGTGCTTCCTGTAGCCCAGCGCAAGATCAATTTAACGGGATCATCCAGGCGCCAGGTAAGACGACCTTTCAACTCGCCTGGATACCGAACATGCCGAACCCCTGAAGAAAGATCCCAATCAATGATCTGATCAGCGCCTCGTTCCTCTTGCCGATCCGTTCGCCAACGAACCTCTATATCAACACCTTGAGTCCCCTGCTTATCAGCAAGTAGAACGGGTCCCAGCCACAATCGCGCCCTTTGAAGGTTTTGAAGAAAGTCACGAGCAGCAGAAGTATCTGGCGAGTAATTATCTTTAAGACCTGCCAATGCCGCTGGTCCATCGGTGTCTATCAAAAGCAGAAAGTCACGGACCCGATCCGGATTGGCATCAGCGGCAAACTCATCAAATGTGAACGGAAAACGGCCCGCCAGATAGTGAGAAAAATAGCTGGTAATACGCTGCCAAGCTTTTTCGGCTGTTTGCTGCTGTAAGCTGGTACAGCGCATCTGGGCCTGATCCCTAAGGGCTCGGGCAAGACTGGCAAGAGCCCCCTGGTCGGTTGGCAAACTGGCCGCCGTTAGCACGGTCATGCAGTTTGTCGTATCCATGGAATTGAAATCTCGATTGACGAGTTGCTCAAACAACATTGGAGAGCTTGTAGGGTTTTGCTCACTGTATTTTTTGAACTCAACAGCCATATCAAAAAAGCTGTTCAGTTTCTGCAGTTCGCTGGCAGACAAGGCCTCCCGCTGTGCATTAAGCCAGTCCAGGGCGGGCCGTATTCTCGAGAGATAATCGCTAATCAGGTTGAACTGAAGGTTCAGTGTTTGCTTCAATCCTTGCTGACTTCCCTCACGATAGCTTGTTAATGCAAAGTTACTTCTGCCGTCCCAATGACCGAACTCAAGAACCTGGGCAAATACCGGTAAGTGCTGAATTTCATCAGCAGTACGGTAGAGATCAACAAGGGCACGCCGATTCAATTCTTTTTTCAATGCATCCGCGTGGACACGGTCATTGAGTTCATTAAATGCCATGAGCAACTGAGCGGCTTTGTCAGTCGAAAGATCAAATGCCGTGCGCGTAGTCAGTTGATGGGTTTCCAACGGGTTGGACGGTGTATCGCTTAGCCGATACCACATCGCTGCACGAGTAGCAGATTGTGCGGCTTCAATAAGTGCCTTACGGAAAGGCGCTGGTAGTTCGGCTATATCCTTTTGCAGGTAGGCAAGATAACTTGCATGAAACTCTAGTGCAGCCTCGACAGCTTTTTCGTCCAGATTAGGTAAGGTATGTACAGAAGAGCCTTTGGACGATTCACTCAAGGCAGCGTAACTGAAGTTCTGCTGGAGCAGGGCTTCAATGCTTTGGTCGAGCTTTATCAGAACGGACTGAAGTTCTAGAAGACCGCTGCTTTGTTGGCGAAGAATTCCGGTCTGGGTCGAGTCCTGCATCAGCCAGCGATCATGAAAAGTCCGCCTGAGTGTTTCAGCGTAGCGTTGTACTTGCAGGACCACTTCCGGCCCAATCAAGACGCTTTGCCTTGCTCGATCCAGTGATGCTTGGTATTCAGGGGTAAGCTCTGAGCCGGAGCGCTCCTTCCAGGCTGCATTGGTTTGATCTACGGCATGCCGTAGCTGATCGATTCGATCGTTGAGTTCCTCAAGCTCAGGTAAGCTGTTTCGTTGGCCATATTGAAGCGCCTGAAGATGGCTTGAGAGATATCCTGCTGCTGTAGAAAAACGTTCGGCGCCCATGAACTGGTCCAGCCAGAGGCGCATATTCTTCTGGTATTCGGCGCTAACAGAGCCTTTGGCGGATTCAAGGGATATTGATGAGGCAAGCGGGTTAATTGATGTGTCAGCAAGCTGGTTATACAAGTCCACATACACAAGCGTTCTGGGCTGGAGGTCTAGGCCGAAGAGTGTGTTCCCTAGACCAGCAAGCTCATTTAGGGGCCTTTGCCCCGGTTGTAGCGCTTGCTCGAAGCGGGCATTAACCATCTGCAAAAACAACGCTTTCTCTGCAATAAGATTGGCATGTTGCAGGTAGGCATTTTCATCAAAACTTTTTGCCAATGGAAAATTGCTGGCTCGGACCCCGGATAACTCCTGAAGCTCACGCTGAATTTCTTGCTGAATAGGTTCAGCTAAGTGTGTCTGTATCCGATCTCTTACCGATTGGCTCAGTTCATAATCCGTTGGCGAGAACCATGAGACGGGCAAAACCGTGCTTTTGAACGACCAGCGTGGAGCCCCAGCGAGCAATTGCCACAGCGCTGTTACCCTTTGGGCATTAGTCTGCATCTGAGCCGTGTTTTTCGTACGGGTCTCATCAAGCAGATTGGCCAGAAGATGTGCCTCCTGAACTCTTGTATGCCAGACCCACAGCATACTCAGCAGCCACGTGACGCCGAGGATCGTAGCGGTAATGGCTGTGAATTGGTGCCAGCGCTGGCGCAGGCGCAATACTCGCATAATAGGTTGCGCCAAGCCCTGCTCAGCTGCAATTCGCTGCCGCCATAGCTGGGATGCAAACACGAGGCTTACTGACGAGGCGCTCCTGGACTCATCGGTATAGAGGCCGTCAGGGTCCCTAGGGATATGCGAAACAGTCCTGGCTGTTAGATAAATGCCTCTGAGCCTTGGCGCTTCACCTGAGGCAACTCCTTGAAAGACCGGGTCGCATAGACTTAAAAGAGCATCATGGCACTGAGCAAGTCGTTGAGGTAGACCATACAGTTCTCCAGGGATATTTCCCTTGAGTGCTCCTATTTCCATAATGGCGCCTGTAATGGCTTGGCTTGTCTGACCAATGGCTTGGTCAATCCATTCTGAATGCCAAGAGGTGAGCACTGTATAGGGTGACGTCCACCCTAGTGGATGCGATCCTGCCTTGGCAGGAAGTCTGGCCATGAGTTCGGTAAACCCGGCTACCGCCTCCATACCGCTTAAAATCAGGTAAACCGGCATATTCAAGCCAAGGTATTGCTGTATTTCGATAAACTTGCGTCGGGCACCTACGCCATGAAGGCTCGCCAGCTCCGCATTCATCAGCTGTTCAGACGAGCAGTTCCAGATAATGCCATCGATAGGCCTATTGGCTCTAAGCTTCAGGATGAGTCTTAGGAGTCTTCGCCACAGACGAGCCTGCACAGATGAAGCATCAGTGTGCATAAACAATGCGCCAGGTACCGCCAGTACCGCTCCCTCAGCACCGTACCACCAGCGCCCAAACCATGCGTTATTCGAGTCCGACGCGGTCAGCCCCCAGCTCTTGAGAAGGCATTCGTTGTCATGATCGCTTCCCAGCATAAGAAACCAGGGCAATTGATAGCGATTGTTCACGCCAGCGTGTAGTTCCCATTGCCGCACACTGGAGTAAAAACTTCGGCTGGCTCCATCCAGATGTACACGGGAGAACTTTAAAAACAAGAACAGTCCGGCCAGGGCAACGACGATGGCAACGAACAAGGCCAGAATGAATTCCATAGTCACCTACCTTGCCCAGACCTAGCCTGAGCGTTCAAGGCTTGTCCTTAGAGGCTGTGTGATATCCCACCACAGCATCTGGCTGACCCCCATCAGTAGTAAAAAACCCAGGGCAATGGCAAGGCTTAAACGAAAAGCATCCGGTAGGCTCTTGCGAACCGGCATTTGCTGAGGGGAGCCGCTGGCAGGCGAGGCGAGCAGGGCGGTAGTATCATTTTCTGAAGGTAGCCTGTGATGTGCAAAGGCGAATAGGCTTCTACGCCATTGCTCATGAATCGCCTGACCCTTACCAGAGCGAAGCCGTCCCTGAAACCCCAGCATGAGGCATTGCAGATACACATTTGCCAGATCACGTTTGGAGGGGTCGCGCTCTTTTATCAAGTGATTAATGGCTACAGGGAGTCGTTCACCTGCGGTTCGACTGCCAAACAAGCGCATCTCAAGAGGGCGCTCTTGCCAAATAATTTGCCCAGGCCACGGCTCGAACAGGAGCTGCTCATCTAGCAACGCGACAAAGGCGTACAGCGTAGCCTTCGCTTGCTGACCACCACTGTCACCCACTGCTGAAAACGCATTGCGCCATAACTTTTTAGCAATGCTGGTAGCCTGCTCTGCCAGATAGCCTATGCGTGATTGGTTGAAGTCTTCTGTTCGATGGTTGTCCCAAACCTCCAGCCATTCACACCAGGCACGAGTGAACGCGGCGCTTAAAGGCGATGCCTCTAACGTTGCAGCGGTAAGGCTTGTATCCATGTTAGCCATATTCGAGCCCGTCCCATATCAGACTCAGTCAAGATTGAGCGCAACAAAAAGCACAACTTCCCAAGGTTCAACTGTCTCTCCCGTGGTAGTGGTCAGGCACAGGGGCTTGTCGGGCTGAAACCACTCACCGTGCGCCTGTATCTGAAACAACCGTGTCTCCTCGCCTACGCTATAGGCAATCTGTTCCTTGCGCCCCAGTGGCTGGAAAGACAAGCCACGCATGCGCTGGCGGCTGAGCACAGGAAGGTGAGGTTGCGATGCAATAATGATCCCTTCCAGCCATTCTCTTGCCGACTGAGGCGTGGCGCCTGCTGGCATGCGCAAACCAATAACCAAGGTCTGCTCAGTCTTTTGATCATCCGGTAGCCCAATACTGAAATACTGCTCGCCCCGCACAAACGGCAAGCTGCGGTATCCACCGCGAATGAGTGTGAGGGTTTTTTCAAGCCACAACAGGACTTCGTCGAACCCGGAAAGCAGGTCCTCATAGTCCAACGGTTTGAAGTACGGAATCCCTGAAAGAGGATCCAGTGCAGCAAATGAGCCGGCCATGGTGGTTAGCTGAAAATGAACCTGAAGGGGATGGGCCACACGGCAGCTAATCAATACTTCAAGTGCAGGTAAGCCAGATAAAAGGGCACCTAGCTGAGTTTTCAATTCGTAAATATCGTCTCGGTGGGCTGCATGTTGAGCCTGTCGTAACCGGCCGGTCAGGAACTGACATTTCTCACGAATATGACTACATAGCATTACAATGCGCTTACCCAGGGCAGATTCAGGAAGAATCCGCGGTGAAGGCGGAAGGTAAGACACCTGGAGGAAAGCACCAGCTTCCCGGCCAACACGAAGCAAAGGAATACACACTGAATCAGCCCGTCCCTCCGACGTGACGAGCCGCATCTCGGGCCGCCAGGCGGCCACTGATTCAGGAAAGTCTCCACTGGCAAGATCGGGTATTGCTTCAGTGTTGACCGACCGCAGCCGACCACTAAGCGGAACCAGACGTCCGGCACGCCAGAGAGGCGCCACCGCCAGGTATACGGTTACATACTTTTGCGAGGACTCTTTAAGCGTTGTTGAAATGTTCAGTTCAAGCGGGGCGTCGGCTGCAGGATCCAGCCTAACCGGCAGGCCATCTGGCAGAATAGCGCTCAGCTCGGTCAGCCGTACGAGACCTATCAGCAGGGAAGAAGGGTCAATGGTCAGTGTCTCGACGCCCCAGTACCAAGGGTTGGCACCTTGGCTTAATCGGGCAGACAGGCTTTCAGCACGCAAGGATTGCAGCTGGAAGTGTTGTGGCAGCAAATGCATGCCTTCATGCCAACACACTGCATCGGGTATTTGGTGCATTCCCTGACTCCTGCTATCTGCCGTGCCTGACGTCGACAGGCGCCTATTGACCCTCTGAGTCAAGAAGACGCATTCCTTTTCCCTCGAGCTTGAGCCATATGGATGACTGTTTTTGCAGCACCAAACGGTGGGCTCCAGGGGTGTTATAGCTCGCAAAAACTAAAAGTCCATGAGACCTCTGACCTTTTAGCGGAATGTCGTTTAGTGCCATGAACTGTCCCGGAACGAGTTCTAAGCTCCAAATGTTCAGTTGGCCTGGATAGTCCTTTTGCAATTGATCCCGCTGCTCGAACCATTGAGCTGCTGTTGTGCCTTTAAGGCGTTCTTCAAGTACTGAATCGGCTGTTGCAACAAAGTCAATCGCAATCGGAGTGTCGTTGTTAGCCCTAGGGTCGACATCCACTGTTATATGGTCTAGCGCAACTTTCTCAGCAAATAAAGAGCACCCATTTGATAGCAAAATACAGGCAAAAATCGCTAACGTCCTGAAAATTACGGATATTTCCATGATTTCTATTGTCCAATAAAAATTTTTCTTTTTTCACTTGAATTTTTATAGGCGTCTTCTAACGTTTTGAACAGTTCAGTGGATTGAACAGTGTTACAGCAAGCGTGTGGGTGCAGGAGAAGCTTTTCTCCTGTGGTCAGGGTGTCGTCAGAAAGGTGCGCAATGTGCCGACGCATACGCACTGAGGGAGAGGGAAGATGGCCGAAAGTACGCAGCACAAGCTTGATCGCATTCGTCCGCCACGGGTGCAGATTACCTATGATGTTGAAATTGGCGGTGCAATCGAGAAAAAAGAATTGCCCATGGTGGTTGGCATTCTGAGTGACCTCTCGGGTAGACCCGAAACACCTCTTCCCAAACTGAGCGAACGACGATTCGTTGATATCGATCGGGACAACTTCAACGAAGTCCTCTCATCCATTGAGCCTCGGGCCACTCTTCAAGTGGATAACACTCTGAGCCGTGATGGGTCGAAGCTTGATGTCGAACTACGGTTTTCTCATATCGATGATTTTAATCCGGTCAATATCGTCGGCCAGGTACCGCCGCTACGTCGGTTGTTCGAAGCGCGTCAGCGCTTAAGGGATCTGCTCACAAAGCTTGATGGCAACGATGACCTCGACCAATTACTGCAAAACGTGGTGGCTGACACGGACGGTTTGCAGGAAATCAAGCTGGCACGCATTGGCCATGAAAAGCCCGTGGCTGATAGCAGTCAATCTGAGCAACCAGACGCACCCCAGGCCTGATCCTATCCCTATCATGGAGGAACTGCATCATGGCTCAAGCTCAAACCAAAGAGGCGGCTGCTGAAACTGTTTCTTTAAGCTTGCTGGACCGCATCATTGCCGATGGCCGCATGGCTTACGATGATAGCCAGCAGGACTATGCACGCGACATGCTTGCCGAGTTTGCGACGCAAGTACTGGATGAAGGAATGGTTGTCGACAAGGACACGGTCACAATGATCAATGACCGGATCGCCCAGATCGATGAAATGATCAGCGAACAACTGAACGAAGTCCTGCATCATCCAGAATTACAAGTCCTGGAATCCTCCTGGCGTGGTCTCCATCAGCTGGTTTCAAACACCGAAACCAGTACGCGCCTCAAGCTTCGTCTGCTGAATGTGACGCAAAAGGAACTGCAGGCAGACCTGGAGAAGGCAGTAGAGTTTGACCAGAGCTTACTCTTCAAAAAGATTTATGAGGAAGAGTACGGTACGTTTGGCGGCCATCCCTTCAGCCTCCTTGTCGGAGATTTTGCGTTCGGCCGGCACCCGCAGGATATTGCACTGCTTGAAAAGCTTTCCAATGTAGCGGCAGCCGCGCATGCGCCGTTCATTGCCGCTGCCAGCCCCAGGCTCTTTGACATGAGCAGCTTTATGGAGCTTTCTATACCACGTGACCTAAGTAAAACGTTTGAGAGCCTGGAGTTGATCAAGTGGCGTGCGTTTCGTGAAAGCGAAGACTCACGCTACGTCTCACTTGTGCTCCCGCGTTTCCTCCTGCGTTTGCCTTATGGGCCTGAAACCGCGCCGGTAGAGGGCATGAACTTTATCGAAGACGTGAACGGGACCGATCACACGAAATATCTCTGGGGCAACCCTGCCTGGCTGATGGCCCAACGGATTACCAGCGCCTTTGCCAAGTATGGCTGGTGTGCTGCTATTCGCGGCATGGAAGGGGGAGGAGCGGTCGAAGGTCTCCCTGCACATACTTTCACTACCATGGCTGGTGATTTAACGCTCAAATGCCCAACAGAAGTGGCCATCACGGACCGCCGTGAGAAGGAACTCGACGAGTTGGGCTTTATTGCCTTATGCCACAAGAAAAATACCGACGTTGCGGTTTTCTTTGGCGGGCAGACAACCAACAAACCCAAGATCTATAACACTCACGAAGCCAACGCCAATGCACGTGTTTCAGCAATGCTGCCGTATGTGTTGGCAGCATCTCGTTTTGCTCACTACCTGAAGGTCATCATGCGCGACAAGGTGGGTAGCTTCATGACACGTGACAACGTGCAAAGCTATCTCAATAACTGGATTGCCGATTACGTGCTGATCAATGACAACGCTCCGCAATCCATCAAGGCGGAATATCCCCTGCGCGAGGCGCGTGTCGATGTAACGGAAGTGCCGGGCAAGCCAGGCAGCTATCGCGCCACGGTATTTCTGCGCCCACATTTCCAGCTGGAAGAGCTGACGGCCTCGATTCGCCTGGTAGCCACGTTGCCGCCTCCTGCCGCTGCTTGATCAGACCCCCCGCCTGAGGATTCAGGCAGGTTTAACTCACTGTCGCAAATAGGGAGCCACGCGTTATGGACGCGATCATTCTCGATTTTGGTGCGGATATTAAGGGTGACAGCTTGATGGAGGGCTACAAGGACAAGATAGAAGTCATGTCCTACAGCCATAACGTGGCGATGCAGGTCACGAATGATGTCAGTAATTCAGAGCGGACTTCAGGCAAACCTCATATCGGCGAGTTTACCCTTACCAAGTTTGTCGACTCCTCTACGCCTACCCTGAATTCCTATTGCTGCTCCGGCAAACCCATTGCAGAGACCAAAGTCATCATTGGCCGCAATGCTGCGGAAGGGGATGGCAAGATCATGCCTTTCATGGTGTATACGCTTAATAACGTTGTGCTTTCCAATGTAAGTGTCAGCGGTGGAGCGGGAGGTAAACCGGTTGAAACGCTGTCGCTGAACTTTACCAAGATCAAATGGGAGCTGACAGCGCAAAAGGATGACGGTACGAAGGAAGGTACCGCCGCGTCAACCTGGGACCTTGCTGCTAATAAAACCGTCAGTTAACTCGGAGCACATGCCATGGATGCTGCGCTGCTGGATCGTCTGGCTGAGGAAGATGAGCAACCATTGCCTCCACGGCAGCGCTTGCTTGAATCCATACGCCAGGAGCTCTCTCGTCTGCTTAACACTCGACGCAGCGCTGGGCATCTGATTGAGCAGCCCAACGTCCTTGATTACGGTATCCCTGACTGGACGGCAATGCAGATAGACCGTGAAGACGATCGACGTAGACTCCTTAAGTCGATCAGAGCTGCAATCGCAACCTATGAGCCACGCCTGCAGGTTTCGGCGGTTGAGCTGGAGGGAGCATCAGGCAGTCGCCAGCAGACGGTAGTAAGCGTTACCGGCTTTGTAAGAGGTACCGATTCGCCATGGCCATTGGCTTTTCATGTGGACATGACTGCTACGGGTATCGAGGTGCGCGATGAGCGACTCACTTGATGCCATCCTGTTGGATTATTACCAGCGCGAGCTGACCTGGTTACGTCGCGCGGGCAGTGATTTTGCGCAGCGACACCCCAAGGTTGCACAGCGGCTGGAATTATCACCGAGCGAATGCGCGGACCCTCATGTAGAGCGGTTGCTGGAAAGCTTTGCACTCCTGACTGCACGTCTTTCACGGCGTCTGGATGATGAGTATGCCGAATTCAGTAATGCATTGCTTGAGCAGCTATATCCGTTGTCGCTCAGGCCGTGGCCTTCATGTGCGATTGCTCAGGTACAGCCCAATTCAGCGCAGGGAAGCTTGGCGCAAGGGCATACACTGCCTCGCGGTGTCCCTTTATTTGCCACTACATCAAAAGGAGACAGTATCCATTTTCGGACTGCTGCGCCGGTCACGATATGGCCGCTGGAAATCTCTGGCGCCGGGCTACTGGGTAGCGAGGAAACCCAGGCTCTGACCGGGCTGACTGAGGGCGCTTCAGCCTTGCGCTTGGACGTGGTAAGGCTGGGTGAGACACCGCTAAATGATTTGCCGCTCAGCAGTCTGCGGATATACCTTTCCGCTTCCCCGATGGTGAATGCCCAACTGTATGACCTGTTGGGCGCACATACGTTAGCGGTCTTGAGCAGCTCTCCCGGTGAACCGCCTGAGCGTTGCGCAGGCCTACCCAGGAGTGTGGGCTTTTTACCCGAGGAAAGCCTGCTTCCTGATGAAGACGGCATTCATCCCGGTCTGCGTCTGTTGGCGGAGTTCTTTGCCTTTCCTGACAAATTTACCTTTTTTGATATACCCGTATCGGCGCCAGCGGGAGCCATCGACCAGATGACGTTATACCTGGTATTTGATGAAGCACCTGCAGGGAGAATCAGCCTGCAACGGGAGGACATCGCGCTGGGTTGTGTACCGGTGATCAACCTGTTCCCGCGTACGTCCGAACCTTTGCGTCCAGATGGTACTCGCAGCGAATACCGACTGGTCGCGGATGCCTATCGGGAAAACAGTGTTGAAATCCATAGTATTCGCAGCGTCCGTGCACATACCAGTCGAGGCGTAAGAGCTGTCGCCCCTTACTACAGCTGCCAGCATAATGGAGGCAGTGAAGGCTTGTATTGGCATGCCAGGCGTATCGAGGGACTCAACCCCTTACGACAGGGGAGTGATCTGATGATCAGTCTGGTCGATACCCAGCTGGACCCAGCCCGCGAGGCACCTGAATACAGCTATACGGCTGACCTCCTGTGCACTAGCCGCCACATGGCCCAGACATTAGCCGCTGGAACGCCTCTCAACACCGAGCGGCCAGGTCCTGTCGCCTGTATCAAATTGCTGACCAAACCCTTGTCCCAGATTAAGCCTGACCTTACCGGAGCATCACGTTGGCAGCTTGTTTCACAGCTGACACTTAATCATTTATCGCTCGTAGAAGGAGAGCACGCCCTGGCCGCTCTCAAGGAGATGCTCCACCTGCACAACCTGCGAGGCGACGGTGCAGCGCGTCGCCAGATTGAAGGGATAACACGACTGGAAACCACACGCATTGTCGACCGGGTAGGGCACGACGCCTGGCGTGGCTGGCGTAATGGTTATGAGGTCCGTGTTGAATTGGACTCAGCTGCGATGACAGGTACCAGCCCCGTGTTGTTTACGGGTGTCCTGGCCCATTTCTTTTGCCTCTATGCCAATGCCAACCGCTTTGTGCGCACGGTATTGATCCGGGGTGACAAAGGTATCCAAACATGGCAACCACGGATGGAAGCAGCCCTGTCTCTCTAGCACAGAGGCTTATCCAGAAGCCCTATCGCTTCGAGTTTTTGCAGGCGATAGGCATTCTGGAGCGTATTCAGCCCAAGGCCATTTCGCTGGCCAGGGGTAACGATCCGCGCCTGGAGGCGCTGCGGTTGAAGGGGCCGCTCACGCCGGTCTTTTCCTCCAATGAAATCGAACGACTGGATACTAAAAGCGAGGCGAAACCCGTACTGCATTCGCCCATCTTTGGCTTGGGCGGACCTGATGGGCCGCTGCCCTATGCGTATCAAGAGTGGCTTCAGCAACGAGCCAAAGCCAAGGACTGGGCGGCCAGCGAGTTTCTGGATCTCTTTCAACATCGGCTGTTGAGCCTATTGTATCGCTCCCTATGTAAGCATCGGATGGCACTTCCGTTTATGCCACCGGAGCACAGCTCCGTGCACAACCCGATACGCGCCCTGGTAGGCTTGCTACCTGAGCCGTTACAGGAGCGGCAGGGCTTACCTGACGGCGCACTGTTAGCCCGAGCAGCACTCTTGACGGGCAAGCGTCGTTCCCTGGCCGGTTTTGCGGTCTTGGTTCGTCACTACTTTGGTATCAGCGCGACGGTAAAAGGGTTCGAGGGTGCATGGCGAAGCATCCCCCTGTCTAGCCGTAGCGTTGCAGGGCGAAAGGGACGGAATTTCACATTAGGTCAAACCACCGTTGCCGGGTCGCGTATCTGGGATGAGCATGCCGGAATCCGTTTGGGGCTACGTCTACACGACAGGACGCAGGTGCAAGCCTTTCTTCCAACCGGCCCTGCGCACAGACAGCTCAAGGCGTTACTGGCCTTTTACTTTGGACCCGACTTGGACTGTACCTTGGATATCGCGGTACGCGGCGGATATCCGTTACACCTTGGCCGTGCGCATCCAATAAAGGTAGGGCAAGGCGCCTGGCTGGACAGAGGCCCATCCGAACAGGAGCGTCTTATACGGTTGCGCTTGAGCAGGGAGGGTAGCTGATATGAATCTTGGCACGCTGATATCCCATTTGAACCCTGATTGCTGTACTGCACTTGAACGCGCCGCACAGCGCGCCATGCAGCGCACACACTACCATGTTGAGATAGAACATCTTCTGCTGTCGCTGCTAGAGATCGAGGGCGGTGACCTGAGCGGCATTCTCCCTCACGTCATGTTGTCGCAAGAACGGGTAGGCGCAGAACTCCAACTGGCGCTGGAGCTTTTCAAGAAGGGCAATACGCGTACCCCCTCTCTCACGCGGCAAATTGTATTCTGGCTTGAGCTGGCTGTTTCTCAAAAAAGTGTGTTTCACCTGAACACCGTCCGCTCGGGGTTGCTGCTGCTGGTGTTGGTCGAGCGTAACGAACTGCGTTCGCTGTTGCTTGTGAGTATGCCCTCCCTTTTACGTATCGAGGCTGACGCTCTCCGCCAGCATCTTTACACCTGGACGGGGTCTTCCAGGGAGGCACTTCAATATCCCGGAATTGCTCAGCGTAGCGTAGGAGATGAGCCGGAAAGCATTCTGAACCAGTACACGCTGGACCTGACTGCCGAGGCAAGAGGAGGGCGCATTGACCCCGTTATAGGCCGAGACGGGGAGGTCCGCCAGATGCTGGATATTCTCCTTCGCCGGCGGCAGAACAATCCCATCCTGGTAGGCGCACCGGGAGTAGGTAAAACGGCGATCGTGGAAGGGCTGGCGCTTCGCATTGCAGCCGGAGAGGTACCGCCTGCCCTGCAAGACGTCACTATCCGAGTGCTGGACTTGGGCCTTCTCCAGGCGGGTGCAGGCGTTAAAGGTGAGTTTGAGCAGCGCCTTAAGGGTGTCATAGAGGCGGTACGTCATGCGCTGAGTCCGATCATTCTCTTCATTGACGAGGCGCATACCTTGATTGGGGCTGGAGCAAGCGAAGGCGGTAGCGATGCTGCCAATTTGCTCAAGCCCGCTCTGGCTCGCGGTGAGCTGCGAACTATCGCTGCCACCACCTGGCTTGAGTACAAAAAGTATTTCGAGAGAGACCCTGCACTGGCTCGGCGTTTCCAGCTTATCCAGGTGGAAGAGCCAGAGGAGGCAACCGCAGTCAACATGCTGCGCGGCATAGCGGTCAAACTTGAACAGCACCATGGCGTACAGATACTTGATTCGGCTATTCATGATGCCGTTAAACTGGCTCACCGCTACATTGCTTCTCGGCAGCTACCTGACAAGGCCATAAGCGTACTAGATACCGCTTGTGCGCGTGTTGCACTGGCTCAGCATGAGGCGCCGCAACCGCTTGAAGCCTTGCGCCATCAAAAGAGCTTACTAGACCAGGCGCTACAGCGCCTCCACCGTGAACAGGCCACAGGGTTTGATCACAGTGAGCGCATTACCCGGCTGGAAAATGAATTGACGAATATCCTCGTTGCGATTCACGACATGGAAGGTCGCTGGCTGGAGGAGCGTGAGGCCGTACATGCGCTGCTCTCGACTCGTAAGGAGCTTCTAGTCCTGACTGAACGGGCAGAAGCTGTAAGCCCCAACGATGACTTGGATAACCGTATCGATATTTTGACCAGTGACCTGTTACGGCTGGAGGCGGGCCTTGAAGCAATCCGCCAGGACGATCCGCTGGTACCTGAACAGGTCGACTCAAGAGCAGTCGCTGCTGTGGTTGAAAGCTGGACGGGTATCCCCGTCGGCACGATGCTGGTTGATGAGGCTTACAGGATTCGCACACTGGCCCAGCGTATGGCACAGCGCGTCATGGGCCAGGATAGCGCCCTGGCAACCATCGCCCAGCGTATCCAGGCCTACCGCGCGGGCCTCACCGACCCGGCCAAGCCGGTGGGCGTGTTCCTGCTGGTAGGCCCCACCGGCGTCGGCAAGACCGAAACCGCCTACGCCCTGGCCGACGCCCTCTACGGTGGCGAGCGCAACCTCATCAGCATCAACCTCTCCGAGTACCAGGAGGCCCACACCGTCAGCCAACTCAAGGGCGCCCCACCCGGCTACGTCGGCTACGGCACTGGCGGCGTGCTCACCGAAGCGGTACGCCGCCGTCCCTACTCCGTGGTGCTGCTGGACGAAATCGAAAAGGCCCACCCCGACGTGCTGGAAGCCTTCTACAACGTCTTCGACAAAGGCGTGATGGAAGACGGCACCGGCCTGGTGGTGGATTTCAAGAACACCGTGATGCTCGCCACTAGCAACGTCGGCGCGGAGTTGATTCTCGACACCCCCGCCGACCAGCTCGGCAGCGACGCCTTCAACGAACGCCTGCGCAAGGTTCTGCTACAGGCCTTCCGCTCCGCCTTCCTCGCACGCATGACCGTAGTGCCCTACCGCCCGCTGGACGAAGCCACGCTGGAAGGCATCGTCCTGGCCAAGCTGGAAAAACTGCGGGAGCGCTACAAGGCTGCCACCGGCAAACCGTTCGACTTCGACCCCGTCATCGTGAAAGCGGTGCTCGCCAAGTGCAGCGCGGCGGGCGCGCGGGATATCGAGAATATGTTGATGGCGCAGGTGACGGGGAAGTTGGCGGAGTGGGTGTTGGAGTAGTGCTTTTACCACGGGAGATTATATGAACTACTTGTTCGTGCCATTCACAAGTCAAGAAAGCAATAGCGAGCTTCTTTCCATGGGTACGCTTTGGGCATCCCAAGTATCAAAAGACCCTCGCAGCAAAGAACCGCCCAAGCTATTGTTCTATAACACAAGACAGATGAAGCCATTAAACATCATAAACAACAATGACACACTGTATGTGATCGCCCATGGTTACGAAGGGATTCCCGATTATATATTCAGCCTTAGCAACCCTCCAGCACTGGGGAATATACCAGCACTAACGGCATGCGATCTGGCAGTAAGACTAAAAGTGGCAGGGCTTAATGCCAATCACAGAAAAATTAAGCTCTACGTATGCAACTCGGGAGGCGAATTTTCGCAATTTGCCGGTTCATTCAAAAGCCTCATGCGCGACAGCATGGGCTATCCCAATATAGACGTGTATTACTACAACTCGTCAGTATCCGTTCCAAAGGAATTCGCCGATGACAATTACCATAAAGATGGCGTGATCTTCGATGCGCAAGGAAGAGTGGTGCTTACGCCAAGATTCCGAGCTTCGGAAGCTAGACAGAGAGTGCCCTAAACGATAGGACGGTGCAAAAAACGGATAGATCATTTCCACCAACCACACAACGTCCAAATACGCCCCCACCAACTCTACTCAGAAAGGGAGCATATTTATTCGCACAGTTGCTTGCCAAAAACAAAATCCCCTTTGTCGGCCAACTCTGGCTACAGAGTGAGTCTGCCTTATTTTGCTCGCCTTTTCTCGAACTCTGATCAGGACATCACTGTGGCGCTAAAAATCTTGGTCTGGAACGCGCAGCACATGGACAACCAATCTACCTCCACCCACTCGGTAGCTTTTCGGGAAAAGCTGGGGTTTCTCGACAAATACTTGGCGAACCTGGGTGGTGTGGATGTGATAGCTTTTCTGGAAACCGGCAAGACCGGCAACATCAACCAAACCCTGGCAGCAGAGCTGAATAACTTGCCCGGCAATTACTTGCCACTCGCTCACCTTGAGCAGGAAGGCGGGTTTATCAAGAGCACCACCCTAGGCATCAGCGTTTATATCAAAAAAGATCGCGAAACTGACTTTGCAGCCGCACCATTGAATTATGTGCTCGGTCACAAGGAGCGCCGAGCACCTGTCATCATTAAGCATAAGAAAACCGGCAAATACTTGGCCTTCTACCATGCCAACGCCAACGAAAAAACCTCTTTCGGACATATCAAAGAAGCCATCGAGGAGATCAACAGAATGTATAGCGGCAACTTGGTCTTCTTCGGTGGTGACATGAACTACGACTTCCATAGCATGAACGACACCGTGGGTGGGCTATCGAAAATCGGTCCTGGGGTTGCAACCCACAGCAAAATAGAACTTGTCAGGAAAAGCCACCTTTCCGATACGCTGGCCAGGCGCTATGAAAACCTGATCAACAACAAAAGGCTGAAATCGGAGTTCAACCGTGGCTACAGCAAGCGCACCAGTGATATTGAGCGATTGCAAGATCCGAAAAAGACCCTGACTCGCACCGAGAAGGCGCGCCTTGAAAATCTGTTGCTCAAGAAGGAACGGGTCGACGAATCTTTTGCCATGGCTGATGCCGCCTATGATCGCCAGTATTCAATTCTTGAGGAGAACGCGCCGCGTGATTCTATCCTTGTGACGAACCGATTCCTCGACTACGGCTTCGTAGAAAATTTGAATGAATGGCAGGCGGAGTGCCATGGCACCGTGGCGATGGTCAACAGCGAGGCTCTCGGTTTCGGTAGCGCTACCAGGCTATGCAACAACATACCGATGAGAAGTGATCATTTTCCGGTGATCTATACGTGGACGGAAAACCAGGGATGAGATCGCCTCAAAATTATTCATCACGCCCTCATAGCTGGTTATGACAAGGTACGCCGATGCCCCTCCCCACCAACACCAACCTCTCGCTAACCGCCGGCTGCCTCACGGATCTCTACCCCGAGACAGCCTCCGGACGTGAAGCCTTGGGGCAGCTCGACGAACTCGTCCTGCTCGGCAACAGCGCCACCGCCCTCACCCTCCCCGACGCCATCGCCATCCACGTCACCCTCAGCCTCCACAACGACGCCAACCAGCGCCCGCTCGACGCGCTGGTCGCGGAAATCCGCCAGCTCCCCGCTGATGCCACAGCCGACCGCTACCAAGTGGTGCTGCGCCCCTGGCTCTGGTGGCTGACGCTGGCCAGCAACAACCGGGTGTTCCAGAACCTATCCACCAGCGACATCGTTACCACCCTCTTCAAGGCCCACGGCTTCACCGACTTCAAGCTTTCGCTCTCCGGCAGCTACGAGCCGCGCGAGTATTGCATGCAATACAGCGAGACGGATTTCGCCTTCGTCTCGCGGTTGCTGGAGGAGGAAGGAATCTTCTGGTTCTTCACCCACGAGGCCGGCAAGCACACGCTGGTGCTAGGGGACAGCAACGATGCCTTCCCACCGATTCCCAACGGGCCGAAGGTACCTTATCTGGGCCAGGATATCGGGGGGCGCGAGCTGCATGGCATTCGCTCGGCGCAGTACAGCGTGCAAGCGGTAAGCGGGGTGTACAGCGCCACGGACTACACCTTCACCACCCCTACCACCTCGCTCTACAGCCAGGCCGAGGCGGTGGCCGGGTCGTTGTCAATGTACGAGCATCCGGGTGGCTACATAGCCAAGGCGCGGGGCGATGCGTTGACCAGGCAGCGTGTGGACGGGCTGCGCAGCCAGGAGAAGCGCCTGATCGGCGAGAGCGACTGCCGCTGGCTGGTGCCCGGCCACTGGTTCACCCTCACCGGGCATGACGACGCCAGCCTCAACATAGACTGGTTGGTGACCTCGGTCACCCATGACGCCAGCCACGAGCATTACCGCAACCGCTTCGAAGCCATTCCCAAGGCCACCGCCTACCGCCCACCACGGGTCACACCTAAGCCGCGGATGCACACCCAGACCGCGCAGGTGGTAGGCAAGGCTGGCGAGGAAATCTGGACCGACCAGTACGGCCGCATAAAAATCCAGTTCCCTTGGGACCGCGACGGCAAGAGCAACGAGGCCTCTTCCTGCTGGGTACGCGTGGCGCTGCCTTGGGCGGGTAATGGGTTTGGAATGCAGTTCATCCCCCGCATTGGGCAGGAAGTGATCGTCACCTTTATCGATGGCGACCCGGATCGGCCACTGGTCACTGGGTGCGTTTATAACGGCGATAACGCACTGCTTTACGCTTTGCCTGATAACCAGACGCAATCAGGGATCAAGACGCAATCGTCAAAGGGCGGCGGTGGCTTCAACGAACTGCGTTTTGAGGACAAGAAGGACGCCGAGGAAGTCTTCCTCCAGGCGCAGAAAGACATGAAGGTCAACGTGCTCAACGACAGCACCACCACCATCGGCCACGACGAAACCCTCACGGTGCAGAACGCCCGCACCCGCACGGTGAAGGAAGGCGACGAGACCATCACCCTGGAGAAGGGCAAGCGCACCGTGACCATCCAGACCGGAAGTGACAACTTGGATGTAAAAGAGACGCGAACGGTAAAAGTGGGTAGCCATCAAACTCACAATACGGGTGGCAACTACAGCCATACGGTTGCAGGCAACTACGAGCTCACTGTAGACGGTAATTTGACTATCAAGGTCTGCGGCGAACTTACGTTGCAAAGTACCGGGAACCTAACGGCCAAAAGCGAGCAGCACCTTGTCTCCCAGGCAGGTCTGACGCTGACTGATAAGGCTGGTACCTCGCTCACCAACGAAGCAGGGACATCACTGGAAAACAAGGCGGGTACTACACTCACTAATGATGCCGGTATAAGCCTGACCAACAAGGGCGGCGCTGAGCAAACTGTAGATGGTGGTGCCATGCTGACAATCAAAGGTGGCTTGATCAAGGTGAACTGAGTACATCGTCAATCAACGGGAGCGGGGCATGAGCACAACGCAGCCGGTAACCCTACAGCGAGAAAACAGTACTCTTAATACATCACTTGCAGAGGGAAGGCTTACCGGCCCCACCAAAATCAGTGAAGACGGTAAACTTCAGGCGCAGCTGACATACCAGCACGGCATTTTAGAAGGTCCCGTGGTCTTCTTTCACTCTGCGGGCCGCCCCTCTGCCAAGTTGCATTTCAGTGAAGGAAGGCCCCATGGGCTGGCAACATTCTATTACCCAAACGGCATGCTTCAACGAGAGGCCCAATATCGAAAGGGCCTTCTGCACGGAGAAGTAAAAACATACTTTCCAAATGGCATCCTGGCGGAGCGAGAGCAGTATCACATGGGCATACTGCATGGCGTTTGCCAGCGCTACCATAGTAATGGTCAAGCGTCATGGAAAGCTCAATACCACCAAGGCAAGCCAGTGGAGTCTGCCCAACAGTACGCGCCTGACGGCAGGCCATTAGATGAAGAAGGCAAGCCTATCTCACGCCCAAAATGGTGGTGGCGTCGCTGGACGCTAGCACCTGACGCCTGAGGGAAAACCTAAGGTATAAGCACCTGGACCTGACCAGGGTAGAGGATCTTGATAGTGCCTGCCCAATTGCACATTAGCGTGCTGTTGGCATCCAGTGCCGGCATGACACCAAGCAATACTGTAGGGGCTCCGCCTGGAAGCCATGGGGTTGCGGTAGCTGGGATACAGGGCATGGGCGTCAGCGCTCCTAGGGCCGCGGCCGTGGCAGCAGCCACGGTTGGGTTGGCCAGACTCTGGCACAGGCCGAACGGCAAGATATTTACAAGTGGAATGTGGTCTTGCAGATTGGCCGCAGGCATTCCTCCAATAAGCGTACGGTTCAAAGGCAGCACGTTCAACATGGAGGGAGTCATGCCAAAGCTGCACTGAAGCGTGGCCCCGGAGCATGTATGAGGACATCCCATAGGTCATTGCCCAAGAATTTAACTATGCTGCTACGAGTAAAGATCAAAATAAGGGCCTCCGCCAGAATCAGCTAAGTGAGAAATGCTTCATTTCAAGCTCTTCGACTTACTTAGTTTCGCTAGTTATAGATATAAGGGATTTACTATATGTGTAATAAAACATGGTCTTTCGGAAATCAGCGTGGCCTGGGCAGTAATTTGCCTGATAACGTGGGAAATGCGGATTGCGGACAGCACGCAGCGGGTAATGTAAGTGGAGGCTATAGAGTAGGCTCCATCGATACGGCCAATCAGAATAACGATCAGACTCCGGACTTCATTACGCCAAGTCAGTTTATTCCAGCTCATGGAATGAGCGAAGCTATCTTCCGTACAAGCCCAATTCCTGGTCGGGCTGAGGCAGCGGCTTATTTAAGAATTCAGGATCAAGCATTTCACTATGCGAAAATTGTGAACGGTCAGTTTATACAAACAGACGCAAATAGGGCGGAAAAGCCCGGTATGGGTGGGGTAATATCACACTTCAAGCTAACGTCAGGCCAATTAGATCTTATAGGACAGAAAGCTGTGCAGCCCACGGATTCTTTAAACCTCGGCCAGTTTGTTGACTACTGTATCAATACCTATGGAAACGGAAATTGTTTATTCTATTATTGTAAGTTTGGATGAAAACTAATTTTTAAAGACTTCCAACCTCATATTTATGTGAATTTGAGAAATCGCAACTCCTTCTAGGCAGTCTTGCACTCAACTTCAGTTGCCGTCAAAGCTAGCGTAGTAAATTTCGAGCGCTCATTACTGCCCAGCTGCGCAGCATTGGCTATCTCAGGAGGGCCTAGCAGAGCGTATTTAATGGAGCTAAACGCTGTTGCTGCCCCTGGCGGAAGGTCAACGGCTGCCTTGCCTGTTTCCGTATCGACAGGCCCTTTCTTTTCAAATATCGCGTTTGCGTAATTATCTGCTCTCTGACTTAGCTCCATAATCGACGTGTAATGCTCGGAGGAGGTAAAGTCGCCAGATTTATCACTAGCAATACTATTCAACGCCTCTATTGAGAGTTTCGTGGAGGGTCGTCATTCCTGATCAGGACAAAATCGACGGCCTTGCTTACCAGCTCAACACAGCAGATATTCTGATTATTGGATTTTTTCCTGACGCAGCCCTTACCCGCCACTGATCTTCTCTTGCGCGACGTTTCAGGGTGCGATGGAAGCTATCCTGAAGACTGGCAAAGATTTCTGCAGGGAAAGCCCGGTAAGACTTCTGGCTTCAGGTAAGAAATGGGCGTATATCCTTTAAACGAGGAGCCCGCACCTGTCTTGGCAATACTGAGAGGCAAGCCGACTGAGCCGAGGCCGGTTGCGTCAATACAAGTGCCTCACTGTTTAGATCCTCAGGCTATCGACCTTGATCGACTGCCATTGGGTTTCTGTATAACCGTTGAGCACCCAATGAGCCCGTCCGGTCCAGAGCGCAGAGCAGGCAGGGACTCTTGTAGAGCAAACCAGATATCGCAGCGACACCTCAACCGGCTCTAAAGGGACCGTTGCTGCAAGGCAATAAACCGATAAAAGACTGATTGACCGTAAAACCCGACCAGCAAGCCCAGCAGAACCAGCGCCAGCGCTATCAGCTTTAACATGGGTAACGTCTCGTTGAAGATCAGGGTGGAACCCAATATACCGAAGACAGGAACCAGTAGGGACAACGGGGCGACGGTTGAGAGTGGATACTGCCTGAGCAGCGCGTTCCAGATCCAGTAAGCCAAGAGCGTATTGGGATAGACCTGAAATGCCAAGGACAGCAGCGCCGTCAGGCTTAACTGCTCAATGAATGAAACGTAGCCGGCCGCTCCATTCAGCAGATAGCTGAGCAGGAACAGCGGGATAGGTGCGAAGGCGCTGGACCACACCAGAAAGCCAAAGACTTCCCTTGTGTTTGCCCGTTTAACGATGAGGTTGGCAATGCTCCAGCAGGCGGCCCCACAGATGACGAGCATAACGCCAGTGAGCGACACTGAGCCGTCAGTGATCAGGATAATCAGCGCCAGCCCAAACACGGCAAGGAGGCCTCCTGCTATCTGGTGACGACGCAGTGGCTCGCTAAAGACCAGGGCACCAAGGGCAATGGTGAAAAATGCGCTGAACTGAAGCACCAGTGCAGCAGACCAGCCGAGAGTCCGGTTTTGATACCCAGATTAACGACTCCCCATAACCCTACGCCAAAGACCAGCCCGTAGCTGATCAGATAACGCCAGGGCACTGCTGGTTTGGGTATTAGAAGGACTGCCGGCACTGCACAGAGAAGAAATCGCAGTCCGGCCAGAATGAAGGGATCAACCGTAGCGAGTCCAGGCTTGATGACCGAGAAGTTGACTCCCCAGGTGGCAGTGATCAGGACGGCAAGCGATAGGTGGCGGGCTTTCATATGGGCAGGTTTCCAGACGCAGCGGAGGAGCGTAAAGAGGGATGGCACTACTAGCGGGGGCGCGTCAGGTACCAGAAGAGCAGGGCGCTCAGGCTGACGGCTGCACCCAGTACACAAACGCCATTCCAGCCTGCCCAGCCATACGCTGCAGTGGATGCGAAAGCACCTGCGGCGCTTCCGATCGAGTAGAAAGTCATGTAGCCCCCGACCAGTCGGCTTGAGGCGTCTGGTCGAGCGGCCAGGATCAGGCTCTGGTTGGTGACATGTACAGCTTGAACGGCAAAATCGAGAATAATAACGCCCAGGACCAGCACTGCGATTGAAGCATGCAGGCCGGCTATTGGTGCCCACGACAGCAGAAGCAGCAGCAGGGCTATCCCTGTGGTCTGCTGTCCCTTGCCAGCATCGGCGCGCTTACCTGCACGGGCTGCGGCCAGGGCGCCCGCGACCCCGGCAAGACCAAAGAGGCCAATCTGCGTCTGGGTGAGCCCCATCTCAGGCTCACTTAGCGGCAGCACCAGCGCTGTCCAGAGAATGCTGAAGGCTGCAAAGATAAGCATGGCCAATACCGCTCGTACTCGGAGTACAGGTTCGGACATGAAGAGCCTGGGTACTGAGCAGAGAAGGCTCAGATAGCTGACCGGCCTGGCATCCCGGTTATGTCGGGGCAGCATGAGTGCAAGTGCTCCGGCCAAAACTACTGCAAGCGCTGCGGAGATCATGTAAACGGAGCGCCAGCCGGCAAGGTCAGACATGAGTCCAGAAAACAGGCGCGCCAGTAGAATGCCAAGCACAATACCACTGGTTACTCTTCCTACGACGCTACCTCTCTCTTCCGGTCGTGCAAGTGTAGCGGCGAAGGCCACCACTACCTGTACTACCGTGGCCATAAGGCCTACCGCAGCAAGGGATGCCAGAAGCGCAAGGAATCTGTCAGCGACACTGGCCAGGAGAAGAAAGCAGGCGGACAAGAGGATCTGCACCAGAATCAGCCGGCGACGATTGATGAGATCACCAAGGGGTACGAGAAAGAACAGTCCCAGGGCATAACCGATCTGCGTAGCCGTCACGACAAGACCAATATGTGCCGCCCCTACGCCAAGATCCTGCGCCATCGCATCCAGTAGGGGCTGCGCCATATAGACATTGGCGACAGAGGCGCCGGCAGTACATGACAGCAGGACTACCAGCAGTCTGGATAGCCTTTCCTGCCGCGGCCTGGCAGCCGTGCATGTCGAGACGTTTGTATCTGTATTCATCGGTCACTCGTTGCCTGCAGGATTTCCTAGGAAGGCGGGCGGTGCTCCGCCGCGTCTGATAGAAGGATCAGGCAAAAGCTATGTGTCCGGCAGACCCAGCAATGGATGACCTTGAGCATACAAAACGGTCTTTCGCCGCTCTGAATGGTAGGTTTTCAGGCAATCTGTATGGTCACCTCACACCCTAAAGCCCATATAGTTAAGGAATGAACCTTTATCTCAATCTTGCAGCGCTCCTCGAACAGCGAATCCAACAGGGTCTGTATCTGCCCGGTCAGAGGTTGCCCTCGGTCAGAACCCTAAGTGTGGAGCACGACGTAAGTCTTTCGACGGTCCAGCAGGCCTACCGGGTGCTGGAGGACCGGGGACTGGCCGTGCCCAGACCCAAGTCAGGATATTTCGTGGCTTCAGGCAGGCGACAGATGCCGTTGCCAGGCACGTGTCGCCCAGCCCAGCGTCCGGTGGAGGTGGGGCAGTGGGATCTGCTGCTCAAGCAGATGAGATCCCCTAGAACAGATGTACTGCATTTGGGAGGGGGAACGCCCGATATCGGTGCGCCTACACTCAAGCCGCTCTTTACTGCGCTTACCCGTATATCACGTCGTCATGACATGGCCATGCTTCGTTACGACAACATCCAGGGTTTGCCTGAGCTGCGCGAGCAGGTTGCACGACTCCTGGTAGATTCGGGCTGTCAGCTCCATCCCGATGAGATTGTAATTACAACGGGCTGCCATGAGGCCCTCTCGGCTGCAGTTCGCACGCTATGCAAACCGGGCGAGATCGTTGCCGTCGAGTCTCCCGGCTTTCACGGCATCATGCAGACCCTTAAGGGGGTAGGGGTACAGGCTGTCGAGATACCGGTGGATCCGATCACGGGTATCAGTCTGGATGCCCTGGAACTGGCTCTAGAGCAATGGCCAATCAGGGCCGTACTGGTCACACCCACCTGTAACAATCCGCTGGGCTTCAATATGCCCGAGGAGCGCAAGAAAAAGCTGCTTCGACTGGCGCAGCGGTTTGATGTGGCAGTTATCGAGGACGACATCTATGGCGACCTTGCGTATGGCTACCCAAGGCCACGTTCGATCAAGTCCATGGACCAGGAGGGACGAGTGCTGCTCTGCAGTTCCTTCTCCAAGACACTGGCCCCAGGTCTAAGAGTTGGGTGGATTGCTCCGGGCAGATATCTGGAGCAGGTGCTTCATATGAAATATATCGGTACAGGTGCTACTTCAACCCAGCCGCAGATGGCGGTTGCCGAGTTTATTACAGCAGGGCACTACCATCCGCATCTGCGTCGAGTACGCAGTCAGTACAAACGTAACCTTGAGCGTGTCTCAGGCTGGTTGTCAAACCACCTGCCAGCGTCAGTAGGTATAAGCCAGCCTCAGGGCGGCTTCATGCTCTGGATCGAGTTGGCTGAAGAGATAGACGCGCTGCGCCTGAATGAGCATCTGGCGCACCAGGGCTATGAGTTTGCAGTTGGAAATATCTTCTCCGCTGCAGGAAAGTACCGAAACTGTATACGGATCAACTACGCCTTGCTGCAGGGAAACGCACTGGAATCAGCCATAAAGGCCTTGGGACACGAACTGAAAGATGCATCCAAGGTATAAGCGTGTCGTTATGATGCGCCAGCCCTTGAAGAGACAGAAGAGGTAATGGCTGATAACTGACCTGATGAGGCGTGAGCGCAAGCGGCGTGAAGCCCTGTGGCAGCTGTCTAGCCCCCTGAAACAGGAGCAGGCTATTCAGGATTTGATTGAAATCGAGAGGCTGGATATGACATTCCCCCTCGGAGAAGCGGCTGGCTGGACAGTAGAGCAGGTAGGTGATCATGTTCCTGTCGGCCCCAGAGCAGATGACCCCAAGGGGCTCGCTATTGTTGCGGAGTCTTCCATTCCTGAACCGTGGCGATCACGGATGGCGGCTGCGAGTAGGGGATCAACCTGTGTCGCTGAAGGCTATTTTGCTCAGGACTGGCAGAAGTTTCTCAGGATCTGGACAGATGAGTGCAGCCAGGTTGAGATTTTGCTGGGTCGAAATGGTGTAACTCGTAACAGAGGAAACTAAGCTGCTCAGAATACCTAATGGTAGCTGATAGAGCATACATGTCATGGCTGACGCCAAGAGCTCTATGCATGATCAGGTTAAACTTCATGCTATAGAGCTGTCCGAGCATATGCAAAGGACAGGCGAAACCATGGACCAGGCTGAGGCGCGGCTATACAGCCAGCGGTCAGGATTGAAGACAGTGCATTAAGACGGGCAGCAATGTTTTAGCTATAAAACAAAGAGCTGAAGGGCAGGCGGAAGTGATATCAATTTAACATAAGCGTGTTATGCGAAGCCTAGTAATAAGCCTTCTCATGAGCGAACACTCTAAAAACAGAGAGAAGCTTTGGGCTACAGGCTTAGAGGTACTGCTTTCAAAGGCGTGCGCCTGCTAAACGTCCAACTGGCTCAAGCTCTTTTCCTTTAGCCAAGCTAACCGCCAGAAACTTACGCTCAACACTGGTAATGCCGCCAGCGAGACGACGCGCTTCAGCCTGGAGCTGAGCGGCAACCAGAGACTTCGTTGTGTCTTTAGATTGCTTCATGAAGCATCCTCGATTACTGGCTTTAGATTTAATGTTATGCCTCGACGATGCTGATGACAAGACGCTGCTCGTCGTCCAGCTCGAAGCCTAGTTCCTTGTACCAATCTATAGCGCCAGGGTCGGGGTCTTGTATTTCAATTTCGGACAACCCGAGCATTCGCCCGTACCGGGTTACATTGATCAGAGCCAAGCCTGCCACTTGTCCCTTGAGTGGGTGCGCTCCATCTGGCTTGCCTTCCAGCAGCACAATCTTGATCGTCAGGGTGCTTGCCCAAGGGGTAGCGTAGCAAAGACCACAAAGCTCATGGTCGTACCAAAGCGATAGGTCAAAATGCCTAGTGTCACGCTTCTTCCAGCTTGGAACATCCTCCCACGGATATACCTGGGCTTCAGAGATCTAGCGATAGCTCTGATTAAGCGCCTCTTGGGTGATCGGCTCAAAACGAATACGAGCGGGATCGATTCCCTTTGCAAGTAGCTCAGTAGGATTATCCAAGATGAACTCCTTGGCCATGGTCAAGGCTGTTGAGCGGTACACCTGATACTTGAGGTTGCTACTTCGAGATCCTGACATTGTTTCGTTCTTTCCGGCGCGTTGTACAATGCACGGTGCATCATTTTACGCCTAACTTAAATAGCCTGCTTAAAGTCATATCCCCCCCATAAACATTAAAGTACAGGCGAAGCCATGGGCCGGGCTGAGGCTAGACTGTATAGCCAGCGGTCAAGTTTGAATGCAGTGCTTTAAGGACGAAAAGACATGGATGACGGTGCTGAGGTCGTATGGAAGGGAATCAAGCTACTGATTAGAGGGATTTGTGAGTTTCCAGACACCGTTATGGATGTATTCGAATGGATAGGCCGTAAGGTTCTTCGACATGTGTTTCGCGGAAAGAAAGAGGTCGGCTACTGGATAGCGATGCCGGCAGGACTGTGCTCTATAGTTCTAATCAGTATGGTTGGATTTTTGATTGCTACAGCGTGATAGCTTACAGATCTGCAAGAGATGCTTTCGATTTCTGATTTCTATTTGAAAAAGAGAAGGTTGGTTGAGCCGCATTGTAGCCTTGAGTCATCGGCAGCGCGGTTAAGCGTAAGCCACCTTCTTCAATTGAGGCGGACAACGAAGAAATATTCGCCGTACAAGCTGTATTCCCCGGTAATGTTATCGATCGACTATTAGTTACCCTAAAGGTTAACCTAGCTATTGTGTATGGCTTCGGGTTCACTCCCCACTCCGAGATGATTTGAGTAGTGATACATGACAGGAGCAAAGCTTTCACTAATGGACTATGGGCGTAGCTGTATGGCTGATTGTAAAACGAGTTACCCGATCAGAACTTTAGCTAGGTATTTATTGCTGAAAGAAATGGCTGACGTCCTGCCAAAAGGCCTCAGCAAATGATGGCAGCGGCGCAACTGGACGGGTCAGGTGTATTTGTAACGGGATATCCCAACTTCTATCCAGTGCTCGAACGAGGTTACCTTCGGTTTGCTCTTGCTCGGTTAAGCTGCTTGGTAGCCAGGCGACCCCTTTATTCTCAAGAGCCATAGAGGTCAGGACTGCAGCCAGATGGCTACTAAAGGAAGGTCGCAGATGTAAGTATTCAGCTTTATCCTGTAAGTGATGCTCGAGTATCCGTCCCAGGCCGGACTCCTTTGTATAGGCTAGATAAGGAAGCGTTTGGAGGTCCGCTCCAAAATCTGCTTCTGCTCCCATCAAGGGTACAAGTGTGTCTTGCCCAATGGTTTGGCTAATAAATTGACCAGCGGGTAAGAGGGTAGGTACATCGGGATGACGATGGCTTAAGAGAAACTGGGCTTGCCCATGAACCAGCATGCGCTCGCACTCTGCCATGCTGTCCGAAAGTAAACGAACGGCTTCGATGGGCGCACCTCGCCCTAATTGACGAATCCATTTTGGGAAAAAGGTAAACGAAAGAGAATGAGTCGCGGAAAAACGAAGGCTTTTTGCAGCCGTGCCAGCAATTTCACGTGCCTCATCTCGAATTCGGTACAAGCGTAAGGCTGCATCCTGAACACTGTTTAGTATGTGTTCACCAGCAGGCGTCAGTGTGGCACCTTGGGCCGTTCGCTTGAACAACTCCACGCCCATCCATTCCTCCAGCGCACGTATCCGACGGCTAAACGCAGGTTGGGTCACATGACGTGCCTGAGCCGCGCGAATGAACCCGCCTTGTTCTGCAAGAGCTATGAAGTCTTCTAGCCAGACCAGTTCCATAAACTATGCCGTTTAAGCATGAATGCAAAGGATTTATAACACGGTACTCCATTAGGAACTAGCTATTCAGTAGGACCCGCGCTAACCGAATGTAACTAGCCGATCTTTCAAGAGGTAATGCCATTTCGGCATTGCTTACTTCAATAACAGCATTAGGCAGGTGAAAAAATGAAGCTTAGTTTAAAGCTTCACAACAAGAGGACCGCGCCATGCGCATCGTTGAAATTCGTGAAAAAACTGTTTCTATTGCATCCCCGATTGCTAACGCTTACATCGATTTCTCGAAGATGACTTGCTCTGTAGTAGCGGTCATCACTGATGTTATTCGTGACGGCAAGCCGGTTGTTGGTTACGGTTTCAACTCAAATGGGCGCTACGGCCAGGGTGCTCTGATGCGTGATCGGTTCCTGGCACGAATCGCTGAAGCGGACCCAGAATCATTGATTGACCAGGAGAACAACAACCTCGACCCGTTTGCCATCTGGAAGACCTTGATGACCAATGAGAAACCAGGGGGACACGGTGAACGCTCGGTTGCTGTAGGTACAATCGACATGGCTGTATGGGACGCCGTAGCCAAGATAGAAGGCAAGCCCCTGTATCGACTACTGGCTGATCGTTATCGTAACGGTGTAGCGGATGATAAAGTCTGGGTTTATGCCGCAGGCGGCTATTACTACCCGGGCAAGGACCAGACCAAGCTCAAAGCCGAGATGCAGGGATATCTGGATCGCGGATACGATGTTGTAAAAATGAAAATTGGGGCAGTGCCGCTGGATGAGGATATTCGTCGCATCGAAGCGGTACTGGAGGTAGTAGGCGATGGCCGCCGTCTGGCAGTAGATGCCAATGGCCGTTTCGATCTTAAAACCTCAATTGCCTATGCTGAGGCTATAAGCAAGTACAACCTGTTCTGGTACGAAGAGGCAGGTGATCCCTTGGATTACGCGCTGCAGGCAGAGCTTGCCAATCACTATGACCTGCCAATGGCGACAGGTGAAAACCTGTTTTCCCATCAGGATGCACGTAACCTACTGCGCCATGGCGGTATGCGCCCTGATCGTGACTATGTTCAATTTGACTGTGCGCTTTCCTACGGGCTGGTTGAATACATGCGTACCTTGGATGTCATGAAAGAGCTAGGCTGGTCATCTCGCCGGGTTGTTCCTCACGGCGGTCACCAGATGTCTTTGAACATTGCAGCAGGCCTGCATTTAGGCGGCAACGAATCCTATCCTGATGTGTTCCAGCCATTTGGCGGCTTTGCCGATGGCATTCGTGTCGAGAACAGCTATGTCGGTTTGCCGGATATCCCAGGCGTTGGGTTTGAAGCCAAATCGGCCCTCTACGCCGTTATGCGTGAACTAGGCGAAAGCTGATCACTGTGCCTTTGCTGCCTCTATCGGGAGGCAGCAAACTCAGGCGCCGCTAAGAGGCCTGACCACACAGCCCATCATAAGAATAAAATGAGGTGCATCCTGTGGAAATCGCGAAGTCTCGCTGGTACAGCCAGCTCTATGTCCAAGTTCTAATTGGTATCATTATTGGTGGCCTGTTCGGCTATGCACAGCCCGAATATGGCGCCAAGCTTCAACCGCTTGCGGATGGTTTTATCAAGCTTATCAAGATGCTCTTGGCACCCATTATTTTTGGTACGGTTGTTGTTGGTATTGCCAAGATGGGCAGCATCAAGGAAGTTGGCCGCATTGGCGGAAAGGCCCTGATCTACTTTGAGGTCCTTTCTACGATTGCGCTGGTCATTGGTTTGGTTGTAGTCAACATCGTCAAGCCGGGTGTTGGGATGAATATCAATACAGCCACCTTGGATGGCAGCGCCATCAATAAATACAGCCAGATTGCCCATGAACAAGGTGGAACGATTGATTTCTTTATGAACATCATTCCGACCACCTTTATTGATGCCTTTGCGAAAGGATCAATGTTGCAAGTGATCCTTCTCTCCGTGTTAATGGGAGTAGCGCTTGTTCAAATGGGGGATGTGAGTAAACCCCTGATTTCAATGATCGATCTCTTTTTGCAGGGATTGTTCAAGATAGTTGCGATGGTAATGCGTCTGGCGCCCATTGGAGCGGGAGCCGGGATGGCATTTACCATTGGTAAATACGGTATTGGTACTCTCCTTTCCTTGGGGCAATTGCTTGTCGCACTCTACTTGACGACTCTGCTCTTCATATTTGTTGTGCTCGGTGCGGTAGCAAGATGGTCTGGCTTACCCTTGATGCAGTTTTTACGTTATTTCAAGGACGAAATTCTCATCACCCTGGGTACTTGTTCCACCGAAGCGGTGCTTCCAAGGATGATGGTTAAGCTTGAAAAGCTTGGGTGTGAAAAGTCTGTTGTGGGCATGGTTCTGCCAACAGGTTATACCTTTAATGCTGACGGTACATGTATCTATCTCACCATGGCTGCTGTGTTTGTTGCACAGGCAACCAACACACACCTAAGCCTGATGGATCAAGCAGTGCTCCTTGGTGTTTTGTTACTGACCTCAAAAGGCTCGGCGGGCGTCGCTGGTGCAGGATTTATTACCTTGGCTGCAACCTTGACCACAATCCACTCGATTCCGTTGGTAGGGCTCGTACTGCTTCTGGGAATTGATCGATTCCTTAACGAAGCACGGGCAGTGACAAACCTTATTGGAAATGGGATCGGAACTATCGCTATTGCCAAATGGGATAATTCATTCGACGTTTCCAAGGCAAAACAAGAGATAGCCGACACAAAGGCAGCCAGACTTGAGGCTAAGCGCTTTGCGATTCAGGAATAGACACGAGTAAGTTCTATTCATGAAAATTCCCGCTCCTAGAGAAGAGCAGGTAAGGCGCGTTGAGCAATTGACGCGCCGTCTAGAGCGTGATGGAGCCACACCATGACCTTCAAGTCCCCACCATGATCGTACCGGCGTGGAGATTCGTCACCGCGATGATCCGCAGTTACCTGCCTGGAATCTGCCCACCGCAAACATGCTGCGTAAGACCATCTATGGCGTAAAAGACGTCTCGATACTGGCAGAATCAGACAGGAGTTTGACGGGGACGGCGAAGTCAAGGTATTGCCGGACGGGTCGCTCGAGTTATTCGACGATCTGGGATTCGCTCTTGGTTTCCAGGTAACGGCGAGAAAAACGATCGATCTTCAGGCCGAATCCGTCAATTCTCCCGGTGACGTCCGACGGCCCGCCAGCACTACCGGAGTACCCACGGACATCAGCACCCCGCTGGCAGCAAGTCCTCGTACCCTGTCCCAGGTAGTGTTTTTTGTACCGGACGCCGACAAGGCTGAAGCATTCTATACGCAACGGTTGGGCTTCAAACTAACTGACAAGTTTATCGGCATGGGTCTTTCTTGCGCCCGGCCGGTACCTTTGATTACCACACTTTATTCTTTATCCGGACGCTGCCCCATATGCAGGGTTGCGAGCACTTTACCTTCCATATGGGAGGCCCGACTGAGGTGCTGAGCGATGGGTATGCCTTCGTCCAGAAGGGCTACGAGTCATATTGGGGGTCTGGCCGCCATCGCTTTGGCTCCAACTGGTTCTGGTACTTTAACACCCCGATGGGGTGCCATATCGAGTCCGACGCGGACATGGAGCAGCACAACGACGACTGGAATCAGCGTATCGCACCAGGAGTCATAGACAACTCTCAAATCTTCCTCTTCCACTGGTGCGAACAGTAGACGCCGGATGGCAGTCGTCCCTGAGTATGGAGATACCCGAATGGCCAGGAACCGGGTTTGCCACGTGAACGATGTTCCACCCGGTACTTCGCTGGGATTTCGTTATGCCGCTTTCGGCCATGACGATCTGTTCGTGGTGAATCATTTAGGTAGGCTTTACGGTTATCGCAATTCCTGCCCACATTGGTCTGGCTCGACGCTGCCGCTGAACCAAAGCCACGCCGCTTCCGGCGTGGCCAGCCATGAACTTGCTCAGCCGCCATCAGACGAGCAACGCGGTTCAGGCTGACGATTTCACCCTCGTCCGGCAGATCCTCGTGCATCCGCGGCGCTCCGATTTGTGCTGGTTTGTACTTTGGTAATACACCTTAGTTACACATTTAGCGTCAGGTTTGTCAGTCACTGGCTGAAACAGCACAGCGTTGCTTTCAACGTTCTGGTAGGAATTATATTTCTAGGATTGACTGGCTACATGGTATGGCAAGCGTCAGTGTAGTACTTGGTATGCCTGGTACCGCTGGGTTAGCAGAGAACCATGAAACGCAAGCCCAAGCACATCGAGCGGATGTTCGGCTGGCTGAAGGAGAATCGTAGGATCGCTACTCGCTACGACAAGCTGGCAAGAAGTTTTGCCGCCATGGTTACGCTGGCTTGCACGCTGCGATGCCTACGACAGTACTTTTCGTACAGAACCTAATCTGTCTCTTTGAATAGATATGTGAACTTCACCGACACTACTAATGCACAGTTAGTCGGGAAACAGCTCTTGCCGCTTATCACGTACGTAGTCAACAAAAGCCCTTAATGGCGCTGGCAATAGACGCCGCCCCGGGTAGTAGAGAAAGGGGCCGGAAAAGCTCACCCACCAAGGCTCTAGTACAGGTACCAGTCGTCCATCGTCAAAATACGGCTGTAGCCAATCCTCAAACAGCATGGTGAGACCGCTTCCGGCAATAGCCATCTCTACAGCCAAGTCGGTTGCTCCGCCGATACGGACCTCCAACGGCCCTTTAGGCTCAAACTGGATCACCTGCCCGTCACGCTCGAACTCCCACAGCGCAATCGCACCGCTGGCGAAGCGACCACGGATACAGGCATGCTCAAGAAGATCATTCGGATCGCGTGGAAGGCCATGGCGTTCAAGATAAGCTGGCGATGCTGCCACAGCAAACCGCTGTACTCTCGGTCCGATAGGAATCGCAACCATATCCTGCTCCAATCGCTCTTCATAGCGGATACCGGCATCGCAACCACTGGCTAGCACGTCGACAAAGCTATCCTCAGCGATAATCTGAACCTGAATGCGCGGATAGCTGTCGAGAAAACCAGGCAGAATCCTGGGCAGTACCAAGCGCGCCGCAACAACCGGGACGTTCAACCTCAAGGTCCCAGCTGGATAGTCGCGAAACTGATTGACCACATCGAGTGCAGCGCTCACTTCCAGTAGTGCTGGCGATACTCGCAGGACCAATTGCTGGCCCGCGTCAGTCAGTACCACGCTACGGGTGTTTCGGTTAAGCAGCCGCACCTCCAGGTGCGCTTCTAGTCGGCGCACGGCATCACTCAAGCGTGACGCGCTAACCCCGCTGCACCGAGCACCGTCTCGAAAGCCGCCAGCCTTGGCTACTATGAGAAAGGCCTGAAGATCATTAAGATCAATATTCATTGTCCGCCAGCCCGTACAACCCGTACGGACTATAGCAGATTGTCCTGCAGTCTCTGGAGACCTATTGTGATCCCTCACACGCTAAGGAGTACTTCTCATGAGCAGCAAGGTATCTGTCGCTACTTATTCACTGGGCGATCGTAAGGTTAACCGAATCGGCTTTGGTGCCATGCAACTGGCAGGGCCAGGCGTATTTGGTCCGCCAAAGGACGGCGACGCCGCACGGGCTGTCTTGCGTGAGGCTATCATGCAAGGGGTTAACCACATTGATACCTCGGATTTCTATGGCCCACATGTTACGAACCAACTGATTCGAGAAGTACTACACCCCTACCCACATGAACTTACCATTGTGACCAAAATTGGTGCTCGCCGAGGGACGGCTGGTGAGTGGTTACCTGCCTTTTCGCCTGCTGAGCTTACCTCTGCCGTTCATGACAATTTGCGCAACCTCGGCGTAGAGCAACTGCATGTCGTAAACCTGCGCAGCATGCACGGTTTACATGAGCCGGCCGAAGGTTCGCTGGAGGAGGCCATCACTACGCTGGCCGAACTTCGTGATAAGGGCCTGATCCGGCATATAGGGGTCAGTAACGTTACAGCTACACAGATTGCCGAGGCACAACGGATTGTTCCTATCGTCTGTGTACAAAACGCCTACAATATTGTGCATCGTCAGGATGATGCACTGATTGACCGTTTGGCAGCAGAAGGCATCGCGTATGTGCCCTTCTTTCCTCTCGGCGGCTTTAGCCCATTGCAATCGAGCACATTGGAGGAGGTCGCGGCAACACTAGGGGCAACCCCCATGCAAGTCGCCATCGCTTGGTTGCTGCAGCGCTCACCTAACATCCTACTCATTCCGGGAACGTCGAAAGTCGACCACTTGCGACAGAACCTTGCCGCCGCAGATGTCGTTTTATCCGCTGAGGCGGTAGCACAGTTGGATACGTTGGCTTACGGGCCATAAAGCAAAGTCAGCATCTCACGTAACGTTTGCTGCAGCGGTTCGCTAGAGTCAAGGAGGGCTTTCTAGGCCATCCTTGCTTCATTCATGCGACGCCGCCGCGCAACTCATCCGCGGACGCCATTACCTTTTGAGCGTAACCCTGGGGATCGGTAACTCGATTGAAAGAATCGATAGAGCCTGGCTGCCAGTTAGGCCCACCGTTATATTCCTTCAATTGACTCCGGGCATCACCCCCTAGGCTGCTCATAATCATGGCGGCCATTTCAACCTGATCGGATTGGCGGGAGTGGTCGTATTCATGACCTGCCTTCTGGCGGCGTTATCACCGCGTGTAGCGGCCTGAACTTGCATCACGCCGTCGCCATTAGCCATGTTCTGACCCCAGCTGCTCTCCTGCTTGGCTTGCGCAGCGAGCACAAAAGGATCGACTCCATACTTCTCGCCAGCCTTCATGCAGTCTTGCCATAAGTCCTGCGGCACGCCCCGCGGCGAGCTATCTGCATTGACCGAAGTGATGCCGTCGCCAGGCTTCACGTTTTGGCCATTCCTCGCGTCATTTGCACCTTGCGTCCCCTCTTTGCCACCAGGATTTTGTGCAGCAAATGGAACCTCCCTGGGTGGGCTCTCATTGCCGAAAGTGACCTGGGCGTTGCCTTTCCCTGCGCCACCTTTTTCATTTCCACCGGTATTAGCGTTGGAAGCAGTACGTTGCTGTCCGCCTTGCAGCACAGCTTTCGCGCAACCTTTAGAACCTGGGCAGCCGAGACCACGAACTATCCGCGCGAGGTCTGTGAGATGGCACTGGCGCATACGCTGGGCATCAAGGTGGAAGCGGCCTATAACCGAGGGGGTTTATTGGAAAAGAGGAGGGGGCTGATGCAGGAGTAGAGCAGCTTTCTGCACGCATACTGCCCCGCCCTGAGTTTATGCAGCAGTGAGTTAGCTTCTGAGCCTGTTAGGCGATGATGCCAGAATGGGCGACCGCAACCTGCCACAGACCCGTTTCCAGATGCGCGTGAAGCGGAAATCTACGTCAGCAGGTTGACCGGCATATTTACGACTAATCTGGATCCGTACAGAAACAGCAGCCGTGTCGACTCTGATCAATCGGATTTCTTGCTCTGAAGGTTCCAGCCTGGAAATACTAAGAGCGCCTGATCCATGTGCTGCTAAATCGGCTTCTTTGCCTAGGCATTGTCCAGACATTACTCAAATACATGCTGTTCAGGGAGGCATTGCGCTTGGCAATATTGCTTTGAGCCATATGTGCTTCTGTGATGAGCTATTTGATCTACTCTTGGATTGTGTCAAAGCTAGCTAAAGCGTTGCCTCAGTGCAACTTGATTCGACTGATCAGACAGCCAATGACCGGCAGGTGTGAGTGCTTCTGGGTGAGGCCATTGATGTTGACCGAGCGGACAAGGGTCTATGATTCTTAACCATATTTTTGATTATTTGTCAAAACCGTTGGAAAGAAGTACACTGGCGCCCTGATATAATCCATCTAGGAACAAAATACTTGAGATTTTTTGACGCAGCGGTCTGCCTTTCCCTTTCAGCGCAGATCCATGGCACGAACAAAGAAATACGTGAAACCGCTAAACGTTGCCTTCCAACTTTGCAGAAGGCTGACCGCATCCTTATCAACCGGATCGCGAAGAGCAACACGCCGCTCGAAGACGTTAAAACGCTTGTTAAGACGCTTCTGAACGATGTCGTAAGTATTAAGCCCAGCACTCTCTCCTTAGCTTAATTCGCTGCACAGAAGGCTCCTGAAACTCTTTGGCTGCTTTCCATAGGTAGAGAACTTATCCTGCTCACTTATTGCTTCCAACAATCATGAGTAGGATATATACCGTTCCTCCCGTGAGGATAGGTCGTAGACGATAGCAAGGGAAATTTGCTCCTTAGGGAGCAGCGGCAAATAAAGTCGTAGCAAATATCTACCTTACCGACAGTAATGTTGGTTCCTGGACAGCACGTGAGACTGTCTCATTAGAAAGGGAGAAAGGGCCCTATGCAGCGCCTTTTCTATTGGCAACCACGCTACGCTTTTATTCATTCTGTTCAAAACGACTTCATAGAACAGAGTGATAGCGAGATACTTGTGCTGTGATAAAGGTACTGAATCTCACCTCCCAGCACCTTATCAAAACCAAATGAGCATTTAACCGAGTCTTGGGATAGTTACCTAATTAGGCAGCAAGCTGATTGTTAAATCTTGTTATGGACTTTTCTTGTATACGCTGTGGTACTGAACTACTCAGGGCTATGTGCAAAATCAAAAGACTAGCCAGACTGGCATCTAGACAGAGGACCTTAGGCTGGAAAGGTACACTTCTGTTCTATGCAACGAATTAAGCGCCTTGTTGAACTACTCAAGGGCTGCTTATGTTCTGTCAACCCGGGCGGCATAACAACCGCGCCTGGCATAGTGAACGTGCAGATAATCAACGGCTGGATTCTCAAACAGCCGACAGATCAGCCTTTCAAGCTGAGGTCCCTCCACAACATTAGCATCGATCATCATGCCCTGGCTGTCGTATCCGCGAACTGACAACAGGCGAGCCCGAAGCGAGGCCGGTACTGCACCAGTCTGATCGTAACGCTGTCGGGCCCCTTCCTTGATAAAGATAGCGTGACTCGCCTGATAGGGGGTCTGCGCAGGCTGATGCTGGTAGTTCAGCAGGAGCAGGTGCTCTCCTGGGCTGACGTCCTCAAGGCTTATCCGATCTGGAAAGCCAGGCGACTGATCAGCAACGTATCGAAAAACCCCAGCGCGGGAAAGTTCAGCATCGCTTAACCCATACAGATGCTCAAAGAGGGTAGGGTCAAGACCCGCGATACGAAATGACATAGGTTGGCTCCTCATGAAGATAAAGGGTGAAATCGATAGCCGTGCCTTACAACGCCTGGCATTACCTGAGCGGTACGCTTGTTTCTCGGCGTTTGGGGTGCCTTATGAGTCGTCCATTAAGCGTGAGAAGGCCAAGGGCAATCACTGCCATACCGCTTAAATGGTTGAGCTCAAGGGATTCGTCCAGCACAAGCCAGCCAAGCAGAAGGGCGCTGATGGGGACAAGAAGCGTTACCAGCATAAGGTTCGTAGCGCCGGCCGAAGCGAGCAGGCGAAAGAACAGGACATACGCCAGGGCGGTAGAAAAGAAGGCAAGACCTCCTATCGCGGTCCAGGTTTGCCAGCCGGGTAGAGGAAGCATCCAGGGACGATCTACCATCAAGGCAATGGGGACCAGCAGCACCGTCGATGCAGTGACCTGACCGGTAGCAGTTACAACCGGAGCGATACCCATGGTTCTGAACCGGCGCCCGAACACACTGGCAAACGCATAGGAAAAGGCGGCGCCCAGTACGGCAAGCGGAGCGAGCGCATTGGCGTTAATGCCCTCGAACGCTCCAGGCCCGACTACCAGAGCCACACCCAGAAAACCGGTCAGGATGCTGACCAGTTTGCGAGGGGCTATTCTTTCGTCCTCTGTCAGGTAATGCGCCACGATTACCGTGAAAAACGGAGTGGTCGCATTGAGGATGGACGCCAGTCCGCTGGTGAGAGAGGTCTGTGCCCACACAATCAGGCAAAAAGGAATCACATTGTTAAGAATGCCCATGCCTAGAAAGGCAGCCCAGGTATGCCAGCTGCCCGGTAGGCTGAGGCGGAGCAGACGTGCCAGCAGCAACAGAGCCAGTGCAGCCAGGCCCACACGCAAGGCTACGATGCAGAGCGGGGGCATTTCCTTGACCGCTATGCCGATAAAGAGGAACGAGCCGCCCCAGAGTGCTGACAAGACAGCCAGCAGACTCCAATCCTTACCTGTCATCGCACTCATGCAGCGCCGCTCCCCGGTTATCAAAGAATGCTACAAAGCAGCAGCTCTGAAGAGTATTTCCAGGCGCCAGCTTCTGGATCATCTTTATGCCGCAGGGGCTCCTGGCATAACCATCCGTTTCTGACTTTCAAATCCCGTGTAAGGTGACATCGACGCCTGAATGGATAGCCTCCATTCGTGACATCTAAGGCGATGGGATGGTTGTATGATGCAGAGGCGCTACGCTCATGCATGGATTTGATCAGGACAGCTTGGGATGACTACAGAGACGGCAGGCAGGGATTGGGTGCGTCGCAGCGATAGCGCTTCGAGGATAGAGCGCATCGAAGCCTACTTCAGCGGTCATGGTTATGAGCCCCATCGGCACGATACCTATGCCATTGGCCGTACTCTGTCAGGCGTACAGAGCTTCCACTACCAGAAGAGCATGCGTCATAGTCTGCCAGGCGGAACCCTTGTCCTGCACCCGGATGAGCTGCATGACGGCGAGGCGGGTACCGAGGCAGGCTTTCGCTACCGGATGATCTATGTCGAGCCTGCGATCATTCAGCAGATTCTGGGGGGTAAGCCGCTGCCTTTCATTGCAACGGGCCTTTCAACCGACCCGCGTCTTTGCAGAGCGCTTGAGACGTTTATGCAGGCGGTGGACTGTCCCCTCGAGACGCTTGAGGAAGCGGATGCGCTGTATGACCTGGCGCAGGCGCTGGATGCCGTTGGTAACAGGCGTCGGGGCAGGCGAGCCTATGACTTCCCGGCGGCAGAACGAGCACGTGAGTATATCCACGCAAGTCATGGTACAAGCATCACACTGGATGAGCTTGAATATGCCAGCGGGCGGGATCGCTGGAGTCTTGCCCGAGATTTTCGGGCACTGTATGGCACAAGCCCGTACCGATACATGACGCTTAGGCGGCTGGACAGGTGTCGGAAGTTGCTGCTGGATGGTTTTAGTCTTGTAGACGCAGCCCTGGCAGCTGGTTTTTTCGATCAGAGCCATATGACTCGCCATTTCAAACGGTGCTACGGGCTTTCGCCAGCCCGCTGGTTAGACATGCTGGGCCGGTAAACCTGCACGATCGTGCAAGAGTTATCCGTTCAGTCCCGTTAGCGTAACGGTTCCACAAACAAAGGAGCCGACACCATGAACACTGATGTAACTCAAGCGCCCTACCAGTCAATCAATCTGCTGCAGAAGTTGTCGCTGATTAGCGAGCAGTGGTCACCCAAAGTTGTCGCTGAGATGAACAGCTACCAGTTTAAGGTTGTTCGAATCCAGGGGGATTTCATCTGGCATTCTCATCCAGAAACAGACGAGACCTTTCTGGTACTTGAAGGCACGCTTAGGATTGACTTTCGAGACGGTAGCGTGACGCTAAAAGCAGGTGAACTCTATGTGGTCCCCAAAGGGGTTGAGCACAAACCGTATACTGAGGAAGAAGTAAAGCTATTGCTGATCGAGCCACGGGGTGTTTTAAACACTGGCCAAGAAGGCGGAGAGCGGACAGCGCCTAATGACGTCTGGATCTGATAGATCAGCATTCGATACAAGTCGCTGATTGCTTTGAACAGAGCGTTGAGCTGCACGGAGCAGGGCTCTAGCGCCGAGCTGATTTTAATAAAACGTAATACTGATTGCATGTTGTCGTAGGGTATACCCCAGCGACTACAGGGCTACCTATCAGCTAATACAGAGTGATCAGTTACGAAAGGGTTGAATCCGGTCCTCCAAGCTGTAACTATGCCCTCATGATTACTACTTTGTTTTCACGCAGCATGCATTGGCGCCGCTCTATCTGAGAGCGGCCCGTCACGTATTTTCTTAATCGACAGCGCCGCCATGTTCTGGCTGGTGCTGTGCTGTAATTTCCTTCCGACATGGCGGTGCTCCAACCAAGGAGAGCACGCCTATGGCACAAGTAAAGATCTATGGATTGAGACGTAACCTTGAAGCTATCAGGTCTGAATTATCAGAAGCTATCCACGCCTCTATAGTCGAAGCTTTACAGTATCCTCTAGAGAAGCGCTTTCATCGTTACATCTTGCTGGATAAGCTGGATTTTCTTTACCCTGCTGATCGGTCGGAACGCTACATCATTCTCGAAATAAGCATGTTCGAAGGGCGCTCGGTGAACGCAAAAAAGCAGCTAATCAGGCTCTTGTATAAAAACATCATGTCAGCCACAGGCATCACTCCTCAAGATATCGAAATTACCTTGTTTGAAACCCCAAGGCATAACTGGGGAATAAGAGGCAAGCCTGGCGATGAGCTCGGACTGACTTATCAAGTCACCGTTTAGCCTCAAAGGCTGAGAGAGGAAGGTGATGATGATCGCTAGTTTTGTGTAGCCATTAGAGTGTACCCCAACGGTAACATCTGCTGAGTATCGTCTGGGTGTAGCTATAAATGGGCGGGGGGACTTAAAGGACTACACCGCCTATTCGCTACACCTAACGACTACACTTCAAGTGTCGTGTGTCACTTAGGGCGTGTCTTGGTCGGATAGTAAAGAAGGCAAGGGCTGGCAGGAAGTTGACCAGTGACCCTACGCTTTGTTTGTGTCTTGAGTATGAGCAAAACGCGTTAACATACCGATATAAATTGTTAAGGTATTTTGTGATTGCTAGTCGACTTCAAGTGTACCAATCATATCTATGCGGTCGCACAGGACTATCAGCATGGCGAACGAGTAGCGCGGCACAAACACACTCGGGCGCAGCTTATTCATGCCATCAGCGGCGTGGTAACGGTCAATAGTGTAGAGGGAGCCTGGGTCGTACCTCCCGGCCGCGGTGTCTGGCTTCCTCCAGAGGTAGAGCACGATCTAAAGATTGCCGGTTGGGTACAGATGCGCACCTTGTTTGTCGATCCGCTTGCTCGAGCTGACCTGCCTCATACCTGCCGTGTCGTAGACATATCACCATTGCTTCGTCAACTTATCATTACGGCAATGAGCATACCCGACGGCTATTCTGCCGGCGGGCGTGATGAACGTGTAATGGAGTTGATTCTTGATGAGTTGCGTGTGCTTCCAGTGCTCGCTATGCATTTGCCTGCGCCCACAGATCCTGCTCTTCAGCGCCTCTGCCAGGAATTAAAAAAAGACCCTGCCTCGCAATGGTCTCTTGCCGCCGCCGCCAAATACCTGGAAGTCAGCGAAAGGACCCTGACGCGCCTGTTTCAAAGAGAGACTGGACTAAGCTTTGCTCAATGGCTACGCCGTTTGCGCCTACTCTCCAGCCTTGACTCCCTGGCCGCAGGTCATCCAGTCGTAGAGGTCGCCTTGGATTTGGGTTATGACAGTCCCAGTGCGTTCAGCGCCATGTTTCGTCGCACGCTTGGCGTCTCACCTACCGCCTATTTTGGCAAGACGCCCGCCTATGGTCACGAGAATGACTAATGCGCAATAACAAATGCTTCTTCGCGTGAAGCGTGGATCAACCGCGCCGCAGCACTGATAACGGCTCGTATCGACGCGCCAGTGGCATCTCCATCAATAGCCACACCATAGAGACATAAGCCATTTGCACTACGACATTCTACGTAAGCTGCTGCCCGACTAGCCGTTTCCTGACCTAATGTATGCTCTGCATAGTCGACGATTTCAAGCGGCATATTGAATGCCTTGCGTAATGCGTCTATGACGCTTGACAACACACCGTTGCCTTGTCCCTCCAACGAAAGGGTGCGGCCTTGATAACGGAGCTTGCCATTAAAATCATGCAGGTAGACTGCATCCCCAGTCCCTGAAATGTGATAGTCCAAGAGATGCATATCTGCCTGGACGTGAAGCCCATATACCTGACGAAACAGCTGCCATATCTGTGCTGAGGTGAGTTCCTTCCCGCTGCGATCGGTCTGTTTTTGTACCTCACGGCTAAATTCCATTTGTAACCGTCGAGGCAGGTGAAGTCCATGATCCTGCTCAAGCAGCCAGGCTACGCCTCCCTTTCCTGACTGGCTATTGACTCTTATAACGGCTTCGTAGCTGCTTCCCACATCAGCAGGGTCCAACGGCAAATAAGGTATATTCCAGAATCCATCCGGTTTACTTGCCTGTGCAGCAAAACCCTTCTTGATGGCATCCTGATGCGATCCCGAAAAGGCAGTGAATACCAGCTCTCCGGCATAGGGGTGACGTGGGTGAATCGGAAGTTGATTACAGCTTTCTACCGTCTGTACGACTTCGCGCATATTGGAAAAATCAACCTTCGGATCGATACCCTGGGTATAGAAGTTCATTGCCAGCGTGACAAGGTCAACATTGCCAGTTCGCTCTCCATTGCCAAACAGGCAACCTTCTACGCGTTGGGCACCAGCCAGCAACGCCTGCTCTGCGCATGCCACTCCGGTACCGCGGTCGTTATGAGGGTGCACACTGATCGTGACATGCTCATGGTTGCTTAATTGGCGCATGAACCACTCGATCTGATCGGCATAGACATTTGGTGTTGAAACCTCAACAGTAGCTGGCAAGTTGAGAATCAACGGCCGATCGTCCGAGGGTTGCCACGCCTGACGGACCGCCTCGCAAATTTCCAGTGCAAACTCAAGCTCGGTAAAACAGAACGTTTCGGGTGAGTATTCATAAATCCATCGGGTTTGAGGTTGTTGGTTGCAGAGTTTTCGAATCAGTCGAGTACCCTCAACAGCCATTGCTACCGTAGCGGTCTTGTCCTGGCCAAAGACGACTTCCCTAAAAAGTGGCGCAGTTGCGTTGTACATATGAACAATTGCTCGCGGTATACCGGCCAGGGATTCGAAAGTACGCCGAATCAGTTCTGGACGCGCTTGCGTCATGACCTGGATATAGACATCAGCAGGTATGCGATTAAGCTCAATCAACTCTCGTACAAAATCAAAATCAGTTTGTGACGCGGCAGGAAAGGCAACTTCTATTTCCTTGTACCCGGCCTTAACCAGCAGATCGAAAAAGCGGCGTTTGCGCTCGGCCCCCATAGGCTCAATTAACGCCTGGTTGCCATCGCGCAGATCTGTCGAGCACCAGCGAGGAGCCTGAGTAAGTGTACGGGATGGCCATTGCCGATCAGGCAGGTGTACAGGTGTAAAAGGTCTGTATTTCCGCTCAGGTTGTTTCAACATGGGAAAGCTCCGCTATCAGGAACTCAAAGCGTCGCTTGTTGGCAATCGGCTTGCGCTAGCGTAAAGGACATCCATCGTCGCGAAATAGACAAAGCAGCCACAACGCTGGAGCAGCTTTTTGCTATCACTGTTGCCATGAGGATATTGTCTTGATCGACGGCTATAGGCCCCCTGATGGTTCTCGATCGTTTATACAAGTGAGCCTATGTTTACTCACCTGCTTCTGTTCTAGGTTTGTCTTGATCAGGCCTGAGATCCAGTGATGGATACGCACAAGCCTTATCTAAGGCGCCTTGGCAGCCTATTGAAGGTCACTACTATCAGGGCCATGAGAGCGGTTAGACCTAGCAATGTGGCCAAGGTAAGTGTTCCACTTGCAAGGGATGAGGCGTCTATTACCAAGCCCATAATGATCGGCAAGAGCCCTGCCGGTAGATAGCCGCCCAGGTTAAAGAGAGCATTAGCTTCTGCGCGGCGATTGTCCGGAATATGCTGAGCTATCAGACTAAAGCCTCCCAACTGCCCGGCTCCCTGGGCAGCGCCAGCCAAAAGCGCGGCCAGGACCAGGAACGCAGCAGAGGACCAGTGCAACGCCATGACAAACAGAATCATGGCGGCGCAGGTAGCGCAGCCACTCACCAAGAATATGAAATTGACCGCGACTTTCTTTATACCAAGCTGTATCGCTACGGCTACGCCAAACATGGCGCATGCAGTGGCGCCCGCTATGAGCGGACTTTGGACACGCAGGATATGCGATAACATGGACGGGCCAAGCGATAGTACAAAGGAAGTCGCACTAATCCCAGGCCCGAAAAAGGCGATACCCTTGATAACATGCCCTAATGAGTGCGCTGGGACCGTAGGAAGACGCAGTTGACGTCTCTCTGTCTCGGGGGGTTGCGCTTTGACTGGTTGCACTATCAGAGCAATGCTCGCGCTGAGCAGTATCAGGAGTTCAGCGGAAAAGGTGGGCGTAATGGGGTCAGGTGTCCACTGATAAATAATGCCTGCCCAAAGAGGTCCCAGTCCCGCCCCGACTACCATGGCCATCGACGCCAGGAGCGCACCCGATGAACGCCTGATAGGACCTGCATTGTCGACCACCAATGCCATACCCGCGGTCACGACGATTCCAACAGCGATACCTGTGAGTAATCGTGCCACAATCAAGGCTGTCACTGATGTTGTTGTCTCAAAGAGTTGCCCCTATCAACCCTGGCAGAAGAAGTCTTTTATGACCATACCGATCCGCAAGCTGTCCTGTGAACAGCAGTGTTGTGATCAAGCCTATGATATAGGCGGCAAATATAAAGGTCAGTGTGCCAGAGGCAAAGCCTATCTTCTGCTGCCAATAGGCATACAGTAGGGTGGGTGAATTCGAAAGCATGAATACCGCCACCACGATCCAGGCAGCAGACCACATCCCCCAGGCAGGGTAATCCCCACCAGTCGTTACTGTACAAACGGGCTCATCTTGGGAAGTGGCCTTAATAGGTAACTTTATTTGCTTCTTGCATTGCATGAGTGACATTGCGGGACACCAGTGTTAATGGATCAAAGGAGGAGTTATTCTGGTAAACGGAGGCAAAAGTGGATGCCTCCGCATCAGCGCACGTCCGAAGTCAGGGGCTCAGGCAAGTTATTCTTATCGTTAGTGGCTAGCTCCCCATGGACCTGAGTCCGTCCTAGCAATAACACCACGAGCAGCGCGGTTAAAACACTCAAGCCTGCGAGAGCAAAGAGTAGAAATCGAAAGCCTTGATTATAGGCGCCATGAATCAATGAAAGCTGATTGCCTCCTAAAGCAGACGCCATCTGCAAATCACCCAGGGCTGCACGGCTGGAAATCTCTGCAAGCTCGCTACTAGGCATGCCCGCAATGGTCTGATGCAAATCAGATTGGATCAACGCTGCCAACAGGGCACCTGCCAGCGCAATAGCGATGCCATCCGCCGAGACCCGCACGGCATTGAAAATCCCCGTAGCCATTCCTGCTCGCTCGGGCTCTACAACGCTTACCGCCATGCCATCCATCAACCCCCAGGGTAATCCTATGCCAATCCCAATCAATGCCATCGGCAGTAGTGCATGACCGCCTCCCTCACGACCCAGTGTTGTGCCCAGCCACACCAGCCCAATGGCAACCAGTACCAGACCCACTCCGCATAGCATTCCAGAGGTTAACCAGCGCGACAGCAGTGCAGCGAGCAAGGGGATAACCAGAAGCGGTGCAGCCAGAGCAATCATGAGTTGCCCAGCTTCCAGTGCCGTCAGGCCTTCTATGCCAATGAAGCGACCCGGCAACATGACAATCAGGACCACAAAGAAGAACGCCGGAGAGGCTGCCAACACCTGCACACCGATAAAGCGAGCGCTTGAGAATAAAGACAGGTCAAGCATGGGATGGGTAACGCGCTGTTCTATCCGGGTAAAAGCTACCAAGGCGATTCCCGACAGGACCAGTGACCCCAGAACCCACCCATCCCGCCAGCCATACTCGGGTGCCAGCAGGACGCTATAGGTAAAGGCGGCCAGCGCCAGCGTAAAGGTTACCGCGCCAGGCCAATCGAGCCTTTGGCTGCCCAAGGTCCCGGACTCTCTCACACTTCCGAATACCAGCAGAAAGCCTGCAACGCCGATGATGGCGGTGACGTTAAACACCCAGGCCCAGCCCGCGACTTCGACCAGCCAGCCAGCAGCCAGAGGACCAAAGGCAAGTCCCACTCCAAAGGTCGTGCCCAGTAGGCTGAATACTCGAGTTCTGATAGCACCATGAAAGGTCTGCGCCAGTGAAGACATCGCGCCAGCGAATGCTGCCGCGCCTCCAAGTCCCTGTAAAAGGCGAAGAATATCAATCCAGAAGACCGAGCCGGAGTAGGGGATCGTGAGCGTGACCAGCGAGAAGAAGGCCAGTCCGATCAGCCATATACGCCGTCGACCATAGATATCTGTCAGGCTACCCGCCACCATCATTGCACTGCCATAGGTGAGGATATAGCCGTTTACGACCCAGTTAAGCTCACTGGCACTACCGCCCAGCTCCTTGCCCAGTATGGGAAGCGCTACGGCAGGTCCTGTAAAGCAGAGCGGGATCAGCACCCCTGTCAGGCAAGCCGCCAGCAGGTGGAGAAAGTGTTTTGTGGAGAAGGACTTGGAGGGGGTCATCTATAACGCCTTGTGGAGAAGGGATTGGACCAGCGCCGATCGCTGATCTGTACTGGCAAGGCAGTAGAGTAGAGGAGCTTGTGATAAGGAAAAACAGGCTTAAAATCTGAACATATCGGAATTAATTTCTTCAATTAGGATAGGTAGTGGAAAAATTAAGCGGGATTGCCGTTTTCGTTCAGGTTGCCGAGACGCGAAGCTTTACTAAGGCCGGAAAGCTTTTGGACCTGTCGGCTTCTGCAGTAGGCAAGAGCGTTGCGCGGTTGGAGGAAAGATTAGGGGTACGCCTGTTTCATCGCAGTACACGAAGCATTACATTGACTCAGGAAGGGGCCATGTTTCTTGAGCGATGCAGGCGAATCCTGACAGAGCTTGAGGCAGCAGAACTTGAGCTGTCCCAGACCCAGCAGGCTCCGCGAGGCCGGCTTCGGATCAGCCTGCCCCTGGTAAGCGACTTGGTCATGCCGGTGCTTATCCGGTTCATGAAGCAGTATCCGGAGGTTGAGCTGGATGTTGATTTCACTGATCGCCTGGTCGATATCATTGAGGAAGGTTTTGATGCGGTCATACGTACCGGTGAGCCTTCCGACTCAAGACTTATATTCCGGCGTCTCGGGTCCTTTCACCTAAAGTTGGTAGGGTCACCTGGGTATTTTGCTGAACACGGTTTTCCGCATCAGCCGCGGGATCTGGAAGGGCATGTTTGCCTGCAACATCGGTTTCCATCTACCGGTCGCTATGAGATCTGGCCGTTACGCCCTCTGGAGCCGTCTGCACCTCCCGTCCTTTCCCAAACGATCATATTCAACACCTCGGAAGTGCTGGTCGACGTGGCAAGAGCCGGGCTGGGTATAGCGTGCCTGCCAGATTTTATGGTGGGGGAATCGCTTGCGAAGGGGGAGCTGGTTTCAGTGCTGGATGACCATATCGAACATACCGGTTGCTTTAATATTCTATGGCCGTCCAGCCGACATATGGCGCCTAAGCTCAGGGTCTTTATCGATTTTGTTTCAGAGCGCCTGCTGCCTGAAAGATCAGATCGCTCAAACCATTGAGAACTACTCGGAAGGGTGTGCTAGTCTGCCCTGGACAGGCTCAACAGTAGGATCGTTATGGGCAGGCTTTCTATTACTGCTGTGAACAGAGCTGATGCTGAAGACCTCTTGCAGTTCGAGGTTCAGAACAGAGCTTATTTTGAGTCGCAGATCAATGCTCGCAACCCTGATTACTATTCCCTCCAGGGAGTATCAGAAGCCATCGAAGCCGCTATTGATGATGCCTTTGACGACAAGGGATACCAGTATCTCCTCCGAGAACCGTCAGGCCATCTTGTCGGTCGAGTGAATCTTAGAGCTGTTCAGCGCGCGCACTATTATTCAGCCGTTCTCGGCTATCGGATTGCGCAGCATAAGACGGGCAAAGGTTACGCAACCGAAGCCGTCAGGCTTGTACTTGACCTTGCATTTGGCAGACTGAATCTAAAGCGTATCGAAGCGGATGCTCGATCTGACAATGCAGCATCACTGGCTGTATTGCAGCGTAATGGGTTTGTTCAATATGGGCATTCCAGGAAGAGCTTTGAGCTACACGGGGAGTGGTTTGACAGGTTTCACTTTGAAAGGCATGCCTTGGGCTGATCCCTGTAACGGCATGGAATTGAGGATCATGACAGTAGGGTCTGTCTTCTCGAGCGACTTTCTTTCACATTAGAGGCGTCAGCAATATAGCCGCGCGACCATGTTTGCTATTAGCTGATGTACATCACAATCTGCAGCAGGGGCGCAAAGAAGCCTCAGCTCATGTGCGCCAAGACTGGGAAAACCCTCCTTCTCTGTTAAAACACGCACTTGTTGGCTTAAGCTGCTGAGATCGGCAATTCCTATGGCGACTCCAGCCTCAACGGCAGACATGACAAGGCCCGAATTGGCACTTTGCATAACCAACCGCCAGCGCCGGCCCTGACGCTCAAGCGTTTCAATGGCCATACTCCTATAGGGACATCCCTCACCATGAAGGGCTAGCGGTAGGGGCTCTTTATCATTTACTTGCAGAGCAGAGGAGGCAACCCATACAGGTTGCAATATCTCCAGCGACGGCTCGTATAGCGTGTCCTTCTTATAGGCCTGTACGACCAGAGCCAGATCAAGCTGCCCTTGATCTAGTCGGTGTCTAAGCTGGCCGCTGGTAGCCGTCTCGATCTCCAGTTCGATATGTGGGTAAGCTGAAGAAACCTGAGCAAATAGCCCATCTACCACTTTGCATGCGTGATCATCTGGCACACCCAAACGAACTTTTCCTCTGACAGGCTGATCCACGAGCCTTCCCATGATGCGGTCATGTAGGGCCAGCAGCTCGGCAGTCTGAAGCGTAAATTGCTGACCAAGCGCGGTCAGCGATACTGATTGATTATCGCGTTCAAAGAGCTTGCCGCCGGCTATATGCTCCAGACGCCTGATATGCAGACTGACAGCAGAAGCGCTACGGTTGAGGTGTACAGCCGCGGCCAGAAACCGCCCGGTTTTTACAACGGTATGAAATGTTCGAAGCAATTCAATATCAAGGGAAAGAGACATAGATGAAAAAGTCTGCATGAGTCGTGCGGATAGTCTCGTTTGTGTGTATCAGCTCGTCAAACTAGGCTGCGTGATACATGGTTTGGTATAGGACAGCACATGCACGAGGCACTTGAAACATTAGTACCGGTAATAGCGGCCTTATGCGGTGGGATAGCGCTGGGAAAGTTGTCCGGGCAAAGGGTGGCCCAGAGTGCGACGAGACTCATATCCCCTCTGGTAACAGCACTTCTCTTCTCTATAGGCTGCGAGTTTGGTGCGGTTTTAACCAGTCCTAAGCTGGCCGGTCATTCCCTCATTTCCGGAGCGACCTTTGCAGTCTGCTGTACCATGACCTCATGGACACTAATCTGTTGTTTCTACAGGCAAGCCTCTGACGTAATCCATCCTAAGTCAGAGAATAGAGGTCATGCCCTGCGCTCAAGCCTTAGAGGATGTGTGTTGACCTTCTCTATCGTCGCCGCAGGCGCTGTTACCTCTCTTACGCCTTTGGCACTTATTAAGGAGCATTTATGGCTGCCAGGCATCAGTCACCTTATTTATGCACTGGTCTTTCTGGTAGGGATTGATCTGTCACGCATGAAGGTGGACCGTCAATGGCTTTCCATGGGCGCGCTTGGTCTTCCACTTCTGGCCATCACAGGTACCTTTACGGGGGGGAGTGATAGCTGCCTTGATGCTGGGAGAGCCGCTTAGGATGGGCTTTATTCTGGCATCCGGCTTTGGCTGGATGAGCCTTTCAAGTGCTATGGTAGGTAATGCACTAGGCAGCCAGTATGGGATCATCGTGCTGGTGGCTGACCTCTTGCGTGAGATGCTGGCCATTATGCTTCTATACACGCTTGGGCGTACCGCACCTGAGGCGTGTATCGGTGCAACGGGTGCCACGGCCATGGATGTAACGCTTCCGATTGTCAAACTGACCTGTCCAGAAAACACCATCCATCATGCAATCATCAGTGGCTTTGTCTTGTCGGTGCTGTCACCTGTGTTTCTGATGTTATTTATAACCTTGTGAAGGGCGCAAGGAAGATGGCTTAGGATCTGCTATCCAGAGGTCAGCAATATAACTTTCACAGCGTCTCTTTAGTTAAAAGTGGCCTAAAAAGGTAAATAAATTACCTATAGGATGGCGCGTATCGAGGAACAAAAGCCCAGTACCAGAAGACCTACGAAGAAAACGCGACGAAACAGGGCCTCGCTTAATCGTGTCCGTATCCATTGCCCAATACCTAATCCTACCAGTGCTGGAATAAGCATAAGGCAGGATTCTTTGACATATATAATTTCAAGGCCCCCTTGCCAGTACAGTCCAACACCTAATGCAAGCGTCGAAACGGTAAATGAAAGCCCCAGCGCCTGAATGAGTTCTTCTTTGCCCAGGTTTAACGCTTGAAGATAAGGAACGGCCGGGAGCACAAAGACACCTGTTGCGCCGGTTATCAGGCCTGTTATCAGTCCAATGCTGGCTGAGACAACAGGATGAGTAGAGGCCTTAGGTAGACAATATGACAAAAGTCCTACACATCCGTACGCCATCAATATAATACCCAGTAGCGCTGGGATTATGTTACTACCTGAGCTAACCAACCATTGAGTGGTTATCAAGGTGCCCAGGCATACCGCAGCCATCATTAGCCAGAGCCGTTTTATAATTTGCATAAGGGCAGGCCCATTAAACATCTGCCAAAGATTGGTCACTAGCGAAGGGATCAACAGGAGAGCTGAGGCTTCTGCAGGCGTGATTGCCAGTGCAAGCAGCCCAACGGCTACTGTGGGCAGGCCCATACCCAAGAGACCTTTCACCATGCCAGCTACCAGAAACACTAGAACATAAAAGAAAATAATCATGAGCAGGTCTTCACGTCAGCTTTACCTCTCACGATGCAACAGAGAAATGCCTTCGAAAATCTGTATTTTGTTGATTATGATTTAGGCTAGGACGAAGGCAGAATCGACAAGAGAAGAGGCATCACATACGGTACGACCTGGTCGACCTTAAGCTTTTTCTCTCTACGGTCGAAGCACAAAGCATCACCGGAGGCGCTGAAAGAAGTCACCTTTGCGTTGCATCTGCCAGCGCGCGGATTAGAGGGTATGGAGGACGCGTTAGGCACGCCGTTACTTGAACGTAATCGCCGAGGGATTACGCCTACACCCGCTGGCAGAGCACTTGCTCATCATGCCCAGGTAGTTATGCATCAGCTGGCACTCATGAATAGCGAGCTGGGAGACTATGCGTCAGGGCTACGCTCTCGGGTACGTCTAGTCTGCAATACCGCTGCACTAACCGAGCATTTGCCTTATCTTCTAAGCACTTTTCTAGTCAAGAATCCCTCTATCGATCTGGATGTCGAAGAGCGTCCCAGCCGGCAAATTGTCGAGGCGTTGACACGGCATCAGGTGGAGATTGGCATAGCCGCCGACAGCACAGACCTGACTGGGCTTGATAGGCATCCCTTTCGAGCAGATCCACTGGTTGCGATTACGGCTCAGCCCCTTTCACCTTTTGCTGGCAAAGCGCCTCTACGGTTTGAGGATTTGCTGGATGCTACTGGGATGAAAAGCCCTCGATAAATAAGACGACCTATCTTGCCGCTGGACGCAGTGAAACGCGCACGCTCATGGCTGAAAGTGGTGGTGCCGAGCTGATCTTCCAACTAGACCCTCCAAGTATTGCCCGACTGCAGCGCTCTAACAATCTCAAGATAATAACGGGTGCTGTCCCTCGTGTAGTAGTCTTAAAGAGCAACTCTGATAGTGGCGCCACAGCACCCGTTGAAATACGCCAGGCCTTAAGTTTGGCTATCCAGCGTGAGGCCCCGTTGCTGCCTGTAAGAAATCAGATCGCTGATCCGCTCCCATGATTGATCATCCAACCCGTAGCGCCCTGTCATCTCTGATCTCCGCCTAGAAAAGACATCACAGAGTAGCAAACCGATTTTTCAGACAGAGCGTAGTATCGAGCAGGATCAGGAGGTAAGGTTAGCTGAGTGTCGGAGCCTAAAAGCCTTACCCTAAATGCTACAATCATCGCTTAACAACGTGTGACCTAAAGCAGCTACAGCCTCTTGGGCACTGGTTAGCTTAGTCTTTCCCCCGAGTAGCAGATGCGATGAGCGAATAATTATCAGCTATTGGTCTCGTATGGGACTCGGCATCGGTGCTGAGCTGGTAATCATGGGTAGCGTCTTAAATACGCCAAGCCAAACCAGAGTAGTAACTGTGCACTTAGGCCCACGATGGAGGTAAATAAACCTATCGTCATACTTGTCCAGTTGAAGGACGCATAGCTTAGCCACGCCACAAGAGCAGCGGCGATTCCGATAAGAAGCGGAACATGTCTGAGCCAACAGGCTCTGTATCTTACTGTTTCGTCAAGCGCGCTGGCTGACGCTTCTCTGTTCTGGTGCATCTGTTTACAGCCAATAAGCAGTTTTGAAAGTATTCTCAATAGAAGGGCAGTCAGGCCTGAGTCAATGGGTTGCCTATAAGAGAATGGACCTGCTGTAAGAGCGGTATCATTCACGATCGTGATATCAACGCGGCCAGAAACATTCTCGCGCTCGGACATGAGCGTCCATCTGTGGGAATCCCCGTCCTTTAGGGCGGGGAGGATGTCAATTTTCGGTGTTTACAGTCGAATGCAGTCGTCCAGCCCTGTATTCGACTTGTTCCCCAACAGCGAACCGTTGACGAGGCGAGCGTACCGTGAGGGTTTCACCAGTGTTAGTTCGAACCTTATAGGCCTTCTCGCTCAGACCTGTGCTGTCCTGGATTCCCCAACCCGACAGCCAACCTAGGCCTGCGCCGGCAAGTGCTCCTATGGGTCCTCCCGCTGCGCCACCTACCATCAGGCCACCTAACGTACCGAAGGTTTTTCCAGCCGTGTTGTCATGAACTTCTGATACCACCTCATCAGCCTGAGCACTGCTAAAAGCTGACAATCCAATACTTAAAAAGAAAACGCCAAGGGTCAAAGATTTCATGGAAGTGCTCCTCATGCAGGCATGGACTAAGAATCATGCCAAGACAGATATAAAGGGCTGAACGGCCCTGTTTTGCCGCATAACCAAAAGACGACGGTATTGCTACCGATAGGAAGTTTGACGAACTCGTCGTCGGGCAACAATTGACCTGTAGGACATCGCAGGATAATTTTGGGCCATATTTATGTATCGCGGTGCCTTCTATGTCTCCTCTACGTGTTGCGGTTCTTGCCTTCGACGGAGTTAGCCTGTTTCATCTATCTGTACCTGGCGTCGTGCTGGGTGTTGCCAATGGAAAGCCTGGCTTTCCAGGTTACGAAATTCGCTACTGTGCACAGGCGCCGGGAAAGGTATGCAGTGATCAAGGCCTTATGATTGATGTTCCGGATGGACTGGATGCCATGCGGACGGCTGATCTCATTATTGTTCCAGCCTGGAGTGACCCTGCCGTCCAGGCACCTACCGAGCTGGTTGATGTACTTCAGCAGGCACACGCACGTGGAACGATGATCGTTGGTCTGTGCCTGGGTGCATTTGTGCTGGGCGATGCTGGCCTGCTGGATGGAAGGGAGGCAACCACTCACTGGGTTGCGCGTGATACATTCGCCCAGCGGTTTCCTCACACACACTTTCGGCCGGATGTACTGTATGTCGCGGACGATAATATCGTCACCTCTGCCGGCACTGTTGCTGCTATTGATTGCTGTCTGCATCTGGTTCGCCAACGTCACGGTGCTGATATTGCAAACCGCATGGCTAGATGGCTGGTTACTCCTCCGCACAGACAGGGCGGCCAAGCTCAATATATAGAGCAGCCTGTACCACAACTCTCCAGTGAGAGTCGCTTATCTGGAGTATTGGAATGGGCCCGCGAAAACGTGGCCGAACCGCTCTCACTGGATATGCTGGCCGATGTAGCCAGAATCAGCCGCCGCACCTTTACCCGGCGCTTTCGCGAGGTTACCGGTACGACCTTTATCAAATGGCTTAATGCCGAACGTGTCGCAAGAGCCCAGCAATTGTTGGAAACCACTGACCTTTCGATTGAATGCATTGCATCTAAGGCAGGGTTTGGTACACCTCTATCATTGCGCCAGCAATTTGCTGCTCAGCTGGGGACGTCTCCCTCGGATTACCGACGTACCTTTTGCAAGACGTTGCAGGGCAGCTCACAGTCGAATCTGCTGTCTGCTTGCGAAGTCTGAGTCCAGAGGGCGATAAAAAGGCCATTACAGACACACAGCCTGAAAAGGGGCTCCGTAATGGCTCACCGCAATTTCCAGTAACATCAATGAAACCTTCAGCAGTTACATTGGGTGTGTGATGAGGTCACTAAGTATCGTTCTAGCATCCGCTTGGTGATTAACTAGATTGTGGATAGCAGCAAACTAGACTATGGCTGATGTCGTACAGAGATGCTTCGGTGGAAGTGGACGAGGGTAGCTTCGGTAGTCAGTATGGCCTAATCAGGGTACGTACCGTTGTTGGGCTCTTATCTGCGTGTTTGCAGGCACCGCTGAAAAAGCCGACAGAAAAGCCTAAAGGGTTCAGCTGCAGCTGAACCCTTTCTGAGTGTGTGTTGCCAACCGTTCGGTCCGAAGCGTGTTGCAGGTATTCGCGAGGTCTACTATTGCTAGTATTAGAGTTCCAGCGAAGCGCCATCTTCTGGAATCTCGACACGATCCTCAATACCGTGCTCTTTTACGTATTCGCGAAGCTCGTCGCGGGTCAGACCCATATGGTTAACTGCGCCCATGTGAACGGCGATCAGGTTGCAGCTTTCGAAGCGCGTAATACGTCTTCTTTACCCATAATTATCGAACCCTTGTACTCCACCAGCTTCGCATAGCCGGTGTTGAGCATGATAAGTTCTGGACGGTACTTGGCCAACGCATCATCGACTTCCTTGCGCCAGATGGTATCTCCAGCTACATAAAGCGTTTTTTGACCTGGTGCCTGGAAGACCACGCCCATGGCTTCGCCGAGGAACTTGGCGATCTCGGGATCAGCAAACATCTCGTCAGTACCGTGTTGGCCACCAGTCTTGCTCAGCGTTACGCCGCCGAATTCTGCCTGGCCGTCCAGAACACGAACATCCTTGAAGCCCTGTGAGCGAATGATCTCCTGGTCACTGGCATTCTGAACGAACAACGGGAGGTCTTTAGGCAGTGCTTTCTGGGCAGCTTCATCCCAATGGTCGGTGTGAGTATGCGTGACGATAACTGCGTCGACTCCTTTGATAACCTCAGCGATAGGCATCGTAAGGTCTACCAGTGGATTTCTCAGCTCGCTGCGAATGGTGGCAGGAAACCCTGGAAAATCGCCTTTAGCTGATAGCATCGGGTCGATAAGAAAGGTTGTATCGCCATAGGTGATCTTGCTGGTAGCACTCCGGATTTGCTGCATGCGCACTGGATCAATTTCAGCACGTGTGTTGGGAGAGTTCTCAGTCTCAGCAAAGGCGCCAGCGGATGCGGTTAGAGCAATTGCTAAGGAGGTTCCTGTCGTAAGTTTCATCAGGTGTACCAAGTAGATTGAAGAGGCGCGCAGTATGTGCTCGAGTACACCTGATCAACAGTGGCCTATAAGACAATATTGATAATAAATGGGCCAAAGTGTTTGGAGTTGTCCTATGTACGAGACAAACCCGTTAGCTGAGGTCCCTTCACAGACAGTGCATATCAACCTGCCTGATTACCTTGTTATCGTTTATCAGGCGGCGTACTACAGGATAGGGGGACCGGCAGTGTATCCGGAGACCTCCACACGCAGCAGTGCTGCCGCGGCATTTGATAATTTGTAGATGTATGCCTTGTAAAGGTGGTTTAGCTCAGCAACATAGTCTGGTCAGATAGCGTTATGCCGGCGATCAAAAAGCCTGCTGATGTGGTTCAGACAGACACCTGTCCTGCTCAGAGACCAAATGAAGACATAAGACGACGTTAATCAGATTAGCCGATGGGCCCAGCATAAACCGCCACACCTGTACCCGGAATTTTCACGAGGTCAGCGTCAAGACCTTTATCAAATAGCTTATTGAGAATGTGTAGCAAGGGCTCTGCAGTTACTGGAAACTACTGATCTGTCGATAGAATGCATTGCCTTCCAATCCTGAGCATAGAGATTGCCAAGAAGAGGGCATTAAAGACGCACACGGTTTTAAGAGATACAGGGTTCTGTAAAAGCTTTACCTTAATCTCCAATAAATGACGAGACATGGTATTGAGATATGACGCAAGCGCATGCAGTCGAGATAGGGGTGATCATTTATTCGGGAGCTCAACAAGCAGCTGTGTTGGGTTTAACCGATCTATTTAATGTCGCTAATCAAATCGCCACCTCGCATCTGCCCTATGCCGCACCTGCGCTGCGTATAACGCACTGGCAACAAGATGCGCCAGATACCTTACCCGTACGTGCCTTTGACAGTGGCTCGCAAACACCTACATTACTGGCGGCACTAATCCTACCGCCCACCTTGAGTGATCCCATCTGTCCTGGAGCTACGTCCGTACTGACTACATGGTTACGGGACCGGCATGCAGAGGGTGTAACCCTGGGTTCTATCTGCGCCGGCGCGTTTCCTTTGGCAAGTACAGGTCTTATGACAGGCCGTCGTATGACAACCCATTGGGCTTATGCTGAGCTGCTCCAACAACGGTTTCCTCAGGTAAAGGTCGATGCTGACCAGTTAATTATTGATGATGGAGATATCATTACTGCCGGTGGGCTTATGTCATGGACAGATCTGGGACTACGCTTGGTTGACCGCTTACTTGGCCCAACGGTCATGATTGGCACCGCTCGGATGTTGCTGGTTGATCCACCGGGCCGTGAGCAGCGCTACTACAGTGTATTCTCTCCTCGATTGACGCATGGCGATACGGCAATCCTCAAGGTGCAGCACTGGTTGCAGGCCAACCAGGGGAAGGACGTGGCCTTAGGCTCTCTTGCTGAGCAAGCTGGGCTGGAGGAGCGGACCTTCCTGCGCAGGTTTCAGAAGGCGACCGGTATGACCAGTACCGAGTACTGCCAGCGTCTGCGCGTAGGCCGGGCCAGGGAACTGCTGCAGTTCGGTAATCTATCTGTTGATCGTGTTGCCTGGGAAGTGGGCTATAGCGATGCAGGCGCTTTTCGCAAGATATTTACCCGCCTTGTTGGTCTTTCGCCGAGCGAATACCGCCGCAGGTTCGCCGCTGGCCCAGAGATGACAACTGGCCAAAGGCAATAATCACGCGCAGAGCACACAGCTGCTTGTCGATTTCACCCCATAAAATGTCGGTACTGCCACTTAAGCATTTTTTAATCTTGGGCCAAGATGAGTCTTCAGTAATTTACTTGTTGGGAGAAGGCTCATGAGTAAACAAGGTTTGATTGTTATCGACTTACAGAACGAATACCTGCCATCGGGCAAACTGCCGCTCTCCGGCATCAAGGAGGCGGCTGAAAATGCAGCAGCAGTAATCCAGGATGCGCGCGCGAAAAACATCCCGGTCTTTCACATTCGTCATGAATTTGCCAATGGGGAGGCACCTGTCTTTATCCCCGGCTCCGATGGCGTTGAGATTCAGCCGGCAGTGGCGCCTGTCAGCGATGAGCCTGTCATTGTAAAAAACCACATCAACTCCTTCCGTGATACCGCACTCCAGCAGCAGCTGGAAGCCAACGGAGTAGAGGAGGTCACTATCGTGGGTGCGATGAGCCATATGTGTGTTGACGCGTGTGTTCGCGCCGCAGCGGACATGGGTTATCCCGTCACGGTGCTGCACGATGCCTGCGCCACGCTTGACCTAGAGTTTAACGGAGTAACCGTGCCTGCTGCCCATGTACACGCCGCAATGATGGCTGCTTTTGCCTTTGGCTACGGCACCGTCAAGTCAACCGGTGAGTACCTGGCTGGTTGAAGCCGTTAGCTGGGATGTCAGGAGCCCTGGGATCCCAGCTGGACTGGCAGCTTTAATAGATCAAGGCCGAAGATTCTAGGACTCCGGCCTTAATCTACTAGCAAGCGTATGGATATAGCGATCCTCAATGCCATGTCTCTGCAGCGCGCTGTCAAGTTGAGTAACGTAGTCCTGGTTGCTGCCTAACGGACCGCAGGCACCTGCTATGACTGGAGCTATCGTTTCGATAGTATCATCGGACTCATAAAGCCTGCTGTTTTGATTGGCGGTAAAGATAATAGCTGGCACCGTGCGCTTGTCGGCTAATGTAATCTGAGTCCATTCTGGCCTGTAAACTCCGCCGATCATTTCGCGTGTCCAGACCATTGCCAGCTCCTGCTCAAGGTCCGGGTCGTGCAAACGCAGCGCAAGACCTGCGGTGTGGCCGCCCGGCACCAGCGCCATCATTCTTCCCGGACGCTGGGCACTTCCACGGGCAATAACCAAGCGAATACAAAAGCTGCGCCGCCACCCTTCAAGTAGAGCAGGGCACTTTTCCGCGAAGTGAACCAGCGGATTCCAGATCAATGAGCCATAGGCAAACAGCCATACCGACTCTCCGGCAGGCCGGCAGGCTAGCATTTCCTGCATCGAGGCGTTGATACGCTCCTCAGACCACCAATCGATTTCAGGCGTATCACGAAAGGCAGTTAGAAACGCGCCATTTCTAAGTGTGTCTCTGGTGAGCATAAATCTCACTTTTCCATCATGATGGTTTCAGTGGCAGGCCTGTCCTGAGCAACGTTGCCAGCAACAACGGCCTGCTTGAAGCGAGCCGTCGATCTCAGGCCTCGCTGGAGGGCATGCCATAAGCGTCTGCAATAAGCTCGGTTGAACGATAAATAGCCTGGGGTAAGTGTCCCAGGTTAAGAATCATCAGCTCGTCGGCATTGATGTATTGCTGCCATGCGTTGAGCTTTTCCATGACTTGAAGACCTGTTCCGCTCATGATCTTGGCATTCCACATGTCCATAACGCGTCGCTCTGTGGGCGTGTACTCGTAGACTTCAGCCTCCTCGGCTGTGGGGACCACAAAGGAGCGGCGTGTGGTCATGCGCATCATGGCGTGCGAGTAGGCCCAGGCCTGGCGCCGGGCTTCGTGCTCGTCATCTGCAGCCATGACGCCAAAACTTGCCATCACGTAAGGTTTGGCAAGAACCGCCGAGGGTTGAAAATGCCGACGATAGACATCCAGGGCCATAACCACATTCTGATCGGCCAGATGGGCTGCAAAGGCAAACGGAAACCCAAGCTTTGCCGCCAGTCTCGCAGAATAGTCCGAAGATCCCAGCAGCCATACAGGGGGACGGGCAAACGATCGAGGCACTCCGTTCTCCTTATCCTGCCTGGGGCCAGGAACGGCATATACGCCCGCATTGAAAGGATGGCCGTCCGGAAAATCATCGTCTAGAAACGAAAGCAATTCCTTAAGCTGGGCGGGGAAGTCCTCGGCACCTATCTGGCCTCGGCGCAGGGCGGCAGCCGTATCCATATCAGTGCCAGGCGCTCGGCCGACGCCCAGATCGATACGTCCCGGCACCATGGACGCCAAAAGACCAAACTGCTCGGCTACCACAAGAGGAGGGAAATTGGGAAGCATCATGCCACCTGCGCCCAGGCGAATACGGCTGGTCTCGCCAACCAGGCGAGCCAATACCATGGCAGGCGAGGAAGTAGTTACTCCCGGCATGGAATGATGCTCAGCGACCCAGTAGCGGTTAAAACCGCGCCGATCAGCCAGGCGAGCCAGTTTGATACTGGCATCGAGAGCCTCTCGTGCGGTCAGGCTGCGTCCTGCCATGGCAAAATCAAGAAGGGATATGGGAAAGGGCGCTGCACCCTGGCGTGCACCCATGATCGTATCGTTCATGGTCATTCTCTTTCAGAGTTTGGATTTAGCGTCCTGAGCCGGCCCGCTGTATAGCTGAAAGTTTGTTCGATGCGCCAAAGCCTAGCAATTGGCCTGGATGACAATATTAGATAAATCCAGGCCAATCTATCCGCTTAGCCTACCGCCTCCATTCGTAGGCCTCTACGACAGGCCAGCCACAGCAGGGCCATTGCTATGGAAACCGCCCAAGGAATGAGAAGAAGATTCAGTGTGTGCCAACCCAGGGTATTAACCAGCATTCCTGCGCTCAGTGAAGAGGCAAGGGTAAAAATGAAGATCGTCATGTCATTGATGCCCAATGCAATCCCTTTCTCCGATGCCGTAACGGTACTGGTGACAAGTGATGTGCCGCCTATGTAGAGAAAATTCCAGCCAAGTCCAACAAATATCAGAGCGCTGGCAAACTGAACTGCCCCTGTTCCACTCAACGCCACAGCGAAGTGGCAGGCGAACAGCACCACACCTGCCAGCATGACTCTGATTGCACCGAAACGCCCTATAAGACGCCCGGTTATAAATGAAGGCAAATACATGGCCAGCACGTGCAATTGGATAATGCTTGAGATGGTTGCCAGCGGATGGGCATGATGCGTCATCGCAAGCGGAGTGGCAGTCATGGCCAGTGCCATCAAGCCGAACCCGGAGGCTGCAGCATAAAGCGCAATCAGGTAGGTTGGCTGGGATACAACAATCCTCCATGACCTTGCAGGTTCATCCGAGGCTACTGTGATCCCGCTTTGGGGCATATTGAGAGCGAACAGTATGATTACAGCAATCAGGGTTGCTAGGACTAGCAACACAAACGAGCCTAGGTAGGGAATCGCAAGCAAATCGCTACCCAATCTGGCCATGAGTGGTCCGGCCACTGCCGCAACAACTCCTCCTGCCATTACAAGCGATATCGCTTTTGTCCTGAACGCAGCCGTAACGGCCTCGCTCGCTGCAAAGCGATAGAACTGGGCAAAACCTTGATAAACGCCAACGAGTACTGTGCCCAGGCACAACTGCAAAAATGACGCGTGATAAACGCCCGATGTTGCCAGCAGTGCGCCCAGAAGACCCACGCCTGCGCCTGTGCGAAACCCTTTTTCTCGGCCCACGCGGCTCATCCAGATGGAAGCCGGAAACATTGTTATAGCGGTGCCCAGGAACATGCCTGCGATAGGCGCTGTGGCCAGGGAAGGGGAGGGGGCCAGCTGGCTTCCAACTAGCCCACCGATGGTCATTACCATGACGCTTACAGTTTGTATAAGTGCCTGAGCACTGGCAAGTAGTGCTACCTGCCGGTTCATCCCTTTAAACATGATCGAGACCTTTTCAGGCGAAATGTATCACCCACATGGAGGCTGGCAAAATCAATGGCATGCTCGGAATCGGGCAGGCAGTTTGATTTAGTGATTTAGAAGTACGTGACATGGGGCTGTGTAAAAACACGAGGCGGCTCTATGCCATTACATTGACGACCACCAGGTCACAACAATTGGTTATTACCCTGGGTTCGGAGATATTTTCTTCAGCTTCCCTATTCATGATAAACATGGTTTTCTCGCCAGGATGCGTTAGAACCAACCCGCACGCTTCGGCTTGAGAGCATTGCGGATCCATGCTCGGAACTCTTTTAGGGTTTTTTAGACCTTGCGGTTTGCTGAAGTATATATCCCCATATTCGAGCCCATCATTCAGCGCGAATACATTTACGAATCCTTGCGACCTGATATGTTCGGCAGCTTGTTCGCTACAGGAAATAATAGGAATATCTTTCGGAGCCAGTTTATGCGTGATCTCGTTCCAATGACTCATATGGCCTGGCGTAATTATCAGAGCATCTACATCAAAAAGTGTTTCTATCGAAAACGGTAGCCCCGATAAATTGCATTTTGAATAGGAAGACTTCAGGTGGCGTGGTACCGAATGGTGGGATATGTCGTCAATGACTGGGTCAACCAACAACTTCCTTGCCGCGTACTCTATTACTATATTGGAGTTACCTGCTTTCGTTAATCTCATGGCCTTAGCTAGAACTCTGCCTAAATCGTTATCTGGTATTCATCTCTTTGTAGTGTGGGCCTAGTAACTGATAAGACGCTGAAACCACTTTTATGAATTCTTATCAGAGGATCATTCTTGCCCAATCATCTAGGGTGAGATACTGCTATATGGGACACATTGCGAAGTAATTGGGCCAATCTGGTCTGCCGATAGCCCTGCTTTTATTTTAGATAGTAATTTTGGGGCCGATCACAGGCGCTGAATGGCTTAGGGCCATGTAAAAGCACCTGCTAAGGTCGACCCATAGGGCATGCCATGAAGGTCAGCCCTATTGTTAGAAATGCAGGTGAGCTGGAGAAAGAACATTTTCTGGTTAAGGCCTATCCCAGCCATTTCTGGTAGCAGGGGAGGTATAACGCTGCTGAATATAGGGTTGTGCTTCAGGCAGTTAGCTTGATTAGCCACTCACGAAAAAGCTTCACACCTTTACGCTGGCTGTAACCGCTACGCGTTTCAAGAAGACAGAACTTTGCCTCAGTTTGCACTACCAGGTCGTTTGGTCTTACCAGCGCCCCTGACTCGAGCTGATCATCTACGAGCTTGCTCCAGGCTAGCGCTACACCTTGCCCACTTACAGCGGACTGTATCAGCATACTGTAGCTATTGATCTTGACCTTGTGCTTGGGCGTGAGAGGGGCATGCCCTAGGCGCTTGAGCCATTCTGACCAGCCAATCCAGTCGCGCTGGGAGTCCTCTAGCCATAGCCAAGTACAGGAGGAAAGCCCCTCCAGGGATGAGAGCTCAGGATGAAGGCTCAAATAAGCAGGGCTGCATACCAGAAAGATTTCTTCCGAAAACAGGGGAGTAACTTCTATTTCGTGCGGACGTGAGCTGCAGTAGTACAGGGCAAGATCACTGTCAATTCTAGAAAAATTTTTGACATGATCCTGAGCGATGATACGTAAATCTATCTCCTCATGTTCACGTTGAAACTCTGCCACCTTGGGCAGAAGCCAAAGGGAAGCCATTGCGGTACTTGTGGCTACTGTTACCTGCTGGTTTCCATCAGGTTGACGTATCTCACCTGTTGCGCGCGCGAGCTCCTGAAGCACCCCACTGATATCTTCATAGTATTGTGCACCTGCAGGAGTAAGGTTGATGGTCCGGGTAGTTCGCTCAAGTAAGGTTTTACCAAGATAGTCTTCGAGCAGGCGAACTTTTCGACTTACAGCTCCTTGAGTCACGTTCAACTCTTCCGCTGCATGAGTAAAGCTCAAGTGCCGTGCGGCCGACTCGAAGGCCAGCAAGGTATTAAGCGGAGGCAAAGGATGGATTTTCACTTAAGGCTAGTCCGATATTATTATTGTATAAAGCAGGCTGCTATTCTCATCAGCTCTGTATGGTTTTAGATAAGGAATCTACACAGTTGCCAGCAATCTTGGAATAAATTGTTTAGCCGGCCTTGGCTATATGCAGTCTTGTGAGTGCAATATCCATCTAATAACCATTACCGGTATGACAGCTCATTCTATGCGCTGGCCTCGGTTTCGGATGTTAGAGATCCTGCGGTGGGGGAAAATGCCTAGCGAGAAGTATATGTTACAAAAAGTACTGCTCCGTTTTCTGAGCCACCGGTATGCTTCGCACCCGGCGCCCGGCAGCAATAATCACCTGCAACCATGGTTTGATTCTGGTCATAAAATGTCCCCTCAACAACAAACAACTGCTCAAATTCTGTTGGATGTGAATGTAGAGTAGCAACGGCGCCAGGATCGACCCGCATAAGAAAACTTCTTTCACCATGCCTGTCGTCGCAATAGAGGGGCTTTATCCAAAAACCGGGTGCCCCTATGCAGGGCTGCCACGTGACTTGTGCTGAGGTTCGGTAATGCGAGCCAACCCTTATGGTGGTTAAGGGTCCGTCCCCTGAAGGGCATAGCGAAGCGAAATCGTTTTCTGGTCTGCTCATGGGCTAGCCGTTATATGATTGTGTTTAGAAAACGTTCTGATCAACTCAAGCAATATTGTATTAAGCGTGATATCCCGAGCGCATCAGAAACTAATGCGCCCGGGAAAAGGGTGTTTATGTGAGTACGCTCAGGAAGCTCTTTTAGCGGTTACAAGACCATTGGAATCGAGGCTTGAGAGATGCTCGCTTGACTGTAATGTATCTTTCGAGCGCAGCTCTTGAGCTACCCGGCGGCCTGGAAACGGCTCGAGACCTGGCCCCTTGAGCTCCTGCCGCAAGCTTTGCAGTAACGTGCAGCAGATAAATACAATGAATATTGCTATCGGAAGACCCGCTGCAATACTGGCCATTTGTATGGCCTCCAGACCGCCTGCCATCAGTAGACCTACCGCAATAGTACCCTCCAGTACGCACCAGATGAGGCGGATCATCCGTGGAGGATTCGTACTTCCGAGTGAAGTTAGTGTACAGAGCACCTGGGTGCCTGAGTCAGCAGAGGTGATGAAGTAGGTCGCGAGTAGGACGCATACAAGCACGCTAAGTGCCTTGCCTATTGTGCCTGCATCGATTTTTTCGATCAGGGTAAACATGGCAGAGGTTGTTTCCTTTTTAGTGGCAAGAAGAATGGTGCCACCCTCAAACTTTGCCTCTTCACCCTGCAGCTGCTCATTCACTACCCGCTGCGCATGAGCTTGACGATCGGCTTTCTCGGTGTAAAGGGCTGCGCCTCCAAAGACTGACATCCACACAATGGTAACTAGAGTAGGTACCAGCAGAGCTCCAGCAATAAACTCACGAATAGTTCGCCCTTTGGAGATTCGTGCGATGAAAAGGCCGACAAAAGGCCCCCATGTCATCCACCACGGCCAGTAGAACGCCGTCCATGAATTCTGCCACCCATTATCCTTTTGCGTGTCGCTCCAAAAGCTCAAGCCTACAAGGTTCTGAGCATAGTCCCCGGTTGTTTCCAGCATGAGGTTCAGGATATAGCGCGTCGGCCCAAGCAGTAGCACCAGAACGACCAAGGCGATAGAAAGAAGAATGTTCCATTCGGACAATCGTTTCATGCCACGCGAGACGCCTGCCATTACCGAAAGGGTAGTGACAAGGCTGATCAAGACAACAAGCGTGATCTGGACCCCCAGGCTGATCGGTAGGTTGAATACCTGGCTGAGCCCGGTGTTCATCTGAACCACACCCAGTCCCAATGATTGGGACACACCAAATGCAGTGATTATGACCGCCAGGATATCGACTACATGACCTATCGGGCCATATATCTTGTCGCCGATAAGTGGATACAGTACCGAGCGCATGGTCAAGGGGAGCCCCTTGCGGTACGCAAAGTAGGCAAGCCCCAGACCTACAATGGTAAAGATAGCCCATGGGTGAAGGCCCCAATGAAACATAGTCAACCGCATAGCAGTAGTTGCGGCTTCGTCAGTCAAGCCCTTAGCAAAAGGATTGCCTGCGTAATGCCACATGGGCTCGGCTACCGACCAAAAAATTAATCCGATTCCCATGCCGCCGCTAAACAGCATTGCGACCCAGGAGCCAAGGCTAAATTCCGGGGTATCTGTCTCACGGCCCAGCTTGATATGCCCGTAGCGACTGAGCATAAGATAGATCAATAGACCTAATACCCCACTGACAATAGCGAGATAAAGCCATTTAAAGTTTTGCAGAATAACGGCAGATGTTGATTTAAATACTGAGGCTGCCTGTTCAGGTAAAAGCCCACATGACAAGACGAACGCCAAAACGGCAAGTATGGAAATGATGGTAACCGTTGGGTTGAGGCCTTTGAGCAGGCCTGAATCAGCACGCATAAGTTATCCCTCTTATTATTGTGTAAAGGGCTATGAAATTTGGCAAAGCGCCCGAAATGCCTGGTGTTTCGACTATTACGAGCAGGTCCTGGCTAACACAGCAACCGTTGAGTATTTACCTCTTAGCTGATGCAACAACATGGGGGAGTACCGTCCTGGGGGGCAACTCATTTTTCTTCATTAATCTATGAAACTTTGGAATATATCCTGGTACATTTTCGAAAGAAGACAAGCATTCCCGCGTGATAGATGAGCTCGCCCGATTAATGAGCGCAAGGAATAAATAGCGTAAAAAATATCGTTTGTTTGTTGATTCTTACGCTGTCAAAAATTGCTACTACGCAGCATGCCTAGTCTGTCGTGCAACCATCTCCGTATTAGCAAGAGAGAACAACAATGAATTCAATAATATCTTCTCGCCTAATTCCTACCCAAACGCTCGAAGGCGTTCTCGCCCCGATCCATGAGGCGCATGGTTTAACAAACGAGTTCTATGTAGATCAGCGTTACTTTGAACTGGAGCGTGATCAGGTGCTGGGTCGCACTTGGGCGTGCATTGGCTTTGCCAGTGACCTGGTCAAGACTGGCTCGGTTAAGCCTGTCGACTTCATGGGGCTTCCCTTGCTTTTGATGCGAAACCGGGAAGGGCAGGTTCAAGTTTTTCACAATGTCTGCAGCCATCGCGGCATGAAGCTTGTAGAGGAAGAAGGAACAGTACAAGGCGTTATTCGCTGCCCGTACCACTCGTGGACTTATGATCTGAATGGCGGACTGCGCGGGACGCCACATGTCGGAGGAATCAACCAGCATAAGGATGAGCGCTTTGCTTGCGAAAAGCATGGTCTAAAGGCGATCCGTAGCGCTATCTGGATGGACATGGTCTTTATCAACCTGTCTGGAGATGCGCAGCCGCTTGAAGAAATGCTGGCGCCGCTCACCGAGCGCTGGACTCAATTTCTAGGCACAGACGGCATGAGCCTGCTGCATCGCCGCCCGGGAGAAGACCAAACCACATTGGACATCGCCTGCAATTGGAAATTGGCCGTTGAGAACTACTGTGAGGCCTACCATTTACCTTGGGTTCATCCAAGCCTGAACAGCTATTCTCGTCTGGAAGACCATTACAACATCCTTTTTGATGAGCATTTTGCTGGTCAGGGTAGTCATGCCTACAATTTGTCCGACGTCGCCGGCACGCATTTGCCAAAGTTTCCAAGCTGGCCGCAGGACCGACTACGCACCGCAGAATATGTTGCTTTTTTCCCTAACGTATTGCTGGGCATCCAAGCCGATCATGCGTTTGCCATGCAGTTGGAGCCAGTTGCACCGGGCCGCACGCTAGAACATCTTCGCCTGTTCTATGTCGGCGAAGAGGCGTTGGGTGAAAAGTATGCGGATTGCAGAAAGGCAATTCTTGAGTCCTGGAAAGTGGTGTTTGCCGAAGACGTGGCGTCGGTCGAAGGTATGCAGAAGGGCCGCAACTCACCGGGCTACAAGGGCGGCGCTTTCTCACCTGAGATGGATGTCCCTACTCATTATTTCCATCAATGGGCAGCTCGCCAGCTTCTGAATGTTGATCGATCTGTATAAGGAGGCTGCCATGTATCCAATCTCATCTCATTGGTTGAACTATATCGATGGTGAATGGCTAGATAGCCCTCAGGTGCTATCGGTCAATAATCCTGGAACAGGTACCTGCGTTGCAACCGTAGCCCAGGCCACGATAGAGGATGCGCAGCGCGCATTGGACGCGGCACGTCGATGCGCGGACTCAGGCGAACTTACCCGAGTTCGCCCCGCGCAGCGCGTGGCCTGGCTGCTGGCTATTGCTGAGGAAATTCGCGCCATTGCCGACGAAGGTGCATGGGTCTTGTGCCAGGAGAACGGAAAAAGCTTAAGCGATGCGAGGGATGAGTTCGTCGAGGCTGCTCGGTACTTTGAATACTATGCGGGTATGGCTGACAAGATCGAGGGCACCTCGATTCCGCTTGGTAACGGGTATATGGACTTTACCGTCTATGATCCCATGGGCGTATCTGCACAGATCGTACCCTGGAATTTTCCGGTATCCATTTGTGCCCGCTCATTGGCGCCTGCTTTGGCGGCAGGCAATGCAGTAGTAGTAAAGTCTCCAGAGCTTTCCCCACTGGGTGTGGCTGTGCTGATACGGGCTATAGCCAGAGTCGAATTGCCCAAGGGAGCAGTCAACCTGATTTGTGGGCGTGGCCGAGAGGTCGGCTCCTACCTGGTAAGCAACTCCATGGTTGACCAGATCGTATTCACCGGCTCGGTGCCAACCGGCCAGATGATCCTTCGTGATGCGGCCAAGCATGCTATTCCCAGCGTTATGGAGCTGGGCGGCAAGTCTGCTGCAATCGCCTTTGCTGACGCAGATCGCTCTCAACTCCTGGCCAGCGTTAAGAATGGAATCTTTTTTAATGCTGGCCAGGTATGTTCAGCTATGTCGCGACTGCTCGTACAACGAGAGATCTACGAGGAGGTTGTCCAGGCTGTAGTCAGGTTGGCGGAAGGGTTGAGTGTGGGAATAGGTCAGGATAATCCTGACCTGACGCCGGTTATCAGTGCTTCTCAGCTCTCCGGTATTGAAAACCTGTGCCGACAGGCCATCGAGGAAGGCGCCGTCGCGGCAACCGGCGGAGAGGCGTTTAGCGACAGAGCGGGCTATTTCATGCGGCCCACCGTCTTTCGCGATGTAAAGCCTTCCATGCGTATTGCACAGGAGGAAGTATTCGGTCCGGTGTTGGCTGTGATTCCGTTCGATAGTGAGGAAGAAGCCCTGACTATCGCCAACGGTACGGATTTTGGTCTTGTCGCGGGTGTTTTTACCCAGGACATTAGCAGGGCTATGCGCTGCGCACGTCATCTAAAGGCCGGACAGGTCTTTATCAACGAGTGGTACGCCGGAGGTATCGAGACACCCTTTGGCGGGATTGGACTGTCGGGTTTTGGACGAGAAAAGGGTCAGGAAGCCCTCTACAGCTATGTCCGTACCAAGAACGTTGCGATCCGTGTAGCAGGGGAGTAGCCAAGATGTTCAAAACATGGCTCTGTCTGGTATGTGGTCTGATTTATGACGAGGCCGTTGGTTGGCCAGAAGATGGCATCGAGCCGGGTACAAGATGGGAGGACGTTCCAGAAGATTGGCAGTGCCCTGAATGTAACGTAGGCAAAGCCGATTTCGAAATGCTGGATATCAGTGAAACAGTAGCGGCGGCCACAAGCGCGCCGCTACCAGTTGTAACGCAGGCCCCTACGGTTACAGCGAAGGCCGAACCAGAATTGCCAGCAGTATCTGAGCCTATTGTCATTATTGGTAGTGGACATGCTGGTTATGGTCTGGCGCAGGCCCTGCGCAAGGCCAATTCGACCATTGACATACGAGTGCTTACCCAAGATTCGGGTCATCTCTACTCAAAGCCGTCCTTATCGATTGGACTAGCTCAAGGTAAGACCGACGACGCGTTGGCCGGTGAGCCTCCGCTTTCAGTTGAAAGACGTCTAAATATCCGAGTCCACTCCCATTGCCGGGTTGATCGCATCGACCCGGCCTCGAAAAAACTTTATACCAGTTTAGGCGAGATTGAATATGGCCAACTGGTGCTGGCCAGCGGCGCAACACCAATCAGCCTACCCATTGAAGGTGACACAGCTGAACTCCTAAGCGTTAATAATCTTCATGATTATCAGCACTTCCGTAAGCGTCTCCAGCAGGCCCGCAGCATCGCTATTATTGGTGATGGCCTTATTGGGTGCGAGTTCGCCAATGATCTAGCCGCCACTGGCTATAAGGTAGACGTCATTGGGCTTGGAAAGTGGCCCATGGAGCGCTTACTCCCTTTGGAAGCGGGGCGGCATCTGCAAACGGCCCTTAGTAGATTGGGAGTTGATTGGCATCTGCAAAATACGGTTCGGTCTATCAGAGCCGATAATGGGCGAAACCAGCTCACACTGGCTAATGGTGAGTCTATTGAGGCTGACCTTGTGCTTTCTGCAGTTGGCTTGCGGCCCAATCTGACTTTGGCCGAAACCGCAGGGCTTGATGTAGGTCGTGGTATTCGCGTCGACACGCACCTCCAGACGTCTCAATCGGATATTTATGCCCTGGGCGACTGCGTTGAGATTGATGGTCAGTTGTTACCTTATTTGGCACCTATAAATCAGGGTATTCAGGCGTTAAGCAAAACACTGCTAGGCCAACCAACTGTGGTCGATTACCCGTTTATGCCGGTAACCGTGAAAACTCCAGCAGCTCCCCTGTGTTTCCTGCCTCCTGCTCCGGGCGCTACTGGTACCTGGCGCTGTTCACCTACCGAGGATGGATTGTGTGCTGGTTTCTATACAGACGAGGCCCTGAATGGGTTCGTGCTGCTTGGTCGCCAAGCCCAGGCGCAGCGTAACAGTTGGCTGCAAACCTATACAAAAGCTCAACAGGCAGAGGCTGTAGCCTAAGGGCGAGAATTATCATGACCAAGACCATCAATTTTCCGCATGATGATGCAACCTGCGGCTGGTATGCCGCGTTACCGGAGCCGCAACCCTGTCAGCGCCTGCAAGGCGAGCAGCAAGCCGATTATGCCGTCATAGGCGCCGGCTTTGCTGGCCTCGCCGCAGCGCGCCGTCTGGCTGAGCACCACCCGCAAGCACGTATCATACTGGTGGACGCTCAGCGGGTCGGTTATGGCGCCTCAGGTCGTAATTCCGGCTTCGTGATTGATCTTCCGCACAAATTTGCTTTGGAGCATCCTGATCCAGAACACAAGCAGCGCTTGTTGCGCCTTAATCGATCAGCTATTGCTCAGTTACAAGAGCTTATTGAGCTTAACGGTATCAACTGCCAGTGGTCGCACGCTGGCAAATACCAAGGGGCGGTAGGTGAGCGCGGACTCGCATATCTGGACCATTTCGAGCATCTGCTTCAACAGCTGGGTGAACCCTTCCGGTGGGTTGAACGTGAAGAGCTTTCCGGGATACTTGGCAGCCATCACTACAGCCGTGCCATTTATACGCCTGGGTGCTATCTAATGCAGCCTGCCGCCTTGGTCACCGGGCTTGGTCGCTCATTGCCCGGTAACGTTGAGCTGCTGGAGGAGTCGCCCATTCAGCGCCTTGAGCGAGATGGCCGTGGGGGCTGGATTTTGCATGGCACCGATGGATCGATTCGAACTCCGCAGTTGTTACTAGGGACTAGCATCTTTACCCAGGAGTTTGGCTATCTGCGCAATCGATTACTGCCTGTCATGACCTTTGCCAGTTGGACACGCCCGCTGACGGATAGTGAGATGAGGATCTATGGTGGTCAGTTGGACTGGGGCCTCACCCCTGCCGATCATGCTGGAACCACTGTGCGGATGACTCAGGACCGGCGCCTGATTATTCGAAACACCTATAAGCATGTCCCCAAATATGGCAAAAGCACCAGTGATTCGATGCGTAAAGCAGTTCAGGCCAGTCATCGTCGCGCCTTTTTGAAACGCTTCCCCCAACTGGTGAATGTACCCTTTAGCCATACGTGGGGAGGGGTTTATGCGATTTCCCGTAACTTCACAAATTTCTTTGGTCAGTTGGAGCCAGGGGTGTATGCCTCGGCATGTGATAATGGGGTAGGCGCCGCATGGGGTACTATCTCCGGCACTATGCTCGCAGACCTTGCAGTAGGGGCTCAATCGCAGCAGCTCAGTGATATTCAAGCGGTTACCGGAATGCCTTCACTTAATCCGCCGGAGCCTTTTTTGGGTTTTGGTGTGAGGTCGCGCATTCGTATGGCTGCCTGGAATAGTCGGAGTGAGCTATGAGCCAAGACTTTTCAGGGAAAGGGCCGGTTCTGTTGGTTGACCATAAAGAGCTGGATTTTGTCGTGCGGGGCGGTCCACCCGGCGCAGCCTATGTGGCTCGCGCCATCAGCAATGAGGTCTCGCCCAATATTGGCGTTGGCTTCGCCCGCTGGGAAGGCGCTGAAGTAGCATGGACGCTACTGTATGACGAAGTGATATTTGTCATCGAGGGCTGTTTTGAGCTCAAGGCCAACGCAGAGCTCTATCAGGTGAGACCAGGGCAGTTGCTATGGATACCAGAGGGGACCGAGCTGACCTATGGCGGGCATGCCTTGTTTGGTTATGTAGTTCATCCGGGCAACTGGAAGCAGAGGCATGGCCTGACCTGATTCAACTAAGCCCTGTTGCAGTGTTTGAATAAGACTAATGCGCACTTATTACTAAAGGAAAGAAGTGATGCTCAAGCAGGTGCAGGCGTTTGGCGCAATTAACATAGCTAGCCTGCTCTTGCAGTTAGGGTCCAGTCTCTTGATGACCTATCTGGCATTGTCCTTGTCTTCAGACGGTCTGTCTGATGTATGGGGTGGAGCTCTAATGGCCGCCAACGCCTTAGGCATGGTGACGGGTGGACAGTTTGGACATAAGGTGATTGCTGGGGTGGGGCATGTGCGAACGTATGTGGCTTGCGCTGGAATCATCTGTGCTGCGGTCCTCGCCCATGCCTTCAGTGATTCCATGCTATTTTGGTTGCTACTGCGCTTTGTGGTTGGCATGTCTATGATGTGCCAACTAACTGTGATCGAAAGCTGGCTTAACGACCGGGCGCAGAGTCATGAGCGAGGCGTAGTCTTAGGCAACTATATGATTGCCAGCTATGTAGGCATGATGCTAGGGCAGTTAACGCTAAGCCTAAAAGGCGACCTTGGAATTCATGCGCTTCTTATAGTGGCTATTACATTCGCCTTAAGTCAGGTGCCTGTTGCCCTCACTAGAAGCGCTCATCCTACTATCCTTCAGCCTGGCCAGGTTAGCGTCAGGCGGTTCGTGCGCCGAATCCCGCAGTCCCTTGTTACCGTTCTGGTGTCAGGAATAATAAACGGCTCCTTCTATGGTTTGGCTGCGATATACGCCAAGCAGCAGGGACTGGATACTGCGGGTATTGGCAAGTTCATGGCGCTAACCATTGGGGCAGGGCTACTCGCTCAGTTGCCGTTAGGCTGGGTCTCTGACCGTTTTCCCCGCGCATCCATTATCCGACTGGCTGCGCTCCTCTTGATGCTAGCCTGTCTACCGCTTGGTCTAATTCAAGGCCTGCAGCTTGAATTACTCATGCTTTGCACAGCAATAGTTGGTTTTTTCCAGTTCTGCCTATACCCGTTAGGCGTAGCGCTGGCTAATGACAATGTCGAGCCTGAAATGCGCATCCCCCTTGCTGGCCTATTACTAGGAACTTTTGGTATCGGAGCCTGCATGGGCCCATTGATAGCTGGAGGACTGATGTCCTATTACGGTCCCCCAAGTCTGTATTACTTTTTAGCCAGCTGTGCGGCAATTCTGGTGTTGATTGTTGGCCAAAAGAAGGTAAGCGGAAAATACCTGCAGCAAGATGCCCCGCTTCTTCATCAGGCCACTCCATCTGGCTTGGCTACAGCTAATATTGCAGCGACTGAACCTGTTGAATCTGTAAATGATGATCAGAAAAGCCAAGAGACGCCAGTCGTCATTGAGAGGCTTCCTGGCTAAGGCGGGCACATGTGCTCACTTTTGAGATACTGAAGATACCCTAAGCAGATATGGCAATAAGCAAGAGTTTTGCTTTTTTCTCACTTTCGAGATAAGAGTTGTAACCTCAGACTTTAATGCAGAAGAGCCGAACTTAAGGCAAAGCAGAACAGCTAAAGCTGGCCGGTATGGTTTGGCATATCTAGCACCAGGTGGTCTTAGGAAGCATTGTTTTACTGCCTCGTATTGGTAAATAGAAATCCTATACATCGGAATTATCGCACAGGAACTTTCAATTTTGCCTCTGTACCCGTAACTGATGTATAGAAATGCAGATGACAATCAAAGCGCTCAGCTATAGCGCAAACGATGGACAGACCTAATCCGCTCCCGTTGCTGCCTGGACCACGCCAGAAACGTCGAGTTATATGCTCCAGCTTTTCTGGAGGCAAACCAGGCCCCTTGTCATAGATGCTAAAATTAACGTAGTTTCTATTTATAGTAACTTTAAATTGTACCGCCATGTCTTCTGGAGTGTGTCTCAAGGCATTTTCAAGAAGGTTACGCAGAGCGACCATCAGCAAAGAGACAGGCATATCAAGCTCTTCATCCTTGAACGAGGCAGTCTCAAGCTGAATCCGTCCACTCGAGTGTATCTGCAGATCGGCTACTACCTCCTTCGCAGCCTGTAAAGCCCAGCAAACGGCCCCATCGTCAAACTCCAGATTGCCCTCTACTTTGGCTAACAAGAGTAACTGTTCAAGCGTATGTTGCAGCCTGTCAGCTCCGGCTTCTGCACTGGCTAATGCATCTGCAACCGCTTTGCCTTGGGTCATCTGAGCAACCTGGATATGGGTCTTGATGGCGGTAAGAGGGCTGCGTAGCTCGTGCGCGGCGTCCCCTGTAAAGCGGCGCTCGCGCTCCAGCACTAGGGCGATGCGTTGAAAGAGTTGATTTTGGCTTTCGACTAAAGGCTGTAATTCCGCCGGAAGAGAATCCAGCTGCAATGGCTCAAGCGAGTTGGCGCTGCGACATGAGAGTGCGTCTCGAATTTTCTGTAAGGGATCCAGCCCGCGCTTTAGGCTCAGCCACAACAGATACAGACTGCCCAACAGCGCTACCAGCATAGGCACTGTTGTCGCTACAAGTACTGAAGTGCCGAGCCGATTACGCTCGTCCAGGCGGTCTGCCGTTGTAATAAGTAGTTCGCCTACTGGCAATGTAAAGCTGCGCCAGGCTACTCCATTGATATTTTGATCGTGGTAACCCGACCGTTTGGCGCTAAGTTGCTGATCCGGTGTGTCGTGGCTACGAGCAAGGACTTCGCCCCGCAGGGAGCTTACTTGGCATGCCAGGCCATTTGGAATACCTAGCCTCTCGGCGCTGATTGCTTTACGCGTACCGTCATTGGCTAGCGGTTGGGGTAGTTGTTCCAGCAGCCCAGCCACCATCCGAGCGGATGCACCAAGACGTTCATCAAGGGCCGTCATCATCTGGTTCCGTAGATCATGGAGCATCCAGGCCGCTGCCAGACTCCAGATTATTATGAACGCCGAACCAAGCCCCATGGTCAGGCGAAGACGCAGGCTCATGCTGCTCCTCCATCATGAGGGTCACCTGCGGCAGGCCCTAGTCGGTACCCAAGCCCGCGAACCGTTTCTACAATCCGATTACCGAGTTTTCTACGCAGATGATGAATATGAACATTCAACGCATTACTTTCTACATCTTCGGCGAAACCATACATGGCATCCTTTAACTGGTCGGTGTTGAGCACGCGGCCTGGGTTATTGAGTAGCGCTTGTAACAATGCCTGCTCCCGGCGCGACAGGTCCACTGGCTTACCCGCCAACCATGCTTCACAGGTACTAGGATCATAGATAAGGCTGCCATGATTGACCTGATTCACACTTCGGCCGGACATGCGCCGGACCAGCGTATGCAGTCGCGCAGCCAGCTCTCGAATGTCGAAGGGTTTAAGCAGATAGTCATCTGCCCCTGACTGCAAGCCAGTGACACGTTCGCTAACGGCATCACGCGCTGTAAGGATCAGTACGGGTATTTCCACCCCCTCCTGGCGCAGGCGGCAAAGCAGGCTAATTCCGTCCTCGTCAGGCAGGCCAAGATCAAGAATCAAGACGTCAAAACGCCCAGTTCGTAACATGGCCTCCGCATCGCCTGCCATATGGGCATGGTCAACAGTCAGGCCTTGGGCTGTGAGTCCGGCACAGATGCCGCTGGCGATCAAATGGTCGTCTTCGGCTAGAAGTACGTGCATAAAACAGCTCCGCGTTAGATCGGGCCATAATCGGTCTTGGCCATTAAGGCAACATTATGACTTTCCTGCGAACACTTAACGTTCTGTTAATAGCTGTTTTTTAAGCTCTGCCCATATTTACCTTCGGCTGGAGCAACAATGCGCCTTCTAATCCTCTTACTGTGGCTACTACCTGGCATTGCCTGGTCTACACAGGGGCTGTTGCCAGGCAGTAAAAAGCCTGACTTTCTTCCCGTTGAGCAAGCGTTTGTACTGAGCGTAGAAACCGACGACAAGCATGCTACTACGCTGCACTGGCAGATCTCAAAGGGTTATTACCTCTATAAGAACCGGCTCCAGTTCGAGGGTCTGGAAGGTAATCGCAAGCCTCTGCTACCGCCAGGTGAGCCCCATCATGATGAGTACTTTGGTAAGCAGGAAGTATACCGTCAAGCCCTCACCGTAACGGTACCTGAAGGTGAAGCGAAACGGTTGAAAGTCACATGGCAAGGATGCGCTGAGAGTGGATTATGCTATCCGCCACAAAGCCGCTTTATTGACCTTGTGCCGTCCGCACCATTAGCTCTGCAGGCCAGTGATCAAACACTTGCCAGCGGGTTGCAACAGCAGACGCTGCTGTGGAGCCTTGTGGTTTTCTTTGGTCTCGGCGTGCTCCTTGCCTTTACACCCTGCTCACTTCCAATGCTGCCCATTCTTGCGGGCATTGTAGTGGGTAGCGGCGCATCACCACGGCGAGGTCTGGCGCTTGCTGGCGTTTATGTACTGGCTATGGCCTTGGTCTATGCAGTGCTTGGCGCAGTTGCCGCCTCACTGGGCGCTAACCTGCAAGCTACGCTTCAAAACCCCTGGCTTTTAGGTACTTTCGCGGCCTTGTTCATAGTGCTCGCGTTACCGATGTTTGGTGTCTTCGAACTTCAGCTGCCTTCTTTCATGCGCGACCGCTTAGAAAATGCCGGGCGTAAGCAGCAGGGGGGAAGTCTATTCGGCGCAGGGATGCTGGGGATACTGTCTGGTTTACTGGTAGGCCCCTGCATGACCGCACCGCTAGCGGCGGCACTGCTATTCATTGCACAAAGCGGCAATCTTCTACACGGAGGGTTGGTTCTGTTTGCCCTGGGATTGGGAATTGGTGCACCGCTGTTACTGCTGGTGACGATGGGAAACCGCTTCCTCCCCAAACCCGGGGCCTGGATGGATCGCGTCAAGCTCCTGTTTGGCTTTCTCTTTCTGGCGGCCTCACTGTTAATTGTCCGAACACTCTTGCCCGATAGCCTATGGCTGGGTCTCTGGGGATGTTGGCTAATAGCACTGGCTACACTATTCCGGCATGTTTCCCTGCAATGGGAAACACGGCAGGGGATAGGCCAGGCCGTCAGCTTGATGATGGGCATCTGGGGTATGTTCATGCTGTTGGGTGCAGCTGGCGGTGCTTCAGACCCTCTCAAGCCGCTAGCGGTTTATGCCCCTTCAGCTACCCCAATAGCGACTGAGGACAATATAGGCAAGGAAATCATCGACCTGCCAGCTCTTGATGCTGAGCTGGCAAAAGCCAAGGAAAGTAGGCAATGGGTGCTTATCGACTTCTATGCGGACTGGTGCATTTCCTGCAAGGTCATGGATGACAAAGTGTTTAGAAACCCTTCAGTACAAGCCGGCCTTGCTGATGTACGAATAGTACGGCCAGATGTCACACATAGCGATGCAGCCAGTCGCGCTCTGCTTGAGCGTTATCAGGTTCTGGGGCCGCCAACCCTCTTATGGATTGGACCTGATGGCCAGGAACGTAGAAACGGACGCATCACGGGTGAAGTCGATGCCGAAGAGTTTCTACAGCGCTGGAATGCTTTAAAGGAGCATGGTTAATGCTCACGCTTAACATTGGTTCAATACCGTTGGCTGTGCCTCATTTGTTAATCATTGGGAGCTTGCTTATAGCCGTCTTGACAGGGGCCTGGCTTGGGCGTGGTAGTACTCATAATATTGACCGTATCTTATTTAACTGCTTGGTCGCGGCGCTGTTGATAGCCCGCCTGGCTTTTGTAGCGAGATACTTTAAGCATTATCAGAATGATCTCTGGCGGGTAGTTGATATTCGTGACGGAGGGTATATCGCCTGGCCTGGAATACTGGTGGCCTTAAGTATGGTCACCGTTCAGCTTTGGCGCCGGCCTGGGCTGCGAAAGCCGCTTGGTATTTCATTGATAGTTGGTCTGCTCAGTTGGGGGCTTGGAAACCTCGCCTGGCAATCCATGGAACGCAGTACCCGTCTCCCCGAGCTAACGCTTTATAGCCTAGAGGGACGCCCCATCCAGCTGACAAACCTGCAAGGTAAGCCTCTAGTCATCAACCTATGGGCTAGCTGGTGCCCACCATGCCGGCGAGAAATGCCTGTGCTGGCCAGCGCTCAGTCACTTTATCCAGATACGCAGTTCGTTTTTGTGAATCAGGGCGAGGCCGAAGAAACCATCCAAGTGTACCTAGCAAAGGCACAGATCGATCTTCATACCGTTCTGCTTGACCCAAGCGGTTTAATAGGCAAGCAGGTGGGTTCACAGGCTTTGCCCACGACCCTTTTCTACGATGCCCAAGGCCGCCAGGTTGGCAGTCATCTCGGTGAGCTTTCACAAGCAAGTCTGGCTCAGGCTCTTAATCAACCTAGTATGGAAACCACTCCGTGAAATTATGCAAGCTGTTAACCCTGATCCTGACATCGCTTGGCCTAATGATATCTTTAGGAGCAGAAGCCAAGGATTGGCCTGAACCAATCAGATCTATCGAAAAACAAGGCGCCGAGATTGTTGGCACCTTTGATGCCCCTGATGGCGTCAAGGGATATGCCGCCTTATACAATGGTCAGGGAATGGCACTTTATCTGTTACCTGACGGTGAGCATATTCTTGTAGGGACCTTGCTTGATGCCAAGGGAGTCGATCTTTCGAAAGCCCCTCTGGAAGAGCTGGTCTATGCGCCGCTAGGACAAAAGATGTGGGCCAAGATGGAAAAAAGTGCCTGGATCGCCGATGGCAAAGATAAGGCTCCCCGCGTGATTTATGTATTCAGTGATGCCAATTGCCCCTACTGTAACCTGTTCTGGAAGCAGTCTCGTCCATGGGTTGAGGCAGATAAGGTGCAACTGCGCCATATTATGGTAGGTATTATTCGTCCAGATAGCCCGGCCAAGGCTGCAGCGTTGCTTGCCGCAAAGGACCCAGAGGCCGCGCTTTTCGCCCATGAGAGTGAGGGTAAGACCAGCACATTAAAACCGCTTGAAAACGTGCCAGCAAAGATTGCTCAGCAGTTAGACGCAAACCTTGAACTAATGACTAGCCTGGGAGCCCAGGCTACGCCCGCGATCTTTTACCTTGACGATAACGGCCGACTGCAACAACACCAGGGAGCCCCTGATCCAGACTCGCTGCTTCAGATGCTTGGCCCCCAACCTGGGAAGCCCTAACAAGGTCATAATAGTAAAGCAGAGCAAGCCTTGTTTTCCTTAATCAACCTTAGCCTGGAGTTTGTGCCATCTGGACCCAGACAACTGGAATAATGGCAGTGCCTTACACACTGTTCTGCGTCAAGAGCCAAGGAAGTAGATTTGAGAATTGACTGGATAAGTTTTACCCCAGGGCCAGCGTTTGCTGGCGGGCTTCTGATCGGCGTTGCGGCCGCACTCTTCGTACTGTTTAACGGGCGCATCGCAGGTATCAGCGGCATACTCGGCGGGCTACTACGTTTGACCAAGGGTGATATTGCCTGGCGCGTGGCGTTTCTGGTGGGGCTTGTCCTGGCGCCGTTGATGTACAGCCTGGCGGCCCCGCTCCCAGACATACGGATTGACGCTAGCCCCATCACGCTGGTGGCGGCCGGGCTACTGGTTGGTATCGGTACGCGGTACGGTTCAGGTTGCACCAGTGGGCACGGTGTATGCGGCCTGTCGCGCCGCTCGCCGCGCTCGTTAGTAGCAACAGCCTCGTTCATGCTGGCCGGCTTTGTGACCGTGTTCCTGATCCGGCATGTAGTTGGCTGATGTCAGGTCTAGGAGAAAGTATGAAAATCATCATGGCACTCATTGCCGGTATTGTGTTTGGTATCGGGCTAATTGTCAGCGGCATGACTAACCCGGCTAAGGTGCAGCAGTTCCTCGATATAAGAGGACCTTGGGATCCTTCGCTGGCCTTCGTTATGGGCGGGGCCATCCTGGTTGGGTTGGTCGCCTTTCGTTTCGCCAGTAAGCGTAAGCATTCCCTGTTAGGGGATGTCATGCGCCTGCCTGCCGCTACTCAAATCGATCGCCGGCTGGTACTAGGCGGCTTGGCATTTGGTACCGGCTGGGGCCTGGCAGGATACTGTCCTGGTCCCGCCCTGGCATCGCTTGCCATTGGTGGCGCGAAGCCGCTGATATTTACGGTTGCCATGCTGGCTGGCATTGGCATATTCAAGTTTTTCGAACGCAGCGCCGCTGACAAAACACGTTCGGCCTGAACCATTGCAGACTGTTATTCACAAGAGAGCAACAGCGGGAGCTTGCGTAAAAATGCCTGCGCGCCGTTTCAAGTCGAGTACGTTGGAAGTCTCGCCGAGTAGGGCGGGGGCAGTTACTGCATCGCAAATTATTAGCGCTTTATCTGCAGGCGGTAAATAGACCGTAGGGTGTCCTCAAGGTGTGTTTCTCGTGTGGCAATAAGTGAGCATCAGGATAATATTGCCGATGGCCCGTCTGCTGGCCAGAAAGGGCGGATGGTACTCTGGCCAGCGTGGCGCATGTCGAAGACTTCGGCTATGGATACCCATTCAATAAGGTCTATGCCACAGACCTTTATCAGCTGGAGCAAAACCAGAGCATTCAGGATCATGGGCGTGTCTGCCCGATCTGTAGGTTAGCTAAAGCTATCCATGTAAACGAGGAATATGTCGAGCTACTCGACACGGGCAGGTCACTTATCCGCTTTGCGCGTAGGCTTTAGGCTCGTCGGTTCCTCTGTTCTTAATTTATCTGCGCTTATGAGAGCTTTTGGCGGCAATTGCAGTTATGCCTGGTGGTATTTCGCCATACTTAAAGCCCTATAAAGCAAGAGTTGCAGCTCGGCTTTCGCCATATTGGTGCCACGGATTTTTCATACTCAGCCGTGATAATTCCGGTCGTCGAAGACCAATGTGACCCTGTGCTGTGTTGTCTGAAGTCTTGGCTTCGCCGTCGCTCCGTTTAGGTGATGATGGCTTTAGCTTCTCCATGCCCGTCACGCCTTACGGAACTGCCACTAACACTTAATTCGTCTTCAAGACAATTACAGGAGTCCGTATGTATTCCTCACCTTTCTGTGCCGCTCAGCCATCACCAGCATGCTGTACATCTTTCATGATCGGTTGCCCCGATGCCACCTGGCTTTCCCTCCCTCGTCACGCCAGCCTGAAGGAGCAGATAGCATGACCACCGCGCTCAGACCAAGCCATGCCGAAGGTACCACTGCCGACACACAATCACCTGCCCTCGGATTTTTGAAGGTTCTTCAGAAGTCCACAGCCAAACGCAGCGATAACAGTGACTACAAGCCTGCGACCTCAGAGACAAAACCGCCCAAGCTCAACGATTACAAAGGCATTGAGGATCTGGGTAACGGCCAGGTGCGCTACGTTACACAGGCGGATGAAAAGGTTCTGGTAACCAAAGAAAGCACACCAGAGCTGTACAAGGTGGTCATGAATGATTTGAAGACACGTGAAGGCATCGCAAAAAGCGAAGCTGATGGTTATCGCCGTGCAAGCGACAATGAAGTCTGGCCCTCAACTAACGGTACCTTTGTAGGGGCGGTGAACGAGATGGGCCCCGATCTAATTCGCTACCACAATAGCGACGAAAAGGTAGTTGTCTATCGGGACGATAATCCTGAGCTGTTTAAATACCTGAGCCAGTTAAAGGCCCTGGTTACAGATTCGGACGCTTCACGTGTGGTGGAAAAGGCTCAGTCTGAGGGATTTACCCTCGCTGATCGAAACGTTACAGCGCCAGACTTTATGGACTATAAAAACTTTTCCTGGGAAGGAGAGATCGGCAGCAATGGTGTGATCAGCTATGAGACCGCTGAAGGTAAAAAGATAGTGGTCAGCGAAGCCCTAACCCCTGAACTCTATGCTGTGGTAAAGGATGCAGTTACCACCCGATACGTCATGAATCAGCAGATTTCCCAAGGATTTCAGGAGGCAGGTCCAACACTGAATATACCAGAGCACGAAGTCAGCAAAGTGGGGTCACCTGAAGAGTTTGGCAATGGACTCATCCGTTTTGAGACCCGCTCTGGTGAGAGATACATCGTGTCCGACAAGGAAAACAAGGCGCTGTACGACCAGATTGTTGCCAAGAGCGAAGGGAGTCGAGCGGATAAGGTGGGGGATCTCCGTAATGAGAACAACCTGCCGCCCCTGAACGAGCTTGACGTGCTGAATATGGAAACAGATCAGATTTCCGATCCCAATAACAAGGACTCGGAGCGGCTGACGGTTTCAGAAGCGGCGACACAAAACCTGATCGATGACTACAAGAAGGCTATTGAAAAGGGCGAGCTGGGTAAGGACAGTGATGAGGCCAAGCTCATACTGGCGCTGGAAGCGAAGGTCGCGCTCAATAGTGGCAGGGGTATTACCGGCTACACGGAAGAAAAGCGAATCGGTGGTACTACCTGGCGCGAGTCGGACAGCAAACAGACTCAGCTGACCAAGGAAGACATGCAGGAGATTATTGACGGCCGATCCGTGGATGATCTGCTCAGTGAGCTGTTTTCCAAAGAAAAGATAGCCGGTGACTACCAGGCCAAGTTGAATGAGGCGTTGGGCAAGATTGACAACAGGGAAGGCATCGCCGACAAGCTCTACACCACGCTGACGAGTGAAGATTACGTCAAGTACCTCAAGGATCTCAAAGAGCACGGAATGGAAAACGCAGGGTCGACCGAGACGGCCAATCTGCTCCAGAGCCTGAGCCTGCTTGATCCGGAAAAGGCCAGGCAGGCCCAGCAGGAGCTGATGAAGAACAGCATGACGGCGGATCTCAATGAGCTGGTAGCTGACCCGACAAAAGTTGATCAGTCAGCCAAAGAGCAGGGCATGAAAGACGTCCTGACCTTGATCAAGTCGGTTCTCAAGTACGATACATTCGATATTCCACGGCGAGCTCAGGAAACAATCGAAAAGTTCATTAATGAGTTTCTGGGTGACAAGCAAAAACTGAGCAGCTTTACCAAGGTAGTGGAGGAACTCAACAAGCGGATCCAGGCTGGAGATATGCCCTCCGAGGCCGATATCAAGAAAGCGCTCAAATCGGTTTATACCGAGTTTGGTAACGAAAGTGCCGGTCGAGCACTTAACGCCCTGAACTACCTGAACAGCATGGGCGTACTCGGCTCGCTGGGAGGGACAGTTGGGTTTGTCAGTGGCTTCTACCAGCTGTTTGGCCAAAACGGAAAACTCGCTGATCAACCTCTTGAACGACTGGCCATTGCCAAGGACTTCATCAGTTTTCTAGGCGCCTCTCAACACTTCATAAAATTCGGCTCTGATATCGTCTCACGCCTGCCTGGGGGGAGTGCTGCAAAGGGCTTCCCTGACTTGTTAGGGCTTAGCAAAACCCTTCCGCAAATATGGGGAGCCAACGGAACGCTGAGCAAGGAGATGAGTACCTCGCTGCCCGATACGCCAAAGGTTCCAGACAGAGCCCCGCAGTTACCTGATTTTGACTTCGGCAAGTTTTCTGAGGATTGGGCTCAGTACACCGATGACCTGTTTAGCCGCGAGGTACCTACCACGACCCCGGCGGGTGCAGGCTCGCCAGATATACAGCAGATCAGTGAGAACCTTGGCGATACTATCGACAAGCAAATCAATGATCTGCCCAGCACTTCGGGCAATTCAGGTGCTGGCGCCAATGACTCCAAAAAGTCGACGCCTAAAGTCGGTCACAAGATAGCTGGCTCGGTTGTACGAGTACTGGGCGGCATTGGCGATACGTTTGGTGGAGTGGCCGATATTGTGCTCGGCGCCTTCACCATCAAGGCTGGCATCCAGAGTGGTAGCGATCTACAAAAGGCAGCTGGCAGCCTGCAAATCGTAGGTGGTGTATCTTCCGGTGTTGCGGGCGGGATCGGTCTTGCAGGCCTATTCGGCAGTGTGGGCGCTGCGTCGGCCTTTGCTGGGCCACTGGCATTGCTTGGCGTGGTCCTGCTGGGTGTAGGCGGAATCATCAGCTATTTTGTTGAGCATGAAAAAAAGCAGAAGGCGACTAATGCTGAGGGTCAGTGGTATCACGACTTAGCCGATGCCGGTCTGACTCAGGCAGACTGGGGCGATAAAGTGGAGTATGCCCGCTACAGCATTTATGAGTATGGCGGAAGGGACGCCCCTGATAACGAGAGCCTTTTCGATTATCAGCGTCTGGAGTGGGAGTACTTCGAGCGAACGCCGCAGGACCACGGTACATCCAGCAACCGTCTGGAAGATGATCTACATCGACCCAAGGATGGCAACACATCGCTTCCCATTGATCAGTACGGCAAGGCCTTCTATGACGAGCACAGGGACCTCATCGAAACCATTCGCGCCCGCTGGGACGACTGGAACGGGAGAGACAGTATCGTCAGCAAAAAGGATCTTGAGAAAATTGCCAATGGAGGGGGTAGTGATCAAGAGAAGGATGCTGCACGGTTCCTGCTTGATAACCAAGGTTTCTTCGACTTTCTCGATACGCTGGCCAAGAAAGATAGGGCTGATACAAAGATCAGTACGGGCGATTTGAACGATTGGATAAGGCTGGTGGGCGTTTGATAATTGTGGGTAATTAGTCCGCCTTGATTACTAGATCAGGATGATCGGCAGCGCCACGGAAGGCGTTATAAGGGGCCTGTACAGAAATATTTCTTAGACAAGCTGGCTAACGCGTCTTGCACTCGACGTAGCGTGAGAGCGCGGTTGAGCAGATAGGCATAGCATACTCTAAATTTAACATAATGAAGATTATGCGTAGTAGATCTTGAGCCTTCGACAGGATCTAATGCTGCTATCTTATTTCCGATTAAGATGTTAATCGGAAATCGACTCTAGCTTGTAAAAATTGTTCCTATTCTTGGTTAGCTACTGCAAGCGAGCTAATGAGTTTCATGGATCAGCAGTTTCAGTAGTGAGCGTAACTTAGGTACTGGCCTGTGCTTATTCTCACTAGCCATAACCCCAGCCTATTTCCATTCTGTCATCTTATGTTCATCATTGAGCAGTTATTATGGAGGTTTTTGAAGGGAGCATTCACTCGTAATGAGTAATTTTAAAGCCAGGATGGCTGGCGCAGCTATCCTGCTACTGATCGCTATACCAATTGTTATAGCTATTCAACATCGTTTTTTTGAACAGGGATGGTTTAGATATCAGCAGCGTCTCGACTTAGGTCAAGACAGTGGCACTCTTTGGTTACCTGATTACCATACTGTAATTGACGCATTGTCCATTCCAAATGAAACAAATATGTCAGGGCTCACCTTTGATTCAAGCAGACGAATACTCGTAAGCCTAACAAATAAGGATTCTCGATTAATTGAAATGACACTGGATGGAAAGGTCCTGCGTTCCCTACCGATGAAGGGCTTTGGTGATCCTGAAGCTATTGAATATATAAGACCAGGCGTATATATCATTGTAGAGGAAGGAATATATCGACTGACTGAGATTCACCTTGACAATGATACTCAAGTCGTCGGCAGGCTAGATCCATTGAATACGCGGCAACTTACTCTAAGTGACGCGGACACAAATAATAAAGGCTTTGAGGGGCTTGCCTACGACCGAAGGGAAAAGCGCCTTTTTATAGCCAAGGAAAAATTTCCTGCTCAGATCATTTCGGTAGATGGTTTCTATAATCTACGCAGCTCAGAAAAATTTAATCTAACCGTACATACGGATATGGCAAGGGATAGAAATCTGCCGGTTACAGACCTATCTAGTTTATATTACGACTACAGTACAGGCCATTTACTAGCTCTTTCTGACGAATCAGAAATGATTATAGAACTAAACGCAAAGGGGGAGCCTGTAAGCTCTTTTACGCTTCGGTCGGGTAATCAGGGACTCAGCTCTACTGTACCTCAGGCAGAAGGACTTACCATGGACGATGAGGCGAACCTGTACGTGATTAGTGAACCCAATTTACTCTATAAGTTTTCAAAGAAAAATTAAAATTAATGTTCTCCCGCTATGAAGCCTACTCTAGCGGGACATTTAAAGGCCGTTTTGCCTAGTATAGTGCCCATGTGTTGCTAATGATCTAAGTATTCAAAACCTAATGCGATGAGACCAAGCCGTCCTGCTGTTGGCTCCTGACCAACCCACTAGCCCGCACCAACCATAGTGCTTTGATACAACCTCGCTATTTGCTGCGTTGGATATTGACAATAGCAAAGTAAACAGACGTCCCAAGGATCGTCATCGTAGCGCTGAGCTGCTTGATTTCTTGTAAGGTGTTGATGAGAGTATCTCGACTGATCATCGACAATTATGCAGTACACAAGACCGAGCAGGTAAAGACATGGCTAGCCGCATGTCCTCGCTATAAGCTGAGCTTCGCCTCAACCTCGGCTTTCTCGCTAAACCTGATAGGGTGCTTCTTCGCTTGTTCAACCGTTGGGTAGAGCCGGTATTGGTAGACGCGTTCTAGTCCCTTACAAAACACAACACTTAATTTGAGATAAAAATGGACGATGAGTAGGAAGCGATAACAGGGCCACGTTTTGCACGCCCCACTATCCCTCCCTACTCATCGTGTGCGGGTTAACTCGCGCAAACTGATAAAGGCTACGCCGATTTTCCAGATCCATTTCTCACATGCCACCTGATGGTACGAACCTTCATCACTGGGATTTTGAGCAGACTAAAGCCCAGGTCTTTTTTCCATCGAAGGGCGGTGCCCAAAGTAAGCCAAGTAACACCTACTAAAATGGCTCGGGGATATAAAACCACACGCAAGCCCAACCTCCAGGACTGTAAGTTCAGAATGCTGAAGCAGGCGTCGTGCCTCGGTGATTCGCAGCTCCAAATAATAGCGCTGCGGCGTGGTACACAGTTGATTCTGGAATAGACGCTCAATCTGGCGGCGTGAAAGACCTACGTATTGAGCCAGTTGCGGTATACCCAGCGGCTCCTCAATATTAGCATCCATAAGATTCACAATTTCACGTAGCGGGGCCGTCATTTTTTCGTGTAGTGACGGCTTTGTGCGTTTATAGCGGGAGGCCTCGAATGCGAGGATATCGACAATACCATCAACTAATGGGCGTCCATATAATGTGTCGATCCATTGAAGCATCAAATAGAAAGCTCCGTTTGGACCTGCAGCGGTCAAGCGGTCTCTATCGACGGTAAAACTGTCAGTGGTAACGGTTGCGCTCTTTGCTACTTCGGTAAGAGCGCCTCGGTGTTCAGGATGAATAGTGCATCGATAATTATCTAGTAAATTGGCCCGCCCAAGAAACCAGGCACCGTTCCACAATCCAGCCAAAGCGATTCCCCGTCCCGCTGCAATCTGTAGCAGATCGATTAGGTCATTGCTAGCCTTGAGGCTAGTACGAAGCCCTCCACATAGAACAAGCAGGTCCAGTTCTTTTAGCGCACCATTAGTTAACTTGGCATCGGGCCGGATAACGAGCCCTAGGTCGCTAGTGACTTCCTCGCCTGTAAGAGTAAATGTCTTAGTGGCAAAGAGGCCTGCCTGTATCAGGTTAGCAGTAACCAACGTATCCAGCGCTTGGGTGAAGGCCGGTAATGAAAAATTGTCCAGCAGGAGAAAGCCTGCCAGCGCGTTATCCGCAGCCGTTTTATTCCACCCCAGATAGCGAAGGTTCTTGTCTTTTAGACGGCGACTAAACTCTCTTCTTTCTTCCACTTTTATCTCTTTACTAGTTATGCTTAGATCTATCTAGTCTTTGGCATAATCTCTGCTTCATTTGATAGTCTTGATTTTAAAAAAACTTATGGATTAGTATTAAAATTATAGAAGCTCTCTGAATACACAGATCAAAACGGCACCTGAAGTCAAATAGCGATATAATTAGAATGATGACCGAAGCAATGGAATTAATTTTTATATTCTTATAATTTTTCATGAAACCGTTTATTCAAAATTTCTGATCGCTTTGGCAATCCTTTATTTGTACTTATGGTTTGATTTACTCATACCAACACAGCTCTATAATAAATCTGACCCTTAAAGTTTGACCGCTGCGGTATGGGCAGCGGTCAGCACAATTTATGGTACTAAGATGCATCTATCCAGATTGTTTTTAGCTCAGTGTACTGATCATGAGCCCAGATCGACTTGTCGCGGCCTCCAAAACCTGACTCTTTATAGCCACCAAACGGCGTAGTAGCATCACCTTCGCCAAAGCAATTGACCGTAACGATACCGGCACGAATGCCACGCGATAGCTTCAGGGCTTTTTTTAAGCTCCCCGTGTAAACTGAAGCTGCTAAGCCATAGGCTGTATCGTTAGCAAGCGCCAACGCCTGCTCTAGGGTTTCGAAGGTCGTTACACATAGCACTGGTCCAAAGATTTCCTCTCGGAACAGGCGGCTTTGTGGCGTCACGCTATCAAAGACGGTCGGTTGAACAAAAACATCTTGCTCAGTCTTGCCTCCGATCAGTGCGCTAAGTTTTTCATCGGTGGCTTGGTCCAGATACGCGCGCACCTTTTCAAAGTGCTCCTTGCTAATCATTGCACCTAGGCGGTTTTCTGGATCCATCGGGTCTCCCATCTGCCAGTGGCGTAAGTGAGCGCGGATGCGTTCGAGCAAGGCATCTTTAATGCTGCTATGCACGATAAGCCGCGAAGAAGCCGAGCAGTTTTCGCCCATGTTCCAAAATGCGCCGTTGACTACATGCTGCGCAACCTCATCAATATCTTCAACATCATTCATTACCACTGCTGGATTTTTGCCACCGCATTCAAGCACGATACGTTTGAGGTTCGATTCACTGGAATATTTTAGAAACAGACGTCCGGTATCAGTGGAGCCGGTAAAACTTATCATGGCTACGTCAGGGTGACGCCCCAATGGCTCACCGGCTTCCTTGCCTCCTCCGGGTACTACATTAAACACGCCTGCTGGGATTCCTGCCTGAACAGCAAGCTCGGCCACGCGGAGCGTACTTAAGGTAGTTTCCTTGGCTGGCTTGACCACAATCGAGCAACCAGCAGCGAGCGAGGGGCCAATTTTCCACGCCAGCATCAATAGAGGAAAATTCCATGGCAACACCAGTCCCACCACGCCGATAGGTTCGCGTACCACCATTGTCATAGCACCAGAGCCCACAGGTGCAGTGGCATCGTAAACCTTGTCTATCAACTCAGCATGCCAACGCAAGGTATGGATAGTCTCTGGAACATCGACCGTTTGGCACTCCCGGATCGGCTTACCGCTATCCAAGCTTTCCAACACAGCCAGCTCATGAGCATTGTTTTCTAATAATTGTGCGAAGCGCTGCAGCACGCTCTTGCGTGCTGCAGGACTCAAGCCTTGCCAACGGCCATCGTTAAAAGCGACTTTGGCACTGGACACCGCGGCATTTACATCTTGCTCCCCACATGCGGCGATAAATGCTAATACCTCCCCTGTGGCAGGGTTGGTTGAGGCAAAGGTGTTACCGGATGCGGCAGCTACGAACTTGCCATCGATAAACGCTTGGGTACGGAACTCGAGTCTGGCTGCCAGTTCTGTGTAGGCCTGTTTTGTGAGTAACTCAGCCATTACCATGCTCCTCCAACAATGGACGATACGGTTTTACGCAAGGTTTCGATTACAACCCTGAGCGACTCTTTTTCGGCATCATTAAGGCCTTTAAGCGGTTGACGCACCCCTCCTGTGCGTAAGCCGTTAAGCTCACAGCCGTACTTGATCGACTGCACAAATTTTCCACCTTCGAGAAAATCCATCAGCGGAAGCATGGCGGTCATGATTTTCCGCCCTTTGTCAAAATCCTTTTCCAGTACACAAGTTTCATATAATGCTACATGCTCGGCTGGGATGAAATTAGAGCCAGCACATACCCAGCTGCGGGCACCCCAAGCGAAATACTCCAGGGCTTGGTCGTCCCAACCGCAAGAAATCTGAATGTCTGGGTGATATTGGGCGAGGCGATGAAGACTGTGCATGTCCCCAGAGCTCTCCTTAATGGCAATGACGTTCTTACAGCCGTCCAACGCAGCGTAAAAGGACTCTCCCATGGATACCCCCATGCGTGCCGGGTAGTTGTACAGCATGATTGGCAGGCTGGCCGCCTGATCCACCGTCAACACATGGGCGGCGATTTCTTGCTGCGTAGGCAGGGCGTAGGGCGGTGAGCCCACAAGAATGGCATTAGCCTTATGTCTCCGCGCTGCCTGAGCAAAAACAATCGAATCTTCTGTACGGATCGCGCCAGTACCAATCACTAGCGGCAGGCGGCCGTTGATCACGTCGCTGGCGCGAGCAATTAGTGCAAGGCGTTCCTCAGTCGTGTGGGCGTAATACTCACCAGTGGAACCACCGACCACGATGCCATGTACCCTAGAGTCGATCAGATACTCGAGGATGTCAGAGAAAGCAGCATGGTCAATCTCACCACTTGGCAAGAGCGGTGTGATAACAGGGGTAAAAATTCCGTCAAAATTCATGGTTCATTCTCCAGTGGTTCCTAACAAATAGGTGGGAAAGAGCTCCCCTTTCTTCCAACGACGCGGCTTGTTGCAGGTCTGATAAAAGGTTTTCGGAGCCAGGATGACGTCATCCGCTTTTAGCTCTCACGCCCAGCACGGTATTGCCCCCATAACAAATTGAAATTCACCCCTGCTGATAGAAATGGCTGAGGCGGATTGACGTTTGGGCCGGGTGATGCAAGCAGAAAGTCGATCAGTTCGTTGCGCTCACCATGGAGCCAATCGGCCAATAATTTTCCGGTGATCGTGCCCCGAGTCACTCCAAGACCATTACACCCCAGCGCACCGTAGACGTTTGGCGCTAGCTGTCCGAAAAAACCGCTGTGGTTGCGGGCCATTGCCAACGCGCCGCCCCAGGTATATTCGAACGTTACCTGCGGCAACATAGGGAATCGCAGGGCGAAAGAGGCCTTATGACGACGTACGAAGCGCTCCAAGTATTTCTGGTTGCTGCGTCCATCTGGGTTAAAGCTGAAGCTATTTCGGATTAGCAAGCGGTTATCGGGGGTACGGCGTACCGTAGTACCGAAGGGGTCCGCTGGAATGGCGCCCCAATGAGGCTTGCCTCCGAGCTGTATTTGCTCATCAAGAGAAAGCGGCCGAGTAATGCTGGCGTAGGTAAAGATTGGCAGCATACGACCTTTCAAAAAGCCAAAATGCATACCGAAGGAATTATTGGCCAATATCACATTAGCAGCATTGATACTGCCGCTTGAATGAATAAGCCGCGTATGACAGCCATATTCTACCTGGGTAATAGGTGTCCACTCGTACAGCGTCACATTATCCGGTAATGCCTCGGCTAAGCCTTTAACTAAAGCAGAAGGCTGGACAAGTATGGCGCCAGGAGTAAATAGAGCCTTTTTGTAAAAATGGGTGCCCAGATGCTGGGGTAGCTCGGCCTCATCGATCATTTCATAGGGCTGGTTGAGCTTGTCTAACCCGCGCCGGTAGGCATCAAGCACAGCCATGCCTCGAGGCTCTACGGCGGCCTGATATTTTCCGCTGGCCTCCATATGACAGTTAATGCCATGCGCCTTAACCAGTTGACGCAAGTAATCTTGGCCTGCCAGGTTGAGTTTCAGGGTAGTCTTAGCGGTTTCGATATCCCCAATATAGTCGTCGGCACCTATGTCGTGAGGTAAGTCGATGGCAAACCCCGCATTGCGACCTGATGGGCCCAGACCGACTTCTTGGGCCTCAACAAGAACGATCTCATCGTCAGGAAAGTTCAGCGCTAGCTGCCGAGCGGCTGCCAGCCCGGTAAAGCCGGCACCAATAATCGCCCAACGAGCGTCGCGGTGGCCACGGTGAGCAGGCTTTGGTGTTCGCGCGGGGCTCAGGTGGTACCAACCACAAGTGCTATCGTCAGCTGGCAAAAAATGTACTTTCATAATGCAAGACCATTAGTGATAAAAAGGCGCAGACGCTCCGTACCAGATCTAAATAGAAATGGCTGGCTGTACGATCAAAATTTGTAAAAGTAGAAAGACGCTGGCTGGCTAAGCAATTGACCAAGAGCGTCGTTGCGCGACCTGCATGCCGCCACCCTCATGGGCTTCGCGAAGCTCTAACGGAGGCAAGCCAAAAAATTCTTTGAACCGCCGGTAAAAATGTGGATAGCTCACGAAGCCCGTTGCCAGCGCAACGTCAGTTAATGGACGGTTGCTATACACAACTAGTTGTCGGGCGCGAGTGAGCCGAAGTTTTAGGTAATAGCGGCTGGGTGCAGCTTTCAAATAATGGGCGAAGCGCCGCTCTAACTGCCGACGGGATATCCTTACATGTCTGGCGATAACATCAAGATCCAGCGGCTCCTCAATATTTTCTTCCATAAGCGAGAGTGCAGTCGTTACGGATTTAGGCATACGCGCGCTATCAGTTGGATGAAAGCGAGCCTCAGGTGGTGACTGATGAGCTTCGGGCTGATATGGATGAAGGTTTGGCTGGTGAATTCGTAAGGTCGCCTCGGCAGTTGGTAGCGCGGGCTCTGCTGAAAATTGCTGCATCACTTTAATTAACAATGGCAGGGCCGCATCAGCTTGGGAGCACGTTCCCACACGGCCGGCTAAATGATGGCTAGCCAAGACCAGTTCAACATTTGGGTAGTACTCCTTTATAACTGCACTGCTGTCTGCGTGGCAGGCGCAGGGCACCCTGTCTAAAAGCCCTGCTTCGGCTAGATGAAAGGCGCCATTCCACAGGCCGCATATTACTGTCCGTGAGGCGTCAGCGCGCTTGAGTACACGACTGAGTAATGCATCTGCCACTAACCTAACCCTGTGACCCCCTACTACTATGATCACTTGATGGTTTAAGCGTTTTGCCTGAAGCCGCTCGCTAGCGACAGACATACCGATATCGCTCAGCACAGGTCCGCCCATAAGCGAGTAAACAGTAGCTTTATATAGGGTCTTGCGGGCTAGATCCGAGCCGGTACAAAGGGCGTCCATCGATGTGGAAAAAGATGTCATCGAAAAGTGTTCGAGCAGGATAAAGGCCACGCGTACTACTTGCGTCGCACTGTTATGTTGCGAGTCTGCTCTACCTTGGCGCTTTAATGCACCTTGTAATCCGTCACTCATATTGCGCCCGCCTGCCTATTAATCTTATCCGCTTATGCCGATCACTTTTGCGCCGCGGCCCTCGCGTTGCTTAGCCACTTGTTCCAGACCTCTTGATGGGTCCTGATCCACTCCTGCGCGTGGCGCTTAATGTCGCTCAGCGACTTTTCTCCTTTTTGCATGCGCATGTTTTGCTGGCTTTCGTCGCTAGTGCTGATCTCTAATTCCGCAAGGAACGTCCGTGCCGCAGGATTTTCCTCAGCAAAGTCCTTGTTTAAGACCGCTTTAACGGTATCAACAGGAGCCCCAAGATTTTTGCCTTGATAGATCGTATTAATGTCGTTCTTGCCGTCAGGCAGCGAAGTAAACGGCACCGTCAACCAAACCACATCGCGCCCTTCCACCAACACACCAGAAATCCACTGAGGCACCCAGGTGTAATAGAAAATTGGCGAGCCTTGTTGATAACGTGCCATGGTGTCAGCCATTAGGGCAAAGTATGAGCCGCGGTTGTTGGTGACAGTCTCTTCTAGGCCATAAGCTTTGATCTGATGCTCTACAATCAGCTCGCAACCCCAGCCCGGATTACAACCTGTCAGATCTGCCTTGCCGTCACCATTGCTGTCGAATAGCTTGGCGATTTCTGGCTTCTTAAAGTCAGATACACTTGTGATGTGGTAAGCGTCAGCTGTTTTTTTGTCGATCATGAAACCTTGCAGGACGCCTTCCATTACATCGCCAGCTTTGACCATTGTGTCATCGCCGCCTGCCTTGTCGTAAAACGCTGCGTGCAGTTTGTCCCACATGTGTACGGTAAAGTCTGCATCACCGTATGACAGGGCCAGGAAAAGTGCCGGGTAATCAGTTTCCTTTGGTGTTTTAACCTCATATCCCAATGCTTCTAGACCAGCAATGGCAACCTCTCCTCGGAAACGTTCTTCTGCAATCGTAGGGAAGATTGGTGTTACCGAAACGCCCTTACCGGGTTCATTATTGTCGGCAGCAATGGCTTGAGAGACCGCCATCATCCCCAATACGGCAACAGAAATACCGCCAAAGATCGCTTTCATGCATGTCAGAATATTCATGTATTACCTGCTAAAGGTCTGGTTTAGGTAGCGAGGCACATTCAATTGGCCATTGGCTGTACAACGTTCTTCTTTTTTTTCATACGCATCAGCAGGCCCACCGGGCCGGTTTCATACCAGTGTTGTCCTGTCGCCAAGTGTCCGCTGCGCTCACCTAAGGCTTGGGTAAAGCGGTCGAGAAAGACTGCGAGTAGCACCAGGCCTACGCCACCCACACTGGCCAACCCCATATCTAGACGGCCGATACCGCTCAGTACCATCAGCCCCAGCCCCCCCACAGAAATCATTGATGCCACCACGACCATTGATAAGGCCAGCATCAATGTCTGATTCAGCCCGGCCATAATGGTCGGTGCCGCCAGCGGAAGTTGTACTTTGATCAACATCTGTCGAGGGGTACAGCCAAAGGCCCTTGCGGCTTCGACCTTGTCCTGTGGCACCTGACGAATACCTAGATTGGTAAGGCGCACTAGCGGCGAGACAGAAAAGATAATGGTTACAATTACACCGGGCACATTACCGATACCAAAGAGCATCACCACTGGCACCAGGTATACGAATGCCGGTAAGGTTTGCATGGCATCTAGAACCGGACGGATAAACATTTCTAGACGATCGCTGCGGGCACACAAAATACCCATCGGAATACCGATCACTGCACAGAACAGGAGTGATGTCAGCACGAGTGCCAAAGTAACCATGGCATCGTTCCACACCCCAATCAGGCCTAAGGCCGTAAGTGTAGCTACCGAAAATGTCGCAATTCTTCGTCCACCCAACTGCCAACTGATCAAGCCTAGGATGATAATGAATACTGTTGGCGGTACGGATAACAACGCGCTTTGTACGCTATCTAATACCTGGTCTACCGGCCAGCGTATAGAGCGAAATACTTCTCTAAAATTACTTACTAAATATCGAAGCGTAACTTCGACCCAGTGCCCTAATGGAACATTAATACTTTTGAAAGGATCGAGAAGATTGAAATCAGACATGAGTTACCCCTCACCGTCAATCGCAGCGTATGAACGTCTATAATAAAATCAGGGAATTAGCCCCTGCCGAGACAGCTCAAAAGATGACCTTGGGAAATAGAGCCCTTGTATGTACCTACGGCATCGACTACGGGAACGGGCGCGCTAGCACAAGCCACAATCTGGAAGATTTCCTTCAGCGGGGCATCCGCCTTTAAGGGAGTCTGCCGACCCGGTTCGTACATAATCGACTTGTCTAGCTGGGCAATGTCGCCAGCCTTCAGAATGCGGCTTGTATCAAAGCCGTTGAAAAACGCCCGAACATATTCATTAATTGGGTTGCACAGCAGTTCACGAGGGGTGCCAATCTGCACTACGCGGCCACCTTCCATAATTGCAATGCGATGACCGATGCGAACGGCTTCATCAATATCATGCGATATGAAAATAATCGTACGATTCTGCTCAGCCTGTAGCTTGATTAGCTCGCCTTGCATTTCGCTTCGGATCATCGGGTCTAGCGCAGAAAATGCTTCGTCCATTAGCAAAATTGCCGGGTCGTTCGCTAGTGCACGAGCCAGACCTACACGCTGTTGCATGCCGCCTGAAAGTTGATGTGGGAAACAATACTCCTGTCCACCCAGGCCTACCTGACGCAGGGCATCAATGGCTCGCCCGTTACGCTCGTCTAGCGTCACGCCCCCAATGGCTAAGCCAAAAGCAACATTATCCAGCACATTCATGTGCGGCATTAATGCGAATGACTGAAACACCATGCTCATGTCCTTGCGACGGACCTGCAAAAGATCCTTGTCGCCCAGGCCAGTTATTTCTTTGCCATTGAGAAAGATTGAGCCAGCGGTGGGCTCAATCAGCCGATTGAATAAGCGCACCATAGTGGACTTGCCTGATCCGGAAAGTCCCATGATTACGAAGATTTCCCCACGCTGGACGCAGAAGTTGGCATTGAACACGCCAATAACTTGACCTGTCTTTTCAAAGACCTCCGCCTTGGACGCTCCTTCTTGAACCATTTTCATAGCCACGTCAGAGTCAGAGCCGAAAACTTTGTAGACATTTCTAACTGAAATGATCTCGTCGCTGCGAGTCATAGCGTGCCTCCATCGTGTTCACAGCTAGTGCCATTAAGCACTGGTTGAACCCAAATAGTATTTTTTGAATGGCAGAAGCAATGAATCGCATTTTTCACGACGAATTTCCTTTTGTTATTGTTTGCCCCCGGAATAGGGCTTTCCTCAAATCTATTACCCAACCGGTCGCAAATCCAGCAACATTTCCATCGTCAATTTGATAACCTGAAGTTATGAGTTCGTGCTCAGGCAGATACAAGCCGCAGCTTGACATACCTCATTGAAGGCTTCCGTTTACGCTGGTGTGGCCTACCAACCTTAAGCCTTGCAGCAAGGTATAATAAGAATGTCGAAGCACGTCGATCCTGATGCTCTGTTATTGAAGATGCCTTCCTTGAGGGCGGTCAAAGCCTTTGTTGCAGCCGCTAAATATCAAAGCTTTACGCGTGCGGCAGAAGCTACATGCGTCTCACAGGCGGCGATCAGTAGACAGATTCGAGAGCTAGAAAACCATCTGGGCGCAAAGCTGTTTAGTCGGGTGGGTCGTACTGTGGAGTTGACAGCCGCCGGAGCGCTGTTTTTTGACGCTGCCCAACTATCTTTTGTAAATATTGCCCAGGCTGCCGAGCGTATCCGTAGTAACCAAAAGGCCCGTAAGGTTCTTACTGTATGCTGTTCGCCAGCATTTTCGGCTCTGTGGCTATCCAACTACCTCCCGGAGTTTTTTTCACTGCATGGCGACATTGAGATAAATCTTATTACCACTCAGAATTTTCTAACTATGGAGCCCGGCATGCAGCCGGACGTTTTCATTACCAAGATTTCTCAAGTCCGGGAAGGCTATCGAACCTTTCCCATGTGTCACGACATTATCTACCCGGTATGCTCGCCCTACTTTCTTGAGCAACACCCAGAGATACGCACCTTGGAAGGCGTGCGGAACTCGGCTCTACTAAACTTAAGCCCCTATGGCCGTTCCCAGGTTGCCGAGCACGTCGACTGGGGCGTCTGGCTAGCTTTCCAGGGTGTTGATATCGATGACCGTCCTAAAAACAGTCCTCATCCATTCAATGCTAACGATTACAATCTTCTGATCAGTATGGTGCTGACTCACCAGGGTATCGCGTTGGGCTGGAATCATCTGGTGGCGCCACTGTTGGAAAAAGGTGTGCTGGTGCGACCGATTGCTGAACAAGTTGTGCTACGTAACAGCTGGCACTACCTAGCCTGCCGTGAGGGCCGCGATAACGACGACGCCCTTAAACGCTTTTGCAAGTGGGCTCTAGCAAAGTTTCCACGCCGCTAGGACAGGAGAAGTTTGGCTTACCCTAGGTTATTAAAAGACCGCCCAAAATGTTGCTAGTACAAATCCAGCGGCTGTTTCATTGTCATCCGACCCTGCGCCATCATAAGGAGCCTTCGGATGTCGTTTTATATGTTCTGCCGCGAATTTGATTTCGCTACAGTACCCACTCATACCCAAAACATTTTGAAAAAAAGCGTCTTGGATATTGTTGGAGTAATGGCTGGGGCGATATCAAGCGATACCAGCCAGACCCTCTATCGGTATGTACGAAAGCATTACCCTACAGGAGAGCTGACCAGTCGGTTGCTGTTCGATGGCCAGCGCGTCAATTTGTTAGGTGCCGGCTGGGCAGGCGGCTTTACTGCCGACAGCCTTGATGCTCATGAGGGTCACTTTACCTCTAAGGGTCACGCTGGCGCTACGGTGGTGCCGGCACTGTTAGCCCTTGCCGATGCGTTACACCGACAGGGTAAACCGATCAGTGGGCAGCGCTTGCTAAGTGCCATATGCCTGGGTTACGAGGTCTCCCTTAGAGCTGGAGTAGCCTTAATGGGTACCTCTCCTACCTACCATGCGTCGGGCGGTTTTTCCGCAATTGGCGTGGTGTGCGCCGGAGCGGTACTGCTTAATTTGGATGAACAGGCATTTCGCCATGCACTGGGCATAGCCGAGTATTTTAGTGCACGGTGCCCAATGATGCGCGTTGTGCAAAACCCGACTATGTTACGCGATGCCCATGGCAGTGGCGCTTATGTAGGATTAACCGCATTACTGATGGCGAGCGAAGGGGTCACCGGTGCGCCGGCCGAAACCCTAGAGGCCCCCGCTGCGGCTAGCTATTGGAACGACCTAGGTCAGCGCTGGGAAATAGACGTCCAATATTTCAAGCCCTGGCCAGTGTGTCGCTGGGCGCAACCAGCACTGACAGCCATGACACAGTTACAAAATGCGTATCCAACTATTAGTTCAGAGTCGGTCGAAACCATTCGCGTTGAAACATTTTATGAGTCAATGTGCCTGCAAGGTCACGTACCAACCAACGCCGACGAAGCCCAGTATGCGCTGGCCTTTCCACTCGCAGCGCTGATTGCTCGTGGAAAAGTAGGTCCTCACGAGGTTACTGGCGACGCGATCCATGCCCCCGACATCCTAGCTGTAAGTCAAAAGATTAAGATTGTAGAAGCCGCTGACATTTCAGCGCGCTTTCCTCAAGAAATCCTCTCGCGTCTAGTGGTTACCCTAAATGATGGGAGCGTGTTGACTACGCCTATAACTCCAGCCAAAGGTGATCCTGATATGCCAATGACCCTACAAGACATCGAAACGAAATTTGACTTGTTTGCGCAGCCCAACCTGGGAATCGGGCACAGCGATGAGGTGAAGAAGGCAGTGCTTGTGTTAGAGCAGGCCGCCGATGCAATCGAAGCCCTGGCGCCTCTATTCCGAGCTCCGGTGCGTATATTTAAATAATGACTCCATTGAGGAAGACTACGTAATCGATAACCTATACGCATCCTTTGCCCTCCTGAAATATTGTTTGTCCGTTTTGTCGAGAAAGCTTTACGCTTCTTGCTAGCACCCTGCACTGGAGGGTGTCTCCGGCCTGCCGCGAAGCCAGGTTGCTGCTTGGTTATAACTTGCGGCCCTGTTCGAAAGCCATGTTTTTTAAACAACCTCAGAAGCACAAGAAAAATAGATCTGGATTGGGCTCAAGGTTAGTATCCTGGAGGAAAGAAATGGATAGTAAAGAAACCGTCTTTAACCTGATTTCGCAACGCAAGCCACGCCACGCGCTTTCACGCGAGCTCTACAGTAGCACAGAGGTCTACCGCCAGGATCTGGAGCAGATCTGGCACAAGGACTGGATCTTTGCAGGTCATACGTTCGAAATCCCCAAAGCGGGCAACTTCTTTACTCTTCAGGTAGGCGACTACCCTGTGGCTGTAGTAATGGGCAAAGATGGTCAGGTACGTGCCTTTCATAACGCTTGCCGCCACCGCGGCGCTAAGGTGTGTGAGCAAGCTCAGGGCAAGGCTGCCAAACTGGTCTGCCCTTACCACAAGTGGACGTATGAGTTAGACGGGACCTTATTATTTGCCGGTAACATGGGTCAGAACTTTGACAAGGATCAATATCACCTGAAGCCAGTACATGTAGAGATCGCGCAAAGTTACATTTATGTTTGCGTTGCCGAGCGAGCACCGGATTTCGATGCCTTCCGCAATGCCGTTACGCCATTCCTTAAGCCGCATTTTCTTGACGATTGCAAAGTCGCATTTCAATCTGACCTGATTGAACGCGGCAACTGGAAACTGGTGTTCGAAAACAACCGCGAGTGCTATCACTGCGATGGCTCACACCCTGAATTACTTAATTCATTCGTCGAAAATCTGTCTGTTGCTGGCGTAGGCGGCGATGATGATCCACAGCTGGTCGAGCACTGGAGTCGCTGCGAGCGCGCTGGCATGCCAAGCCGATTAGTAATGGACATCAATGGCCGCTTCCGTATGACGCGTATCCCACTGTCTGCTGGCGCAGTCAGCTACACCATAGATGGTAAACCGGCCGTAGCAGGGCGGCTCGACAAGAGCGGTGAGCCGGACATCGGTGCGCTGTTATACTTCAATTATCCTTCAACATGGAATCACTTTTTAGGTGATCACGCCTTGAGCTTCCGCGTACTGCCAGTCGGTCCTAACGAGACGCTTGTTACTACTAAATGGTTAGTTCCAGCAAGCGCTGTCGAAGGGGTAGACTATGATTTGGACCGCTTAACCAAGGTCTGGCTGGCAACAAATGACCAAGATCGCCGGCTGGTCGAAGGTACCCAAGCTGGGGTAAATTCTCCGTCTTACGAGCCGGGACCATTTTCTGAAATAGCAGAAAATGGAGTATGTCAGTTTGACGATTGGTATTGTGCAACCATGCTTAACCGTCTCGGTGGATCAACTCAGCTAAAATCTGTCGGATGATTTGATATGTCTGTGGTGCCGTCCTAGCGCCCCACAGACATTTAATAAACCAGTTATTGCGTCCTTCCCTCCAGCCATTGGCTAGAAGAACCTTCAAAAAATTTTTTAGTTAGATCTTCGCATCTGTCCCTAAAGCTGGGATAGCTAAGGCCATCCAAAGATAGTATCAATTCGATTCCATCACCTCGCTAACGCCTCTGCATCCTTAAAAAGGACAATTTGCAGGCAAGCGCTGTGTTTAATGTTTGTACATTACCTAAAAATTGAGGCTAAGGCAGATGCGTTACGGCTAACTCCCCTTACGTGATTCACCGCTTAGCTGTCATGTTTCCAGTATCTGTATTAATGCGATTAAAACTATCCCCCGGCTTGTGAGGCTTAATGATTTTAAGACTGCTTATAAGTGAATGAGTGGTTTCAAGTGTGTTCGCAATGCGTCAAACAACGCCTTTACCTGTCTGACATCATACAGGCACTGCTTCAATACGATCATGAAACTATTGATAAATAACGACAAAATCCTCGCAAATCAGAAGATGTCTGACAAGAAAACAGCAACGACATATGTCAGAATGCCGCACCTTTGTAGTACTTTGTAATAAATATCAAGTTAGCCTGCTACCTATGAGCAGGCTACGCAGTATGCTCTAGGAGTAATTGATGTCTAGTGAAGACGCATCCAATGCGCGTCGGGACTTTTTACGTAAGTCCATTACCCTGATTCCGGTCGTAACCCTGGCTACCGCCGGCATCACCAGCCCTGTTCTTGCGCAAACGCCCGCACAGGAGAGCGAGGGGAATAAACCAGGCCAAAGTTCTGCCTCGGATGCCTATGAACCCAGCTTTTTTACCCAAGAGGAATGGGCCTTCCTGCAGGCAGCTGTTGCTCACCTGATACCGGCTGACGATCGAGGCCCAGGTGCTATCGAGGCTGGTGTTCCCGAATTCATCGATCGTCAGATGAATACGACTTACGGCAGTGGCGGGCTCTGGTACATGCAGGGCCCGTTCAAGACAGATGCCCCGCCAGAGCTTGGTTATCAGCTAAGGCTTTCACCGCAGCAGATCTATCGACTGGGCATTCAAGAGTCAGATCAGTGGAGCAAAAAGCGCTTTAACAAAGTGTTTGCAGAGCTGAACCCTGAGCAGCAGGACATCGTGCTCCACGAAATAGACGGTGGAAAGGCACAGTTTGAAGCCTTGCCGGCCAATACCTTTTTCTCCCTGCTCTGGAGCAATACCAAGGAAGGCTTTTTCTGCGATCCAATCCATGGCGGCAACAAGAACATGGTGGGCTGGAAGCTGATCAACTTCCCAGGTGCGCGCGCAGACTTCATGGATTGGGTGGAGCGTGATGAGCCCTACCCCTTTCCTCCCGTATCAATTCGTGGCGAGAGGGCATAACGCATGGCCAAGGTAATGAAAAAGACCGATGTGGTCATTGTAGGCTTTGGCTGGACAGGGGCCATCATGGCCAAGGAGCTTACCGAAGCTGGTCTGCAGGTCGTAGCGCTAGAGCGCGGCCCAATGCGCGATACCTATCCGGACGGGTCCTATCCGCAGGTAATCGACGAGCTCACCTACAATTCGCGAAAAAAGCTGTTTATGGATATCTCGAAGGAGACGGTCACGCTGCGCCACAGCGTTAATGACACGGCTGTCCCCTATCGTCAGTTCGGGGCATTCCTGCCGGGTACTGGCGTAGGTGGCGCCGGCCTGCACTGGTCTGGCGTACACTTCCGGGTTGATCCTGTCGAGCTGAAGCTGCGCAGCCATTACGAAGAACGTTATGGCAAAAAGTTTATTCCTGAGGGAATGACTATTCAGGACTTTGGCGTTACCTATGAGGAACTGGAACCGTACTTCGACTTTGCAGAAAAGGTTTTTGGCACCTCTGGAACAGCCTGGTCCATCAAGGGAGAAGTCGTCGGCAAGGGCAAGGGCGGCAACCCATATGCAGCAGATCGCTCAAATGACTTTCCCCTGCCCGCACAAAAAAATACTGTCTCAGCACAGCTGTTCCAGAAGGCTGCGCAGGACGTAGGCTACCACCCTTACAACCTGCCCTCGGCCAACACATCGGACTCCTATACCAATCCGTACGGCTGCCAGATGGGTCCATGTAATTTTTGCGGCTACTGTAGCGGCTATGCCTGTTACATGTATTCAAAGGCTTCACCTAACGTAAACGTGCTTCCGGCGCTGCGCCAGGAACCCAGGTTTGAGCTGCGTACTGAGGCCCATGTACTCCGCGTCAATCTTACCGATGACAAGAAGCTGGCCACTGGAGTGACTTATGTAGACGCCCAGGGCAACGAAGTGGAACAACCGGCAGACCTGGTTATCCTGGGCGCCTTCCAGTTTAACAATGTCCGCCTGATGCTGCTTTCCGGTATCGGCAAGCCATACGACCCAAAGACCGGTGAAGGTGTGGTTGGGCGTAATTTCGCCTACCAGAACGAGGCCAACGTAAAGGCATTCTTTGGCAAGGACCAGCATCATACAAATGTCTTTATCGGCGCAGGCGGTAACGGCGTTGCGGTAGACGACTTCAATGCAGACAACTTTGACCATGGTCCTGAAGGATTCGTGGGTGGCTCTCCCTTCTGGGTGAACCAGGCGGGTACCAAGCCAATCTCTGCTGCCGTTACTCCACCTGGCACGCCTAAATGGGGCAGCGGTTGGAAAGCAGCAACTGCCGACTACTACACCCATCACCTATCAATGAATGCACACGGCGCGCACCAGTCCTATCGTGACAATTACCTGGACCTTGATCCTAACTATAAGGATGCCTACGGACAGCCGCTTCTGCGCATGACGTTTGACTGGAAAGAAAACGACATCAAGATGATTCGTTTCATGGTAACCAAAATGCGCAAGATAGCCGAAGCCATGAACCCCAAGGCGATCTACGCGCATATGCGCGAGTTTGGTGACCATTTTGATGCCACCAGCTACCAGACAACCCACCTCAACGGTGGAGCGATCATGGGAACGGATCCCAAGACCAGTGCGCTTAACCGCTACCTGCAATGCTGGGATGTCCACAATGTGTTTGTACCCGGCGCTTCAGCCTTTCCCCAGGGGCTGGGCTACAACCCCACCGGGCTGGTAGCCGCCTTGACCTACTGGTCAGCCAAAGCCATTCGCGAGCAATACCTGAAGAACCCAGGCCCACTGGTACAGGCGTAAGGAAAAGTTACGATGAAAACCCTTTTCTCCGCTCTGGCGCTCAGCCTCGTGGCTACGTCTGCGTTTGCCCAGGATGCTAAAAGCGACTCGGCCCTGATCCAAAAAGGTGAATATTTATCCCGGGCCGGCGACTGTGTGGCCTGTCATACGGCAAAGGGTGGTAAGCCCTTTGCCGGCGGTCTGCCTATGGAAACTCCGATCGGTACGATCTATTCCACGAACATCACGCCAGACAAGGGTACCGGGATAGGCAATTACAGTTTTGAGGACTTTGACAAGGCTGTTCGCCACGGCATTGCAAAGTCCGGTGATACCCTGTATCCCGCTATGCCCTACCCGTCCTATGCTCGGGTGACCGAGGACGACATGCGCGCCCTGTACGCGTACTTTATGCATGGAGTTGAACCGGTCGCTCATGAAAACAAGAGCACTGACATACCATGGCCGTTATCCATGCGCTGGCCGCTGTCCATCTGGCGCAACCTGTTTGCTCCAGAAGTCTCTGACTTCAAGCCAGCACCAGATCAAGATCCCGTGATTGCTCGGGGGGCCTACCTAGTCGAAGGTCTTGGTCACTGTGGTGCGTGCCATACGCCGCGTGCGATAACCATGCAGGAAAAAGCCTTGTCACCATCTGATGGTAATGACTTCCTGGCAGGTAGCGCGCCTCTTGAAGGCTGGATCGCTAAAAACCTGCGCGGTGACCACAAGGATGGGCTTGGCAGTTGGGATGAAGATCAACTGGTCGAGTTTCTTAAAACGGGACGATCCAAAGACAGTGCTGTATTTGGTGGTATGACTGAAGTGGTTGAACACAGCCTGCAGCATATGAGTGACCAGGACCTGACGGCAATTGCCCGCTACCTGAAATCGCTCCCTGCCAAAGATCCAAACGACAAGCCATTCAAGCCTGACCGTCAGGTTGCTGAAGCCCTCTGGAAAGGTGATGACACTGCTCGTGGTGCCTCGGTATACGTTGATAACTGCGCGGCCTGTCACCGTACAGATGGCAAAGGCTATCAGCGGGCTTTTCCAGCACTGGCGGGCAATCCTGTTCTGCAGACAGACGACCCGACGTCATTGGTTCATATTGTACTCAATGGCGGAACACTGCCTGGCCTCAAGCATGCGCCGTCAACGATAGTAATGCCAGGATTTGACTGGCGCCTATCCGACAATCAGGTTGCAGACGTGGTGAGTTTTATTCGTACCAGCTGGGGCAATCAGGGGACGCCAGTCAATGCTGATCAAGTAGCCAAGCTGCGTAGCGATAATAACCGTACCACCTCCGGCGATGATATTGGCCAAGTCTCTGGCCAGAATGAAGCGGGGTCGACCTCCGTTCCTCGCTAAAAGGCAGCGACTGGAAGTCGTAAAAAGATTTCCAGTCGCTAACTTCTATTGCTAAAAAGGCAGCTATCTACAATGAGCCTTTTAGGTTGGCTTTCTAGTTTTGATGCCTGGCCTGCATGAGTTCGTTGAGCAAATTCTTACGGGATGTCGTTATGATACTTGCCGGGTCCTTGGGTAGGTCGTGTTCAACGATATACCACTGGGTCCGACTTCGAAGTGCTGCCGGAATAATCTGATTCCAGGAAAGAAGCCCTTCGTCGACCGGGGCAAAGTTCATTTCATCATTTCGCACACCGATCCCCGCATTATCCTTGGCATGAATCGCAAAAATTCGCTGAGTGTATTTGTTCAATAGGCGTACTGGGTCCTGCCCACCCCGGGAAACCCATGCTACGTCCAGTTCAAGGTAAAGATTATCTGGCCGAGTAGCGTCTACCATCCATTCCAACGCCGTCCGGCTACCGTATTTCTTCATCTCAAAATCGTGGTTGTGGTATGCCAGACGCATTCCCTCCTTTCGTAATCGACTGCCGATTCTATCAAGCTCCTGACCAAGGGTTCTCCAACCGTCCCTGTCGGTGGGTCGATCTTCTGGGGCAAGATAAGGCATGACAAGCATGCGATTACCGATAGCTTTATTAAAACTTATTGTTTCCTCCAGGCGGTTTCGTAACGCTTCAAACTGTTCATGAGAAGAAGTCACCGACAGGTTGTACCGAGCAAGCAGGCGCCTGAGTTCAGCGGCGGAAACGCCTTGGTTACCAACAACTTCTACCGCTTCAAATCCTGTGCGTCTCGCTAATGCAAATTGTTCTTCAAGTGTTCCTGCATTGCGCAGGGTATACATCTGCAAGGCAACAGGATCAGACAATGACTGTATGTTCTGCGCTGATGCTGAGAGGGTAACGCCTGCTGAAACTGTAATGATTGCAAGGAGAGAACGAAAGTATCCGGTCATAGGTTTTTTTACTCTTGTTTTGTAATAGTGGATATCTGCACAACACAGCCCAGGATTTGGCTTAGCAACCCTGGCCAGAGGTCAACTCGCTTTGCTTAATACAGGTAGTTGCCTTACCTGAGCATCACGAAACGCAAACAGGAATGCGAACAGCACGCCCAATGAAAACAACGCGGGGAATAGCCAGATGCTTTTCCAATCGTGTGCATCAGCCTGTGAAAAATGATCAGAGACTTGGCCTGCGACCCAGAAGCCAATCAGCATTCCAACACCGTAGGTCGCGAGGGTGATTAACCCTTGTGCCGAGCTTTTGAACTGCTCACCGGCCTTGGCATCGGTATAGATTTGACCAGAGACAAAGAAAAAGTCATAGCACACGCCGTGTAAGGCGATGCCGACCAGAAGGAACATCACCAGCTCCGTACCATTTCCAAAAGCGAACAGGGTATAGCGCAGCGCCCAGGCAAGCATGCCAAGCAATAACGTTGTCTTGATGCCAAAACGCTGGATAAACACAGGCAAAAGGACCATGAACAGTACTTCAGAAACCTGGCCAAGAGTCATCTTGCCTGTTGGGTTGGCGACACCTATTTCAGCGAGAAATAGATTGGCATTCTGATAATAGAAGGCCAATGGGATACAGATAAGTACCGAGGCTACGAAGAAAATTGCAAAGCTGCGATCTTTCAATAGCTTCAGCGCATCGAGTCCCAGCCATTGAGTTATCCCGCCTTCCTGTGGGCGATGTGCCATTGGTGGTGTGGCTGGCAGGGTAAAACTGTAAAGCCCCAACACAAGTGCTGCTACGGCACACATAAGAAAGGTATTACGCAGCGCTCCGGCTGCAATTGCATCCCTGGCATCCCAGGCGAAAATAAAGCTGATGACCAGTCCCGCTACAATCCAGCCAATCGTGCCCCACACCCGTACCCGCGAGAACTGGCGAGCCGGATCACTCATCTGTCGAAACGCAACAGCGTTGACCAACGCCAGCGTTGGCATGTACGCAATCATGTAGCTCAGCACCAGAGGATAAAAGCTCTGGAAATCCTGGGCCTGATACAACAGGTACAACAGCACAGCCCCCACGAGATGCAAAAGGCCCAAGATGCGTTCGGCATTGAAATAACGATCTGCAATCAATCCAATCAGGAACGGAGCCAGGATGGCTCCCCAGGATTGGGTTGAGAAAGCCATCCCTATCTGCCCGCCGCTTGCCCCGAGCGTATTGCCCAGAAACGTACCTAGTGTGACGAACCAGCCCCCCCAGATAAAGAACTGGAGAAACATCATTACACTCAGCCGCATGTTTACAATACTCATGTCGTTATCCTTTTTGTTGTCACGAGGTGGCTGGGCTACGTCAATCCAACCCTAATATCCTTCGAGCATGGCCGGGATTACTGCCAACGCTGGCGAAGTCGTCGAATGACCGGGTTGCGCGTCTGATGAGATGCTGCTCAATAAAGGGGGCACCCTCTTCTGCACCCTGTAAGGCATCTTTCAGGCAACACTCCCACTCCAAGACGGCCCAGCCCTGATAACCGTACTGAGTCAGCTTGCTGAAAATGGATTTGAAGTCGATCTGCCCATCGCCCAAAGAGCGGAATCGGCCCGCGCGGTCGATCCAATGCTGATAGCCGCCGTAGACACCTGATCGAGCAGAGCCATAGTATTCGGCATCCTTGACGTGAAACATGCGAATCCGTTCGTGGTAATGGTCAATGAAGCCCAGATAGTCCATTTGCTGTAGCAGCATGTGACTGGGGTCATAGAGTATATGCGCGCGTGGATGATGTTTCACGGCCTCCAAAAAGCGCTCAAAGCTTGCTCCGTCATGAAGGTCTTCACCCGGATGCAATTCAAAGCACAGGTCAATTCCCTCCTCTTCAAAAGCATTCAGAATCGGTGTCCAGCGTCGTGCCAGCTCATTAAATCCTTGCTCCACTAACCCTTGAGGCCGCTGCGGCCATGGATAGAAAAAGGGCCATAATAGAGCGCCTGAAAAGGTGGCGTGGGCCTTAAGTCCAAGGCGCCGGCTTGCTTTTGCGGCCAGCTTGAGCTGTCTGATAGCCCACTCGGTACGTGCGGTCGGATGGCCTCTGAGTGGCTCAGGAGCAAAGTCGTCAAAAAGAGGATCAAATGAAGGATGGACCGCTACCAGTTGGCCTTGGAGATGAGTAGACAATTCGCTGATCTCGAGGCCAGCCTGAAGACAAATGTCTTTAATCTCATCGCAGTAATCCTGGCTTGTCGCAGCCTGCTCAAGATCAATAACCTGAGTGCCCAGGGTTGGTAGCTGTATACCCTTGTAACCAAGTCCTGCCGCCCAGTGCGCAATGTGTGGCAGCGTGTCGAATGGCGCTTCACTTGAAAGGAATTGCGCGAGAAAAATGCCTGGGCCTCGGATACTGCTCATAACGGAAGACGTATGCATTGCTATTTTTCTCCATAGGCTAATGGTGTCCATTTGGCAGAGCTCAGATGACTGGCCAGCACGGATTCAATAAAGGCCATTCCTCTCACAGCTGCCTCGATACCCGGGACACTTACAGGATCCGTATTCTTCTCGATGACAGCCTTTGCAAAGGCTGTATAGAGATTGGCCATCGCTTCCAGATAACCTTCAGGATGCCCTGCTGGTAGCCTTGTTCGCTGTTTTGCCTCTTCACATAGCCACGGTTGGCCCTTCCCCGCCCGCAAGACCTGCAGAGGCTTGGTAGCCGATCGGTAGATCAGGCTGTTGGGCTCCTCCTGGCGCCACTCAAGTCCGCCTTGATCACCATAAAGACGAAGCTTGAGCGCATTCTCTTCTCCTACACAGACCTGGCTTGCGATAAGCACACCACTGGCGCCATGCTCGGTCTGGAACAGCACGGCGCCATCATCGTCCAATTGGCGCCCAGCGACATGGGTAGCGAGATGTGCACATAACCTGTCTATCTTCTGCCCACTCACAAACTCCGCCAGATTGAAGGCATGGACGCCAATATCACCTATGCATCCACTAGGGCCAGCCTGGTCAGGCATGCCACGCCACTGCGCCTGTTTATTTCCGGTAATTGCCAAGTCACCAGCGAGCCAGCCTTGCGGGTATTCAACAATTATTTTGCGAATCTTTCCCAGCTCTCCTGCTTTAACCATGTGGCGTGCCTGCCAGACCATGGGATACCCCAGATAGGTATGTGCCAGGCCATAGAAAACGTCGCGGCCCCGGACCAGCGAAGCCAGCTCTAGCACCTCATCCAGTGAAACGCCTGCAGGTTTTTCGCAAAACACTGGAATTCCAGCGTTGATAGCTGCCTTGGCGATAGGAACATGAAGATGATTTGGCGTAACGATAGACAAAAAATCGATGCGTTCGTGAGCTGGCAGCCTCTTTTCGTTATCTATAAGGGTCACCCATGCATCATGACAACGCTCAAGGGAAACGCCAAGCTGCTCGGCAGTATGCCGGTTGTTTTCGGCATCGCGGCTAAACGCTCCGCTGACAAGCTCAATGTGCCCATCAAGTGATGCAGCTAAACGGTGAACTTCGCCTATAAAAGCGCCACTGCCTCCGCCAACCATGCCCATGCGGACTTTTCGTCTGCTTTGTAATGTCATCCGAATTAATCCTTATAGTTATTTTTTGTTAGAAAATAGCCAAATGTAACCGGTTACACGCATCGATATAATAGGAGGCTTGCTCTAGAAGTCAATCAATGATTTTAGTCGCTACATAGAGGGTTAAAGGTTGAGTTATCCTAAACCTCTTATCTCAGGGGGACTGCCAAGCAGGCCGGTATTCGTAAAGTCATGTCTAACATTCGAAAAGTTGCCCAGCTTGCTGGCGTTTCTGTGGCCACCGTATCTCGAACGCTTAAAACTCCTGATGTAGTCTCTCCTGAAACGCGTGATAAGGTGCTTGCCGCGGTAGAGCAGGCAGGCTACCGCCCCAATCTGATGGCGATACAGTTTCGTTCGCGACGTACCAATAATTTGGTCGTATTAGTACCCGTAATTGCCAATACCTTTTTTGCACGCGTGATCAGCGGAATTCAACACACAGCGCAAGCAATGGGTTATAGAGTCCTACTGTGTAATACACAGGGTAAGCCAGAAACGGAGCGTGAATATGCCGAACTCGTGCATGCACGCCAGGCTGACGGAGTGATCCAGCTGCGTGCCAGCAATCCTTTCGGAGAGTCCACTCTAGCACCGACTGCGGAGTTAATGCCTCTCGTCAACGTGTGTGAGATTGTTGAAGAGGCAAGCTGGCCTACGGTCAGAATCGATAATCGTGCGGCTGCCCGGGCAATGACTGACCACCTTATATCGTTTGGACACAAACGCATTGCACTTATCCAGGGACCTGTAAGCAGTCCGCTAACCCAGGCACGCATGGCAGGCTACAAAGATGCATTGCAAGCAGCAGGCCTAAATATCGAAAGCAACCTGATTTTGCCCGGTAGCTTTACTCTGGATTCAGGAAGTCTGGCAGCAGAACGATTGATAGCTACTGGCAATTTGCCTACAGCCGTCTTTTGCGAAAATGATGAAATGGCAATTGGTGCAATACAATGCTTTCGTAAGGCAGGGCTAAGAATTCCTGAAGACATCTCGGTTGCTGGCTTTGACGATATCTCGTTTGCTGCCTATTGCGATCCACCGTTAACAACTATTGCTCAGCCAGCCGAGGCATTTGGACGGCACGCAGTTGAGTTAATGGCGGCCTTGCTGGAAAACAAACGTCCCATTCAGGGACGTCATCTAGTACTTCCATTTGAGCTTGTTATTAGGGAGAGCACCGCACCAATCACGGTGGCTAGCAGTGCAGCTGTTTTACAATGAGACTAGTGCATACAGGACGCAGCGTTGAAGCCACGATGCTATACAGCCTCAATCCATAATAAAATGAAATATAAGTCAGCTGCGTTCAGCAAGTTGTGGGTCAGTGATGATTAATAATAGTTAGTAGCCGAAGACCTGCCAATTGTATCCGGAGAGGAGTCATGTTCGCAGAGCTGATAAACAAGGAGCTGCATCTTCACGGCATAACAGCGAAGTTCAATGCAGTCGCTAGGTCAATTCATAAAGGTATGACACGGCGCATCAGCATTCGTTGAGCTTGACAACGCAACTTCTTTGCTTTCCTCGCTGCGCACCACATGTCCTGGCCAGCTCGCTGCCATAAGAATTGAAGACTCGGAAATTCATATCACGTACTCTGAGTCTATAAAAAAATCGTCTCTACACCTATTTCTCAATGCCATCCGACACACAGCCAGCCTCTGTTTCCCTTACTCACTCAGATCAAGACTACCGACTATTCACAGACGTCTTGGCTCTTGCGGCAGTACTCAAGAACGGACCTCAGGCAATAGGTGACGGTGTAAAACCAATGTGTGTCACCCGTTTCCATTGCCTTGCGAGCAGCTTCAACGATGTGAGCCGGGGTATCGAGGTCAGGTTCGCCTACGGTGAAGTTGGCGATATCGCAGCCTTCTGCACGCAACTGAGCGACCAGAGCGGTTGCCGCACCGCTCGGAGAAAGTGCAATGCTCAGCACGCGTTCAGACAGGGATTTGTTGCTCATCTCGTGTGCTATCAAAGCAGGCCGGCTTTAGCCAGCGGGTTGTTGATCCAGGATTGGTTTACCGAACCGTTGGCAATTTCTGCTTTCACGCGCTCTTCAAAAGCTTCGTGATCACGAGCCTTGGCCAGGCCTGACAATCTATTTGACCAACCCTGAAGACCACCCAGGTTTCAACGAGGGCTACCGGCAATACTTCAAGAAGCGTTGGCCCGTGCGTGCTGGAATCGGGGGCACGGCTCTGCGCGTTTCCGGCATGAAAGTCGAAGTAACCACTGTTGCGCCAAAAGTTAAAAATAAGGCTGCATGAGCCCTGCCTGTTATAATTTCAGAGATTATGAAGGCGCCAGTCCCGCTTGCCATAGCGGGATTGTTACTGACTGAATTAGAGGCTATAAGGTGACCCGCCGCTCTTAAGTCAGCTCTGATGCATGGCTTGAGCTTTCCCCTGCACTGCATGGCGCAAGTAAAGCTGCGTCAAAGCGAGGCATCCTTGGCATGCGATGATCGTCGCCAGGGAGATTATCCCAGTAGTTAAACCGAAGTAGTCAATCAGGTAGCCGGTCAGAACAGGGATAGCGCCGGCAGGCATGTACCCCCCCATGTTGAATACCGCATTTGCCTCAGCTCTACGTTCGCTCTGAACGTTGTCCGCGATCAGTGTCAGACCTCCCAGTTGTCCCAAGCCTTGGCCCGCGCCGGCAAGTAGCGCTGAGGCGATTAGCCAGACCACTGATCCCAACTCCAGCGCAATCCAGACGCTAAACATCGATGCAATTGTGGCGATGCCACTGAGAGAAAAGACGGTGCGGTAGCCGTACCGCTTCGCTGCGAATTGGACGCCCACTGCCACGATGAACATCGAGAAGGCCATGCAGCCGGTGATCAACGGGCTGTTTACTCCCATGAACGTGGCGATCAGCTTCGGGCCCAGCGACAGAATAAAGGATGTCGATGTGATGCCTGGGCCGAAGAACGCAATTCCCAGCAGTACGGTCCCTATGCTTTCCTTCGGCACGGTTGGCAGACGTGGCTTGAACGAGCCAGCTCCCAGCTTGCGATTCTTTTGAATCATCAATGCGAGCAGCGCCAAGCACAGCAGCGCAATTTCGATTCGGAAAACTGTGTGAATGGGCGCGGTAAGGTACTGCGCCACGACGCCTGCCAGTAGCGGCCCGGTACCTGCGCCGAACACCATTGCTACGGAAGCCATCAGCGAAGCGAAATGCTTACGGTGTGGCTGAGAATGTTCGACAACGTTGGCCATGCCCCCGGAAACCACTAGCCCGACCGATATCCCAGTCAGGAACCGGGCAAGCATAAGAGTGGCGATGCTTGCCGCCTGGTCGAACAGGATGGCAGCAATGATTGCCAGACCGATGCATGGCATCAACAGGGCTTTGCGACCGAAGTGGTCAGACAGCTGTCCGGCTACCGTCAGCGTCAAAAGCAGGCCGATGATGTAGCAAGCAAAAATCACAGTCAGTGTGCCTGAGGTAAAACCCAGGGTCTGCTGCCATATGCTGTAGAGGGGCGTAGCAGCGTTTGACAGGATGAAGATCGCAGTGACAATCCAAGCAGTTCGATACACGGCGAGCGTTCCCTGTTGGGGAGTGATGCTGCTCATGAGTAAGGTCTCTCTGGTAACTGGTTTCGAGCAAGATTAATCAGAGGACTTATGTGAGCCCATTCCTAGGGAATGCATACGGGATGTGAATAAATTCACATGACTTTAGTATTGGCCAATCCCTCAACAAGGAAATCTAGAACCACCCTGATCTTCATGGAACTGCGCAGGTCTTCATGGAAGGCGAGCCAGATAGGAAGCTCAAGGGGATTGTAGTGCATGTCAGCTCTGACTAACTCATATTCAGCGGCCAGGAAATCTGGCAAGTAGACTACGCCAGCACCGCCAACTGCAGCGAGCGCCTGGATCCGCAAGTCGTTGCTCGTCACAGAAAGCCGTCTATCTTGAAGGTGATCTATCAGCCATCGCTGCTGGACGGATTGCCTCATGCTGCGGTCGTAGCCGATAAATTCGTAATCAGCAGCTGCTCGCTTGGCCAAGTAAGCCTCACTTGCGTAAGCGAAGAAACACAGAGTGCCTAGTCTCTTGGCCACTACGCTTTGCTCTTCGGGCCGGACGAAGGTGATAGCTATGTCGGTCTCCTTCCTCGCCAGAGAAGCTGTGGACTTAGCGCCGACTAACCTGAGCTGCAAAAGGGGGTGGCGTTCGCGTAACTCTCCGAGCCTCCGAGCTACTAGCGTACCTAAATAGGCTGGAGGGGCAGAGAGAGTGACTTCGCCTTCAACACGGCTTTCTTCCCCATCGACGAAGCGTTCGAGTGCGAACGATGCCGACTCCATGAGTGCCGCATACTCACCTACCCGAAGGCCGTCTTCGGTGAGTTCATAAAGGCGGCTTCTGCGGTCAACCAGCTTCATGTTCAATGAGGTTTCAAGCGCAGAAATCCTGCGCGCTACAGTGACGTGCTCGACGCCCAAAGATCGAGCAGCCGCAGCCAGAGAACCCTCGCGAACGAAAGCGTTGAAATATCGAAGACTGTCCCAGTCAAACATGGCGTTTCATCAATGAGGGCCTAATTGTTTACGCAGGCTGCGAAGACGTGACAGCGTCACCTGGCAGGCTCGCTTGAACCAATGGATAAGATGCGAGCTGTCTGTGAGTCCACACTCATATGCTATTGGGGTGAATGATCGACTGCTGTTGATTACCATCCAATGAGCTGCTTTTAAGCGGAGCTGTCTCCAGTATTCTTCCGGTAGTAATCGCAATCGCTCGTTGAACAATATTGTCAGCTCTCGATCAGAAACGCCAACAGCATTGACCAACCTAACGTCGGCGCGAGCGAGACCCAGATCCTCGCCACCATTGAATGCCTGCATTTCCTCAACGCCTCGGTTGGTCATGAGGTAGTGCATAGTCTTGTCAGAGCGTACTTGCCCACAGTGTTCTGTTGGCCAGATTATGGATGCTAGACCACCAGGGCAGGTTATATATGGGCCATCACGAACTACAGGTTGGTCACTTACCGCAATAACACTCGGATGCAGTTGGCGTAATGCCTCCATCATGAAAAAATGGACGGGGCTGGAGTGGGTAGAGACAATCGAACCCTCACTGATTGCTTGGAAAGCAACAGTTGTACCATTCAACTATACCCGCATCACTAACGCGCCGTTAGAGTGTGCCAGGTCGCACACCTAGGTCAAGAGCGCAGGAGCCAGGCTTACAAGAGCGGCTGCCCAGTAAGTACATTAGTAAAAGTAGTGATATTTTAGCTATAAAACGAATCGCTAATGGGATGGCTCAAGCGATATGCATTTAGCATAAGCTTTCTTATGCGAAGTCGACGTGACCAGCATGCGCAGCAGCGGTCATGTTTTGACCGCCAGCGCGTCCACTGTTCAAGGCGCGTTAACCTGTCTTTGCTCCTATTTGACTAGCCACCAGCGTGAAACAACTGATAGCGTCTGGTTTTTAATCGCTAAGTCAGTCTTATGTCCAAATCGTTTGAACTCACCAAAGAAGCGCTTATTCAGGCTCTTGCCGATAACAATATTAAGGTAATAGCACTTTCAGGAGACTGGGGTACGGGTAAAACCTATCTTTGGAAAGAGGCTGAGAAAGGTTTTAATCTAAAAAATAAAGATAAAGTAGGCTCCAGTAGTCAAAAGCCTCCTATCTATGCAACGTTATTTGGTGCAAAGTCAGTAAATGAGTTAAAGCTAAAGTTAGTGAATAGTGCTACAGGTAGTAGTGAGATTAGTGCTTTACTCACTGATGGTGCAAAGTCTTTAGCCGCTAAACTTCTTCCAGGCCTTCCGGTTGAGAGTGCTATACTACTTTCAGCGCCTAAAATGCTCTCGAATCGATTAATCGTAATAGATGATATTGAAAGAAAGCACAAAGACTTGGATATAGAAGAAGTCCTTGGATTTATTAACGAGTTTTCAGAGCTTCATAATGTAAAGTTTCTGATTCTTGTAAACTCTAACAAGCTTATCGATAAAGAGCTTTGGGACAAGTTTCATGAAAAAGTAATAGATCATGAAATAAAACTTAATCCAAGCATTGAAGATGCCTTCACCATTGCCAACAGTTTAGTGCCTGTCATACACCCACAGGTATTTAGTGAGTACCTGTCAATAATACATATCAAAAATATACGTGTTATAAAGAAAATACTTAATTTATTTAACAGGATTCATAAAAACTCTGACTTGCAAGACGAAGAAGTAGCTAGACCGATTATAGCTACAACACTTCTAGTAGCCGGATCCCACTATACGGCTTCCCCCCATATACCTACTGCTGCTTATCTTGAAAGTTATGATTCATTGGTTTGGGCAATGAAATCAAAAGAAAGCAATGATGAGAAAAGCGTCTGGAATCGCCTCTTGCAAGAGCTAGATACACATATAGATAAATCTTATGCTGATGGCCTTAACAAGTATATAGAAACAGGATTTATTGAAAACACAGATATCGATCTGTCTGTGAGGACTATTGCACAGTTTCAGAAAAATCGAAAAGCAAATGAGCTTTATGATGAATTTAAATGGGCATACTTATGGGATAAATCCCTAAATGAGGAAAGTTTAAAACCTTATTTCACCCGATTTTTTGGAAGCGTCAAAAGCCTAAATGCTGTCACTGTCACTTTAATAGCAGAGGCTTTTGATGAGTTTGGTTTGAAAGACTACTCATTAAGACTGATTAATGAATGGGTAGATAAAAACAAGAATACTCTTCTGTTATCAAGATCAGAGGCAGCACGCACAATAAAGGAAGTACACCCATTAATTGCTGAGATGATAAACGAAGAATCCAGTAAGCTTTACCCGCCTTTGTCTTTTGAAGCCGCTGTAGCCAGTATAGCTAAAGATGACAATTGGCTTGAGCAGGAATTAAAAGCTTTAGATGAATCAACTATTGAAACTTGCATTGAAGTTTTGCAAAGACTAAATGGATCTGAGCTTGCCCTGTTTTTAAGCCATATGTTCCATATAGCAAGAATTTCTAATAGAGGCCCTGAAACACAAAAAGCCTTAGATAACTTCTTAGCTGCTGTTCACACTATTATTAAGAAAGAGCCTAACTCCCGAGAAGCCAAGATACTGCAGCGAGCGTTTACTCAGTACGGTGCCGATGGTGCTCTCAAAGCACTCGACGAGAAGGAAAAAGCCGACGAAGATTCACGTAAGGCCCCGTAAATCTGAATTTACTGGCTATGCGCTCTGTGAAATCTGAGAGAGTTTGACGCCCTATCTCTTCCAGATTTCGCGTAGCTGCATGTAGGTTGAGTCTAGCCCAAGCCGTCAGGATATACTTCGGTCACAGGCACTTGCAGGCATCCAGCAACAAAAAAGGCCCCCGATTGGGAACCTTTGGCGTTCTGAATGATTTACTGGTCAGGTTCTTCGTCGTACTTACGTTTGCCTTGAAGCCAAGGTTCTATAACGGTCGTGTTGAGCTTACCGATATAGGATCTCCACTTGTTTCTATCGTGGGCTGCAGGACCAATAATATCCAACAGTAAATACTCTTCTTGGAAAGTATCCTTGCCGTACAGCAAGTAAAAGTCGTTCGGAGGGTCAAGCCGATTGGTTCTACTGTTTTGGTCCAGCGTCTTGCTCCACTCACTTACCCTTTTTGGATCCTGAGTGAGGTGCATGTGCCAGAACGTACCCTTAAAGTCGTCTTCAGGTACGTCCTTACCAAAGTAATCAGGAAGATCACCACACAGCTTATAGTTGTAGAAGTCTACAAAAATGCTATACCAGTGCGGGTTTTGTTTGAATTCGTCAGCAACCTTTACAGAATACAAGGAAACTCACTTAGCCGGAGGGAGCTCTTCGTGCTCACAGAAGTATTTGAAGCGGGCATTCCCTACTTCTGCACCTGCACGAATAGCGGCAGCAGTGTCGGCAAATGTATGCCCTGGCTTGTGGTTGCGACGACGTGGTGTAGCAGCAACAGGTTCTTTCGTCAGCGCAGTTTTCATAATCTTGTCCCCTTTGTGGGTGACTGGCCCCCGTTTGTGGGATGACCCGAAGGTACCGTGAAGACTCACATTAAGCCTCACAATAGACTTCATGATATTTGAGATCGTAATTCACTGCAATAGTCAACCATCATTAGCGCCACAGCCTGTGGATAATCACTGACAAGCGGCCTTTGTCAGCTTCCATTAGCAGGTCGGGACGATCTCTGGGTTCCTCTAAGTAACAAAAAAGGCCCCGTAGGGCCTTCTCTGTATTTACGTATTTACGTACTTACATATTACTCGGTAGCAGCTGCTTCCTGAGTAGAGTCAGTAGCTTCTACTACGATCGGAGCGTTCAGTTTGAACGTACCTGCGCGGTAGAACGTGACGGTGGCATCTACATCACCCTTGGCAATCTGAAGCTGAAGACGAGTTGTAACACTCTGGATCTTCTCATCGATTGTCAGGTCAGGAGTCTGCAGGGACAGGCCCTTGAGTTCCTGGCTTGGGTAGTTGTTGTTTGCCAACAAGTCGCTGTCAGCCTGAGTGCTCCACGCATCTGCTACAACCGAGTGGCTCAACTGTACAGCGGCTAGGCCGGTACCCTTGGAGTCTGCCAAGCAAACCGAACGCAGTACATCGCCTACTATCAAATCCTCAGCATGAATGACTTGGCTCAGGGTTGCAGCGCACGCATCAGGTCACCCGCTGGCACGCATCAACATACCTGCCAATCTGATTGCCGTCGAAAATGACGATCAGGCGCCTTACACGAGCGTTGGGGCAGACAGAATTGGCTTCAGTGTAGCAGCACAGGCCGGGAATATTTCAGAGTTTGTAGCTCAACGCGAACGTGTGCCCGCGGGCTCGGGCACGGCCAAGGCACTGGATTACAGCTTTAAACGCTGGGCAGCGCTGACGCGCTACCTGGAAGATGATGCTGTGCTCATCGACATCAACCAGATCGAGAACTTGATCCGGCCGTGAGCGCTTGGGCGGTCGAACTGTTTGTTTTCGGGGGGTCGCTGCGCAGCGGCAAGCGGGCGGCGGCGATCATGAGCCTGACCCAGTCGGCGCGCATGAATGAACATGAGCCGTATACGTATCTCAAGGATGTGCTGACGCGGTTGCCGACGCAGCGGGCCAGCTAGATCGAGCAACTGCTGCCGCACCAATGAAGGCGCCCGATAACAGGCAAGATGCTTGAGCAAATCTAAGTAGGCTAGAATGCCTGATGCACAGACCTCAAGGACGCGCGATGATATTGCAACACAGGCCAGTGAAGGCTGATGACATCAGAACTATCTGTAGCTTTCCCCTGAACGCTCGCGAACTGTTTTATATGTTCCCGAAAGCTCAATACCCTCTGACTGAAACTCAGCTGTCTAACGCTATTACTCAACGATTCGACTCGACGGTTGCCGAGAGCCAGAACAGCATCGTCGGCTTTGCTAACTTCTATCGGGCTGAAACAGGTGGGGTTTGCTGTATCGGCAATGTCATCGTTGCCCAAGAAGCACGAGGTAGAGGTGTGGCAACCTTCATTGTGGAGACGATGACAGCCCTGGCGTTCGACCGTTATGACGCTACAGAGGTACAGATCTCGTGTTTTAACGAAAATACAGCAGGCTTGCTGCTTTATTCAAAGCTAGGCTTCTCGCCCTTTGCTGTCGAAGAGCGAATCTCGCTTGATAGTCGTAGATCAGCACTCATTCATATGACCCGCAGCAGATCGGCCCGAGCGTAATGCTCACTTTGAAAGCCCGCTTAATGCCGCTGCTTTCAGGTATACAGTCGGCTGCTTTGGTTTTGGTGTGTCAGTGCTGAATAGGCAGCGCTGTGCCACCAAGAATCAGGGGCGCGATCACCGGACGCTTACCTAACAACGGCTTTCTTGAGCACCGCGTCTTCAAGAGCTGTCTTGCTGCCTGCGTTCTTTGGACCCTGTTGATCGCAGGCGCCACGTACCTGAGCTGGCCAGAGCAGACTCGACCCATGCCTGTCCTGCCCGAGCTGCCCAGCCTCGAACACTACGAGCAGGCGTATAGCAGAGGTCTTACAGAGGAATCGTTCTTTGAATTCCATGCCGCAGCAGTAAGGAAGCAGAACACCATCCTTGCTACCCATCAGGAATTTGAAGAAGGGTATGGGGACAGGATCAAAAGGCTGCTGCTTGTGGTTTTAGGGATATGGACAGGCCCCTGTGCAGCGCTTGGAGTAGCCTTAGCACGCATGGAAGACAGACGATAATGCGATCCTTTAGCGTATCAAATATTTTCCAGAGCTTGGCGACATACATAGGGGCAAAAAGTCTGGTCCTTCTCCTCCTACCGCGCAGCGGTAAAACTACGACGCTGGACGGCTCAAATTTAGTGGATTCGACGATGTACAATTCCCATATACCGTCACTACGACTCGGTAACGTCAGTGCTAGACAGGGAGAAAAATATGACATGGAATGTTATGCGTCAGACGTGCTCAGCGTGTTATCCGTCAGTTGACGTCTAATAATAGTTAGGTACTTGAATGGAATCACTGAACCTCCCAAGACTGAAGTACTTCATGTCTTGCTACTATCATCAAGACTGGGCTCTTGACGCAGGCAGCGACAACGAATGCGACCTCTGGAGCCATTACTTCACGTCTGAGAACTTAACCTCCGACGAGGAACGTTATATCTAACGTCCGCGCGCTGCTCTAGGAGCCCAGCGATCAAATTCTAAAGACACTATCTGAGTTTCAGTCTTCAGGGAAATATTGGAATTCGTCAAGCACAGCAAAACAGTGGTTAATCGATTTCGAGCAATATTTAAACACACGCCCTCAAAACGCTGCCCACCGCACGAGCACCTAACTAGTGGTTCAAATCGCTCGCTTCGCTCACTGGGACCGGCTAAAGCCGGCCCCTTAACCAAACGTTAGGCCTCAGCAGTGCAATGAGCTTACTTCGATACATTCCGATATGGCGCCGCAATAAAAATGGCATTGTCCTGTACCGGTGCTTCGAAATTATCGGCGGCAATGGTTTCACGGTGCAGAGCGCAGATCACTTCACTACCGAATCACTGCCAACACGTATGCCAGAGCTTGAAAAGCAATTTCTTGAACTTTTGGCTGAGCAATCGCCAGAGGAGCGCTTTCCTCTTCACCCGTCAATTGAATCGGCCATTGCGGCTTTCGATGCAGAGTTCGGAAACGAATACAGCGTTTAGCAGAGGATGTGGCATGGCATTTCGCTTTTTGCGCGGCTCAGTTTTACATACATCGAAGCAGCTATAGCCTAACCAGTCGTTCAAATCGCTCGCTTCGCTCACTGGAACGGGCTAAAGCCCGCCCCTTAACCAAACGTTAGGCTGGCCATGAGACGTCGACTGCTGGATCAATGCTCCTAAGGAGAATAGGTCGTGCCAACGATTGCAATTCAGCTCAACCCAGCTCTTCTGAGCAACCCCGACCTTGATCTCCGCTATGTAGTGCCGGAGACCATCGAAGCTCGATCCGGCCGAATGGTGTCTGATGACGGATTCGACTACGGGAGAACATCCGACCGAATGACGGTATTTCTTAGGACTGCAGATGTTGAAGCTTCGATCCCAGCTGTTCTCGACGCCCTTGATGTCGAAATACTGGGAAACCGACTTCTGGAAGAAGGAGTCATTATCGCGACCGCCGCTCAAGACCACTGCCACGATGAGAATGAGTACACAGTTGTCTATCCCATTGAATCAAGGGCTTTCTCACTTGAGTAGAAATGATGTTTTTCTTCATTTACTAAACGGTCAGGCGCTACAGCAGAACCACTTGTTGCGAAGTCGGCCTAACCACTCCATTGAGGGGATGTGCAACCGACTTCGCCGGTCGGCCACCCCTCATGCCAAACGTTAGGCCAGTGCATATGGAATTCATAGCACCACTTAGCTCTGAGGCCGCATGCAGAGAAGTTATTTCTCAGTGGTCACAATTGTCGGAGTTGGCTGATTTTGCTGAACGCAGACATGGCTACGGAAGTAGTGATGGCGGGTTTGGTATTACCTATCCTGGTGACCTTGATGAATACGACATTGAAGTAGAAGGGATTAAGATACCAAATGGTTCAGTGCTGCTTTATAGCTATGCGTTCGCACTGCCACCGGGATACGAGCTTTTAGTTTCCGAGTACCACTACTTAACTGTCTTAGCTCATGTTTTTTTGGAAAAAAAACTTACAATGCGAGGTCAATAGAATACGAGCGCTCATGCTAAAACTCGAGCAGTCTTAAATGACAACCGTTTGGCGTTCTCGCCTAACAAACGGTTCAAATCGCTCGTTTCGCTCACTGGGACGGGCTAAAGCCCGCCCTTTAACCAAACGTTCGGAAGAGAAATGAGGCTGGAAGATCCCTTACTCAATATGGTGAGCAAATGCCAGACGCTCTGTGTCGCAGAGTGCTGCGGCGCCGACGCGTTCGACTTCTCTCCGATTCATATCGCATCGTACTTAATCATGTGGGAAGGTAAGCCAAACCCGAATAGTGTGGCCAAACTACGTAGCCAGCTTGAATTCCTAAAGGCTAGTTATGGTAGCTCGACGTCCAGCGCTTCCGGTGTAACTATTCACGACATGAACCAAGAGTTCGCTAGTGCCGAAATCGATGCGCTCGTGGATGAGATCACGGCAAACCTAGAACTCGCGCTCCGGCTTTGTACTGAAACTGAGAAGCGGCGGTACGGCAGCATCGAACAAAGAGCTGGAGCCGACGGCGAGGACGCCGCAGCTCAGCCCTAACGTTAGGTATACATGGAAAGTTTGAGTGCCGCTCTGTCATTGTGGAAGGTTGGGCTTGTAAGCTCAGAAGACCTAATCGCTTGGGTAGACGCGCACATTGGGGCATCCAAGAACCCTAATGAAGTTTTAGTCAATCTATCACTAGACGGCCCCGATGCTTGTCTTAAGCGACCCATTTATGATTTTCCTCTTAGGCCAGAAGAGCTCACATTTACCGAAGAGTTTGGCTTGCGTGTGTCCGGACTAGATCTATCTGCGCTATCTATAATGCATAGCTTTATAAAGTGGGCAACAACTAACTGCTTCGGCGAAAACCTAGATGATCCTGTAGTTATATTTTGCTACCAGCTTGAAGATATAAGCACTTTGGGAGAGCAGGTGGACTTTCTGTACAATCAGCTTCCGCCGCTGATCCCTCGAAGCCTGTCTGTCGCCGATTCTTTCTTTTCCCGCGTACCTGGCTTGAAACCGAAGGGAGCCGGATGAAGCGCCTAACACCCGGTTCAAACCGTTCGCTTCGCTCACTGGGACGGAATAAAGCCGCCCCTCAACCAAACGTTAGGCAATTATGTATCGTATTCCAGAAGACTTAGACCTCTCAGATATGGTGGGAGAAGTCACAACGCAGATAATGGTTGGTCAGTTCGATCTGCAGTTCAGCTTTGGGAAATACCATTTTGCAGTTCAATCAAACATAAACCTTGTCAAAAGCGGTAAAGTTATTGGTGTCTGGCAAGAAGGTGTGTGGCCTCCATCTCTTTTTTTTGAAATCATGAATGTCAGCGTAGTGAGATGCCGAATTTTGGATGACAGAACAATCGCTATCTATCTGGACAACGGCATTGAGATACATCTGAAAGACAATTCGGATCAATTTGAGAGCATGTACATCTCAATTGATGGCGAGCTAGGGCCGTGGGTCATCTGAAAGGCCTAACACACTGTTCAAACCATTCGCTTCGTTCTCTGGGATTGCGTACCGCAGCCCCTTAACCAAACTTTATGCCCGAGAGAGGGGCGAGATGAAAGCTGACAGGATCTACTTCGAAGATAATCCGTGGCCTGAAGGACACCCGGTCAAAGAGTTCACTTGGTCCGCGAAAGAGGTAGGTGGAGATGTATGGTTCGACATACATCTTGAGTCGGCTGATTACTACGCTGAACGCGACATAGAACATGACGACGAGATAGATTACCCATCGGACTGGGCGGCGCCGATCGTGTGGGGCAACTATCACTCGTGCACTTTGTCTTCGAACTATTGGCATGATGGCGGGTTTCGGATTTGCCCCAAGACGAAGTACACGCCTGACTTTCTAGACGGGCTTGAAGTAGAGGTAGACCCGAACCCTGAAGGCATAGAGGAGTGGAGTGATCTCGCCTTTCACATCTATCTGCTAGGGCATGATGCGGTCGCCAAACACAGGATAAGGTTTGAACGGATCGGCGCCTCTACCCGTTTCAAAATTATTTGGTCAGGCATGATTGCCCAGGCGTATGTCGGAGACTATGAATTTGAGCACAGATTCTCTGTTATTGTCTCAACAGCAGAGTTTCCCGAGCTTAAAGAGAAAGAGGCATAACCAGAGGTTAGAGCCGATACGCTAACGTGCGCGGCTCAATCTGGATGTTAGAGGTATAGCTTAGCCATGCGTCTACAAGTAGCTCTTTTCAGGGATGGGCTTCGGCTTGGCTTATGTGAGGTGCGAGATGTTGTTCAGTGGGCAGACCATCAACTAGCTCGCTTGAAAAATCCACCTTATGAGCTGATTGAGTTTTCATTGTTAGGCAGCAGTATTCATGAAGCTGTAAGTAAGTTGCGCGAATTCAGCGAAAGTATTTCGGTAGTTGAGACACTTCCAATACTGCTTTCAGCAGCCAACAAGCGTCTTCAGATAGAGATCGGATTTGGCCCGCAACTGGCTGAAGCGTTATATCAGATATACATTCAGCACAGTTCTGTCCTTCCAGAGCCGTTTTCCATTTGTGGCTACTTTGACGATGCATACAGCCTCGCCAGCTCTGGAACGTTTGGCACAGAGGGGGATGTGTACCGAGAACTGCTTGAGTTTACCGCAGAGTTCACATCCGCCTCTAACAACATCTTCGACCCGACCGCCTTCTCCGCTGACGCTACGAAGCCGGCGAGTTAAGCTGGGCGTTGGACTTCTTGGTGACGGCTTGGAGAAGAACACATGTTCGGTCTGTTTAAGTCAAGGCTGTTCTCCGATCCGCAGCTGGGCGAGCTCCTTCGTTCTCAAGGCTCTTGGCGCGGTTCGATTACCTTCTGTGAAGTCAGCACCTCACTCGTAGTCAGTGGCGATAGAAACGGACCAGACTCACAAGCAATGCAGGAAGCTCGCGCCCTTTCGAGCCAATTCCCAGCCTGGAAACAGATTATCGAAAATGCATTGTTCGAGCACTATACCCCATACGCGGAGGCACTGGCAGCAGGCGAGTTGCTGCGGTCGAGCGAGCCGATTCCAATACTTGAAGCGCCTGGTCAAGTCTGGCCTCACGTCACTCTGGTCTTCGTTTCTGTCAGGCCACTAGGCATCAAGCTAACTACAGAGTTTGGTTACACCACCGCCTGGGATGAAGAGCACATCCTTGGAGCTCGCTTCCAAGCGGGTCGGTTCATTGAGCTTTGTGGCAGTGTGATGCCTGCATGATCGAGACCTCCAACCCTTCAATCGAGAGGACTTGCGCCGGCAAGCCTTTCATCTCAAACGCTAGGTAGCTCATGCCGAAACTTGCATGCCCGTGCGGCTATGTTCATAACCTCTCGCAAATCCCAGATGCCGGCTGGATAACGATTCGAGACGAAGAGTTTGAATTAATTAGCACCTCAGGTCTCAGCGACGAGGAAAAGCTTAATGCTTTCTACTCAGCATCGGGGAGCATCTATGTCTGCCCCAACTGCGAGCGACTAATGTGGGCCAAAGAAGACAGCGCCGAGTTTGTTACCTACTCCAAAGAGCAACCTAACTAGTGGTTCAAGTCGTTCGCTTCGCTCACTCGGGACGGGCTAAAGCCCGCCCTTTAACCAAACGTTAGGCAACCAAGAAAGAATCATGAAGCTAATCAACGGAATTGATACTGTAAACGATATTGTTTCCGGAAGCTGGGTCAAACACTCCGACGTTTTCGCGGTGAAGCTCACCCCAACGCTTAACGAGCTAGGCGAGTTCTCATTCGAATTCTCTTTGACAATGGTTCATAACTTCCCTGCCACCAATGCGGATGGAATCACAATCCATTGTTCAAACCCTGAAATTAAACAGTGGCCCACAGGCAACCAAATTATTGGCCTTGCAATAGATTACGTAGACGCATGTAAGGATTCTGGTTGGGAGCGCGGATTCTGGGAGATCTCCGACTTTGAATTTGGTGCTATAGAAATACGATGCACAGATCTATACGTCACTAGGGAGTCTCCCGAAGCCCTAAATGCCATGATTAAAGCCTAACAAGTGGTCCAAAAGTTCGCTTCGCTCGCTGGGACGCGCTAAACCGCCCGTTAACCAAATGTTAGATGCCGAAAGGAAAAGACATGCTGTATCCCTATTTTTTCGAGCGCGATAATGCGCGCTCTCATCTAACACTCGAAGAGTGGCAAAAAGCTGTCGAGAGTGTGTCAGGTGTCCGTTCTGTTAAATCACCACTCCAAGGGCTTGGCGAATGGATTGGGTACGTTGTTAATCCTCTGGGCTCACCCAACAAGGAGTTTCATGACCGCCCAGAACGTGCCCACGATGCCGAGGTGTTCTTCCCAGACGTAAATCACTGGTTTCGTGCGTTCTACTGGTATCCTCTTCCTGAGCGTGGGCTTGGTGTCGTAACTTTCGAAAGTCCGCCTGGAAATGTTGTGCCCAATGACTATCAGGTATGGGTTATTGCCCGTAAGCTGGCGGCACACTTGGGTGCCGAGCTCGTTGGCGCAAACGAAACCGCTTATGAATAGTTGTCGCCTGGCAGCGTGGCCTAACCCGTCCATCAAGCGGACGGGCCAGTGGCGGCTTCGCATTCATTGATCCGCCGCTTATTCAAACGTTATGCATCAAGGATAGATTTATGCAGCTAGCGGATTTTGCACACGATTATTGGCAATTGCGTAACTCAACGTGGGGCATCATATGAGACTCTTGCTCGCATACGCAGTGACCGTGTTTTTGTCGGGAGTTGTAGCCTTCATCGTAGCGGCGATGTTGGGAGGTGCCGCGATCTTCGCAACACCCTTTGTTTTTAACTTTCCCGTGCCCGATCCTCCAGACTCAGTCGACTTTGGGAGAGGAATCTTGATGATGCTGGTCGGTTTGAGCGTGTTCGGAACGCTTCTAGTGCCTCTGTGGGTCGTTGGTTTCGGATACTTATGGAAGAAACTCGATGTTGAATCATTTATTGCAAATGATGCCGCAAGTAACTAAGTTAACACCCGGCTGGATTTGAAATAACCAACAAAGAAAGCGGATAAGTCACATTACCTACCTGACTGGATGCACTTTTGATAACGCAGATCTGCAAAACTATCTAACAGCCTTACGCTATATCAGCCAGCCACGAAGCCTGTCTCCGCCTGTTTAGTCCGCTCAGAGGGCCTATACAGGAAATCGCTCCACACCTGCATCAACCCTCTCCTCTTTTCCAACAGATCCCCACGGTTATAGGCCGCTTCCACCTTGCTCCCCAACGTATGCGCCAGTGCCATCTCACATACCTCTCGGGGATAATTCGTAGTCTCCGCGGCCCAGGTTCTGAAGGTGGCGCGAAAGCCATGCGGCACTGCCATGTGAACCTTTAGGGTATCTAGTACGCGGCCAATGGCATTGCCGGGAATACAGCCCGTGCGACGACTGTTTGGGAAAACCCACTCCGGATGCTGGCCCTTCTGCTGGCTGATCACCTCAATCATGGCCTCGGTCAGCGGGATACGATGTGTCTTGCCCGTCTTCATGCGCTCGCCCGGAATAGTCCAGAGCTTTTGCTCAAGATCCAGCTCGGCCCACCGTGCGCCGCAGGTCTCGCTGTTACGGGTTGCGGTCAGGATCATGAGTTCTGTTGCGCGTGCTGCAGCGCCCTCAAGGCTATCGAGCCGATGCATGAGCTGGGCGGTATCCTCGGCAGACAACGAGCCAAACGGCCTGACCCTGCTGCCCTGTTTGGGCAGGAGCTTGTCCAGGTGCCCGCGCCAGCGCGCCGGGTTCTCCCCTTCCCTTAGCTTTCTGGCCTTGGCCGCATCGAGGACCAGTTCAATACGGTTGCGCAGGCGACTGGCCGTTACCGGGATAACGCTCCAGATAGGTTCCAGCACTTCCAGGACATCATCGGTATCTATTTCGGCAAGAGGCATTGAGCCAATCACGGGAAAGACATGCTTAGCCAGTGAGTTCTGCCACTGCTGCGCGTGCTTGGTGCTCCAGCTGGGCGAGTGCGTTCGAATATAACGTGCAGCCTCGGTCTGAAAGGTCTTGGCTTCCAGCTTCTCAGAGGATTTGCCCTCACGCTCTTTCCGGCGCTCAAGGACTGGGTTGATTCCACGAGAGATTTTAAGCCGGTACTTGTCTGCCGCCAGGCGCGCATCACGCAGGGAGACTGCTGGATAGCTGCCCACCGAAAGATCATGCCGCCGGCCATTGATCATGTACCGAAATATCCAGCTCTTGCGCAGCTGGGCGGAAATGCGAAGCTGAAGACCGCGGCCATCCTGATAGCTTCCGGGTTCGGAAAGGGCTTTTACAAGTTTGGGGGTTAGCTTGCTCATATGAGGCCATGATACTGCCGGAATCATAAAATGAAACGAAATGTATGGGGATAGTTCATCCTCATACATTAGTGATCTAAAGCTTTGTGATAACTGATTTCTTGCAATGGGGCCAGAATTTCTCCCACACCTTTTCCCCACAGGTCGCCTGCCCCAGCGCCTAGCTATGTCCCAGCACCTGGGCCAGCGTCTGTTGGGCTACCTGAACCGGGCTGTCCACCATTTCGGTGACGAGTGGCGAAAGGGATATGGCCGAGACGGCGCGCTCCAGCCGGTCAAGCGAATTAACCAGTGCCGGCGCAGCTCTACACAAGGCATCGATGCGTGCCATGTCCTTTACGCGGATGCCGGTGACGTTCCACTGCTTGAGCAACAGTGAGCCAAAGTCATCATCCAGACACAGGACTCCAGCCCTCGCATGTGTCTCTTCAGACAGATCGAACAGGCACAGCGGGCGACTATCCAGGCACAAGGCATGGTAGTGATCTGTCTTGTACTGCCGCTGGGTATACACCAGCAGACACTTAGGGTTTGTCTGAAAAGTCGGCACGCATGCATCGCTCGATACAGGCCAGCGTAACCATGGCCTTGAAGCTGCTAGCCAGCTTGTCAAAGCGAGTACAGAGCCGACGCTTTTCCTTTAACCAACCGAATAGCCGTTCGATCACGTTACGCTGTTGATACTTGGGCCTATCAAACAGGCGAGGCAGACCTGTCCGGGGCTTGCGGTGCATCGTGCGCTGGGCAATCACCGGCTGCATACCGAAGCGGTCGCAATAGCGACGCAACCCTTCACTATCGTAGCCCTTGTCCGCGATCACTGTCCGGCAACGCTTGCGTGGTCTGCCCTGAGAGCCAGGAAGACGCACCTGATCGAGTAACGGAATAAAGTTGCGCGAATCGGCCTGCTGACCAGGCGAGAGGGTAAAGCTCAGCGGATAACCATTGGCATCGCAAAGCAGGTGAATCTTGGTACCTAACCCACCCCGGCTGCGTCCCAGGCAATGATCTACAGGTTCGTCCGGGCCCCTTTCTTTCCGCCTCCTGCCGCGGCACGGGTAGCTCGAATGGTCGTAGAGTCCACCATCCAGGTATCCAGATCGATAAAGCTATCCTGGCGAAGCTGCAGATGCAGACGAGTCAATACGCGCTCAAACGTTCCGTCGTCCCGCCATTGGCGAAAACGCTGATAGACCGTTTTCCAAGGGCCGTAGCGTTCGGGTAGATCACGCCATTTGGCGCCGGAGCAAAGGATCCAGAAGATACCATTGAGCATCTGTCGATCATCCCGGCGAGGACGGCCCATGGTCTGGGGAGGAGAAACGATGTCTTCAATCAATGCCCAGCGCTGACTCGAAAGCTCGTAGCGACCTGTCATGTCTGCCTCCGCTTGCCACAACGGCATTAGGCTAACAAACGCGACTTTTCAGACAAACCCTAGCCTTGTTCAACTCTCAGCATACTATTCGAAATATAAGGGGCTAGATGATGAGCGATGAGTTTTATGTTTCCGTCGATGTCGAGACTGCCGGGCCGGTGCCAGACATTTATAGCCTGCTCTCCATCGGTACTTGCCTCGTCTCAGAGCCGCTAGTCCATCTATCTTGAGTTATTGAAAAGCAATCTGCTTGTTTTAGCGCAAGCTACGAACTGCCTGATCTCTATGGCCTTGAGTCTCAAGGGCCTCCACGTTAAAGGACAGATTTCCAGTCTTTTAAATTCACCCGCATGAAGGGAGGGCTGAATGTGACGCTGCAAACTTCCTATTAGCTTTATAATAGGAGATTCGGTGTAGAGGCCAATAGTGATGATTGGCTGATGAGCAGTGATTCAGACGTCCATTCTAGGTCCACTCTCCACATATATCTCATGGCCTATTTGAGGGAATGACCTATCTATGAATGGTAATGGTCCTGATAGGTACACTCCGCGAGCGTACTGGGACATGCAGAAGGCAGCGCTTTTATCTGCCAAGCAACTCTTGCCGGATGAATTGCAAAGTATTGAGCTGAGGCCTATTGGCAAAGAGGAACTGATTGCTCACCTCGAATGGGTGTCATCGCCACACACCTTCGATTGGGCTCTGATTGCTACATACAAGTTTAGAAAGCATCACAGCTTTGATTTTGCTATTTGGCATAACGACGTTCTGTGTGGCTTGTGCTGTGCAAGTTCAGAGTATGCTGATGATGTAGATATAGAGTATTTACAAGGCAATTCCGATCCAGGCCATCCTCTCAAAGGCGAGATTATACCTACGGCTGTTACCGTTCTCAGAGCTTATGCAGCCGTGCTGGATGCAAACAACATAGTCGTGCAGAACGCACTTGAGGGAGCCGTACAGGCATACAGGCGAGCTGGATTCACTGGTGATAAAAGCTATCTTGCTCTCCCAGCCTTGGAGGTATAGATTTGAGCTATTCAGAGGGCTTTGCCATGGCTAAAACTAAAGAGACTTCATCGATATCTGTAGGAGGCACTACCGTCTCGTATGAAGAGGCATTACGAAGGATTGCTGCTAGGGGCCTAAATCGTAGGCTTACCTACGCAGAGTTCAATAAATCTGCCGAAGCTGAAAAAGCTATGGATAATGGTGACTTCGCGGGTAGTGCTCCGGCTGTCCAGAAACGCCATTAATGATGCATCTCACTGGCTAAAGGCGCACTTAAGTGCGCCTTTTCTTTGCCTGCTTGTCTCGTAGTGGTGAGAAATCTTGTCCACACCAAATCTGGCATATGCCACGCCCTGGAAGATTTTCCCTCAGCGCTTGAAAAATGTGGGCTATTGTTTGTGGCAACAGATTTTGCACAGCGGTAGATCAAGGTTATAAGTTCGGTGTAATAGTAGAGCCCGGTGGCGGTAACGGCCCGAACCTTGGGGAACTGCGCCCAGTGAGAATGTAAGCGTCCTTACGTTGTTCTGTTTTCACGTAACGACCCGGCTAGCGAAGTATTGGCAAGCGTGGTGCACTCGTACTACTCCTGGCGCCAGCCGCGTGATAATCCCAAGCCGATACTTTATATGTCTGACGGTGCTCCGGCATATGCGCCAAGTTTCTTGTCTTTTGGTGGCCATACAGCTGTAGTCAATGGTCTGCATGGAATTCCATCAGGAGATCGGGCTGGCGAGTTCTACGGTTACAAAAGCGCGTTCAAGGTTATTGGCTCAGCACAAGGGCTTACGTACATGGGTAAGCGTGTTGCTTTAAATGCGGGTGCCTACAACTAAACCCTCATGTCGCCAAGTCTCGCCCGAGGCATAACGATTTACTTTAGATATTAAGGGGAATATTTCCCCTAGATTTGCCACAAAGCTATTTTTCACCTAAATAACTCATGGCTATCCTATCACTTGCAGTTACCCGCCTTTCGGTATCCAGCAGCCTGCGCTTCGGCTTCTGAGCCGAACGCCACCTGATTCTTTGGTGAAACTTTGTCATAGCTAGGACACCCCACTGGTAGGTGATAGATATGACTGCTCTTGTTACCCATAATGGCAACTGAAGATGACGTGCTGCTTACATTTGTTGTGTTTATTGGCTGAGGTGTTCGTGTTGGAATAGGGCTAACGATGCCTTCACCGACTGGTTTATAACCGAGTGTCCATTTTCGCTCATCTGTTACGAACGGATTGTGGTGCCCCATTACCGTTGCGATTCGATTGTCCCGCTCTTTTTCCCATGGAGTAACAGGAAACTGCTTATCCCAGGCCGTCAGGAGCTGTTGTTGCTGGCGTGACATGGACAAGTTGTAACGATCATACATATAAAAGGTCACCCGAGCCGTTAGCCCCTTAACTTCATCGCGAGGCTCCGCTGCACGGCCAGCAAAATCGACCTTTGTATTACACTGTCCATACTGGGAGCCGGCGCCGGCAACCATACCGTACTGGAAGTTGCTGCGATCACCGTTCACTTCACCCACAGAAGGATAGAGGTTATAGAGGTCCGCCTCCATGGCGCGGAAAACAGGATCGTCCGCTACGCAATTTTTACGACCGCCGTTCTGCCAGCCCTGACGCTGATGCCCAAAAATCCAAGCCGGCACGATATGCTCCCATTCAACACGTTCTGCTCGGTTTTGCTGCGAGCGTGTTTGGTAGCCACATGAGGCAAAATCGATACGGCCTCCAGATTTACCAGCCCAGGTCCAGTGGCAGCCACAATACAATTCGCCTTGAGTGCTATTGGTTTGGTCGAAATAAATCTTTTGCTTGGCTACTACCTTATCTTCGGTGAAGGTGAATGGAGGAGCCGCTTGCGCGGTAAAGGGCAGAAGTAGAGCCAGGGCGGCAAGCAGGACTTTTTTCATGACCGCACATATAAAAAACGAAACGGGCGCGCATTATAGAGGCTACGATTGACGATATAACGGTAATCGAACTCAGTAGTTTATTGATTGAAGCCCTAGGTAATGCCGTCAATCTGGGAATCTATATTTCCAGTTATCCCTGTGCAGCAATCTGCGTCATCATAAAGAGATCTATGGTTTTGCTGTATGGGCTGAAGGTGGAACTTTCACAGCGTTTGTACTTACGAGACACTGGCGGGACACGCCGGTAGGTACAGAAATCGACTTCTGTCTTGCCACAGATACAGGACCGGTTCACGCATCCCTGCCCTACCAACCTTCCGTTGCCTTTATTCCTGTTGAACAGCAGGGTCAGGTAGCTGCACTCATTGCACGTGAACCCGGCACGCAGCTACGCCAACTTGAATTATGTGACTTCAGGCACCGCCCAATGGCGGGCCTGTACTGCCAGACCTACCGGCAGCTTCTTGGCCTTGCCGATAAACTCAAAAGTGCAGGAGTCGATATCTATGAGGCAGATATCCGACCTCACGAGCGTTATCTCATGGAGCGCTTTATCACCGCCCCTGTCCTCTTCACTGGCGAGTTGGATGGTAATGGGCGGCTCCGCAACGCTCAGCTAAAACCCGCGCCTGATTTTCGACCAACACTTAGGTTGGCCTCACTAGACATAGAAACCAGTGAGCGAGGGAACTTTATTGTATTGGCATTGAAGGCTGTGGCGTGCGCCAAGTATTCATGTTGGGGCCAGCCAATGGCAATGATGACGCCCTCGATTTCGATCTTTTTTACTGCGATACCCGCGCCGAACTACTCGAAAGACTCAATGAGTGGTTCGCCCAATATGACCCCGATGCCATTATCGGCTGGAACGTTATTGGCTTTGATCTACGTGTACTTCAGGAGCATGCAAGCAAGTTACAAATACCGCTGCGTCAGGGGCGAGGAGCATCCGAGCTTGAGTGGCGAGACGGGCGCTTCGCCTCTGCTCCAGGGCGGTTACTAGGGTTTGTCTGAAAAGTCGCGTTTGTTAGCCTAATGCCGTTGTGGCAAGCGGAGGCAGACATGACAGATCGCTACGAGCTTTCGAGTCAGCGCTGGGCATTGATTGAAGACATCGTTTCCCCTCCCCAGACCATGGGCCGTCCTCGCCGGGATGATCGACAGATGCTCAATGGTATCTTCTGGATCCTTTGCTCCGGCGCCAAATGGCGTGATCTACCCGAACGCTAAGGCCCTTGGAAAACGGTCTATCAGCGTTTTCGCCAATGGCGGGACGACGGAACGTTTGAGCGCGTATTGACTCGTCTGCATCTGCGGCTTCGCCAGGATGGCTTTATCGATCTGGATACCTGGATGGTGGACTCTACGACCATTCGAGCTACCCGTGCCGCGGCAGGAGGCGGAAAAAAAGGGGCCCGGACGAACCTGTAGATCATTGCCTGGGACGCAGCCGGGGTGGGTTAGGTACCAAGATTCACCTGCTTTGCGATGCCAATGGTTATCCGCTGAGCTTTACCCTCTCGCCTGGTCAGCAGGCCGATTCGCGCAACTTTATTCCGTTACTCGATCAGGTGCGTCTTCCTGGCTCTCAGGGCAGACCACGCAAGCGTTGCCGGACAGTGATCGCGGACAAGGGCTACGATAGTGAAGGGTTGCGTCGCTATTGCGACCGCTTCGGTATGCAGCCGGTGATTGCCCAGCGCACGATGCACCGCAAGCCCCGGACAGGTCTGCCTCGCCTGTTTGATAGGCCCAAGTATCAACAGCGTAACGTGATCGAACGGCTATTCGGTTGGTTAAAGGAAAAGCGTCGGCTCTGTACTCGCTTTGACAAGCTGGCTAGCAGCTTCAAGGCCATGGTTACGCTGGCCTGTATCGAGCGATGCATGCGGGCCGACTTTTCAGACAAACCCTAATCGATGGTGTCGAAGCGCTTCGCTCGGCCTTTTGGAGTTTTTCATCTTTTAGTTTGGAGAACGTCTCACAGACACTTCTGGGAGAAGGCAAGGATATCGATAGCCCCTACCCGCGTATGGCGTCCATCAACCGGATGTTTGCGAACGACAAGGCTGCGCTGGCCAGATACAACATCAAAGACTGCATACTTGTACTGCGAATCGTTGAGAAGACAGACATCCTGGTGTTTCTTCTAGATCGGGCCAGCGTTACAGGGCTACCGGCTGACCGCCATGCAGGCTCTATTGCTGCCTTTACTCACCCCTTCTTCTAGGAGCCGCGCTTTATCCACGGGAAACCTACACATTTCTTCGGATTATCTTATCCCTGCCTTCTAATGACCTCCACCGTTCCTGCTGATGCTGTATCCCAAACCCAGGCCACCTTCCAATACAAGCGCCCCGCCACAGAGCTACCTTCGAAACATCAGTCATATAGCCTCGGAATTCATCGAAAAACCCATAGGCTGCTTGGAATACCATGGGGATTTCCGTCTCCCACCAGTGAGATCCAGTCGTTTATCAGTAGGAGTGCGTACCGAGCACTTACTAACCAGTGAAAAAGCTCTGCCAAACCTGAAGATTTCATCGGGAAACCCATAGGTTGCTTGGAATACCATGGGGATTTCCTTCTCCCACCAGTGAGATTCAGTCGTTTATCAGTAGGAGTGCGCACCGGGCATTTACTAACCAGTGAAAAAGCTCTGCCAAGCTTGAAAATTTCATTGGGAAACCCTTACGCAACAGCGCTTTACCTAGGCGAATCAGTCGCGGGCAGTTAAATACCTGAAGTTACCGTAGGAAGATGCAGGTGACCATTAAGGCACCAGTAGGCAGGCTAAAAGCAAGATGAAACCCAAGGTAAAGCTGGCCTTGACCACGCTTCATTGCAGCCAGAAGTCTCAACGAATACTCCTGGAACAGAAGCGGAAGTCTTTGACGAAAAACCGAGCGAAAGGATGAGTCAGAAAAGCGCGGAGAGGAATTCTACTTATCGCCCGGCACACTACAAAAATAGAACAATATCTCCAATCTAGGATGGTGCCAGCAAATTATGACCAAAAATAAACGCTAAAACATACCGCTATAATAATTGGCTTCTATGCAACATAAAGGGCCAATAATAGCCAAATTTACCGGTTTGGTCGGTGACCAATTTTTCAGCCTAAAACATACCGCTAATGATTATTGGCTTTCTATAACCTTGGCCACCCCCTCCGTGTTGCACGGGCAATAAATGACCAATTTTTGAGACTAAATAGCCGTCTAATGTAATTATTGAGTCAGACCCTCTACTTTTTCCCTTTTACCCTATAGCGAACTCTTGCTGGCTTAGCCTACGGCTTTGTCTCAGTCATGAAAAAGCCGGCACATCGCCGGCTTGTCACAGGTGTTTCTCGGCTTAGAACTCGCCCCCCTCACCCATAGGTTTTGCGTTCTGGCTCTCGTACAGCTCGACCAGCATCTTTACCACCTCATCTGAGGCCTTCATGCTTTTGTTGCCCTCCTGGACTACCGCCAGAGCATCGAACTCTTCTTCGCCGATATACACAACCTCCTTGAGGGTCTTCTTTTGGTGTCTCCCACCAGATACAGGAGATAGTTGGACGGCGCTGGTGGGTTTTCTTCACATAGACATGCAGTCTCCCTTCTACCTTTTTGGCGAAAGCCTCCATTGCTGAACTGAGGTTTGATACGGAAGTGGTCTGAGTATTCATGTTTGCGCCTTCAGCTTGTTTATCAGTACCTCTTTTATAACGGGTCACTATTCCTCACTACACACCCTCGGACTGTTTTCACACATTTAAGGGCCAGCATGTCACCTAACCCATGTGGGGTAGGCGTAACTGCATTTAGTTGAGTTGCACGCTTGCCCCAAATCCCAACAATCAATTCTGAGCTGAACGCTTTGGCGCCGGCGGGGCGATAGTTCCCAAACACAGATTGAACAGAAGAGGGGAGCGGCTGTTGTCGTTCCAGTCGACGGATGCTTGTAGGAGGCACGCCGTGGAATACCGCACAATGTGGTTGACAGACCTGACAGATTCAGAGCTGCGCGAACTTGACCCATGGCGCATCTTGACCGCCGATAGAGCGCGAGGCTTTCTCATCATGGCGGCTCGCGATGCTCTGGGCAGGTATAAGAAGAAGTTCGGCCTTGCCAAGATGGACAATGATGAGCTGCTGCATGAGGTTTATCCCATGCTGTATGAAGCCCTGCCCGAAATCATGGCTAGCTGTATCGATGCGACCGAACCCGAAAACCGGGATCGCTTCATATACGGTAACTTGCGGCGCCTGATCCGCTGCCGCTTGGCTGAACAAGTCTTTGGCGGCATAGCTCCGAACGACCTCACCTATATAGAAGAGGTGAGCACTGTTATCGACGATGCAGACGAATCCTCGCTGGTCTACCTAAGTGACCTAGAGAACTCTTAGGTTTTTTAAAGGACAAGTCACGACCTCTGTTGAGAGAGGTGATGAAAACCGGACGGCATAAGTAGCACGTGAGAATCGAATAGTAAGAGCTTTTCGCAAACACGAACCACGTCGAGGTAAACGTGTTACTCCACTGCCCGACAATTTGCCCTAGTGCACCTTTTCCTTTGTAAGCCAGCGGCCAAGACAAATTAGCGTGGCTTGGGTGGTGCTTCGGGTCGCGCTTTTGTAGGTTATAGAGGGCAAAGTCGCAACCTTTGCACGCCATGTCGGTTCGCATGGCGATTAGATTTTCTTCAGCGCAATTAACCACAGACTCAACAGAAGAAGGGAAAAGCCTCCTCAGTTGGTCCATAACAATGAAATCGGCACGGCTATTAGCTGTTCATCGAAAGACACAACCTGATCACCAAAATAGAAGACCACGCCACGTTTAAATTGCTGCGATGTTACCTCGCGCAGCTGGCGAAGACCGCTGAAATCTTTACTGCTGATCGTGGCTGCTGCCTTAACCTCAACACCTAACAACTCGCCTTGTCGATTTTCAAGAACAAAATCAACCTCAACGCCGGTATAGGTGCAGTAGTGCATTAAATGTGTGCATGACGCCGACCATCCCTGATGCTTGACTAATTCTGCCTGTACAAAGGCTTCGACAAGATCAGCGGGCAATTCAAATTTGTTTGCAATTCGGCTGCTGTTCAACCCCTGCAAATGAGCCATCATGCCGTAATCGGTCACGAACAGCTTGGGTGACTTCTGAAGTCGCTTTCCTAGGTTAGAAGCCCATGCCGGCACCTGACGTATCAAGAACAAGGTTTCGAGCAGAGTCAGGTAACGCTTAAGTGTCGTTTGCGGTATCCCAATTGAGCGTGAGAGCTCGGCTGCATTGAGCAACTTGCCACTGCGAGCCCCAAGCAGCCTCATCAACCTCGGCAACTCTAATAGCCCATCGATTTGAGCAAGGTCTCGAATATCTCGAGTTAGAACAGTGTAGAGGTAACTTTCGAACCAAGCTTCGCGGTGGCGCTTACTTACACGTTCCAGCGCCTCGGGATATCCACCTTGCAACAATCGGTTTATAAAGTCCTGCCTTTGAAAACCGCATCTGTCTGGGAGATCGTTTCGGTAGAGTCGATCAATCACGCTCGTTGATCTGCCCTCTATCTCGCACTGCGCCAGCGGCCAGAGGCCAATTACTTTCATACGCCCTGCTAGAGACTCGGCTATCTGTGGCAGAAGCGTCAGGCTGGCCGAGCCGGTGAGCAGAAAACGTCCAGCGGTGCGGTCTTGATCTATGGACGCCTTGATCGCAAGAAATACCCGAGGCGCACGCTGGACTTCATCAAGGCAAACCGGCCCCTTAAGAGAGCTTATGAAGCCGAACGGGTCTGCTTGAACCGCAGCACAGACTGTAGGATTGTCGAACGTGTAATAAGTGGCTTTTCGTTCAAGGCTCTGAATCAAAGCGCTTTTGCCGGTTTGGCGTGCACCATTGAGTAGCACTGCCGGGCTATTTTGCAAAGCTTCTATTATATTTTGGCGAATTTTCCGTGGATACATGGTTGAATTTCATCCACTTGATGGGTGAAATTACAGCCTAACTCAAGTCCCATTGTTGTTCATGTGGCTTATGCTTTAACCACCACAACTAGGCCTGGTAGCACTAGAGTCTGTCTGAAAAAGCTTTTCTCAAGCAAATCCGTAAGCAAGCCGGAGAAATCATGGCTTCAAAGCTGCTGATGAGTTCCTCGAAACGAGTAGCTATCCGGTGATGCTCCTCAAGCCTGCTAAAAAAGCCGCTCGATAACATTGCGCTTGAGATAGGTCGGTCGGCCAAACAATCTGGGCAGGCCTGTCCTGGGACGACGATGCATCTGACATAGGGGATGATGGGCTTGATCCTGAAGCGGCTGCAGTACTGGCCTAGCGCCTGACTATCATAATCCTTATCAGCCAGAACCGTGCGGCACCGTTTGAGTAGAGCATTAAACAGCAAGCGTACGGAAACGGTGATAGACCGTTTGCCAGGCGGCAAAATGCAAGAAAAGCCACTTTTCGTGCATTTTGATGGACTGCTGAATCAGTGACAATCGAGGAAGCTTTTGGCCAGCTTCAACATCGACGCCACGTGGGCAACATTAAGGCAGTAAAGGTCCAAGATTACATCTTCTCCTTCAAGTCGTCATGCTTATCACGCGGCAACAACCTCTCTGCGAGGGCAAAGCTCTCTACTTTGGCAAATGTATCGATTTCCGTCGGATTGAAGAAGCTCGGTGTTTGGTAATCGCTGTTGTCGACTAATTTTATCTTTAGCGGCGTTCATGATCTCTATGCGTGAACGCTCACAATTGTTTGTTCTATCTGATACCTAACGGCTAGCCCAAACCAAACGACAATGTAGGCATTAATATGGCATCAGTGCCGAAATGCCAAGCGCACAGCTCATCAAGCCCTATCAATACGACGTGGCGAAATCGTTCAGCGAACCGATGTAGTTTACTCTGCTACTAGTTTCATTAATTCATTACTAACCCGGCTCAGCAGCGCCTCATAATCCTCCAGACCATCCGTACCAAGTAAATAGGTCAGAGCTATCATGGTGACTGGATGAACGTCGAGAGCCTTGCACAAGCTATCAAGCTTTTCGAGCGTCGGGCTCGTACCTCCACGCTCTATTAAACTGACATAGGTGCGGCTACTGACAACTGAAAAATCCTCCTGACTGAGCCCTTGGCTTTGCCTTACCAGTCTCAGCGCCTGACCGAACGAATTTCTAACATCCATTTTACGACCCCGCAAAATGGAAAGATGAAGCGATATTGAACAATTTATGGCTACAACATATATTGTTCGCCAATCGAGATATGATCTCATCAAAAGTCGAGGCGCAACGTGTTCAAGACCAATCGCTATGCTGAGTTACTTCCTGGGCTTTCAAACGGCCCAGCCGGTGTGCAGTTCTGGTCATTTGTCGAGCAAGAGATAGCGTGGCCTTGGTTTTATCTCCAGTTAGTAGAGGTCGATGGCCAAGAGATTTTTCGAAGCATGCTGATGGTTCCCACAACCCCAATGCTTGAGCAGATCGTGGCCGTAAAAACGGACAACGCCTGGCTAGAACAAGCTCTACTAGTTTCACCAAGCTCCTTAAACAAAACGGGCCGCTGGATGATGGAGCCGCTGGTAGAGGTTTGCTCCATACGCAACGAGCAAGACCGAGAGTTTGGATATGTTTACCGAGTAGAAGGACCGAAAACTTACTCTACCCTAGATTTCTTAGTGAATGAGCCCTTAAAAACTTGCACGATTTTCTCGGCGGAATTGCATTTACCAAATTGAGGGTGCTTAACCATGCCCAAATTTGTCGTTTGACGTGTGGTTACACTAGCCTGAGTGGGCACGAGTCGCTATGGATAATGCCCATCGCAATGAGTGTATAGACCCCACAGTACCGGTGTACCTGAGGTGGCAGACCATGCGGCTGAAGCGGGGGAAACTACCTTAAAAGGCTACCGCGTTCTTGATGGCCGAGGATAAGAAGCGTTGACGTTAGTTGACCACTATCGCTCAGATGAGCTTATTGATCTGCTGTGTTTGCTCGCTAGTACGCGGCTGTTAGCGGGGCATCGGGCGGGGCATACTGCTCAACTTGGCTTCCCGTATATAACGAGGCATTACTGAAGCCATTTCGGTGGAACAGTTCCTTAACCGGTACGACGACCCTACCTGCGTGATAAAAGCGATAATCTGCTATGGGATAAAACGCTTTTCTCACAGTTGTCTCTTACTTATTAAACCGACTCTACTAAACTAGGGGTAATACTGAAATCGGAAAGCAGGTCAAGCTGATCCGGGTCATGGTGACCGTGCTGATTCCCTTGACGTTGTTAAATTTAGTGGATTTTTATATGGTGCAGCATCAGCAGTATCATATCTCCTCTTGTTTCAGGCAGATGACTGCATCTATGGATGCTTCAATCTAATGCCGTCACTGCTTATACGGTAGGTATCCTTGTACAGTTACCTTTTTAACAAAACCGATTTATACCGACCCGGTTGCTCATTATTTGAATAGAGCGGATCGTTCTTGAATGATATCTGCTGCGGTTACGGCCGAGGCGCTATGTGTAGCATGAGGTAGACTACCTCTAAAAACTCAATAGTAAATGCAGTACTTTATACGCTTCAGGAAATCCTTAATGTCTTAAACGTCAGACAGGATTGTCAGTGACGTCCAGCGGCATGTTATCTTCCAGATACGTTCCGGTCATTCTTCAGCCAGCAGCATCTAAGTGCCAAACACATTGGTGGAACGCTTCAGCAGCTTCGCGTATTGGAAGGCACGGCACCCTGGCGAGAATTGAGGCGTGCCGGTTGCTTGCGGCTCTGGTGATAAATTGTCCTGGTCGACTTCCCAACGGTGCGGCTAAGTTGCTCTTCGTCAAGTACAAATCAGAAATAGTAAGTATGCCTTGCACGTCTTTCAGGTCGAAACCTTTGACAATGAACCTTAGACCGAGACCGGGCTTAGCTGACAGAAGTCTGTCTGGAGAAAGTACTCCGTCAGCTTGCAGATAGGGGGCGCCTTCCGAGCACAAGCGAGGGAGAACGGCATAGCGCGCTATTTTGAACAATATATATTCTGTGAGAGTAACGTTATTTAGCTCATAGCGTTTTAACACCTTTTACATCTTATCCCGCTTTGAGCCAATAATTTTATTGCCATGCTATCGTCCAGCGTTGCGAGGAGTTGATTGGTAGCGGTTCGCCGTTGCCTCCCCCGCGGATACTCTCTCCTGCCTCCGAAGAACAGCGATGGAGCAGCATATAATTATTGAGGAGCGGAATAGAAATAGCGTAATACCAAACTTAACGAGTCTTTGCAGGAAATGAGCATAGGCGTTGGGACAAACTTCACTGGTTAAATGGGTACGAAGGCACCACACGCTACCCTGGTACTTAGCAAGACGGCACGCATTTCTGATCGCGCTGATGAGCTGTTTGATGACAGAAATCAGCGGCCATATTTGCGACGGGTAAAAATTAAGCCGAATAATCGGCTAATGTGAGCAGCGATTCACTGCTTACCTTTGACTACAGAGTCTTCATGCTCATCCTGTGGCAGCGATTTACCAGCAAGGGCTGAACTCTTAATCTTTTCAAAGGCGTTCATTGCTTCTTTATTGAAAAAGCTGTGATATCGTGGTGATTGCTGCAGAAGGCGAATTTTATCCCGGGCAGCAGCAAGGGTTTGTGCATGCGAATATCCATCGTCATTGCTCATACCTTATTCCTTATCGTTAGCCTTTGTAGCAAAAATAAAACATTAGAAAGACAGCGGCAATGTTTAACTTGCAATCCTGCATGTACATGATCTCATTTAACGGACACGACGGTTGCTAGTGTGGTTAATCACAACTACGTTTAATTAGTTCCTGCGAAAAGCCCGTGCTGCCCGACCTACCGAAGCCAGGATTTCACCAGCGCTCCTACTCCAGCGGAAGGGCCTCGGGTTCTGGTTGTAAGTCGCCAGGTAATGGTTAATAGACTGCTCAAGATCGCTTACGCTGGTATGTGATTGCCGCTTGATCCATCTCTGGCTAAGGGTCGAGAAAAAGCGTTCTACCAGGTTTAGCCAGGAAGCCGAGGTTGGGGTGAAATGCACCTGATAACGAGGGTGTGCGGCTAGCTATGCCTTTACCTGATCGGTCTTATTTACCGCATTGGTGTCCATGATCAAGTGAACCGGTAGGTCAGTACAGATCTCTTCATCAATAGCCTTCAAGAACTCCACAAACTCAGCGCTACGATGACAACGCTTGAGACGCCCGATCACTTTGCCTGTGACAACATCCAGCGCAGCAAACAATGTCGTTGTGCCAAAGCGCTGATAATCATGTATTCGAGTTACGAGATGGCCTGGTGCCAACGGCAGACCTGGCTGGGTTCAATCCAGGGCCTGGATCTGGCTTTTCTCATCAATACACAGCACCAGAGCCTTATCCGGTGGGTTCAGGTATAGCCCAACGATGTCATGAACTTTATCGACGAAGGCCGGATCGGTTGAGAGTTTGAACGTCTGCTCAAGGTGAGGCTTAAGGCCAAAGGCTCGCCAGATACGTTGCACACTGGCCATGGAAATATCGGTAGCCTTGCTCATGCGGCGCGAACTCCAGTGGCTGGCATCCTCAGGCTTGGTTTGCCGGACCCGATCAACGACCTCTTGAACCTTCGCGTCACTAGTACGGCTGAACCCGGCTGGGCCATGGGGCGCGAAATGATGAGCCAGAGCTACATAACACGGCTGGATCAGCTTTGGACGGTGCGCAGTTGAAAGAGTAGCTTCGACCGGAGAGTGAGAGAAGGTACGGTCAACCTTTCTGCGGAACCGTCCAGAAGATCTGAACATTGCCATCATCGCGAAAAGCCAGGGTCACGTTATCCGTCTCACCTAATTCCGCCATGACCTGCTCCTGCTCCTGCTCCTGCTCCTGCTCCCAGACATCATCCGGATCGCTTTCCAGTCGCTCAAGCAGCGTTGTCTTTGCGCGCTGAGCAGCTGGACTGTTGATCACGCGCTGAAGACGCATTGCCAGTACTTCATAGGATTTGGGAGCAGATGGAGACGCAGTTTTCTTTGCCATGTGTACAACCTGATACTGTATATATTTACAGCACTACATACCTCGCATCTAGATCAAGCTATTTTACGGGCAGCTCCTGAGCGCCAGGAGCCAAGCAACCAATGTTCACTCTGTACGCGGTTTTCCGCTCACCAGCCGGTTCAGCTCGGTGCGAACCATGTTGCGATACTGCTGCGGCTCAAGCGCCTCGATCTGAGCGTCTGCCCAAGCCCGAAAGCCCGCTTTACGCTTTTCCTTTTCGCTGAAAATCCTGCCGGCTTCGGCATAGCTGCGTTCGCGATTCTGCTGCCAGAACGCAAACATCTCGGCCTTTTGGGCTTCAAGTGCGGCTCGATACTCGGCTGGGTGATTGGCAAGGTTCAAGGACAGTGTAGGGCTGGCGCTGGACGTGATTTCCATGGGTACAAGGGACTCCTGATGACGCCACACAAGATACTACTGAGGTTCTAGGCCGAGCGATAGGTTTAATTAGATTGACCATCTAGAGTCACATGTTCTGAAATGATAGGAAATGCCTGTCCATGCCCAATCTTCAGGGGTTGAGTCCGCGGCAACTACAAGGAGAATGCTATTGCTACGACTGGTTTTGCTGGGGGCCGCTGCCCTGTGGCCTTTTGCCTATTCGCAAGCCGATTCGGCTTCACCATGGGCTGATGGACAAGACCTTGAAAAGTTCTACAAGCAGTATTGCTCGGCGCCAAACCTTGAAAAGCATTACTTCCCGTCGCTGGCGCCCAAGCAGATGGAAGGGCTTACTAAGCTGATTTCAGAGGTCCTGTGGGCTGACAATTCCGATAATCTGCTGGGAATTCAAGGATCATCGACAACGGCTGTTGTAGCCCGAATGCGGGCTTTGCAGCTCCCTATAGCCCCCGCATTTGAAACCATGACTCAGCAAGCCTCTAAAGAGCCGATGCATAGTAAATACATGCACTTGAATAATGTTAATGTGAAGCAACGTGACCAAGCCTTGGAGCGCTTTGAAAAACTGGCCACAACTAATACTCAGCTGGCTGGTGCCATGCTGACGGTCCTCGACTGTCGAATCATTCGCAATGTGAAGACTATGGATCCTTTTGTAGCCAATCGAGTCGCCCAGGTGAAGGACATGAAGTTGACGATCAAGATGGACCCCAAAAGCTCGCACCATACGGAAATGGGTGATGGCTATTCCGATTCGGAGTGCGGCTGCGGAGGCGGAAATTTTTGTTACGGGCCTCGAGGCGGGCATTACTGCATCACATCGGGCGGTAACAAGCGCTACTTGAAGCACTGATTACCCTGCACTGAAACACTTCATAGATCAGCCCGCTCATGTGGGCTAATCCTGTAAGAATAGGTCAGGAGCTTCACGATACACGGATACCCCTTCTCTGAAACAGTTAAACCGCCTCCTGCAAAATGGTAAGGCAGAGAATAGATATAAGGTAGTAAACCCGGCTATGAAAAATATTTCTCAAATTCTACTAGCACTAGCCCTTAGTCTTGGGCTTGGCCTAGGATTGGCTGGCTGCAAAGATGAGCAAAAAGAAAATGATAAGAGTGCTACTAAAGGCTCTTTTAGAAAATCTGAGGATAAAGGATGGTGATATTAGTCCGGTGAAGCACCATCCAAACCCGAAGTGATTGCAGCTCTGTATATTTGCTTGCCTGGCAGTATATTCTCCGTCGAGTGTACTGCCCTAGCATAAATATGCGTGACATTAGAGGTCCTTAGCCAGCCTCCACGACGATTCTCGCCGCCTGCTCTGCATCCATGCCCATGCTCCATGCCTGCTGCATCCTGAACAGCTGAGCCTCTACGATGGCCGACGCATCCGAATGGCTTGCATCCAGTGCAGTTGCGACTTGCTCAACGACAGCTTCTTCCCACTCAAAATATTCACTCACTTTAATGTCCTCGCTGCGCATGAAGGGACAATTGCTTACTGTTATCAGTCACCGCCGCCACCGTCTCCACGGGAACTACCCGAATCACTGACGCCCCCGGTACAGGTAGGCCCCGTGTCGGTATTGCTCAGTATCGCCAGCGTAGCGAGGGTCGTGAGATCGGCACCGCTGCTGTTTGAGGAGCTACCTGATTGAGAGGCGTAGCTGCGAGAGGCATAGCTGCTGGCGCGGGAGGCGTTCCTGTGCTGACGCCCCGTTCCAGGGCGAGCTGAGACCTTTTGAGCCGCAGGCCCCTTTTCCGTGATCAGCTGCGTGACGAGCCAACCCAGCGCCAGCAACAGGCTGACCATCAGAAGAAAAATCATCGGATTGATGGAGGCATATAGGCCCAGCATGTGGCCCAGACACCAGGTCACGCTTAGGGCGGCGATGTAGAGGATGACGAGCTGCTTCGTATTCATAGGGGAGATCCTGAAAGTGGAAGACACTTTTACTCTCTCATGGGAATCCGGTTATGCAAGGGCGCGAAGCGCAGCAGAAAGAGCACTAGAGCACATGGGACAGGTAGAGGCGCCTGTTACAATTAGCAGGAGGAGTCAGAGACTTATTCTGACGCTTGATAAGGATGAGAGGTTATTGAGGCATCATGGCCGCAAGACCCTGAAGATGTTTGATTAAGGATGAGTACGTAATATGTGTAGCTCTAAAACTCTGCTCAAGGGTCTGTCTCTGACAGTCGTGTTCGCGTTCATGGCAGGCTGTAAGGACCATGACTACTCCAAGTACGTAGGTACTTGGAAAACAGTAAACGCCCGTGTTCCAAAAACATTAGTCTTGAGAGAGGAAGGCGACAAGTTACGTGCTATAGAACATCTGGATGCATATGCCCCAGGTCAGGGCTGGGATGTGGACATATACCTGTCTGCCCAGACTGATGACGTGCTGGTCGAAACCAGCGACGGAGAGATAATTCCCAAGCTGGAAATGCAGAAAGACGGCACATTGCTAAGTCACTTGAGATCAGCAGACAACATCTACAAGAAAGTAAACTGATGCCAGCACATCTGCACAATTGATCTCGTTTGCCCTGACTCAATCATGGTTAACCTTAATCGTTGGCGCGTTTGATCAGGACATCTGCATGGCAGGGTTCGTCCAGGCGACACCAGCAGGCCAGAGCCTTGCCACGCAGCTCCGTTATATCAAGGGCACCCGCCGCCAGCTGCTGATCCAGATACGCTGAAAACAGCGCTATGGCCCTTTCGCGGCCATGCTCGGCAACAACACTAAAGGGGTTTCCCCACTTGCCCGGTCTGGCAACACGTACAGCGCCTTCTGGCAAGCGCCAGCCCTTGGTACGACGTAACTGAATGCGCGCAGGCAAGTTAGTCATGATCACTCTCCAACAGCTATAAGCCAAAGCGCAGCCTGCAAGGCTATTTACTATTACGAAGCACCTATCGCCGTCCTGGCAGCTCCCCTGCACATGATGCAACAAATTGCTCACGTAACCACCGATGTGCCGGATCATGATGCAAACGCTCATGCCAAAGCATGCTTATCTCGTAGCATGGAATATTCAGTGGCGGCTCTATAAACGAGAGCGCTGGATTATTACGAGCCAGCCTTAAAGGCACAACGGCGACCATATCAGTTGTTGCCAGTACAGAAAGAACGAACAGGAAGTGCGGGACGGAAAGCGCAACGCGACGAGTCATACCCTGTGTCGCAAGAGCCTGATCGGTAACCCCAGAGAACCCACCGCCGTCCGGAGAGACAACAACGTGCTCAAGCGTGCAGAACTGTTTCAAGGTAAGCTCTTGCGCCAGTGCCGGGTGATGAGCACGGCCAGCTAGTACGTAACGCTCCTTGAACAACGGATGACAGCGTAGCGTTGGTGGACTGTCATGAAGTGTATGGAAAGCCAGATCCATATCATCCTGTTCAAGTTGCTTAGCAATGCGTTTGGGGACCATTTCCAGCACTGCCAGCCGCGTCTTGGGCGCTTGTGTCGTCAATGTATTCAAGGTTGGCAGGATGATGGTTGATTCAGCGTAGTCCGTTGCTGCTACTCGCCAGGTATTTTGCGCGAGGGCGGGTTCAAAAACCCTGGTGCCCTGGATGGCTTCAGCAAGTGCTTCCAATGCCTGGTGCAAGGGCTCACGTAGTTCGTTAGCCCTGGTTGTTGGACGCATGCCACGTGGGCCAGGCAGCAGAAGCGGATCATCAAAGTAATCGCGTAGCTTCGCTAATTGCACGCTTACTGATGATTGCGCAAGATTGAGGCGCTCGGCTGCTCGCGTGACGTTGTGTTCAACGAGCAATGTATCAAGTGTAACCAATAGATTCAGATCAAGCTTACTGAAATCGTCCACCGCAATACCTGGTATTAGCGTTATACGTTTCAATAATACTATATTGCGCGGCATCCTCTGCTGACCGAAACGAGCCGAGGATACCGGACATGAATGTGTTATTGATCTACGCTCATCCAGAGCCCCATTCCCTTAACGGTGCTTTAAAGAATTTTTCCATACAGCACCTCCTGGAAGCGGGCCACAAGGTCAAGATCTCAGACCTTTATGCCATGCAGTGGAAAGCAACTCTCGACGCTGTTGACAGTCTCGATTTTTCATCTGAAAAGCCTTTCAACCCGTCGCTCGATTCCATGCAGGCCTATCAGAGTGGCCGACAGAGCCCTGATATTGCTGGCGAGCAGGCCAAGCTGCTATGGGCTGACGCGGTAATTCTTCAGTTCCCGCTCTGGTGGTTTAGCATGCCGGCGATTCTCAAGGGCTGGGTAGACCGTGTCTATGCTTACGGCTTTGCCTATGGCGTTGGCGAGCATTCGGATAGCCGGTGGGGAGATCGCTACGGTGAAGGTACTCTTGCCGGTAAGCGTGCAATGCTAGTAGTTACTGCTGGCGGCTGGGATTCTCATTACAGCGCGCGTGGTATCAATGGACCGATTGAGGATGTGCTTTTTCCAATACAGCATGGCGTGCTGTATTACCCTGGCTTCGATGTATTACCACCCTTTGTAGTCTACCGGACCAGCCGAGTGGACGATGACCGATATGCCGCGATTTGCACTGGTCTTGGTGAGCGTCTTGATAACCTGTTCCATACAGCACCTATCCAGTTCCGCTCACAGAATGGCGGTGACTATGACATTCCTGCATTAACGCTCCGCACCGACATTGCGCCAGGTGTAACAGGCTTTAGGGCACACATAGCGGAATGACTTAAGGCTGTGTCCAGTCCTGTTAGGCCGGCAATACTTGACGAAAACTAATTCGAATCCTAAAGGCAGGCGCATCACATGGATGTTGGCGCCAAATATTAACCATCCTGAATTTGGTACAGTTAGATGCGTACAGGAAGAGCATCATGGCTCATACCTATAGAGCCTCAAGCTGTCTAGCCACCTCGACCGCCGTGATGATGTGGCCGCGCTTGAGTAGTCCCAGACGCAGTATATGTACAAAAGGTCTCGGCTGGGCTTTTTCGACAGGATGATTTTGCGCTCCTGATCGTTCAGGTTGTACACTGTGCAGTAATGCTCTGCCGCTGCCGAAAAGGCACCGTCAAAGCCAAGTAGAGTCGTCTGGAACCGCTTCTCCCCCTTTGCCATATCCGGGGTTGGCAATAACGGAATAGGGAGTGATGTAGGTTCCATAGTGACCCTTGCGGCCACGCTCAACCTTGAATGCCGCCCGGAACCCCATGGCCAGTACACCTGGCCCACCCTTGGGCCGACCTTGACGCAGGCCTCTGGCACGCTTGACCGCTTCGGCCTCAGTACGCCATTTCCTGTCGAGCGATTCAGCCAGGCTATGCGCCTGAGCGGGACTGTATTCAGATAGGCCAAAGTAGCGCTGTCGAAACTCGGATTCTTCACCCAGCGTGGTCGCCACTCGGTAACCAATGAATCCTGCGGGGTGTTCACCCTCTCCATAGAACATCACGGCCATCTTCAATCCTTCCTGATAGTCATCTACCTCGATAGCCAGTACTTCAAAGCTCTGCCCTAGCGGGATTGTAAAAACTTAGGGGTGATACGGGTCCAGGTGCATACCGTAGCGCTATTTATCGGCAGCACTAGGGGTCGATTTGTCATTGTCGAAATCACTCCAAGTTTTGCCGTCAAATGGATTCAGACGTTCCCCATAAACTTGTACAAAAACAACTAGAGCAGAGAGGAATATTACGCCTACGATCGGAAGTATCCCGTGGAGCTTTACGAAATTACTTATGAACTTACGCACGATTGGTTCCTTGAACTGTATGGGTGTTTTGTTCACGTTCAGCCTGACTACGACAAGCAGAAATCAACATCAAAGACCGAAAGAGGGCCGCAAACTACTTCAAGCGTACTGTTGATAGACAAACCAAACCACAGCCATTGAGCAAGCAATTACAGAATAGAAGGCCAATAGAAGCGCGGAATTCTTAACCATCCTTATAGAACAGTCCAAGCGGTATCAACATCGAAAATGGTCAAATCCATAGCCTGTAGTATTCAGGACCAGGCCTTTCCTGCTGATGACAGTTTTCTTTCGTTGAGCTATCCATTGGGTTCACCTTTGTGATCTTGCTGGTTGAAAGCGCGCCCACTACCTGAGCTAGAGTATTCCTTGAGCGTACACAGTGAAGTTTTGGGCAAGACTTTCTCCCTCAATTAATCGAGCCACTCTTGGCAGACCTTCCAGCTCCAGAACCACTACTCGCAAGCCGTTGCGATGCCAATCCAAATGGTAGGTAGTGCTGACGCCAGAAAAATGTAACCAAGTAGTTTCCTGAACGACTGTCTTAAGCGTTTGCATGGTTCTACTCCGACGTAGCTGAGAAGGCCGCGCGAAACTTCTGCTCAAACGCAAGGTAGTCGTGCAGCAACCTTAGTCGCTCCGCCTCGCCTCGATCAGGCCAGTCAGTACCCGTGGTTTCGGACCACTGCTCTCCACTGAAAAACAGGCCTGCCAGATCGCCGGTTTCTATCCCACATTCCGACTGGATGGCGATCAATGCTTCGTCCATATCGGACATGGCAGCAGACCTCTCCAGCAGCTTGGGAGTCGCCTTGCTGATATCAAACCGCACCTGCTTGGCGGTCGTTACTGGATTAAAGCGGGCATCATCTCCAGTGCGTCGTTTCTCCTCGATCAGCTGGTAAGCCTGGGTATCAAGGCCACCGCACAGATCGATCAAAAGCCCCTCATCACGGCAAAGGTCGCACTCGCCCGTTTGCCCTGCTTTCAGGTTGTCACCACAGCACTCATACGATTCTTGGACAGGCATGGATTGCTCTCAACTTTGCAGACTCAATCGAACCTAACATCCAAATCCTGTGATGCAAGTGGCTACCTGCGCGGCAACGGCACTAACGTTTCGGTGTCTATCCTGTACACAGACACATCCGCATCTCTACGTCGTAAGGAAACACCATGCACAAGGACAGGGAAACGTTAATCGCCATGCTCGACGCCCAGGTACAGCACGAGACCCGCTGGCCCAGACGCATTTCTCTCTTGATAGGAATACTGGCCGCTGCAGTAGCCTGCTTTGGCTACACCATGGGCTACTGGAAGATAATGACCGTTGCGTTGTTTATCCTAATCATCGGCCTGTCTGCACAGGCGGTACTCTGGTTTGGACTATGGGATTTAAATAAGCGCCAATAAATCCAGATGTACACCTTATACATTCTCAATCCGCGAAAATAGCTGCTTTTTCATAGCCATATTTATTGGCCTGAGTGGACTTGCATCAGCGGATTTGTAGGGCAAGGTGGAGTTATCGCACACGGCCACGAGCCCACGATGACTGCCTTCCCTCTCACTCAAGAGGCCTTTGCCTTCCCTCAAAATGAGGTAGCAATCCAGCTGCCCGAGCGCTCACTGGAGCAGAAGATCGAAGGGGCTGTGCAGGCCATCACCGTGCTGATCGAGCAAGGCTGGCATCCAGTCGTGGCATGGAGTGGCGGCAAGGACTCCAGCGTCACGCTGAACCTTACGCTGACCGCGTTGATCCGTCTCAAGGAGGCTGGCGCCACTCTCCCGACCCTGCACGTCTGCCACAGCGACACGCTGGTCGAGAACCCCGTGATCAAGGCCTTCAACCGCTCACAGGTCTCGCAGATCCGCGCCTACGCCAAGGCCCAGGGCATCGCCGTCAAGGTCTGGCTGGCCACGCCCAGCCTGAGCAATGACTATCTGGTCTCCGTAATTGGTGGCCGAACCATCCTGTCCGTCGGCAACAACACCAAGTGCCAGCAGATGATGAAAAGCAGCGTGCTGACCCGTGCCAAGGCGCACATCAAGCGCCAGATCCGGCAGGAGGGTGTGAGCAGTCAGGGAATGTTGTCTATTATTGGAACCCGCCGTGAGGATGATATGCAGGGCTTTCAAGCTTGCTTCTTAACTATGCCATATGTCTTGCATATGCCAAACTTTAGCATTACATTTGCATATGCCGAACATATGCAGGAGAAGCAAGACATGCGTACCGTCTCTATTTTCAAAAATGGTAAGAATCAGGCCGTTCGCTTGCCCAATGACATGGCCTATGAAGGCGTCGGGGAGCTTGAGATTACGCGGGAAGGTGATGTGATAACGCTGCGCCCTGCTCGGCCATCCTGGGCATCTTTTGCTGAGCTCCCCAAGGCTGATGCTGACTTCCTGCAAGAGCGGCAACCGGTAGTCGGCGATGAAGGCAGATTCAATCTGTGATCACCTATATGCTTGACACCTGCATCTGCTCTTTCATTATGCGAGAACATCCGGCCTCGGTGATCCAGCGTCTGGCCACCGAAGTAGAGCAGGGCAACCGGATTGTGATCTCGGCCATTACCTACGCCGAAATGCGTTATGGGCAGATCGGCAAAAAAGCATCGACCAAGCACAAGACGCTGGTTGATGAGTTTGTAAAGCGCCTGGATGCCGTACTGCCTTGGGATCAGAAGGCAGTCGATGCGACTGTCGAACTCATGCGCGTGCTAACCAAGGCCGGCACGCCAATTGGCCCTAACGATACCGCTATTGCAGGGCATGCCGTGGCTATTGGCTGTGTACTTGTGACCAATAATGTGCGTGAGTTTAGCCGTGTCCCTAGCCTTGTTTACGAGGACTGGGTTTGAGAACAGATCATATGCCTACTGGCTAACTTGACATCCTCCCCGCCCTAAAGGACGGTGATTCTCATAGATGGACGCTCATACCCGAGCGCGAGAGTGTTTCTGCCCGCGTTGATATCGCGATCGTGAGCGACACCGCACTCACAGCAGGTCCATTCTCTTATACGCAACCCATTGACGCCTCCTGGCCCCGTCAGGGAGCCACAAGCCGAACAGATGCGACGCCCAGGTACAGCACGAAATCCGCTGGCTTAGACGCATTCCTCTCTTGATAGAAATACTGGCCGCTGCAATAGCCTGCTTTGGCTACGCCGTGGGCTACTGGAAGATAATGACCTTTGCGTTGTTTATCCTCACCATTGGCCTGTCTGCACAGGCTGTACTCTGGTTTGGGCTGTGGGATTTGAACAAGCGCCAGTAGACTTCAGGAGTACGCCTCATAAGCCTAAGCCCCGAAGCGCATATATTGCCCGAGCAGCTACGCGCTCAAAGAGTAAAGGCGCTAGAGGTAGGCAAGACTGGCATTTTGATGATTTTTCAAAAAATCCTTGGACATTTCAGGAAGACCAGAAAGGCACATCTGCGGGCTGCTGCTCATACAGCCTGTGATAGATCGAGCGGCAGGAAGACCCTCGCGGTTACAAAAGAATGAGCGCCCCCATGCTCTTATCTGTTTGGCTTTGCCCTTGTAACACCTTTCGATCCTGCAATCGGCATACAGGAGCCATGCCGATTGCAGGATAGTTTCAGTCAGGAATTGTGACCTTTCCACGCCTCACTGAGATGCGATCCTCGACCACAGGCATTAACTGCATTGGTGCAAGATTGGCCAGCGTCGTGTCAGGGGCCGACCCTGACACCCCGCCACGCGACTTTGTTCTGACGAACTGACTGGGAGGCAGGGGCCGACCTTGCGTGAGATGTGCCCACATCTGATCTAGCGCCTGCTCCTCATAGTACGTTAACGGAAGATAGTGACTATCGAAGGGAGGACTGGCTCCAAAGTGGCCCACATTGTCGATCTCGATGTAGCTCAGGCGACTCTTTAAGCCTTCAACAAGACTGTTAAGGCCTAGATAAGGTCTACTCGAGAACATGGGCGGTACGCGAGCATCTGTTCTGCCATGTAGTACAAGCGTGGGAATGCCATGCAGATTACCCGTCGCCCGGAACTCGTTATTTCCCTGGCGCACTCGATAGGCCTCATATGAATGTCCAGCAGCGAGTCTACGCAGGCAGCGCGCACCATCTAGGTTATAGTCCTTGCGCCCGCTCAGGGCCGAAACAGACTCCGTGTCCCAATGTGGCCCTCTTGGATCTGCATCGTTGATCAGATCGATACTTCCAACCGGCGGGCCGCCTCCTGCATCAACAAACAAAGTCGCCAGTTCCTTATCCGTGGTGGCTCTTGGCCGAAAGCTTGAAGCATCGTGCGCGGCTATACTGTAGTTGCATAGATGGTCCTCTACGCCGAAGCGTCCCAGTGCCGTTATATACTTGAGTAACGTAGCGGTCGGGGCCACTCGAAAGCTAAAGGCCTGTTGATCATCTGCTTCAGGCTCCCAGCCTAGTGCATGTAGTTTGGCGAGCGCTTCCCTCGCCTGCTCTACTGGCTTATTGGCCTTGATCAAGCCTTGTTCAGAAAGAGACTGGCAGCGTTGAGCTGCATAAGTTATCTCGGTAGCGAAAGGGGCATTGGGAGTAGCAAGTACTGCACATGGCTGATAGAGGATGGCCTGAGAAAAATAATCAATTAGCGACCGCCCACCGCCCCGCCACTCACGGCCTGCCCGCTCGATACTGACCAAACCCGATGCCCTGGGCTGGACTTGTGGCTGGGCCGCAACAATGCCGTCAATAATGCCGGCATGGTCGGCCTCACCTGCCAGAAGTGCTGCCCCGCCTCCATTGGAATTACCTGTCACTATAACCAGCGTATTAACGGACGAGAGTCTTTTAGCGCGCTCTGGTCGGGACCGGTTGATCCACCAAAAGGCAAACTCAATGGAGCGAAGTACGTCTCTTCCCCAGGTCGCGTCTGGATTCAATCTGGAATGGGCATGCTTGAACGCTAGTCGATCAGGATAATGCGAGAGATATTTCGCCCGTTCAGCCGTATGTAGCGGGGCTCTGAAATGAGCTTCTTGGCCAGCCATGAAGGAAGAAACCACACGACCATCGATCAGTTGAACCCGATTAGTGGCAAGATCATGCCATCCATTTCCCTGGCCTTTATCGGTATACACCACTGCGCATCCACGATGCAGCCCCCATCCTCCTACACGGGGAACATCCTGATACAGTCGAGACGAGCCTGAAGCAGGTACCGCAAGAATACAGGGACTCTGCCAACTGAAATTCTTGGGGATATGCAGCAACATGGCCGCTGTTGCAAAGCCCTGCTGATCATCGGAATAAGCCAGCACTTCATCCCCTGCTACTCGCTCAGCATCTGCAACCACGCGCCCATCAATAAGTGTAGGACCGTAGAGTCGTCCCCATCCCTGACGTGGATCCTGTTTTGAATATAAGGCGTTACGGCGGAGTTCATTTACAGTGGGGTGTGCCGCGTCCCGATAGCCAGGCGCCTCACCTAACCAGATGGCCTTTCCAAGGCCCGCTGTGAGCAGATCATCACTGATGCCATCGGTATGGCGAACCGAGTAGATCTTTAGCCATTGGGGACGATGGTCATGATAGGACGTTGCGTCTATCTGGGCAGCGTTTGCATACAAGGCAAACGATACGCCCAGACCTATTGCAAGAATACACAGACGTTTTTGCATGAGATGCCTCTTCTTGGAGTTATCGGTCAACAGATGCAGGTATATGAGGGTTTGGTTGTGGCTCAAAGGCTTCTGAAGCGTTCGGGCCTGGCTGTATCAGTAGTTAGTAATGGACCGCGCCGCTGAGCACAGCGAATACCAACATGACCAGACTCACGCCCCAGGCCCAGAAAAAGGTAAAGGCAATGTGTTTGCGCAGCTCGACCCCGGCCAGGGCCAGGGCGAGATAAACGCTGGGGACTACGGGGCTAATGGCGAAACCAGTGTTTTCGCCAATGAGCATCGCACGCGCTACTGCCTCAAGCGGGACTCCAGCTGCCACCGCCACATCGCGTATCACGGGCAATAGGGCGAAATAGTACGCGTCGGGTGAGAAGATCATTCCCAGCGGTACACCAAATGCGCCAATAATCAGATGCAGGTACTGCGCCGCCCCCGCTGGTAGGGTATCTATCAGCGCCATGGCCATGCCGTCAGACATCTTTGCTCCCGCCAGAACGCCGAGCAGTACCCCGGCAGCCATCATGACCAGCACCATCTGCAGGGCGTCAGCGGCATGCGCCTTGATACGCTCGGTTTGGCTTTCCAGGGAGGTGAAGTTGAGCGGCAACGCCAGGCCTAGCCCCACCATGAAACAGGCATATAGCGGGAAGATGCCTGTAAACAGGCAAGCCAGGATTGCGGCGGTCAGGGTTACGTTTAGCCAGTAGCGTATCCCGCGTGGCGACAGGGCGTGCTCGCGCGCTTCCGGCTGGGCCAGGGTCAGGTCAAAGCTTGATGCCGCCCCCAGGGACACTGGCAGTTGACGTTGCGCTCGCAGACCGAGCCAGGCAGCGATAAGCAGTAAGCAGGCAAACCCAACCAGTTGCACAGGTATCAGCCCCAGCCACAATTGGGTGGCATCGAGCCCAGTAGTCGCTGCTGCGCGGGCAGTGGTTCCCCCCCAGGGCACCATATTGCCTACCCCGGCAGTGGTCCCAACCAGCATCAAAAGCATAGTGGGACTCATGTTCACGCGTTTATACAGGGGCAACAGCGCCGGGATGGTCAGCAGGAAGGTTGCCGCCCCAACACCATCAAGGTGAACCACTGCGGTAACCACCACGGTTACCAAGGCAACCAGCAGCGGTTTGCCACCTGTACAGCGGATCAGCAAATTGACTAGAGGATCAAACAGGCCGCGATCTCGCATGATGCCAAAATAGAGAATGGCGAACAAAAACAGCGCAGCAGTTGGCGCAACCGTGAGCAGACCATTTTTGATAAACGCGCCGATTTCAACGGGGGAAAAGCCAGCCAGAAGGCAGATGGCAACAGGAATTGTAGTAAAGGCCACGACCGGGCTGATTCGGCGCAACAGTATCAGCACAATGATGCTGAGCATCATGGTGAAACCTAGTGCGGTGATCATGTTTTGAACCTCGGTATTTGTTTTTATTGTGGGGTCCGACCCGATGGTCCTGGCCGGCAGGTCGAAGAACAGGCGCAGGCAGATCAGTCAGGAGGTGGTAGACGCATCGACAACAAAAGATAACTCAGGCTCTTGCCGTGCCGGTCAAGACCAGGGCTGCGATTGACTCCTCCCTCCAGAGCGTCCTCCAGGACAAAGTTAAGCGCTTGTAGCGAATCGACTGCATAGCGCTTGACGTGTGATGGCCGGCGGCTGGCAAACTGCGTAGCGACGCGATCGGCCGTCAGTTCCTGCTTGAGCCATTCGTAGTGGGCCGCGTCCAGTGGAAACACCGCAATGCTGAGGATATTGCCCTTGTCGCCTGCGCGAGCATGAGCAACGTCGGCAAGAGTGACAGTTGCATTCATCAGTACCACTCCAGACGTGTGTTAATTTCAGCGCGTGGAATCAGAAAGCTGCGCGTGGTAAGGGATTCACCAAGGTGTCGGCGTACGCCACCTCCTCCAGCCGGACCGTTTGTATAAAGCGCCTCCACTTCAGCAAGCAACCTCTCAAGCAGCACCCGGTCATGGTGGACCAGACCGACCCGGGTTCGCACGTCCTCGACATGAGGCGCCTGCGCAAGACATTTGCCCAGGTAGTCGCCACGGGTATCATTAAAGAGGCTGGCAACACCAGCAAGATCAATCCATGGCTCCACCTCAGGGGCAAGTCGGTCAAACCGTTGCAGAAGGATCTCACGGGCCAGATTGGCTCGGGCCACAGCGCCAGGCCCGGCGTAGGATATCTCCGCCTCGCCAAACCACAGCCCGCGCATCCCGGCCAGGCCTTTAAGCTGCTCCGGGCGTGGGTGCCCCTGAATACCACTAATGGCCACGCGATCGGCTGCCAGCGTGCTCACCCTGACCCCGCTTAGATCCAGGATGACGTCAGGTGTAAGGTAGCGACTTGGATCATGCACTTCGTAGAGCAATTGCTCCTTGACCGTGCGCTCGTTCACGAAACCGCCGGAGCCAGCCGACTTGGTAATCACAAGGCTGCCATCGGCACGGACCTCGGCAATGGGACACCCCAGCTCGGCCAGATCGGGTACGTCCTTTAGGCCGGGATGAGCAAAGTAGCCGCCGGTAATCTGGGTGCAACACTCCAGTAAATGCCCGGCTACGGTAGCGATTGCTATCTTCTGCCAGTCATCGGCAGCCCAGCCGAGTCCATGCCGGATCGGGCCAACCGCCAACGAGGGATCGGCGACTCGACCACAGAGCACAATAGATGCCCCTTCAGTCAAGGCCTGGGTAATTCCGTCAGCACCGGTATAGACATTGACCGAGACAAGGTCGTCTTGCACGCCGTCCAGGTTCAGCCACTGACCAAGACGCTGACGATCCATACCAAGCAGATCATCACCAAGGACACAGGCTATTTTCAGCCCGGGATAGTTTCCGCCAAGTCTGGCACGCAGGCGCTCGGCGGCTGCCCGCGGATTGGCCGCGCCACCATTGGTAATGATCGGTATCCCTGCTTCTATGCAGATATCAAGCACAGGTTCAAGAAAGTCGAACAGCCGTGCGGCATAGCCGGTGGCAGGATCGGCCTGCTTGCGCAGCTGTGCCTCCGCTAAGGTACGCTCGGCCAGCAATTCGAACATCAGGTAACGCTGCCCTGAACGGCGAGCCAGATCCTCCGCAAGCTGTCGCCCCGTGTCAGGGCGGTCATTGGCGAAGCCCGCCCCACAGCCGATATGTACTGTTGTCATTGCTTCGGACTCAACATGGGTTCCATGTCATAGTGCAAGCAAATATACTTTTCTGTAAATTTTAAATATTCTAATAATTAATCCACTTATTTTATTAATTATGGATATCAACTTCCGGCAACTACGTGCTTTTGTTCTGATTGCAGAGACCTCCAGCTTTACTCGTACCTCAGAGCAGTTACACCTGTCTCAGCCAGCACTGAGCTACAGTATCCGCAAGCTGGAAGAAGCGGTTGGCTTGCAATTACTGGCACGTAATACTCGGAGTGTAGAACTGACCCCGGGCGGAGAACATTTCCTGTCGCAGGCCAGGCGGATGCTGAGCGATATGGATAATGCTGTACGTGACGCTCGTGAAACACTAAGCCTGAGTCGAGGAACGATCCGCCTGGCCGCACTTCCCACAGCGGCGGCCTCGTTTCTTCCAGAAGCCATTGCTGCGTTTATGGGCGATCATCCAGGGGTGCAGGTATCGCTGCGTGATGGTCGAGCAGGAGAAGTCAGAGCCTGGGTTCAGAGCGGTGAAGTGGATGCAGGCATCACCTCACGGCCCGAGGATCTTTCCGGCCTCAGCTTTGAAGCGCTGGTAAATGATAATCTGGTGTTGCTGGCTCCGCGGGGCAGGATCTCAGACGGGAAAAAAAAGGCGCAGGTGTGGCAGGCGCTGCCCTATATCGCACTGACGCCCGATACCAGCATCCGTCCATTGGCTGACGCTGCCTTGCATTTACTAAAGGTGCCTGCCGAGCCCGCCTGGGAAGTAGCACACATGAGTACTGCCGCTGCGCTAGTGCGTGCTGGCCTTGGTTTTTCTTTGCTGCCGGCAAGCTGCACAGCGTTTCTACGGATCGACAACGAACTATTAGTGGTTCCCTTGAAGCAGACTGGACAACGCTCCCTGGGTTTCCTGCAGAAGAAGCCTATTAGACATACGCCATCGATGCGGGCCTTTATGGTTTACCTGACCCGCCAATTGGCAGCGAACGCAACCTGAGCGTTCATGTACCACGTTTCCTCTTACCTTCTGGTCCAGTCAAGAAGCCTGTCGCTGGCCTTTTCATCCTTACCATCGGCATCACTGCACCGGCTGTACTCGGGTTTGGACTGTGGGATTTGAACAAGCGCCAGTAGAATAAGATATACAGAAATATACATCCTGATTCCCTAAAAATAGCCGCTTGTTCACAGCCGGATGTATTGGCCTGAGTGGATTTGCATCACTGGATTTGTAGGGCAAGGTGGAGTTATCGAGCAACGCCCGGCAGCCTGCGATGACTGCCTTTCCTCTAGCTCAAAATGCTTCAGCCTTGCCTTGAAAAGTGAGGTAGCGATCCGAACAGAGGGTGTGAGCGCTTCATCTTTACCTTGCTGCATTGTCTACTCGCCTCTGCCAGCTCACCGTTTGAGCGTGGCTATCTTCGTTGCCCGACGGCTGGTCTCTTGCATCGCCGGATTTCGATGAGACGCTGGATGTATTACCTGCGACTGATCGAGGCGCTTCACACCTATGAGTACTCATCAAAAGTTCAAAGCCGGTGAGACGCACGGGACGTATGTTATTGACGGGCCTGTTACCGAGCAGGATATCCTGCAGATGGCCAGAGCTCTGGCGCGTCGGCGCTTCTGTCGGGGGTTGCCCTTCACCGGGACCCGAGAGGTTTTCCCTTATCTGCAAACCCTGTTGGCTGACTATGAGCACGAGGTGTTTGCCACAGTTTTCCTGGACAGCCGGCATCGTTCAATCGCCTACCGCAAGCTGTTTACCGGGACGATTGACCATGTCGCGGTGCCGCCCAGGGAGGTTGTCAAAGCAGCGCTTGTACACAACGCGGCCGCCGTGATCCTCCTGCATAACCATCCCTCAGGCGATCCCGAGCCCAGCGAGCGCGACTACGACCTTACCCATGAGCTAAACCGTGCGCTGGCCCTGGTCGGTGTCCGGATACTTGATCATGTTGTCGTGGCAACCGAGGGCTGTGTCTCACTGGCCGAGCGCGGCTATCTGCAGCCCCAGCCCAGAGCGGATTAGTACATGTCCTGCGCTCAGGCTATCATGGGGGTCCGTTTCTTATCTTTACGGTACACACATGAACAAATCCGAACTGATCCAGGCCATCTCCGAAAAGGCAGACCTGAACAAGGCCATGGCAGAAAAAGCCCTGAACTCACTGGTTGAGGTAATCAGCGGCGAGCTGGCCAAGGGCGAGACGGTGGCGCTGGTGGGGTTTGGCACCTTTCAGGTCAGCGAACGTGCGGCGCGCAAGGGACGCAACCCGCAGACCGGACAGGAAATCGATATCGCAGCCAGCAAGAATCCCACCTTCAAGCCCGGCAAGGGCCTGAAGGATACCGTGAACAGCTGATCCGCCGTGCTATCTGAGAAGCCCCGCCCAGCGGGGCTTTTTCTATGGGAGCGCTCCAAGGCCCGCAGCAGTAGCCAAGGGCTTACAGAGCCTTCAGGAAAATCCTGTTGTTGTCTCTGCTTAAGACCTCGTATGCTATATCGAGTATGCGGTACGGCGGCGCCGGATTGTCGGGATAGCTCATCCTGTCTACAGGCGCTGCCAGGATATCACCACCGCGTTTCTCAATACCCCAGCAAGGAAGCCAGCATGGGACTCGTTCTAACTCGCCAGGAAGGCGAAAACATCATTCTTCTGCTTGACCCCGAGTGTGATGAAGCCCAGGTGCTTGATGCCCTGCGCCATGAGGGCATCATGCTCTCGATTACCCATGTCCAGAACGGCAAGGCCCGCGTCCTGATCGAGGCGCCGCAGGACATCTCTATCATTCGCGAAGAGCTGATTGAAGGCTAAGACGGCTGCGCCTGTTACTAGGCCTCCTGTCTGCCCAAGGCCCCTGGTGCCAGAGGCGTGATCACCGTACCCGATACCATCAAAAAGGATTTTTTATGCCACGTGCCTGGATGGCCGCTGCCCTGACTCTTGTCCTCTCACCCACTGCCTTTGCTCAGGACTGCTCGGTAAGCGAGATCCTTGAGCACGTCTATGGACCTGACCACAAGGCCGATCTTGAGCTTTCAACCTGCAAGGTATGGCCAGCCCGGCCCGGAATTACCCTTGTTGCCGCGGGGCTAAATCGCGATGGCGATTATCAGGTTGGCAGTGAAGATCTAGAACTCCTGCTGGTGGACACGGCCACGTCCAGGGTAATTGCCCGTCGCCTGGAGGAGAGTCGTCTCGCCTACGATGCTATCCAGGTTGGCAAGCTCACATTTGATACAGCACCCTATAAGCTCAACGATGGCGTGCTCGCCTTTGGCTTGAGAATTGGCCGCCATAACAACTCAGGTGGGTATCCCTTTTCAGAGACATCCCTGACACTTTATATCGCAGGAACGAGCGGACTTGAGCCTGTATTGGAGGATCTGTTGGTTGAATCTTTTTCTGGCGAAACAGACACTGTTTGCCAGGGAAGATATGAGGAATCGGCCGCTACGCTTGCCTTGGGAAGCGCAGCATCACATGGGTTGCATTCATTGGCTGTAACCCAGCACATCTCTACCTATCGTGAAGTCATGGGCACATCAAATACATGTATGCCTGAGGATGAAAAGACAATCCAGCACCGTTATACGCTGACATTTGACGGAACACGTTATCCTATCCCCGCCAAGCTTCAGGCACTGATACCATGAAGGTAACTATCAGGGGACCTTCAACCAGGGAGAAATATCTTCTGGTATTTCGAGGCGGTCTTCTGGCGCTCCTCTTGGCCGGCGCCCATGGCGCACATGCCGACATTACCCAGGAGCAGGTCGAAGCGGACTGTCGCACTATCAGAAACCTTGCCGCACAGGGCGATCGTCTCTACACGCAAAAGCACTTTGCCAGAGCCCGGGAGTTCTACGAGCAACAGGTGGCCTGGTCGCAGAGCTGCCAGCTGGATGAGTCTGCGATTGCCACGGCCTACAACAACGTTGCGCTGACCTATGCCCATGAGGGGACCTTTCTGAAAGCCAAGGCTTGGCTGGCGATCAACGCCAACAGCTCAAAATCAGTCTTCAATCTCAAAAAGTATGCAGCAGCGATTGAGCATGCAGCGTCCATGGCTGATAACACACTGGAAGGAGAATACTGGTCCTACGTAGGCATGGCCATGTGGAACGTGGTCAACATCAAAAGAAACGGTACAGGTTACAAGGTCTGGTTTGATGGGCTAACTCCCGGGATGATGGCAATGTATGTCGGTCCAAACCTGGGGAGTTTCGAAGCCGATGTCCACTTCGATGGCGGCAAGGCCTTCCACACAATGGCATCCGATAATACCGGCTACGATTGCACCTTTACCTTTACAGTCCAGCCTGGAGGGCTCAAGGTTGACCAGACAGGAGACTACTGCGGGTTTGGTCATAACGTCTATGCAGGCGGAAAGTATCTGAAAGTCTCCAGCAAGCCGGATCCCAAGCCACTGGCTTACTGATCATAACCGGCCTGCTGCAACAGGCCAGAGACGTGCTCAACGTTACCTTGTCTTGAAGCCATATGAGTACAGGATGGTTCCTGGGATCGCATCAGCGCTTGTTGTATCTAATGCCCTGGCTGCCTGAGCAACTAGGGCACGCTGGGATCCTGTGGCCGCTTACGCGCAACGTGCGCAGCTAATCAGCTAAAACGACTCGACTTTCCAGCGGCTTTCTTGGCGAGCTTTGCTGCACGGTGAGCAGGGAACCTATGCATAGAGCGCTCTCATCTTTTCAAGCTGAGCCAGGGTAAAGTCAAGCCGTGGCAAGCGGAAACCTTCCTGCATTTCCGCCTCGAAAGCCCCAGCATTATGGAGTGTATGAACGGTCTGAACCGCCAACAGATCGTTGTCAAAGCTGAGGCAGAGGTAGCCTGTGTCAGAAAACTCCATGTTTAGGCCCTCAAGAACATCAGCCAGTGCAAGACAGCATTCAAGCATTTCGGCCTTGGCAAAGCGCTCGCATGCATCCTCACGTGAGCTGGTCAGTTTGAAGCGGTGATTGAACTGCCCGTTTGGTGTTTTGCAGTGCTGCTCCCTGTCCAGCGAGAACATGAGGGATTCGCCACGTACCGTCACCTCTCTGACCCAGGGAAACTCAACGGTCAGGCTGTACCGGTCCAGCTCGTATTCCCCGCCTGAGGTGCGCCTGTGGGTGGAGCGAAGGTGATGGTAGTTGTAGGGAAATGTCTGGACTTGCCCCTGATACCTGGCGGTCAATGCTACAACAAGATAGCGCTTGTATCCGCTAAACTGAGACTCCGTGCCTCGCCAGAAGTCCTTGAACGTTGCGCAAAGCCAGCTCAGCTGCATGCCTGCGCCACCTGGCACTTCACGTATCTGATACGCCATAGCCAGATAGCGTGTGGCAATACGCGTGGAAAGTGTATTGATTGCTTCGGACTGGTCCGTGACCCTAGAGGTGTAAATTACAGAAATAACCAGCATTGGAAACAGGATGCAGGCCCCTACAAATCTGGTATTCACGTAATCGGGGAGCCAGGGCCAGTCGGGTGATACGTCAACCAGCAGGACAAAGCCCAAGAGCACCATGGCCCAAAGCGGGATCAGGATGAGGCGTGGCAGGATCAGGTTGTAGCGCAGCGATTCGTCAAAGGCGCCTATCTCTCGTATCGCCGCCACCAGGTCGTTGACGGAGCACGCACGGCTCACTTGGCTGTTAACGCGTGATGATAGCTCTTTCAGCCGCTGATTATGGCCAGGCGTGAACCGTGATAGCCGTTTTTTGATATTCATCCCTGATGTCTCACTTACGTACGTCCATATACAACTGATATTGCCAGACATGGTTTGGTATTGCATTAACCTTGCCACCCATGCCAGTCCTCTTGAAAGACTTCAGTACAACTAGTTTTGAGGAACCCCTGGAGTATTGCCTTATCAACAAGTGCGCCACTAGCGCTTGGTCAGCAAAACAGAATCACTTAAGTGGATGACGGACGCGAATGCTGTCTGACGTGGGTGCGTTTACAAACTCTATGGGAAAGCTGGTTCTTGGCGTAAGACCTCGGCTCCCCTGGCCTTTTTAACTAGAGCACGGTTAGCTACCCGACTGAATCGATGATCCAGTGCTCGCTGGAGCAATCACATAGCGCGTGCTGCGCCTGCCGCCAGGCAAACGAACAACACAGCCCCTGCTCAGGAGATCGCTCAAGTGGCGCGTGGCCGTAGCCTTGGAGACCTGCGCCACTGTCTTGTATTGCGCCGCACTAATGCCCTCCTCGAATCCACGCTCTCCACCGCCAAACAACCGGTTGAGCACCTTTACCTGTTCTTTAGAGGGTCATCGGTGCGATGGCTGTGCCAAAACCGGGCCTTTGCCAGCACACGATCAATGCGCGTCATCGCCTGTTCCAGGCTTTGCAGGAGAGTTTGCAGGAACCACGCCAGCCAGGCGGTGATGTCCAGCGTACCCTTCTGGCTTGATTCAAGGATCCTGTAGTACTCATTACGGTTATCAAGAATGCTTGCCGACAGGGTATACAAGCAGATTGACTGCTGCTCACTCTGGGCAAGCGCCAGATCGGTAAGCGCACGGGTAAGCCGGCCATTGCCATCGTCGAAGGGATGCAGGGTTACAAACCAGAAATGCGCTATGCCGGCGCGCAGCAACGGATCAAGGCACGACTCCTGACGACTGCGTTCGAACCAGTCCAGAAAACGGTCCATCTGGTGTTCAAGACCGGCGCAGGGCGACGCCTCAAAATGTACAGTAGGGCAGTCAAGCCGACCTGAGACCACCTGCATCAGCTCCTCACCACGCAGTGCACCGACACGAACATGGACACCCAGAGATAACTCGTCCTGGGGAAAGAGCCAGCGGTGCCACTGGTATAGCCTTTCCAGAGTAAGCGGCTGGGCCTGATTGCCCGTGGCATCGAGCAGCAACTCTGCCAAGCCTTCGCTGCATGAACTGGGCTTACCTGTGTCTGCAAGGCCAAGGCGACGGGCAAGCGATGACCGTACCGAACCCACATTGAGCTGCTCCCCTTCTATTGCTGAAGAGGTCACGATGTTACGCAGCAGGGTGTCCAGCGTGTTTTGAAGCCCTGGAAAGTCTTCGACGGTAGCGGACATACCGAGCAATTGTCCTGGTGCCCGGTTGCAGGTTCTTAAGAGCTGCATCAGGTCCTTTTCCTGCCAGGTGAAAGCGGGCCAGTCGGATTGCTGCCAGATCCAGTTTAGCGTTTGCAGGGCACGGCCTCGGTGCAATGAGCCGAATGGATAGCTTAATCGGCTCTATAAATGAGCCGATTATACGGATTAATCGACTCATCCGTCACAGGATTGCCAGTACATCCTGTTAGTAGACAACAGGCGCAACAGTCTGGACGCGCCGGATAGTAGGCATCTAAGGATAGATCTTCAGGCATCCGGCAAAATGGATGGCTGCGCACCTCGCGGGGGTAGTTCGTCGTCTCCGCTGCCCAAGTTATAAAAGGTCGCCCGAGAGCCATGCGGGACGGCCATGTGAATCTTTAGGGTATCCAATACGCGGCCAATGGCATCGTCGGGAATACAGCATGTGCGGCAACTGTTTGGGAAAATCCACTTCAGATGCTGGCCCTTCTGCTGGCTGATCACTCCAATGATGGCCTTGGTAAGCGGGATGCGGTGCGGCTTGCCCGTCTTCATGCGCTCATCCGGTCTCATCCAGAACTTCTGCTCAAGATCCAGCTCAGCCCAGCGTGCTCTGCAGATTTCGCTGTTACGGGGTGCGGTCAGGATCATCTGCTCAGTGTCCCGGGCGGCAGCACCCTCCAGGCTATCGAGCAGATGCATGAGCCGTGCGGTACCCTCGGCAGACAACGAGCCAAACGGCTTGACACTGCTGCCCTGCCTGGGTAGGAGCTTGTCCAGATACCTGTGCCAGCGCGCCGGGTTCTCTCCTTCCCTCAACTTTCTGCCTTGGCCGCATCGAGGACCAGTTCAATACAGTTACGCATCCGACTGGCCATACAGGAATCGCGCTCCAGATAGGATCCAGTACCTCCAATCAACTTCGGCAGAGTCATGGAGCCGATAAAACATGCCTAGCAAGAGAGTGCTGCCATTGCTGGGAGTGTTTAGTTTCCTGTCTTAAGCTAAGTCTTTATGCCTGTCTGGAGGCTTGGTATCAACTGCAATTAAGCAGTTCCGTAAACCAGCGAGTCGATTCAGTCAAAGGTTCAGCTAATCCAATCTCTTGGTGATACAACGGTTCTGACACCGCCCTGCCCTTCTTCCTTTTACAGTCTCAGAGCATCAATATGGTTACGTTTACATACTCAGCTAGGTTAGCTAAGCTAGATTAGCTAACCTTATGTATCGAGGTCCATCATGACTCCAGAAACTGTAAACATTCACGATGCCAAAACCAACCTGTCCAAGATCATCGACGAGGTAGTTAGTACAGGTGTAGAACAGATTATTGCCAAAGCTGGTCGGCCAGTGGTTAAGGTGATCCCTTACACTGAGACGCCTCAAAAGCGCATTGGAATGCTGGATGGTATGTATCCGTCTGTGCCAGCCGATATTGATGCGCAATTCAAAGACGATATTGAGGCAATGTTCAACGTATGACCCTTATTGTCGACACGCACCTTTTACTGTGGGCCTGCTTTGACAGCACTAAATTGCCAAAGCAGGCTCTACCCCTCCTGACAGGGCCTGGCATGCTGTACTTTAGTGCCGCTAGCATTTGGGAGATCGGTATCAAGCGTGCATTAAACAAGCCAGACTTTCCTTACGATCCAGCAGTGACACGAACAGCGCTAATTGGTGCAGGTTACCGAGAGCTACCGATTAGCTCCAGTCACAGTATTACTGCTGCCGCGCTGCCATCGCACCACAACGACCCATTCGACAGATTGCTGATTGGCCAAGCTATTGAGGAAGGCATGTTTCTACTAACCTGCGACCACATATTGACTAAGTATCAGGCACCGATTCGCTACCTGGATTAACCCTTTCAATCGAAGCCTTTTGTAAAAGATTCGCTTCAGTAACCACTACAAAGCGACCTCTGTAGTTTAGTAACTGTTAGATCGATGTTGGGTGACCACAAGCAGTTCCGTCAATATCCCCAAGAGGTCACTGAAGGCTAGTTAAGATTTCATTAAATAGCGATTCAGGTCTTTACCGTATTCTTCAGGGTCTACTTGACAGCCAAATACGGGATCAAAATAAACCTTAGATGCCTGATCGTCTTCAAGGGAGAGAATAGTATGTCGCGCAAACTCGACAACTTCGCCACCTTTCCAGTGAACGATCTCTGGTTTGGCCGACAGGGAGAACCTCATAGGTCCTGTTAATTCGAATGGCTGCAGTCCTTTCATACCTGCTGCCTGGCCGAGCATGTTGAAAATATGGGCAAAGGATGAGCAATCACCGTCCCGGCGGCCAATCATTTCAAATGGATCTCTGCTCTTATCCATACGATAGATAAACAGTTTTTGTCGCATGTTCTGATGTGCCATTTTTTCAAGCTGCTTCAAGGCAGACTCAGTGCCCTCTATTCCAGTAAGAAGGCGAGACAGCATGGGCATAAAACCTTGGGCGTTTCGCTTGTCCTCCAGCATCTTTCTCTGGAGTTCAGGATGATGGGGGTTTGGGCGATTAGCAATTAACTCAAGACGGCCTTGCGCAATTTTGCTCAACTCGCTCTTGGTACGTTGAAGGTACTCCTGGTCTGGCGCACTTTTTCCTTTCTTTATAGCCATTTCGTGATTAATCAGCACACTATTCAGTATGGTTCGCGGACTTTGCGAGCCACTATTGACGCGACGATCTACAGGCTCCTCCAGAGCTATCAAGGCAGGTTCTGTGCGTTCTCCCATCTCTTTTAGGACAATGTTGACATATTCCTGTAGAGGACCTCGAGGATGCATGTCTTCACTATTCGACAGTCCAGTAATAGCACTCAAAAGTTGCTCTATTTGGATACGTCTACTGCTGGATACTCTATTTCCTGAATTAGTCTGATAGGCCAGAATAGGCTGGTGGGCTTGAGATTCAGAAGTGGCCTGATCGTGCAATAAAGGAATACTTCTACGTGATCTAGTGGTTGGTGACGCCAGTGTTAAGTCAAATCTTCCCCCAACGGTGAGACGACCTGAACTGAGTGCATGGTTATAAAGACGACGAAATGCAGGACTGGATTCATAGGACTTGATTAGAGTCTCCTTTAAAGCAGCCATCGTTTTTATATGGTCGACCTGCTTCCCATCTGCTGACTGACCTTCGGCACTAAACAAATATTCGCCAAGACGGGCTAGCTCTATTCGAAAGCTATCGTCAACAGCCTTAAGATCATGTTGCTTTCGTAGAGTGCTAGGATTTTTCAGCTGCGCGTACATGTCGGAATGAGTCTCTGCGAGCTGCTGATCACTGCCCTTCAACTGTATACTTAGTTGCGTATCTGCTACACCAGATCGTGATGTGACTTGTAAGGGAGCGAGCATGGAACCGCCTTCTGATTCGTCATTTTCAGGCGTTTGTGGTCGGCATTTTCGTTGGGTTCCTTTTACGAAGCCTATGTAAAACTTCCCGCAGCGGCATAAGCTGATTAACCGTAAGTGAATCTAAGGCGGGAATAAGTTAGAGGGCAACCCAAAACGACCACCCTTTGAGTCATTGCGCTCATACCCCGACGGACAGAGCCTGAGCGTTAAGCCAGCATTTCCGCGACTGGACCTATCTTCCTGATTCTGGCCATAACTTGACGACTGTCTCTGCTAGATCGTTGGCACTACGCTAAAGTTATACGCCTAAAGCTAATAGACTGGCGCAGGCAAGATGCCTAGTCGCTAGTGATCCTCAGCGCTCATAAATACTCCCATACAGGAAGATACAAGGATGACAAGGAACGTTATATATCACGCTCGTACAGCATATTTTAAAGCGACGGTACGTCTAATTGCAGTGGGGTTAATGTAGATGCCCACGCTCGTTCAGATGCTTGTTGCAACGATGATCTTTCTCTTTGTGCACATATCATCCTTGGCTGCTGGCGCAAGGATGCTGGGAGTAACGATCCGCGAAGTAAATTATGGTATTGGTCCGTGTCTCCTTAGTTATGGCAAGGTCCGGATCAAGGCATTCCCCTTTTTCGGAACGCTGATAGTCAAGGATTCAAGGCTTGAAGTTCTGCCGCCTGAAGAAATGCTCGACGCCTTTGATCACCAACCTGTTTGGAAGCAGGTGCTTCTTCCTTTGACGGGCCCATTTGCCGTGCTCTTGGTTGCGCTGCCTATTCTGGGAACTGCCGGGTGGACGAGCTTTTTGTCAGGGTTTTCTCAGATCATAGAGGGGGCACTTGCGCCGTTCTCAACGGCCCAGGCTGCTCTCAATGATTTCTCGAGCTTTGCTGCCGTACACTCCCCATCAACAGTAGTTGCGCTTGTCCTCGTAAAACTGTCTGCCTTCAACCTGCTGCCATTTGCTGGTTTTAATGGGGGCAGTGCGCTGATGGGCCTCCTAAGATGTGGACGTCAGGATCTAGCGTGGCAGCAAAAGGTGACAAGCGCACTAGGTATGTTAGGGCTTATTACACTTTCAAGCTGGCTGCTTGCGTTGTGCTTTTATGGTCTACCTGAGCTAACCCGTATCATCCATTCCTAACAGCGCAACAACCAACGGTAACCGTGCGGCCACGTCACCTACCAGAATCCTGTGGTGGGGAATGTTTTCCAAAAAAATACGCGGACATCGCTCTATCATCAGGATCGCCATGCGCCAAGGAACCGCTTACCCTAAACGGTTTAGAGCCCAGGTCCGGCCATGGGCTCTTGGACGCTCCAACAGGTTATTTGCCTGGTCCTACGTAGCGGTAAACAAGCAGCGGCGGTCATAAGCTTGATCCGGCAGTACGCATTAGTGGACACGATCCGTATGCCTATTTCAAAGACGTGCCGACGCGGCATGCGAGTAAGACTGATCGGCTGTTGCCGGATCAGTGAGTGGCTGCTGGCCTAGGCTAAATGATTCGGAGCTCTCATCGAAGCGCTTGGCGTCGGCGCCGCCTGGGCCAGATTATAGGACAAGATCGGCAGCTTGGTCCCCGGAAAACAGGCCGACATGATCCTTATCAATGCGCAGGACATAACCCTTGCCCGTCAGGCAACACGGTCGGCATGCTGGAATACGACCGAACGCAGCAAGGTTGATACGGTTATGATTGGCGGGCACATCGTCAAGCGGGACGGCAAGATACTGCGCGTGGACCGCGAGTAGCTCCGTGCAGCGGATATGATCAAGGTTCTACGTAACGGCTGTTATAAGAAAGACCACCCTACCAAAGTTATCTGGAGATGAGTGAAGAACTTATAGATACTTATGTATATCATCCTGCGGTTCATAGCCTATTAATTCTTTGGCAGACGTCAGATCCCACACCGTATTCTTGTTTTTTGATACACCATTGACGACTACTGCAGGGGTCGGCCACTGCTGTTGATCGGCCCTCAGCGCGGCTATGAAAAGACTTACAAAGTCATCGTTTGACAGCCACATATCCCTAAACCAGTGCAAGGCCCGCTTTTCGTCATCGCTCAACTCTAGACTGGAAGCCGTACTGGACGGAGCGCCTGAATGGGTGATTTGCCGGGGATCGTTTTCATCCGGCAGTACCCAGCCGATTCTAACGCTTACGCAGCTTATCTCGCCAGCCGACGCCTCGGCGATTGCACTACACAGCCTCTCGCCCATCACCTTTGACGTTCCATAGGCAAGCGAATGCACCTCTTTGCTTCCGTTGAACCAGCGCGTGCCCGGTTTCGGCGGCAGAGTCGATGTTAGCTGGCCCTTGCCCAGGAGATCATCTTTGTAGGCACCCATAGTGTGATTGGAGGAGGCAAATACAAATCTTCGTACACCGCTTTTCTGCGCAGCCCGTAATAGGCTTAGGGTCATATCGCAGGAGCTTAGCGCTTCTTCCCAACTGGAATCAGGCAGCGGACTCGCAGCAGCGAAATGCACCACAGCCTCGACGCCTTCGAGGAATGCTTTCCAGTTACCATCCGTGGTTAGGTCTGCCTGAACTAGGGTGAGCCGCTCCTGTGCCAAACAGGAGAAAGAGGCGGTTGTCGTATTCAAATCGACCCCGATGATTCGCTCACATGCTGACTCGCAAGCCAATCCTTCAATCAGTTTTCGCCCTAGGTTTCCGGTGGCTCCGGTAACAAGTACAACACGAGGAAAGGATGAAACCTGCATGGTTCGTGTCCTTGATCAACCTTGACTAATCTGGCTAAAGCACTGGTTACGATTAGATTAGCCAATAGACCGTGCTTTTACAGACATACCATTGAATGATTTGCCGCGAAAAACATCGTGTAACCTGAAAAAACCACGCTTCGGTAGTTTTGGATGACTAATTATAGGGTGTTTCCAAAGCACCATTGCTCCAAAAAGTGATTATACGAAAACAGCTGGTTTGCTTAGCCTCATAATACTGCAGATGCTTTTATCTTCTCTCCTCTAGAGGAAGCCTGGGTACTAGAGTAAGCGTGCAGGTTAGCTTAATTAAGTTTTTGCTCTTGTGACCAGCCAAACCCTTTATGTACTCGGAAGGCCATTGATCCCTCATCTGCTAGATGAGCACCTGCTTTGCGCCCTTCACGCTTGGATTTTCTGTGACTGCTAAGCAGATAAACGCCATCATCATAATGGCAGCAGGCTATATCAGACGACGCTCATCATCAATGGCGGCAAGCTGGTAAGTTGGATGTACAACCCATCCTCTTCAGGACCGTTTCTGTCAGGTAATCCGCGCCCTGTATAAAGTTTTCAATCGTCCTGTAAATACGCAGATCAGTAGAAAGATAAGCTTGGAAGCTTTTCACACTGACAGCTTCCCCGCACTTGAAGTACGGGTATCTCGCGCAAAATCAATGAAATCATGTGCACCTGGGCGTAGATCCCGTACCCGTAATCACCTGAGTAACTGGGCCCCACGCCAAGTGCCTAAAGCCCCAGACTCTTGATCTGCCACTCATTCAAGCGCTTCAAACCGTATCCGTCTGATCAATCCTGATAGTCAAGAAAGGGCCCTGCAAGTTGAAGCGCAACGTTAATATCCGCTAGTTCCCTCGGCCCCTGTCACAATTGCAACGCCGGAGCTGGTACCCAGTCGTGTCGCACCTGCTTCAACCATTGCCATGGCAGTAGCAGCATCCCGCACGCCGCCTGACGCCTTTACTCCCATGTCAGGTCCTACTGTCTTTTGCATCAGCCTCACATCCTCGACAGTGGCTCCGCTACGACTAAAACCTGTGGAAGTTTTAACAAAGGCTACGCCCAGGTCACGGCAGATCTCGCAGGCCCGTATTTTTTGCGCTTCGTCGAGTAGACAGGTCTCCAGGATGACCTTCAGAGGCACCTTGCCGCAGGCCTTTAGCACAGCAGCAATATCGTCATGTACAGCATCGTACAGACCGTCCTTAAGCCAGCCGATGTTAAGTACCATGTCGATTTCCCCCGCACCTGCGGTAATGGCCTGTGCAGCCTCGTAAGCCTTGCTGGCGCTCAGCGAGGCTCCGAGCGGAAACCCAATAACGGCGCAGACCTTTACGTCATTACCGGCCAGTTGCTCGACAGCATAAGGAACATGCGCAGAGTTGATGCAGACCGAATAGAATCCATGTGCCCGGGCTTCAGCGCAAAGTGTGTCAATCTGAGCGCGAGTGGCATCTGCCGCCAGTAACGTATGGTCGATGAGTTTAGCCAGTGCAGCGGGAGCGAGGGGGGTCATCTGCCAGTTCCTGTCCTTAAGTAAAGAGACGCAGGCCTTAGCCTTACGTTATTAAATTAACAATTAGTGTTATGTTTATAACACCATTAACGAGTTTCCGGAACGCCTGTGGACGCTAAAAAGACAGATCGAATCAAGCTCATCCAGCAAGCCCTGCAAAACCAGAAGGCAATCCATCTTCGTGAGATGGCTTCTCTCCTTGAAGTCTCCGAGATGACCCTGCGCCGAGACCTGACCAGGCACCCCGACCAGCTCCGTCTGCTCGGTGGCTACATCACCCGCGCTCGAGACGATCTGGAACCAGGCGATTACCGAGTCAGCGAACAAGACACGCGCCATGTCGAAGAGAAGCGTCGTATCGGTAAGCTCGCTGCCAGCTTTATCCAACCTGGGGATACCGTATTCTTTGACTGCGGTACAACCATCCCCTTCGTCGTCGATTTTCTTCCTGACAATCTTGAATTCACAGCCGTGTGCAACTCCTTGAATGTGCTGCTTAAGCTCCAGCAAAAGCCGCAATGCAATATCATCCTGTGTGGCGGCACCTTCCACCGTAAAAACCAAGTCTTTGAAAGCCATGCGGAAGCCAGCATCCTGGACGGGGTCCGTCTGAGTTGGGCCTTTGTATCAGCAGCCGGTGTAAGCCTGGATTTTGGTGTGACCTGTTTTAATTTTCATGAGGTGGAGGTCAAGCAAAAGGTGATAAATCAAGCCCAGCAACGCCTGCTGCTGGCTGACCACTCCAAATTCGATGCAGTTCGCACCGCCCATTTTGGCGCGCTTAGCGACTTCCATTACGTCGTGAGTGACAAGAAGATTCCGCGCGCCTACCGAGAGGCAATTGAGGCTGGAGGCGCGCAGTTGGTGATCTAGGTCACTCAAGGTTGAAACACACGCCGCTCAGCTGGACTCAAATAACCGGTCTTGAGCCTGAACTCTGCATGAGCTTTTGGTTCGAGGCGGCGCACGTTGCCTTTAGCCAATTCGGCTTTATAACCCTCGGGCTCACAGGTGGCTGGCAGGACAAACGCGGCCACCTGTTGGTCAGGATTATGCAGGATCCAGCGCGCAGCATGGTTGAACTGCTGTGGGTTGTAAGCAGTATAAAACGCTGCACCGTCAGGATGCTCAAGAAAAAAGTGGGCGTGACCGTGTTCGTCGCTGGGTACATCATCAAAAAAGCAGACCACTTCCGGATCGTATAACGCTGGAGAGTCGAGCACCTGCAGACGTGAGGGGTCAGCAGTCAGCTCAGCCATGTAGGCGGTCCAGGCAGGCGTTGGGCGTACATGGGCCGGTACGCTTGCCCTTACCCGAGTGCGGCCACAGCCGAACGGCTCAACCAGGCGCCCACCTTTGACATAGGCGTAATTCATATGGGCCATGTACATCAGGTCCATTGGCTTGCCCGCCAGGTTTTGTACATGCATGCCGATCTCGAACAGGCCGCTATCTGGACGCAGGGTTACACGGGGACTGGCCCGGTAATGATCACCAAAGCCTTGCACGTATTCGTAATCACCTGCCAGACGCAGGTAGGCGCCCTGCTCGTCCTCACCGGCCTCAAGCCAGGCGCTGTCCATTGGCGCGCAGGGCATCTCGCCATGCAGCGAGTGATCGTCCTCGGGGGCTGGGCATCCATTGCGCAGCAAACCACTGTGGAACATGAAGCAACCATAGGTGCCGATCACACTTGCACTCGGTCGCGGCTGATGAAACATGTTGTGCATGGTCAGCGTCTGGCCGTCGAACTCGGCTGTCCAGATCATTTGCCCCTGCCACGGCAGGACCACTAATCGACCACGACTGTTCTCAAGCGAGAGTGCCTTGATCCCACTAGGATAAGTCCAGGCATGTACATTGAATTTGTTTGACTTGAGGAGTGGCCGAGAAGCCTCTCCCCAGAGCTGAGGATACAGAGGCAAGTGCATTTGTTGATCACTCATGGTGTCACCACCGTAGCACCACTGACCTGAACACGTGGCCTACGCAGGCAATACAAGGCGTAGGCCACGATTACGACAAAGCACAGCAGCGGTACGCTATAGGCAATCTGCATGTTTCCACCATTGGCATCGCTTAGCAGGCCCTGAAAGATCGGTAGCACACCGCCGCCTACAATGCTCATTACCAACAGCGAGCCGCCAACGCTGGTGTCCTCGCCAAGGCCATCAATGGTGAGGCCGTAGATGGTCGGCCAGCAGGGGCCAAGAAATACACTAACCCCTACAGCGGCATACACGGCCGTAATATTCGGCACCAGAACGGTATAGGCCAGTAACGCGATACTTAAAGCGCCATACAAGGCCAGCACCGTAGCCGGATGCATCTTGCGCATCAAAAGGTTGGCAATCATCTTTCCAACGAAATAGGCAGCGAAGGTAATCAACAGAAACCAGGAGGCGCTGCGCTCATTCATGCCGCCCATCTGCATGGCGAGGCGAATGGTAAAACTCCATACACCTACCTGGGCGCCTACGTATAGGAACTGTGCCAATACCCCAAAACAGAAGCGTGGGTTGCGGCGTAGTCGACCAAGGCTTTGGGTAATGCTGGCTTTTGCTGCATTTGCCTGGCCATTCCCCTTGCAGGCAGGAAACCGGGTAACAGCAATTAAAATAAACATCAGGGCCAGGACCGCAATCATCCACTTGTACGGCAACAGAGTCGACTGGATCATTTGCAGCTGTTGCACCGCTGCCTCAGCGGCACTCATCTGAATCAGCTGCTCGTGTGTTGCGTCAGTCTCCTTGAACATGACAAAGCTGCCGACATATACCCCTGCCATTGCACCAAAGGGGTGAAAGGTTTGCGAGATATTGAGTCGCCGTGTGCCGGACTCGCGGGGTCCCATTAGCGTTGAATAGGTATTGCACGCGGTTTCCAGAAACGACAGGCCAGCCGCGATAACAAACAGCGCTATCAGAAACATGCCGTACTTGGCGGTAGAGGCCGCGGGAAAAAACAGTGTGCAGCCCAGCATGTAAAGCATAAGGCCTATCAGGATGGTAGTCTTGTAGCTAAAGCGCCGTACTACCAGCGCCGCCGGAATGGCAACAAAAAAGTAGCCAAGGTAAAATGCTGATTGGACGAAGGCAGTCTGAAAGTCACTGAGTAAAAACGCTTTCTTGAAATGTGCAATCAGTACGTCGTTCATGCTCGCAGCTGCAGCCCACAGGGCGAAAATGCAGCACAACAGCAGAAAGGCAAACCAGGGAGTGCGATTCAGATAGAATCCATCCGGGGTTTGTTGCAGTGCAGGCTTGCTCATTATTGTTCTCCGCAAAATGCACAGGTAGTCGTAGGGAAATCGTTAGAATCAAGCCCCGAGAGCGGCGACAAACCGCGTAAATGTCGCAGCATCAGGATAGGAAGACTGAGTACCCAGGCCTGTCACTGAACAGGCCGAGTAGGCCACGGCCTGCTCCATTGCCTTACGAATGTTGCCATCCTGGCTCCAGTGGTAGGCAAAGCAGCCAATAAAGGCATCGCCTGCGCCGCTGGTGTCGCGTGCCTGCACCCTGTGTCCATCAACCCTCCACTCACCCTCTTCACCTACATACAGGGCACCCTGTTCGCCCAGGGTGACAATGACGTGACGCACGCCCTCGGCGACCAGACTGCGCGCGGCTTGAGCAGCAGCCTGGGGCGAATCCACGGGTTGTCCACTAAGCAGCGCCAGCTCGCTTTCATTGGGAACCAGAAAGCTCAGCTGGCTTAGGTGTTCACGACTTAGTCCTGCAACAGCCGGGGCTGGGTTAAGCAGTACCGGAATGGCATGTCGATGGGCGAAGCTGATGGTGTGGTACACGCTTGGTAGATTGATTTCCAGCTGCAATACGATCAAGGCACAGTCACGCAACATCGACTCGGCGCGATCAATATCAGCTGCCTCCAGATGCGCATTGGCCCCTTTGACGATCAGGATGCTGTTATGCGAGTTCTCTTGAACAAAAATGGGTGCCACACCGCTTGAAACACCCGGCACACGCTCAACAAACCGGGTGTCTATCCCCAGACGCTTGAAGTTGGCCAATGTGGTGTCAGCGAATGCATCATCACCCACCTTACTGACCATTAATACATCAGCGCCAAGCAATGCAGCGGCGGCGGCCTGATTGGCGCCCTTGCCTCCACACCCCATGGCAAAACGCGGTGCCTCGAGTGTTTCACCCTGCTCGGGCATTCGGTCGACATAAGTAATCAGGTCGACCATGTTGCTGCCAATGACTGCGATTTTACTCATTGTTCTTATGACCTCACACGTCCCGACGAACTCACCGGGGCATTTGCTTTTTGTTATTTAAATAACATTTTATGTGATTATTCAATCTTTATTTGCAAATGCTTTTTAAGCAGCATGAGACAGGCACCTGCATTGGCCGAATCGGCAAGGTGGCAGCCTGTTGAGGCTTCGTCATTACGCTCTGGTTACAGCTATGGCGTTGCCTGCCTGAGCGCAATAGATTGGTCGAACAGAGAAAACAGGTTGTATATCTGGATGTGACATCGGCAACTGCTACGGCAGGCTCAATTTCATACTGCAGCGACAGGAAAGGCCTCGCCGATGGCTCTAACATCTGATAAAGCAGCTGAGGCACGGATGTCGGGGCATTACGTATTACCGGATGCCTCCCCAGCAGCGAACAGTAATAGCCATTTTCAAGGTAGCGGTAGCTTCGGCACAGATTGATGATCTGCAAATGCGGGTTCGAAATGTATTTCTCTGACGCCTCTAGATATTCGTAAACGCTGATCAGGCGATCGCTGGGAAGATAACTTTCCCAGTCCTGCTTGTGCTCTACCACAATGAGCGCCTGGGGGGAAAGGACATTACTCTGGCGATACCAGGTTTTGCAGAGGCAGAGCCTAGACAGTCTTCCTCCAACGCTTGCGTTGGCGTTTCGAGCAGTGAGTGCATCGTGATGGGTCCATGTGACAGACACGGACATCTATTAAACACAGCAATTAGGCTGTGTCTTGCCTCGTTATGCATTCTTTACGGGTACGCTAACGAAACTTACTCAACTTATGCACAGCGGAATAAATGAGCCCAATCCATGCATACGGTTGCAAACCGCCAGGCTACGCAAACTGATGGTTTCAGACACAATCAAGGCATATCAGGTGCTTCCCATGCAGCGCTAATATCCAATCAGACATCTGCCAAAAAGCGTGACAGCGATTGAGACAGTGCGTCGAATACCAGCGCAACCCGTAGCACTCGGCGTAGGTCGTAGTGCATAGCCAGCCAGATATCCACACGAAAATCGACCTGCTCTGGTAGCACGCGCACCAGCCCATAACGTCGCGCCAGCTGACTGGAGCATATACCTACGCCCAATCCAGCCTTTAGTGCTGCAAACTGGGCCAGATGATTATCGGTTCGAATAACGGTGTGCTCCGGCGTACAGAGAAACCCCTGTTGCTCCAGGAATGTAAGCTCCGTCAGGTTCCTGTCCGGTCCGATCAAAGGGTACCTGCTCAATTCCGCCATGCCACGAGGAACACCATTGTTAGCTAGCAGTTCTGCGGTGGCATAGAGGCCTACATACAGATCACCCACATGGCGAGCAACTATGGCGGCCTCAGTAGGCCGGCGAATACGCACCGCCACATCGGCCTCCTGCAGCGTTAAATCCTCCATGCGGTTCGACAGGCTGAGCTCAAGTGACAGTTGAGGCTGAGCGATCCGAATCTCTCCTAGCAGCGAGGGAAGCACCTCCACACCAAGCAACTCACTGCTGGTGACCCGGACCGTTCCTCCAGGCACATGGGCTTCGGCAGACGCAGCACGAACAAATGCCTCCGCAGCCAACGCCATGGACTCAGCGTGGCCTATCAACTCTCTGGCGGTTTCAGTAGGCAGCAGTCCAGCCGGAGAACGGATAAACAGACTTGTCCCTACAGTGTGCTCTAACGCATCGATACGCCGTCTTGCAGTAGCCTGGGCAATGCCCAACGCTCGGGCAGCTGCGGAAAGGCTACCGGTTCGAAGCACGGCCAGAAAGACCCGTTGGGTTTCCCACTGTAACTGTGGCGCGTTCATACATTTCCTATGAGCAGTTGGGCAAGTTTGATCAATTTCCATTAGGAGGATAATCGCGCATGCTTGACCTAAATCAAACCCACACCAAGCGCCCCGTTGCGCGAACACGAGATGATGATTTATGAAGCTTGCCGGTGGATGTCGTTGCGGCGCCGTATCCTATTGCTCGGTGATCGACTCTGAGCCGGTGGTCTACGCCTGTCATTGTCAGTACTGTCAGACATGGAGCGGCAGCAGTTTTGCGCTGCATGCCTTGCTGCCGGGTAATGCCTTTATCTTGAAGGGCCCCACTATTGAGTATGCCTACCAGGAAGAGGAACGACATGCGCATCATTACCTCTGCGCGGTCTGCCACACCCGTATCTACAACACAACTTCCGCCGCGCCCGGAATGTGGATATTGCGGGCAGGCACGCTCGAAAACCGCTCCTCGCTAAATCCCATGGCGCACATCTGGACCAAGCACAAACAACCCTGGCTGATCCTGCCCAAAGGTATTGCAACGTGGCCTGAAAATCCTACGCCTGAAGCATTCTCTGCTGCATTGAGTGCCACTGGTTGACATGATGCCAGCTGTTACGTCAATCGAGGCTGGCTCGCTCAAAATGAATGATGCAGGCACGTTCGAAGCGCCTGCACGGCTGGACTGAAATCATGTCCGAGCAGCCATGTCAGGCCTACGGTTTAAGGCGTTACCGGGTCGGTTAGCGTTAAGATTTCCATACGCTTTTCCTCGGTAATGAAGCCCCTTGCTGCTACCTGAACTAAAGATGCCCTAGGCTACTGGAAATCATGCGCTAACTCTGTTTACGCTCACCGCCGGCCTGTCTGCATCAGGCAGCTCTCCATGCCATGGCGCATCGGCTGTCCAAGGGAAAGCCATGCTCATACTCTGAACTGAGCAGGAGCGCCAAACGCGAATCTGGCGGTAGATTTTCCATGACCTTAAATCCAAGACGGCAATAGAAAGGTGCATTCCATGGCACACTCTTGAACGTTGTAAGTGTGACCGCTCGAAGACTATTTTCACGAACGTAATCCATTGCTGCCTGGATCAGAAGCCGTCCCAGGCCTTTACCTTGGCACGACTGCAGAACTGAAAGTTCATGGATGTGTAGATCAGCACCTTTTTGCTCCGCGCTGAGAAACCCTTGAAGACAATTATCGGCATCGGCCGCTACCCAACACGTCGATAGTTTGATCAGTTGGAGATGACGCTCGACCGACAAAGTCGAGGAATCGGCAAGCCACTTCAACTCTGGAATCGAAACAAACGCTTGTGCAGCGGATCTCTCAATGCAAGGCAGTAACGGCGCATCATCTGGTATGGCAGTACGGATGGTAGTGATCATGTCGGAAATCTATCCAGATCCTATCTGACACATAGAGTCTTCTACGCCAGTGTTAATTTGACATTTTTTCTCTTGGCAGAGGATGCCTCTGGCATCAAGGCCATATCCATTCGTGACGGGGATAGCAACTCGCCATAGAAAGGAGTTCAGCTTTTAGCCGACAGCTGCGTTCAGTATCAGCTACGTGACTCTATACATTGCATTAACCTGGCCGACTCAAGCCGCTCATAGCGCCGTTCGAAATCTTCAGCCAACTGCTCAAGCGTGACACTTCTCAAGCGTTCATTCAGCAGAGCCTGTGCAGCATCAAATGCATCCGTCAGCACAGTGTTCACCGCTTGCTCAACCAGGCACTCGGGATGATCCGTGGACAAACCAATAGCGAAGATTGAGGACGCTCCCAAAGCCAGATGGATATCAAGGAGCGTTATTTCGCCGAGCGGTTTTGCCAGCGACCATCCGCCACGATGCCCCTTCTCTGATCGGACATAACCCTGCTCCTTGAGCAGCGCCATCGTTCTACGAACCACCACCGGATTGGTACCCAGCATCTGCGCGAGGCTGTCGGAGGTTGCGGGTAGATCGTGACGAGCCATATGGATCAGTACATGCAGCATACGTGACAAGCGAGTGTCGTTTCTCATGAATCAAAGCTCCCAGACAGGCCCTGCAGTATCGCTCGAAACATTAATTGTTACGAGAGCATTGACACTTCCCATTCATGTAACTTACGTTGTTTCAAGAATATCCATTGGGTTTGATCCTACAGAGGTGGCTCCGTGACTCACGATGTAATCATTGTTGGTGGCAGCTATGCTGGTATGTCTGCTGGTATGCAACTGGCTAGAGCCCGACGTACAGTACTAGTGATTGATGCAGGCCAGCGTCGCAATAGATTCGCCAAGACGTCCCACGGCTTTCTCGGTCAAGACGGCCGCAGCCCTGACGTAATTGCCAGACAAGCACGCGAGCAGCTCCTGGCCTACCCGTCCGTACAGTGGCATAAGAAAACAGCTATCAAAGCGACGCGCGAGGGAGAGAGATTCAAGGTGACGACAGCCGATGGCGAGACCTTTAACGCCCTGCGCCTGATCTTGGCTACCGGCGTGACTGATGAATTGCCCAATATCTCCGGACTCGCGCAGCGTTGGGGACAGAGTGTATTCCACTGCCCTTATTGCCACGGCTATGAGCTGAACGGCGGAGCAATTGGGGTATTGGCTGCCTCGCCCCTTGCGATCCACCATGCCTTGATGCTGCCAGATTGGGGCCAAACGACGCTCATTCTTAATGAAGTATTCGAACCGGATGCTGAGCAGCTGGCCAAGCTGGAAGAACGCCGGGTGGTACTGGAGCGAGAGCCAGTAGTATCGATTGGCGGCAAGGGGGAACAAGTTGAAGTGACCCTGGCGAGCGGTCGGGTGATCACGTTTGCAGGTTTGTTTACCCAACCGCGTACTCATCTAGCGAATCCTCTAGTAGCACAACTTGGCTGCGCCCTCGAAAGCGGCCCTACTGGCGAGTTCATCAAAGTGGATTTAATGCGCGAAACCAGCGTACCCGGTGTGTTTGCATGTGGTGATACGGCAATAGCTGCTGGTAATGTCGCAATTGCTGTGGGCGACGGCGCCCGTACCGGGAGTGCAGCCCATCAGTCGCTGCTTTTCCGCTGAATACGGACAAAATAGACAGCCTCTCGCGTATGACCGTTTCCGCCCGTGTGTCTCTGGATTAGCCGCTGGGCACAGTCATGATGGAAGCTCATAAGTACGGGTTCTATCTATCGTACCGGACTGCTCAAGGAGCAGTCCGGTACGACCACATACTTGCCGTATTGAACAGGCGTCAATCGCCGTAAATATTGAAATCAAAGTATTTCTTCTGGATAGCATCGTAACGGCCATCTGCCCTTAATGCGGCAATGGCATTGTTAAGCATGTCCAGATGCCGGTCATCACCCTTGCGTACGGCAATTGCTACACCTGTGCCGAAGTATTGCTCTTGTGTAAACGTTGGTCCAACAAAGGCAAAGCCTTTGCCCTGCTCAGTCTTGAGAAAGCTCTCATCAAGCGTGACCGAGCTTGCCATCGTGGCATCCAGGCGGCCGGATACGAGATCCAGAAAGGCTTCGCTTTGTGAGGCATAACGTACTATGGTTGCGCCGGCCGGCTCAAAGTTGGCGGTCACATAGCGGTCAAAATTAGTGGCTCGCTGCACACCAATACGCTTTCCCTTGAGGCTTTCCGGGCCGCTGTAGGAGGCATCACTTTTCATGACTAGCCGCGCCGGGATGCGATAGTACCGGTTAGTAAAGTCTACCGAGCGCTTGCGCTCATCGGTAACGGACAGTGAAGATAGGATCACATCGATCTTGCGAACCTTGAGTGCTGGAATCAGGCCATCGAATTCCTGTTCGACCTAGATTGTCGGGCCAGAGGGAATTATCGTATACGGCCAGGAGCTCTCGAGGATCGCCTTTCCTCTTACCAGAATGCCCTTGCCTTCCTGACTTGAGGTAGAGATCCAGCTGCCCAAGCGTTCGCTGGAAATCATCTCGCAGGTCGCGCAGGGCTGGCTGCATTGGCATGAAGCGCTAGGAGCGGCTCCAGCATTACACCCGCGCTGGCTCCAATTCGACTTTATCGAGCATCCTTTCAAGCGGCTGGCTGCGCTGCCCTGGTGCCAGACTGAACTGGACAGAGTAGTCGTTGGCCAGGTGCGAGAGGTCATCCTCAAGCCAAGTGGCGCGCCTGACCAGTCCTCTGGCCGATGCGGCGTAAAGCCCATCAGGATAGGCCTGCAGATAGCGATCAAGGCCTTTTCTGGCTTCGGCCAGACGAGCCTGGTCGACACGCGCTGGTAAGCGATAGCCGTACTCGTCAAAGGCATTGAGCTGCGTGTGCGCCAGCATGTACAAGCCAGCAAACAGCCTTTGCACGCAGGCAACGCTTCTGTATCAGGCCGGACAGGTAGTTGAAGCCTTCGAGAGGCTTGAACAGGCCATAAGCCTCTTTCTGGATGAGGCGGTCAGTTACGAATATAAGGAATGCGACATCATGACCCTGGTGATGTGCTGGATCTCTTTGAACAGTTTCGAGCGAGCACTCCGTCTCCAGGAGGAGTTACCCGTGGAGATCGAATTTCCTTTTCCAATGCTGGTAAGGCATGCAGTTGACCAGGGATGTTATGAGCAGGCAATTGCGATGATTCCTGATAACTTTCACTGCTGTGTGGAGGAGATCACCCAATTGCATCGCAAGATAAACCAGCTGCGTGCCGATTCGCCTGAGTCAGCTCAAGCTCTCATGCAAATGCTGATACTGCATCTTCTCCAAAAGTCGTAGCGCGGCTTATCCTTTAGTGATGATCAGGTGGAGCACCAGGCCTCCTCCTGATCATTAAGTTGCCTTATCCAGGGTCAGGATCTGCTTTGAACTAGGAGCTGATCGCTCTGATATCCTGAGCAATTTGCTCAAGCCGCTTAAGATTGGCCAGGTCGATATCAAGCTTTCTGTCCATATTGCGTACCAGTGGCAGAAAGCTCTGCTCCAGTGTGTCAGCAAGCGTCCTGAGCAGCTGATCTATTCCGGGAACCGGTTGGTTGACCACCTGGACTCTTGGCGTAGCCAGGACGCGCTCCAACGAGGAGCCCAGCTGACTCAGCAGATCATCTGTCGCTGATCCTGCCGTTGGAGGTGTTGCCAGGGCACGACCCAATCCTTGTACGCCCTCAACCAGTGCAGCCAGTTGCATGACAACGCGCCCGCCAATGTCCTCTCCATTTCCCAGCGCCCTGTTCCGTATGAACTCCTGCTTGATCTGTTCCCAGCGCTGCTCCTGTACCGGATCCAGCAGGCCGCGCAATTCTGCGAGCTTGAGCAGGTTTTCTTCTGCCCCGGTGGTCAGCAGTTGCGCCTCGCCCTGATAGTGGTCAGTGATCAGGGCCTGAAGCTCCTGGTCATTCATAACCGCCGAAACCTTTTCTGCCATCTTGTTCATGTTCCGGTAGCTGCCCTGAAGCTTGAACACCGGCTCGGTCCGGTAACGATCTGCCTGCGCAGCGCTAGCAATGTACTGTTCATTGACCTTTAGAACGACATTCCTGATCTGGACCAGTCGCTTAAGCGTGCCGACTATCTCGCCTGTCTCTGCTGCACTGTAGGCAAAGGATAAATCACCTTCAGAGGCAGGCTTGCCCTCGGCCCTCGCCACAAGGGCATAGACATCGCTCATCTCTCGAGTGGCCAGAGGTGCCAGCACAGGATTGGACGTCAGCGCATTTTCGATGTAGCTAAGGGCAAAGGCTTCATCCATGCCACTAAGCGTATCACCAAGGTTGTAGATGTCTGCGCGGTTGGCAAGCATGTCCGGAATACGAAAGACCTCACCCGACTCGGTGTAGGGATTACCCGACATCACCACGCAAAACTTCTTTGCGCGCAGGTCGTAGGTGCGAGTGCGTCCTCGCCAGACGCCCTCGATACGGCGGGTACCATCGCAGAGCGAGATGAACTTTTGCAAAAACTCCGGATGGGTATGCTGAATATCATCAACGTAAAGCATCACGTTGTTGCCCATCTCCAGCGCCAGGTTGAGCTTTTCCAGTTCTCTGGCGGATGTGGCATCTGGCGCTGTGGTCGGGTCCAGAGAACGGACCGAGTGGCCCAGGGCAGGTCCATTGACCTTCATGAAAACAAGACCCAACCGGCTGGCAACGTATTCCATCAGGGTTGTCTTGCCGTAGCCTGGCGGAGAGATAAGCATCAACAGCCCCATCAGGTCAGTCCGCTTGTCCTGCCCTACCGTTCCCATCTGTTTTGCCAGATTGTCGCCAATAATGGCGAGATAGACTTCGTTGATAAGCCTGTTGCGTACAAACGAGCTTAACGGCCGAGGCTTGAACTCAGACAGGCAAAGTGCAGTACGTTCGCGCTGTATGATCTGCTGACGCAGGTTCTGATAATGCCTGAACTGCGGAATAAACGTCTGTTGATGCCGCTCCACACGCTCCAGGTAGTCCGCCAGAACAAGAGAAAGCCTGCCATCCTCGATACGAGGATGGTCTCCGAGCAGACCGTTTACCTCAAAGGTGAGGTCGACCTCGGTAAAGCAGGGTTCCCCTGCCCTCCACAGTGACAGTGCAACGGCCTCCGGAATGTACGCAGCGAGCTCTTGAAGTTCGCGGTGGTGACAACAGAGCGCGTCGAACCATGTATGGCTAAATGACCAGGCTTGAGAAGGCTCCTCCGCTAGATTATCAAGTGTCTGGCAGTAGCGGTCCCAGGCTTCGCCCGCAACCAATCTGGTTTTTAGCGCATCAACCAGTAACCGGGCATAACGGCTAAAGCAAAAGGCGTTGCTACTGCCACTTCCCAGTTCCTCAACCAGGTACGTTGCAGCCCTGACGGTTGCTGTTTCGTCAGCAGGCAGGCAACAGGTCTGGACAAAGCGCCGAAGTACTTCGGCAACTTCAGTCTGGAGGCGCAGAACGCCTTCCTCACTGTGAAAGACAGTACGCAGCTCAAGCGCGGCTCTGGCCCGCTCAGACCAGTAGCGTACTCTTTCAGAGCCTTTATGCGTACTCCAGAACAGGACAGCAATAGCACGTGACAACGGAGAGAAAGCCAAAAGCCCCGCCTGTTCACGTAAGGATAGGACTTCAATCAGGATTTTGGCGGCATCCTGGTCGTGTATCCCTCGCTGATAGCCCTCCCTGTAGCGAGGCGAGGCAAATTCACGAACCAGCCGAGTCATCTCCTCCAAGGAACTGCACGATCCATACAGCGTTTCCATGGTTAGTGAATCCGTACCCTTTGCCGCTGCCTGCAAAAAAAGACCTGCCAGATACTCTCCCCTGTAGAGCTCGGCCGATTCCGATTCCAGCGATACCTGCCAGAAGAGTTTTAGCGCTTCAAGGGAGGGGTCGCTCAGGGGCTCCATGAACTCGGTACCGGTGAGATGGAGATATAACGCCTCCCCACGTGGCATAAGCGTAAGGTCAAGTTCCTGAGTGTTTACGCTGAAGCGATGACGCGGGCCAAGCTTGATGACCTGCCCGTCCTCCACAAACAGCTCGTTCCGGTCGCGCAACACGCGTACAGCCTGATCGCGGGCGGCCTTCAAACGGGCCTCTATATCATCGGCCTTGATACTGTCCTTGATCTGGCGCAACCGTTCGGCCATGTCGCGCAGCTTGATGATCAGGGGGTCTGAGGCAAAAAAGGCGTTAAGCTCGTCAATGCTCTCAAACCGCGAGGTGCGTCGCTGCAGGCTGAGCAGGATGCGACTGGCTGCATCCTGAATGGTTTGCGCCTTGCGCTGGCGCTCATCCTCCAGCATCTGTCGATGCGACTCAAAGGTCTCGATTAGCTCTTCACGCTTGCTTAGTATGTCTGCAAGAAAAGCCTCTTGCTCACCAAACTGACTTTCCAGCTCTTCAAGCTGAAGCAGCAGGCGTGACATCTCTTCGTCACAGCGTTCCGGGTCGCTTGCCAGGGCCAGCGCATTGGTGATGGCCTGTCCAAACAGGCTGAACTGCGCGCCAAATTGGGCCACCGTTTCGGCGTTTCCCATCTGCTTGCGCTGCTGTTCTAGCCGAGCCCTGGCCTGGTTAAGCCTGGCGTAGACTTCTGATACCGACTCGATGACCTGTGTACGCTGGGTAGCATCATCGATTTTGAGCGAGGCCATGAGATGGGACAACATATCCAGGTCAGCCGCCAGACCATTCATGTCCTCCAGTGGCCCGGTCAACTGGATCACGGACTCTGCCTGCCTTGCCTGGGCGTCCATCGCCTCCAGGCGAGCCTGGAAAGGGGCAAGGGCTGCGCCTGTTGAGAGAAAGCTGGCGGTCAGTACGGCGATCCGCTCATGGGCAGCCAGTAGTTCCTGCTCCATGACGTCTACAAGACTGGTGTCAACGTAGCGGTAGTCACGGATGGTCAGCAACTGACCGCGCTGCCGGGTAATATTGTTAAGCGCGTCGACGTAGTCCTGTATCTGTTCCCAGCTGTCAGGGTGCAAGCTTTCCTGCAGCCGTTTAAGCCTGGTTTGCGCCTCGGCCATTGCCTGCCTTGACTGAAGCTGTATGCTTTCAACCTTCTGGTATTCGTCAAGAACCTGCTCTGCAGTCTCGCTTACTTCCCGCAAGAGCTCAGCAAGCCCTGAGGTATGCTTGTCATCCAGCCAGTGATAGGCATCAAATAGCCGTCTTATCGCATGGCACAACTGGCTGTAGCGCTGCGCTGACCTGGCGGGTGCGCTGATTTCCCTGACCAAGTTCAACAGATCAGAGATTCCTCGGACCAGCTCAGGATTACCAATGCGCCCGTAAAAGGAGTTGGTTGGCTTCTGCTGGGAGGCGTATTCCTCGCTGGCAAAGGGGGTCTGCCAGATCTGCATGGGATGGATTCGGGTAGGCTCATCGCCTTCGGCTGCAAAGAGGACCATTCGACCGTCATCAAGCCGAGCATATCCATGACCAAACAGGGGCTTTTGCAGCTGACGGGTAATCAGGTTGTAGGTAAAAAGCGCTGAACGTCCCTCTTCCGGATGGTAAAAGACATACTGCACATCTTCCCCATTAGGCGATCGGAACGCGTGCTTGAAGCGCATTCCGGCCATGGGCTGATCAAACGTTCTGTGCTCCCCGTTTTGCAGGTAGTAGCCACCTGGAAAGATAATCCCATGGTCTTCCGGAAGCTGTATGCAGGCCTGCCCTATCGCATCGATACGCTCAACGGTTTTGGTCAAACCATTAAATACGAGGTAGCGCCACTGCTCTTCCCTGTAGGGAAGCACCTTAAGCAGAACAAGGCTACCGAGCCTGGCAAACTCGATCTGTGCATCATCAAGGGACTGGCTGGCATCGGTAACCGGCTCCCGATAGATGCCCTGACCATCGTTAGTGTTGTTTTCAACCTTGATGGTAAGGTCGCCACCAATCGTTTCGATAAACACTGTATCCAGAATATTGACGTGGGGATGACGTCCATTCACCCTCATTTCCCGAGTCGTTTTTGTCCACTCAAAATCAAAGGGCGCCGGCAACGCAATATCACGCTCGCCACGATTATCCAGGTAACTGACTTTCGAGCCGTCAGGGGATATTGCCCAGCGAAAAACCCTTATGTCGCTGATACGGGCGCCAATCTGAAAGCTGGCCAGCAGCTTGTTGTCACGAAGGACCAGCTGCAGCAGGCGAGCACCCTTGTAATAGGCATATAGTTCATTGAAATCGCGCGTAAAGCCTGGCTCAGCCAGAAAGCTTTGAGCCAGTTCAACTGGCTCAGCCTCATAACCGGTCTCTCGTTCCGCAAGCCTGTACAGGGAAAAGACATCGGCTACTTCAGTTTCCTTTTTCAGACCCAGAAACACGTTGTAGCCAAACAGCAGGCAGCCCCCTACCTGCACGATATCACGTGCAATACAGTTGTTTTCCGTGCGTATCCGCACCCGACCAACAACCTCCATGCGGCTGTCGCCAAATGCATCAAGGCGTCCGGCGTTAAGCTGCTGTGTTTTCAGATCAAGCTGCCGACCATGCTCCTTGAGACGCCTGTCCAGCACTTCATAGGCGCCACCTTCGGTAACCGCCTTGTCCAGGGTATGGTTTTCCAGATGTTCGGCAGGTAGATCCGACATTATTCGTTCCTTGAATTCAGGTGTCAGCAGGTACCCGGCTGACGTGTTGTCAACCGGATATCAGAGGTCGATAAAGGGAACAGCCTGCTTGCGCAGGCTGTAAGCACTAGAGGGTCGCAGAGGCCTTCTCAGAGGTACTGCTGTCTACAGAGGCCTGTGCGGAGGCCAGCGCAGCGGCGGCAGAAGCACCCGCACGGCCCGCCAAGATGCCTTGCAGGGCCGTTTGCAGGACAGGGCTTTTGGCAAAGACGCCTTCCACCCCCTTACCCAGGGAAAGCGACTTGGCAAAGGTAGTAAAGTAATCACCTTCACCACCAACAATATCAATCTTGGCTCGTGCCAGACCTGTCGAGATGACCTGAGCCTGGTCCTTGGCAATGTCCTTGTTTGCCGCAATCGCCGCCAGAGCCTGCTCCTGGGTCATTTCAAGCTGCATCCTGAACTCCTCGTGAGCACGCGCGGTTTCGCCCAGCTTATCGATGGCCTCGAACTTCTGGGTCAGGCCCTCGGCCTCCGCCTGCAGGCGTGCACGTGTGGTTTCCGCCTCGGCGATACCAACCTCGCGACTTGCACGTGCCTGGGAGATACCCAGCTGCTCTTCTCCACGCGCCTGTGCGGCGAGTTTTTGTTCCTGGACCCTGGCTTCAGCCAGACCTTCCTTTTCAAGAGCCATCGCCTGAGCTTCACGAACCCGTGCATCTGCCATACCAGGCGCTGCACGCTCGGCTTCAATACCCTCAGCCAGTTTTTTCTTGGCCTCCGACTGTTTGGCAGCAGCCTCCAGCTCGGCCTGAGCCATGGTGTTCAGCTCAACCGCCCTGAACTTTGCAGTTGTTTCGTCAGCCTCTGCCTGCTTGACCTGGCGAACCAGCTCCTGTTCGGCCTTGGCCTGAGCGTTAAGCAGTGCCACCTGCTTGAGTCGGTCGGCTTCGGAGACCTGGCGAACCTCCTTGATGCGCTCCTCTTCCTGAGCAACCGTCTTTTCTACCGCGATACGCTCGCGCACGACGTTGGCGATCTGCTTGCGCTCTTCCTCGAGCACCTTTTCCTTCTCGATACGCTGCAGCTCGACCTCACGCTCACGTGCCACGATTTCCAGCTCCCGGGCCCGGTTTACCCGTTCCTGTTCAACCGCCACGGCGCGCTGACGATTCTGCTGGGCAACCTCCACCTCGCGAAGCCAGTTTTCCTCTCGGATCTCGATTTCCTGCTGGGTCTGGATGCGTGCCTGCTCCGCCTTCAGGCGCTCTTCCTCACGCACCCGCTCGGTCTCAGCCTCTTCTCGTGCGCGAATCGTATCGATCTCCCGCTTTTGGCGAGCCTCTGCATCCGCCTGCTGGCGCTCAAGGGCCAGGGTGGCCTCGCGAGCTTCTACGTTTTTCTTCTTGATCGCCAGATCCTGATCGCGCTCCAGATTGTTGGTTATGATGTTTTGTGCAGCGGTCAGCTCGGTAATCTTGCGAATCCCCTGAGCATCAAGGATGTTGTACGGATCCAGCTGGCTTTTGGGCGTCTGCTCAAGGTAGTCAATGGCCACGTCTTCCAGGGCATAGCCATTAAGGTCGTTGCCGATAATCTCAATAATGCGGTCACGAAACCTCTGGCGGTCTTCGAAGAGCATTTCAAACTCAAACTGCTTTCCTACCGTCTTGAGCGCCTCGGAAAACTTTGCATTAAACAATTCATTGACGGCAGCCTTGTCAGAGGCCCGGTCAACGCCAATCGCCTTGGCAACCTTGAGTACGTCCTGCTGGGTCTCGTTTACGCGCAGATAGAATGCCACGGTAATGTCAGCACGCAGGTTGTCATGACAGATAAGCCCATCCTTTCCCCGTCTGTCCACCTCGAGGGTCAGCAGAGAAATCTTCATGAACTCCTTTTTATAGATGATGGGATAAACCAGCGCACCCGTAAAATGGACCTTGGGCTGTGAGGACATGTCGTTGACAATCAAGGCCGTGCCCTGGGGCACCTTGATGTAAAAAGCCTTGAACAGGGTAAAGAACCCCCCCACAAGTAATACAGCGATCGCGACTGCGATCAGGAATGGCATGAGAATATCCCAACTCATTGGTAAAGCTCCTTGATATGCATCGTGTTTCTGCGGCAGCCTGATCAGGCCCCGTACAGTTCCTGCTCGCTGATAACCCCATAGCTATGCTCAGCTTCGCAGTAGCTAAGCAGCACAACCCGGTCACCTCGCTTGAACCCTTCTGTTTCAGGTGCTCGTATCCTGAGAATCAGCCCTGCCCCGCCGTCAGCAAACAGGGCCTCACCATGTCTTGAGGTCACTTTTTCGCTACGTACAATAGCGACCTGACCTAACAGTGACGTACCGGGAGGGGCTGCCAGGTTTCGAAAAAGAGGACGCAAGGGGCGGGTAAGCTTTCCGGTCGCCGGAATAGCTGTAATGAAAGATCCTGCCAGAAGGATCGCGCCCAGAAAGTGGCGAAGCATGCCTGCTTCAACAAGATGAAACAGAGCCAGGCAGGAGAAATAGCTGAACAGCCAGGTAAGGAAAAACAGGACGGTCAGTACTAATGTAAGCGGTAACCCTGCAAGCCCAAGCTTGAACAGGAGGCCGGACACGCTTGCCAATGGAGCAGCGCCGTCTCCCTCCACAAGGTCCATGTCAAAAAGACCCACCATGGTAAGCAGCCAGTAAATACCTGCCAGGCACAATAGAAAGCTGGGTATTACAACGGGAAACCCAAGCGAAACTGCCCAGAATAGTTCCATCTACATGTCCTTTGGCATCCTGCCAGTGTAGGTAAATCAAAAAGCAGCCGGTCAGGCTTTTCGGAAAAGCTGGCCCGCTTAACCGAGCAACACGGGCTTCTATTGTCGGCATTAGGCCTGCGTAAAAGCAAGAGCTGCTGGCTCTGTGGTGCAGCAAGTCTACCAGTGATCAGCCCCTCGCTCATCACTTTCGGACCATCGTATCACTTTTGGTGACAGCGTCTGATGATACAGGCCCCTGGTGCAGCCCATAACCAACTGCTTGTCCAAAACCCTGTTTTCAATGAGTTTTCTGGTGCGCAGATCAGATGCACTAGACAGCCAGGCTATTGGTCACAGCTACCCATTTTCCTTGGGCGTTGATTACACTGGAAATGGGTGATTTCAACAGGCAAGCATCAGGCCTCTCAAAGTTTCAACTTACGGGCATTCGCCTGGGTAACCCGTCAGGCTACAACTAACGAGCTGAAGACATTGCTGGCTTGAACTGACAGATTCATGTACCAAAAGCCTGACCAGGCCCTGCCGACTCCTGTTGCGATGTTTCTGCCGCGATGAACAGACCGAGCGGCGTGGCGCGGCACCGGTGAGGAACATGCCTGGTATTGCAGGACTAGCGGTTACGCGCCGTCTCCTAATGATTGGCATGTAACAACTCTGAGCCAGCTCAGATTCAACACTTATCGCCAGGCCAGTACCCCATGAGCTTCCTGGTAAACTCATTTCACTGCGGCATTACCTCCGTCGGCAAATAACGCCGTACCCGCAACAAAGCTGGACATCGGGCCAGCCAGAAACAAGGCAGCCCTTGCGATTTCCATCGGGTCTGCGATCCGCTTCATTGCATGCAGGCCTGCAGCCCATTGCTTCTGCACCTCATCACCGGCAATGGGAGTATCGACGCCGCCTGGAAGCAATGCGTTCGCTCTGATTCCCTGCGCGGCATAGTCAGCCGTAATGCCTTTCACAAGCCCCATAAGCGCAGCCTTGACCGTTCCATAAGCCGCCATGTCAGGCAGCCCTACGCTAGTGCCGACAAAGCTTGAGGTAAATATGAGCGAGCCACCCCCTCGTATAAGCATGGCTGGAATTTGCTCGCGCGCGCCCAGGACAGCCGCGGTTATATTGGTCGACACGGTCTCCTGCCACTCCGGCAAGGTAATCTCTGCCAGCGGCTTTATCGGGCCTAGAGAGCCGGCGTTATTAAAAGCAATGTCGAGCCCGCCAAAGGCTCTGACAGACACCTCGATCAGCTCCTTGTGAGTTTCGGGAGCGCCTACATCACCTATAACCGTACGAACGTAGCCGCCTTGAGCGCGAATACATGCCGCAACCTCATCAAGTGCTGGCTGACGGCGCGCATTCAGTACAACGGCAGCACCCTCTGCGCTAAACAGTAAAGCCGCTGCACGACCAATTCCGGAGGACGCCCCTGTAATGATCGCGACCTTGTTTTCCAGCATGCCCATGACTGATCTCCTCTGATGGGGAGGTCCAGTCTGCATTCGTATTGTTAATAGAAGCGACCCGATTCTGACTTTCAAACCTCCTCTATCAGGGTATCTCCGGTTACGCATAGAGCTAAATGGGAGCTGGCGAACCTAGGGAGCTATCTACTCAGTCCTGGCTGAAATACTCCAGGAGACCTGCCTCAAGACTGTGGCCTGCACGTCGCTCAGCTAATGTCAGCGCCTTGTCTACGCGGCGGGGATTGCCGCATAAAAAGCACCCTGCTTGGCCACAGTTCAGAGCAGCTTGTTTACGCCATCTACCCTGGGGTGCTTCATAAAAACCGCTGTCCATTGAGTAATAGAAACGGCTAATCATTAATTGTCGATAAATGGCAATCCTGGCTCTAGTACGTCGAATCTGCCGCGCCTGTTTGTTGTATGACATAAGACACCTCTCACTTCGCGCCCTCCCCGACCTGGAGAGGGCCATCGCGTGATTGGCGTGGCTAAAAAACCGCTCATGGGTAGTCTCCTTGTAACGACCTTACGCTATAAGCCAAGCGCCTACGGCTAGGCCTACTCACACCGCCAGAGGCCTAAGCATTACTTGAAGAACTGGGTCGAAGGGCATGCATAGACGACTGACAGGTTAGCTTCAATATATTGTTGACTCTTTAAGGCTACTTAGCTCTCTCACCGGCACATCACCATACCGGTGACGAGTAGTGCCCTTAGGCTGGCAAAAAAATCACTTACTAGAGAAATCCTGTGCGCAGCCTTCTGGTGGCAGGCCACTGCGATACCGCTCAGGCCTGCATCTTTTGATAGCAATTGTAAAGGCCGATCAAAGCGCCCGCCGACGCTTTGTGGGCTCCTTTCTAAAGCTCCTATCAGTAAATCCCTTGCTAACGGCCAGATCCTCATCAGACGTGGTAATCATGGGGTTTTCGGTTTGCCCCAGTACACCGGAAATAAACATCGATATCTCCTGGAAAGCGGTAAAGCTATCGATTACCTTCTGGAAGCGGAGATCCTTTAGGCAGGGATTGACTTGTACACCTCTATCAATGCCGCCAACCACACAAAAACTGACCAGCTTGTGTGCAGTAAAGATATCAAGTACCTCAAACGGCTCAGCGCCCCGGTTGGCCTTGAACCAGTCTTCAAGCGAGACGATCTTGGGCACAACGAAACGCCAATACGGACGAGGGTCAAGCGTGGCCTTAAGCGTCTTGTCGTCAAAATCCTTCTGATACCAATAGAACTCGGGCCTGGCCGACTCCTTGTTCGCGCTGGCGCTGTAGTGCGTCATGGGCTTGCCAGTGGCCTGGTCGACATATGCGTAAAGGCCCATGTAAAGCCTTCCACAAAAGCCCACATAGAAGGGCTCATAGATATCGGAACGAAGTGGCGTTGCCTGGTCGTTGTAGCGGTCGATCAGCTTTCTAACATCACGTACGAGTTCTGGCTCAGGCTCACCCTTTCTCTTGAGTAAGGTCTGGGAGACGCGGTGATAGACAATCGACATGTTGACACCATAGCCGGCCGATGAGTCGTAATAGTCATTGAAGTCACGGATTATTCGCATCATTTTCCTTTTCTTGAGGCGATATTCCAGATTATCAAAGGCTTGTTTTAGCGTAAATAGAAATGTATCCGTAATGCCTGCCCAAGCGCAGGAGCGATGCCGATAGGGGCCGCAGCAGCCCTCTCCTGCAGCCTGTCAAACCACCAGGGCGATACGTTCCATAAATCCTGTGAGCCATGCCCGGTCGCTAGACCCAGCGATAGAGGACAATGTGTCTGCCATAGCCTTTGTGTCATGCTCGCAGATGACAAGATTAGCGGCCAGAATCATATTGAGTTTGGTAAACAACGGATCGTTTAGAGGATCAGATGAGCAAGGAAAGCAACCTCGTTTCACTATCAGGTAGTCCTATCTTTACCTATACCGATGGGGAGAAGGAATGGCAGGCACCTCATGGAGAGGAATGCATTGAGGAAATCTCCGCACATATCGAGCGTCACTTGGGTGAGGTGAACGGGGTGTTTCACGAGCTGGTATCAGACACCGTCCACATTGATGTTCACTATGTCAAGCCTACACGCGAAAGACCGTATCACACCCTGGTAACCTCCGGGATGAGCGACCTGCCCATGAGCGTCCCGGAGCAGGTGGACGCGACTCGCTTCATGGAGCTTCTCGTTACGCTACCTGAGGAGTGGCTTGTCGATCAGGAAGCCTTTGCCAATGAGGCCTGGTACTGGCCGATACGCCAGTTAAAATATCTGGCAAGGTTTCCGCATAAGTACGACACCTGGCTTGGTTGGGGACATACCATTCCTAACGGTCAGCCCGCAGAGCCCTTTGCCAACAACACACGGCTCAGCGGCGTGATTCTCCTGCCTTCGGTTAATGTGCCTGAAGAGTTCTTTACTCTTGAGATCAATCCTGAGAAAACCATCGAGTTCTATAGCATTGTTCCGCTATACGAAGAGGAAATGAACCTAAAGCTGGCCCGCGGGACCGATGCGCTGCTCGAGCGATTCGACAAGCATGGTATTTCCGACATCATCCAGATCGACCGGCAGAATACTTGTAAAAAGCGTTTTGGCTTTTTCTAACCTGTTGAGGCTCAATGACAATAAGTAACCGAGGGCAAGGCACCTAATTAGCCAGTCTGTAACCTATCGGCAAGCCGAGACCAATACGGCCCTAATTGGGTCTCAAAGCTTTCATTGAGCCTGCTTGGGCGCCTATCGAAACACGTGGTCGATTCTTTATAGAGATACGTTGACCTGCTTGGATCCGGGCAGGTTAACGCCGCTACGAGAAGCCATTATCATGGCGACTGGCCGTGCATCACTAAGCTGCCTTTTTACAAGGCGCCGGGCTCTTGCTGCTGCCAATGACCCGGCAAGGCAGACGGGACGCATGCTATCCCCTTATGGAATGCAACGCCTACCAAGGGCATTGGCTTTGATGCCAAGCAAGCGCCTCTACGCTAGCCCGGTCTGCAGGCCTAATAGGTATAAAGATCGCCTTGCCTTGCAAGGCGGCTTAGTCGCTGTCGGAGAGTTCAGGCGACACCCTAACCGTCATAGTGGTGGGATCTATGGTCAGGAGGTTAGATCAAAAAGCGTGTGAATGTCACTTCAAAGCAGCAGGCCGTTGGCAGCCACATTGGTTGCTTCGCGCTGGTAAGAGACAACATGCGCTGCTTCCAAGATGCGTTCGATCATGCAGCCAGTCCTTGCGCAACGCCCCTTGTAAGCTGCATCGAAACCCTGGCCCTGGCGCCGTACGATCTGCGTCAAGACCTTTTGCCGTATATCCGTGATGTCGCCAGGGTTAAAGGCGCTGATGCCTTCCGCCTCTCTCGCGCTCCCCTACAACGCTTCGACTGTAGAGCCTGTTAGCTTGCGAATAGACATCCTGTGTCGATTGCCTGAGGGGACATCAGGATAGATTTCCCACACACCATGCGACATTGGATAGTAGGTCACGAAGCGTGCCTCTCAACCAGCCTCCATCTTGTAAAGCCGGTCGTATAAACTGCCCGTGCAGTACGTCGCGGTTTGATGTTCTGGTTGCACAAGGTATGACACTCGAACCTATCTGTGCCTGTATCCAGACTCTTTAATTGGACAATCATCGTATCGAATTAGAAAGACATTTATTTCATCTCTCTTCTTTTGAAATAAATGTGTTTCGCCTCTGCTAGAATGAAATCTATATATTTCAATAAGGGTCAGTTGCATGCCATATGTTTCATTGACCCCATTGCTCTGCTTGTTCAGGCGAGGTCGTTAATGTCTTCTTCTCTTATTGAGCAACTTATCAAGCGCCGTAAAGCACTGCGCCTTACCCAGACGGACATGGAGCAGAAGACTGGCATAGCCAGACAGCAGTATGGAAAGATCGAGCGCGACGGCAATCCTCGCCTGTCCACACTTGAGCAGATGGCGTTTGGCCTGGATGCCGAGCTATTCCTGGTTCCCGCTGAACGGCGACTGGAAGTCATGGCGCTGCTGCGTGAGCGCACCGGTGAGACTGCATCAAAGAAGAATCCTGATTCAAACGATGCCCCTGACCAAGAAGATCCTATCACCGATCCATGGCAGGAGTGGGAGCAGCACAATGCGTAAGGAGCGGGTCGCCGCGCTCAGGATAAGCCTTCATGACAGAACAGTGGGCTATCTGGCCGGTTACGAGGAAGGGCGGAACATACTGACCTTTGATAGGCATTACGTGGCCATGCCACCACTGGCGCGCCCTACGCTAACCCTGTTTACGGCTCTTCCAGAGCGCGCCAGCCATTTTTTCCAAAAGCCGCTGGTTACGCGGCAAAAGTTGCATCCCCTGCTGAGTAATCTCCTACCTGAAGGGGCCATGCGCGAACACCTGGCCCAGCAGCTCAAGATTCACCCGGACAATGAGTTTACCCTGCTGGCCTACCTGGGGGAGGACCTGCCCGGTGCACTCAAGGCAACGCCGGTTGATCCACACGACATTCCCTCAAGCGCCCTCATAGGGCGTACCTCCACGCTACCCGTACCGATTGAGGTGGCCTATACACCGGCGCATTTTTCCCTGGCCGGCGTTCAGATCAAGTTTTCCATGAAGGCAAGGGACGGCCGTTATCTCTACAAGGATGGCGACAGCCACGGTGATTGGATCATCAAGACCCCGTCCACGCTGCATCAGCATGTGCCGCTCAATGAGTATACAGCCATGTCCCTGGCCTCACTGATAGGCATCGACATTCCCGAGATCTCGCTCATCAAACTTGATCGGATTGATAACCTGCCCTCTATTCCCTTACCGAATGAACGCTATGCCTATGGCATCAAGCGCTTTGATCGAGGAGAACATGGGCAGCGGATTCACACCGAGGATTTTGCCCAGGTATTTTTCGAGTACGCCCGAAGCAAATACGACAGGCACAACTATGAGGAGATCACACGCAGACTTAAAGAGGAGACCCTACACCGACCCGACAACATCCGGCAGATCACCCTACGCCTGCTGGCCAATATCCTGGTGGGTAACGGCGATGCTCATCTCAAGAACTGGAGCTTGATCTATCGCGACAAGAGGCAAGCCGATCTCTCTCCAGCCTACGACATCGTATTTACTCGAGCCTACATGGGTGATGAACGCGAACTTGCACTCAACATGGGCGGTGTGAGGCGCTGGTATGAGACGTCTCTTACGACCTTTGATGCCTGGGCCGACGCGTCCGGCCTAAATCGCCGCCTCATTGGCCGTATGGTTAAACAGGCTATTGAGCAGGCACGCGATCTCTGGCCAGAGGCCTTGGCTCAGAGTCCCATGCCTCAGGCGCACCAGAAGTTGCTAAAAGACCACTGGCAGCAGCTCCACCCTGACTTTCGGATCACGAGCCGCTAGCCATCCGCCGTGCGCCTTGACGCGGTAGCTTATGCAGAGCATAGCGTTTTGCAGTGGTCCCCAAGAGCCCCGATTCGCATGCTTAACAGAAAATGGACTATCGGAATTGCCGGGCCTGAACACCTGATGGTTTCCATCAACCACATCAGGCATCGCCCAGAGCACTTCAAGTGTTATATAACAGAGCGCTTGACTCCACCATAAACGACTTAGGCCCGCTGATAGCAGAGATGACAACCAGAATTCTCCTTCTGTTCATGCGACGTCCTGGTTTGCTGGGCGCAGCCTTTGTCTTATGTTCAGCGGTCATCGCTTATACCTTGGTTGAAAGGTCGAACCCCTTCGACAAAGCCACCTTTGATGCTCAGCGGTGGCTTGCCTCTACTAGCAACGAAGGGGATGCTACCTGTTATCGTGGCGAGATGGCTGAAGACATTCGACACAGCGTGCTATCCAGGGGAATGACGCAGGCCGCCGTCGCCCAGGTACTTGGTGAACCCGATGGCTATTCAACTGAGCGGGAATACCAGTATGTCCTGGGCCTGTGCAGCGGGATAGGAATGGACTACGACAACTTGCATGTGTATTTCGACGCGTCCGGTCGCCTGATTGACAGCAAAATCCTTCAGCATTAGGTGTTCTATGCTGCTTCCGGAACGCTAGCGATGGCGATGGTGCCAACCAGGGTTGGTTCGCAAACACTTGGGATGGATCAGTCCGTAAGCGAACGACCCTATCAGAAACTCAATCAAACAAGCACTCGAAGCAACGGGCACGTCGCTTGTTAAGTGCACGCCGTTGCCTGTAGCGGTTTGCGATTGTATAAATCGCAAGTGTGAGCACTTAGTTTTGTCCCATCTGATTCAGCAGGATCCTGTTTGAACTGCCGACCTGATTGATCACCGCTTTCTGACTGATCCCGGTCTGCTCTATGGACAGATAGTTCACGCTGCCCTGTGTCAGGGCAGCCGCTACGTGTCCAGCTCCTTCCTGATTCCCTTCATACAGATTCGACTGCCCGATCTGCCTGTAATAGAACTCGTTCGAACTACCAGACTGGACCATATCGATCGAATTGGCCTCCCCGCTCTGTTGAAGGCTGGACAGGATGCCAGGCTCAGCCGGCGCGGCCAGTGCCACGTTGTTATCACCATCCTGCAGAACAGACAGACCGTTACCTGAGCCATCTTGAGTTGAGGAAATCAGGTTGGAGTCTCCTATCTGGGTAAGTGCAGTAGCGCTACCATCGCTTTGAAACTGGAACAGATAGGCAGAATTGTTTTCGCCTTGTTGCCTAGTGAACCCCACGCTATAGCCTGACGAGCTTAACTGGTTGGCAAGACTTAAGTTTGCCGCTCCGCTCTGAAGCTGCAAGGTATAGGTATCATTTGAAGCGGTATGCCAACTGCTAGCTTGGTTACTTTCACCTTGTTGAAACATATCAGCATTGGAATCAGATGAGCCGGTATCGATATAAACACTTCCATCGTTGTTGTAGCCTGTCTGCTGGAGCAGGACATTCACGGCCCGTGTTTCCTCCTGATAGATCAGACCAGTGTTTGACAAGCCCTCCTGCTCAATTTTAATGCGGGAATCGGTGCTGTTGACCTGTGTAGAGACAGCCTGGTTCTGATTACCTTTTTGAGTCACTGAAGACCGAAGGCTAGCCCCAACTTCCTCATAGGGCTGCAAAGTGCCAGGGCCGGCATCTTGCACTGATTGCTGGATCTGCTGTTGCGCATAGACTCCTGACGTGGCCATCAACAGCAAAATAGCTAGGCCTGATGATTTCCACCTACTCATAGCGGTACCCTCCAGACACCCGTTAGTCTTCTTGGCTATCACAGCCAGTCTAACGGTAGACTTAATCAGCCCACTTACGGCCCCAACGTGTGACTAACTATTTCAGCGCCAAGGTACCTTTTACAGGCCTATCTGGCCGCTTGTTGGACGCTCACCGGTCGCGGGCGAAGCGAGGTAGCCGGTAGCGTTGTGCCTGCAGTAAAGCAAAGGGCAACGCACGCTAGCACAACATTGAGTATTTGAATGATTGCTACCAGATCGCTGCGTATGACCAGAGCGGTATGGAAGGCTGTCGATCACGGCAATACTGAGTTCGGCGATGCTTGAGCGGCAAAAGACACCTGTCAACAAGGCAATGTGTTTCGGCAGCTGAACCCTGTGCAGGGATAATCAGGTCTGTCTGCTTAATTCACGTTGCCAACCATCCTATGCAGCTTGAACGGCAACGGGACACATCAGTGCTTGATGCAAATGCCGTCTGCTTCAATTCATAGATGCCCCTCCCTTGCATAGTGGATTCATGGGAAAACGGTATGCCCCTCCGATTGGCGTCTCCCTGTACATCCTCGACACCAAAGGCGTTGAGACCTTAAAGAGTCTCTATTAATAAAATGCTTTCTGTCCCGTTGATTACACCTCATCACTTACCTGAGGAGATTACTAACCGGTCGGAAGCTGAAGGCGGTGATAACCCCTGGTGTCGCTGTGCGGTATACAAACGCGGAAGGATTCCTGACGTGAGCGACATGGATGTTGACGAGAACACCCCGCAGTGCTTACTGGCCCCAGACGCTGGAGACAGGATCAACAGACCTCCATGTGCGCTATGCTGGAGGTCTGAGTCTGGCGCAGGCTAACCTGCCTTTGTATGAGTGGATTTGATCAAAGATGAGACAGAAGGCAACCATATACCGGGAGCTACGTACGTTACGTGTCAAATAGACAGCCGGAGAGGCTACGGCTGAGAAAGTTGCTCGCCCTCTTGAGCTTGAACGTGTACACAGCCGTTGATTGAATTAACGGTGCTAATTGGCCACGGTGAGCTCCTTTTCGGAAAGCTCCTTTATCATGCTTACGGTCAGGTACAACCTTGGCGCAATACTAGAAAGGTCAATGTACTCTTCAGGCGAATGTAAACCTGCCCCTACAACACCCATCGTTTCAAGAATGGCAGGCTTGCTTTCACCGGGTACATAGGCATACCCCGCATCTGTTCCAAATCTCATCGCCACCGGCTCCAGAGTACGTCCAATGGATGAATAAAGACTCTTGGCTCGCTCGGCCAGCTGCTCTGAACCTGAATTTTTCACTAGAGGTGGGCGGCCTTTATCGATACGAAAGCTAACCTCTGTATCCGGTACTAGCTTTTCCTGGATAAGCCTGTTGCCTTCGGAAAGGACACGGTCGTATTCGGAGAGATCCGAATAGCGCATATCGCCTTCGGCAACTGCCGATGCAGGAATAATGTTTCGCTTATCCCCTCCATTGACAATTGTCCAGTTTACCGTAGTCCCTTTAGCTGGATTTCCCAGATCCTTGAGTCTGACCAGCTGATGTCCCATCTCGATGACAGCGTTTCGCCCCTCTTCGGGCGCTGAACCTGCATGTGAGGCTCTGCCCTTCACTGAAAGGTGAACGGCATTAATACCGTTGGTGGCTACGGTAACCGCCTCCTTGTCTGGCGGTTCATAGGAAAAAACATAGTCGTGCTTTCGTGCCAGGTCTGCAATAACGGTCTTTGATCCGGCTGAGCCCGTTTCCTCGTCTGGATTGAAGAGAACAGTAATGGTCCCGAACTGTTTGAAGTCCTGCGCTTTGAGTAGTTGCAGCGAATGCAGGATCATTGCTACGCCCCCTTTGGCATCAGCTACGCCAGGTCCATAGGCACGCGCCTCGTCAGCTCGAAATGGGCGCTTGGCGGCTGTGCCAGGGCCAAATACGGTGTCGTAATGCACCATGAGCAGAAACCTTGCCTTACCATTGCCTTTGATCGTCCCCACAATATTGCCGCCTACCGACGGGCTGGCAGGGGTTACGCTAACTTCTGCGCCAAGCGACTTAAGGCGATCAACCAATATCTCCTGGACCTTGTTGATTCCTTCTTCCTGCCCAGTGCCAGTATCGATCGATACCAATTGCTCAAGTGTTTTGAGGTAACCGGATTTCTGTGCTTCGGCTTGTTCAAGTGTCTGTGTAGATGACGTATCTGCCGCTAGTGTCATTAGCGGGGCGAAAGAGAACACCAAAGCTGCAGCGATTTTTAACGGTTGTCCAAGCATGGAAGGCGCGCCCTGAGTCGGATAGCTACTACGGATGCAGCTTGGGCACCTTAAGTTCACTGGACGGATGAGATAGTTAGATGCCGCTCAGTACGGGTCTGCCAATTGACCGCCCATTAGGTAAAACCACCCTTAGCGTATGGGTGATCTTCCAGATGGATACAGAACTTGGTGCAGACGGTAATGGATGCCTCTACTCCCAATGCCTTGGATACCCCTATGGGTTACTGAGGCCCCTTTGTCCCTGTTATCGGGATAGAAAGCGCACGCTGACTGCTTGTATGATTTCATTATGAAATCGATCAGGATGAAAGAAACTGTAATCAGGTTGGATCCCTAATCTACTTTCGGTCTTTTTCAGAGCTCATCGATTACGAGACCTGCGCCATGAAAATTTACTTGGATGATGAGCGCGCTACGCCTGATGGGTGGCACCGAGCATATTGGCCTGAAGAGGTTATCAGTCACCTACAAAATGGTTATGTAACAGAGGTTAGTCTTGACCATGACCTGGGAGACGATGACCACGGCACCGGTTATGACGTCATCTTATGGATCGAAGAAGCTGTAGCACTAAAGGGATTCATTCCGCCTAAGATTCATGTCCACTCGGCTAACTCATCAGCTGTAGCAAAGATGCTGGCTGGAGTTAAAGCCATAGGAAGGCTAGCTGACTCAGGCCAAGCTTCGCCTAGTGAGAATCGAACGGATAGCTAAAGGCTTACACGGCATAGCGCTAAGCTGCTCTGTTGCACCTTAGGTAAAGCGCGTAATCTAAACCCATCAACTGCAGCACAGGATGTGCTCAGCGAGATCAAGGATGATTGATCATCGCCTGGATGGCAGCTCGACAGGACGTTGAGTATGATCAACAAGAACCCGCTTCGGCGGGTTTTTTGTTGTCTGTAAGTAAAGCGAGTCCGATTGCTTAGCGGTAGCTCCTGAAGAAACTTGGAGTAGAGACCTCTGGCTGCAGTATCTGGTAAACGAGATGCCCTTACCCCTAACAGACCGGCAACAGGATTTATTGGCCGCACTCTTAAGGCGTGCCCCAAGAGCGGGCTACCTTGCCCTGGCAGTCGGCGATGCCCTGGATCCTGTATCAGCGCCTATCAATGACGGCCCCATGCTGCGTGACATGGTAATAGCGTTGTTTGAGCGCTGGTCAAAGGATCCTGCCGGAATGACGCCTACTCTTCAGGAGCATCTGGAAATCTGGCGTGACTACGGTGCATTAACTAGCGCTTCGTATGAGACGTTACTTGAAAAGATAAAGCTTAGGTAATGTGAAATTACCTATGTATTCAGCCGCCCTATTGTGCCTGCAGGCTAGAAGAACATACCTTACGTGCGGGCTTGTTTCGGTCTCTCCATAGGCGGTGGCTTCTACTGCATGCAGTAGAAGCCACCGACAATGTAGTTGTACTCCACACGTGATACTCACGTTCTAATAAGCCTACATTGCAGCTTTAGCCTAATAACAGACGGCCATGGACAGGCAGTAACGGACTGTCTGAACCGTTACCTCTTAACCTGTAAAGGCTTAAGGCATGTGTGCCACGGCTGGTAAAGGCGTTATCGTTTCCTTGCCTGACCATCAGAGCAAGAAGCCGCCTCAGGAATCTGCACGGAGGACTGGCTGCGGTTAACAGCTGTAACGACTCAAGTGAACTTAGATGACTCTTTACGCTTGCAAAGCAGGGCTGGATTGATCTCGACAGGTGTATCACGGGGATCAATCCAGTAGAGGGTGTACTTACATATCAAAGGCGGATGGAAGCACAATCATGTCGCGGATAGTGACGTTACGTGGTCGCGTCAATATGTACATGACGGCATCTGCAACTTCCTTGGGCTCGATGATACTGCCACTTTCCTTGGCTTTTCTGAGGTTTTCCTCTGGCCAGTCAGCCAGCAGGGCGCTTAGAACAGGACCAGGAGAAACCGCCGAGACGCGAACACCGTGCTTGTTGACCTGACGCCGTACAGTCTGGACAAAGCAGTTGACCGCCCACTTGGACGCAGCATAGACCGGCTCCCAGGACACAGGGAAATGACCTGCAACTGACCCGGTCACCACGATATCTCCAGTGCCGCGCTCAATCATATGCGGGAGCACATCATGAACATTCTTCATTACTGCATTGACGTTGAGATTGAGCATGCGATCAATGCCTGCCGAGTTTGCTTCCAAGAGGTCCCCGCCGATATAGCTACCCGCATTGGCATAGAAAATATCCAGCTGCCCCACTTTTTCCAGGACACCTGGCAAAAGCGAGGCACAACTCTCTGGATTGAGCAGATCAATCACCAGCGGAATCGCCGAGTCGCCTAGCCTGTCACAGGCTTTTCTCAGCCCCTCCTCGTCTCGATCGATCAACACTACACGGGCGCCTGCGCTAATCATTGCCTCGACGGTAGCCAAGCCAATACCAGATGCCGCCCCGGTCACCGCAGCAACTTTGCCATCTAACTCGTGTGCCATTGTATTTATCCTTGTTTTTAGCAGCAGCCTTGAAGACAAGGCGATTTTTATTGTTGCTCGGTCCGGCGCAGCCAATTTCTCGTCGATGCACAGAACCGAGACGCCACAGCGATCGTGCCTGGCATGTTTGGCATCCCCTTTTAGAGGGATACCAGCTCAATACCAGATGTAATGTTAACGTTTACATAGGTAGACAAAAATTTGAAAACACAGCGTAAGCGTATCGCTGCCCTCAAAATGTAAACGTCGACATTAATCGAACCTAGCATGAGGTCTGTCGCTTGACAAGTAGCCTTCTGTTCACGACATGGACCTGATAGGTCTCCCACGACAGGTGCTACAGACACCTAACTGGCGTGTGGCTAGTTGCAGGTTGCCCTGGATAGCTTGCGAAACTAGGAGAGTATTCAAAGGAGATCAGCACGGGACACAGGCAGTGATGGCGTGCCCCGCTCGCCTCCTTGCGACGGCTACTGGTCGACTCAGGCTCTCCAGGTGTTTCCCTTCGATCAGGTTCTCAGCTCGCCTTTGATGATCTGATCCACCGGCCGATACTCGGGGTTATCAATTTTACGCAGCAGCATATTGACGGCATTAAGCCCTACCTGGAAGGTATCATGGCTCACACAGGGAATCGGATCACCATACAGGTCCGCGTAAGGTACGTGGTCTATGCTGAAAAGCCCGATATCCGTCCGGCTTAACCCGTGCTGACGCATCGCCTCAAGGCTGCCCACAGTGATAAGGATATTCAACCCAAAGATGGCATCCGGTCGCTTGCCACTGGCCAGATAGGTATTAACGGCGTCAAGTGCAGGCTCTCTGGTGTAATCACCATACAATACATCCAGTTGGGTAGCGTCCGGGCATTCTCCCAGTGCACGGCGGATTCCCTTGAGTCGTGAAAGGGTGATATTGGATCGCTCCGGCCCTCCCACCACCAAGATGTGACGATGCCCCTGGGTCAAGAGGGTACGGGCACCCTGATAACCACTCTCTTCGTTTTCTAAATAGACGCCTGCAAAGGGAGCGCCGCTTAGCTTGCGATCGATCTGCACGACCGGGATCCGGGTCATTTCAAGCTTGGGCAAATAGGCCGGCTGGTAGTCATCGTCATCAGAGATAACTGACAAGATGATTCCCGATACCTGGTAGCTCAGAAGTGTATCGACTGCGCGAGCTTCCAGTTCTGGAGAGCCATCGGTATCAAAAAGCAGCAGCGAGTAGTTTTTCTTTTTGGCCTCACGGGTAATAGCCTTGATAATCTCACCGTAGAACGGGTTATCCAGGCTAGCCGTGATCAGGCCGATCAAGCGGCTCTCACGGCTCTTTAGGTGACGCGCAAAGGCATTGGGCACATAGTTGAGCTCACGAGCAACCTCAAGGATCTGGGCAAGCGTTTCCTTTTTTACTTTTTCTGGCTGGTTCAATGCACGTGAGACGGTAACAGTCGTCATGTTCACGCGTCTTGCAATATCGGTAATAGTCGCTTTGCCTGGCTTTGTCATGGATTACCCTGTTACTGCGTGAACTGACGCAGTATATCAATATTAGCGGACCGGCTAGTGGTCACGACATTCGTCTTGACGAGCTATTGCAAAGCAAAAGTGCTCATGCTAGGTTCGATAAATGTACACGTTAACATTTAGCACTCGACCGAGTTAGGTTTGTCATGGCGACATGATCTCCTACAGAGGTAGTGACTTAGCTGCAAATGAAAATGTAAACGTCTACATTTTGCCGTATAACAATAACCAAAGGTAATCCCATGAAGACTTCCAAGAATAAGAAACTGGTCTCTTTCCTCCTGGGCGCCTGCTGCATGGCAGCGCTGATGCCATTGGCGCAGGCAGACACGCTCAAGATTGGCATGTCTCTTCAGGAGCTGAACAATCCCTACTTCGTGACCATGAAGGAATCACTGGAGCAGGCGGCGAAAACCATTGGCGCCGAGGTGATTGTTACTGATGCTCACCATGACGTGTCCAAGCAGATCAATGATGTCGAAGACATGTTACAACGCGGCATCAACATCCTTCTCCTGAATCCCGCGGACTCTGTTGGCGTTCAGTCAGCGGTTATCTCGGCCCACAAGGCAGGTGTTGTAACCGTTGCCATTGATGCCCAGGCTGAAGGCCCACTGGATTCCTTTGTTGGATCCAAAAACTATGATGCTGGCTACATGGCCTGTAAATACCTGGCCGAGAAACTAGGCGGCAAGGGTGAGGTCGCCATCCTTGACGGCATTCCTGTTGTACCGATTCTTGAGCGCGTGCGTGGCTGTAATGATGCCGTCAAGGAGTTCAAGGACGTCAAGGTAGTTGCCAAGCAGAATGGCAAGCAGGAACGGGACATGGCGATGACCGTGACCGAGAACATGTTGCAGGCCAACCCCAATCTGGCAGGCATCTTCAGCGTTAACGATACCGGGGCACTGGGTGCGTTGACAGCCATTGAGTCCAGCGGCATGGATATCAAGCTGGTAAGCGTCGATGGCGCACCCGAAGCCATCAAGGCCATCCAGAAAGCAAACTCCAAGTTCATTGCCACCAGTGCGCAATACCCACGGGACCAGGTCCGTCTAGGTCTGGGTATAGCCCTTGCCAAGCACTGGGGGTCCAAGGTTCCAGCCGCAGTACCGGTTGATGTGTCCTTGATCGACAGAGAAAAAGCCTCCGGCTTTAGCTGGTAGGTCTCTTCTGATCGCCCCGTCTGCAGGTGGCAGCTACAGGCGCGGTTAAACGATCTTCAAAGGTACATAACCATGTCCAGTCTCCTTACGCTCGACCATATCTCAAAGTCTTTTCCTGGCGTTAAAGCGTTGACCGATATCAGCCTGCAGCTTCGCGAAGGAGAAATTCATGCACTGCTTGGTGAGAACGGTGCAGGCAAGTCGACGCTCATGAAGATCCTGTGCGGTATTTACTCGCCTGATGCCGGAACAATTGCCATCGATGGTCAAGAGCAGCACTTCCATACCTACCATGATGCTATTCGGGCGGGCGTTGGCATTATCTTTCAGGAGTTCAGCCTGATTCCCTATCTTACGGCCACAGAAAACATCTTTCTTGGCCGTGAGCTAACCAATCGGTTCGGCATGCTTGATAGCGCATTGATGAAATCAAAGGCCGAGGCGCTTTTCGAGCGCCTCGGTGTCACCATTGATCTAACCGAGCCGGTTAGCCATCTCAGTGTTGCCGAGCAGCAGTTTGTCGAAATCGCCAAGGCACTGTCGCTGGAGGCACGAATCCTGGTGCTGGACGAGCCAACGGCCACCCTTACGCCCAGCGAAGCCGATCACCTGTTCAACATCATGCGTGAGCTTAAATCGCAGGGTGTCGGCATGATTTTCATTTCTCACCATATGGATGAGATCTATGAGATCTGCGATCGAATAACCGTACTGCGGGACGGGTGCCTGGTGGGAGAATGCGAGGTCAGGACGACTGATGTGGATGACCTGGTCGAAATGATGGTTGGCCGCAAGATCGAAAACAACTTTCCGCCCAAGGCATTGCACGCTACACGCGAGGTGGTTATTGACGTTCGCGCCATACAGCTGACCCGGGAGGCTCCGGTCAACAGCTTTACCCTGCATCGAGGCGAGATTCTTGGATTTGCAGGCCTGGTCGGCTCTGGACGCACCGAACTTGCGCTGGGGCTGCTTGGCGCAACGCCGGTCCATCGTAAGGACGTTCTGGTCAACGGCCGAGCAGAGCGACTTAGTTCGCCCGCCGATGCACTCAATTGCGGTATAGGCCTGTTACCGGAGAGTCGCAAGACGGAAGGGCTGGTACTGCCCTTTTCCATCCGCGAAAACATCACGCTTAATAACCTGGCCAAGCACTGCGGCATGGGTTTCATCATCAACCGTAGCAACGAAGGTCAGGTCGTTGATGACCTGATGCGCAAGGTAAGGGTCAAGGCCCCTGACCATGAATGCCCGGTGGGCAACCTCAGCGGTGGCAATCAGCAAAAAGTCGTTATTGCACGCTGGCTCAATCACAACTGCAAGGTATTGATTTTTGATGAGCCCACACGGGGTATAGACGTAGGCGCCAAGGCCGAGATCTATCGCCTGATGAGAGCACTCACCAACCAGGGCATCTCCATCATCATGATCTCATCGGAATTGCCCGAAGTGGTTGGAGTAAGCGATCGGGTGGCTGTGTTCAGGCAGGGACGCATAGTGAAAACCCTGGCAGGCGATGCGGTGGATTCCAACAACATCATTCGTTATGCGACGGGAGGGGCATGAAATGGGCAATGTCACCGAGACCAAGATCCAAGGCCAGGGGAGCTTAAAGATGAACGCGCAGCTTGGCAGGTGGCGCAAGTCGCCGGTTTTTTATCCTCTGATTGGCTTTGTGGTGATCTTTGTTGTCATGGCCCTCGTCAATGACAACTTCCTTACCGCCAATAACCTCAGCAACGTAGCGCGCCAGGTCTCGATCATCGCCATCATTGCTGTCGGCATGACCTGTGCGATTCTCACCGGAGGAATTGACCTTTCGGTTGGGCCTGTCATGGCACTTTCCGGCACCCTTACCGCAGGCCTTATGATCGCCGGCTTTCCGGTTGAGCTGGCAATCCTGGCTGGGCTGCTGGTCGGCGCCCTGTTTGGTGCGGGTAACGGCCTGTTTGTTGCCTACGCCAAGATGCCGCCCATTATCGTGACATTGGCAACCATGGGTATTGCCCGTGGCCTGGCTCTGATCTACACGGGAGGGTATCCCATCTCTGGTTTACCCGAAGGATTCGCCTTTCTGGGACGCGGAGAGCTCTTTGGCCTTCAGTTACCGATCCTTGTCATGCTGGTGGTCTACATCCTTGCATACATCCTGCTCAACAAGACCCCGATTGGTCGATACATCTATGCCATTGGTGGCAACGAAGAGGCTGCGCGCCTGAGCGGTGTCCGCGTTTCACGCTATAAGCTTCTGGTCTATACCTTGAGTGGTCTTACCGCCGCCCTGGCGGGCATCGTCCTGACATCACGCCTCATGAGCGGCCAGCCAAACGCCGGCGTTGGGTTTGAACTCGATGCAATTGCCGCGGTAGTGCTTGGCGGCACGGCCATTGCGGGTGGACGAGGCGCCATTATAGGAACGCTTATTGGCGCCATGATGCTGGGCGTACTGAATAATGGACTCAACCTGATGGGCGTACTGCCCTACGTCCAGAACGTTATCAAGGGCGGCATCATACTGCTGGCCATCTACATCAGTCGTAGCCGCGACAAATAACTATGCCTTTCTCATCGCGTATCGGCTCGCCTACTGGAGCCTGCGCATCTTCAGGGACAACGGTCATGCAGTATGTAATCGGAGTGGATATTGGTACACAGAGCACCAAAGCCCTGCTGATGTCTACCGAAGGCCGGCTTATCGCCCAGGCGTCGGCAGCCTACCGGGTCGACCAGCCTCGTCCGATGTGGGCAGAGCAGTGGCCTGAGGTATGGCTTGAAGCTGTGTATGAGGCGACGGCAGCGGCGGTAGCCAAGGGCAGAGTGCCTGGTCATGAGATCGCTGCAATCTGTGTGAGCAGCCTGTACGGCGGCTCGGGTATACCCGTCGACGAGGCCATTACGCCCCTGCATCCCTGCCTGATCTGGATGGACCGGCGCGCCCATGAGGAGGTCGACTGGGTCAGGCAGAATGTAGATATCGAAATGCTGCAGTGCATCACCGGCAATGGGGTGGACAGCTACTATGGCTACACCAAGATGCTGTGGCTCAAGCGCCATCGACCCGAGATATGGGCAAGGACGCGTTATCTGTTGCCCCCAAACAGCTACGTTCACTATCACCTTACTGGTGAGTTGATAGTCGATCACTGCTCTGCCGGTAATATTGGCGGAATTTACGATATCGAGGCGCGTAACTGGTCGCAGGTTTTGCTGGAGGCGCTTGGCATCGACCCTGCGCTGATGCCGTCCAGGCTGGTAGAGCCCAGTGAGGTAATTGGCCACCTCCTGCCGGAGGCTGCGCAGCGGCTAGGCCTGCAGACAGGGACTAAGGTAGTGGCGGGCGGTGTCGATGCGGCAATGGCAACGTTGGCCGCTGGTGTAATGGAACCTGGAAACCATGTTGCCATGATCGGCACCAGCATGTGCTGGGGATTCATTAATCAGTCAACCCACGCACGCAACGGGCTGGTCAGCATGCCCTATGTCTATAACGGGCTAAAGGACCTGTACATATTTGGCGGCGCTATTACCGCAGGAGCATCCATCAGCTGGTTTCGTGACCAGTTCTGCGCCATGGAGAAACAGGCAGCGGCCCTGCTTCCGGGAACTGACGTACACGAACTGATGGAGCTTGAGGCGGCCAAGACCTCTGCGGGCGCCGAGGGGGTCGTGTTTCTGCCCTACCTGATGGGCGAGCGGAGCCCAATCTGGGATGCCAGGGCGACAGGCGCCTATGTTGGCCTGACCTTGTTTCATACCAAGGCCCACCTCTACCGCGCCGTACTGGAAGGATTGGCCTTTGCCTTGCGCCACAACATGGAGCGCGGGCAGCAGGGTGCAGTCCGGCTAGATCCCGAACTGATCGTTGTAGGCGGGGCAGCTGCCTCGGACCTGTGGATGCAGATCATTGCCGATGTGACGGGGTATCCGGTCATGACTATTGAGGAACAGGTAGAGGCACCGCTAGGAGGTGCGATCCTCGCTGCGCTGGCGATAGGCGCAGTTGACGACCTGACACAGGCACGCCAATGGCGAACGCTACGCGCCCGCGCGCAACCTGATCCTGCAAACAAGGCCGTCTACGACCGCATGTTCGAGCAGTACTGCGCAATCTATCAGGCCCTGAAACCCTCCATGCATGCCTTGAGCAGACATTAGCCGCAACGCCGCCCGGTTTTCTGGCGGCTCTCATGAGGTCAAGCCTTTGCTGCTTTCACAGCGCAGGTAACGGCTGCCGGTCAACTTAGGCCTGGCCGGTACAACAGGACAAAGCAAATGAGCATATACCTAGGGGTTGATTGCGGCACACAGGGCACAAAAGTGGTGATCGTTGACCTGGACCAGGGACGCCTGTGCGGTGAGGGCTATGCACCCCATGGGCTGATCAGCCACGCCAACGGCCGCCGGGAGCAGGAGCCACAGGAGTGGATCGATGCATTTCTCAGGGCTTACCGTCAGGCCCTGGAAACCTCAGCCATTGATGCCCGAGCTATTCGTGCTATAGGCGTATCCGGGCAGCAGCATGGCCTGGTAGTGCTGGATGCCGAGGACAGGGTAATTCGACCAGCGAAACTCTGGTGCGATACGGAAACAGCCCCGCAAAACGCCGAGCTGCTTGCACGGCTTGGAGGTGAACAGGGGGCAATGGAAGAGCTTGGCCTGGTACCCGCTACAGGCTATACCCTTTCCAAGCTATTGTGGCTAAAAGAGCACGAGCCGCACCATTTCTCCCGTATCAGCCATATCCTGCTTCCCCATGATTATCTTAATTATTGGCTTAGCGGCCAGAAGGCCGCCGAATACGGTGATGCCTCGGGGACTGGCTATTTCGATATTCGCTCTCGCTGCTGGGCGCCACAGGTACTTGAGCTGATTGATAGCTCCGGGCGTCTGGCCCAGGCGCTGCCCTCCTTGATCGAGTCCCATGAACCGGTGGGTCGGGTGCGCGCTGAAATCGCCCGGGAGCTGGGCCTTGCTGATAGCGTAATTGTCTCAAGCGGTGGCGGCGACAACATGATGGGCGCCATTGGAACAGGCAATATCAGGGAAGGCGTGGTCACCTTGAGCCTGGGTACCTCAGGAGCGCTGTATGCCTACTCCCGTTGTGCACCGCATCAACCCTCTTCGCTGGTGGCACCCTTCTGCTCATCCACCAACGGCTGGCTACCCTTGATCTGTACCATGAACGTAACGGGTGCAGCCAATGCCGTGCGTGCCATGTTTGGTTTTGACCTGCCCCGCTTTAACGCAGAAGCCCAGGCGGCGCCCATTGGCTCTGATGGAGTGATCATGCTGCCGTTTCTGGGAGGCGAGCGAGTACCAGCCCTGCCGGATGCAACAGGCAGCCTGCTTGGGCTGAACGCCCACAACCTCCGTCCTGCCAACCTGTGTCGGGCAGTCATGGAGGGCGCGACCTTTGGCTTGCGTTATGGCCTGGATCTGCTGCGAAGCGCTGGCATCCGGAGCGAGGAAGTGCGCCTTATCGGCGGAGGAGCCAGGAGCGAGGTATGGAGACAAATGGTCGCGGACGTGATGGATACCCGCGTCGTCTGCCCGCTGATAGGCGAAGCCGCTGCCCTGGGCGGGGCCATACAGGCCGCCTGGTGCGATTTGAGCCGCACCAGCGCCTATGGCGTATCGCTCGAATCCCTGTGCGAGCGCCTGGTAGCGTTTGACGACACTGGAGCAATCCAGCCTTCGCGTGCTGCAGTCGCAGCTTATGAGCATGCCTACCAGCGCTATGTGGGACAGGTAGACGCAATGTACCCGCGGACCTGATAGCCAAACCAGCATTGGCCGGTGCGCCTGGCAGGCGTGGGGCCAGAGATTTGATAACACAACAAGGGGCAGCAAATGTTTGATGATCTGGCGCGCAAAACCATCGTGGTCACCGGTGCGAGCAGTGGTATTGGGTGGTACTGCGTCGAGGCTCTTCGTGCCGAGGGTGCTCAGGTACTGGCCATAGGTCGTAACGCAGAACAACTCAACGAGCTTAAAAGCAGAACCCTATGCGATATCGTCGTGGCAGACCTCTCACAGCCCAATGGACTGGCCCAGGTAGAGGACCAGCTAGACCAGGTGGATGGGTTGGTCAACTGTGCAGGAATAGCGCTACTTGAACCTGCCACGGAAGTCACTGCCCTGGCATTTGACCAGATGATGGCGGTCAATGCGCGCGCCACGGCGCTTGTCAGTAAACTGGTTGCACGTCGCATGATCGACCGGGGCAACGGCGGATCCATTGTTAACGTCTCGAGCCAGGCCGCTATAGCTTCACTGCCTGACCATCTGGGCTACTCTGCATCAAAGGCGGCCATGGATGCGATGACACGCGTACTCTGTGCAGAGCTGGGTCCTTATAATATCAGGGTCAACAGCGTAAACCCGACAGTAACCCTGACGCCTATGGCCAGGGTGGGCTGGAGTGACCCGGCAAAAGCCAACACCATGCTTTCCAGGATACCCTTGGGGCGGTTCGCCGAGCCACAAGAGGTAGTCCTGCCTATACTGTTCCTGCTGAGCCAGGCCTCGTCGATGATATCAGGCGTTATATTGCCAATCGATGGAGGGTTTACTGCCGGTTAACGCTACACGTGGTGATTTTCCGGCCAAACGTCTGCGGCAGGTCCATGCCGCAGCGGCAGAAGCATCCATCCTGTATCCGCCCCAACACTCTAGCCCATCAAAACCACGATCTCTGAAAGAGGCCTGTGACTCGCCACCAGCTTTTAACCGATAGAACTAGGCAGTGCTTGCAAGCTATTCGGCAGTGGGTGCCTGCCGAATATAGAGGACGCACACCTCTTGGGACCAAGATTCATACGAGAGATCTACTACCAAATACTGACCGGGGACCAGGGGACTCACTAAGCGCGGCACTTGCTCGGCAAGGGCATTTTGGCAAAGTTGCTCGCGCCATCTGCCTGATACACCAGAGCTACATGGATCGACTGGATGTTGAAATTCCAGCCCGAGAGGCCTGCATGAGTGTGCCAGGCTTTCATTTGCATTTTCTCTCGGTGATCACTCTACACCCATGCGATATCTAGGGTCGACGCGGCTACATCAGGCTCGCTTACTGATGCTGAGAAACGGCGTGGCGGCCGCCACAGTAGCCCTCAACGTGGGCTATGAAAGCCCATCGCAGTTCAATCAGGAATTTAAGCGCCTCTTTGGTTGTACTCCTGCCGTCGAGGTGCAGTAGATAAAAGCAACCTATGCTCTGCCAGCACCACCCTCCTCTTCGGTTTACGTCTCATCACACTGATCGCAATTACCCACCTACCAGAGCGCGAAACCAGAGGGCGATCCAGGACGGACCTTATAAGACCTGGCCAGGACGAGCCGCGTCTGCGCTTGAGCTGGGTTACCGACTAACAACAACCCAACCTGATCAGGCTATCCCCCTTCTAATGTGGGTATTCGCCTTAGCACATCGTTATAAGGCGCAAGGTCCAGAAACGCGGTGACTTCAAACACCTTGCCGTTGCGCATATGAAATATCCAGGCGTAGCTGTTGCGGTAGGCTTTTCCATCTTGTGCAACTCCAGCCCCTTCCCACTGGACGACTACATGATCGCCATCGGCCCACACCTGTTTACTGACAGGCCTCACGGGATCTGATAAACGAGAGGCAAATGGTCGGACAGCTTTGCTTATAAACTGATCCAGGCCTTGATAGACGCCAGCACTTGGACCTGAGCCCTTGATTGTCCAAATAACGTCTGGCGTTAGCATCTCAGTGAAAAAGCTATTTCCACCTGCTGCCCAGCGGTCAAAAGCGTCTATTACGATCTGCTTGTTTCGGGAAGCAGGATCGACAGCGGCTGGCGTAGCTGCGGTAGCCATGCTTGAAAAAAACGCACCACAAAGCGCGAATGCAGCTGCTAAACAGGCCGAACGGATGTAACAAAACCTTAATTTCTGCACAGCAACCTCCTATCAATAGTAAGGTTTACCAGTACTTAACCAGGAACGCGCAAGCCGATCCTTCGACAAGCGATTTGTCTTATACGCTAGCGTTCTTCTGCGATCCTTTTTCCAGCACACTGCTACATTCGGGAGGAGCGAACATACTCCGTCTGGGACCTGAAACCTGCCAACCAGCGCATGTCTAGACACAAAATCGTTGAAGCGCGGCGCTTGAGGTTGAAAGCCACAACGCTCGCCATGCTTTTCACGGTGAAAAACTCTCCTTATCCAGAGAAGTCGTAGAGCCTGATACCTAGGGTGCCTAATCCGTCGATACACCAGTGCTAATCACCTCCAGCGACGATAAATATGAGAGACAGGCTCAATTAGCCAGATGATTGGCAACAATCGGTAATCGATAAATCAGACATGCTGGATTTCGTTACAGTCCCGAAGCCATAAACTGTAGAACGAATCTACCTTGAAAATGATGTTTGTGTGTAGCCGGATTGTCCTGCTTGTTTGCACAACTGTATTTGTAGAAATCTTCTTACACCTGTTTCGACTTTTTCAGGGGGAAGCATGAGGTCTCTGGAAACACTTGTAGATGCCATCAACCGGCATGCGCCAGCTGACGGGCTGCACCGGACATCGATTCCTGGACTTCAGTTGGCTCACTCAAGCAAGCCGACCACGCCTATGCCCGTAATCTATGAGCCGACCCTTTGTCTTGTGGCTCAGGGGCGTAAACAGGTCATGTTAGCTCGTACCGCCTATGAGTATGATGCGGCCACGTTTTTGGTGGCATCGGTTGGGCTGCCAGTAGTGGGATCAATCATTGAGGCAAGCCAGGCAGCCCCCTATCTGTGCCTTGTCCTGGATCTAGACGTCAACGTGTTGAGCGAACTTGCGCTGCGTTATGCGCCGCGTAATAACGGTAGCGCAAGGCTGCAAACAGGCATTGCACTTAGCGGCGTAACGCCAGAGCTACTGAACACCGCAGCCCGGCTTGTGAGTTTATTGGATGCTCCAGATGATATCGAAGCACTGTCTCCGCTCGTGATACGCGAGATGCTTTATAGGCTATTGACTGGAAAAGACAACGGTATCATTCGACAACTGGCGAAATCAGACAACCGACTCAATCAGATTGCCAGGGCCATTGCCTGGTTACGTAGCCATTATGCCGAACCCTGTCGAATTGAAGAGATTGCCGATATCGCCGGTATGAGCCGCTCTTGCTTTCATACACACTTCAAGGCGGTAACTTCAATGAGTCCGCTGGAATTTCGAGATGAGCTGCGGCTGCATGAAGCACGGCGCCTGATGGTTGCGGAGGCTATCGATGCGTCAAGCGCTGGTTACCGAGTGGGATACGAAAGCCCTTCGCAATTTAGCCGGCACTACACACGCATGTTCGGCGTGCCGCCAGCCACAGATGCCAAACGGCTACGTGATGCTATAAAAGACCAGTAGCGGCAGGCTAACCAGCACGGCGCTATCATGATCCTACCTGTATAAGCGCTCAGTTAGAAGGACACCGTCCGGCAGAGCCGGACATGCGTCAGGGTTATTGAGCCTGTTCGTTTGAGGCCTGGGCAGCATCAATCAGGTCTGTACCAATTTCGCCTTCAAACTTCTTCCAGACCGGCTTCATGGTTTCGCGCCATTTTTCGCGCTGCTCACGCGTTAATGAGACCACCTGGCTGGTTTTGGAGTCGATGATTTTCTGCTTGGCACTCTGGTTTAACGCTTCGGCCTGCCGGTTTACCTCAAGCGTAACTTCAGCCACAATCTTTTCCAGCTCATTGCGCACCTCCGGCGTCAGCCCCTTCCAAAATGAGGCGTTGGTGATGACCATGTAGTCGATCAGACCATGGTTTGATTCTGTAAAGAATGGCTGGACCTCATTGACCTTTTGGCTCTCATAGTTGGACCAGGTGTTTTCAGTGCCATTGACCACACCGGTCTGAAGTCCCTGATACACCTCGGCAAAGCTCATCTTTCGGGGGTTGGCGCGCAACACCTTGAATTGCTCTTCAAGCACACTGGAGGCCTGCACACGAAATTTAAGGCCACGCGCATCTTTAGGTTCAACCATCCTCTTGTTGGCCGAGAGTTGCTTAAGTCCATTATGCCAATAGGCTAGCCCCAGGATATTCTTGTCCTGCATCGCTAAAAGCAACTCCTTCCCCTTTCCGGCCTGGAAGTGATCGACTGCCTCCAAATTGTCGAACAGAAAAGGTAAGTCGTAGATCTGGATCTTTTTGTTGTATTGCTCGAACTTGGCAAGCGACGGCGCAAGCATCTGTACGTCCCCCAGCAGTAACGCCTCCATCTCCTTGCCATCGCCAAACAGGGAGGAATTCGGATAGACCTCCACTCGTACCTTGCCGGCCAGACGCTCCTCGGCCAGCTTCTTGAACAGCAAGGCGCCCTGTCCCTTCGGCGTATTGTCAGCAACTACGTGGGCAAACTTGATCGTGATGGGCTCGGCGGCCTGAGCCAGACCAGCCGTTGCAAGCAGAGTCGCGCAGAGAAGTACCCGGGTAAATGTGAGCATAGCCATTTTCCTTTTGTTGTTGTCATAGGTCCGCAGAATGCGAACGGCCTTTTTTCAGGAGAATCTGCTTGTCGCCAGGCGCATTGGAGAGTTGAACGCTAATCTGCCTGTCGGAGGCCTTGAAGCAGACGTCGAGCTTTCTTGATTACAGGCACATCAATCATCTTGCCCTCCAGGCGTATGGCGCCTTCGCCGGAACGCGCCGCTTCCATTACCCGTCTTGCCCATTCGATCTCATCGGCACTGGGCTGAAATATCTGATGCACAGTGTCCACCTGGGTGGGATGGATACACAGCAAACCGCCAAACCCCATGTCCCGGGCGTTTATTGCAGCGCTCGCAAGTCCCTCGGTATTGCCAATATCAGCAAATACCGTATCCAACGGAGGCGCCAGCGCCCTGCCTACTGAATGAACCAGCAGCGAGTAACGGACCTGATCAAACACCTTTTCCATGCCTTTCCCCGCCTCCCTTAACCCCAGATCAACGGCCAGGTCCAGAGCACCAAACGTCAATCGTTCAACGCCTGCGCTTGCGGCAATTTCAGGGAGCGCCAGAAGGCCACGGGCAGTCTCAATAAGGGGCCAGACGGGTTTACCGGTGGTAGCCAGTGCCTGGACCTGGGCTGCGCTTTCGGTCTTGGGAAGAACAATTGCTGCCACTGCAGCGTGAGCAGAGCAAAACCGGATATCCGCTTCCTGTTCAATATGACCCGGTGCATTGATGCGCACCGCTATCCTGACGTCTTGGTTTTCGAGCAGAAATATTTCCAGGTTGTAGCGAGCCTGGACCTTGTGGTGCTCCTCTACCGCATCCTCGAAATCAACGATTACGCAATCTGCACCCGCTGCCAAGGCCTTGCTATAGCGCTCAGGACGGCTGCCAGGAACAAACAGGGCGCTTCTTACCGGACCTGTCGAGAAGGGATTCATAGTGTCCCTGCCTGCTTGAGCTGGTCGATGGCCTGGCTCGTGAAGCCAAGTTCGGCAAGAATCGCCTCGCTGTGCTCTCCCAGGGCCGGTATGGGATCCATACGTGCGGTGAATGCGCTGTTGGTAGCAGGAGGCAATAGTGCAGGCAGCTTCCCTCTGGGGCTGTCTACCTCCACCCAGCGATGGCGTGCACGCAACTGTGGGTGAGCCCATACACCATGCATGTCATTGACCTTGGCATTGGCAATCTGCGCATCTTCCAGGCGCTCAAGAATCTGCTCAGCACTAAGCTGTGCAAAGGTCCCAACAATAATGTCTCGTAGCGATTGCCGATTGGCTGTGCGCCGGTAGTTGGCGGAAAATCGCTCGTCGGCCTGAAGCTCTGGCTGGCGCAGTACCTTTTCACAAAACGCCGCCCATTCCCGCTCGTTCTGTAGACCCAGCATAACGGTCCCACCCTCTGCGCAGGGAAAAGGGCCATAGGGGTAGATGGTGGAGTGAGACGCGCCCGCCCGTGGCGGTGGTTCGGCGCCTTCGTACGCGTAGTACATGGGGTACCCCATCCACTCCACGAGACTTTCCAGCATGCTGACATCCACTTGGCTGCCTTTGCCTGTACGCTCACGCAGCAGCAGCGCCGAGAGAATCCCGCTGAACGCATACATGCCAGCCGCGATATCAGCAATGGAACAGCCTGCCTTGGCAATTTCGTCCTCTCCAGGTCCGCCTGTTACCGACAGAAAGCCGCCTTCGCCCTGGATCAAAAGATCATAGGCCTTCTTGTCCTCATAAGGCCCGCCGGCGCCATAGCCAGAGATATCGCACACGATGAGCCGTGGATATTGCTCATGCAGCGTCTCAAAACTTAATCCAGCACGCGCCGCTGCGCCCGGTGCAAGGTTTTGTACCAGTACGTCCGCCTTTGCCAGTAGAGCCTCGAGAACCTGACTTGCGCCCTCCGCCTTGAGGTCAAGACTCAAGCTCTCCTTGGAGCGATTGGTCCATACAAAGTGCGAGGCAAGACCATTAGTACGGGTGTCATAGCCGCGGGCAAAATCTCCTACACCGGGCCGCTCGACCTTTATTACGCGTGCGCCCATGTCCGCGAGTTGCCGGGTGCAGAAGGGAGCTGCGATGGCGTGCTCCAGACTCACCACAGTAACGCCATCCAGGGGACGCTCTTGGTTGGTAGCCATAGTCAGAACCTCGTCAGGACAGAGAGATCGGAGCGGTCGCGTATCGACCATACGGCCTGGATCAAAGCCTCCGCCTGATCTGGCGTCCGTGCGCCAGAGAACCTGACCAGGCGACGAAACTTCTCCTCAAGCTCTGGACGTGAAAGCGTATTGCCGGGATCCCCCTTGGGATCATCGACAGCCGCGTGCAAGACGCGCCCATCGTTCGTGCTAACCGTTACCCTTCCCAACCAACGCGCAGGATAGGCATCGTCGACCTCGGGGCTTAAAACCATGTCTACCTTTTCACCAAAGGCTTTTACGGCAGGGTCTGCCAGGGCATAGGAGTGAAACTCGGTAAGTCCGGCCTTGCCATGCACGGCAATCAACCCTAATACCGTACCCATATGGAATTTTGCCTGGTGCACTGTTTGCGGTCTTACGACACGTCCCAGGACATCGATAGCCCCCTGGTGAACATGTGCTGCCACCCCGGATATGTGGTTATGAGCAAGGCTTTCGCGCTGCATTAACGCCAGCAGGGCATCCGCGGCAGGATGCGTGTGACGGCAAGAGGCGTGGAACTTGAAGGAGGTTTCTGCAATAGCCCAACGGCTGCCGAGCCGGTCTGCCAGCCTGGCTGGATTGGCATCCGTAGACATTCCGGCTGCCATGCCTTGTGGCCCCTCAAGAATGTTACGTGCCCCCGTCAGGCCTTCGCGGGTCATATAGGCAGCCAGTAGCCCATCAGCGGCCGCCTTGGCCGTATGAAGCTGCTTGGAATCGGCAGCGTCCCGCAAGAACTCCCACAAACCGGCTGCCTGCGTGCCAGCATTACCCAGCAGGTGGAGGAACTGCTCCTGATCGAACCTAAACAACTTGCCTACCGCAATGGCGGCAGCCAAGGTGCCTACCGTTGCAGTGGTGTGAAAAATCCTATAGTGCGAACGACCTAGGAATTCTCCGATCCGAATACCGGCCTCATACCCTGCAATCGACGCCAGCAGCAGCTCACGCCCTGTATATCCACCCTCTTGGGCAGCTGCCAGTGCGGCCGGAAACACGACGGTAGCAGGATGCAGTACCGAGCTGTTGTGCAAGTCGTCCTGCTCCACCAGATGGGAAGACGCGGCGTTGACCAGAGCGGCAAAATAAGCCGATGTGCCCTTACCGTTAACCAGTATTCTCGCTGCTCCTTCGCCTGGGCCCATAATTTCAGCATATCGCTCAAACAGCGGAATCGGGTGAGCCCCCTGGCTTGCCAGGGCGGAACCCAGCCAGTCCAGCAGTAACGCCTCGGTGCGCTCAAGGACTGGCTCGGGAATGTGCTCATAGGCAAGGTCGGCAAGAAAACTGGCCAGTGCTTGGGTATGGCTCATGGTCAGTTCCTCAGAAACTACGCGGCAGCTCAAGCAAGTGCTCGGCTACGTAGGAAAGAATGAGGTTTGTCGAGATAGGTGCAACCTGATAGAGCCGTGTCTCGCGAAATTTACGCTCTATATCGTACTCAGAGGCAAACCCGAAACCGCCATGGGTTTGCAGGCAGGCATTGGCTGCCTCCCAGGAAGCCTTGGCCGCCAGGTACTTGGCCATATTGGCGCTTGCACCGGCGTTAAGGCCGCGGTCATATTGCTTGCAGGCACGCCAGCGCATCAGGTCGGCTGCTTCGATTTCGATATGCGCCTCTGCAATTGGAAACTGCACGCCCTGGTTTTGGCCGATAGGCCGGCCAAATACGACCCGGTCTCGGGCGTAAGCGCATGCTTTCTCGATAAACCAGCGACCATCACCAATGCATTCCGCAGCAATAAGTGTACGTTCGGCGTTGAGTCCATCAAGGATGTACCTGAACCCCTTGCCCTCCTCGCCGATAAGGTTTTCAGCGGGTATCTCAAGATTGTCGAAAAACAGTTCGTTGGTCTCATGGTTAACCATGTTGGGAATTGGCTGGACAGTCAGGCCTCTGCCAATGGCCTCTCGCAGGTCAACGATAAAAATGGACATCCCCTCTGACTTCTTCGTGACGTCAGCCAGCGCGGTGGTACGTGCCAGCAGGATCATGAGATCCGAGTGCTGGATGCGGGAGATCCAGACCTTCTGGCCATTGATCACATATTTATCGCCCCGCCTGACGGCGGTGGTCTTGATCTTGGTGGTATCCGTACCTGTAGTGGGCTCGGTCACGCCCATGGACTGAAGGCGCAGCTCACCACTGGCAAGCTTGGGCAGGTATCGTTGCTTTTGCTCTTCACTGCCATGCTTAAGCAAAGTAAACATGTTGTACATCTGTCCATGTACAGTCCCGGAGTTACCACCGCTGTGATTGACCTCCTCCAGAATCACAGAAGCCTCTGAAAGCCCCAGGCCAGAGCCCCCGTATTCAACTGGAATCATCGCTGCCAGCCAACCAGCCTCCGTCAGGGTTCTGACAAAGGCCTCGGGAAACCCCTTTTCCGCGTCGATTCTGCGCCAGTACGCGGCGTCGAACTCAGCACACAGCGCGCGAACGCCCTCGCGAATGGCATTGAGTTCTTCATTTCGGTTCGGGTTCATGACCTCACCTTGTTCTAACGGGACGGGTGTGTTTGCATGCCCAATCAACTCAGTCGTCGAATTCAACCTCGGCCTGTTGGACTACGCCTTGTTCATTACCTGCCCAGAGCTGCGCCTTGCTGGCAGTCTGAATGCAACCTGTCAGCTCAAGAGGAGATAGCGAAACCAACGGCCTCACCCCTCGGTAAGCAAAGCGGCGAATACGCGCCTCGGGATGGGCTCGAGCAAAGGCGCGCAATGTGAGGGTGGCTATTAAGGGGCCGTGAACCACCAGGCCTGCGTAACCTTCCGTCTCGGTAGCATAGGGATAATCATAGTGAATTCGATGACCGTTAAAGGTTACTGCCGAATAACGAAAGAGTAGGGTTGGTGTAGGGGTAACCGTCTCGCCCCATTGTCCTTTGGGTGACGGCTCGGAGCCACCTGCCTTTGGAGGATTTGGTTCGCGATACACAATGTCCTGTTCCTCGCAAATACATACCTGGCCGTTCTGAACGTACTCATGTTGCACGGTCACAAACAACAATTTGCCAGTACGCCCTGCCTTCTCCTCTATTTGCTTGATCGTGGAAACTCGGGACGCCTCACCGCCTACCCTAAGCGGCTCACGAAACTCTAGCCGTCCGCCCGCCCACATTCGATTGCGATTATCGGCAGGAGGGAGAAACCCACCTCGTGCGGGATGGCCGTCTTTTCCCAGGGCTGGCTCAGGAAGCGGTTCCTGGAAAAAGCACCACTGCCAGAGAAGCGGGAGGGCCTCACCATGAGCAGGAGTTTCTTCACCAAAAGTCGCGGCGATTCGCTTGAGAAGGTTAGAGCTGAGCTGGTCACAGGTCTCTTCTACCCTGCCTACCCATCGGTTTAAATCTAGATCGCCCATGGCAACTCTCTCCCGCTCCGACTATGAGGTCATCATCGGAGGAGGTCTGCCGTTCTGGGAATCTACTTTTACAGAACCCTGCGTTAAGGCAGGATGAACGCTTCATTACAGTAGCGCTACTAGGGTCTCCCGTTCCGCCACGTGGGTAGAAAGATATGCACTTTGATCTTACTGATTTGCGCCTGTTTATCCATATTGCCGAAGCACCGAGCCTGACCCAGGGTGCCCGTAAGGCCTTTATTTCGCCAGCAGCTGCCAGCATGCGAATCAAGGCGTTAGAAGCTCAACTCAACAGCCACTTATTCTACAGGGACAGCAAAGGCGTAGAGCTTACTGAGGCAGGGCAGCGGCTGCTGAAGCATGCGCGCCTAATCATGCGTCAGGTCGGCTATCTAAAAGCTGAATTCACCGAGTACGGTACAGACTCGGCGGGTCATATCAGGATCTTTGCCAACACCACAGCCGTCACTGAGTTCTTACCGGAAGTGCTGGCCGGTTTTCTGGCGCAAAGACCCGGCGTAACCATTGATCTACAAGAGAGGCTTTCCCGCGATATCGTACGAGGTGTTCTGGATGGCTCAAGTGATATGGGGATCATTGCCGGGCCGGTAACGGCTACTGGATTGGAAGTTTTGCATTTCAGTACGGATAAGCTAGTGCTTGTATCGCCCAAGGACCACGAGCTGACCCAGTACACCTCGCTTACACTTCGTCAGACCTTGGGTTTTCATCATGTCGGTTTACATGAAGGCAGTACATTACAGGCATTCATGCGTGAACAGGCCGAGAAGCTAGGTGTAAATTTGCTCTGGCGTATTCAGCTCTCAAGCTTTGAATCAATCTGCCGGATGGTGGAGGCAGGAGTTGGAATCGGCGTTATCCCCGAGTCGGCTGCATTACGGCATAGTCGCACAATGAATCTTACGATTATCCCACTGGATGAGCCCTGGGCCATACGCGAGCGCAGCATTCTAATTCGGCAACTGGATGCATTGCCTGGTTGTATACGGGCTTTAATCGCCGCTATGACCCAGTAGCGTTTCTGATCTATCAAAGCATTCGGGTGTTGATTCCAGAAAAATTCCTGTTTGATTTCCCTGCCACTTGCGTGTGAAACGGATAGTGGTTGTTTCAAAGCTAAAAGCTCATTGTTGAAGGGAATTAGTATCAGGAAACAGAGCAGGGGTAGTCATGCTGTTATAGGTTTTCACGGTGAAAACTCCGGTTTTACTTAACGGAGTGCGCTGTTATCCCAACTGTTGATCAGTCTACGTAGCACAGTCTTCTATGAGGACTTGGTGGTCGTATTGCGGGTTTTCTATCAGTACGTATTACAGGTCTCAGCCCTAGCTCATCATTGGTTCTGCTTGTGGAGTCTTCAGGATGATTATTGAGTTACCTGAAGCAATGCTTTCTGTGTTTTTCCTCTTTGAGTAAAGAAAAAAATGCTCTGCGTGTTTAAACAAACAGTTTAAGAACTGTTTAGAAACAGTTTAAGTCAACGAAACGCTGAAAAATCGTATATTTATCAATAGCTTACAGATTGACAGTGCGCGGTTATCCCAACCAGACGCGCTGTTGTCCCAATAAGCGGCGCAGCTGTCCCAAAATTTTACGCCGTTATCCCAAGACGCTGCGCTGTTATCCCATCAGGGCTGGCGCTGTTATCCCAAGCGCTGTGGATAAACTTGCTAATCCTGCTCGTTGGTTAGTTCCTTGGTCTTTTGTGGGCGGAACCATTTCACCATGAGCTGCTTCTTGCGCCCGTTGGCACGCTCATAGATATCCCACTCCCGTATAACCCCATGGCTTTCCAGTTCGGCAAGGGCGACGCGAAGCCCTCTTTCCTTGTGCTCGGCAAAATCGCGGACCCGTCCTGTACTGCCGCTCCAGTGCATAAGGTTTTCGATGGATACAAAATGGTGCTCTCCGGCCCGATGGCCACAGGCATAGTTCTGCAGCCACTTTGACAGGGCGTACCTGAGTTTTTTACGGACTTCAAAGTCGATGTATGCAATCTGGCTCTGCTGGAAGAACTTGACGATATGTGGATCCAGGGCCAGCCAGTACTCATCCTGCTTCTTGTTCCAGGCCATATCCTTGATCAGTCGCACCATAAGCCCCTGGCCCTGGTCGCTTTCGATAAACAAGGTTGCTTCCGCCAGACGACGAAGGCTGTTTTCAAGCCAGGCATAGGTATTCTGTCCGCTTGCCGAGCGGCCTATCCCTTCCAGGAACTTGGAGCGAACAAAGTGGATGACCTGACCGGCATCCTGATTTTGCGCCAGTTGAAGGGCATGCAGGAAGACATCGTTATCGGCCATGTCCAGCTGCTGCCCGGTATACAGAATGGTGAAGTCTGATCGGCTGGCCAGCTGTTGACGGTGGTGCAGCTTGCGTTTGCCACGTGCAATGCTTGCGAACAGGGTCGTCCGCGTCCAGTGATGAGGCATCGCTGAGGCATATTCAGGAAAGAGCGGTAACTGTAGGTCAAGTGAGCCCTGCCCTCCGGGCTCGACCCGTAGCTCCCTGACCTCTTCGCTCGCTCTTTCGGCTTCTTCCTGGCGTGCCCGTGCTTCGGCTTCGCGCTTCTGAAGTAGCGCCTTGACGCGACTGCTGGGCGGGCGTGGTGCAGATTCCTTGGTCACGTCGATGCCTCCAGCGATTCCTCTCGAGCTTCTATCACAATTTCACCATTTTCCGGCAGGGTAATGCCTTCAAGGTAAAACGCTGCATCGAATGCATCCAGTGATGCGTTACGTGGGGTTGACTTGCCTTGTTCAAACAGCGCAATAGCCTTGGCAGAGACGTTGGTACGCTCCGAGAGGTCCTCTCGACTCCATCCTAGCAATACCCTGGCCGCGGCATACTGCCGGCCCCTGGGAGGCTTCAGGTCTTCTTGAAGAGCGATGCCCCCATCCTCTTTTAGCGTGACGCCTGCGACTCTAAACGCCTGTTCTATCGCTTCGAGGGTTGAGTCCCTGATGCTGGTCTTTCCTGTCTCAAAAAAGGACAGAGCCTTGGCTGACAGCTTTGCCTTTTCAGCAAGGGCTGCCTGATGCCAGCCCAGCAGTGTTCTGGCGGCAGCGCACTGGCGGCCACTTGGTGTGGTGACAGGATTACTCATAGGCCTTAATACATCCATCTACGCCAAAGGATTGCATGGCGGACATTACACAAATACGTCTGGATCCCGGACAGGGCCCAAGTGCCAGGTTTGAGTATACCAGAAAGCACTTATGCCTTCTGTATTACCAAAACTGCGCTGTTTTACCAATCTGCCTTGTTTATAGGGGGGCTACTGTTGGCGTTTCGGACAATCCAGGTCTTTTGCGTCTTATCTGAACCTTCCCATAGCAGACCAGGAGTCTAGGAAAGCTATATATGAGGCAAAATAACCTCTCGGACTACCTTTTATGTGGCGATATCCCAAATACTCTGGAAGGGTGCCTGATCCCTGCGTAAAGGTAAAACAAAAGGTTTAATTGGATTAAATATTACCTTTAAAGAGTGTTTTGGCGCTGATATACCAAGATCTTCTCAAGCCATTAACTTTCTTTCAAACCAGGAAGGTTATAGATAATGCTTATTTGGTATCTATATAACCTTTCACATAGTGAAGAGCTAGCCCCTGTCTTTCAGCGGAACCATAGTTCGCCTCGGCATCTCTTAACAAAAGCTCTGCCTCAGCCTGATCCTCTTTCCCTGCGCTAACAGGCAGACCAGAATGCTCCTGGTTATACCGACCCATTGGGAAGCGTTGCTTCTAATAAGGTTATATAAATAGTCATTATGGCTTATATTATACCTTACGGCTCGCTTTTCGCGCTGTTATCCCAGATGTATTAGATCCCTAGACGATAGGCGTATATGCCTAAGCGAAAGGTAATACAAATGCCTGTATTACCTTAGGCATTACTTCCTTGGTATTGTTGCGCGCTGTAATCCCAAGCCTGATCATGCATATGAGCCCTACAACGACATGAGGAAGCTTGAATGCGGCCCTTCTAAAACAATGATTAGCCAGGGCTTCTTTTGGACTCAAATGATTTACTGCTTGTATACAGTTTTCACGGTGAAAAAAAATTGAGCATTGACACTATCTTGTGCCTGTACTCAATAACGGATTACCGCAAGGAATCGGCCTATGAACCAAGGAGAAAGCAATATATCAGGCATTAACCTTATACAAGGTAGTCTTTACCTTAAACAAATACAGCCTTCCCCTTGCGCAAGAGTTATCCATACGCAATATATGGATTTAGACGATGCGGTGCTGAGCAACATACGAGGCCACGATTAGTTTTCACCGTGAAAAGTTGTTGCAATTAATCTGACGCTTTAGGCATTAGCTGAGGTGATTCCTGCTAATAGGCAAGCAGTGGAACTGAACTACAGCATAAATAGTTAAGCACCTGGGCCTTGAGAGTAGAGCGTGTATTGTGGTGTGCGGGATAGGTATATGCGTGACGAGAAGGCTGGCGGCTTAAAGTCTGTTTTCACCGTGAGAACAGCTGGCAGGTGAGTAGCCAGTAAAGCGCCTA
>NZ_CP069251.1:0-810935 GCF_051027695.1 Pseudomonas sp. JZ134 | reverse complement strand
CAACGGAAAACTGGCACAAGCTGGGCTGGCCAAACGTATTCGTGAAGACTTGCTGACCAAATCAGTCTCTGCACCCAAGGCTTCGACGCCCAGTGAAGATATCGTTATTGGTGAGCGAAAGGTCGCACGCGTTTCCACCAAGAAGGACAAGGTGATATTTGAGCTGGACCGCAAAACATTTAGCGATGACCAACTCAAAGAGCTAAGAGCTCTGATCAGTAATCTGGCTGAACAGGGAGCAGAACCTCGTGAGTGATGAGAAAGAGCCAGCCGCTCCTGAAAAAACGGAGCGTAAAGGCAGGCCCCCCCGAGAGACAGCACTTACTCGCATACAACAGCGCGCTGAAAAGGTAATCGAGGAAAAGGTCAATCAACTGCCATTATGGGCAGATGATTTACGCAGTGCGCCCAACGAAATGCTGCGTAGTGCGCTGTTTACGGTTGGTAACCGAAACCAGGCCCGCGAGTTCATCAATGGGCGTGAATTGCACTGTTACGGTAACGCAAGAATCTACTACACCGGCCAGGAACTTCGTCAGGAAGACGATATGGATGTCTGGCTGCAGGTTGTCCATATGGCTCGTACAGAGAAGCTTGGCAACCGAGTGAGTTTCCGCCCTTCGGAAATGAAGAAGGAATTGCGCTGGCCGAGAGGGAAAGACTACACCCAAAAGCTCCTGAATGTATTGGAGCGCCTCAAAGCAACGTCTGTTCGTATCGAATCGACCCGCCTGGGTAAAGGGGTGGGCGTCTCTCTATTGCGGCGTTTTGAGTACACAACAGAAGAAGGTGATCTGAGCGACACGTGGCATGTCGAAATTGAGCCAGAAATGGCTATTCTCTTTGCAGCCGATGTGTATACAACACGTCTCGATTGGCAGTCACGCCTGGAACTACGTCCGCTGGCTAAGTGGTTACATGGCTTCTATGGTACCCATCGCGAGCCCTATGGCATTAAGGTAGAAACCATCCGGGAATCATGTGGATCCAAAGCCAAGACAGAGGCAAAGTTCAAACAGATGTTGCGGGACGCACTCGATGAGTTAAAGAACATCGATTTTCTCAAGGAATGGGATATAGGCAAAGACAATATTGTAAGGGTAGTCCGAAACAACAGGCCCTTACTAAAGAGCGAATAACGTAAAACTCTCGAAAAACGGAGCCTAGTGGCTCCGTTTTTTTATTAAGTGTTTTATTCTGCATGCCTATTAACACCGATTCATGCCGCTAAATCATCTAATTCAGGGGTTTTATAGCGGTCAAGGACCCATTTTAGGATCTTGTAAGAGTAAAAGACGGCGAAAATGTCAGGATGAGGTAATTTTTCTGCTGAAACCGAAGGTTTTCCAAGCTGCATGTCAGGATGAGGTAGCTTTTAAGCAGCGAAAGGGCATGGCTTGACAAGTATGCGCTGGAGATAATGGCGACATTTTAAGCAAATGACTACTTACTCTACGTCAACTATATAAAAAGTCCTTAGAAATCAATTGCTTACGCAAAAATACCTCATTTTGACATTGGCTTTGTATTGGCTAAGTAAACGGAGCAAAGGTACTGCAAGCCTAGGGAAAAGTTAAAAACCGCTTAAAAATTAGGGGGTTATCGCCAAAAAAGGAGGGCTCACCCTTGTTTGATGGCCTCAAAATGGTCTGTCAGACCGATTGGGCAACGGAATAAAGTACTTAAATATCAGTAACTTATGGAAAACCATACCTCATAATGACATATGATACGTCATAATGACGTATCTATACCTCATAATGACTTAGGTATTGAATATTAAAAAAGTTCTTAAAAATCAATGAGTTACGGTGTCAAGAAGGGCTTTAGGGTACGATATACGTCAACATGACGCATCTATACGTCATGTTGACAGGCACATACCTCATGTTGACGTATATAAACGTCATGTTGACGTTTCCGTATACTCAATAAAACCCTTATATATCAATAAGTTAGCAGTTATATCCACAGCCCTTAACCGTTCTTTAACCTTAAATAACCGTCTTTTAACCCATTAAAGTGTATTTTTATGGGTAAAGCGATTTGTTTACGGTGCTGAGCGAAGCTCATAAGTCTGTACAGAAGACAGAACGTGTGTGAAATGAGAGGGTAGAGCCTCCTATAGAAGTCGCGTTCTACCTCAAGCTGACAATATTAATAAACGGTCCTGGGATTATTGATTACACAGGCCCATGCTTCGGCCTGTACAGTCGAGACAATCCATACTGTTTGAAAGAGCCATGACTTCAGCACGTTTGCCTATCAGGAAGGGAATCACTTGCACCTATTATACTCGTAATAATACCACTCCATACAGGAATTTATACGATTAAGCTTGCAGATACCTCATATTGACTTTAAAAGCTTTTATTCCAGGGTATAGGTAAAGTAACCACGATAAACAGATGTTAATATGAGGTATATATGAGGAGTGGTATTAAAAGAAATGTCTGAAAGTATCGAAACTGCTTATATGCACCTTAAGCAGGCTGTCGCCGATTTGAATTCGCGATGGTCTACCTGTGTGGTTTCAGGTGAGGTGTGGTCATTGCCGACACTCACTGAGCAAGCTGCACCGAAAGCGATTACTCCCGTGTCCGTGCGAGGTAGGCAGGCCATTGAACTCAGCCAAGCAGTACTTCAGCAGTTCGAACGGGAAGCCGATCAGGCTCCGGGAACAGTCAGGCGTTTGCCAGGCTGGTTTCTGCTGAGCGAATCAATGCTGGGGCCGATACGACAGGTCAATCAAATGAAAGGGGCTGTAGAGGCTGCTATTGAGCGTGTAAGGCTGAAACAGGGACTGGCTGAGACGGCGCGTACCCGTTTGGTAAGAGAGGCCCTGGGAGCGAGTATCAGCCTTAAACAACTGACACGTCATATACAGGCCTTTGATGCGACACCGCGGCTGTTGAGCTTTACCTGGGCAGGCCATACCGGCAAGACCAAGCGAGTACCCGTGGGGGAGGTGAGACGTCGGCTGGAGAAGCTGGCTCAGCTACAGGCACAGCGTGAGGGGAGCGATATTGAAGGGACACCAGCAGGCGCGGCCTTGAGGGTGATCTTCAATCTGGCCGATCATGCCCGGCTGGTAAAGGTCGAGAAGGTAGCGCCTCACCCAAGAGTCAATGTGTTTTTAAGTCATCGCTCTCGCTACGACGCCATGTTGCACGCCAACCTACCCCTGTTCTTTTTGGCGGGTGAGCAGCCTACAGAGGTGGTGGGGTTAAAGAATTTCAATATCGAAAACCGCATTGCACTACGGCGCAGCAACAAGAGCAGCCAGCGAATTCCTGTACTTCCCGAATACGGTCTGTATATGGATGAGGACGAATTGTGGGGGAGGTCGCGTCCTGGCCTGGAGGTCAGTCCATTATTCGTTGAAAGCACCTACCGGGCCCGGACAGGGCATAAGCCCTGAGAGATGAAAAAGGCCTGCTTCAAGCAGGCCTTTTGTTACCGCGTCGGACGTCTGTCAGTTCACAGCGTCTTTCAGGCCTTTGCCAGGCTTGAAGCCAGGCACTTTGGCAGCTGCGATTTTAATGGTCTTGCCAGTCTGAGGATTGCGGCCTTCACGGGCGGCGCGCTCTTTGACGGTAAAGGTACCAAAACCAACCAGAGCAACATCGTTACCCTTGGCCAATTCCTGGCTGATAGTGTCGGTGATGGCGGTCACAGTTGCTTGAGCTTGAGCCTTGGTTAGGCCTGCTGCTGCAGCCACTTGATCGATCAATTCCCCTTTATTCATGCAAATACTCCAGAGTAGTCAGTTGTCTTGATGGAATCGCGGCCTTGCTTTCCATTATGCGTTATCTCTCATCCTGGATGGTATAGGAAGCCTGCCAAAGAGATAAGGCTCTTCAACAGACAACCTGATGCCCAATAAGGTCTTTTTCTCATCCAACAGCGTGAACTCCTTTTCATTCTGCTCAATGGAACTGTCAGGATGAAGTGTATCCCGCTCAGCATACCGTATTCCGGCCTTATGGCTGGAGTTTCTCTGAGACAACGGGATAACGGTCCCACACACGCTGATCACTGAGCGAACGCACCAATTTGACATACTCGGCATGGGACCATGCCAAGGGCGTTGCGCTGTCAGTCCCCTTGCCCTTGGTATATTGATGACGTTCATTATTACCCACGCCGTCCCATACCTGTTCGGGAAGCATGAACCCCTGGTTGGCAAAAAGCTCCATGGCCTTGACGTAGGTGTCACGGATTCCCTTTAACTGATCCTCGGATAAGATCTTTTCTCCACCCGGCTGCTGCGCTTTTGCAAATGCCAGGGCGTAATGGCCGCGCTCGCCTGTGAAAATAGGCCAGACACGGCCACGCAACCCTGAGTTCATGACCGGCTCTTCAGTCGCGGGATAATTGATACCCGTGGTCTCACTTTCACCATAGCCATCGTTTCCGTAGCGTCTCCAGCCGGGAAATTCTCCTGAAACGCCCGGGTAGGTAAAGGTGTACTTGACCCTGAGGTTTTCCGGAATGGCTTGATTGTCCAGTACATTCAGGCTATTGACGATGTGGGTGTCTGTGGCAGGACGAACACCGTAACGGACAAGCTCCAGAAAGCCCGCGTCCAGTATCTGGTTTTCTGGAAGGCCTGGCCGGCTGTTGTTGTCCAGCAGCATCCCGCCGTCGTCAGGGTTATCGTTTTGTGTGATCCGCAGGTAATAGCGCTTGTCTCCAAAAACACCTTTTTGTGTAAACATGCTGGATTCGATACGACTAGAGTAGCGCCTGGCAGTATCCAGGTAGGATTTGGCTCCTTCCTGGTCACCTGCCTGGGTGGCTAGTTCCGATGCGGCTACAAGACCTGCAATGACGGCCGCGGTGGTAGAGGGGGAGTAGCCCCATTGTTCCTCCCAGCGATCCTGCTGTGTTTGTGGAGGTTTTACGGTCCAGTCATTCCAGCCCAGCCTGACCTGCCCACCTTGAGCCAGGAAGTCCGCGGCCGGTTTGAGCATCTCCCGATACCACCGGGTGATGTCGTTGTCAGAAAGCACGCCATTTTTCCAGAGCTTGTAGCCCAGCATGATCGGCATGGCGGTTTGATCGAGCTGAACACCTACCCATTCAATCGTGCCGTCGACATGGGTCTTCTGAAGAAACCAGCCGGTTGCTCCAGACTCAGCGCTTTTCTGGGCACTTTCTTGCTTTTGCTCATGGATATAGGCAGAGCCATCTGCCTGCAGGGGAGGTGTGTCTTTTGTGACCTGGACCTTTTTCAGGTATTCAAACGCTACCCTGGAGGTCTGTGTATCGCCCAGAGCCAGCAGAGCCATGGCACATTGGTAAAAGTCCCGTGGCCAGACGGCCTTGTAGCCGGTAGTGCCTTTGGTAGCGGGTACCGTTTCACCCCAGGGGTTGGACAGCGAGGCGATTAAAGCACCTGCATGAGTCTTGTCTTCCTGGGCTTTCAGCACCATCGCACTGACATTGAGCAGCTTGCCGTTATCTGTCGACTGTTGCCGCATCGTTGGCAGACTGGTCAGCGAGGCCAGATAGTCCTGCCAACCTATAGCATCTCCCTCACCGTTATAGTGCGCAAGCACATGTTCGTAGCCACGCTGCAAGGTGCTATCGGCTGCCTGGTCTGCGGCCTGTCGAGTACGACCGAATCCGACTACGACATCGATGGTGGTCAAGTCCCCCGTACGGGGTATCCGGGCCATCATGGCTACATTGCCGGGTGTATTGCCGGTAGTGGTATAGCGTGACTCGAGCGATCCTTTCTTGCGCAACTCCTCAAGCCCATCCGAGACTCCGGCAAAGCCCACGGTTGGTAGCTCCAGATCACGACTAGCCTTGACCACCAGAGTGGTTTCCTGTTCCTGGGCATACAGTGCGTTTCGCTCTGTAAAGGCATGATCACCGCTTCCGCTGTTATTTATGGCAGGGTCAATATGGAGATAAGCCTCGAGTGCAGGGTTGGCACTGCGAAAGATGACTCGCATGATCAATGCGTCGGAGTCTGGATCGGTAAATATATGCTTTTCGATTTCATACTGGCCGTTTTTGGCGCGATTGATCAGCCGGTAGGCCAGGGACGTAGGTCTGCCCTCGCTGTCGGTAGAGAGATAGTGCGTTTCGCTGGTCGTATCGGTTTCTTCAAGATTGACAAAGTCAGGCCCTTTTACCACTACCTGCATTGCACGCAGCTGTGCCTCATGTATCAGGCCGAACATGGTTTCTGTCACGATGCCGTTGGCTAAGGAAAACCACACCCTGGACACCTGTCCTGTCGCGGCATCGCTGGAATAAGCCCCGTTATGGTATTGCTCATAGGACGTTCCGATGCCGGTCTTGCCTGAATACGACCAAAAGGGCGATTCACCCGGTGCCCCGGGTGCGACAGCCGAATCGGCAGCGACGGCAGTGGAAAGGCTTACGCACAGGGTAAGCAGGCTGTTTCGAAGCAACATGATGCGCATAGGACCTTCTTGCTTTTCTTATGAGGTAGGGGAGCACGCTGCGGCTATAGAGCGACGCCCCTGCTAGGATGTCGAACAAGCGCAGCGCCAGTCCTAGGCAACTATAGACAAGGATTATATGACTGCCCGGTCATCTTGAGAGTGAGGGGAAAAAGAGCAGCCAGCAGGCGTTTGCCTCGCAGGCCGTTTTTTATTTAACGTACGCGTCTTTAATGCGACCGCTACGGACGTAACGCCATGACTATCGAACCGGCTAGCCTTGCTCACTACATCGACCACACGTTACTGGCTGCCAATGCCTCGCGCGAACAGCTTCGGCAGCTGTGCCAAGAGGCGCAGCAGTATGGGTTTTATTCCGTATGCGTAAATTCGGCGCATGTGCCCTATGTGGCTCAATGCCTGAAAGAGACTCCGTCGCGTGTGTGCACTGTAGTGGGGTTTCCGCTTGGAGCAGGGTTAAGCGAAACCAAGGCGTTCGAGGCCGAACGTGCCATTGCAAACGGTGCTCAGGAGATCGATATGGTGCTGAATATCGGTTGGTTGAAGGATGGTTTGCTGGAAGAGGTCCGCACCGACATTGCACAGGTACTTGCTGCCTGCGGTTCCGTTCCGCTCAAAGTCATTCTAGAAACCTGCCTGCTGGATGATCTGCAGAAGGAGCAGGCTTGTGTGATCTGTCGGGAGCTGGGCGTTGCGTTTGTAAAGACGTCTACCGGCTTCAGTCATCAGGGCGCAACCCTTGAAGATGTTCGCCTGATGCGCCGGGTCGTTGGGCCTGATATGGGAGTCAAGGCTTCGGGCGGTGTTCGGGATTACGCCACCGCCGTTGCCATGATTGAGGCGGGTGCTACCCGCCTTGGTACTAGCTCTGGTGTGGCGATCGTACAAGGGGCGGGATCTGACAAGCCCTACTGACCGCTGCGTATGAGCATGTATTCCAACAGATGGCCCTATACTACCCAGTCTAGCTACTTTCCCGCACGACCAATTCAAATCCCAGGTCGATCTGGGTTGGTCCGGTACGTTCTGCCATCAGGTCCAGGAGTAACATGGCGGCTTGATGACCTACGGCTTCCCGGGGTGTCCGGATGGACGTAAGGCGCGGCACCATATGGGCCGAGGCCGGCAGATCATTGAAGCCGACCAGGGCAACCTGGCGGGGAATGGAAATACCCTGGCGCTGGGCCTGAAAGATCGCTCCGTGTGCCAGGTCATCGTTACAAAAGAAGATCCCATCCACGTCAGGATGCCGGTGCATAAGATCGGTGAACAAGGTAGCTCCCAATTCGATCGAGGAGGGCCGGACATCAAGTATCTCCAAAGCAGGATCATACATGCCGGCTTGCTGTAGGGTTTCCCGGAATCCATCGCCACGCCTTAGCGCGCGTGGATCGAGCTGGGCCGCAATATAGGCAATGCGTTGGCGGCCACGCTCAATCAGATGCCGGGCCGCCGCTGCTCCCGCAGCATATTGGGAGAAACCAGCGCTGCACGTAGCCGTATCCGCATCCAGTTCCATCATATGTACGCAAGGAACGCGACTGCCAGCCAGTAGCTGACGGGCATGCTCCGTTCTGTCAAAGCCTGTCAGCAGAATTCCCCTGGGCTGATACGCCAGATAATTGCGAATCAGGTTTTCTTCTTCTTCAGGCGAGTAGTGATAATTGCCAATCAGTACCTCCAGCCCGTGAGGTCTTAAAACCTGATGGATAGCTTCCAGACTCTCGATGAACAGCTGGTTTGACAGCGAAGGGATTAGCACCACAACGGATTGACTTTGTGCGGAGGCCAGGGTGCGGGCGGCAGGGTTGGCAACGTAACCCAGGGCACGGGCGGCCTCGCGGACTTTTTCGACCAGCTCGGGCGCAACCGTGGCAACCCCTCGCAGGGCTCGTGATGCAGTAATGGGCGAAACAGCGGCCAGTCTGGCTACTTCGGCCAGCGTAGGGCGGCCAGTGGTACGGGAACCTGTTCTGGGCATAGGTTAATCAGTGCGTTGTTGTTATGAGTCGTACATCCGGGATATAGCCGTCTAAGGTAGCGCTGTCCAAGAGGGGCTTACAAGCAAATGATTCTATCTGGACGGATAAGGCGGCTCGGGAATGCGGAAGACGAGGCAATTCTTAGCATACCTATGGTTTTGCACTATCATCAGAGCCGAAAGGATTGCGTCTCGCTGAGACAACACTCTGCCTAGGAGCTGGCAGCAGGCTTCTGAATTTTAGATCGGGCCTACACTCCTTTATTAATAATACGTCATAACGTAACTGATTCAGTTGACTTACTGGATTGCTAATCCTCTCAATTTATACCGTGGATGTATCCCATGAAGCGTGCTGCATGACATGGCAACGTTATCTTTTTATTTTTCAGTTATGGCTGCCGAGACACCGTCAACATTACCAGACGCGACGGTAGGCGCCTGGTTTTGAGTGCAACCCGGCGACAGGCTTAAAACCGAAAATGTAACAGCCCCTTGAGTAGTCTTACGCCTCCGGAGAGGCCTGCCAGCCTTTCGGTAATAGACGGGGGAGGAGGCTCATCAGATGTAAATCTATCTGTTAAGACGCTGTTTCACGGTCGCCCTTTTATTATTCATATGGGGCGGTACGGCACTGCATGAACGTTGTGGTTTTACAGAGTAACGTTTGGTCATTCAGCTCTATGACGGAGCGAGCCTTTATATCGATTACGGGACGGCCCCGTTTCCAACGGACCTGTAATCAGGTGGGCCTGATTGAGCTGCTATGGGGACTCGCCTCTCTATTTCATGGCGAAGTCGCGGCTGGTGTAGTGGACAACGTCCTGTCAAAACAGTCCCTGCAAGAGCTGATCCAAAATCATCTACGTTTGGGCTACGGCAGCTATGACCTGTGGCAGATGGCCTTTGATGGCGAAGGATAGTTGAAAGAGCAGTTCAGTTATCAGCTCAACCTTACTCAGTAAGCCAGTAATACCTGAGTAAACCAGGGTTCCCTTGCTAGCCTATATCTGTGCCTCTTTGCTTTCAGGCGTCATGGTGGTGGTCAGCAGCGCCATTGGATTTTTCAGACTAATGCTCCCACATCTGGCGAGGCGGTTTATCGGGGCCAAACATCGGCAACCTTTACCGGTGGCAGCACTACTAGGCGGGCTGTTTCTGCTATGGATTGACATGGCCGCGCATACCTTATTCACATCCGACGATCTTCCTATTGGTATCGCAACGGCTGTTCTGGGCGGCGGTTCTTTCTTATATTGAGGCAGAAACGATGAATCCAGAAAACATGAAGCCTTTGCTCGAAAGGGAGTACATGACACCTACATGTTACTCGATGAAACAGGACGTTTTTCCCGACTAGGGACACTGGATTAGCTAATTACTCTATCAAGCGCATATAGACGCTAGCTATTTGATGAGTTACGTTATCTCATAACATTATCGGTTGGGTGTTTTATGTCAGATCTACGCGTCCCTGTCACGGTGCTGACCGGCTTTCTGGGTTCAGGCAAAACGACGTTGCTCAATCACATCCTTAGCAAGCAGCATGGTATGCGTATTGCTGTGATTGAAAATGAGTTTGGCGAGATCGGCATTGATGACGCCTTGGTGGTTAATGCCGACGAGGAAGTCTTTGAGATGAATAACGGTTGTATCTGCTGCACGGTACGGGGTGACCTTATCCGGATCCTGGGCAACCTGATGAACCGGCGTGACAAGTTCGATCACATTCTGGTGGAGACCACGGGCATGGCCGATCCTGGCCCGGTGGCACAAACGTTCTTTGTTGATGACGAAATCCGAGCGCAGCTCCAACTGGACGGCATCATTACCGTCGTCGACGCTCACCATGTCGGGCTGCATCTGGAGGACAGCAGTGAGGTACGAGAGCAGATCGCTTTTGCCGATGTCATCCTGCTGAACAAGACGGACCTAGTCGAGCCCGCCAGGCTGGACGAACTGGAAACACGAATCCGCAAGATGAATTCGTTGGCTCGTATCCATCGGACCGTCAATGCCGAAGTCGACATTCCTACTGTCATGAACGTGGGCGGCTTTGATCTGGAACGGGTATTGGACCAACGGCCAGACTTTCTACAAAAGGAATATCCATTTGAGTGGGCTGGAATCTGGCATTTGCCGGCGGGCATTACCGAGCTTCGTTATGGGGCAGGACCCGATCCTTTCATTGGCGCGCTGCTGATGCCTGTCAATGGCGACAGTGAGGATGATCTGGACAGGGCTGTTGTTATTGCCGAAGGAGCCTTTGATCGAGAGGCTAAAAAGATCCGTGCAGGTACCAAGCTGATGCCTGGTCGTCAGGCCGTCAATTTGAAAGTGCCGGAAGACGATGGAGAGCAGACGGTTAATCTGCTGATTCCGGCGGCGGGATACTATGCTCTGGTAACTGAGCATGGGCCCGAAGAGTTTGGGCTGCGACTGGAGCAGTCAGGCGTTCGCCTTGAGCCGAGCAGTCAACGCGAGTTTGCCGCGTCCCATAGCCATGATGAAGAAATCAGCTCTGTTGGCATTACCTTGGAAGGGGCGCTGTCGGAGGCAAAGGTCAATCAATGGCTAGGTCCGCTACTGGCTCGGAAGGGGCAGGACATCCTACGAACCAAAGGCATTCTAAACATTGCACAGGAGAATCGCCGATTCGTCTTCCAAGCCGTTCATATGTTGCTTGATGGCGGCCCGGATCGGTTGTGGCAGCCCAATGAGAAACGCCAGAGCGAAATCGTATTCATTGGTCGTAATCTGGACCGCGAAGAGCTAATAGCAGGACTGAAAGGTTGCCTGGCATGAGCGACTCCACAGCGGTACAACGCCTGCAGAGCCTCTGGCAAGTGGAGGGTGGTGAGCACATCAACACGCTGGTCTGGTCGCCAGACAATACCCGGCTGGCGACGGCCTATGCGGACGGTTCGGTTGCGGTGTATGACACGGCTAATGGTCGCGAAGTATGGCGTCATGCGGTGCATGGGCTGGCGACCAGTGCATTAGCGTGGTCACCTGACGGTAACCTTTTGGCCAGTGGTGGGCAGCGGGGCGGTATTATCCTGTGGGAGCCCGCTACGGGCAGTAAAGTACATCAGCTGGATAGCGGACGTAGTTGGGTTGAATTCTTATGCTGGTCAGCCGAGGGCGGATTGGCTTCAGCAGCCGGCCGGCAGATCCAGCTCTGGACCGCCGAAGGCAAGCTGAAGCAAAGCTTTGGACAGACCGCCAGTACGGTCACAGGGTTGTTATGGCTGGCTGATGCTACCCTGCTCAGCAGCTGCTATGGGCTGGTCAACCAATGGTCTGCGGAGCGTGAGCAGCCCCTGCGGCACTTCCCCTGGAAAGACTCTTTGCTGAGTCTCTCGGTCAGTCCAGATCAGCGGTTCATTGCCGCCGGATGCCAGGACAATGCTATTCACCTGTGGTATCTGAAAAGCGGCGAAGATTTTCGCATGAGTGGGTACCCATCCAAGGTCAGGCATTTTGATTGGAGTGCTGACAGCCGCTACTTCGCAACAGGCGGTGCGGCATCTTTGATTATTTGGGATTGTTCAGGTGGGGGGCCACAAAGCAGCAAGCCGGTAGTACTGCCCGTACATACCAAACCAATCAGCTCTATTGTGTTCAGCCATGCAGACAGCCGCCTAGCCTCCGGTGGAGACGATGGTCTCACAGTTATTTTTGATCTGGCCCGTGGTGAACCATTGGCAGGCTTGCTGGATGAGGTGGGTGTAAGCTCCATGGCCTGGAGCGAAGATGATCAGGTCCTGGCGATTGGCTACAGTTCCGGCCGCTTGCGGTTGTGCCCGGTGCCTGTGAAGCCTTGAACGCAGCAGTGCGGTACGCCAGGGCGTGCCGCACTGCGTCGGCGGGATTACAGAATTGTTGGGTTCGGTACGTCTCCGTACACCTGTTGGGGGTCAAATGTCTTAGTGGACCCGGTAAAGCCCAGCGTATGAAGCAGTTATTTGTGAGAGTGGATAGGCAGAGTTGATCGGTATACCCAGAAACGACAAAGCCGCCCCTGGGTCAGGGGCGGCTTTGTTTGATCATCGAGCCGCTGTGTTTTCAGACTGAGCGTCTTGTCACGAGATGGAGATAAAAACAACCGGCGGGCTCTTCAGACAGGGGAGGCCTCCCCCTGTAGTCAAGCAAGGCGTATCAGGCGACTACCGTCGTGCTTTCCCGCTTGTCCCACTCTTCTTCAACTTCACAGAAACAGACATCGGCTGCAGCATGCAGACGGTCCAGTTGGGCTTCGGTCAGATTATGCAGGGGAAGCGTTTCAAGCAGCTGGATAAGCGTATCAAATTGGGTAACGTCCATCATGTCCTCGTGGGATAATCAGATCGATATGGCGTATTACCTCCTGTCAGTACGCGCGAGGCCTTCTCACAGGAGATCTGTCAATTTCAATGAGTAATTCGACTTCACAGGGCCAAGACATATCGTGTGGACTGCCGGCCGCCGTGCGCACATGGACTGCCTGATAACGACTTTAGCCGCTACCGGTTCGAGTTCCATGGGTTAGGGGCGCGCATTCTAATGATGACCGCTCGTTCCCTCTAGGGGGTTCTGCCCAATGGCACGCAAATATTTCCGTAATATTGCATTGGCGTGTAAAAAAATCTTTTGCTGGCATGGACTTAGCTGACCCAAAAAAAAATTAATTTTTTTGGGTTGCTTTTTACGTTATTGGACGAACTGTATACATTCAGCTCCAGACCAAGCTCCATAGAGCCTGGTACGGCCCAACACGCGGTCTGCAAACAGTCACCCGCAGAGCCCTTTTATCCGAGAAGGCACTGTGTGGCTTATGTTGTCAGTTGGTTGAACTGGCCCACTGCATCAACTACACGCTGGGCACCGTCCTGGATATCAACGATGACCACACCGGCTTCAGAGGCTAGCGCCAAACCCTGTTCTGCCTGGCTCTTGCCTTGAGACATGCGGGAGACGGCTTCCTGAGCCAGTGCCTGGTTCTCTTGCACGACGCCAACGATTTCTTCGGTTGCCTTGCTCGTTCGGGCTGCCAGCTGACGTACTTCATCGGCCACGACCGCGAAACCACGACCTTGCTCACCCGCGCGGGCGGCTTCAATAGCCGCATTGAGAGCCAGCAGATTAGTTTGGTCTGCAATACTACTGATTGTCTTAACGATCGAGCCGATCACGAGTGACTGCTTGTCTAGTGCTTCGATGCCTTCAGCAGCATGCTCCATCTGCTTGGACAACTGCTGCATGATATCGATGGTCTGGTTGACTACGCCAGCACCTTTTCTGGCCGCGGCATCGGTTTGTTGCGACGTGCCGTAGGCGATACCGGCCGCCTCGATGACGGCGTTTTCACGGTTGACCTGATCTGTGATGACCGTTGCGAACTTCACGACCTTGCACAGCTTGTCCTCAGCGTTGAGGATGGGGTTGTAGGAAGCTTCAAGCCAGACGATATGGCCATATTTGTCCACGCGCTTGAAGCGGCCGCTGACGAATTCGCTGCGATTGAGCTTGGCCCAAAAATCCTGATATTCAGACGAATTGTATTCGGCCGGCTCACAGAACAGGCGGTGGTGCTTTCCCTTGATTTGATCCAGCGTATAACCCATAGCACTGAGGAAGCGGTCATTGGCTGTGATTACTTCGCCGTTTAGGTTGAACTCAATGACAGCAGTTGAGCGTAACAGCGCCTTGATTAGGCTTTCGTGCTCGCGGGAGGTCTCGATCGTACGGGTCAGGTTGTTGGCGTAGATATAAAACTGGTCAACTTGACCCGAAGCATTGCGTATCGGTTGCCACAGGCAGCGTAGCCAAGCTTCTTTCCCGTCTGCCCTGAGCAGACGTACAACGCCACTGAAGTGTTCACCTTTTTGAAGCGCAACCTTCATCCGTCGATAGATATCGGTTTGCTTGATATGCACTGGAACCAGCTCGTCAATATTGCGACCGACGATCTCATGGCTTTTGTAGAGCATTTCAAGCATGAATTGCTCGTTGACCTGTTCAATCACGCCTCGTGAGTCAAGGGTAAAGCCAATCATCGATGTATCGAGGCTTTGTTTGACCTGTTGTACAACCGAGAGTCTTTCCCGCAGGGCGGCCAATTCCTGTTTGAGGCGTTTGAAGAACATGATTGATCCTTGAAGTAAGCGGCCGAAAGGGGAGGCTTGGTTCATTTATCGGCGCCCACAGGATTTAATGAAAGGCAGACGATCATTAAATATTTATGGCAGACCAGCGGCAGGATTTGACTGCTGGTCTGCCACACCTGGCAATCACTCCCTTCAGGTGCTGGCCAGCTCCGCCGCACGGACTACGTCTCGAGCCGGCAAGGGTTTAGCGAACAGATAGCCCTGATAGGTGGTGCAACCATTTTCGGCCAGCAGCTGGCGCTGTGCTTCACTTTCCACACCCTCTGCTACGATATCGAGGCCAAAGGTCGTAGCCAGACCGGAAATGGCCTGGATGATGGCAACACTCTCCGACCCTGGCAGCCGTTGCACAAAGCTCTGGTCGATCTTGACCTGATCGATGGGCAGCTTCTGCAGATAGTTGAGTGATGAGTACCCGGTACCGAAGTCATCCAGGGCGAAGCGAACACCTTGTCCTCTAAGTGTTTCGATATGCGAACAGGCCTGGTCGAGGTCCAGTATCAGAGTTGCCTCGGTCAGCTCGATTTTGATCTGGGCAGGGTCGATATGCTTGTGTTTCAAGACGTCCATGACCTCAGTGGCAAAACTGGATTGCCGTAGATGGGACGCGCAGACATTGACCGAAACCGGTAGGTGGGCGAGAGAAGGCTCTTTTGACCAGGCAAGCAACTGCGAGCACACCTCATCGAGCAGCCAGCGGTCCAGTTCGGTAAGTAATCCTGTGTTGCTTGCGACTTCCAGAAAGGCGGCAGGGCCTACCAGGCCCCAATCCGGATGCTGCCAGCGCAGAAGCGCTTCAAGGCCGATAAGCCCTTTCTGATCGCTCCACTGAAGCTGATAGTAAACGCGGAATTCATTGTCGAGCAGCCCTTGCCGGATCTGTTGCTCCAGTTGCAGGCGGGCAGCAATGCTGCTTTGCATGCTCGGATCGTAAAAGCGAATGGCATTCTTGCCGTGGCTCTTGGCTGAATACATAGAGATGTCGGCCTGCTGAAGCAAGTCGTGGCTTGCACTTCTGCTGTCAAACAACACAATGCCTACGCTACCGCTAATAGTCTGATTACCTTGTTCGAATTCGAAAGGACGCTCCAGGGCCGACAGCACCTGCTGGCCGATGTGACTTGCCTGGTGCGCGGCAGCTTGCTCGTCTTCCGACAAGCCTTCCAGCAGGATGACAAACTCGTCTCCTCCCAGACGAGCCACGGTATCAGTTACCCGCACGATCTGTTTCAGACGGTGTGCTGCTTCCTTGAGGACGGTATCGCCGGCATCGTGGCCATACAGATCATTGATGTTTTTGAAGTTATCCAGATCGATGAATAGCAGGGCGCCGCTGTGTCCGTGTCGCTGGCAGGCAAGCTGGGCCGTTTTGAGCCGCTCCAGGAAAAAGCGCCGATTGGGAAGTTCGGTCAGGGTGTCGTAAAACGCCAGCCGACGGATCTGCTCTTCGTACTCATGCCTGGCCGTGACATCACGAGTTACCATGACGATCGCCTGCTTATGTTCTGCATCCGAAGCGATCGCCTGGGCCTTGCCCTCGAAATAGCGTTCCCCCGAAGGAGAGCTGAGCTGGTATTCCAGGGTGAGAGGTGTCGGGCTTTTCAGGACCTTTCTGACCCAGGTGGTCAGGTAGTTCGCCTGGGTATAAGGCAGCACATCCTGCAATCGCTGGCCCACCTTCGCCAAGTGCTCATTGATCTTCTTGGCATCATGGGAGGACGAGACGACCTCCTGAAAGCGACCGTCCTGATCGATAACCAGCAGGATGTCAGGAATCGCCTGGGTAATGGCGCTCAGCCGGGCTTCGCTTCGCGCCAGAGCCTGTTCAGCCTGATTGCGTTTTTCCTGGTCACGAAACAGAAGCCAGACGAGCAGGCCTGTAGGGGGCATCGTCAGCATCATGGCCAGCATGGTACGTTGAGCCGCTTGGCCGAAAGGGCCATATACGAGGGTAAGCGTGAGCAGGGCGAGGGCATGTACCGCACCGCCCAGCAATAGCACCTGAAGAGGGCCTTGTCTGATCCAGCCTCGGTGGTAGGCCATGCGATAAGCGAGACCTAACGCCACCGCCATGAAGGCATTCAATACGCCGGGGTAGGCCCCTACGCCGCCTAGCCAGAACCGATACAGTGCCGTCATTGCTGCTGCAATACTGGCAACCAGGGGGCCTGCCATCAGGGCGGTCACCGACAGTATGGCCAGCCGCGCATCTACAAAGATCCCGAGGCCAATCGGTACGGGATGTATCATGACGGCAATACAGATCAGGCCCGTTGCACATCCAACAATCAGTTCCGATGACAGTACCTTGTGTGGCCAGGTACGCCAGAGGTAGTCCCGTAGCCAGCAGAGCGCCAGAAGTAGAGCAGCATTAGAAAGAAAATCCACAAACATGGCGACCTTGGTCTCCTTCGCCTAGGCGCAATTCCGTACTGGCATTCAGATAGACGTCTGAGTCAAAATTGCTAGATAAATGCGGCCCAATCGTCGGATAGCAGCGATCTGAGCCCGTTATTCGGGACGTTTGTCAATGGCAAGCGCTGAAATAGAACAGCGCAGCGGTTTGAGTACAGGTTTAACAGGAATGTTCATTGCAGCAGGGATGTTAATCGTAGCGCTTGTGCTAGGGCACATGGGGCGCAGCTATAAGGCGACACGTACTGTTCGCCTTGATCGGCCTCTGGCCTATATCGGACTGTTTGCCTTTATTCTTGCAAGCGCTGTAGTGTTCTTTGGCTAATGTCCGCCAGTTTCCTACCGACACCATCAGGCTCGACATGCCTATCGTCAAGCGGCTGGCAATGTCCCTTATTTGAGCAGCCTCGCATCCATCGTTTCGCCATGTCATGCCCAGGGTAAGCTGGTCATGACCGAGGATGTCGACACGGAGGAAAAGCTCAACGCTGCCATTCAGGGTTAACTTGTGTCACCGCCACTACTGTTGAATGAACTCGCCGCCTGGCATTACAGGCACGATATTCTGCTCTATTACGTATAGGGCTCTTCCGTAGCGCCCTGTATCTGCTGGGCGCAGTATCTTCTCGCTTCCTCTCAGCCCTAAGTGTTAGCGACTTCTCCCTTTATGCATTGCCTTGATGGCTTTCATTGCGCCCTATTGAACTCTTTTAGATCCTGGAGTCCGACTGTTGGCATCAAGGTATGTCAAGTAAATTTAAGTTTTTTGTATGTACAAATGTAACCATTTGATGCTGTAAGTCGATCGGTTGCGTTCGCGCTTTTGACCAGTGACTTCAGTAGCAAGTGTGTCCACATGGCGTGAGCGCGGTAGGTTGTTGGTGTTTCAGAGTGGTGCAATCAAGGATTGCGTATCGGTTGTGTAGCCGCATCAGGCGGCACGTCATGTCCAGGTAATAGGACGGGTAGTCAATGAAGAAAGTAAGTACAAATACGTTGTACTGTGGTTTGTTGGGGTTGGCGTTTGTGCTGCATTTCGGGCTGCTTGAGCAGAATCCCCAGAACCCTATTGGTATTAAATACTTGACAGAGCTTTATCTGGCCGCCTGTTTGGGTTTCAGCGCCATGTTTCTGGTGGGAACCGTTGGAGCTGAACGAAAGGATTATAGTGTTGCGTTCCTGTTCTGTCTGTTTTCGGCTTTTACCTTTACCTTCCTCCCGGCGCTGTTTGCCGAGCTCTTTTATGGTCAGCCGCTGGTCTATGGGGTAATCGAAGAACGCAGGGTGCTGCTCTGCTTTAGTGTCATTCCCTTGTTGTACCTGGCCAAACGTGTGTCGGCGGCACAGTTTGAAAATTGCATTCTGATCGTGGCGCTAGGGGCTGTTGTCCTGTCCTGGCTGTGCTATTTCGAGGTGTTGCCAGATTTGCGAGATGGGATGGACCTGGACCTCAGCCGACCGGGCCGTGCCTCGACCGGGGCGTTTGCCCTGATCATTGGCTACTGCCTGAGCATCTACTTCTGGGGCAAAGGAAAATCACCTATCGACGGCAGCCCTCGCTCCAGTCTTCGCTATGGACTGTTGGCGCTCGTTTACCTTGCGACACTGGTGTTCGTCACACAGACCCGGCAGGTCATTCTCTTGTGCATCATCTTTACGTTCCTGTGCCTGCGGGTTAAGTCCGTGAAGCTGGCGGTGATTGGCGGCTTGCTCGTTTCCCCCTTCGTTATCGACCCTGACCTGCTCGAGCTTTTCGGGGTTAATATCGATTTCTACATGCAATCTGCCCAGAACGGCGCTACGGATAATGTGCGCGAGGCTACCATCGCCCAGATCATGGATCATCTGCATGAGTACAACTGGGTACCCAGCGGTAGTCTGAGCCTGATGTGGAATGATGGTTTCAAGCACTACTTCAGTTACTACTTCTTCCTTTCCGATGTAGGTGTGATCGGTACGCTGTTCCGCTTTGGTTTTCTAACCATCGCGATCATTCCGGTCAGCTTCCTGGTGTATTTCAAAGTGGCCAAGCGGCTGAACCCCAGTCTGGATTTTACCTTGGCTGTGTTCCTGGCCCATCTTTCTATCTGGCCTTTGCAAGGTATCTTCGAATATCAGGAGGGTATGACTGCCTTGTTATTTGTTTTCCAGGCGCTTAAAACGTTTCATAGCCAGATGCCCAACGAATCGCTGTCCAATCATCCCGAGCGGGAGCCTTATCAGTTGGCCTGAACCGCATCTGACATTAAAACGGCCCGTGGAGGGCCGTTTTTTTACCTACCAGCCTGCGTATCCCGAGCTGGAAATATCAGGCAATGCGTGCATGAATGCATGAAAAAGATAAACCGATACACCAGTACATGCTAAAGGTACTAGCCGTTCAGTCTATTGTTGTCATGCCGTCACCTCTGCTGCTCCATTTATCCAGTAGCGCTCACTGCTGATTACGATGATGGCTGCGCGCCATTATACTTGTTGCGATACATCAGGTAGTGCAAGCAGAGCGGCAGTGTTCAGTTATATCGAGTGGAAACGTTTTCGTTCCTTGTAGTCGAAGTGTCATCTAGACATCAGCTGGCGGTTCGACTGGGTAGGGGCAGACATCCATGATCTTGACCGAATTCGATTGCTATCAACTGCAAAACCGGCTGGACAATATTTGCGGTGCCCGACTGCCGGCCGCCAATATCGATAGCTTCTACTTCTTTCTGGACGCTTTGCGTACCGCCCGGAATGTATCTGAACTGGAGCTGGCCGCTGCCAAGATTGACGGTTTCATGATTGCGCTGGAAGGGGCCGGGCTTGTCAGTGGAACATCCGCCATGTTGATCGGCGGTTTTGTTTCTCGGGTACAGGCACACCGTTTGGAAAGGTTGGGTGTTGAATGAGCCGCCGTTAAGTAGCTGGCTGGTAACCGGCTCATTATGGAGCCAGATAGTGACAAGCCACTCGTAAGGCTGACGATCTGCTTTATTCTTGATGATGTATGACAGGTTCTTCGATGGGCGCTTTGCTTTTTGTATTACACGCTTGCCTTCGAAGGCTGTCCTGTTCAGCAGGTATTACGTCGTTCGCCGTGGTGCTGATCGCTTGCTTCACGTTGGCAGCAGAAGCACCTGCTGCACCAGGACGCGTATTGGTTCTGGATAACCAGAATAACTATCCTGCAGGCTACCAGACGGACTATCTGTTGCACCCCTTCGCCGAGACATTCGAGGCTATTCGCTACGCTGTACCTGATAGCGCGTGGCAGCCGAACGTAAAGGCATTAATCAGCCTTGGGTATCAGCAGGACGGTAGCTGGATCCGATTAAGGCTGCAAAACCCCTCGTCCGAGGTTCGCCGATGGTTACTGGTGGCCGAAACCCCTCTGATCGATCAGCTTGAGCTGCGCCTGTTCGATCCTGTTCTGGAGCGGTGGTCTTCAGTCGAATCGCTGGGTAATCGCATACCCTTGAGTAGGCAAGCCACCCGCGGCCCTTATCCGGTCGCTACGCTTGACTTGCCGCCCAATCAGGCCATGGTTCTGTACGGTCGCATGCGTGCGAGCCAGCCGCTGACCATTCCGATGGAGATCATGTCTCCTGCCGCGTATGAACGCATCTATACACAAACAGCCCTGAGCCTGAGCGCCTTTCTGGGCGCAGCAGTAATCATGCTGGCTTACAACCTATCACTCTATGTCTTCATACGGGACCGGGCCTATCTCTGGTATAGCGGTTATCTCGCTGGTGCCATTTTCTATATGGTCTGTGCGACCGGCTTTGGACGGTTGTATCTGTGGCCAGAATGGACCGAACTGGCAGTGCGTGCCACCGTTCTGTCCATTTCGCTTTGCATGGCCGGTGCCGCCCAGTTCATCAAGCACTTTCTTCAGTTATCCAGCCACAGCCGCTTCTTTTCAGTCTTGTGTAAAAGCTTTCTGATCTATTGGCTTGGCGCCTCGCTGATTATCGCGATCGACCCTGCGTTCATTCCGTTTCTCGGTATCGATGTCATGGTCTTTCTCAGCTGCCTCACGGGGCTATGGGTTGGCCTTGCCTTGTGGTGGCGAGGCCATGTATCGGCCCGTTATTTCACTATCGCCTGGATAGTGCTCAATCTAGCCACCTTATATATGACGCTGGTCATGTCCGGCTTGAGCAAAGGGTGGGTCAATCCGTTGTATGTCCAGATGCTTGGGTTCGCGCTTGAGTTCCTGTTGCTGTCGATGGCCTTGGCCGAGCGGATAAACCGTGAGCGTGCAGCACGAATACAGGCAAAGCAGGAGGCCATAAGAACCAGCGAGCATCTGGCACGAGAGCGGTTGGCAACCTTGCAGGCACAAGAGAAACTATTGATTTTTCAGCAGGAAACCAACGAAGCACTCGAGCGGCGGGTGAAGGAGCGGACCCTGGCCCTGGAGGAGGCAAACCTTCAGCTGTCACGCCTGAGCCGACTGGATGCCCTGACCCAGTTACAGAACCGAAGTGCTTTTGAAGAAAACTTTACCGCCTCGCTTGCACAGGCCCTGGCAACTGGGCAAATGCTGAGTGTTGTCATGATCGATATCGATTACTTCAAGCAAATTAACGATACCTATGGTCATTCGACAGGTGACGAGTGTCTGGTCAAGGTTGGGCAGGTATTGCTGAATCATACCCAGGAGGCAGGCGATCATGCAGCGCGTTTTGGTGGAGAAGAGTTCATTCTACTCTTCATGAATCGCACCCCGACTGAAATGGCGACGCTTGTTGAACGTATTCGACTCGACATGGCCTCCCTCGGCATCAAAACGGACAGCGGAACGCTGCGTTTTACAGTAAGTATTGGCGTTGAATGCCGCTCTCCTCGACCAGACGATACGCGTGTCGACTATTCCAGAGCGGCTGACACAGCGCTTTACCAGGCCAAGGCCGCAGGACGTAACCAGTCCTGTTTTGCCATTACTGTCCATTAGTCAGTACAGCTCTCCTGTAACAGGCCAGCCTGCAAGAGACTGGCCTGCGGTATGCGCGATCAGTAGATGACCAAGCGCTTACCAGCCGCGTACATCGGGAGCCAGCTTACCGACGGCCTGGTGAGCCGCCTGGTGCAGCTCCGGTGCGGATGTCTTATCCGACGCGAGGATATTGGCCTCTTCTGCGCTGGGCTGAAGAGGCTTCTGACGGAATAGCAAGGTGTAGAAGGAGGCGGCGCAGGCATACCCGCCTGAGAAAGAGGCATGGCGCCCGTCAGCAATGTACAGCTTGGCCACTGAATCGCTTGCAAACGTACCCTTCCAGGACTCACCGCAAGGGGAGAGCTGGGCGCCCATCTTGCGCGCCAGGCTCACGTACTCTTTATAGATTTGTGGTTGCTTACCCTGTTGATTCTCGTTGGCCCAGGTTTCGAACAGAATCGGCTTGGCATGATGGGCACGGATCAGATCGTTGAATTTCAGCGCATATTCTTCCAGCCGTTCTGGCTGAAGCAATGGCCGAGCGGCGTGCTCCTGCAGGACAACATAGTCATAGGTGTTGCTTGCCAGCTTGCTTTGTACCGCTCCACTGTTCCAGTGCTGCTCAAGGGTATATGAGGGTTTGGCAATCGAGTCCGCCTCGATGGTGCAAGACGATGATGCGCTGTCGTGGGCGCGTGACGCCATTCCCATCAGGGTGGTCGTTAAACTGTTCGCATAGGTGTAGCTGTTACCAACGAACAACATGCGAATGGTGCACGAAGAAGCCTCAGAACTCTGAGCAGCAGCGGCGTAATGTGCGCTGGCGATGCATCCAGCAAAGAGTGTGGCAAGCTTCAGGGAACGGGTGAACAAGACCCTATCCTCCATATATTTATGAGAGTTAAACAACAGGTGTGGGCTGCAAACGGCATCCTGGTGCGTTTGCGGGGGCGCATTGTGCGAGGAGGAGGCGGTATTTATAAGGAGTGACTGTGCGGGGAGTCACGTACTGCTATTTGGAACAAGCGAAACGGCGAACGTGTGCAAAGTTCAGGGAAATAAAATCTCCCAAGATTTCGATGATGATGGCTATTTAATAGCTAAATAATAGCTAAAATCAAGAATAAATAGTCTTATTTGCCTGATAAGAGCAATTTTTTAAGAGCGAGGCTTAGCTCGCTTGTGAGCCCTGCTGAGGCTCAACGACATCCTCATCGATATACCGGCCAGCTTTTTCCTGTTCCAGAAATGCCGCGTACTGATCCTCCGTGATCAGGTTTTCCAGCAGCAGTTGCCAGGCATAGGATTCAGCCGCCTTCTTGTTCCAGCGAATCTCTTCCAAGCTGTCCGGGTTTTTGATGCAGCGGATATAACGCTTCCAGTACGCGTCCATGGTGACTCCTGCTTCCTGCTCATGGGTAACGGGGCGCGTGGTATATCACAACTGATGGATTTGTGAAGCGGTGCGTATAAGAAGTGTCCAGCTTTCTGTTTGATAGAGGCGGCCATGCTGCCTCAGGCCAGCGAACGAGCCGGTCAGGGATCAAGGTTCAGCTGGCGACCGCTATGCCCGGGTTTTTCAAGTACATCGGCGACCTCGGCGGCGAGATGAAGAAGCTCATAATCTTCTTCGAGACTGGTCGAGTCGTCGGATTCCCGTTCATCCAGAATGGGACAGTTGACCAGCGTCCAGTGAAGCGGGCTGGTATCGAGCCGCTCGTGAATCTTCTGGCAGACACGTCGCCAGCGAGGGTCGACATCCTCATCTTCCAGCGCAGCGAAATCACCCACTAGCATGAGCTGGGATACCTTGCCTTTGCGTAGGCCGCTGATGAGTGCAGCCACAGCATCGATCAGGTAGTTGGGATCTTCGACCTCAATTACTACGCGAGGCGGTTCCAGTACCGCGACGACTGCCTTCATTCCTGCCACCCCCTGGCTGACCTTATAGGCGCTGAACATATGGCCAGGAGTCGATTGGGGATAGGGGCGGGGCGGTAATGCCTTGAGATCCGCCTGTAGCGGCACGGCCTTATGTTCGCGATTAAGCAACTCGTTGATCAACGCCTGGCCCAGCGGGCTCTGCGCGCCGTAGACCGCGACCTTGAGCGCTCGTGCTGCTGCATACGTCATGAGAACCTCGCCTCTGTCAATCCTAGATGACTGACCGGACGGAGCGCCCAAGGTTCTGCCGCGACCGTACCGGCCATCCCACTGCTTAGGCTACATCGGCCGAGTCGTCATAGGCTTTAAGAAAACAGTAGGCCAATCCTCGTCGCTCTGTAGAAAAATATTATCGCGCCGCTGAAGACCGCACGTGACTGGCCGATAGCCTCTATAGCCAAACAGAAATCTGTTAGCCAGACCTTATATATCCCCACCTTCAGTAGGGCCGAGTCGTATGCTCAGTAGAATAAAGTTCAGCCACAAGATCCTGGCAACGGCCTCGGTAGTGCTGATTGCTGCCTTCTCGTTGTTCATGACGTACAACGATTATCTGCAACGTACGGCAATCACCCGGGACCTGACCGTTCGCCTCAATGAACTGGGCACCAGTGCCTCCAGCAATATTGCCAACTGGGTAAGTGGGCGTATCACGCTGCTTGAAGGAGAGGCGCAGGCGGTACAGCGTAATCTTGCCCCTCAGGCATTCACTGCAGTGCTGGAGCAGAAAGCATATACCTCAAGCTTTGACCTGACCTATCTGGGGCAGGCGGACGGTACGTTTACAGTTCGACCCTCTATCAGTATGCCTGCCGGCTATGACCCGAGAACACGCCCCTGGTATCAGGGCGCCCAAACCAAAGCCGGTTCGATTCTGACCGAGCCTTATGTAGATGCCGCTTCGGGCGGATTGATCATGAGCCTTGCCACACCCGTCATGCATGAGGGGCAACTGGCGGGTGTTCTGGGAGGCGATCTGAGTCTGCAGACGATGGTGGGTATCGTCAATTCGCTCGACCTGGGCGGTATCGGTCATGCGATTCTGGTGAATAGCGAAGGCAAGGTACTGGTCAGCCCCAGAAAAGAGGAGGTGATGAAAAACCTCGCTGAGCTGTTTCCCGCCGGTGCGCCTGCACTGGATGGCGCGCTCAAGCGGGTCGAGCTGGACGGCAAACCTCAGCTTATGGTCTTCAAGCCGGTCACCGGTCTGCCATCGGTCAACTGGTATCTGGGCCTGATGGTTGACGAAGAGAAAGCCTACGCCCCGCTCAAGGAGTTCAGAACCTCGGCCGTGCTGGCCATGGTGATTGGCGTTGTGCTGATCATGCTGCTCCTGGGTGTGCTGATCCGTGTGCTGATGCGTCCGCTCACGACCATGAGCCAGGCGATGCAGGACATCGCACAAGGAGAGGGCGACCTGACCCGGCGTCTGGCCATCAATAGCCAGGACGAGTTTGGTGTGCTGGCCGCTGCCTTCAACCGCTTTGTCGAGCGTATCCATGGCTCGATCAGCGAAGTATCGGCCAGTACCCGCCAGCTCAACGAGGTCTCCCGTCAGGTGCTGGCGGCCTCCAACTCCTCGCTACACAACTCGGACAATCAGGCCGGACGTACCGGAAGCGTGGCGGCAGCCATCAACCAGTTGGGCGCCGCTACACAGGAGATTGCCCGCAACGCTGCCGATGCGTCCGTACAGGCTACCAGTGCCCGGCAGCAGGCCGAGGAGGGTCGCCGCGTACTGGGCCAGACCCTGACGGCGATGGAAACCCTGTCCGCCAACATCAGCGCCTCCTGCGGCCGTATTGATGAGCTGAACCAGAAGACCACCCGCATCGGACATATCCTGGAAGTGATCCAGGGCATTTCCGAGCAGACCAACCTGCTGGCGCTCAACGCTGCGATCGAAGCTGCACGGGCAGGCGATGCTGGGCGTGGTTTTGCGGTGGTAGCGGACGAGGTGCGTGGTCTGGCACATCGTACCCAGAGTTCGGCCCGAGAGATCCAGAGCATGATTCAGGAGCTGCAAACCGGGGCGAGCGAAGCGGTTTCCACCATGACCGAAAGTCAGCGCTTCAGCGAGGACAGCATGACCATCGCGCAAAAGGCCAACGAGCGGTTGGGCTCGGTAGCCGAGCGCATTACCGATATCGATGGCATGACCCAATCGGTGGCGGCCGCTACGGAAGAGCAGAGCGCGGTGGTGGAGTCGCTTAATGTCGACATTACCGAGATCAACTCGCTCAACCAGCAGGGCGTGGAAAACCTGAACGCGACCCTGGGCGCTTGCCATGCCCTGGAGCAACAGGCCAATCGCCTCGATCAGCTCGTTTCAAGTTTCAGAATCTGACTTGGGAAAAGCCTCGCCATTAAGACGAGGCTTTCTTTAGTTGTCTTGCAAAGGTGCAACCAGGGTGCTACCAATCTATGCACCTTTTTGATGCGGGTTGCACACATTGTTACCGTTATAAGCACAATTAAAGTGCGAGCTATTCATATGGGTGAAACCATTCAGCAAGCCTATAGCAAGGAATAAGCTTAAAAATTGTGCACATTGGTGGAAGTTCGCTCCAATTTATGGCGTTTAGCAAAGGTGTTTGGTAGCTGGCTCATATATTGCTGCTGAAAGGTTTTTCCGCTTTAGGTAGCACCTATGAGCCAAGTACATAATGAAAAAAGCCTTTCACCCGCTCTAAAACCCCGCCATGTCACTATGCTTTCAATCGCTGGGGTAATCGGTGCCGGTTTATTTGTAGGATCCGGCCACGCCATTGCCGCTGCAGGTCCCGCTGTTCTGCTGGCCTATGCACTGGCAGGCACCCTTGTCGTACTGGTTATGCGCATGTTGGGCGAGATGGCAGTGGCCTCGCCGGACACGGGTTCTTTTTCTTCTTACGCGCAACGCGGCATTGGACGTTGGGCAGGGTTCACAATCGGTTGGTTGTACTGGTGGTTCTGGGTATTGGTTATCCCCCTCGAAGCCGTTGCGGCAGCGTCCATTCTGAACTCCTGGTTCCCTGTAGTGGCTACGTGGCAATTTGCACTGGCTATTACTGCGCTTCTTACCGTTACCAATCTATTTAGTGTTGCCAAATACGGTGAGTTCGAGTTCTGGTTCGCGCTGCTCAAGGTTATGGCTATTGTTGCGTTCATTGCGCTGGGTGCATTTGCGTTGGCCGGTGGGCTGCCAGGACGGGAGGTCAGCGGCCTGGGACGCCTGATGGAAATGACCGGTGGGTTTATGCCCCATGGCTTTGGCGCAGTGCTGGGTGCCTTGCTTACGACAATGTTCAGCTTCATGGGCACCGAGATCGTGACCATTGCTGCGGCCGAGTCCAAGAATCCTTCCAAACAAATCAGCAAGGCGACTAACTCGGTTATCTGGCGTATTGCACTGTTCTATCTGGTATCGATTTTCCTGGTTGTTTCTATGGTTCCGTGGAATGACCCCCAACTGCCTATCGTGGGTTCGTATCAGCGTGCGCTTGAGGTGATGTCCATCCCGCACGCCAAGCTGATCGTGGATGTTGTGGTGCTGGTGGCAGTAGCCAGTTGTCTGAACTCGGCCCTGTATACCGCCTCACGCATGCTGTTCTCGCTGAGCCGTCGTGGCGATGCACCTGCAATGACAGGGCGTGTCTCGGCAAACGGCGTCCCCCGCTCGGCTGTATTGGCCAGCACGGCCGTAGGCTTTATGAGTACCATTGCAAACTACACTATGCCTGAAGCCGTCTTTGGCTTCCTGCTGGCAACCTCCGGCGCTGTTGCCTTGCTGGTTTATCTGGTCATCGCCATTTCCCAGCTGCGTCTGCGTCACAAGTTGGAAGCTCATGGCGAGGCGATCGAGTTTCGCATGTGGCTGTTCCCCTACCTGACCTGGGCAGTTATTGTTTTCATCGTTGGCGCATTGACCGTCATGCTGTTCAGCGAGGCGCACCGTATGGAAATCATGGCAACCGGCCTGCTGGCCCTGATCGTGGTCGCCATCGGTAATCTGGTGGGCAAGCGCCATGTGGCGGCCAACCGGGTACCTGCCGCTGTCGTTCAGGGACGCTGAAGGACGCTCAATAAAAACATCTGATACAAAAAAGCCAGGATCGGAGACGGTCCTGGCTTTTTTGTATGCAGCCTGGCGTATTACCCGGCCGCTGCTCGCCGTAAAGCTAGAAGATGCCGCCTCCCTGGCCGGTAAGTACATCGAAGAGCAGCTTGATGTTCAACGCAACGATCAGCAGGGCGATAAACCATGCCAGTGCCGCCACGCTACGACTAATGGCAAAACTGCCCATTAGTGTGCGATTTGATACGAACCGTACCAGCGGTATCACTGCAAATGGCAACTGCATGGATAAAACAACTTGACTCAGGACCAGCAGTTTTGCCGTGCCGCTTTCCCCGTACAGGATGGTAACCGCCACGACTGGAATGATGGCCAGCCCACGAGTAATCAGGCGACGTGCCCAGTCTGGCAGACGTAGGTTGAGAAAGCCTTCCATGACAATCTGGCCCGCCAGGGTGGCCGTCACAGTGGAGTTGATCCCTGAAGCCAATAGCGCTACCGCAAACAGTATCGAGGCGATACCTACGCCCAGCATCGGTGATAACAGGTGGTACGCCTGATCGATTTCTTCGACGTCTGTACGACCTGCCTGATGAAAGACAGCCGCTGCTGTAATCAGAATGGCCGCATTGACGAACAGGGCCAGCATAAGGGCGATGGTACTGTCCGTTACCGCCCAACGAATACCCTGACGGCGACCTTCTTCCGTACGGGGGTAGGCACGCGTCTGCACGATGGAGGAGTGCAGATACAGATTGTGCGGCATCACGGTCGCACCGATGATACCGATGGCCAGGTAAAGGGCTTCTGGATTCATCACCACTTCTGCCTGGGGCAAAAAGCCTTGGAGAATCTCGCCCACGGCGGGTTGTGCGAGCATCATCTGAACGCCAAAGCAGGCAAAGATAATGGTCAAAAGGGCGATGACAAAGGCTTCCAGCCAGCGGAAACCACGGCGCATCAAAAGCAGAATGATGAAGACATCGGCGGCGGTAATGATGGCGCCCCAGACCAAAGGAATGCCAAACAATAGATTCAAGGCAATGGCGGTGCCAATTACCTCAGCCAGATCGCAGGCAATGATTGCTACCTCGCAGGCGATCCAGAGAAGGAAATTGACTGGCCTGGAGTATTGATGGCGGCAGGCCTGCGCAAGATCCAACCCCGATGCGATACCCAGCCGCGCTGCCAGCGACTGGAGCAGAATAGCCATGAGGTTGGACAGCAGGATCACTGACAGCAGCATATAGCCAAACTTGGAGCCGCCCGCGAGGTCGGTTGCCCAGTTGCCCGGATCCATATAGCCCACGGCTACCATGTAGCCAGGGCCAATAAAAGCCATGAGACGACGCAGCCAGTGCCCGGTTGCAGGAACAGGCACGCTGGCGTTCATTCGTCCCAGGCTGGGGCGCGGTTCTTCCCTGTCACCCCAGGAAAGTGCTGCATAAGTGGCCGACTCTTTCATGTAATGAACGCTCGCAAGGATTGTACAACGTAATACATATGAAACTTAGCCTAGGCTAAGTTTCCAAGCACGGGCAATAAAACTTATCTATTTCAAGGATTGACGGTTAAACATTTTGGCGTTGCAGAGGGGATCGGTCAGAATAGGGCGGCCCTATCCGTGTGTATCGGGCGCTTGATTCATTCTGGAGAATGTGTGGTGAGCAAAGTTCGAGGAGAAGCGGTATCGATGAAACCCCTGGTAGAGGCTTCCGTACATATGGAAGGCTTTCAGCAGGTGCGTGAAGCGCATCGGCAGGAACTCATTGAGGATTACGTCGAACTGATTTCAGACCTGATCCATGCCCACGGCGAGGCGCGCCAGATTGATATCGCCACCCGGATTGGCGTCGCCCAGCCTACGGTCGCGAAAATGCTCAAGCGTCTTGCCACCTGTGGCTATGTCGTCCAAAAGCCGTACCGGGGTATCTTCCTGACGCCGGAAGGGGAAGCGCTCGCCCAAGCCAGCCGTGAACGGCACCACATTGTCGAGTCCTTCCTCCTGGCCCTGGGAGTGGATCCAAGCGTTGCCCGACGTGACGCGGAAGGTATCGAACACCATGTCAGCAGCGAAACGTTGGACATCTTTCGCCGCTTCGTGGAAGCCAAGCACGGCTGACCTTTTATAAGGGCGTTCAACTCAAATCATGCAACGGCTTGTCCAGTGCAGGCCCAACGGTAAAGTCCGAGAATACGATTTCCAGGCCAGCGCGTTCGGGCGTGCAGCAGAACGGTCCGACTTCAACGGCGCTGGAGCCTGGAAAATAGGCCAGCCTTAGCAATGGCCACTCTTGCCCATCCAGCGAATACTGAATTCTCAAGGCGTTGTCCTTGAGAGTCGCCCTGAGCCAGAAGGTATCAGGCTCGCCCGGCAGTGCACCTACAGCCCAGTCCGAATGGCCCAGCGTCAACACACTACCGATGAGGCGTTGGCCATCACTGACCTCTATGCCCGCTTTACACCATGTGGTGTTGTTCAGACGGATCATGAGTCCTGCCTGATCATAGAGTTCGCTGAACCGACCCTCTATCTTCACCATTGCCGTAAAGTCAGCTCCCGCGGCGACATGAAACCAGTGCCCGGTGTCTCGAATAAAGCCATAGTAGGTCTCGCGCCAGAAGTCGGTACGCGCATCCGTTATCACGCGCAGGTGATCATTCTCAAGTGCCCAGCGGCTGGGCTCGTTCAACCATTTGCAGTGATTCCACATGATCCGGGCTCCAGGGGTCAGTGCGAAGGAGGGCTGGTACGATCGGCGTTGTCTATTGTTCTCAGCACCCGGCAGGGATTACCTACCGCCACCACATGAGCCGGGATATCTTTCGTTACGACGCTACCTGCGCCGATGACAGCGCCTTCGCCAATCGTCACACCTGGCAACACTGTAACGCCCCCACCAATCCAGACGTTGTCGCCGATGGTAATGGGATGCGCATATTCCAGACCCTGGTTTCGTCGTTCTGCATCCAGCGGATGGCCAGCCGTGTACAGTCCTACGTTGGGCGCTATGAATACGTTGCAGCCAATGCTGACCTTGGCGCAGTCCAGAATCACCAGATTGACATTGGAATAGAAATTTTCTCCCAGCTCGATGTTATAGCCGTAATCGCAATGAAAGGGCGCTTCGATGAGGACGTGCTCCCCTGTCTTGCCCAACAGCGTTTTCAAAATACGCTTTTTGCCCTCAAGGTCCCGAGGATCAAGTTGGTTATAAGCATGAACCTGAACCTTGGCCTCCAGGCGCTGCTGGATAAGTTCGGCATCATTGTTGGCGTCATAGAGCAGGCCGGCGGCCGCTTTTTCGCGTTCATTCATGGCAGGCTTCCTTGATTCGACGTTCCGGATGCAATCGACTGTCCCGTACGGCAGGTGCCAGCAGGACCGTTGCCGCCACCAATACCAGCACGACCACCATGGCCATGCGTAACCCGTAGGCTTGTCCAATGAAGCCCAGCGAGGGCGGACCGATCAGAAAGGCGAGATAGCCCACAGTTGCAACGGCCGCTACCCGCTTGGCCGACTGTTCGCCGGAGTCGCCGGCAGCAGAGATCCCCACCGGAAAACCCAGCGATGCGCCAAGCCCCCAGAAGAGTACGGAGGCCGCCGCCAAGATGGGGTTGTCAGAGAACGACACGAGGCCAATACCCAACGCACCGGACAGGGCACTGGCCCGTATGACGGCCTCTCGGCTGAATCGCTGGAGGATATAGGTTCCTGAGAAGCGCCCTATCGTCATGGCGGTGGTAAAGCCGGCATACACGAGTGCGCTGGACGCCGGATCAAAACCGTGTCCATCGACCATTAATAGCGGCAGCCAGTCAGTGGCGGAGCCTTCCGCCAGGGCAAGCGCCAGTACAATCAGACCAATCATGATCAGCGTCTTGTCTTTCCAGGGTTTGAAAGGCGTGACCGACTGCTGCTCTGTCTTGGCGGTCTGCGTCTGCCCGGTACCTGAGGGGATGGCGAGGCACGCCCAGACGCAGGGAAGCAGGGTTGCCGCGCCCATGAGAATAAGGTGCCAGAAGACCGGTAGCGAAAGATGAGTCAGTCCCAGGCTGATCAGAGAGCCTGCCAATGTGCCAAGGCTGAAACAGCCATGAAGCGCGGGCAGAAGCGGTTTGCGTGTGGTGGTTTCAAGTTCGGCGCCCTCGATATTGATGGCAATGTCCGAAAGGCCCAGGCCTAGGCCGAACAAAAAAAGCCCGGCAAACACGCCCATGGCCAGCGAGGCAGTGGAGGCTCCAGCAATGGCCAGAAACCCCAGGTATACCAGTACCAACCCACCACCAATGACCGGTCGGGTACCCACGCGGCTCACCAGGCGGCCCGAGGCAAGCACGCCGAGCATGGCGCCCAATGACAGGCCGAACAGGATCATGCCCATTTCACTGGTCGAGGCACTCAGCAGGTCCCGGATATCGGGTGTCCGGGTTACCCATGACGCCAATAGGAGTCCGGGGATCAAAAACAGTACAAACAGAGCGGTACGTCTGCGCCGAATCGCGGGAGTCACGGATTTACTCCATCCTAGATAAAACAAAATCAGGGCTTATGTGTACGTTCGTACACATGGTAGCCTGTTCGTTCCATCCGTCCACCCGACCTATACGGTTACGTTGCATTGTTTTCGGAGACTGACACGGCATGCCCTCTGAACGACGTCTGGATCCTGAGCGAAGGAGTCGCATCATTGATGCCACTCTGGAGGTCATCGCGCGTGATGGCGTGTCAGGCGCTACCCACCGCCGCATTGCAGCCGTGGCTGATGTGCCACTGGGCTCGATGACTTATCACTTTGACGGCATCGAGCACTTGCTCAAGGAAGCGTTCACCCGTTTTGCCTGGTCCATTTCTGCCCGCTTCGATGCTCTCCTGGGCGCAGCCAAGACACCCGAGCAAGCTCTCGACGCCGTGGCCAATGTGATCTGTGGCGATTTCTGGCAGGAAGACAATGGTCGTGTCATGACGCTTTCCTACGAACTCTACGCCTACGCGAGTCGCAACCCCGCAATGAAGTCGATCATGCAGGACTGGATGTTTCGCAGTCAGCGGGCACTGGCGCAGCATTTCGATGCACGCACTGCCAGAACGCTAGATGCTCTGATCGAAGGGCTGACCATACATCGCTCCGTTGAGCAAGAGCCGACGAGCCGTGAAGATGTTCTGCGGGTGATCAGGTTGATCGTCAATGGCTGAATGCATTTGTCTACGCAGATTCGCTTGCGTCTAATAGTTAATTATATTAACTATTAGACAGAGGTAACCGCTGCTGTTATCCGGAGTCGCCTCTGTGATTGCTCTTTGACTGCTCCGACAATAAACACAAGAAGGACGCACCATGAAGCGAACCATTACCCACAAGACGCTGGCCGTTGCCGGCTGCCTGAGTGCTTTAGCTTTTGTTATTCCCCTCGCCAGCGCTGACTCCACCCTCTCGTTGCAAGGTAGTTGCACCTCGCTGGCAAGCAAGCTTGCCAGGCTTGATAACACTCTGATTGACACAGCCACGCGGATTGATGCCGGTGAGCTCAAGGTCGGCGGGCATGATATTGCGGCCCACTGCCTGATTCAGGGGCGCATGAATCCTCGAACTGGTATCGATGGCGCCCATTATGCCGTTGGCTTTGAGATGCGCTTGCCCCTGGCCTGGAACGGACGGTTCTTCTATCAGGCCAATGGCGGGCTGGATGGCAGTGTAGTTACCGCTACAGGCGGGCTGGGCGGAGGGCCGGTCACTAATGCCCTCGATAAAGGCTTTGCCGTTCTGAGCTCCGATGCCGGTCATACGGCGCAACAGAACATGACATTTGGCATCGACCCGCAGGCCCGTCTCGACTATGGCTATCAGGCGGCCTTGAGGCTGACGCCCATGGCCAAGCAGGCGTTACAGATAGCCTATGGCAGGCGGCCTGAACACTCCTACTTCGGTGGATGCTCCAATGGCGGTCGGCATACCTTTGTAGCCATGAATCGGCTGGCGAACGACTACGATGGCTTCCTGGCCGGCGCACCGGGCTATCGGCTTCCCCTGGCAGCGGTAGCCAGTATCTTTGGGGCGCAGCAGTATGCCAAGGTCGCCACGGATCCCAATGACCTGTCTACTGCATTCACTGCCCAGGAGCGTGCTTTGGTTGCAAAACGCGTCCTGGCACGTTGCGATGCCTTGGATGGCGCTACCGATGGGCTTGTGCAGGATTACCCGCGCTGCCAGCGTACGTTCAGCCTGTGGCGAGATGTTCCCACCTGTCGGGGTGAGCGCAACGGTCAGTGCCTGAGCATTGCGCAGAAGCGTGCCATAGACCCTATTTTCAAGGGAGCTACAACGCGGGTGGGCAAGCGATTCTATTCGAGTTTCCCCTATGACAGCGGTCTTGCGACCAAGGATGTAGCCTCCTGGGAGTTCGAGTCGCCTATCAGCCGTGACTCATTGGCTGTGGGTATTGTATTTGGCGTACCGCCGGTAAGCCCGGCGACGTTCGATGGCAAGTCGCTGGCCCTCAACAGCTCCATTGATGATCTGCTCGCACGAATCACACGTTCCAATGCGATCTACACCGAATCCGCCATGCGATTCATGACACCCCCGGATCCTACCCATCTTGAGTTACTGAGACAGCGGGGAGCCAAGGTCATGGTGTATCACGGTGTCAGCGATCCTATTTTTTCGGTCGACGATACCGTGGCTTGGTATGAAGGGCTCCAGAAAAGCAATCGCGGTCAAGCAGAGCGCTTTGCCCGCTTGTATACCGTACCGGGCATGGGACATTGCCAAGGCGGACCGTCCACCGATCAATTCGACATGCTGACGCCTCTGGTCAACTGGGTTGAAAAGGGCAGGGCGCCAGAAGAGATCATTGCCACCGCACGCGGCGTAGGTAATGCAGGCGGAGTGAACGCTGACGTTCCGGCGGACTGGTCACCTGCACGGACACGTCCACTGTGTCCTTATCCGCGTATTGCTCTGTACAACGGCACGGGCGATATCGAATCGGCGGCAAGTTTCAGCTGCCGTGAACGGCCCCGTAGTTCGTCTGGAAAAACGGAGCTGTAAGTCTGGTAGAAGCGCTTCGAGGAATGCTTCGGAGCGCTTCTGGTTTACTGGCCGTTTCTGGCCATTTTTAAGGGCAGACCGCACCGTGCATTACTGGTGCGTTGTAACAGGTGTGGAGGCCACATGCCAGGAATGGGCTGAGCCAGACGGATTTTAAGAAACTCGGTCGCATCTGCTGCCCGCTCGCGACCGCCTCCGCCAGGGAAGTTGTTGTCGTTGACCACCAGCAGGGTGCGCTCGTCCAGCGGCAGCACGTCTTCGATGGTGACATAGGGGAAGGTGAATACATTTGAGCCATCGCCGTTCAGGTCGTCTGGATCGTCCAGGCGCATCAGATCGACCAGTTCGGTCTTGCGTACCACACCGCCATTAGGCACGGCACGGGTGTCGATCAGGTAGATCCGCTTGAACGGGACGCCATTGGTGGCTGTGCCGCCGTTACGCTCGATGACCAGAAAGCGATTATCGTCGATGGCTGTCATGTCCCCAATAGCATTGCCAGCAGCTTGGGTACGATAAAAATAGGTAACGCCCGTGAAGCGCTCATGATCGATGTCGAATTCGTTGATACGCAGCTGGTTAGCCGGATCACCTGTCACCGGTTTTTCCAGTAGGGCATACAATTTGTCACCACGGGGGTTGATAGCCATACCCTCAAACCCACCCGAGCCGCCCAGGTTGGCCGTGGCCTTTCCTGCTACAACGTCCTTGTTTTCCGGCGCGTAAACGCCTGGGAGTGGGATTTCGCTCCGCAATACGGTTCCTGAGCCGTCTGTCTTGACCAGATAAGGTCCGAACTCATCGCCAAACCACAATGCACAGTTCTTGTCACGGCGCACGGACTCGACGTCCAGATCAGCACCAGTGATCAGGCGAGAGAACTGAATGGCGGGATCCACTTCGGGATTGGTGCTCTTGTTGTAGTAGTGAGCGTAATCCGCCTGGATAGGCATGGTCAGTTTACGGTTGACATCGTTGAGCGTGATTCGCGACGGCTCGGTAAAGCGAGCCAGAGGCATGCCGGTCAGAGCGTTGCTTGCGGTAATCGTACCAGTACCGCCGCGGCGGGTCTTGAAATCAACCCGTGCGCTATACAGACGCAGCAGGGCATCGGCAGAGTTGGCCTGAGTACCGAAGCCATTGTCTGTCAGGAACAGAAAACTGTTTTCATCAGCGCCTGGCAACACCGCGGAAAACCCCTGTACGGGCTGGAGGCCCTGATAAGGCGGTAGAAAGGTGCCATACGAATTTGGACTGATGAACTGGCCAGAAGTAGGCCCATCGGAAAACGTATCAGGTGGCATGACAGCCCAGCCTACCAGCGTGTTATTGGGAGACGCCAGCGCATGGGTAGACAGCAAAGCCGCCAGCGCGACCCAGAGAGGCCGTACTTTTTTCATTGTTATCTTCTCCGTCCAGGAAATGAGTGCACCGGTCGCAGGCCCATGGCCGCTGCTCCAGTGGTGCTGAGCACAATACGGCGCAAGTGTGTCAGGCATATGGCACCGAGCCGCACGGCTGGCGGTACGTTGACGCCTGTGCCAGAAGGAGAGGTATACGCTGAGGTTATACAGGCTCAAGGTGCGTGAAGCCCTTTCGACCCTATAAGGTGGCGGCAAAACATAGCCATGGCTAAAAAGATTAGCTCTATCTATCTGATAGACTTGATAAATTTCTTTGTGTATTGTGGCGGCTTCTTTGGGGAGTAGCCTGCTTTCGAATGCTTCGAAAGTGTTTATGTCAACATTCTCGGCATGCATGCCGTGGCATAAACGACCACCCGGTTGGCGAGACCATTGATATATCTGCGTTCAGGATCGGGCGCGTGGATATGTCATTGGACGTTAGCCCGATCGGTACGGAAATCGTGAATCCAGCTGCTCTCGTCTTACTTGCCTTAGCCATGTCCACGGATGCGTTCGCCGCTGCGGTGGGCAAAGGTGCCAGCCTGCATAAGCCTTGTCTGCGAGAAGCGCTGCGCACCGGTGCGATCTTTGGCACCATTGAGGCCATTACCCCCGTCATTGGCTGGGCTGCCGGCCTTGCAGCTGCTCAGTTTGTACAAGAGTGGGATCACTGGATTGCCTTTACGCTTCTGTTAGGTCTGGGTCTGCGCATGATCTGGTCTGGCGTGAGAGAAGCAGAAGAGGTCGTGGAAAAGCCCACTCAGCACTCGTTCTGGTTGCTCGCCATTACGGCGGTAGCCACCAGTATCGATGCCCTGGCGGTCGGCGTGGGGCTTGCTTTCATCAACGTCAATATCATTGGCGCGGCGCTGGCCATCGGCTTGGCGACCATGATCATGGTGACTATCGGCGTCATGTTGGGGCGCGTGATGGGGGCTGTCATCGGCAAGCGGGCCGAGATCATTGGTGGGGTAGTGCTAATCGGTATCGGCTCGGTCATTCTGCATGAGCATCTGACCGCAGTAACCGGCTGATCCGGCTGGGTGCCGCCGGTAATCGTTGATCAATTACGTCCTGTTTCATGTTTTAAAACCAGAGCGCCTGCAGGATGTCTGCAGGCGCTCTGGTGTTTTGGGGAAGCGTTCCTGAGAAGGACTGGCGCTTCCAGGCTGCTTCGTTAACGCTGAACGTTAGGGAAACGCTGCTTCAGGTAAGTATCCACTTCATTAAAGTCATAGCCCTGCTCTTTGGCCTTAAGGGCAAGGTCTGATACGCATTTCGGACTTGGCGCATCTGCTGCCTCATCTTTACAGACGTCCGGCTGGGCCTGGGTAATGTATTCGCTGACTGAAGGTCTGGGTTTGACGGCATCGCCATCAAAGGTCTCGGACTTGGGCAGAATGAACTTGTTGACCACGATGGCAAACAGGATTCCCAGGATCGCAAGCGTTATGACATACGTAGCCGTAATGCGTTTACGCTTTGGGACATTCTCTAACTGGCTCAAATCAGCACTCCTTTCTAGAGGGATCGATAACATTGTCCTTCGGTTACGATTTAGTAACCCGCTTGTGACCAGAAGTTCAGCGTTTTGCCGTGCAGGACGTTGATCCGAATCAATAAGGCGTCGGTGTGGGAGTGAGCTAACAGGCCGGGCTGCGAATTTTCAGTGTTTCAGCCTGATAGGTTTTCCACTTATAAAGTGAATATGCTTGTGGATAATTACGGCTAGCCCATATACGGCAAGGGCTGGACAGAGTTGATCATTTTTTGATCAGTTTGAGATTGGGCAGCGACCAGCAGTAACCGGATCGCTTTGATTCATAAGGCGCCGGCGCGATAGGGTGAAAAGGTGGGGCCATACCCATCCTTCCAGACTCTCAAACCAAACGCCCCCGTTAGTACGGGGGCGTTTGGTTTCATCGGGTACAGTGCTATTTAGACCTGAGCGCTGCGCTCCTTGATTTCCTGGTGCAGAATGCGGTCGTTTTCGGAGTAATCGACCGGGCAATCGATTACATGTACGCCTGGTGTGTTCACGCAGCGCTCAACCAATGAGGCGAATTCCGCAGCGCTTTCCACCCGATGGCCCTGAGCGCCATAGCTTTCGGCATAACGGACAAAGTCCGGGTTACCGTAGTCCAGACCATAATCTTCAAAGCCCATCTGTGCCTGCTTCCAGCGGATCATGCCGTATCCGTCATCACGCAGGATGATGACCACAAGGTTCATCTTCAGGCGCACAGCAGTTTCCAGTTCTTGGCTGTTCATCATGAAGCCGCCGTCACCGCATACGGCAACGATAGGCGTCTGTGGATGAACCAGGCGTGCCGCCATGGCAGAAGGCAGTCCCGCACCCATGGTAGCCAGTGCGTTATCCAGCAACACCGTGTTGGGCATGTAGGCCTTATAGTTACGAGCAAACCAGATCTTGTAGATACCGTTATCCAGCGCCACGATACCATCCGACGGCAGTACCTTGCGCAGGTCTGCGACCATACGCTGCGGGTACATCGGGAAGCGGTCATCTGTAGAACCTTCGGAGACATGAGCCTCGTTGGCTTCACGAATGGTCAACAGGCGGTCGAAGTCCCAGGTTGGTTGAACTTCAATGGCTTCCTTGATTTGCCAGATGGCATTGGCGATATCGCCTACCACTTCTACCTGAGGGAAATACACCGGATCGACTTCGGCCGAACGGAAGTTGATGTGGATGACCTCCGTACCTCCACGCACCATGAAGAACGGTGGCTTCTCGATGACATCGTGGCCAATGTTGACGATCAGATCAGCCGACTCCAGCGCACGGTGCACGAAGTCACCGGCCGACAGCGCCGCGTTACCCAGGAAACGGGGATGACGCTCATCCACCACCCCTTTACCCATCTGGGTGGTAATGAACGGAATACCCGTCTTTTCAATCAACTGACGCAGCACGCGCGCCGTCATCTTGCGATTAGCCCCCGCACCGATGACCAGGACTGGGCTGCGTGCGCCTTCCAGCTTGGATATGGCCGCCTGGATGGACTTGTATTCAGCGATGGGTCGGCGGGTCAGGCTGGGTGGAATCGGGGTGCTTTCAGTCTGCTCAGCCGCGATGTCTTCTGGAAGTTCCAGGTGAACCGAACCGGGCTTTTCTTCTTCAGCCAGACGGATCGCTTCACGGATACGCGAAGGGATATTGTCGGCAGAAGCCAGCTGGTGGGTGTACTTGGTAATCGGGTCCATCATGCCGCAGACATCGATAATCTGGAAACGGCCCTGCTTGGACTTCTTGATCGGCTTCTGCCCGGTGATCATCATCATCGGCATGCCGCCCAGGTAGGCATAGGCGCCTGCAGTCACAAGGTTTGTGGCGCCTGGGCCTAACGTCGACAGACACACGCCGGTCTTACCGGTCAGACGACCATAGGTCGCCGCCATGAATCCGGCGGATTGTTCGTGACGTGTCAGGATCAGTTTGATCTGGCTGGAACGGGAGAGCGAGTCCAGCAGGTCCAGGTTTTCTTCCCCAGGAATACCAAAGATGTATTCCACACCTTCGTTTTCCAGACAACGTACGATCAAATCAGAGGCCTTGGCCATCACTTTTTCCTTCAGGTAGGGCGGTTAGAGAAGCTCCGACCCAAGGGTGCAATGCTGATAGTGATTTGTCCATGCCGCATGGGCCGTAGAAGGACAAATTCAGTAAAAAAATTCATTTTTTTGCAAAAAAAGCGAGGCGGAACAGACGAAATGTAGTGGTTTAGCTCAATAGCTACATGCTGACGCCTTAGCCTGACCGGATGCTAGTGAAGTGAGGCAATTTATAGCCAGCCTTAGGTTGTCTTTAAGGGTGCAAGGGGCTCTTTCAAGTTCGTACGGTAGATCTGCATGGATACGGAAGAGATAACGTTAAGCCTGGGCCGTGACTGGAACCCTTCAGCAACATCAGTAATCAAGCGCTTTTAAGAAGTTGCCCAAGTCTGCTGGCCAGCGGAGCAAACAGTTCCGTCGCCGTATTGCCATATCCAATTACCAAGCCGTTGTCCTCGGGCAGCGGTGACAAGGTATAACGTGACAGAGCCGATGGAGCCATATTGTAGCGACTAGCCGCTTCAACTACCTTCTGATCACAACAATGTGCGGGTAGACGTAACGTCAGATGCATTCCCGCATTTCCACCCATGAGTTCATAGGGCATAGGGATGAACTGCTGGAGCGCGGTGCGCAAGATCTGTTGGCGCTCACGGTACAGGCGCCGCATGCGGCCTAGATGACGACTGAAATGTCCCTTCTCGATAAAGGACGCCATCGCCAACTGCTCATGACGATGTCCTCCACGCAGCATTTCTGTCAGGGAGGCGCGGGTCGCTACCATCAGTGAGTGAGGCAGTACCATGAAACCCAGGCGAAGCGCTGGAAACATGGTTTTGCTGAAGCTGCCGATATACACCACCGGCGCATTCAGGACGAGGCCTTGCATGGCTTTTACAGGCTCACCGAAATGGCGAAACTCGCTGTCATAATCATCTTCAATGATCCAGGCGCCATGCGCTCGTGCCTGCTCAATCAATGCCAGACGCCGGCTTACGCTAAGCACTGACCCCATGGGATATTGATGAGAGGGAGTAGTGTAGATCAGGCGAGGTGGAGCAGTAACCCAGTCAGCGGCTGCTACTGCCAACCCTTCTGTATCGACCCGTTTGGGAACGATATGTAGATCACCTGCACGCATTGCAGTCTTTACACCCCGGTAGCCGGGATCTTCAATCCAGGCCGTATCGCCTGGATTGGTCAGCAGGCGAACAGATAGCGCCAGGGCTTCCTGGGTTCCTTCGGTAATGATGATCTGCTCTGCCGTGCAGTTAACCCCGCGTGAAAGCGAGAGATAACGTGCTAGCGAGGCGCGTAAACGTGGCTCACCCAACGGATCTCCATAGCCCAGACCCGAAGCGCCTGCACGGCTGATCTCCTGATCCAACACCCGTCGCCAGGTAGAGAGCGGAAAGTAGGAGAGTGCCGGGATACCAGGCCGGAGTGCACCACTGGATTCGGCGAGCGCTGAGGCATCCCCTATCTGCTCAATGCGTCGGGCCAGTCCGACCGTGCATGGCGTATCATCTACAGCGGATACAGGCCTCTCGGACAATCTCGCGACTCGGGTACCGGTAGGGCTCGCATGAACATACCCTTCGGTGGAAAGTTGCTCATATACGGCAATAACCGTGTTGCGTGAAATTGATAACGCACTGGCCAGTTCACGTGAGCCGGGCAGCCGAGTGGCTGCCGCTAGCTGTCCCTTCAAAATAGCTGATTGAAGTCGTTCATAGAGCTGTGCCTGCAACGACGCCGCTGATGGGGCTCGAGAGAGTGGTGTGTCAAACAGCAACAGGGTTTCACGTATCGTACTCATCAGCTAAGTGTCTGGCTCTATAAAAAAGCTCAAATGTGGCTCTTTTGGCAGAACCATATCCTGAATACCGTTATAGCTCATTCAACTGTTGGTCAGGTAGATGATGAATCGGGAAGAAATACGGAACGCGTACCAACAACCCATAGGGCAGCCTCTGGCAGAGTGGACAGAGCGTTTGCGGCCGTCTCGTACGGTAAAGAAGGGTCGCTATTGTCGCCTTGAGCCACTCAATGCTGAGATCCACGCATCCGACCTGTACGAGGCGTATGGTCAGGCAGAAGACGGCCGAGACTGGACCTATATGCTGTCCGGCCCTTTCACTCATGAAGCGGACTATTACCGGTTTGCCGAGCAGGCTGCTGCGAGTGAGGACCCGATGCACTTCGCGGTGGTCGATCTACGAAGCGGTCGCGCGGTTGGGACGTTGTCCCTGATGCGGATAGATCCTGCCAATGGCGTTATGGAGGTTGGTCATGTTGCTTTCTCCACACTCATGAAGCGCTCGATACTTTCAACCGAAGCACATTATCTGCTTATGTATCATGCCTTCGAGGACCTGGGCTATCGGCGTTACGAGTGGAAATGCGATAGCCTGAACGAGCCCTCGCGCCAGGCTGCGCTTCGCTTGGGGTTTCAGTTTGAAGGGGTATTCCGGCAGGCTCTGGTCTACAAGGGACGGAGCCGGGATACGGCCTGGTTTTCAATCATTGACACTGAATGGCCGGTACTGCGTAACGCGTTTACAGGATGGTTAGACCCGGCCAACTTTAACGAGGACGGCCAACAGCTCCGTTCTCTTCAGGCATTCCAAAGGAGCGCTCGGGTAAACGATCCACTCGGTTGAGCCGACTTGGTTGATTCAGAGAAAAGCCGTAGCAGCTTTTACTCCGGCCTTCCTGCGCTTCAAACATGCTGGCCACCATTGACATGGATCTCGGAGCCATTAATGTACGACGCGCCTCCTGTACATAAAAAATAGATCAAGGAGGCCACTTCCTCGGGCTTACCCAGGCGATGAAGTGGAATATCGCGTTGAACGATTTCTTCCGTTCCGGGTGAAAGAATCGAGGTATCGATTTCACCCGGAGCAATGGCATTTACCCTGATGCCATGCGGGCCGAAGTCGTAGGCCATTTCTCGGGTCAGCGCCGAAAGGGCCGCTTTGGACGTTGCATAGGCTACGCCGGCGAATGGATGAACTCGCGACCCAGCAATGGAGGTAACGTTGATGACGCAACCCTTGGCGACCTTGAGCTCGTTGAACAACCCTTTTGCCAGCAGGGCGGTAGAAAATAAGTTGACGTTGAATACCTTGATCCAATCAGCGTAGCCCATTTCTAACACACCCAGCCGTGAGCCGGTCTCGCTTTTGGGTGAGATGCCAGCATTATTCACTAGCGCGTCAAGACGACCACCCAGTTTGTCGTGAATCAGCGCCAAGTTCTGCTCAACGCTATCGATGTCTTCGAGGTCGAGATGGATATGGTTCATCAATCCTTCGGACCAGGGGCAGTCTGCCGCCCAATTCTGGCGTGAAGCGGTAAATACGCGCCAGCCCGCTGCATTGAAGTGCTTGACCGTGGCATGGCCGATGCCACGGCTCGCGCCCGTCAATAATAATGTCTTTTGCGTCATGGCCGTCTTCCTGAAAAGGGACACCTATCATAAGCATATCTGCCTATTTGTGGTGTACAGGCGGCCTAGCGGTTAAACCACTGTTCAAGTTCGGAAGAAAGGGCAGAGGCGTACACGTCACAGAAGCACGGTGTGAAGTGTGTGCCTACCGGCGTAGGTAGGCACACGAGTAGGCGTTAATGGTCCATTTCGTCTTTAGTGATCTTGCCACTGTGCGGGTCTACATGAAATTCATACTTCATGCCGTCCTGCTTGGTGCCTTCCCCTTCCCAATGCCCATCGTCCGCTTCGATCTTGGTGATCTCTGTATAGCCGGCAGCCTTGAGCGCAGCCTCCGCCTGATCTTTGCTGATCCAGTCAGCACCGGGCTGATCGGCCCAGGCTACACCCGCAACACTGGCAGTCAGTAGTGAGGCTGTTAGAAAAGCAGTTATCTTTCTCATGGCGAGTCCTCATGATGGGTACGAGATAATTGAGTGCTCCTGAAGCGTGGAGTTCGCGTGCCTAACTTGCCGCGATACCCTTGAGAACCGACTCAGAACAATCACCATGAATGTATGGAGCGGTTGCCTGTTCTATCGCCGTAATGGCGGTAAAGGCGTTTACTGAGATTTCCACTGTTCTAGGCCTGAAAAGGTTCAGGCAAAATAATATTACATGTAATGGTTAAAAATACTTACATGTAAGTATTGCGCTGCCCTGGATTCAGGCGTAAATTTCCTTACATGTAATGAGTCTGGGAGGTCAGATGCCTCGCAAGAAACCACTGGATGATGCTACAGCCAAGGCAGGCTCCGGCAAAGGTAAAACGACCGCTGATTATGTCCGCGAGATGCGGACGCGATTACGTGAGGCAGGTCTGGTAAAGCGTGAGTTCTGGATTCTTCCTGAAAACGTCAACGCCCTTCGGGGTATAGAAAAAGCGCTACGGCAGCCCTTTTTGGGCGAGAAAGTCAAACTGGAGGACTTTATGACCGAGAACACCAACTGGAGTATCAGCTCGCTGCACAAGGCCCTGGCCGAGCTTGAGGCGGTTGAGAAGGGCGAGATTGTTCTGACCATTGCCGAAGGTGCGGTGCCCAGCATCAAACTTACCATGACTGAGTATGGCGACTTGCCGATTTACCTGGCGGTCTCCGGTGATCAGGTGTTAGTCGATGCGACGCTGTTCGAGGCAGGCAAAGTCAAGGATACCGTTGAGTTCAACAGCCTGCTGCTGCGTAGCCGGGACATGTTCCCCCTGTCCTCGGTAGGTATCGAATCGGTAGACGGTACAGAGATTTATTGCATGTTTGGTGCCTTGAGCGCGGCCTCGTCCCTGACGGTCATCGTTCAGGAGATCTACACCCTGGCGGAAAACGTGATTCGTGCTGCTGAAGCATTCGAAGATCATATCAAGGCCTGACCCTTTATTCGCATTGGAGTACACAGATGAGCATTTGGAAAAAAGTAGTAACCGCGCTTCGCGGTGGCGCCTCTGAAGTGGGCGAAGCAATTGTCGATCAGCAGGCGATCCGTATTCTTGACCAGGAAATCCGTGATGCCGAAGCCGCCTTGCTGCGGGCTCGTAACGGCCTGGTCGATATCAAGGCCAAGCACAAGCTATCGCTGCAACGTCTGGATGCCTTCAAGGGGGACATTCAGAACTGGGAAGGCAAGGCGATGGCTGCGCTGGAGAAAGGCGAGGAAGGTCTGGCGACTGAGTGTGCAAACAAGGTAGCCGAGATCGAGGCCCAGCGTGATCAGGAGCAGGTGCTGGCGGATCAGTTCGGCAAGCAGACAGAAGCCCTGCATGCTCAGGTCATCAAGGCCGAAGCGCAGATCAAGGGGCTCAAGCAGCAAGTCGAGATGGCCAAGGCGCGGGAAACCGTTCAGAAGGCACGAGTGGCAACAGCTGCCGCTACAGGTGGTGCCAATGGTTCCCTGGAAACGGCTGTAGATTCGCTGGCCCGGATCAAGGCCCGTCAGGACGAGCAGGATGCTCGCCTGCAGGCAGCTGAAGAGCTCGCCAGCGCTTCCAACGGCGGTGATCTGGAGCGCCGTCTACAAGAAGCCGGGATTGGCTCCAAGTCGGGCGGCGGTGCTGATGTCCTGGCTCGCCTGAAGGCCAAGCAATCCTCGGGCTCTGCACAATAAGCGTTACAGAAGGGCAGCCGAATCCTTCCGGCTGCCCTTCTGTGTCATGAGAGATGTCGATGCGTACAGGAAAATGCCTGCCGGTTATTCTCATGTTGGCCGGGATCATGGTGCTGGTTCAACTGGTGAACACCTTGACGGCGAACAGCCTGGTACACCACGGAATCATCCCTCGTACAACCAGCGGCTTGCAGGGGCTCCTGTTTGCCCCTTTTCTACACGGCTCCATCCGGCATCTGCTCAGTAACCTTGCGCCCTTTGTAGTGCTCAGCTGGCTTATTTCCAACGAAGGCCTCGAGCGCTATGTTCGGGTGCTCGTGCTGATTGCCATGTTGGGCGGACTGCTGGTCTGGCTGCTGGGTCGGCCTAGTATTCATGTAGGAGCCAGTGGGCTGATCTTCGGTCTGTGGTCCTATGTCCTGGCCCGCGCATGGTTTCAGCGGAGCCTTTTAAGTCTGTTGATTGCCGCAGCCGCCTTGCTGGGTTATGGCGGGCTGGTCTTTGGTTTTCTACCCGTGCCGGGTATTTCGTTCGAGTCCCACATCGCCGGTGCCGTTGCAGGCATAGTGGTCGGGTGGATCATGCATTCGAAGACATTACTGGCTAATGCCAGATAATCTCTACAATAAAGAAACAGGAGGTGCTTTATGAGTTGGATCAAGAGGGCGCTAGGCATGGAGGCGCCGCTCCCTAAGGAAAGGGCAGGTTCTGCACCTATCACCAACGCCAGCCCGCTGGGGCTGACCCGGGAGCGGATGATATGCCTGGACAAATCCCTGAAGCTGCTGCTCGACGGGCACTCGCACGTTACCCTGCCAGGGGATGAAAAGGTCTGGGCGGTGGGTAATATCGACCTTGGCCAGTCCATGCGACTGCTGCGTTTCTATCTGGACGATGAGGATTATTTCCTCCAGATAGTCATGAACGGCCCTAGCAATGATGACATCCAGGACATCATTCTTTTTGGCTATCACAGCGTCACCACGATCAACAGCAAGGCCGAGTTGCTAAGCCTCTCGGGGCCGGGCGCAAAGCTGGGTATGCCACTCTATGAGCTCGACGGCGAGGAGTATGAACGCCAATGGGGAACGGAAGACGGCCAGACTGAGCTGACGCCGCTCCTTGAGTACGTCAAAAGTCCAGAGCAGTCTTATCGAATCCGGCATAATTGCATGCTCTACGCACGTGAAATCGGCCTGGTGAATCGTCGGGAGTTTCTGCTCCTGTCGGTCGAGGAAGATGATGAGGGTGTCATCTCGCTGTCGACGGCCGTTGGCGTAACGCTACAACCTACAGACCTTCAGGTCCTCTGATAAGGAAATCTCCATGCTTGAAGCACTTCGTCTATCCCTGAACGCCGGCGCGGTAATGGGCTTCATCATTTATATTGTTGTTGCCGCTATCCTGTTTGCCTTGTTCCAGCTGATTTATACCCGTCTCACACCACACAAGGAATTTGCGCTCATTCGCGAGGGCAACACTGCGGCTGCCATTGCCTTGGGTGGCTCGCTGATCGGTTTTGCCCTGCCAGCGAGCAATATCATTGCCTACAGCGTAAGCGTTCTGGACTTTGTGGTCTGGGTAGTCATCGCTGCGGTCGTTCAGCTGTTGACCTTCCTTGGCACCAGCCTGGTGGTGAAGGACCTTTCTGCTCGTATCGGGCGAGGTGAAACGGCTGCGGCAGTGTATTCAGCCTCTGTCGCAATCAGTATCGGTTTTATCAATTCCGCCTGCATGACGCCGTCGGTCTGAGCCAGGAGGAATAACCGATGAGAAAACGCAGTTCCGTCAAGCTGGTATTGGCCAGTACACTGCCGCTGGCGCTGGTCGCCTGTGGCAAGTCACAGAATACCGCCACCTACAGCGCCAGCCAGAACTTCAGCTCCGTGCAGCAGTGCGTTGAGGCCAAGGTTCCGGTCGATATCTGTTCGGATGCCTACATGCAGGCGATGGCTGATCACAAGCGCATCGCGCCGACCTACGACGATCAGGCGTCATGCGATGCCGACTTCGTACCCGGTTATTGCCAGGCGACATCCGATGGCAAGTACATGCCCAAGCTGGGGGGCTTTGAACTGGCCATGTCCGGAGACCTGCCCAAGCAGGCTGTCGAGCAGGCGAACAATCAAAGCGGCGGCGGAGGTGGTGGGGGCAGTCACCTTAACGGCCTGCTCATGGGACTCCTGATCGGCAACATGCTTAGTGGCTCGGGTAACAACCACTACTACTCGCAGCCGATTTACCAGGCGCGGGACAACCGCGGCAATTATTACAACTCGACGCTTTCGCGCCAGATCGAGCAGGGTAAGACATTCAGCCGTTCGACGCAGGCCAGGACCAGTCCTACCAACAGCTATACCTCATCCACTCTGGGCAGAAGCCTGAGTCGAAATTCGGGAACATCCGGATCAGCCGTATCTTCCACCATCTCTCGCGGAGGCTTTGGCAGTCAGGCCACCGCCCGTAGCGGCTGGGGTGGCAAGAGCAGCGGTGGGTACAGCAGTAGCTAAGGACATTCGAGCATGAAAAAGATCAGCATCGAAGAGCGCCCGGATTGGCGCGAGACCCTGGAGCGTGAAGGCTTCAACTTTCACACGATCGATGGCGAGCGCTACTGGGATGAACGTGGTTACTACCAGTTCACCGAGGCCCAGATCACCCGCGATTTGGAGCAGCCGACCCGGGAACTGCATGAGATGTGCCTGGATGTCGTCGACCGGGTTGTCGACAGCGAAGAGCTGCTCGAAGGTCTCGCCATTCCCCCGGCCTTTTTCGATCTGGTCCGCAGCTCATGGAAGGAAGGCCACCCGCATTTGTATGGGCGATTCGATTTTGCCTACGACGGAAGCGGGCCTGCCAAACTGCTGGAAGCCAACATGGATACGCCTACCTCATTGCTTGAAGCAGGATCCGTGCAGCTGTTATGGCTTGAAGATCAGATCGCCCGTGGCGTGTTGCCGCCTGAGGCAAATCAGTTCAATACCATCGCCGAAGACTTGATACGTGCCTTTGCTGCATTTCCTGTCGGTGGGGCTTTCTATTTTTCGGCCATGTCGGGCTCGGTCGAGGACCGCGGTACGACAGATTTCTTGCGTCGAATGGCGGCACACGCCGGAATCGATGCGCGGCATATCAATGTGGAGGATATCGGGCTGACGGCTGAGGGGCGGTTCGTGGACCTTGAAGGACGTTGGATCGAGCGGCTCTTCAAGCTCCATGCCTGGGAGCATATCTTCAACGAAGAGTTTGGCAAAGCCGTACCACGATGTGATACGCAGTTCGTGGAGCCCGCCTGGAAGTCTTTGATCAGCAACAAGGGTATTCTGCCGCTGTTGTGGCGATTCAACGAGGGACACCCCAATCTGCTGCCGTGCATGGTCGATGCTGATCCAGCAAAGCCGGTTCCCAAAGGTTGGGTGCGCAAACCCTTCTTTTCGCGGGAGGGTGCCAACATTGAAATCCGCACCGATGAGGATCAGGTTATCAGGGAGGATGGTCCTTATACGGACGCGCCGTACATACTCCAGGCTTTTTCACCGCTCCCACGCTTTGGTGACAGTTACACCCTGATCGGCTCCTGGGTGATTGCCGATGTGGCTTCGGGTATCGGCATCAGAGAAGATGACAGCCTTATTACCAAGGACTCCAGCCGGTTTTTACCGCACGTGGTATTGGGTTGATAGCGGCTATAACCCACCCGGCGTGGCACTGACTGCGCCGCTTGCTGGTACCGCACTGAACCTTCTTTATGGCTCCATCCAGATGTTACGCAGGATAAGCCTGTTAGTACCCGGCCATCATTTGCTTGTTACATCTTTGTCTGCGGTGCTCAGCCTACAGGCCTGCTTCTAAAAATCCTCTCTAAGCGACGGAACTTAGCCGTTATCTGCGGTATTGCCTGTGCTTGGCAATCAGCAGTGTCATTGTATTTTCATCGTGAAGGTTTTTGATAGGCGAGGTTTGTCGGAGTCGGCATCTGGCTCGGGGTGCTTCGTTATGTATTGACGATAGCATCCTGGTGAGAGGCCGAACCCTATAGCCATACCTCATCCATGCCCAGTCTAACCAGTAGGGAGTTTTGCGGCCTGTTTACGTAAGCTCATGTAGTCACTGACTTGTCTGGTCCACCACAAGAAGGAATAGGCAATGACCGTCAAGGCTGTAAGTAATAACGATAACCCGCCAGCAGGCTCGGAATCAGACAAAGCCTGGAGTCAGGCAGTGGAAGATGCCAAGGAGGTCGGCATCCGCTGGGAACGCCCTAAGGACGATACGCGTTCCGCGCAGGAAATCATCGACGACAGCCCGCTACTCAAACATCTGGGCAACCAGAGCGGGGTGAAGGACAAACTCAAGGAGCGGGTGGGCGATTTCGAGAAGGACGCTGACGCCGCATACCGGGCTGTCCAGGTGCTTGAGCACGTAGTGAAGATCGATGAAAACGGCAATCGCATCATCGGTGACAGCAATGTCGATAATGATCGAATCGATGGATTCACCAAGGGGGGCGATGCAAAGCACGGTACTGAAGCTGGCCGCCTACAAGACTTTGGCAAGTATGGGTTCTCTTTTTTGAAGGGCGAGCTCCATCAGGTCTCTTTAGCTGGTAATAACGATAAGGCTCGCGAGCAGGCAGAAGCGCTGGGTATCCGCTGGGAGCGGCCGGAAGGTGATGATCGCTCCGCGCAAGACATTATTGATTCCAATCCCTTGCTCAAGAACCTGGGCAACCAGAGCAACGTGAAGGACATGCTCAAGGAGCAGGTAGGTGATTTTGAAAAGGACGCCGATGCGGCCTACCGGGCGGCACAAGTGTTGGAGCATGTAGAAACGTTGGACGCCTCTGGTGAGAAGATTGCCGGAAAAGACGTGGGCAATGGCAGTATCAACGGCTTTACCAAGAGTGGTGAGGCGAAGCACGGCACTGAAGCCGGTCGGCTGCAGGATTTTGGTAAGTACGGCTTTTCTAGCCTGAAAGGTGAGCTCAAGGACCCTGCAGCGGTAGCGGGTGACAAGCAGGCCCGTGAGCAGGCCGAGAAACTGGGCATCGTATGGGAGCTGCCTCCGAACGATAAGCGCTCGGCCCAGGATATTATCGACAGCGATCCGCTACTCAAGAATCTGGGAAACCAGAGTGGCATCAAGGATATGCTTAAGGAGCGAGTCGGCGATTTTGAAAAAGATGCCGATGCAGCCTACCGGGCTTCACAGGTGCTCGAACACATCGAGCGCTACGACGGTGAAGGCAAGGTTCTTTCTGGTAGCGATATTGGCGATGGCAAGATCAATGGCATCACCAAGGGCGGCGAAGCAGAAAATGGCACTGAGGCCGGCCGACTTCAGGATTTTGGCAAGTACGGTTTCTCCAATCTCAAGGGGCCAGAGCTTACCGAAGAAGGGAAAATCGATTTTGCACGCGAAAGTGCAGGCCTGCCACCGGATACCGAAACGGATGTTGCCAACCTGGAAACTACCACAACTGATCCAGCGGACAAGAACCGCAAACTTACAGTGAGCGAACTGACGTGGCAGAACCTGCTCGCCGATTGGAAAAAGGGAATCGACAACGGCAGCATTGCCAAGGACGATGACCGCGCCAAGCTCTATAACGCCTTGCGTGCTCAGAGCGCCAGCGAGAACGGGTTGGACATGGTCGTGCTGGACATGTCGATGGGGCAGGGTACAGCCAAGGTGAGCGGTAAAGACCTGTCTTCCATCATTGATAAGGCCAAGGTGGACGAACAGGTCGGCAAGCTCTTCGGCTCGGAAAGCGTACAGAAGGATTTCCAGGCTCAACAAAGTAAGGCCCTGGACGCACTGCCAAACAAGGACGCGGTGCGCGAAAAACTCGAGACCATGGCCTTCTCCGAGGAGTACTCGCGTTATATCGCCGAACTCAAGAAGAATGGCAAGGATGAACTGGCGGAGGCTGACATCGGCAAGACCTATGCTTCGCTGGCGGCCTTCGACCCGGACAAGGCTGCGCAGTTTTCCCAGCACATGATGATTGACGCCACGACAATTGATCTCGACAAGCTGCTGGCCGATCCCTCGGGAATCAACGACGAAAACACAGTTCTAGCTACCCAGGACACCATCAAGACGCTCCTGACCGCACTGAAAAAAGGCGGTATCGACATATCGCGGCGCACTGTGGAAACCGAGCGCTTCGTACAGGAGTTCCTGGGTAACAAGCAGACTGCAAAAGCATTTGGCGAAGCACTCAAGGAATTGGGGGCGACCTTTAGCAAGAACGGGGTCGTGACGGCGGATGACATCAACAAGGTTATGAGCAAAGACGTCTACAAGACCTTGGGTGAGGGCGCCCATGGCAGCATGCTCAAGACCATTACCGAGCTCAACAGCAACGGCGTGTTGGGGTCTGCAGGTGGTCTGATTTCCCTGGCTTCCGGGATTTACCAGATTGCAGGCAAGGGCGGCACACTGGCGGATACTCCAGAGGAGCGCCTGGCGATTGCAAAAGACTTTGTCAGTGTGTTGGGCGCAGGGCAGCACTTTGTGAACCTGGGCAGTAATATCGTCGATAGCATCTGGGGGACCAAGATCAACCAGATGATGGGGTTGGACAAGTCCTTGCCGCAGATCTTTGGTAAGGATGTACCGGAAGGTTCTGGCAGAAACCTGAGCCTTGTGGAGGGTGATCTGAAAAAGATCTATGAAGGCTTCAACGCAGCGATTGATGCTGCCCCTGTTCCCGATCAGCAGAAGCTGGCAGCAAAGATGGATCTGACGCCGGAGCAGTGGACAACCCTGAACGAAGGCTTCCGTGACGGTTTTGCCAAAAATCCGGGGCTTAAGGGCAGCACCCCTACCAGCCGTGGCGTTTCGGCATTCCTGCGGGTCATGGATGCAGGCGCTAATACCTTCACCGGGGTCGCTGACATTGTGCTGGGTGGCTTGAAGATCAAGTCAGGTCTTAACAGCAGCGACAAGGTCGCTGTGGCGCAGGGTGCTATTACTGTTGCTGCGGGCGCCTTCAACTTTGCCGGTGGCGGCGCACAAATGGCCGCGGTCATGGGAGCCAACGCCGCTCGTGCCCTGGCGGGGCCGCTGCTATGGGTTGGCGCAGCATTGACGGTGGCGCTGACGCCCTTCCTGATCGTCGAGGACATCAAACACAACAACCGCATGGATGCTCATCGCGAAGATTTGCAAAGCCTGATCAACGATCTGAATGATCAGAACCTGCTCACCGCCGATGGCAAACAGCGCTTCGAGTTTCTGGATGAATACATGTACAACTACGGCCAGCGTGACGCACCGGAAGAGCTAAGTATCTTCGAGTACCGTGAAGAGGAATATGAGTTCTTTGCAGACGGAGGGCATTTGCCGTCGCCCGGTTTCGACGACGTCGAGCATGAAGATTACAAGGGGGATGGTGCCAACCTCGATACACAACTGGCGTAAGCGAATAGCGATGAGTCGAATCAAGGACTGAGCTGCGACTCATAGCAAAACAGCAAGGCGGGCCAGGGAAAGGCCCGTCTTGCTGCCTGTCTTACTTGACGCCCCCTGTAGCGGCGTTATGCCCTGCGGTCTAATCATCTACCCCTTATATAAGTGGCACCGACCAGTCCGGACAAGCTGCTAGTCAGGAGCATGACAGGGACACCTGCGTTGATCTGCGTTTCAAGCGCCCTGAGGATATCCGGCGTATTGTGAGACGGTCTTGCACATCGCCTGGAGAAAGCATGCAAGACCGCAATATTGAGCGATTGGCGCAAGCCGATCAGCCCTTGTGGTAGCTTGGCGCAAGTTTGTAGACCGAGGTATTCAGCCCCTCGAAGCGTGCCTTGAGTTGGAGAGCCAAATACAGAGAATAATGTCGGGACTGATGGAGATTGCCCCCATGGAACCAGAGGTTGTCTTGCTGGGTAGGCTTCCACATGTTACGCAGCTCTCCCTCATATGGGCCTGGGTCCTTGGTGGTTCCTGACCCAAGCCCCCAGCATCGACCTACTTTGTCAGCCACTTCCTGTGAGATCAGCTTGGCGGCCCATCCATTCATCGAGCCGTAGCCGGTGGCATAGACGATAAGATCAGCCGGTAATCGGCTGCTATCGGTCAGGACTACGGCGTCTGGCTCGATATGATCGACGCCCAGTCCTTTCCCGCTCTTGAGCTTGATAGTGCCATTGGCGATGAGCTCCGACGCCCCAACATCAATGTAATAGCCTGAGCCGCGGCGAACATATTTGAGGAAGAGGCCGGACTCATCGTCCCCGAAGTCCAGCATGAAACCGGCTGCGCTTAACCGCTCATAGAAGTCCTTGTCTCGTTCCTTCACGCGGTCGAAGGCCTTGCGATGGAATTCAGGCAGCACACGGTAGGGCAGGGAAGCGAACAGCATGTCGGCCTTATCTGCCGTAATCCCCTTCTCAAGGGCATCTTCGGAGTAGAGAGGGCCGAAGACGATTTCCATCAACGAATCGGAGCGTACGATATGGGTGCTGGAGCGCTGCACCATGGTGACGTCCGCACCGTTTTCCACAAGATCTGCGCAAATGTCGTGGGCCGAGTTGTTGGCTCCGATAACGACTGCCCGTTTGCCACGCCAGGCATCGCCTCCTGGGTGTTGGCTGGAATGATACTGTTGCCCGGCAAACGTCTCAGCGCCGGGGTAAACGGGAACATTGGGTACGCCCGACATACCGGTTGCCAGAATCAGCTGGGTAGGTTTAAGCGTAATCGGCTTGCCGTCACGTACCACCTCTACGGTCCATTGCCGCGCAGCCTCGTCATAAGAGGCTTTGACGCATTCGGTCTTTGCCCAGTAATTGAGCTCCATGACTTTGGAATACATCTCCAGCCAGTCGCCGATCTGATCTTTGGGCGTAAAGACGGGCCAGTGATCAGGAAAAGGCAGGTAGGGCATGTGGTCGTACCAGACGGGATCATGCAGGCAAAGCGACTTGTAGCGACCACGCCATTGATCGCCCGGTCGTTCAGCCTTGTCGACGATCAAGGTAGGAACGCCAAGGCGCTTGAGCCGTGCGGCAAGCCCCAGACCGCCTTGCCCACCCCCGATGATCAGGCAATAGGGTTGTTCGGTGATACCCAGGGCTGCCTCCTCGTCACGGCGTTTTTCCAGCCAGTTGCGCTTGTCGGCATGACCATGTCCATGCGTTGCACCCATGGGGCGCCGCCGCCCGGAAGGCTCCTCGAACCCTTTGAGTTCACGCATGGTGGTGAGGAGTGTCCAGCACAGCCCGTCTTTGAGTCGCACATAACCTTTACCACGGGCAACGTCTGTTTCCAGACGGATCCAGCCTTCGAGTACACCTTCGGTTAGAGTCGCCTCGCCCTCCAACGTCCAGTGATCAGGTTGGGTCTGTTCGAGGCGCTCCTCAAGCATTTCACGAATCGCGGTTTTGCCCTCCAGCGTAATCAGGTTCCAGCTGAACAGCACCAGATCACGCCAGTGGCAGTCATCGGCAAACAGCTCAAGTGTGCCATCGATGTCTCGTGCAGCAAGGCGGCTGCCGAAGCGCTCTACCCAATTGGAGAGCTGGGCTGTCGGGGATTGCGCTTGCGATACGGCTGTAGGATCAACATGAATATTCATAGGTGTCTCCTCCCGGACTAATTGTTGTTGTGCGCAGCCCGCCCCGGGTCGGCAAGTCCGCGTCGGCTCAAACAGGTCTGTCGTGACGGGGTTAGTTAGGCCGTGCAACGGGCAAGAGAGTGAGGGCTTCCCGGCACCAGGCATGCTGGCGTAGGAGGGATTGTTCAGCGGGCGTAGCGTGCTGCTCCCTTGAATCGATAATGGATGGCTTTGGCGTACCGTATGGCAGGGCGCAAACGTTCCTGGTGCAGAAAAAGGCGTAACGCATAAATGGACTCTCCTGATCGTTGTTGTTGTGCAGGGGAATACATAGGAGAGTGGAGCAAGGATAGGGCCAGGTTTGGAAAACGCTTACCTGCTGTGGTGTTGCCGATACGGTTGTGGCTATCCCAGGTCAGCCCGTGTATCGATCATGGCCTAAGGGGGTGACATTTTGTACCGCTTCTGGCCTACCAGCCTTAGAGGCTTGAATGACCTACACTAGACATTGCACCTTGCCGCCTGCATAGGGAGAATAACAAGAATGTCCCAAAGGCCTCATACTTCAATACCTCCTTTTTCAAGAGCACAAGACAGCTTGCCTTCAGGCTCTACAGACCCGGTTGTCGTACGCTCCTGGCAGCGCTGCCTTGAGCACTACCAGCTGGATCCTGCCAGTCCCCAGGCACCTTGCGTCATAGAGCAGCCGCGCCTGGTTGATCACCGAGAGCCGCTGTGTAACCTCCTTGGCTTGGCCCGTGGGCAGATGAACACCCTTTACCAGCAGCTGGGCGGGGCAGGACACACGATCTTGTTGACCGATGCCCAGGGCGTGGTGATTGAAAGCGTCTTCCATGAGGCAGAGCAAGTTCTGCTCGAGCGTGCTGGCCTGTGGCTTGGTGCGGTATGGAACGAAGATATCGAGGGGACCAACGGGGTGGGTACCTGTCTGGTTGAGCGCCAACCCATCACGATTTTTCGGGAGGAACACTTTCGCAGTCGCCATACGGGTTTGACTTGCTCGGCGATGCCCGTCTTTGATCCGGCCGGAAACCTCCAGGCGGTACTCAACGTTTCTACGGTTCGCGAGCAGCAATCGCGGCAGAGCCAGTTTCATACGATGGCGCTCACGACACTTTCGGCAAAACTGATCGAAAATGGCGTTTTCCTGCAGCATTGTAAGCAGGACTACCTGCTGCGCTTCCATACCCAGCCCGAGTTTCTCGGTCTGCTTAGCGAGGGGCTCCTGTCATTCGATGGAGGCGGTCGGATTACCGCGGTTAACGAGCCGGCCCTGAACCTACTGGCCACCCGCCGTGAGGCGTTGCTGGGTCAGTCGCTGGAGGGCGTGCTTGACATCAGACTCGATGAACTCCTGGCCTATGCGCAGCCGCAACCCAGTACCTATTGGTCGATATGCACCTTGAGCGGCGTGTTGCTCCATGCACAGGTACGGGGCATACAGCTGCGTACAGTTGTAACGCCTCCGCCGGTTCGCCGCGCAAAGATCGAGGGGCTATGTCTCGCCGATCATGCACTACATGCGGCGTTCGATCGGGCGCTCAAGGTGTTGGAGCATGATGTGCCGGTTCTTCTCTATGGGGAGACCGGGACTGGCAAGGAGGCTTTCGCTACTGCGCTGCACCGTGCCAGTTCACGTGCAGGCAAGCCATTTATCGCACTCAACTGTGCGGCCATTCCCGAGGCGCTGATCGAAAGCGAGCTGTTTGGTTATTGCGGCGGAACATTTACCGGTGCACGCAAGGAAGGCATGGCAGGCAAGCTCCAGCATGCCAATGGCGGCGTCCTGTTCCTTGATGAAATTGGCGATATGCCGCTTGCCCTGCAGACCCGGCTACTGCGTGTTCTAGAGGAACGTCATGTCGTTCCGTTGGGAAGTACCACACCACAGCCGCTTGATATTCGCCTGATCAGTGCCAGCCATCGAGACCTCAAGGCGCTGGTGGCGGCGGGTCAGTTTCGGGAAGATCTCTATTACCGCCTGACTGGCCTGCAAGTCACCCTGACGCCTTTGCGAGAACGAAGCGACAAGGCTGATCTGATCGATCATCTGCTCCGAGAGGAGGCTCGTGGCAAAGAAATTCGAGTGGAACCGGCAGCCAGGCAGGCGCTACTGGCGCAGCCATGGCCCGGCAATATTCGTCAGCTGAGAAACCTGTTGAGAACGCTTGTAGCCTTGAGCGAAGGGTGCTGGATCGGCCTCAGGGATGTGGCAGCCGTTCTGCCTCTGGAGGCACCTGCAGAAAATGCATGTAACCCTTTGGGGACAGCGGAGCGTGATGCCCTGGTTGCAGCCTTGCAGGCTGAGCACTGGCATCGAGGGCATGTGGCTGAGCGGCTCGGTATCAGTCGCAATACGTTGTACCGCAAGCTCCGTAAACACGGGCTGATCAACCGTTAATTAAGGTGGCATCTCTCACATCAACCGGAAGGCACCAGGCCGATTAACGGCTACATTAAACGGCTCAGCATTCCAGATTCGCCTTGCCCCGATTGTGACAATCGGGGCGCGCTTGAGAGTTGGTTTTCTCGTCTATACGACCTTCACGAGACTATCTACTGACAAGCGGCCTGCCCAAGCTCTACCAGCTTTCCACCTTGCCTCAGTTCTGCTGCATCCACCACTCTGACGAGCCTTGCAGGCGTACCGTACTGTTTGGCACTCAGGCAAACGGACTCGGCCAGCCGGAACTGCAAGGTATGATCATCGACAACACCTATCTGCAGCAGGGACGGTGTAACCCAGCGGGCTTCCTTGATAGGGCTTTTCTTGTTCGAGACCAGTGCATGAATCAGTTGCTGCCGCTGAGCGACATCAGTAGTTCCCGCTTGAGCCTCGCGCGGAGTTGAAGCGGCACGAAGCCCGAGATAACCCAGGGCAGCGCCCACAATCATGAGCAGCAACAGTACTTTCCTGGCTTTCGACATCGTTAGCGGTTTACCCCAGGGAAACAGGTCAGTCATCTCGTCTGCAATCAGGCAGGGCAAGTCGTTTACCCGATCATCAATGCAAGCTCTTGCAGGACCATCGCGCACGAACCAGACGGGCAAGCTAGCTACCGATACAGATGCCGAAAGTTATAGGGGTTGGACACATATCCTTTCTAAAGATTTTTTCTATCGGTCCGATAGAGAGTGTGATGCCTTGTAAGGGCAGCCTCTGGCTGCGCTCATCCTGCTTAACGTGCAGCCATAAAAGCACGACGGTAGGTAATCGACTGAGCTTCGTACCATTGATATCGAAGCAGACTCTGAGGTGAACATCGTGCTCCGAAACATCCCGTTGGGTTTCAAGCTTCTGCTGATTCTCATATGCCCCCTTCTCGGCTTCCTATGGCTCGCGACGGCGAAGGTGGTTGATAGCTACCAGACCTTGCAGGAGATGAATCGAACGGTGGAAGCGAGCACGGTTGCCCAGAAGGTAAGTCAGTTAATTACTGTGCTGCAGCGTGAGCGCGGCGCAAGCGGTGTTTATCTGGGCAGCAAGGGAAATGCAATGCGGGATATGCTGCCTCGCATGCGTCAGCAGACGGATGAAGCTATGGCGGCCTTGCGCGCGCTTTCTGGAAGTGCCAGAGAGATTCGCGACGCCATGGCTGGATTGGATGGTTTGAAAGCCACCCGTGACCAGATTGATACGTTGGGCATCACCAACCGTGAATCAGGCTCGCGGTTTACCAAAATCATTCAAACGCTGATTGGATTCACTCATTCACTGGAACACAATGTGAATGAGCCATCGCTTGCCCGAGCGTTATCCTCGCTTAATGAATTCATCGAGATGAAGGAGCGGGCAGGTCGTGAGCGGGCCATGCTAGGTGTCGTGTTCAACCAGGATCGATTCGATTCTGATCTGCTATCAGCTTTCAGCCGTAACCTGGGTGAGTTTTCCGCCTACTCCGAGGCCTTCAGACGTAACGCGTCTGAGGCGCTTGTGCGCAAGCTTGATGAAAAGATGCAGCAGCCCAGCGCGCTTGAGGTCGCACGTCTGCAGCATCTGGCGTTCGAGACGCCAATCGGCCAGTCACTGGGTGTGTCTGCCGAAGGATGGTTCAAAACCTCGACGAGCCGAATCGATCTGATGGGCGAAGTAGAGGAAGAGTTGGGACAGCAGGTGGGCGCCCTGGCAGCCAAGGCGCAACATCATGCGTCAGCCGTGCTGTGGACAACGCTGGGTGTCGCAGTGCTTGCGCTGTTGGTCGTCTCGGTGCTGTCCTACCTGATCATTCGCAACATCAGCGTTGCCGTAAAAGCGGTGAACAATGCGCTGCTGGCACTTTCGCAACGCGATCTTACTGCGCGATCCGATTATAAGGGCAAGGATGAATTTGGCGAGATTACCCATAACCTCAATCGTATGGCTGACGAGTTGGGCCAGGTGATTCAGGAAATTGGTAACGCCACCACGCAGGTTGCAACGGCCGCGGAAGAATCCTCAGCGGTCACGCTTCAGACCAGCAAAAGCATTGAGCGCCAGCGCCAGGGTACTGAGCTTGTTGTCACCGCGATCAACCAGATGAGCGCGACCGTGCGAGAGGTAGCTCAGAGCACCAGCGATGCCGCCAGCATGTCACAAGAGGTCAACCAGAGCACAAGCCAGGGTCGACGTGAGGTGGAAAGCACGATCAGTGTCATACGCGAACTGTCTGCCCAGGCCGATCAGACCGCAGCCATCATCAGCGATCTGAAGCGAGAAAGCGACTCCATTTCCACGGTGCTTGATGTGATCCGCGGCATTGCGGACCAGACCAATTTGCTGGCGCTTAATGCGGCCATCGAAGCGGCGCGGGCCGGCGACCACGGTCGGGGCTTTGCGGTGGTGGCTTCCGAAGTACGTATGCTGGCCCAAAAGACACAAGAGTCTACTGGCAATATTCAGCAGATGATTGCAAACCTGCAGACAGGCTCTGATCGTGCTACTCAATCGATGCAGGAGACTGTAGGCAAGGCTCGCGCGGGCGCCTCCAACATCGAGCGGGCCGGTGATATGCTCACCAGGATTGCCGAGGGCGTAGCTAGTATTAACGATAGAAACCTGCAGATTGCTGCGGCTGCGGAAGAGCAAAGCGCCGTAGCGGAGGACATCAACCGCAACATCGTGGAGATCAACGATGTGGCTATCCAAGTCAGCGCAGGTGCCGAGCAGACTGCCGCAACCAGTCTGGAGCTGGCGCGTCTGGCTGAGCACCAGCAAAAGCTGGTAGGTCGGTTCAGGTTGGCGTAAACCGTACGTGTAATCGATTGACTCGTTTTGCTGAGCTACGCTTGGTTATCGTTATTAGCCGATCCGGCTAGTGTCTGAGTCATCTGAACGTTTGTCAAAGACAGACGTTCAGGCTCAACAGGCGGGTATCAAAGACGTTACCTTTAAAAGACAATCAGCTGCCTGCCGGTTACTGTACCGGCAGTGCTCTTATGGCGACCTTGTTTATTTATCAGCCGGTGCCGCCTGAGAGGAGCCTGACTGCGCGGCACCGGATCTCTTGTTCCGACTGGGTATCTTTGGCTTTGTCCTTCTTATTGGCCTCGTGATGGCCAACCGCGCATCCTGCCGCCGCACCTGCACTGTCGTAATGTCCCGCAACATGGCCGGCAGCGCCTCCTACGTCAGCTCCCGCGATCAGCTCAAGTGGATGGCCTCGCAAGTCCTTCGAGGGATAGGGCAGCCGCGTCTGTAGCAAGCGGTCTCTAGACGATTACGGCATAACATGAAGAGGTGTCGGCGAGCAGAAAAAAGTGTTTGACTTAGAGCGCACTCTAACCTCTAGGATCTTCTCCATGGACTCGAATTTAACGATAGATGAAGTTGCCAAGCGTACTGGTCTGACGGCTCACACGTTGCGCTACTACGAGCGTATCGGGTTGATTGCGCCTGTTGGCCGAGCCCCTGGCGGCCAACGGCGTTACGCAGCATCAGACATGGCCTGGATCAGTTTTCTTCTAAGGCTGCGTACCACCCAGATGCCTATCGGAAAAATGCTGACCTTCGCAAAGTTGCGTGCTGTTGGAGACTCAACCGTATCCGAGCGCCGTCGCTTGCTGGAGGATCACCTGGCGGAGGTACTTGCCCAAATCGAGGCCATGAAAAAGTCTGCCGATGCCCTGCAAGCCAAGGTCGAGCACTACCAGGCGCTGGAGCATTCCTGACATAACCCTTAGCTACCATGGAGAGACGCCTGATGAACATTGCAACGCGCTATGAACGCGGACTTGAGAAGTTAAAGGAAATCGATGGTGAGATAGGCGAGCGCGTCGTCGCCAGTCTTGCTGACATCGCTCCGGACTTTGCACGCTATCTAATCGAGTTTCCGTTTGGAGACATCTACTCTCGTCCCGGTCTTGACCTTAAAAGTCGAGAAATTGCAGTGGTGGCGGCGCTCACGGCTATGGGGAATGCAGCGCCTCAACTCAGAGTACATATCCAGGGCGCGCTGAATGTAGGTGTTTCGCGTGAAGAAGTCATTGAGACGATCATACAGATGTCGGTCTATGCAGGCTTCCCAGCGGCGTTGAACGGACTGTTCGCAGCCCAAGAGGTCTTTGCATCGCTAGATACTTTGGATCAACCAGTAGCGGAACCAGAGCAGTAAGGCCGCCAAGGCTTGGGTATTCATAAAGACCGTTTGATTCAAAGCGTTTCACGGATTCAATGAAGCCCTACAAGTGCTGTCCAACGATAGGGTCATTTAGGACCCCACTCGAGGTGTATATGAATACTCAACCAATCGACACATGGCGGATGCAGGGCTCTGATCCATTAGGTCCGGGTGATGAAGTAGGTGCGAACGATGACGAGATGGCACCACTGGACCCTGACCAGGCACCTGACGAGGCCGATGAAGAAGGTGGCATCTGATAGAGGGTTACCTCAAGTCCTGCCAATGCAAGGCTTGAGGTATCAGATTAACGGTCGTATTGTTAATACAGTATTTGATGTGAATCCTGTCACAACATGATATCTCTGCGCAGCAGCAATCGCTGCTCCTGCAGAGGCATCATTATGGTCAGGTCAGGCGGTGGTTTCTTGGTAAGACAAGGAACCGCATTAGCGGTAGGTGCAGCTGTTCTTTTTCTTTTATTTGGCATTATGGGTTGGCTGCTTGAATACCTGTCCTTTGGGATGATGTGTATGCCTATAGCGCTGGGAATTGGGATTCTGACCTTTTTATGTTTAGCGACGATTACCTATAGCCTGCTGGACTGATCTGCGTAAATGAACGCTCGGTTTTATGCCGAGCTTTTATTGTTCAGCTAATTAGACGAGCGGAAACGGTGGTGCGAACACTTCTTGGTTTGACGACTCCAAGTTATAAGGCCGCTTTGGCCTTATAAGAAAGGAGATGCACCATGGCTACGTATGAGCACGCTCCACTAACAGCGCAAAGCCCTGACCCGCTTAAACCAGACGATACAGGTATTGGTGGCGATGTGGTTGATCCCGCTATGCCAGACGATACTTTGGATGATGACGATGTAAATCGTCCCTTGTAGTTGAATACTTGAATAGAAGCCCGGTTATATAACCGGGCTTCTTGCTAACAGCGATCAAGATCTTCCCACATCTTTTTCCAGTACGCGTCCGCTTCGCTGTGTCGTGATCTCAAGGCCGTTTCGAGCTGTTTCCGTTCATCCGATTGATGAGGTGCTGCGCATTCGAGATATTGAGTGGCTGCTTCTTGTACCCGTTGCTCAAGTTGATTCCACTCTGTCACAGCTGCCGTCCACGACTTGCCCGTCAGTGCTTCATACTTTTCGTGCCCATCCATACGGTCGTCCTCAAGAAGATGCATGTTGATAGACACGGTTTTCAGGCTTCAATTTCAATCCGTCATGGTTAGAGTGTTCATTTGCGCTGCGTAATTAGTGCTCTGCGGTAACTTTGGCGCCAAACATTTAAATGTACGGACTAAAATGATTTGGCTGAACTAGTGAGGTACTACTAAAAATATTGCAGAGCTATCTTTCTAATTATCGATACTGTCCTTGAGATAGCTTGGTTTTCTCATTGACCTCAAGGTTGCATTTGCACACGTTTAAAAACGTTGTTAGGCCTACAGCTATCAAGCTTCCAGCAGATAACTTTCATACCAATCGAGTTTTTCATTACTCCTTTGCCCCACCTTGATTGGCAAATACCACCTATTGCTTTCGCTGGAGCAAGGCCGTTATGAATATCAAACAAAAACTTACCTGCGCATTTGCGGCCATTGCCTGTACACCTGTGCTTCTGATAGCGGTCGTTGTGGCTATGAACCTGCGCAGCCAGGCTCAGGACGACTTCATTGATAGCAGTAGTCGTGAAATTCGCCAGATCGACAATGCTATGCAGCAATTTTTTGCCGGCATCAGCCAGAACGTTGAGTATCTCGCCAAGCTGCCCGCTGTGACAAATACAGAGCCACTCAAACGTTATATGCAGCCCAATGCTGATCAACTGCCAACACCCAGCAGCAACGCGGTAATGCTTGATCTTTTTACTCGATTTGCCACTACGCATCCCGCTACGGCCTATTTGTCAGTAGGGCAGGCTGATGGCGGCTATGCACTATGGCCGGACGATCCTAAGCTCAGCAATTACGATCCACGGGTACGACCCTGGTATAAGACCGCCATGGATAATCCGGGCAAAACGGTACGGACATCAGCGTATTACTGGGCACCTGACGATGTGGTGCTAATGGGAACCGTACGCACCATAGACGATGCTCAGGGCAGGCCAGTTGGCGTGCTTGGGCTGGATGTGTCGCTCAAGCAGCTGACCGACCTGGTTAAGCAGATCAAGTTGGGTGATAGCGGCTACCTTATGCTGGTCGAAGACAATGGTAACGTACTGGTCGATCCCAGCCATGCAGAGCATAACTTTAAGTCGCTAAAGGATTTAGGTAATGAATACGCTCGCTTGGCGAGCGCTACGAGTGGACTGCAGCAAGTTGAACTTGATGGTGTGCAGTACATGGCAAATGTCTGGTCTTCGCCAGACTTGGGCTGGCGCTTCATCGGGTTGATTCAGCGCGACGAGGTGATGGCTAGAACGTCGAGCCTTACTTGGCAGATCGCTTTGATCGCTACGGTTTTGGTTATTATCTTTGCTCTGGTGGGCGCCAGCTTCGCCGGTTTAATCGCAAAGCCAATCCGCAGCGTAGCCGATGGGTTGGAGGGCATTGCACAAGGTGAGGGTGATTTAAGCCGGAGTTTGACCGTTCGTGGCAAGGACGAAACAGCCCTGCTTGCGCGTTGGTTCAACCAGTTCCTGGACACAATCCGTCAGCTTGTGCAGCGCGTCAGCAGTGCATCGACAGGGTTGCAGCAAGCCTCCCACGACAGTACACGCGTCGCGCATCAGATTAACGATGCTGCAGGCCGGCAACGCGAAGCCGTAGAGCTTGTTTCTACTGCATTCAATGAGATGGTTGCTACAGCCAACGAAGTGGCGCGCTCTTGTAGTCAGGCCGCGGTATCGGCAGATACCGGTTTCCGCGAGGTACATAATGGTCAACTACAGATCGACGAGGCTACAGGAAGTGTTGCGCAGCTAAGTGACAACCTCGCGCAGGCTACCCAGGCGATGCTTGTTCTGGAGCAGGACAGCAAGAACATTAATGCCATCCTCGACACAATCCGCTCGATTGCCGATCAGACAAACCTGCTGGCCCTGAACGCTGCCATCGAGGCGGCTCGAGCAGGCGAGCAGGGCAGAGGCTTTGCCGTAGTGGCCGATGAGGTTCGAGCGTTAGCCAAGCGCACGTCTGATTCAACCGGAGAGATTGACGGGCTTTTGGGCGGTCTGGCGCGGCGCACCCAGGAAGTCACGAAACAGATGCAAAACAGCTTGTCGATGTCCCATAACAGCGTCGAGCGCATTCAATTAGCCAGGGTTAGCTTTGAGCAGATCCGCTGTTCGGTCGACAATATCCGCGATCAGAACATACAGATATCTGCGGCTGCCGAAGAGCAGCATCAGGTCGCCGAAGATATCAATAGACATATTTCGCACATTCATGACGACGCCCTGGTGGTAGAGCGGTTGGCTCAAGCGGCTCGTACAGATGCCGCACGTCTGGAGCATCTTTCAGAGGAGCTACATGGATTGATCGGAGGATTTCGGACGTAATCAGCCTTCAGGAGGGGTACGCATAGTTGCAAGCCCCTCCTGACACCGCCAGGTATGGATGTGAGAGCCCGTAGCTGGCGTTGCGGAAATGCTATTAGCAACGAGCTAGAACGCCGGCGTAAGCCATAAAGCGCATGGTTAGCTCATGAAAAGCACAAGCTCAGCCGGTTTGGTTAATGCGCTAGTCTTACAGCTCAACCTTTGGGTCGGATAGAACGCATTGCGGGGCTGATTATCCAATGTCTGTACTGCGATCCTGAGCGATCTTTCTGGTACTGAACCAGGCAGTCAGATAGGCATAGACATAGCCGATTCAGCCTTTCGTTTATTCAAAAAGAGCGTTCCGCTTTGTTTTCCTGCACCTCACTTTGCTTATCAAACGCATGCAAGATTTCCTGAAAAAAGTCTTTTTTCCTGTGTCTCCTATAGCTCAATCCAGCGTCTAGTTAATGAGCAAAGCCTTCATCTACAAGGCGGCGTTTGGGTTTTGACCGGTAACACGATTAGTTGAAACATGAACGCCGTATCGTCAGGACCGTTGGGCCTGCTCTACAAGACTTAGGGGAACCCCTCCGTGATTAGCGGTTCTAGTCTTAAGTGGTAGTGCTTTATAGGTAGAGGAGAGCCAGTCTATGAAGGCAATCCGTATGTTGGCGGCAACCGTGGCCCTTGGTGTAACAAGTGGTCTTGCATGGGCTGATCTGCCTCCTGTGATCACGATGGGCCCCGGCTTCAAGATCGTGGTGAATGGTGCAGAAGTGCCGGTCTTCGGCTTTGACCGTTGCCCGCAGGCCGCTCTGGATCCACAGAACACCTTCCATATCCCTGGCGAGCAGGCCAAGGCCTGTACCGTCATTCCCAGTTACCAGAGTGAAGTCAAAGTCCGCATGATGCTGCGCTCCGGTCCGGTCGTGGAAACCTGGGGGGTCATGCGTTATGGCAACATGCTGGGCTTTCGCCGGCCCGGCGGCGATCTTGTCGTTCCGGCGACCTGACCGTTAAGCTGAGGTGATACCCGGCAGCACATGGCTGCCGGGCAGGGTTCAGCCGATCAGTTCGGCAAACGCCTTGTCGGCTTCAAGCACGTCGGGTAAGGCAGCAAACAGCTTGTCTGTATCTAGTCCGTTGAACAGGGGGCCGGTCAGATGCTGCTGTGCCTCAGGCGTGGCACCATGGGCTTCGTAGACATCGCTGATCGCTACTGCTTGCGCCACAATGCGTGGGTAATCGTCCGCCTCGGCAGGTGCCTGGGTGGGACGACCTTGATAAGCGATCGCTTGTTGAATGACCTTGGGTAATTGCCAACGCTTTGCCAGCTCTGCCCCTACTTCTGGATAGCCAAAGCCCAATTGCACGGTCTCATCCGCTGCTCGTCCCGTAGCGTCCTTTTTAGGTTGCTTGTTCAGCTTGGCTGCATAGTCAGGCGCACCCGCCTGAATCAGCAGCTCACCAATGTTATGCATCATGCCACAGGTAAAGGCTGTGTCCGGGTCTTTGCCCAGCTGCTTTGCCAGGAGTCGACAGATACTGGCTACCCGAAAACTGTGAGTCCAGAACGCTTTTAGGTTATAGCCTGAGTCCACCTTGAACGCGCCTGTCATGGCGGACGCCAGAACCAACGTACGAAGCGTATTGAAGCCCAGGCGCATGGTGGCATCTTCGATGCTGGTCGAATCACGAGCACCCTTGAACCGGGCCGAATTGGCGAGGCGTAATACCTTAGCGGCAATGACGGGATCCCGCTCTACATTACGCGCAACACTGTCCAGGCTGGAGGAAGGGTTATCGAATTGCTGGATGAGATCCTGGGCGACCTTGGGCACGCTGGGCAGGTTGTGAATCTCATTGAACAGGGTGTCGATATTCATGAAGGCTCCTTGTTGCCTGAACGGTATATTCCAAAGCATAGAAAAGCTTTGCCAAGTCGCTAGGGGTCAGACGTCGGCTCGCTGGGGCAGGAGACGTGTAATAGTCCAGTAAAGTGCGGATCCTTATCTTCAATCCCTGCTGCAATAACCCTAAGCGCTCAGCCAGCCTGAACAAAGTGGCCATAGACTTGCCCAACAAAAAGGGCACCCACTGCACAGGAGAAGACTGATGGTTGAATTCCAAAAGGCACCGGACGACCCGGAAATCGATCCAACCCCTTCACCACAGGATGAGCCAATCGGTGATGATCAGCGTGAGCATGCCCCCGATGAGCGTCTTCCTCAAAAGAATCCGACTGACCCGGAGTACAGCTGATGGACAACGATCCTCATCGTCATTTCGATGACGGTGTTCCAGACGAGACTCACCCGGACGAGATGCCTGCGGAGGATGACAATACGCCGCCGGTAGACCCTGTGGGAACCTGTATTTAAGGATAAGAGCCCGGTTCAGAGGCCTTTCGCAAGGCGCCTGAACCTGGCCAGCGTCAGCGGTTAACGCTGTGTCAGTGTCGCAGTGTTACCCGTACCGCTCTGGCTAATGGTCGCTATATCGCCCTGAGAAGATTGGGTTACGTTCATGCTGTTGGCTGAGCCATTCTGAGAGAGAATGGCCGAATAGCCTACGCCGGTTTGCGTAGCCGTAATCGTGTTGGCATCACCCGACTGTGATACATACAGTTCGTTGTCATCGCCGTTCTGGTTGAAGTACAGCTCGTTACCCGTTCCGTCCTGAACCGATGACAGGAAGTTGCGGTTACCTGTCTGGGCCACGTCGTAGGACGTCTCTCCTGCCACGCCTACAACGTTGCTGTTACCTGTTTGCGATACATTGACTTCGTTGTAGGTCCCGCCCTGCGTGATATCGACTTTATTGAGGTCGCCGGACTGATCGACACGTGCAGTAGCATTATTTGCAGAGGGTTCCCCAAAGATGCTGTTCTGCGTCAGCCTGATGCTATTTCCATTTCCTTCCTGGGTAGCAAGCGCGACGCTGTTATCGATCAGCTGAGAAACCCGCGCATCGTTGTTATCACCGTACTGATAAACCGAGGCGATTGGGTACTCGCTGAAGGACTGGAAGATGTCACTTCTGTTACCGCTGCCTTCCTGAACTGTCGTTTGAGTTCCGTAGTTGGAGCTGTAGTGTTCACTGTTAGCATCGTTATTGTCGCCATTCTGGCGTATGGAGGCATTGCTGTAAGACGATAGGGTCTGGTTGATGCCAGCGTTGTTTGCCGTGCCGTTTTGCTCAATGATTGCGGTATCTTGATCGGCCTTGCCACGAAACCCCATACCGCGATGTTCGTAGTCACTTTGAGTGATATAAGCCGTATTCTCATTGCCCGACTGGTAAATCTGCCCAACGTTGAGGCTTCCGCCTTCCTGGATAAATTGCGTCCTGTTGCCAACGCCCTCTTGGTAAACCGTGCCGCTGTTTTCAGTACCGGACTGCTCAATGAATCCGTAACCGTTTTGCCCTGTCTGCGTTTGCGTAAAGTTATTGGACGTACCGCTCTGTTCGATCGTGGAGGTGTTGTTTTCGCCGTCCTGATTAAGATCTACCGTGTTGTTTTCTGCATGAGCGTGCAGGGTGAGGGTAGCCAGTACGGCAAGGGCGAGGGGTTTGAGCGCAGGCATTGAAAAATCTCCCTATATCAAAGTCATGAGACCGCTGAAATCGTTATCAACTGATGACGGCTCACCCACAACTGCATAGGCGTCTGGCCTGCGGGTATCTATCAGCAAATGGCTGGGAGCCATGTAAAAGCGCATCAGAACGGGCAGGCAAGAATTCTGGTCTTCCCTAACCAACACTCAAATGAGTCAACATGGCACCCAACCGGTGCGTAAAGCAGCTTGAGTATAGGAACGGCTTTGGAAGGATGCCAACAATAGTCAGGCTATTTATTAGGTTGCCAATCATAAGAGTTTTTGAGGACGCCGTTTTCTCACTGTGGTCTCATAGACGCGCATATCGTTGCGTCTTGCCATAATGTAAATGCATACAAAACAATGACTCGAGAACAGGCCCTTGCTGCGAAATACCATAAAACATCCCGCCCGGCTGGTGCCGTTGGCCTTCCTGATTACCATACTGATAGGCACGTCATTACTCATGTTGCCAGTGGCGCGAGCCGGTGAAGCGAGCGCTCCCTTTCTGACGGCCTTGTTTACTGCGGTTTCGGCAACCTGTGTGACCGGTCTTGTCACCGTAGACACTGCTACATATTGGAGCGGCTTCGGTCAGGTCATCATTCTTGTTCTGTTCCAGATTGGCGGAATCGGCATCATGAGTGGTGCAACCTTGTTGGGTCTTCTGGTTAATCGACGCTTGCAACTGAGCAGCCGATTATTGGCCCAGAGTGAAACCCGCCTGCTTGGGTTGGGTGATGTCGTTGAGGTGCTGCGATTGGTGTTGGCCGTTACGCTCACAGTCGAGTTGACGATAGCTGCACTGCTCGCTTTCCATCTGCATTTTGCTTATCAGGAGGCGTGGGGAAGTGCCGCATGGAATGGTATTTTCCACGCGATTTCGGCGTTCAACAACGCCGGGTTTTCTACTTACTCAGATAATCTGATGGGGTTCGTCGCAGACCCTATCGTGATTCTTCCCATCACTGCTGCATTGATCATAGGCGGCATCGGCTCTCCCGTACTGTATGAGCTCAGGCACATACGCCGGAAAAACCGGCCATGGTCTGTTCATACGCGCATTACCTTGCTGGGCTCGGCGCTCCTGTTGATCATCGGTACAGTAGCCATGCTGGGATATGAATGGAATAACGCCGGCACACTTGGTCCACTCGACACAGGGGCCAAGCTGTTGGCCGCCTTTTTCCATTCTGCTGCCGCGCGTACAGCTGGGTTTAATAGTTTAGACGTCGGGCAATTCACCACAGAGACCTTGGCTATCCATTACATCCTGATGTTTATCGGGGGCGGTAGCGCGGGTACCGCTGGAGGTATAAAGGTTACTACCTTCTTTTTACTGTTCTTTGTGGTTTGGGCAGAGATCCGGGGTAACACGGATACCGCAGTCTTTAACCGACGGATCGCTTCGGAAACGCAACGCCAAGCACTGGTTGTTGTTCTTTTGGGAACTGCTATGGTCGCGAGTGCAACACTCATTCTGATCAGTGTGACCTCGCTTCCTCTTGAAAAAATCGCGTTCGAAACAATTTCTGCCTTTGCCACTGTAGGTCTTTCCACGGGAATCACGGCTGATCTTCCTCCAATAGGGCAGGTCGTTATCATCGTCCTGATGTTCGTAGGCCGCGTCGGGACGATTACCGTGGCAACTGCCCTGGCCTTGCGTAGCCGAAACAAACCTTATCGCTATCCTGAGGAACGCCCCATTGTTGGATAAACTCTTCTCGTCGACCCGCAGTGACAGCGTGGTCGTTATCGGTCTGGGCCGCTTTGGTGCCTCTGTTGCCGAATCGCTAATCGACATGGGGCATGAAGTATTAGGGCTGGACGAGGATGCAAGCCTCGTCCAGAACTGGTCCGACCGGCTGACCCATGTCGCTCAAACCGACAGCACCAATATCGAAGCTTTGCGCCAGTTGGGCGTTGATGAATTCATACATGCTGTTGTTGGCATTGGTAGCGACCTTGAGGCCAGTGTTCTAACCGTCCTGGCGCTTCAGGAGCTGGGTGTGAAAGACATCTGGGCCAAAGCCATGAGTGCAAAGCATGGACAGATTCTTGAGCGAATCGGTGCTCATCATGTTGTCTATCCAGAGGCCGCCATGGGAGAGCGCGTGGCTCATCTGGTGACAGGCAAGATGTTCGAATTTATCGAGTTTGAGGATGGTTTCGCCATTGCCAAAACCGGAGCGCCACAGGAAGCCCATGGAAAAACGCTAGCCGAATCGGCTATTCGTACACGCTACGGCGTGACCGTGATCGGCCTCAAGCGGCCCAAGACAGACTTCGTGTATGCCAAAGCAGACACACAGATACATGAAGGTGATTTCTTGATCGTAGCGGGCACGACCAAACTGGTGGAAAAGTTTTCAGCTCAGGTTTAGCGGCCGTATCAATACAAGCCTCTTGATAGTCCTTATTGGTGACATCCGCTCAGCTTTACGGGGCGGATGTCATTTTCAGCGTTTTATGAATCAGCTTTCCAGCTGATTGGCAAATTGCTCTACCGCACTTACCACCTTCTTCTTACGCTGGTATATATATAGGCACGCCTTTAAAGCGCCAATATAAAACAGGAAAGATAGACATGAGGAAGTCTTTAAATGTTATTAAAGATTAATCTTCGTTTATCTTTAATAAACGTCTTCTAGCAAAATTAGAGTCATCGCCTGTTATTGAAGTCACAGCGAGGTATAGGCTGTTATACGTAGCGGATATCCTGTCAAGAAACCGGCTTGACCCTATTAGACTTTAAGGGCTATCCGTGCAGTTATAAAGCAATCATCGATTGGGCCGCGCCTTGGCAATCCACTGTATTTAAAGACGCATACGATGAACTTGCCGTATACCCGTTATCACGGACAGCTCGCTTGAGAAGTGCCCGTCCCGAGTGCCTGAAGCTACCATCAACCGGGCGAAGGCAGCAGGCGCAGCAGACGACCAATCAAGCCCCAGCGCCTGGTGACATAGACGTGCTTGGTACGCGTCCTGATGGCGCCATATATACAATCGGCGGATTTTTCAGGCGTGGCCACCCAGAAGGGTTTATCAGCTTTCAACATGTCGGTGTCGACAAAGCCGGGACACGCCTCGGTTACTGTCACAGGCAGTTTATGGTGACGTGCCAGGTCGCGCAGGCCATCCAGGTATGTCGAGACGAAGGCCTTCGAGGCGCAATAGGCGGTAGCGCCCCCATTGGCACGGAGCTTGGCAATGGATGAAATTCCTACCAGGTGACCCTGTCCCTGCGCTATGAAATGCTTCATGGCTATTTGGGCCATGGCCGCAAAGCCCAGTGCATTGACAGCGATAGTTTCTTCATCGAGCTGCCAAGTCAGGTCCGGATTGACATGGCCTGTCCCCGCACTGATGACTATTAGCTCAACGTGACCTACCTGCTGGATAAAGCCTTTCAGAGCTATCCGGGCTTCGTCTATTTCCATCAGGTCCAGTGGGCAAATGATGGCGTGATCACCTAGTTCCTGGGCGAGTGCTTGAAGGCGTTCAGCTCTTCGCGCAGCCAAACCGACCCGCCAGCCTTCTGTTACCAAACGGCGCGCCAGTGCCTCACCCATTCCGGAGGAGGCACCGATAACGATGGCGCCAGGGCGATACGCAGGTGGTTTCACTTCCATTGAAGATGGTCCTTGAGCAGTACGTTGGGAAAGCCTAGCACTACACCCGGTGTCTAGTTAAATGGGTATGTCATACATGCATCACGCGGTTTCTGACAAAAATGTCATTGCAATGACCCGTTTCTGACCGTGCGGCCTGGTTAGGGTATATCGATCCAACCAAGGAGCCCTGTCATGGACAGAATCGTTACATTCACACTGCTCATGCTGGCAGTAATGCAAGCAGAAGCCGCCTTACCGAAACAGGCGGAGCTGGATTTAGCCACAGCCCGTCGCCTGCTGGACGCTGCGCCCTGTCATGCTGCAATGGCAGCGCTTGATCGCGGTGGGAACCCCATTCTTATTCAGCGCGATACCCAGGTGGGCCCTCATAACGCAGATGCTGCCGGCCGCAAGGCCTATACCGCATTGTCTACCAAGACAGCGACACGCCTGCTGGCTGAAAAGGCCCGTCAGAATCCGGAGGCTGCCAACCTCAATACCTTGCCTGAACTATTGCTGCTTGGAGGCGGTGTGCCCCTCTATGAAGGCGACGCGCTGGTAGGCGCTTTTGGCGTAGCAGGTGCTGGTGGCGCTGCCCAGGATGAGCAATGTGCGACCGAGGCTGCCTTGGCAATAGGTTTGAAAACTAACCCTTAAAGGAGAACCACCATGAAGACTTTGATACTGGCACTGGGTATGACAGCAATGTCCGGCATGGCTGTCGCTGCCAATAATCCGCTTAGCGTACATGTGCTCAATCTTGAAACCGGCGTACCCTCATCCGGTGTAAATGTAACGCTTGAGCGTCACATCGGAGAGGCTTGGCAGCCGCTGGCCCAAGGCACTACCAACGAGCAAGGTCGCATCGCTGAGCTGTATCCCAGTGATAAGCCCTTACAGAAAGGTGAGTATCGAGTGGTTTTCAAAACTGGCGAGTATTACAAGAAAACCGGCCACGAAACCTTTTTTCCTGAAATTCCTGTGATCTTTGAAGTCAAACAAACGGACCAGCACTATCACATCCCACTGTTGCTCAGCCCTTATGGTTTCAGCACCTATCGGGGTTCATAGGGCGTCAGTCAACGAGTATTGAGAAGATGTTGCCATTGTGTCGGTATCCACTGAATGATGCCGACCCTTCACGCTAGTGCTGGCGGAGAAGACGATGCCGTTTTGCTAAACAATGGTACGCCTGCTTCTCCAGGCAACCGGGTTGATCGCGTTTGGATTTACGCTGGGGTCCAGCGTGGCCCTCGTCGTAACGAAGCGGAGAGGGAAGGCTGAGAAATTTGATCAGGGTGTCCCAAGGTGTACGTCCAAATCGAAAGCGATTACCGGGGCTTTTTCCTGGCCTGTGATCACTCGGTCCGCTGGACAGCTCTTTTCCTGCCTCGGCAAAGCGTTGGACTACTGCATCTTCATCAATTTGGAAGAGTGAGCCAGTAAGGGTTCCTGAAAAATACTGACCTCCTTCCGCTAACGCTCGGCCTTGATCGCAGAGCGGATGGCTTCCAGCAGCATCTTGCAGGCGGGATTGTCATTATCTGTACGCCATACCAGATGCAATTCGCTTTGTATGCCGTCGCCCAGATCGATTTCCCTAAAGACCACCTCCTTGAAGACGACATTGGTGGCGCAGCGAGGTACAAACGCCAATCCCATCCCCGCGTTGACCAACGCCAGAATGGTGAGCGATGAGCTTAGCCATTGAATGTATTCCGGCTCGACGCTGGCGGAGCGGAACATACCGGTTAGCAGCTCGTTGAAGGGGGGATAAGCTGAGTGCGAATACATGAGAAAGGGCATCCCATGAAGGTCCTGCACGGTTATCACAGGTGCATGAGCTAAGGGATGGCTGGCGGGTACAGCAAGCACGAACGGCTCACGAACCAGGCATTCGGTTTCATAGCCCGGCTGCAGGAGTGGTGCACGGACGATACCCAGGTCGATACGGCGTGCCCGTAGCGCTTCGTGTTGCTGAAACGTATTCATCTCCGTCAGGGCAACCTTGACGTTGGGCTGACTAAGACGGGCTTCGGCAATGACCTTGGGAAGAAACTCATAAACGGCGCTGCCAACGAAGCTGATGGTAACCGAGCCAATGTCGCCTTCGGCAAAACGTCGCGCGGCAATTGCAGCCTGTTGTGCTCGCTCCAGAAGTGCCTGGGCTTCGATGAAAAAGGCTCTTCCTGCCGCAGTTAGGGCTACGCTGCGCGTATTTCGAGAAAAGAGTTCTACGCCCAGGCTATGCTCAAGTAACTGAATCTGCCGACTTAACGGCGGCTGCGTCATGTTCAGCCGCTCTGCCGCACGGCGAAAGTTGAGTTCTGTGGCCACCGTGGTGAAGCAGCGGAGCTGAGCGAGTTCAAACATTGATCTAATACCGGTATCAATCAAGACCTAATATAGATTAGACAGTAACAATATCGGCCTCCATTATCGACGCTCTCCTACAAAAACAATGAGCGGGAGTCGCCCATGAGTAATGTCCAGTCTTCCGTGGACTCCACGGTGCTAACCCGTGCGGTCTCCAAGGTGAAGCGGCATGTCTTGCCGTTATTTGTCGTCATGTTCATCGTCAACTACATCGACCGGGTCAATATCGGCTTTGTACGTAGCCATCTCGAGACTGATCTCGGGATTGGTGCCGCTGCCTATGGATTGGGCGCCGGCCTGTTCTTCATTGGCTATGCGCTATTCGAGGTCCCGTCCAACATGCTCTTGCAGCGGTTCGGTGCCAAGGCCTGGCTGACGCGCATCATGTTCACCTGGGGTATTGTCGCAACGGCCATGGCGTTCGTACCCAATGAAACCTGGTTCTATATCCTGCGATTCCTGCTTGGCGTTGCCGAGGCGGGGTTCTTCCCAGGGGTGGTTTACTACTTCACCAAATGGCTGCCTGCTGATGAGCGTGGCAAGGCCATGGCAATTTTTCTGAGTGGTTCAGCCATTGCCTCTATCCTCTCCGGTCCGTTGTCTGGCGCCCTGCTGGGAATAACCGGGCTGGGGATGTCCGGCTGGCAATGGATGTTCCTGATTGAAGGCTTGTTCTCGGTCGTACTGTGCGGTTTTGTCTGGTTCTGGCTGGATTCCCTGCCCAAGGATGCCAAATGGCTGAGCACGGAAGAGCGCAATGCACTGACTGACTGTATCGATGAGGAGCAACGCCAGCGCGAATTGGCAGTAGGCGAGAGCAAGGCTCATCCTTCAGCGTTCAAGTTGTTGCGTGATCCGCAAATCGCGCTGTTCTGCTTTCTGTATTTTTCGATCTCGCTGACGATCTACGGCTGCACTTTCTGGCTGCCAAGCATCATTCGCTCCATGGGCGGGCTGGGCGACTTCGAGATTGGTCTTTTCAATTCCATTCCTTGGATCATTTCCGTCGTGGCCATGTACCTGTTTGCCAGTCTGGCGTCCCGCTTCAAATGGCAGCAGGCCTGGGCATCATCGGCCTTCATCATTGCAGCCATTGGGCTGTTCGCCTCGACGATGGGGGGGACGGTGTTTGCGTTTCTGGCTATCTGCTTCGCCGCTATCGGATTCAAGGCAGCGTCATCACTGTTCTGGCCGATCCCCCAGTCTTATCTGGATGCACGTATCTCGGCGGCAGTCATCGCACTGATCAATTCGGTAGGTAGCCTGGGCGGTTTCGTTGCGCCTGCCACGTTTGGCTTTCTGGAGGAACGGACCGGCTCGATCGAAGGTGGCCTCATTGGCCTTGCCACGGTCTCCTTGATTGCCGGCATTCTGGTCTTCATGACCAAGACGAGACGAGGGCCTAGCGACGGTATCAAAGCCAAGGTGGCTGCTGTGCCTGCTTGAGTAAAGGACGGGCCTGCCGGGCAGCCCCGGAGGCCCTCTCTAGTTTTTCAGGAGTTCTATCATGAAGATCAAACACATCCGTGTAACCCCGATTGCCTTCAAGGATGCGCCGCTGCTTAACGCCAGTGGTATCCATGAGCCTTATGCGCTGCGCTCGATCATTGAGGTCGAGAGTGATAACGGTTTTATAGGCTTGGGCGAAAGCTACGGTGATGCACCGGTGCTTAGCGTGCTGCAGACCATGCAGGAAAGCCTGCTCGGCCTTGATCCTTTCGATCTCAATGGGTTGCGCGCTCAGGTCATCCAGACAGTGGCCCGTCTTCAACCGGGTGCCAATCCCGGAGCAGAGTTGGCGCCGGGTTCACACCCCAGTAAACAAGTGGCAAATGCGTATTCGGCGTTCGAGGTTGCCTTTCTGGACCTACAAGCCCGTTCGATAGGGGTGCCGCTGGTGGATCTTCTTGGCGGCGCCGTACGCCGGGAGGTCCCCTTCAGCGCCTACCTGTTTCTGAAATATGCCGAGCATATTCAGTCACCCTATAAGCCAGACCGGTGGGGCGAGGCGATCAGTCCGGAGCAGGTAGTCGCCCAGGCGCGTACCATGATCGAGGAGAACGGATTCCAAAGCATCAAGCTTAAGGCGGGAACCCTGCTGGGCCCCGAGCATGAGGTTGCCTGTATGAAAGCGCTCAAGCAGGCTTTTCCTGGCATACCTCTGCGCATCGATCCAAACGGCAATTGGTCACTCGAGACTTCGATTCGCATGGCGGAGCTGTTAGGCGATGATCTCCAATACTATGAAGATCCGTGTCCAGGCCTTGAAGGGATGGCTGAGCTGCATCGGCGCACAGGCCTTCCACTGGCAACCAACATGGTCGTGACGGATTTTGATGAGTTCCGCCGCAGCATCGCGCTGAACAGCGTACAGATTGTGCTGGCGGACCATCACTATTGGGGTGGCCTGCGTGATACCCAGATCCTTTCCCGTATGTGTGAAACCTTTGGGTTGGGCGTTTCGATGCATTCCAATTCGCACTTGGGCATCAGTCTTATGGCAATGACGCATGTAGCGGCTGCTGTACCCAATCTCTCCTATGCTTGCGACACACATTATCCCTGGCAGGAGGCCGATGAAGAAGTTATCAAAGGTGGCAAGCTACCGATTCGCAATGGGTGCGTTGCGATTACGGACGCACCCGGACTGGGCGTTGAGCTGGATTATGACCAGCTGGCCAAACTCAACGACCAATATCTTACCTGCGGTATTCGCCAACGTGATGACGTCCGGCAAATGCAGAAATATGACCCCGACTGGAAAGCATTAAAGCCTCGGTTCTAAAGCAAAAAGTAGTCATAGGCATCCAGAAAACGGCTTGTCATATGTTGCCTTTATTGGTATCAAAATGGTAGCTCATGACAAGCCGCTCTATCAGGAAGCGATACAGCTTTAATCTTGCTAGCAGCCTGAACTGCCTCCAGCTACGGCCGGTCGACATGCTTAACGACTGGAGGTATGAGCATGACAAGATCGAACCGTCTTTTATGGGGCGCTTTAGCGCTAGGCGTCGTAACAGGTATGCGTAGCATGTTGGCTCCTGCAATGGTCAGTGAGGCGCTTGCCAAGCGTTCGGCTGCTACCAACGCAGACTCCTTGACCCGTACGCTGGTTAAGCCCAGAGCACGCCAGCTCCTGATACCGCTTGCCGCAAGTGAGTTGTTGGGCGACAAACTTCCATTTGCCCCCGATCGGACAATCGCACCGTCAATGATGGTACGGGCGCTGTCAGGAGGTGTGACCGCTGCAGCCTTGGCTGGGGCGCAGCGGCAGCCTGCTTTGGTCCCCGCTTTGATCGGCGCAACCGCTGCCTGCATCTCGGCAAAAATCGCCATTCGCCTGCGCAAGCGTTACGGCAGCTCCGGTGCAGTCATCAACGCAGCCTTAGGGCTCGCCGAAGACAGCTTGGCACTTGCTATTGGTAACGCCGGGTTGAAGCGCGTCTTAGGTAAGGGCTGAGGTTTGCTTTTTAGCAACACAGGGACAAACCTGCAGAAGGCGCAGGCGAGTCCCTGAATGTATCGGCAACTGAGCGGGACTGGTTACAGCTCCTCAGTCTCGCCCAGCTCCTGGTCAGCTCGTTTGCAACGGTGGAGTACGCGGGGGAATCATGCGGCGCGATCCGGTTGATTCGAAAGCCGCTGCAAAACGCAGCAGGGAGGAATCATCGTAGGCACGTCCGGCAAAGGTCAGGCCTACCGGCATACCGATATCGGCCATGATGCCCATGGGCACCGTTACGGTAGGTATGCCCAAGTGACGAATCGCAAGGTTGCCATTGGCGACCCAGACGCCATTGCTCCAGGCGATATCGGCCGACTCGGGATTCACGTCAGCATCGGCGGGCCCTACGTCTGCAACGGTCGGGAAGATGACAGCATCCAACCCCAACTGGGTCATCCAGTCTTCCAGATCGATCCGGCGCGTCTTTTCTAGCCCTTTCAGTCCTTCAGGTAACGTGGCGATCTTATCCCATGGCGTGATGCCGCGCTCGGCCATGTTCACATACTCGTCCATACCGGCCGCAAGGTCACCTTCCCGGTTGGGTAGGGTGCCCGGGTCATGGGGAAAGATTTGTGGGCCATCGACGTCCACCAGACGGTTCAGTTTGGGATCCCCGTTGGCCTGAAGAAAATCGTCGAACGCCCAGGCCGTCAGCTCCCACAGTTCGTCATGAAGAAACTCTTTCGAGACGAGTCCACGGTTGTATACCGTTGGCGCGCCGGGACGGTCGCCTTCGCAATTGGAAACCATCGGGAAGTCAACCTCGACCACTTCGGCACCCGCGGCCTCAAGGGCTTGTCGAGCATGCTCCCATAGTGCGATGACTGAAGGTCGGGTATGGATTCGTTGCCCAGTCGGACCGCCGATACCCGGGTTTTCACTGGTCCCTGCCTCGGGGTCTGCATTTATGTACATGCGTGGAACACCAAACCGCTTGCCAGCAAGGGCATCAGGTTTTGCGGCAAGCTCCCTATACGTGGCGGGCCGCACCGAAGAGGCGCTCGGGATTGGTACCCAGGGCTGCATCCGCCATAGATCGCCGCGTGTTTCCGGGTCATCCGCCACGATCACATCCAGCACTTCCAGCAGGTCTTCCATGGTTCTGGCAAAAGGCACAACCACATCCATCGTCGGGGTCAGCGGCCAGTTCCCGCGTACCGAGATTACCCCCCGTGAAGGGGTATAGGCGCACAAACCATTATTCGAAGCAGGGCCTCGTCCGCTCGACCATGTCTCTTCTGCAAGGCCGAACGCGGCAAAGCTCGCTGCGGTAGCTGTACCTGCACCGTTGGAGGAACCAGAGGCGAAAGGCGCGGTCAGGTAATCACCGTTGTATGGACTTTCCGCGCGACCATAAACGCCGCGCTGCATACCACCATTCGCCATAGGGGGCATATTGGTTTTGCCCAGGCAGATCGCACCTGCCGCCCGCAGACGCTCGATCGTGAACGCATCGCGGTACGCCACCAGATCCTTGAAGGCAGGGCTGCCCGAGGCGGCAGTCAGCCCTTTCACCAGATAACTGTCTTTTGCCGTATAGGGGATCCCATCCAATGGACCAAGTGTTTCGCCTCGGGCGCGACGGGCATCGGATGCTTCCGCTTCCTTGAGGGCATCAGGGTTACTGACCACGACAGCATTCAGGGCCGTGGGCGTATCAAGACCATCATAGGCTTCGATCCGGGCAAGGTAGGCATGAACCAACTCAACCGCTGTGGTACGGCCTGACTCAAGCGCCTCACGTAGCGCGGCAATGGAAACCTCGGTTACTTCAATCATGCTGCCACCACTGGATGCGTAAAGGTGATGTGAGAGTGGTAATCCAGAGGCTTGGTGTTTTTCCTCTGGGTATGAGGCTCAAGAACATCATGTAGGTTGGAGTCAATTCTCATAAGGATCCTGGTCAAATAACAGATACGACAGAAGCTGGAACCGGAAGCTTCTGCTCGCACACGTGTTTGGTCGCTCTGCGCACACCGAGTGGCTGATAGGTGACAAGTGTATCAAGTCAACCGACGAGGAGCCTCCTGGTCGATAGGCGCCAGTGCAATGATCTGAAACAAGCACACCGCGTCGCCCGTTGCAAAGGTAAAAGCCTAATCTCACGCAGGACAGTTTGCAGCGACCCTGTAGCTCTGCCAGCTATAGGCGGAAGTATCGCTGGATGGCATCTATCAGCAGCTCTACGGCTTCATTGCTTTCCCTGGCCGGTGGGCGGACCAGTACCACTTCGTGGTCAGGCATGATGGGTAAGTCCTCGCGTATAACCATTCTTTCGGTTACCCGTGCACGATCCATGAGCGTAACGGCAAGCCCGGCCTCGACACAGGCCCTTATCGCCTGGCTGGAGGCACTGTCCAACACTACCCGCCATGGCCTTCCTGCCGTTGTGAGGGTGCTTATCATGGCTTCGCGGTAAGGGCAATCCGCTGCGTAAAGCGCCAGTGGTACAGGATCGTTCAACGTGGCGGGTAGCACTGCGCTTCCTACCCAGACCGGAGTCGTGGAGGTGAGTACCAGTGCGTCGGAGCCAGCCGCGCGAGGTTGGGTCAGCAATGCCAGATCAAGCTTTCCCTGTTGGAGATGATCGCGTAGCGTAAAACTCGGTGCGGTGGTTACCTCCAGCACTACATTTGGCCAGGAGGCTGTGAAAATGGGCAGGATGTCACCAATGACATGGGCGGCATATTCATCAGGCATACCCAGCTGAACACATCCAATCACGTGCGGGCCATGTAACTCGCCCATAACCCTGTCATGGGTTCGGAGCAGCTCGGCGGCAGACATAAGCAGTCGTTGTCCAAGCGCAGTCAGGGATACCGACTGGTTATCACGCTCAAGCAGGCGCCCTCCAGCAATGGTCTCCAGCCGCTGAATATGTACGCTGATAGCCGCAGGGCTTTTATGAAGATGCTCGGCCGCCAGCCTGAATTTTCCCATCCGAGCTACGGTATCAAAGGTTCGAAGCAGCTCGATATCAAGGGTTGCATTCATTATTTAATATTTGTAAACCATTAAGTGATAAAGTTTTGATTTATTAGATTAGCTGGTTTTCGTAAGGTCGGGTGATGAATCAGACCACTCGAACGACCCGACCCCTAATCAGCGCTCTCTCAGGCGTTCTATCTCTTAGCAGAGCGCCTTTACTCCTGCTTGAAGCAATGATGGTCATTACGTGGAGTTCGGGCTTTGTGGGTGCCCGTTTTTCAATCGATTACGCACCGGCGCTGCTGGTCGTGTTCTGGCGGTGTGTCGTAGTCACGCTTTTCCTGTTGCCGTTCGTGATCAAAACGCTTCGATGTGTTCACCCCGCCGTGCTCCTGCAGCATGCGGGTATCGGCCTGCTGGCTATGGCAGGTTATCTAATCGGTGTTGTCCAGGGCATTGCGCTGGGTGTTCCGACAGGTCTGGCTGCATTGTTTGCCGATCTACTGCCTATCGGTACGGCACTGCTTAGCGTTACCGTTCTGGGTCAACGGCTTTCGGGCAAGGTATGGCTGGGGCTGGCCATTGGTCTTGGCGGAGTGCTACTGGTTACCTATGACGCCCTGGCGTGGGGGGATGCGCCTTTATGGGCGTATGGGCTGCCCATATTAGGCATGCTGTCCCTCGCGGTGGCTACGTTATGGCAGAAGCATTGCAAGCTTTCTCATCCACTTGGATTGCTGACAACGATGTGGCTGCAGTGTGCGGTATCTACAGTGGTATTCGCTGTGCTTGCAGGCTGGCAGGGTAGCCTCTGGCCCATTCCAACGGCAGGTTTTGCATTGAGTGTCTTTTGGACCGCGGCAATTTCCACCCTTGGCGGCTATGGTCTGTATTGGGTGTGCCTGCGGCGCTCATCACCCACACGGGTAGCCAGTGTGCTCTACCTGAGCCCAGCGGTTACGCTGGTATGGGCATGGATGATGTTCGGCGAGCCGCTCTCGTGGCTTATGTTGGTAGGTGCCGCTGTTTCTGCAGGAGGAATCCTGTTGGTCGTCCGAGCGGACAAATCGTAAGGCGGCCTCATGACTCGATCATGATGCGAATGCGTGTCGCCATTATGTCCATGGCGAAAGGCTTGGTCAGCACCGCCATGCCCGGCTCCATTTGCCCTTCGCTCAGCAGGCTTTTTTCGGCGTAGCCGGTAATGAACAGAACCTTGAGGCCAGGGCGCCAAACCCGTGCTGCATCAGCGACCTGTCGGCCGTTCAGGCCACCTGGCAAGCCTACATCGGTAATTAACAAATCGATGCGCCTATCCGAGTGCAATATCTCAAGGCTAGCCGCACCGTCGCCAGCTTCGAGGGCGATGTACCCAAGGTCTTCAAGAATTTCCATGATCAACGTACGAACCGTAGGCTCATCATCCACCACTAGAACGGTCTCGCCCGGCTCTGAGCGGGGAAACTCTGTAGCTTCGGCAAAGCCGGTCAAGGGGGTGATAGCATTGCCATAGTAGCGAGGCAGGTAGACACAGACCGTAGTGCCTTCGCCCAGTCGTGAATTGATTCGGACCTGTCCGCCCGATTGCTGGACAAAGCCATAGACCATAGACAATCCCAGGCCGGTGCCTTTTCCGATTGGCTTTGTTGTAAAGAATGGCTCGAACGCCCGCTCAATGACCGCGGGAGGCATCCCGGTTCCGCTGTCGGTAACACTGAGCGTGAGATAGTCTCCCGGCGGTAGATCGTGCTGTCGCGCCGCGTATTCATCAAGAGAACGGTTGGCCATTTCAACGAGGATACGCCCGCCTTGAGGCATCGCGTCGCGAGCATTGATGCACAGGTTAAGTAGGGAGTTTTCAAGTTGAGGTGCATCGACCAGCGCAGACCACAACTCCTCTGGGGTATTCATTCTTACGGGCGTCGCAGGGCCTACCGTACTTTGAATCAGCTCCTGCATACCCAAAACCAGCTGTCCGATACGGGTCGGCTTGGGATCCAGCGTCTGGCGCCGTGAAAAAAGCCAGGAGACGGTGGGTAAGCGACGCCGCACGCTTGAGACCGTTTTGGGCCATGCCCAGATAGCGCTCTAGATCATTCAGTCTTCCCTGCTGTATACGGATCTGCATCATATCCACTGACCCGGAAATGCCAGCCAGCAGGTTATTGAAGTCATGGGCGACACCGCCTGTCAGCTGGCCGACGGCTTCCATCTTTTGTGCATGACGCAAGGCTTCCTGCATCGAAGCCAGCTCGGCTTCTGCTGCCTTTGCTGCCGTGATATCCCGTCCGGTTGCATAGATCTGCCCGGCAGAGGGCGCCGCAACCCAGGAAAACCAACGGGTGGAGCCGTCCTTATGGCGATAGCGATTCTCCATTTCAGACAGCTCGCCGCGTGCAGCTCGCTCATAGGCTTCCAGCGGCGAAAGAGCGGTATCGGGTATCACGAGTTCACTGATGTTCTGTCCGAGCAGTTCTTCCGGTTCATAACCCAGGATACGTGTCCAGGCGGGGTTGACCTTACGGAAAATGCCCTCGTAATCGATCACCAGCAAAAGGTCGGGCGAAATCTCCCAGAGGTGATTCAGCTCTATGGTTCGCTCGGTTACCTGATGCTCAAGATTCTTTTTCTGTCCTTGCAGGACCTCGTCTGCATGGCGGCGAACGGTAATGTCGCTTACTGCGCCAAACCACTCGGTAATATCACCCGCCGCATCAAGAAACGGTATGGCTCGTGATTGCACCCAGCCTATACCGCCATCAACGCGCTTGACCTGATGCTCCAGGCTAAACAACTTCCTGGAGGTTATCGCTTCGTTGAGGGTTGCCTTCACGCGGGGCTGCTCGTCAACGGGAATATAATCGGTCAACCAGTTCGGATTGGGCGAGGATGTATCCTTCAAAAAGCCACGTCCTTTCAGCTCGTGCATCTCCTGCCAATCCCCACTCATGGAATACAACCCCTTGGACGATGCACTGACAAAGGCACTCAGGCGCGCCTCGCTGGATTTTGCAGCCAGCACTTACCGCTCCAAATCGGCATTGACCTGAAGCAGCTTGCGCTCGGCCACGATACGGCCCGTCGTTTCCGTCACAACCAGAAAAATACCTGCGACATGACCATCGTCATCCCATAACGGGCTATGGCAGTGCGTGAAGAATGCTTCCTGCTGTACCCCGTTGCGATTGGGCGTGTATCGGGCATCCTCTACAAAATAAGCCTTCCCCGAAAGGACATGATCAAAAATCGGAGTCAACTGATCCCACATCTCAAGCCACCATTCCTTGGCGGGTCTTCCAAGATTTCCAGGGTGCTTGTTACCCAGACTTGGAGCGTAGGCATCGTTGTAAAAGGTAATCAGATCCGGACCCCAGTGCACCATCATGGGAAAGTCGGAGCTGAGTACTATTCTGATGGCTGCCTGAAGCGACAGGGGCCAACCTTCGACAGGGCCTAATGGAGTGTTCTGCCAATCAACGGCCCGTAATCGTTCACCTGCCTGACCGCCTCCCACGAGACAAGACTGCTTACCCATCATACGTTAGCGTTTAGCCCTAGAGGGGAAGGAATTGCAGGGGCAAATGCCCGCCGAGTGATCGAAATGGCTGTTTAGACCTGCTATTTAGCCTGTCTTTTATACATCTCAAAATCAAGCGGCGTAACGTAAAGACTTTGCAGTAGAAGGGATTTCATCGTCCCCAAAAGCGATGTGGTACGGATAAGATCCTTCAAAAGCTGAGCGGAAGAAGCCGTGTGGCATTCCTGCCGACGTGCTCATGCGCCTAGTTGGTGGCCGCGTGAACATGAGGGTTATAGGTATGGATTTCAGAAAAGGCTGTTGAGGACTCAATCGATCAGACCGAGATGAAACCAGCCTGGCTGGTTTCATCTCCAGGCGTCACACTAACTGGCCCATTGAGAGAGTTTCGAATGACGCTGCAGAAATTCAGGGGAGCGAATTGAGGGTCTTTGTCAGCGATAACATCTGCCTTGACATTGCCGAACGTAGTCTGAGGTTTGTGTTTTATTCCCTCGTAAAAGGCCTGAATAATCTCTTCCTTGAAACGATTGCCTCGAGGATGGGCATTGACGATTGCTTGTCGTTGCTCATCGCTGTATTCCGGGTAGGTTAGCCCTAGCACGTCCATCTCTACGCCTGCCGTGACCAGGGCAATCAGCGGATGCATGTGCTGGGGAATGCCCGGCGTGGTATGCAGTGCAATCGAGGCCCAGACGGTATCGATATCCTGTTGGTTTATCCCGTGGCTTGCCAGAAATGTCCTGGCCGCGTTGGCACCGTCTACCTCAAAGCGCTCGCAGGCGCTGCTGTGCTGATGCGTCAGGCCCATGTCATGGAACATGCAGCCGCAATACAAAAGCTCCGCATCGTATGTTAAGCCGCGCTTTTGCCCGGCCAGCGCCGCGAAGTAATAGACCCGGCTGGAATGGTGAAAGAGGAGGGGAGATGCGGTATCTCGAACAATCTCAGTAATTTCCCGAGTCAATGCAGTATCGGGGATGTTAACGCCATCAATATTAATACTCATGCAAACTCTCCGGCAAAGGGTGGAAAACAAAGTTTCACCCGTTGTCGGCATGTCCTCAATTGCAGTATTGCGTTAAATCCTGCCATTATCCGTCTGAGACAGACGTGTAGAGGATTTCAATGACCAGACTTGTCGCCATCCTGGCACTTCCCGGTGTGCAGCTGCTCGATGTAGCAGGTCCTCTGGACGTTTTCGCACAGGCTAACCTTGATTCAGGTACCCCCTCTTACCTGTGCAGAGTAATTGGGCTTGAGTCAGGTCCCGTCCAAAGTTCGTCAGGTGCACGTCTGTACGCAGACGGCGTTGTCAATGAACAGCCGGAGCGCTATGACACTGTTCTTGTCGCAGGGGCGCCGCACATCTCCAACCTCAAACCAGACCCGATCACTCAGGCGTGGATACGCGGTGCAGCAAAGCGTGCGCGGCGCTTTGGTTCTGTCTGTACAGGTGCATTTGTTTTGGCTCACAGTGGCTTGCTCGATGGGCGTCGTGTCACTACTCATTGGGCTTGCGCACCCGCGCTGGCACAGGCATATCCCAGCGTCCAGGTCGAAGAGGATGCTATGTATATTCGAGACGGTAAATTGAGAACATCAGCAGGGGTGACGGCAGGTCTCGATCTTGCCCTGGCACTGGTAGAAGAAGACTTGGGCCGGGACATTGCAAGACAGGTGGCTTCTCAGCTGGTTATGTATTTCAAGCGACCCGGAGGGCAGCTCCAGTTCAGCCGGCATGGACAGTCCAGTGTTGGCGGTCGGTCTGTTCTGCAGGAAACACAACGGTGGGCCATGGCGAACCTGTCGTCACCGTTGTCAGTCGACGCGTTAGCGGCTCATGCAGGTATGAGTCCCCGACATTTTGCGCGATTGTTTTCAGCTGAAATCGGTGAAACGCCTGCGGTATGGGTAGAGCGTGCGCGCATAAGCGCCGCTCGTTTGCTTTTGGAAGAGCAGGGCGATGTGCCCAAGCAAGTCGCTACCAAGGTCGGCTTTGCCAGCACCGATACGTTGCGCCGAGCCTTCATGAAACACGTGGGCATTACTCCAGCCGAATACCGTAAACGCTTTCATGCATGAGGGGCTTAATGCATAAGACATAAAGCCGCTACCGCACTACAGTTACATTCACATGCTCGGTCTGCCCGGAATCATCCAGTACGCTGATCTCGTAAGCTCCCGGCCTGGGAAACGTGTAACTCAATTGTTCCGATTGCTCTGCCACCGGTTCGCCGTTGACGAACCACCAGCGTGAACCTTCACCACCCTGCGCGGTTACAGTGACGGATACGAGGTCGGATTGTCCGGCAGGCGCTTGTAATCGTGCACCATCACGTAGCCCAGTAATTTGTAATGGACTGGCTGCAATGCCAAGGGTAGGCGCACAGTTCGAATCGACTGATGGCAGACGGGACGTACGGCGCTCGCGCGCGGCCAGCCAAGGTTCGAGGGACGCAGGCCAAGCCAGGAAACGTACCGGACGTGCGCCAGAACATGAGGGTGCCACCTGCTTGCCTGCCTCGTTGACCCAATAAGTCTCATCCAGGCCTTGACCCAAGGGCTGGTCAGGAGCTTGCATTGTGGGAGGCGTCTGTTTGTCCAGCGTGAAAGCCCAACGTCGGACTCGACAGTTTTCATCATCGGCCGGAAGCGGTTGTCCCCCAGGCCAACAGATGGATTCCACCCCGACGCTTGCTGGTCTGGTCTGTATGGGGGAGAGACGTCCTCGCTGAGTATCCCGATTGAGCAATATATCGTTGACCTGAAAGAGCAGCGGGGCGGCTGAAGCAAGGCCAAACTGACCTGCTACCGGCGTGCCGTCAGGGCGGCCGATCCAGACGCCAACCACATAACCTGGCGTAATGCCGATCGACCACGCATCCCGAAAACCATAGCTGGTTCCCGTCTTGTAAGCCAGCGCTGGAGGCAGTTGGGCTTCATCCAGGAGGGGATCTGAGCGGTCGGCCAGCATACGCCGAACGATCCAGGCAGCACCGGGCGACATCAACCGTCTTTCCATCACAGGCTCTTCTGGACGAAACCGCAGGCGGGCTACCTTTCCCTCGCGCGCGAAGGCGCTATAGCCGCTGACCAGGTCTTCCAGTCGCGCGCCGACACCGCCCAGTATCAATGAGAGATTGGGCTCAGCGCCTCGAGGATAAAAGAGCGGGACGCCTGCACTACACAGTTCACCGGAAAACCGCTTGGAGCCATAGGCCTCGAGCAATTGCACCGCAGGGAGATTGAGCGACCGATGTAACGCCTCGCTTGCAGCGACAGGGCCACTGAAGCCTGAAGAGAAATTCCCGGGCCGGTAATCGCCAAAGCGTCGAGGGACATCTTGCAGCAAGGATTCCGAGTGGATCAGACCTGCGTCCAGCGCCTGGGCATACAGGAAGGGCTTGAGCGTGGAGCCGGGTGATCGTATGGCTGATACCATGTCGACATGGCCAAACCGACGATCATCCGTGATATCGACAGAGCCCAGGTATGCCTTTACCGCCATGCTCCCGGTATCAACCACAATAATTGCAGCTGAAGTGCGCTCCGGTAGACGGGCCCGCCAATCAAGGAGCAGCGATTCGAGGCGCCGTTGCAAGGCAATGTCGATGGTCGTGTGGATCGCTGGCGACTCTCCTGTCGTATTCAGCCGACGAGCCAGCAGCGGTGCCTGGTCAGGCGATTGCCGGGGCGCCAGCCAAACAGGTTCTTCCATTGCCTCTTTTACCGCCTTGGCAGGCCATACCCCTTCGCTGTCCAGTCGGGCGAGCACCTTGTCTCGCGCCGCCTGTGCCCGTTCGGAAAAGCGATCAGGCCTCAAACGACTGGGCGCTTGTGGCAATACCGCAAGTAGTGCCGCTTCGGCACGAGTAAGGCTCACAGGTGACTTGCCAAGATAAGTCCAGCTGGCGGCGGCAACCCCTTCCAATGTGCCGCCGAAAGGGGCGCGATTGAGGTACAGCGTGAGGATTTCCCGTTTGGACAGATGCCACTCAAGCTGAGCGGTCCGAAACAGCTGGCGAAGTTTTCCCGTCAGAGTCCGCGGGTGTGGATCGAGCAAACGGGCAACCTGCATGGATAGCGTGCTACCTCCCGAGACGACCCGTCCGCTTGAGAGATTCAGCCAGGCGGCACGTGCGAGCGCAGCCGGATTGATGCCGGGGTGCTGATAGAACCAGCGGTCTTCATACGCCAGTAACGCGTCGAGGTAGTAGGGCGAAACGGTATCTGGCGTAGCGGGATAGCGCCAGATACCTTGCCCATCGGCGAACCGGTAGAGCGGCTCGCCGTCTTCGGCCAGAATGACATGGGCAAGCCCATCGTCAGGAACAGGTAGCGGCCAAAGCTGGTCAGCCAGCCATAACATTGCAGCAAGCACTGAAAAAAGGCTCAGCGCGAGACGAGACCAGTACTTTGCGGCGTGCAGGCCTTTTTTCATGGCTACACAACTCGGGAGGTCTGCCGCTTAACGCGGCAGAACAACCAGTTGATCAGGGGTAGCACCCAGCGCTTGCCAGGCAGGGCGATACATGGACTCCACCTGGGGTGGCGGCACGAGGTAGCGTCCTGGTGTAACGGCCCGCGCCAGGTATACCAGATGCGTGGTGCCATAGCCGTTGACATCTACGGCAGCAACATAACGATCATCCCGGTACTCCTGATGCTTGAGCGTACCGTTCTGCATCGCCTTTACCCATTCACGAACGTTGCTGCCGGCGTCTTCCAGGCTGGCTGCGCTTTGTGCCAAGTTCTGGTTTTCCAGCTCAAGTCCTGCCGGTAGCAGGTCGACCACCAGCGCATCGGGTACACGTTGATGAGCCCGTACGGCAAGGTGCACAAGCACAAGTTCGCCACTATGGAGTTGAGACAGGTTGACCGGACGGCCATCCATCCCCAGATAGCTGCGCTCAATGCTCAGGTTTTCGCTGGTAGGCGCCGGCGCCTGCATCCCATAACCCGTCACAGTCAGGTGTTGATACACCACTGCATCACCCGTGTTGCGTACCGAAAGCGGTGTATTGAGCTCGGCACCATCGATGTGCTGCGTTACGTCGCGGTTATCGGCCAGTTCGCGCGGGGCTCCCGCCAGGGTCAATTCGACTTTCCAGGGCTGGGCCGGTTTACTCATGATCGAACGACCGGCGAGAAACAGCCAGTTTCGCTCTTGCGTCGACAGCCACCGATGGGTAGACAATTCTTCCGCCAGCGCGAATAGGCGCTGGGTACGTTGGTTTTCCGCCAAGTCATTTTCTTCGAGCAGTGCCAGAATCTGCGCCTCGTCACGCAAGACGCTACCGTAGTCATGGAACCAGGCCTTTGAGGCACGAACCTGTGCAAGTCCGGCCGTCAGCGCTTGCATTGCCCGGTCATTATCACCCATGCGCTGCAGGGCAATGGCAAGATGGACCAAGGGCAGGCCGGACGCTGCAGCCTCACGGCGATCAAACAGGCTACGCAGTGCGCCAAGCGGTGCCTGTTTGCTGCGTGCCAGTACATAAGCCGCATAGGCCTGAACGGCAAAGCGGTCATGTGTGGCGTTTTCGCTATACCCTACATCGATCTGATTAGGATCTTGCAGATAGCGCAGCAACCGTTGTGTTGCCTTGTTCAGAGACTCGGCGGGTACAGCAAAGCCTCGCTCCCGGGCCCGTAGCAGGAAGTCAGTGACATACGCTGTCAGCCAGTACTCTTCTGAGCTCTCCGCGCTCCAGAGACCGAAGCCGCCCGAGTATCGCTGCATTCCCAGCAACCGATCGATTCCCACCTCGATCTTGCGGCGGCGATCGCTCTCCTGCTCACCCCGAATGCCGAGGCGCTTGAGTGACTCGGCGTCCGCATAAAGGGAGGGGTAAAGCCCACTGGTGGTCTGTTCGAGACAGCCGTATGGGTAGGCCTCAAGTGCCTTGATATGCTCGGCCAGATTAAGCGGCGGCTGGCTTGATACTGCCAGCATCGCTTCCCGAGTTTCCGGAGCATAGGCTTCGAGTACCGATGCCGGTAAGCTCCAGGAGGGTGTGCTGGCGTCCAGCGCGACAGAGAATTGGTCACGGCGTGCCGGATAGGCCGGGCGAACACCTAGCGTCCAGTCGCGGGACAGCGATGAGCTACCCTCTGGCATCACCAATCCCGTGATCCGAACGGTAACCTTGCCTGTCCCGTAACCCCCAAGCGCTTTTACCGGTACCTTGAGTGTTACGCGTTGTCCTTCTTTCAGGGCAAGGGGCTTATCAACGGTTTCCTGCAGCGCCAGACGTCCTGAAACCTCGGTTTTGACTACTAGCTGCTGAGCGCGTCCGGAAAGGTTTGTCACGTCCAGAGCCAATGTCGTTTCGTCGCCGCTTGCAAGGAAGCGAGGCGCAGCCAACTCAGCTACCAGAGGTGCCGCAACAGTAACCTTGCTTTCACCCGCCCCGAACCGGTCTTCTGTCCAGACCTGAGCCATGACGCGCAGCTCACCGTTGAAATCTTCAACCGGCAGGCTTACCTCGGCATTACCCTCTGCATCGAAGGTTACTGCCTGACTTTGCTCAGAAAGAATTTTTACCTTGGTAGGGGGCCGCTTGCCCCCGGCCGACAGGTCAGCGTCACCACCAAAAGCCAGGGCTGCCAGGCGGCCACGGCCTGCCTCGATCAGCTGGCCATACACATCGAACTGATCGGCCGTGTAGGCCTTACGGCCAAAGAAGGCCGAGAAGGGGTCCGGTGTGGTATATCGAGTGATGCTCAAAACACCGGTATCGACAGCCGACACCAGAACGTGCGCCTGTTGAGGAATCGACCCATCGGCGTTGCGTGCCTGCAGGCGGACCTTTAGCGGCTGGCCTGGCTCCATGCGTGCAGGGGTGTTTACCGTCAGGTTCAGGCGACGGGCCTCACGGTCCAGCGGAAGATGCAGTAAGCCTACCGCACGCTTGGGGGTAACGCCTGTCTTGGCTTCACCTGGGCGTATAACCAGTGCCGTGACATACAGATCATGACGAGACCAGTCCTTGGCGACGGGCACATCAAACGTCTTGCCGCCTTCCGGCACTTCGATAGGCTGCCACCAGAGCGGGCCCTCGGCGGACTCCACGAGCAGATAACCATTACCTGCTGTGGGAGGCGTGACAGTGATGCGAGCCTGATCGCCCGCGGGGTAGGCTGGACGGTCGAGCGAAAGCTTAACCTGGTCAGGCCGTACGCTTCCGTTGTCGGTGTTGTCCTGCCACCGATAGCCTGCCCAGAACCGAACACTGCTTATCAGGTTCGTCTCCGGGTCTTCCACTTCAACCCGGTAAGGACCCCATTCCACAGGAAAACTGACCTTCGCTGAACCGTTTGCCGCAATATCGATCGTCTCTTCAGACATGATGATGGCTTTTTCGTTGTAACGACTACTCCAGCCTTCATCATCAGAAAAACCCCAGTAATAGTCCCTTCGTTCACGGACCAAACGGACCCGTAGCTGGCTGGCCTGTAGTTTCTTACCCTGCGCGTTGGCCATAACGATCTCAAAGCCCGCCTGGCTATCTGCATCGACCTCGCCGTCATTGAATAGAGGGCGAATTCCGGGAAGGTGTTGAGCGGGCCAGACCGGTTGGACAAGACGACGTGTCACCGGTCTGCCGCCTGACTCCTGCAGGCTGGACTGCAAAATCAACTGCAGGGGCGAGCGCGCTTCGCTCCAACGGGTATCCTGGGAAAGAAGTCCGCGTCCTTTGGTATCCAGCGTCAGGTCATCCAGGTCAAGGTCCTGGCTGAGGTCGGCCTCGGTAATGGAGCCGAATTGATAACCCGGCAGGGTTGCCGCGGCTTCGCGAAGTGGTCTGACATACAGCTGGCTGGAGAGGGTATTGCCATTCGCGGGTGCTCCGTACAGGTAGCGGCCGGTCACGTTGACTTCAAATGGTTCATCGGGAGCCAGCGGCGCGTCTTCACCCTTGAGCTCAAGCGCCATGCGCTCTGGAAGGAAATCTTCGACGGAAAACTCATACAGTTGAGGCGTAGCCCCGTCTACCTGCATGACCAGTTGCCAGCGGCCGGTGGGCGCTTCTTCGCCCAGTTGCAGTTCATATTGGTAAAGACCATTTGCATCAGGCTTCCAGACGAAGCGACGGCTCGTCTGGTTATCCGGCCGACGAACCTCGACCGGGACTGGGTGTGGTGGCAGCGCATGTCCGTCTCCGTCGCGCAATAGGGCATTCAGCAACACGGTCTCACCGGGTCGATACAGGTCACGAGGGCCAAATACAAAGAACTGCTGCGGTTGTTGTCTTGGGCCATCGATCTTGTATTCAGCCAGATCCAATGCGGGGTTATCCAGTCGCAGTAGGCTGGTTTGCCCATCATGCTGAGCCAGCAGCACGCGTGCGTTACCGTTGACGGTAAGCTGCGCATGTCCTTGGGCATCGGTCTGGGTTTCAGCCAGAACTGCACTGTCTTTATCCAGTACCCGAATGGCAATCTTGCCCAGTGGCTGTCCGCCGCTTAGAGCCTGAGTGAAGATATCGATCCGATCCCGATAGCGATGGGCCGACAGGCCGATATCGCTCAACGTCAGCAGCGTAGTCGACTGTTGATAGTCGTATTTGCCGGCCTGTTGCATCACGGCCAAATAAACGCCGCTTTCCTTGAGGGGCTCTATTCCAGTCAGGGGCAGCAGTACGGTTTCCCGGGTATTCAACTTGGGTGACAGGTTGAATCGGCCGGTATAGACCAGCTCTGCCATTGGCAGTATTTCGCTCGACTCCCAATACCCCATTGTGGCTCGATTACCCCACCTGGCAAGGAAGGCTGGCAGCGCATCGGGCTTGATGCGAAAAAAGTCGACATTGATTTTATCGACGTTCAGGGCAATGACCGGAAGCCCCTCGGCCAGTCGTGTTGGCAGGAGTGAGCCACGACTGGCGAAGCCAACGCTTGGGGTAATGTTTCGCGTGTTGAGTGAGGTGGTGTAAGGGGCATTCAGCGCGTTGTCATTGATGGCTTTTAGGCCCGCATCAATGGTCAGAGTAAGCTCACGCTTGGGCTGCAAATGGCGCAGCCGAAGCTCCATCTGGTTATCCGACAGTTCCCAGGCGCCATCAACCGGGCCGGCGGTCTTGTCTGTCAGATGAAGGTACTGATGAAATGCCTGTTCGCGTTGCAAGGGGACTGAAAACGTAACCGACAATGTGCTGGCACCGTCCAGCTGAATCTCAGAGGCGTCAACCACAGTCAATGCTCGGCCAGCGTATCGCTCGGCTGTCTGGGCAATGTCCTGAGTTTTTGATACCGGTGCCGATTCGGCTGTTTTAGCATCAATAGTCGCAGACGCAGGCGATCCGGATGATTCAGGCGCGGTCTTGGATGTAGATCCCGTTGGCGCATCCTGAGAGGCGTCGCAGGCGGCAAGCAGGCACAGAATCGCGCTGAGTAATATCCCTTTGAGGCGCATGTTAGTTCCATTAACAGGTCGGGGCGCGGATCATACTCCGACTGACCCTGGCAGGAATATGGTTTGCGCGCCAAGGCTTAACTATTTTTATTTTTGCTTTTCAAAGGATGGTTGTTAGTTGATACGTGCCACTGTGTAAAGCATCGAGGCTACCCGGTGTGAGATATCTGAGGTGCTTAGGTTCTTGAGAGGGCCTCTGAAAATCGGCCTCGCTGTCTGAAGAAACGAGGCCGAATGCGTAAGCCACAAGCTAGCGGTATTGTTGATATTCAGCAGCGCGGCCAAGAAGATCAAACGATCAGGCCGTTATTTCGATTAGATTGCCATCGGGATCCCGGATTACCGCTTCGAAGAAGCCATCGCCCGTCCAGCGTGGCGCGGATACTAGCGCCTGTTCGCCGTCCATATGCTCAGCAAGTTTCCTGACGGCGTCTTCCGATCCCAGCGAGATGGCGATATGGGCCCAGCCTGCTACAGGTGTGTCTGAAGAGATGGTGGCTTGGTTCAGTCTCGGATGCGTCATCAGTTCGATAGTCGGTCCGTCCTCTAGAGTGACGAAGCGAGAAATGAAGCCTTTGTTGGTCTGGCTGTGGTAAGGCTGACCGATGCGGGCGCTAAACGTCTGATGCCAGAAATCGGCGGCCCGCTCAAGATCAAGTGTCCATAGGGCAACGTGTGCAATCTTCATAGCGCCTCCTCAGTGTGTACGGTCTGTACCGAGCAGCCTGATTTTCGAAATGCCTTCAGGCGCGGCTCGACCTGGTTGTTTGTTTCAATCACCAAATGATCGATCGCCTCGCTGGGAATCACCTGATAGGGCGCCAGGGTGTCGAATTTATCGGCAGACAGGGTAATAACCGTGGCGTTGGCCGCGTTCACTAGGGCGCGCTTGAGCTCCGCTTCCTCGTAGTTGAATGCCGTCACGCCCGTTTCAAAACTGAGCGCGCAGGCTCCCATGAAGTAAATGTCTGCGTGAATAGCCTGAATTTCCCTCAGTGCTTTTGCCCCCAGACTGCCACCAGCTTTTGAGTCGAGGCGGCCCCCAATCAGGATCGTCTCTACCCCAGGCTTGCTCAGTAGTGCTTCGCCAATAGCGGGCGCGTTGGTGATGACTGTGAGGTTGGCCTGTGAAGGAAGGGCCAATGCAATTGCCCGGTTGGTTGAGCCTGCATCCAGAAAAATCGTCTGGTCTGGACTGACCAATGCTGCCGCTGCTTCGGCCAGCACCGAGAGGATAGGTGTGCTGTTTTGAATACGTTTATTTAACGGGCCGGGGTCAGGGGCAACAGACAAAGCGCCCCCATATACTCGACGGCATAGTCCTCTTTGAGCCAGTTCGCGTAGATCTCTGCGAATCGAGTCTTCAGAAACGCTCATTTCCTTTGCCAGATCCGCTGCGATGACCCGCCCTTGAGAATCCAGGCGCTGGAGAATCACGGACTGACGTTCATGAGGAAGAATATCTTTAAGAATAGGCATGATCGTGTACTCAGTTGATCTATTGATCATGCATAAAGATGCATAAACATGCAATAAATAGTTCTTAAGTCAGAATTTATGCACGATTTAGCGTGTTTTGCTGGCGTGAGTGGACCTGTTTGAGCAATGCCTTAAATCAGGTGTCGCTCCACTAAGGTATTCCTTAAAGCAGTATCCTATTTGTCCTACTGCATAAGTCCTTGTCTCAGCACTAAGTTAAAGGAGAACACAAAGGTATAAATGTATATTGATGTTAGAATGTTGCTAAAAAAGGTAATATAGCAGTATCTGCCTGATTGCTTTATGCGCATGTTTGTTTTCTGCCACCGCCAAGATTACCCCTGTACCTCAGCGGATTAATTATTTATGCCGCATGAGCTGCCTGCTTCAGGTAAACCGACGCTAATTTATTGAAATAGCACTACTTTATTGAACAAGCGCAGCCGCGTTTTTGGACAGGAGCGGGTTTAGCGTCTAGCGTTGGTCGGGTTTATAGAAAAGCAGGAAACGAAACGTGGTTGAATTCCATACTAAAAATAACGCTAATATTTTTGCAGCCGCTCACAGGAAATCCCTAAAACGGTGGTCAATGTCCACCCTGGCGGCAGCGCTTCTGATGGCGGGTAATTATTCGCTGGCGGCTCAGCCGCAAAGTCCTCATTGGGTTGGAAGCTGGGCCGCGGCTCCGCAAGCCAACGGTGCTTCTGCCGGCTCGAAAGAGACTGTCGTCAGGGTGAACAATCAGACGATACGCCAGATCGTTCATACCTCTATTGGAGGCTATAAGTTTCGAGTTCGCTTATCCAATGCCTTGGGCAAAACTCCGCTGGTGATTGGCGAGGCCCGAGTTGCATTGAGTGCTGGTAAGAACACCATTAACCCCGATACAGACCGGCCCTTGACGTTTGGAGGAATATCCTCGACGACAATCCCGCCTGGAGCGGTGATGTACAGCGACCCTGTAGACATGCGGTTCTCTTCACAAGCCGATCTGGCTATCAGCCTTTATCTACCAGAGCAGACCGAAACTAAAACCGTACATACGTTGGGCAAGCAGACCAACTATATTTCTACCTCCGGCAACCATACGAAAGCGCGCGCGTTACAAACAAAGTCGACCAGCACTTCATGGTACTTCCTAACGGGTGTGGATATTCTGACCCATAAGGACACCACAGCTGTTGTCGCATTTGGCGACTCGATTACAGATGGTCTTAATGCCGCGGTAGATACAAACAACCGTTGGACTGACTATCTGGCTCGCCGCCTGCTGAACCGGTCCGATATCAATACCAAGGGTGTTCTTAATCTCGGCATTAGCGGCAACCGCATCCTGCACGAGCAGGTGGGGCCAAGCGCACTGTCACGCTTCGATCGAGATGTCATCGCGCAGCCTGGCGTTACGCATCTGATATTACTCGAAGGCATCAACGACATTGGCTATTCGGATTTGCCCGGTTCTCGGGAAAAGGTAAGCGCCAAGCAGATCATTGCAGGTTACAAGCAGCTGATTACCCGTGCGAAAACCCATGGTCTAAAGGTAATTGGTGCCACGCTTCTACCGTATGAAGGGGGCAGCTATTACACCCGGCAGGGCGAGGCCAAGCGTCAGGAAGTAAACAAGTGGATTCGTGAAAGCGGGGCCTATGATGCGGTTATCGATTTTGACAAAACCATGCGTGACCCGAAAAGACCGACCCGATTGAACCCCTTGTTCGACTCGGGCGACCATATTCACCCCAACGAGACTGGCTTCCTTGCAATGGCTAATGCCGTCAACCTGGATTGGCTCAAGTAACAGGGGTGTATAGCAAGAGGCCTTTCACAAAGGCTTCTTGCTTGCAGGCAGCTATGGGGACCTGTCATTTCCAGACCATTACTTGAGGGGGATATTAAATGCGTCATCCGTTCTGTCGATAGCTTACAGCTTCAGTTATGTCTTTATCGCTATCAATACTTGAAGTGCCTTTTAATGGTCACTTCTTATTGTTCTGGTACTGGTTATACAGATTGGTATTCACATCTTAATTATTGAGCACTAGATGCTCTGGCAGTTTTTGCTATCTGTACGAAAAGCATGATGTAAAAGGCTGCGATGCACCAACTCAATTAGTCGTGAAGGACAGCAGGTGCAATTTTTGAGAGCGATTGACGGCTAGATTATTAGCGCTAGCTCCAAGGCAGGAGTAGGTAACTGCTTAGCATATCAAGTGTAGTGGTTAGGTGTTGCAAATAAGCGATGTAGTCGTTAAGTCAGTCTGCCATTTATTGCTACACCTGGACGATAGCCAGCAGCTGTTACTGCTCGGGTACACCCTAATGATGAATAGCTATCGTCCTGGCTTCGTTACATCTTATGAGCATTCATCAGTCGACCACGAAGAGCTTTGCTCCGCTAGCCGTGTAAGAGCGGTGTGCCTCAGCATTATCTGCGACCTGATAGCTCATGCCTGGCTTAAGAGTGAATTGACGACCATCGTCAAGCTCAGTCTGTAGTTCACCTTCAAGACAAAACAGTATGTGACCTTTCGAGCACCAATGGTCTGCTAGGTAGCCAGCACTATACTCAACCATTCGTACTCGGATGGAACCATAGGTTTGGGTACGCCAGTAAGCCGAGCCGGTTTCGCCAGGATGGGTTGTCGGCTCAATCGTAGACCAGTCAGTTGTTCCAAAAGGTATGTTGGCAATTTGCATGAGTTTTGTCTCAGCTGGTCCCAGGAAGAGGATGACGTTACAGCACCTAAGGCGAGTAATCGTAATCTAGCTAGTCCAATCAACCAATAACGGATGCTAGCCAGTTAAAGATCTGTAGTCGCTGGGGTATGCCTCAGCGACTACACGTAATGACCATGCATCACCGCCCGTTAGTCGAATGGGTATTCATCCATTTGCTGACCTGATAAGGCTGGTCTATAGATTTCTAGCTTCGTCTTTCGACTTAGCGAATCGAAATCTTTGGTCTCACAAGGAAAGTACCTCATGTTTATGCTAAAGCCTCTGGCACTAGCTGTCCTTTTCGCTATCTCGGGTACCACACTAGCTGCTAGCCACACCGCAACCCAGACACAGAATGGAAATAACAATGAAGTCACGCTCGAACAGAGCGGGGAAGGCAATACGGCAACACAGACCCAGACGGGTGATGCACATCGGTCTGCCGTTGTGCAGAGCGGGAACAATAATTCCGTAGAAACTCTTCAGGAGGGCTATGGCAGTGAGGTCAATGTTAATCAAAGCGGTAATGGGAATTTTGCCTCTATCTATCAGCATCCCGATTATATCGAGCCGCAAGCAGGCCACACTGCATCAGTAGCTCAATTAGGGGACAGCAATGCTGTAAAGCTTGAGCAGCAAGGGAGTTTTTACACTAATAACGCTACGCTATATCAGGAAGGAAACAACAATACCTATGATATTCATCAGGGAAGCGTATATGGCGGCAATATTCTGACTGCTACTACAACGGGTAATAATAATCAGTTGACGGTTTCTCAGACCGACTACGTAACCGCGCAGGTAGAGCAGACGGGCGACGGCAACCAGATAACTCTGGGGCAGAGCTTTGGGGGAGCGGGTGGAGCAGATTCCACTATCAGTCAAAATGGCAACAATAACTTGGCTGATGTAAATAATGGTGGAGGCCGTTACGGGCAGAACAGTGTCGCCCTTTATCAAGAGGGCGATGCTAACTCGGCTTCAGTTAGCCAGGGAGGTCTTAACTCCGCAAACCTCAGTCAGCAAGGCAACGGCAATAATGCAGTTGTTTCGCAAGGGATAGGTGGCCAGCTTTATGGGCGTTCCGTCGGTAATAACAACGCTGTCGATATAGATCACCGTGGCGAAGGCTCAACCGTTGCATATGCTCAGGAAGGTGACAGCAACCTGCTCTCTATCGATCAGGCTGACAGTAATAATTATGCCGATGTTAACCAGTTTGGCAGCGCTAACGAGATTACTCTGTTACAAAGCGACCATCTTACATTTGACCCAGCAGGTCATTCCGCCACGGTCAGACAAAACGGTGAGGGTAACAGAGTTAGCATCAGTCAAACTCAGGAATACAACCCAGGCGGCCAAGGAAATACGACTGTTGTTACGCAAGCGGGTATGGGCAATTTAGTCTCTCTTACTCAACGGTAACACATCTAAGCTGATGCCACATAAGTGGCATCAGCTTTACAGCATGTATGAGCCGCCGCTATCGGCTCAGCCATAGATCTTTATCAGTTCCTCTATTTTCTAAGAACCTACCTTGTGGTTCGTTGGCAATGATTTTTTATAGGGTCATTAGGGTATACCCAGCGACTACACTTAGAACTTAGATTCTGCCGTTATAGTCTTTGGCCGCGATGGAGGTGAAGGAGCCATTGAATCAAGGCAGTATAGGCCTTTATGTATGAGCAACGCATAAGGGGCTACCAGCGCACCACGACTTGGCGCTTCTTTCAGAAATGGTCTATAGCTTTTTAGCTTTGTCTCGTACTTAGCTAACTCCCTATGGCCTCACAAGGAAAGTTGTCATGTTCAAGCTCAAACCTCTCGCCTTTATCGTTCTGGTTTCACTGGGTGGTACTGCAGTCGCAGCTAATAACAGTGCTACGCAACTACAGGATGGGAACAACAACGAGGTAACACTCGATCAGCGTGGTGAGAACAATAAAGCTACTCAGAATCAGACGGGCGACAATAACCGATCAGCTGTCCTTCAGGACGGTAACGCAAACGTTGCCGAGACCATTCAGCAAGGGTTTAACAATTCCATAGACCTCAGCCAGACCGGTAGCGGTAATACGGCCTCTGTCTATCAACAGGGTGGGGAGTACGACGATCAAAGCGCTACTGTTACGCAGCTCGGCGAAGCGAATACATTAACGTTGAGCCAGGACAGTTATCATCACGCCACGCTATATCAGGAAGGTAATAACAACATCTATAACATTGAGCAACGCGATGCTCTTACAGGCGGTAACCTGGAAGCGCGTACGGTTGGTAACAATAACCAGCTGACTGTTCAGCAAGGCTCAGCAGTAGATGCCCAGCTCTTTCAAACTGGCGACGACAATGTACTTGTTGTTAACCAGGGCGGCGGTTACATGCCAGGGTCGGTCTATGTCTCTCAGGACGGCGATCAAAATGCTGCCACTGTTAACCAGGGAGGCACTAGCCGAGATGCGGCTGGATTTACATCACTGTCGCAAGAAGGCAATGCCAACACAGCGACCATCTATCATGGTAGTGGATCAAGCAGTACAAGCTTTGCCCAGCAGGGCAACAATAACGAGCTGAGTATTTACCAAGGGGCTCGTGCTGTTAGGGCTAGTGGTCATTCTATTGGAGATGACAACGTAGTAGATATAGCTCAGTCTGGTGATGCCTCAAGTGCGGATATTGTTCAGGAGGGTGGCGGCAATTTAGGGCGGATACACCAAGAAGAGCTAGCCTGGAACAGCCAAGCTAGTATTGCCCAAATCGGTTTTTCCAATGAAGCTGCAGTTTCCCAGCGTTGGTCTATTGCTTCTTTTAGAGCAGATAACGTAGCTACTGTAATGCAAAACGGTACAGGTAATACTGCTTCCGTTATTCAGCAGTAACACGATAAACTGATGCCACTCATGTGGCATCAGTTTTGTAACTTGTACACGCCGGTTATAAGAACAAGTCAAATATAGTTTGTTTGTTAGACGTCTGTTTCCTCAATGCTTGATACTAACGCCATTATTTATAATGGTTTTTCCGGTGCAGGCATTAAGGTATACCCTATGAGAACGCCGACCTATTTACAGCTAAAGGATTGATCTAATTAATTAGTAGAAACGGCTAAGCTATCTTTACCGTTACGCTGGTAAATAAACTGTTCTTAAGTCTATTGCTCTTCTCTAATAACTAGGACTTAATCGTTCACAAAGATAGCAATGGCCGACTCCATCGGCTTCAACCCAAATGGCTCCTACGGGGGCAGATGCAGCGGAGTCAGGTTTGTTAAGACCCATGAGAGCCGATTCTTTAAAGGCAAGGAGCGAGATTTCAATACAGGCGAGATCTTGGATGACAAGCTCTTTATCAACGGAACGTTTGCAGGTGGCGATAGACCTGGTGCTCCTCCCGTCATCAAGAGGTGCCGATGTCATGTCTTCCTTAGTCCTGTCTGCTCCTTCGTGCGGCTATCGGCGTGAATGAACTGACCGCTGATTTCCCTATCGATAGTTAAAGGCCTGGCAAGCAACGTTCTAAAGGTCAGCCAGGTACATCGGGTTGATTAATGCAATGCCTAAATCCAGGCGCATTACTTGGCTTATCTCTGACACAAGTGCGAGTCTTGATGAAACAAGAGCTAAATTTTCAGACATTATTCGAAGCGCTTCCGCACCTTGTGCTGGTCCTGTCTACAGGTCCTGAGTTCATCATGCTAGCTGCTAACGAAGGGCGGCTTAGAGGAACCAATACGCGGCGTGAGGACTGCATAGGACGATCGATATTCGAGGTGTTTGGAAAGAATCCAGACGAGCGAACAGAGTTTGGTGCAGGCGTATTACGCGCCTCGCTAGAGCGTGTGGTACAGACCCGAGCGCCTGATCGCATGGCAATCACCAAGTATGATATTCCTCGGCCGGCAGCGCAGGGTGGGGGCTTTGAAGTACGCTACTGGAGTCCGCTTAATACGCCTGTGCTGGATGAAAAGGGCGAGGTCATCTACATCATCCATCAGACCGAGGATGTGACGGAGCAGGTTATCGAACAACAACGCTCCAATTCAAACCTCAAGGTTGTTGATGAGCGTTTTCGTGCTGCCCTGCTGGCATCTGAAGCCGGTATCTTTGACTGGTATATCGATGAAGACAGGCTCTACTTTGATAGCGCGCTGCAACAGCTGTTCAAACTGCCGGATACCCTTACCCATAATGCTATAGAGCGCTTTCTCGGCTATGTACATCCAGAGGACCAGGCGCAGGTACGCCTATCCTTTGCTCAATGTATGCAAGGTGGCAATTTTACAGTTGAGTTTCGGCTACAGCGTAACCAGGACGAAAGATGGCTGGTCTGTAAAGGTAATGTTTTCAGGGATGCCGCAGGCAATCCATCGTATGTAACAGGTACGTGCGTGGATATCAGTGCTCGAAAGCACGCTGAGAACGCCTTGCGTGAGCTCAATGAAACACTGGAAGCGCGTGTTGCCTCCGAGGTAGCCGAGCGTACCCGTGTGGAAGAAACACTCCATCAGGCCCAAAAAATGGAAGCAGTGGGGCAACTCACCGGCGGTATTGCCCATGACTTCAATAATCTGCTCACAGGGATCATTGGTAGCCTGGAGCTGATGCAGCGGCGCCACAGTGCCGGCAGTTCGAAGGATGATGAGCGCTATATAAACGCTGCCGTAACTTCGGCCCAACGGGCGGCAGCGCTCACTCAGCGCCTCCTGGCTTTTTCTCGGCGTCAGACACTGGATCTTAAGGCGATTGACGTTAACCAGCTGGTAGCCTCGTTAGAGGACCTGCTTAATCGTACGACTGGGGAAAATATCAAGGTCGTAACAGCGCTAAGCGCAGGCCTTCCTCTGGCCTGCATGGATGCCAATCAACTCGAGAGCGCCCTGATTAACCTTGTGATTAATGCACGGGATGCTATGCCGCACGGCGGCACTATCACCATTTCGACTGCTGCTTTCGACGTAGAGAGTGACCAGGAGGCCAGATGGGCTGAGCTCAAGGAGGGCCAATACATACAGTTGACGGTAACGGATACCGGTATGGGAATGGCGCCTGATGTGTTAGCTAAGGTCTTCGAGCCCTTTTACACCACCAAACCTATCGGTCAAGGGACAGGGCTAGGGTTGTCCATGGTGTATGGCTATTTGAAACAGGCCAAAGGGTCCGTTCAGATTCTCTCTGAGCCTGGAAATGGAACCAGTGTTCACTTGTATATGCCTTGCCATAAAGGTGACGCAAATACGTTGCCAGCAGAGAAAAACAGGGTGGCACCGTTAGGAAGTGGTGAGATCGTACTGGTCATTGAAGATGAGGCAGTGGTTCGCTCGCTCATCGTAGAGGTACTGGATGAGTTAGGCTATCGGGCGCTTCAAGCTGCAGATGCTCAAGAGGCTATCCCTCTTTTAGAAAGCGATCAGCGTATTGATCTGATGATTTCTGATGTAGGGCTACCAGGCATGAATGGACGTCAGCTTGCTGACTTTGCCCGTCTAAGCCGACCGAACCTGAAGGTTCTCTTTGCGACCGGTTATGCGGAAGGCTCCAATGTGAGCGGTTATCTTGCACCCAACATGGAAATTATCACCAAGCCTTTTGCAATCGAAGCACTTGCCAGCAAAATCAAGGAAATTTTGAAGGCCCCATAAGCTGACACTGACCAAAAGACGGCTTGGCACGTTGTACATCGCTGCCCATAACGTTAAGCAGGCTTTGGCTTTCATGCGACCAGCTCTATACAGAGTCGTTTTGCTATCTTTACCCCATCTGGTCATGGCCGAAAAAGCCTGAGTCCAGTACCAGCTCACGTAGCGGCTGTAGCCGCTTCTCCGATTCGTCTGCCTGATAGCGGCACTGCGCAGCCTCATCGTGCGAGCCTGCGCGGTCTGCAAGCTCGGCCATTTGCCTGAGCAGGACGACGCGTTCTTCAACCGCACGCAGGGTGTCCCAGAGCCCGTTATCAATGGCCTCGTTAACCTCAGCAATGAGCGTTTTCATCGAAAAGGCGTGTCCGGTATGACATCGAAACCTGATAATAGAACCTTCTTCGATCTGTACCAGGACGCCATGACATTCTGGACAAGTATATTTTGATACTGCACCCAGGGACATTACACCCGCTTCGAGGCCGTTGCCCTTGAGTTCAATCAGCTTCTCAATCACGTGTCCTTCCCTGGCGGGACGGGCATGCTGCCTATCTATCTGCGTGCCCACAGCCCTAACTATCTGCTGAGCCAGTGCCTCGATAGGGCCTATGAAATCAACCTTCACATGCTTTATGGCGCTTTCAGGCATTGATTCGTGCATCGCCTCGGATGGATCCTGTACCAAAGCCAAGCCCTCTCTGTCTTTAATCGCCCAGAGACCTGCGGTTCCATCGTCAAGCGCCCCTGTAAGAATGACACCGATTACACGTGCACCATGACTGACCGCGGCTGAGCGAAATAGAACGTCTATCGCTGGGCGTACCCGGCATTCCTTCGGGCCTCGGGTAACACGTAGCCCTTCTTCTTCAAGCATCAGGTGACGATCTGACGTAGCCACATAGACGCTCCCAGCTTCGAGCGGCTGACTGTCATCGGCAGGCACAACCCGCATCTGTGTCACGCGAGAAAGAACCTCGGGTAGCACGCTGGGTGCATAAGCGGGTATATGAAGAACTACCAGGAACGCGGCAGGAAGGACAGGAGGAAGACTCTGGAATAGTGTGGTCAATGCCTGGACCCCTCCAGCGGAGGCCCCAATCACTACGATGTTACGTATATCGGCATCCAATTTCATCGGCCTTATTCCTTGCTGGGACATAAGGGTTAGGACCAGAGAGTTAGTCTGCCGTGCGCAACAACCTAAGCCTTGCTCATTTTACGAACGCTCAACTCAGCGAGCATGCACATCGGATTTCGGCCAAATAGCTCAAATACAAGCCCAGCCTCTTCTTCCATCTCAGATCCTGATAACGGCTTGCGAGACAGCATGAGCAAATCCCTGCCGGAAAAAAGCGAGAGGAAAAGGCTTTAAAGGCATTTAAGCGGTAAGACTAAGAAAGGCAGGCTTTATTGAGCCGAGAGCAGGGGATGGATAGATTCATAACAGAACGGGAGCTTATGCCCCCGCTCATGTCATCTCTTACTGACGACCGCCGCCATGGCTATGCTCGCCACCTTTCTTGCCCGCTTCAGAGGCTTTCTCGCGATCATTGGCAAAGTTGCCACCGCTGTTTTGACCGCCTTTCTTGCCTGCTTCAGAGGCTTTCTCACGATCGTTAGCGAAGTTACCTGGATTGTCGTTTTTAGCTGTCATGTCTTTCTCCACAATGGTTAGGACTTGCCTGGCTGATCGGAACAATCACCCTTCAAGAGATCGGAAGGGGAAAGGCTGTACGGAGTTCCTTAAAAGTTGGGTATACCCTTTTTATAGGATAAGCGGTAAGTAACAGATTCTAGAAAGCACTCCGAGGAACATCAAAGTACGCGGCCCTATCAGCCTCGCTTAAGAGGTATTAGCGTAAATGCAGCTCAGCCAAGTGTGCAGCCTCAGCGGTATACCCCAGTGACGACAGGCACTGGAGCATTGCAGCGAGCCGTATAAACCCGCTGCAACCCTATCCAAATGGACAGATTGCTTATTTGAACTCGCATTCTGTGGCTTTCATGACCTGGCAAAAGGCACCCACGAGTGTCGCGTTATGATGGTCAATAATAGCGTTAGCGCTCATCACTGGCGTATCTGAGCAGGTATGTCCATCCCCTATAAGGATAGCCTCGAATCCTAAATCCCGTACTGCGCGGCAGGTGCTATCGATACAGTACTAAGTCTTCATGCCCGCAATTACAACAGTATCAACGCCTTTTGATCGGAGCTGTTCGGCCAGATCGGTAAAAGCAAACGCATTGGGTCTGGTTTTATCGAAAATAATTTCGGAGCCTTCAAGAGCCAGTCCATTTACCAATTGAGTGAAAGGGCTACCCGGTTCAATCGGACTACCAGCAGGGCCTGTATGCCTCGCAAGGAAAACGGGAGAGCCCGCTTTTTGAGCTCGATAGATAAGGTCATTTAGAGTGGAAAGTAGACGATCGCCAAGCCAGGGTTTGTCTGGACCTTGAAACAGGCCTACCTGCATATCGAGGATCAAGAGTGCGTGCATGGATTATGTCCTTACGTTGGCCAGTGACGTAAGGACAAATAAAAAGCCCCTACCATCACTGGCGGGGCCTTTGGATTCGCTCGCTATCTCTTGCTCACGACACCTTGCACGGCCCGCCTATAGCGGTCGTGGTGGTAGCGGTCGAGGTGAGCTGAGTTATATGCATGTCTTGAATATAGTGACAGCTGCAAATGTCAGCAATACCGACACTTTGCCATCAGCAAGGTTGGACAGGATGTTTATTCGGTGTGCTTGCTTCAAGGAAAAAATGAGCACGTTAGGACAGTCTTTTTTGAAAAAAGAAGCGCGTATGCTCTGGTGGGAAACTATCAAGGTGACCAAATTCAGTGAAGCCATGTTTTTGGTAGAAACCCGGTGCCTGAAAGTCAAAAGTATCGAGCCAGATTCCGACGCAACCTCTTTCACGCGCAACGTCTTCGGCCATGTTCACCAGGCGTGAACCTATGCCTTGGCCCCTTGTTTCCTCAGGTATGGCTAGCAACTCGATGAATAGCCAACGATAGTATATTTCCCCATAGAGCCCCCCAATGATTTCATTGGTGTCCTCATCGCGGACTAGTAGCGCGATTGACTCTGGTTTCGGATCACCCGCTTTAGAATGATTATGAGCCCGTAAGGGTTTAAGGATAGCCGAGCGCTCATTTTCTTTTGGGTTAATTGCAATCTCGATACGCGCACTCATGAGCTCATCCTTTCGATATTGACTGTGGTACCCATACATTAAGGCTTTAAAGCTTAAACAGATCGTACCAGGTCAGCCGTGTATTTTTTGAATGTAGCTGTGCCAAGGAAGTAGCCGTCTTGTGGCAATAGCCTATGTAACTGCCGCGCTGGCATAAAAGTATGTGTTCGGATTTAAAGAAGTTTGCTTTCTTTGAGACTGCTGACAACGTCAGCACAACGCTTTATCAGCGCCATGCTTATCGCCGCGCCCCTGCCGTTTTTCATACCTAAGCCTCGGCCCCTATAGTCTTAGGTACATCCCTGATGCATAAAGTTAAAACAATGTAGGTGCACGGACAGCCATAGCATGCAAAGCCATTGAATAGGCTTCTGCCTCATTTATAAGCGCAAAATAATTTCCCAGTAGTCTAAATTGACTTTAAAGACGATCGGTCTAATATGGGGGCATGACTACCAGTACCTTACCGGCCCGCCGAGGTCGGCCGCCTAAGATTCCCCGAGAGCACGCCGATACGCGTGACGCTTTGATCCATGCGGGTATGGAAATCTTTACCGAGCAAGGCTTTGCTGCTACAGGCATTGACTTAGTCCTTAAACGAATACAGGTGCCTAAAGGCTCGTTTTATCATTATTTCGATAGCAAGGAAGCCTTTGGACAGGCAGTGCTCAGGAGCTACGCAGCTTACTTCGCGCGTAAGCTTGACCGCTGGTTATTGGATGAAAGCGTTGATCCCATACAGCGGCTAAAGAACTTTGTAGAGGATGCCAAAGTCGGTATGGCCAGGTACGAGTTTCGACGAGGCTGTTTGGTTGGCAATCTTGGACAGGAAGTACTCGTTCTGCCGGATAGTTTTCGCTCCCAGCTAGAAGCGACCTTGCTTGATTGGCAACGGCGTTTAGCTGACTGCCTTCGTGAGGCAGCAAAGAGGGGACAGCTGCGGTCTGGATGTCATTGTGATGATTGGGCTGCTTACTTCTGGATTGGCTGGGAAGGCGCTGTGCTACGTGCACGACTGTCTCAGACGGTGCAGCCTCTCGACTGTTTTATCGAGGGTTTTCTGAATGGCATCAAAGCATAACTGCTGCTGCCTAATTAAAGACGATCGGTCTAAATAGGAGACATGATGTTTAAAGCAATTCTCATCGACAAAAATGCATCAACCTACAACGCTCGGCTGGCTGATATGAGCGAAGACCAGCTTCCTGAAGGGAATGTGACGGTGCGTGTTTCCTATAGCACGCTGAACTTCAAGGACGGACTGGCTATAACAGGGAATAGCCCTATAGTGCGCAAATTTCCCATGGTGCCTGGAATAGACTTTGCCGGGATCGTTGAGGAAAGTACCCATCCACGGTACAAGGCCGGAGACCGAGTGCTGCTCAATGGATGGGGCGTTGGTGAAAGCCATTGGGGTGGACTGGCTCAAAAGGTCAGCGTACAGGGTGATTGGCTGATCCCGCTACCGTCCGGGCTCGACGAACACCAGGCCATGGCAATCGGTACTGCCGGTTACACTGCCATGCTTTGCCTAATGGCGCTGGAGCGACATGGAATCACACCTGATAAAGGAGACATCCTGGTAACAGGTGCTAATGGTGGCGTTGGTAGTTTCGCCGTTTCTCTGCTAGCTCGTAACGGTTATTCGGTCATTGCTGCCACAGGGAGGCCCGAGGAGTCCGAGTACCTTAAAAAGCTTGGCGCCCAATCGGTTATCAACCGCAACGAACTGTCTGAGCCGGGCCGTCCGCTTTCCAAAGAGCGTTGGGCTGGAGCTATTGATTCGGTGGGTAGCCATACGCTTGCAAATGTCTGTGCTGCCACTCGGGCAGAAGGAGCGGTAGCCGCCTGTGGTCTAGCACAGGGTATGGATCTGCCCGCAACCGTAGCGCCTTTCATTCTTCGCGGGGTAAGTCTGCTAGGTATCAATAGCGTCACCCAGGTCTACGAGCGGCGTGTGGAGGCCTGGAACCGCCTGCAGACAGATCTCGATTTATCTATGCTGTCTGAAATAACACGCGAAATTACGCTAGGGGAGGCTATTAGTGCGTCCACTGATTTGCTTCAGGGCAAGATACGCGGGCGGCTTGTCGTCAACGTGAATCGCTAAGAGGGCTTGGTGGATGTTACCTGTCTGGTGCCCAAGTGCCAGGTAAAGCAGCTGCTATTGTTGAGCCCCTACTGGCTTCGTTCATAACCCAACTTGATTGTTGAGCGTTATCCTCAGATCCATTAGCCAGTAACAAACTGGCCAATGGTAAGACTTACCGCTCAGTAGAATGTGCTTCGCCAGCTCGGCTGCGTATGGAGAGAGGATATCAAAGCAGTAGGTACATAAATACAATAACCGGGTCGCCCAGGCCTAACCATTGAGGGCTTCTTTTCAGCTGACTATAGAGATATGTTGCTTCAGGCGCTATGGCTATTCCTATGCCTTGCGTTACCAGGCTGCCCATAGCATCCAAGGTAGCAATCTACACCCGAAGAGTTAGCCGCTTGCCGGCTTGCTTTACCGTTTTTGAGGCTGTTGAAGCGCATATAAAACTCAGTGCTGACCAGACTAACGAAACCTATCTAAAAAGCTAGCTAGGTAGGTAAAGCGCTTCAGACGATCCAGGCAGAAGTTGCGTCAACCGAGGGGCATAGGATCAATCATCTATTAGTCAGGATGGAGGTCAGATACCAACAGTACTCAGCACTGGAAGAAGCCTGACATCATTCAGGAAAGGCTGTAATCAGAAAGCGCTGCTTAGCTTAGCGCCTCATCTCTTTGACAGCAGTGGCCAGCTGGTCGATTGTCCATGGCTTGCGTAGAAAAGGCACATCCTTAGGTAGTTGTATTTCCAGACCGGTATAGCCAGACGTCAAGACAATCGGAATAAATGGCCAGCGTTTTGAAACGATATGCGCCAAGTCGATGCCATTGATATGCCCAGGCATTCTCACATTCGATACGACCACACTTACCAACAGCGCTTTGCCCTCCAGAAAGTTCAGGGCCTCGTCAGCCGTACCAAACGCCGCTACTTCAAAGCCTTCGTTCTGTAGCACATCACTCATTAGCTCACGAAGCATGACTTCGTCTTCCGCTACAAGCGCAATGGGGGCGTAACGCTGTGATGTTTCAGCATTATGTACATCCATTTGATGTGATCCAATCAAGGTTTACTTAAAGCATAGCTTCTTTATGAGAGGCCACCTGCCAGAGCGGCTTTGAGATCAGTCTTTGGGCAGGACGGCTGACCTCTAGTACTTCAACCTGTGCGTGAGAGGGCAGTACGATATTGTCCCGGTGTTGCGCCATGTACCTGAGCAAACCGGCGGCTCAGGTGACTGGCGCTGGAAAAGCCGCAGTCCAGCGTAATCTGGGCAAGCGGCAACGTGGTATTGATCAGTAGCTCTCGAGCCCTGGCGAGCCGTCGTGCCAGTACATAGCGGTGAGGTGGCATACCGAATGAAAGCGTGAACATGCGGCTGAAGTGAAAAGTCGACAAGGCGGCTTCTTCAGCCAGTGTCGACAGCTCAAGCGGTTTATCCAGGTGGGTGTCAATATAGTCGCGGATGCGTCGTCTGACTGAGGGTGAAAGGCCGCCGCGCCAGTGGACCTCCTGGCGCGGCCCGCACCCATTGAGCAGCAGATGGCTGACCGCTTCGTGCGCCAGGCTCGAGCACAGCAGGCGCTCTCCAGGTTCCTGCCAGTCACTGCGTTCCAGCGCACGGCAGATGGCAACGAGTGCAGGATCCTCCATGTATGTGCGTTCCTGCAGATGGATCGCCCGGGGTTCCTTGTCCAGAACCCGGATGGTTTCCAGCATCAACTGCTCAGGGGTGACGTACAGATGCATGAAACCCAGCCCTTGCGTAACTGACCAGTCAGAGTCGTGTCCGGCTGGCAGAACACAGAATCGGTCAGGCGCCCCATAGTGGCCCGGCTGGTCAAGGCGAAACGTCTGCCAACCACCTTCCAGATAGAGCGACAAAGTGTGATGATCCGGGCTGCTGTAGCCCAGCACGTCGGCATCGCTGCGATACCACTGCGCCAACGCCATGCCATTGCCCAGCGCAGTATGACGTAGACGGTGTGCGTTGGAGGCCTGGTCTAAGGTACGAAACACTTGAAAGTCGTCGGCTTGCTGCATGATCACGTCTCCTGGTTTCACATCATAAGGCTTATGAGAGGCGCGAACCGCATGCCAGAATAAAAAGCGCAAGAATGTGCAACTCTTCAACGGACTTACTCACCACACTGGTTTCCTGACCGCTGGAGACCACCATGAACCTTACGCTTTATCTGTTGACTGTTCTGATCTGGGGCACCACCTGGATTGCCATCAAGTTTCAGATCGAATCCGTAGCCATTCCGCTTTCGATTGCCTATCGCTTCGCCCTTGCAGCGCTGGTCCTGTTTTTGATCCTGCTACCGACGCGCCGCCTACAGCCATTGAATCAACGCGGCCAGCTGTTCTGCATGGCTCAAGGTGTTTGCCTGTTCTGCCTGAATTTCATCTGCTTTTACTCAGCCAGCCAGTACATAGCCAGTGGGCTGATTGCCGTAGTGTTTTCAACCGCCACACTCTGGAATGCCCTCAACGCACGCCTGTGGTTCAAGCAAACCATCGCGGCCAACGTTTTGGCCGGGGGCGCATTGGGTTTGCTGGGGCTCGCCCTGTTGTTCTGGCCTGAACTGGGCAGCCACACGGCAAGCCATGAGACTTGGCTAGGGCTTGGGCTCTCCTTGTTAGGAACACTGTGCTTTTCAGCGGGCAACATGATTTCGAGTCTGCAACAGCGCGTGGGTATCCGCCCGTTGACGAGCAATGCCTGGGGCATGTTGTACGGCGCCTTGATTCTATTGGTGATCTGCCTTGTACAGGGGGTGCCTTTTACAGTCGACCTTAGTACGCGCTACATCAGTTCGCTGGTTTATTTGGCCGTTCCTGGCTCAGTGATCGGATTTACCGCCTACCTGACCCTGGTAGGCCGTCTGGGTGCTGAGCGGGCGGCCTATTGCACCGTCCTGTTTCCGGTGGTTGCCCTTAACATCTCGGCATGGATGGAAGGATACCAATGGACATGGCCTGCACTGTTTGGGCTGGCGCTGGTACTGCTGGGCAACATCCTGGTGTTTCGCAAACCCAAGGGTAGCTCGACCTTGCTGAAACCTGCGACATCAATGGGGCGATAAAAAATAAGCAGTTGAAAACCAAAGGCTTACTGGGCTTTCCGTTCGTCGGCAGACCGCTTGAAAGTATTTTCACTATCCTTATGTAGGGTCATGCGGGATGCCGAAATCGGGTCCCGGGTTATCGAAACTTGCTGATCTTCAGGAGATTCATCATGACTGGTTTATCCCTCGCACCTTTGTTCCGTAGCACTGTTGGCTTTGATCGTTTCAATGATCTATTTGAGTCGGCGCTGCGTGATTCGGTACCAGGCTATCCGCCTTATAACGTCGAGAAGCACGGCGAAAACGACTATCGCATCGTGATTGCAGCAGCGGGCCTGCATGAAGACGATCTGGATATTCAAGTCGAGCGCGGTGTGCTGACAATAGGTGCCGATCGGCGTGAGCACACCGCTGAAGGTGTGACCTACCTGCACCAAGGTATTGCCCAGCGTGCCTTCAGGCTGTCCTTCCGGCTCGATGAGCACATTGAGGTCAAAGGCGCCAGCTTAAGGAATGGCTTGCTCAATATTGATCTGGTTCGCCGGGTGCCGGAAGAAGCAAAGCCAAAGCGCATTACCATTGCCAGTGAAGCGCGTCCTGCGTTGAATGACGAAGCGGCATAAGTAACAAAGACAGCAAAGGACGCCCAACGGCGCCCTTTGCCTGTATAGCGATCTGATTGGAGGAGGACCGGCTGATGTATTAGCCGGTCCTTGTTGGATCAAGCCGAGGCGGGTGCAGGAACCGACGTATCCGCCAATTGCTTGCCATTCTCATCGCGCAGTTCGACACGCTGTATCTTGCCAACGATGAACAGGTAGCTGAAGACTGCGACTAGCGCATTGGCACCTACATACACCAACGCCCAGCGGAACGAGCCCGTTACCGCAATGATGTAGCCAATGATAATGGGCGTGGTAATAGAAGCGATGTTACCGAACGTGTTGAAGAGACCACCTGAAAGGCCTGCAATCTGCTTGGGTGACGTGTCCGATACAACCGCCCAACCCAGTGCACCTAATCCCTTTCCGAAGAAAGCCAGCGTCATAAAGCCAACTACCATCCATTCGGCATCCACATAGTTACAGAACACCATTGAGGTGGATAGCAGTAGCCCGCACACGATCGGCAGTTTACGGGAGAAGGTCAGTGTATTACCGCGACGCAGCAGCCAGTCGGAAATGATGCCACCCAGTACACCTCCGATAAAACCGCAGATTGCCGGCAAAGAGGCAATGAAACCAGCCTTTAGGATGGTCATCCCACGCTCTTGGACAAGATAGACCGGGAACCAGGTCAGGAAGAAGTAGGTGATAGCATTGATACAATACTGGCCGAGATAAACACCCAGCATCATGCGATTGGTCAGCAGTTGGCTGATGTAGTGCCATTTAGGGCCGTTGTTGGTGCCACGTGCCTGGTCCATGTCGACCAGACCACCGTTCTTTTCAATGTGTGCAATTTCCGCCGCATTCGCCCGTGGATGATCCTTGGGGTTATAGATCGTTTTCATCCAGATGCCGGAGAAAATGATGCCCAATACACCCATGACAACAAACACATGTTCCCAGCCGAAGCTGTAAACAATCCAGCCCATCAGCGGTGCAAACAATGCCGTTGCGAAGTATTGTGCAGAGTTGAACACGGCTGAGGCGGTACCGCGCTCTGCGGTCGGGAACCAGGCTGCAACGATGCGGGCGTTACCCGGAAATGAAGGCGCTTCGGCAAATCCCACCAGAAAACGTAGAACGAACAGCGTAACCACGGCCCAGGCCACAGGCATCATGCCAACAAAGCCCTGAAGCAGAGTAAACAGTGACCAGATGAAAATACCCGTGGCGTAAACGCGTTTTGAACCGAAGCGGTCAAGTAGCCAGCCCCCGGGGATCTGACCCAGCACATAAGCCCAACCGAAGGCAGAGAAAATATAGCCGAGCGTGACGGCATCGATTCCCAAATCCTTTTGCATACTGGAGCCGCCAATCGAAATGGTGGCTCTATCCGCATAGTTGATCGTTGTTACCAGGAACAGCATCAGGAGAATCAGATAGCGGACCCGGGTTTGCCGTGTATCGCCCATAACGTTCACCTCGATATTTATTGTTGTCGATGATTAGCCTCACCCCGTAGAGCGGTGTGGCAGAAAGGAAGCGAGCTGGAGCTATGCGCCTGAGTGGGTAACAGGCAATAAGCGAGAGGGAAGGGGTAACTGAGTACGCGGTTCGATATGTTTCACGGTTGTTGTCCTTTTTATAGTGATCAGATGGTGCCTTGTCTGATTGCGCAATCATTGAAGGCACTATCACACCAATCGGTTGTGTCTATTGATAACCGATCTTGATGTGATTGCGCAATCATTAAAGTGTAAGAGGCTGACGAATAGCTGCCTGCCGTTGAATCAGGTTGTGGACCGTTCCACAATTGTGAACCCAGTGTCCAACTGTACCGGCTCGGTATGTTGGTCAGGATTTTGAAAGCGCGCCAGCAGGGCCTTCGCAATGAGCTTGCCCATTCGGGCACCATCAATGTTTACAGTCGAGAGTGCAGGGTATACATGAGCCGCGCTGGATAGGTCGCCAAATCCTAGAACGGCCAGTTCTTCAGGCACCTTGATCCCCTGACTGGCCGCTTCTGCCAGAATGCCCTGGGCGACTGTATCGGAACTGCATACCACCACTTCAGGAAGCGAGCCACGCCCCTTGAGCTGGCGCAAACCTTCACGACCACTTAACAGCGTGGCAGGCGTTTGCATGATCTCGACAGGTACATCCGTAATGCCTAACGACGCCAGTTGGTCCAGCAGGGCACGTCCACGCTTTAGAGCTCGTATGTCGTCGACCGAAACCAGTCCAAACTGACGATACCCTTTGCCATAGAGATAATCGGCCATGGCGCGCCCAACGGCTTCATGGGAAAAGCCAATTTGCATGTCGATGGGCTCGGTGCCCAGCTCCCATGCTTCAACTACCGGAATGGAGGAGCGGGACAGTCGTTCACGACTCTCTTCGGTATGAAGTGTGCCAGTCAGTACGATCCCGTCAGGCCGCCGACCGAGCACAGCTGCCAAAAGCTGCTCTTCCTGTTCAGGGGAGTAGCCGGTCAGACCTATCATCGTCTGGTAACCAGATGCGGTTAGCTGATCGATCAAGGCCTGTACCGTGTCGGCAAAAATAGAGTGTGCAATCGTAGGCAGGAAGATGGCAACCAGCCGACTTTTATTCGAAGCCAGGCCCCCCGCCAACATGTTGGGGACATATCCGGTAGCTTTGACGGCGGCCAAGACCTTTTCCCGGGCGGCCTCGCTTACGATCTCTGGGCGATGGAGTGCTCGGGAAACCGTAATGGGTGAGACACCCGCCACCTTGGCGACATCGATCAAGGTCAGGGCGGGAGTACCAGAAGAGGGCCCGGAGGCGGTTTTCGATGATTTTCTTGCCATTACCTTTGAGGCCAACAATGAAGCAGAGCGCCATCTTAACGGCTTGCGCTTTTCTTGTATGCGTTCTCGCGTGTAATCAGAGCTATTGCTGAGCCGTTACCCTTCAGCAGCGCATCCCTCTGCGCTCTAACTGATAATGATGGGCCATTGTTCGGATGAGGCGAAATTCAGCCAAAGTCCGATATTCTGTTGCGGGCTAGCGTTTGATTTGAGGGTTCATACAAGAGCGGCAAGCTATACGCTTGCCGCTGAAGACCTCATTTTTCAGTAAAACGCATTCCGCGAAATGTACGAACCGGGTTACCGCGCTCAATATCATGGTGAAACAAGCGTCTATCCAGTCGCTGAGCTGCTTGGGCGTCCTCGGCGTACTGCGCAAGTTTTTGCTCAATCAATGCCATTGCCAAGCGCTTGTTGGCATGCTGGCTGCGCTCGCTTTGCACCTTGACCGAAAGCCCGCTCTGCACATGAGTAGCCCGAACGGCAGAGTCCGTCTTGTTCACGTGCTGACCGCCGGGCCCTGAGGCCCGCACGTACTCGAAGCGTATCGATCCCGGGGGGCTGACGCAGGCGGCATAAATACCCTGGCGCCAAAATACCAGTTCTTTCTGCCATGCTGGGGCCGGTAAGGACTTTGGCATATCCAGAGTAGACTGCCGTTCCATCGGCTGGCCAGTGGCTCGCTGCGCTCGCCTTCCAATACCAGAAGTGCAGAGCTAACGGTGCCGCGGTGCTCGCCATCCGTCTGTTCAATCACTGACAGCAGCACACCCTCGCGTTCGGCTTCTGTCTCCAGGAGACGAAGTGCCTTGGTTACTGCCAGCTCGCACTCAGCCGGGCCTTGAGCCGATGAGAGTTGCAGGAGTCTCACTGGCAGCACCCCCGTCGCTTGTAGGTCAGCACCGGTTTAAGCCGGGCTATGACCGTGACCAGTGAAGCACCTTGCAGGGTTTCGATGACGCTGTCGATGTCCTTGTACGCTTCTGGCGCTTCCTCGTACATCAACGCCTTGTCCTCGCAGATTACCCGGCTGCCCAAGGACGTGCGCTTCAACTGATCGAACGAGAAGCGGTTGGATAACCGATCACGGCATTCTGTCCTGAGCCATTTTCTGCCAGCACCATGGGCAAGGGAAAATAGACTGACTTCCGAAGGAATCGGTTTGACCAGCCAGCTATAGGACCCACGAGAGCCCGGAATGATGACTGGTCCCGCGTCGGCCGGAGTGGCCCCTTTGCGATGCAGCCAGCCCTGCACACCGTCAAGGGTGGCTGAGGACACAAGATTGTGGTTGATATCCAGTACCTGACGGCCCTCCGCATGCAGATTCGCCAGGAGTCGTCTGGCGATGAGCTGGCGATTGGCCTCGGCATAGCGTAGACCTTGGTCGTGCAGTGCCAGATACTCGAGCCCTTCGGGCGATCTAGGGTCGAGACCAGCATGCCCAAACACCTCGACATGCCTGCGCAAAACCGACTCGCCATAGCCTCGCGATCCGCTGTGCACAAGCAGAAGCAGGGTTTTTCGATCCAGCCCCAGTGAAGCGACCAGCGTTTCGTCATGAGCGGTATCGATGGCTTGAAGCTCGGCAAAGTGATTGCCGCCGCCAATCGTGCCCAGAGAGGCTTCATGGCCTGTCCTGGAAAGCGAAAAGGCCTTTACGTCTTCGGCCCAACTGCTGTCCAGTGGCCCGTCGATACTGCCCAGGCGCCGTTCGAGTTTGTCGAGGTTCAGCTTGCCAGCTCGGATATCAGTCTGCCAGAGCGCCATGCCGCAGCCGATATCATTTCCAACCAGGGCTGGGTAGATAACATTTTCAGAGAAGAACGCGGCGCCTACTGGGTAGCCACGGCCTGGGTGAAGGTCCGGCATGCCGGAGACCCGGACCATACCAGTCAATCTGGCAGTAGTTTCCAACTGCTGTATCGCAGTACCTTCGATCCAGAGATTATCGGATGCGATAAGGTTGACGCGTTCCGATAGAGTACGAATGCAATTGCCCATAACCAATTCCTGATGGGTAAACAATAATTCAGGGAAAGGCAGGCCGGAGCCGGGCAAAGCATGCGCTAAGTGCGCAGGAAAGCGTTTACGCCTGGCAGGACCTGCAAAGAGTGAAAGCGCGTCGCATGATCAGGCTCCTTGCAAGACAGAAAGAAAAGAAAAACGGATAGTAGTGGCTTAGGTGCAGAAAATCCAGTACAGAGAAGGTAGCCCCAAGAAGGGCTACCCCGGACAACTCAGCCCTCGGTCGAGGTTTTGGACCGTTGGGCGAAGCTCTTGCGCAGCTTTTGAAGCTTGGGTGGGATTACCGCCATGCAGTACTGGTTGGCGCGCCCGCGCTCTTCCCAATAGTTCTGATGATATCCTTCTGCCGGATACCAAGGCCCCAGTGGCTCGATTGTGGTCACGATGGGCGCTGAGAGACCTTCCTGTGCACGTGCAATCGCCGCTCTGGCCTCGGCTTCCTGTTCGGGGTTTGCCGGGAACAGGGCAGTCCGATACTGCGTACCCATGTCGTTACCCTGTCGGTTGAGCTGGGTCGGGTCATGGGTTACAAAGTGAATATCGAGCAACTCGCCATAGCTGATCACGTCAGGGTCGTAACCAATACGGATGGCTTCGGCATGGTCGGTATTACCCTCACAGACCTGCTCATACGTAGGATTGACCGTTTTGCCGCCGGTATAGCCACTCTCGACGGAAACGACTCCGATGACATCCTTGAATACTGCCTCTACGCACCAGAAGCAGCCTCCTGCAACGGTCATGTATTCGGTCGCCATAAAATTCTCCTAAAGCATGGTGTTGGGATGACTGGCTGATCAAACCTGTGCGGAACACGTAACAACCGGTTTGTGCTTACTCTACGCTATTTCGATCAGCGCTTCTGCGGCCAGAGGTTGCAAATATCGTTATGGGTCAAACGTTTGGCGAGTATACGTCTTGCTCTTGTAAGGGTTGATAAGTATGCCTGTAAGAAGGTGCTCTGCCGTACAGGCACAGACAAGCCATCCGTGACCTGACTCTGGTTAAGGTGGCTTGCAGTGCTCTAACCTGTGATTGAGATGGTGCCTTACAAAAGCTATTTCAATAGCTCTTTACTCAGGCCAGATAACGGCGGAACCAGCCCAGTGTTCGCTCCCATGCCAGCGTTGCGGCGGCTTCGTCATAACGTGGCGTCGAGTCATTATGGAATCCGTGGTTGGTGCCGGGATAGATATAGGCTTCATAGGTTTTGCCAGCGGCTTTCAAGGCGCTCTCATAGGCAGGCCAACCTTCATTGATACGCTCATCCCGCTCGGCATAATGAATGAGTAACGGTGCCTTGATGCGAGGGACATCTTCAACTCTGGGTTGCCGGCCATAAAACGGTACGGCCGCGCCGAGTTCGGGATAGGCGACAGCTGCCGCATTGGCTACGCCTCCGCCATAGCAGAAACCGGTGATTCCTACCTTGCCAGTTGTGAGCTCATGCCCCATGAGCCATTCGACGGCAGCAAAAAAGTCGTTCATCAGCTTTTCAGGATTAACGGTTTGCTGAAGCTCGCGCCCCTTGTCGTCATTTCCCGGGTAGCCGCCTACGGAACTCAAGCCATCAGGGGCCAGCGCCACGAATCCAGCCTTTGCCAGGCGTCGCGCAACGTCCTCGATGTAGGGATTGAGCCCACGGTTTTCATGAGCGACGACAATGCCTGCAACTTTTCCCTTGGTCTGCGCAGGTCGCACGAGATAGCCACGGACATGTCCATGCCCTTTAGGCGAGGGGTAGGAAATGTATTCAGGGATGATCTCAGGATCGGTAAATTCGACTTGCTGCGCCAGAGCGTAATCTGGACTCAAGGCAGCAAGGAGTGTCGTGGCGGCTAATCCGCCTACGGCGAATTTACCTGCACGGTCGAGAAATTCTCGACGATTGATTCGCCCATGCACGTAATAGTCATACAGCTCAAGCAGTTCGGGCGCGAAATCTTTTGCGGTAAGACGAGCCATGCATGTTCTCCTTGTTGAGTGCAGGCGGGGATAGATCAGGGCTAATGGACAGCGGACTATAGTTACAGGACTACTTTAGAGTACTTATCGGAAAATCGCTCGGGCAGTAACTCAACCATGTGCTTAGCCCAGATGGATGTGAAAAAAGGCACCTGTTGTCACGCCGTTTGCTCGGCTGGGGAAATGATTGTCGTCTTGCTGCAAGAGCGACCTGAGCTGAGGTAATCGGCAATCGATTACTGGATGACTTCTCTCAGAAAGTCATTTATGGCGCTCAGTATGGCAGCCACGACAAGTTGAACTGGACATGCGTAGAAAGCTACACAGATGCTCATCAACGGTCAGCTCATAGAAAGGCAGACTGCAGCGCTTGATCCGATGCATGACCGGCTCGCTCGTTTAGAGCGTGGCGTTTTGCCTCGACGCAGAATGGACGGCGAACGAGCGTGATAGTTCGGTCAACTGCCAATGGATGACTGGAAAAGAGGAATGCACCACGTTTCAAGACACAACAGGGACTCATAACAGTCAGGGTCGCCAGGAAAATGTTCGTAGCACTGGCCTTTTACGACTAGACATCGCTATCGCTGTAAGGTGGTAAGAGCCTATGGCTGACAACAAGAATAGCTTGCCAATATAAGTGGCTGTTTAGAGTCACCCTTCTTGGTAGTGGCTAACGTTATCAAGCTGATCCAGTCGTAAGAAAACCAATCGGCTTTAATAAGGAGACTGGCACGGAAAGCTTTTCTATCAAACGGTATGAAGCCCTGACTGCTTCTGTCGATTTCCCAGTCCTTTCAGAAACATTTTTACACATATTGGCGATTCAAGGCTGTATCCGAATTCCTCATGCTTTCAGGTCGACTCAGGAAAAGAAGGTGATGACGGGGTGCGCCGCTGTATAGCGCCTGGTCGCGATTATGTTACCGGTGCCAACGCTCACCTCACCTACGCTGAAAAGGCCTCAGAAGCTAAATCAACACCATCGTCCGAGGGACATCGGAAGACACGCCTGAGGGTGTAGGCAACGCTTATTCCATAGCGCTAAAGCGCTTTATGGTTCTTCATTGACAGGGATTTTTCTAAAGATTCATGGATACGGTTTATCTTGTTTTAATGCTTTTACTTGTCGCCTCGGCTACTGGGGTGGCGGCTCGCTTTCTACCATCACTGCCCACACCGCTTGTACAGATTGCTTTTGGCGCGCTACTGGCCTGGCCTGCCAGCGGGCTGCATGTGGAGCTTCAGCCTGAGCTGTTCATGCTCCTATTCATTGCCCCGCTTCTATTTGCCGATGCGCGACGGTTCCCGCAGCGCGAATTTATGCTGCTTCGTGGGCCTATTTTGGCCTTAGCGCTGGGCCTTGTACTGGTAACCGTGATTGGTGTGGGATATGTGGTTCACTGGTTATTCCCCGGTTTGCCTTTGCCTGTCTGCTTTGCACTGACAGCGATTCTTTCACCTACGGATGCCGTCGCGGTATCGGCTATTTCCGGTCGTCTTCCTGTACCACCGCGGCTGATGCACATTCTTGAGGGCGAGTCGCTCATGAATGATGCGTCCGGTCTTGTGGCATTCAAGTTCGCGGTAGCCGCAGCCCTGACCGGTGCGTTCTCTCTGGCACAGGCAACAGTAGGGTTTCTGCTGATTTCCCTGGGTGGGCTACTGGTGGGCGCCTTGCTGGCGCTGGCCTTTAATGTGGTGCGGACCCGTCTGATCGAGCGGCACCTTGGCGAAGCTTCGACGATTCAGATCGTGCTGCTGCTCCTGCTGCTACCCTTTGCGGCGTTTCTGCTGGCGGAGCATTTTCATCTGTCCGGTATTCTCTCCGCTGTGGCAGCGGGTATGGTCATCAACCGGCTTGACCTCAAACGCCAGGATCAGACCACGTCCCGTATCCAGACGCGCAGCGTCTGGGAAATGCTGGAGTTTGTGCTTAACGCATTGGTCTTTCTGCTGCTCGGTTTCCAATTGCCCGAAATCATTGGCGGCGCGCTTAACGCAACGACCAGTGCAGGCACTACGCTGCCGTTTATTGAGTTGCTGGCTTTCGTCGCGCTGATTTCGATTGCGCTTCTAGGGATGCGGTTTCTCTGGATATTTGGTGCCGTACATGTGCCTCGGCTGTTGCGTCGCAAGCCAGCGCGGTCTGTCTCCGTTCGCGTCATGTTGGCCGGGACATTGGCAGGTATTCGAGGCACCATTACCTTGGCGGCTGCCTTGTCGCTGCCAGAGATGCTGAATGACGGTACGCCGTTTCCGGCCCGTGAGCTGCTGATCTTCTTGGCGACCGGCGTCATTCTGTTCACCTTGATTACCGGAAGCGTAGGTCTTCCTCTGGTGTTGCGCGGGCTGGATCTGCCTGAAGACAGCCGCGAATATGAAGAGGAGCGCCATGCGCGTATTCGTGGGGCCGAGGCGGCAATCCGGCACATTGAAAACTATCACCAAGAAAAAGCGAAGGTACTGGCGGACCACCAAGGGGATGAAGAGATTATCGTCGCGTTCAACGAGATCACCCTCCATCTGATGGACTACTACCACAAGCGCATGGAGATCAATAACCACGAGCTGCCGACCCCGCTTCTCGAAGCGCGACGCGATCTTGAGCGGGAAACGCGTCTGCAGGCGCTCAAGGCGGAGCGCACTGAATACTACAAGCTGCGTAGCCGTCACCATATCAATGACAGTACGCTACAAAAGCTGGTAAGGGAGGTGGATCTGATCGAAACCGCTTTGACTGCAAGCGCAACCAGGCAGCATCACTAAATGATGTAAGCAGGCTCCGTAACGTTGGGGCCTGCTTACGCAGCGCTGGTCATTACAAGCGATCAAGCTCTTGGGTGATATCAAACCGATTGATCGCATGGGTAAGCGACCCGGCGCTGTAAGGCTTGGAAATGAGCGGGATATCCTTGAAGCGATCAGGAATCACCGTGTTTTCGCCATAGCCTGTTGCGAAAATGAAAGGATGTTTGGCATCAGCCAGCTCCTCTGCAATAGCCAGACTGGTCTCCCCCGACAGATTCACATCCAGTACGACTACGTCGAAATGAGTAAAGCCCAAGGCGCGGCGTGCTTCGTTGACCGTTCCGGCAATCTCCACATCAGCGCCAGCTTCCTGGAGCATTGCCTGTGCATCCAGCGCGATCATCATGCTGTCCTCTACCAGCAACAGTTTTTTCTCTGCCAACGATTGCGCCGTGACCAGCGTAGGCGTCGTTTTCAGCTCAGTAACATTCCCCACACTCACATGGCGTGCCGGGATCAAAAAACTGCCCTGGACACCTTCGATTCGGTATTCGATCCGGGCCTCACCTTGCAGCTCGAAGGGAATGGTCCGCTCGATAACGACCGATCCAAATCCTCGGCGGGAAGGCGCGCTTACTATCGGCCCTCCGCTTTCACACCACTCGATCCGAAGGTCCTGATCACTTACCAGGAACCAGGACACCAGCAGATGTCCGGTCGGGCGGCTCAAGGCGCCATACTTGACCGCATTGGTCATCATTTCATGGAAAACCAGTGCCAGCGTCTGATAGGCCCGTGCATCCAGGATGACCGAGGGACCGGAAAACATCACACGGTCCTGCGCACCGTAAGCCCAGGCTTGGGCTTCGGCTTCCAGCAAGTGAAGCAATGGCGCCGAGGCCCAACCGACCTGATTCATCTGGTCATGCGCCTGAGCGAGGGCGTTGATGCGATGCTCAAGATCTGCAGTAAAGTCTTTGACGGATGTGGTCTGCTGACCACTCTGACGGACCACTGCCCGAATCAGGCTAAGAATATTCTTGACCCGATGGTTGAGCTCGGCAATAAGCAGCGATTGGCTTTCCTGGGCAACCTGCCGCTCCTGCGCAATCAATTCGGCACGCCGAAGAATTACTTCCAGAAGCGAGATGCGCAAGGTCTCGGCAATCTGTTTTTCATCGGAGCGCCAGGGTAGTGACTGCCCCCCAACTGTTTGTTTCCAAGCCTCAAAACTCTTGCGTGGGCTGATGCGCTCGCCCGGCGTGACCGGTTTGTCTGGATTGCCTCCCCAGGTGATGGTCTGCACGAATTCACGACGGAAAAACAGCAAATAGTCTCGGGGGGAGCGAGAGAAGGGTATCGCCAGTACCCCGCTGACGGCCTGCGCATAAGCCCGTGCGGGAGGAAAAAGTTTGCTTAGTTCGTGGGTGGCGAGTACCGCATTGGAACTGCCCATACTCAGAAACTGAATCAGCGGCTCTACCATCTCAGGTGGAGGCGTGATACCAAAGCCGGTGAAACGGCTGTCCGACCATACCCCGATGCCGTCACAGGGGATGATGTCATTCAAGTTTCCGGCATAGGCGGCCAGATTATCGAATAAGGTCTCACGGGGTGACATGCTGGCGATCAGCCGGTCATGCGCCTCATGCGCGCTGCTGACCAGGCGCAGCTCATCCTGATGCTCCCTTGCTTCCAGCTGAAGCGACAACACCTGCCCAAACAGTTCCGCGGCAGCGCTCATGGGACCGCTCAAGCGATAGGGCTCGCTATGGTGGCAGGCAATCAGGCCCCATAGTTCTTCCCCCCGCATAATGGAAACGGTCATCGTGGCTCGCACGTTCATGTTGTGCAGATACTCGATGTGTACGGGCGAGACGCTACGCAAGGTAGCAAGGCTGAGGTCCAGGGGCAGGCCATCCGGCCCGAAGCCTGGTACCAATGGAACAGGTAAATAAGCTGTATCGGTAATTACACGTAGCCATTGACGCTTGTAGAGCGCTCGGGCCTGAGCCGGAATATCCGAGGCGGGATAATGCAGCCCGAGAAAAGCATCCATGCCGGGCCTTACCGCCTCGGCAATGACCTGGCCGGAGTTATCGTGTAAAAATTTGTAGATCATGACCCGGTCGTAGCCGGTGAATGCCCTGATCTGCTGAGCCGCCTGTTTCAGGAAGCGGTCAAGGGTCGGAGCGCGCTTGAGCCGCCCGATCAGGCCTTTGACGAGCGTGACAGGGTCAGCCGCCGCGGTGTTACCCAGACTTGGCGTGCCCTCGATGATGGCTATCCCGCCTGAGACATGAACGGCCATATCGTAAAATACGTCGCTGTTGTCCAGCGACATGCGGTTAAGGCGCTCTGCCGTGCCGGACAGCATCGTCGTCTGCAGGAGGTTACGTAGCGAGTGAACGGCTTCCAAAGGCAGTACCTGCTCAAGATCAAGCCCAAGCAGATAATCGGGTGAGTATCCTTTGAGGTAGTCAGCCGTGTTGGCTGAAGCCTGAATGATTTTCCAATCCGGCAGGCTGCATCCCAAAAGAAATCCATGTGGCTGAATAGAACCAGGAACATGGATAGGTTCACGCTCACAGACGCTTAAATCCACGCCCTCGGATACGGGCTGGTACGACTCACTCACAGACGAGAGCCTCCTAGAACAAACGTTTAATTTGACACGTTGCACGTGAAAAACACGTAAAGAAAGATCAGTGGTTAGGAGAACGGGATAAGGCGCTGCGTGAGTGAGCAAGTTCCTTAGAGCCGCTTTGATGAGCATAACAGTGAGCCAGTCTGAACGCAGTACGATCAGACCGCTGGTCGAGCCGTATCTTTATAGAGCACCGTATGGAGCCAATCGGTGCATTCTTATTCTAGCCTACGTCTGTCCAGCGCTTATTGCACCTATCAATACGTGAACTTTATCGCACTTTACTATTATTGCGATAATTAAAATAGAGTGGTTGCAATCTGTCGCCTGTGTTGGACTTAAGGCATGAGTTCACGGTCATAACCCCCTGTATGGATAGAAGCCGGACGTTTGCGGACGAATGGCATAAAGCTATCACGGTGGCGGTCGATAACCTGACGCAATCCTATCTTCTATTTGTACCGCCAAGTGGTGACTTCGCTAGCAATACATCCGGCTCAATGCGCCGCTGTTGCTGCTGACTACGAGCTTGCCGTCTGATGAGAGTAATTGGCTCATGAGTGATTTATACACCAGCGACTTGATGGCCGAGGCTGAGCGAATCGCCGTTCTCAAAGCGCTTGGAATACTCGATACCGAGGCCGAAGCTGTATTCGATCAGGTGACGCAGCTGCTCTCTGATGCGCTTGATCTGCCCATTACGCTTGTTTCGCTGGTAGATGCGGAGCGGCTATGGTTCAAATCCAAGCTGGGCGTTTCCATTAACGAAATGCCTCGCGAGAGGGCCTTTTGCTCCTATGCCATCCAGCGGCGCGGCCCGCTCGTTGTAAACAATGCGCTGGAAGATCCTCGCTTTTCCCACAATCCCCTGGTCATCGGAGAGCCTTATATTCGGTTCTATGCAGGCGTTCCGGTCAACAGTATCGACGGTCATCCACTGGGTACGCTCTGCGCGATTGATACCTATCCGCGAGTCTTGACGGACCAGCAGCTGGAGACCCTTGAGGCCCTGGCCGGAGTCATCAGTCGAGAAATTCAGCGGCGTGAATCGGCTGTTCAGACCTGGCAGCAACTACAGCAGTCCACTGCCCAGCTCAAGGCCAGCGAGGCCAGGTTTCGCACGATCTTCGAGCGGGCAGGCGTGGGGATCTCGCTATTGACGCCGACAGGGCAGTGGCTTGATATCAACGAGACGTTTTGCGCCATGCTGGGATTTCAACGTGATGAAGTGCTGAGCATGAATTTTGCCGAGCTCAGTCATGCTGATGACATGGCTCAAGACCTTGAGCTGCTGAATCAGTTGCGTAACGGAGAGATCGACCGGTACGAAATCGAGAAGCGTTACCGGCACAAGAACGGAGAGCACCGTTGGGTACGGTTGACGTGTACCCGGCATGTCAATGATCAGGGTGAGCTGGATTATTACGTCCGTGTTGGACAGGATATTCAAGCCCGCAAAGAGGCTGAGTTGTCACTGGCGGCACTGCACCATGATCTGGAGCAGCGTATCAATGTCCGAACCCAGGATCTTCAGCAGGCCAATGAGCGACTGACCGAAACACTCGAACAGAAGGAGCAGTCCGAGCAGGCCCTTCGCAAGCGTGAAGCCGAGCTGAGTGCAGTGCTTGAGAATAGCAGTGATGCCTATGTCAGCATGAACGAAGCCGGCCGTATCGTAGACTGGAACCGCAAGGCGGAGGCACTGTTCGGCTGGAGCCGTGAGGATGCCGTCGGGCAGCCGGTAGACCGGCTCATCATGACCTCATCCATCGGTGATCACTACCAGGCCGGTCTTAGCCGTTATCTTTCTGGGGAAATGGACCTGGGCGAGGGGGCTGCACTTGAAATCATGGTGCACCACCGTAACGGCGCACGTATCCCTGTAGAGCTCAAGGTGACAGCTGTTGATGCTCTAGACCATAAGCTTTACAGCGCTTTTCTGCATGACATCTCTGAACGCCGAGCCGAGCAGGAGCGCCGGGAACGCGAAGCGCTGGAGGACAGCCTGACGGGGCTACCAAACCGGCGTGCCTTGTACAAACGATTGAAAAGTCAGCTTGGCGCCAAGCCTACGCTGGCCAATCCCCTCTTACTGCTCTGCATGGACCTTGATAATTTCAAGCCGGTAAACGACACGCTGGGTCACGCGGCCGGTGATCGGGTCCTTATGGAAATCGCGCATCGATTAAAGAGCAGTCTGGGACGTGAGACATTCGTTGCACGCATGGGAGGAGATGAGTTCGTTATCCTCCTGCGAGGAGTGACCGGACGCTCCGCTATCGAGCAGCTCTGTGAAAGAATTCTGGCCGCTATTATCGAGCCCGTGCAGATTGGTGATCAGGAAGTCATCATTGGCAGCAGTATCGGTATCGTGTGTGCGCCACAGGATGGCCAGCGGACCGATGAACTGCTCAGGCTTGGCGATATCGCCTTGTATGAAGCCAAGGCTGCCGGCCGGAACACCTGGCAATTCTATTCCGAGGAGATGAATACCCGTATTTTGGCCCGGCGCCAAATAGAAAGTGATCTGAAGCTGGCCTTGCAACGGGACGAGTTGCGCCTGGAGTTCCAGCCCCGCTTCGACACAGCGCAAAAACGGATGTTAGGGGCAGAGGCTCTGGTGCGCTGGGAACATCCCATTCGGGGCTACCTGGGGCCTTACCACTTCATTACCGTTGCGGAGGAGACTGGCCTGATTGTCTCCTTGAGTGACTGGGTGATGCGCAAAGCCTGCCTTGAGGCATTGGAGTGGGTGCCGGATACATTTGTCTCGGTGAATCTTTCACCCCTGGAGTTCAAGCGCAGTGATGTAGTTGCCCGGGTCATGGCTGTTCTGAAGGAAACAGGGCTGCCGCCTCATCAGCTTGAGCTGGAAATCACCGAAGGCGTCGTCTTGGATAACGCCAATTCGGCGCGCGAAGTCATGCATCGACTCAAGGCCCTGGGCGTTCGTTTGGCCATGGACGACTTTGGAACCGGCTATTCATCGCTGAGCTATCTGCATACCTATCCTTTCGATGGAATCAAGATCGACCGCAGCTTTATCGCCGGGTTGGATACCTCCTCCAATGGGGAGGCGGTCATCGAGGCCATTATCGGATTGGGTCGTGCATTGTCATTGACTGTCACGGCTGAGGGGGTGGAAACCCAACGGCAGATGGACGTACTGGCCCGGTTGAAGTGTAACCAGGCGCAGGGTTACTACCTTGCTCGTCCGATGCGAATCGAGGCGCTGAAGGCCCTGATGGATTCTCTGCTTTAGGGAGAGAAGGGCACCGTATAGTGCCCTTTGGTCTCAGCGTGCCGGTTGAATGATACCGGAGCATTCGCCAAATCCGATCGAGGCATAACCTTCACGGTGGCAACGGGCCCGCAGGATAACCTCGTCACCATCCTCCAGGAACGTGCGGGTTTCACCGTTGGGTAGCGTTAGCGGCTGCTTGCCTCCTACGGTTGTTTCCAGCAGGCTTCCATAGCTGTCCGGTTGCTCCCCTGAAAGCGTACCGGAACCGAAAAGATCCCCCGGCTGCAAGCTACATCCATTCACGGTATGGTGAGTAACAAGTTGCGACAGGGTCCAGTACATGTTCAGGCTATTGCTCAAGGCCACGCGTTGAGCCGGTAGGTTCTGCTCACGCATGGCTGCTGTACGCAGTAATACTTCCAGCTCAATGTTCAGCGCGCCCGTTTCCTGGTCGGTTGGATCAAGCAGATAGGAGAGCGGCTGAGGATCACCAGCTGGCCGGGGCGGTTGCGCGCAGCGGAACGGATCCAGGGCTTCGGCGGTAACCACCCAAGGGGAAACCGTCGTAGCAAAACTTTTGGACAGGAACGGGCCCAGCGGTTGGTATTCCCACGCTTGGATATCACGAGCCGACCAGTCATTGAGCAGGCATAGCCCGGCAATATGGTTCTTGGCATTGCCAATTGAGATGGCCTCGCCCCGAGCATTGCCTCGGCCTATCCAGACGCCGAGTTCCAACTCGTAGTCCAGGCGCTTGCAGGGACCGAACACCGGCTCGCTCTGCCCTGGTGGAAGTGTTTGTCCTTTCGGCCTTATGACCGGCGCTCCGGATACGTCAATGGTGGATGCCCGCCCGTGATAGCCGATGGGAACATATTTGTAATTGGGAAGCAGTGGATTATCCGGACGAAACAGTTTGCCCACGTTCGTGGCGTGATGGATTCCTACATAAAAATCGGTGTAGTCACCGACCTTGGCTGGCATATGCAACTGGCAGCTTTTCATTGGGCGCAATAACGTATAGCCCAGCGCGTGCATGCGCGTGCGGTGCAGGCTCGATTCGTCCAGTAATGCCAGTAGCTCTTCGCGTAAAGCACGGCGCTCGGTTGCATCCAACGCGAAAAAGGCGTTTAGCGTGGTGCCTGCTGCGTATTCGGCGGCACACTGCGCCGCGCTGCTGAACAGACCCGCCTCGCAGGCAACACGCATGTCCAGAATATAGTCCCCAATCGCGACACCGCCCCTGGGCGTCTCGCCAGGAGGGCTGAACACGCCGTGGGGCAGATTCTGCAAGGGAAAATCGATATGGCTGTTGGCGGAGGCTACCCAACTCAGACGTGGATTCTCGGTTCTCATAGAGGGTCCTCCCGGTAAAACGTCTTGCCCAACCCTGACCAGCACGCGTCATAGTCAGCCTGTAAGGTTGCGGTTTCCAGAGCATGGCGGGTGGGTCTTAATACCGGCCCGGTCTCAAACATGAAGGCCATGGTGTTATCGATTTTGTGTGGTTTCAGCTCGGCGTTAATCGCCTGGGTCGTCGATACATGATCCGGCCCATGAGCACTCATGCAGCTGTGCAAGGAGGCTCCGCCCGGTGAGAAGCCGTCGGCCTTTGCATCATAGGCACCCTGGATAAGTCCCATGAATTCATTCATCAGGTTGCGATGGAACCAAGGTGGCCGGAAGGTGTTTTCGGCCACCATCCAGCGTGGCGGGAAAATCACGAAATCGATATTTGCCATTCCGTGAGTGCTGCTCGGTGAGGTCAGGACTGTAAAAATGGACGGATCGGGGTGATCAAAACTGACGGTACCGATAGTATTGAAGCGGCGTAGATCATACTTGTAGGGTACGTTGTTGCCGTGCCAGGCCACAACGTCCAGAGGTGAGTGATCCAGCGTGGTCGACCATAGTTCGCCCAGGTATTTCTGTACCAGTTCGGTTGCCTCATCACGCTCTTCGTAAGAGGCCACTGGAGCCATAAAATCGCGTGGATTGGCCAGACCATTACTGCCAATGGGTCCCAGGTCCGGCAGACGAAGCGCCTGCCCATGGTTTTCACAGACATACCCGCTGGCCGCGTCATCGAGCAGTTCGACGCGAAAGCGCATGCCTCGGGGTATAACCGCAATCTCCAGTGGTCCGATCTGTAGAATGCCTAGCTCAGTTGCCAGGCGCAGTCGCCCGGCCTGGGGAACCACCAACCACTCGCCATCGGCATTGAAGAAGACTCGAGACATTGAGCTGTTGGCTGCATAGCGGTAGACGCTTACGCCCGTAGTCTGCGCCGCATCGTGAGTAGCCGTCAGGCATTCCAGCCCGTCGATGAAATCGGTCTGGATCTGCGGCTGGGCGATTGGATTCCAGCGTAGGCGATTGGGTGTTACTTCACCGAGGCCGCCATGTGCCAGCTGCCGGTCAAGGCGCTTGTATTTTGAATGGTTAGCCGACGGGCGAATCCGGTAGAGCCAGGTACGCCGGGCTTCCGTGCGCGGAACGGTGAAGGCAGTTCCTGATAACAGTTCGGTATAAAGACCGTATGGGACCTTTTGAGGTGAGTTCTGCCCAACCGGCAGTGCTCCTGGAAGCGCTTCGCTGGCAAATTCGTTTCCAAAGCCGGACTGATAGGGAAGGGTATCCAGGCCCTGTGCATGTACGTTCATGGCTTGATTCTCATTCTGGGCATGTCCGACAGGGCGGCCGGCGTACCGGCCGCCCATGACCTTACTCGGTAGTTAGCACGCCACGGCGGATCTGATCGCGCTCGATCGACTCGAACAATGCCTTGAAATTGCCTTCGCCAAAGCCGCTATCACCCTTGCGCTGGATAAATTCGAAGAACACCGGACCCAGCAGGGTCTCGGAGAAGATCTGCAGCAGCAGGCGACGCTCACCCCCTTCGGAGGTACCATCCAGTAGGATGCCCCGCGAGCGAAGCTCTTCAGTTGGCTCGCCATGGTTGGGCACGCGGCCTTCAAGCATCTCGTAGTAGGTCTCTGGTGGTGCTGTCATGAAGCGGGTGCCGCAGGCCTTGAGCGCATCCCAGGTCTTGATGAGATCATCGGTCAGAAAGGCAACATGCTGGATACCTTCGCCGTTGAACTGCATGAGAAACTCCTCGATCTGGCCCGCCCCCTTGGAAGACTCTTCGTTCAGCGGAATCCTCACCATGCCGTCTGGCGCAGTCATGGCCTTGGAGGTCAGACCGGTGTATTCACCCTTGATGTCGAAGTAACGAATCTCGCGGAAGTTGAACAGCTTCTCGTAGAAGTCTGCCCAATAGGCCATACGGCCCCGATACACGTTATGGGTCAGGTGGTCGATGATCTTTAAACCAGCCCCGACCGGCTTGCGATCAACACCGTCGAGAAAAACGAAGTCGATGTCATAGATTGAACTGCCCTCCTCGAAACGATCGATCAGGTACAGCGGTGCGCCACCGATGCCCTTGATGGCTGGCAAGCGAAGCTCCATCGGACCGGTAGGAATGTCTACGGCTTGAGCGCCGATTTCCAGTGCCTTGTAGTAAGCCTGGTGAGCATCACGCACACGAAAGGCCATACCGCACACGGAAGGGCCATGTTCAGCAGCAAAATAGGCCGCATGGCTCTTGGGTTCACGGTTGACAATGGCATTGATATCACCCTGACGATACAGCGCAACGTCCTTGGAACGGTGGTTGGCTACGTGGGTAAAACCAATACTTTCCAGTACAGGCTCGATGACGTTAGGGGTCGGGGAGGCGAATTCAATGAACTCGAAACCCATGAGGCCCATGGGGTTTTCAAATAGATCGGCCATGACAGGCTCCTGCATGAACAAATGGATTAGGTAAGGAAAATCAGTACCCAGACCATGGCGGCGCGCAGGAGAGGCCACGGGTGCTGCGAGCCAGGTGCTCGCCCATCAGAAGCTTGAAGCCAAAGGGTTTCATAGCGGTCGATCCGCCTGAGCGTCGGGGTGAGCCTGCTGGAACGCCGGATGTTCTAACGCCAGGCGTTCAATCCGAGCAATTCGAGGCAACGATTCCAGCGACACGTTGAAACGGTGCGCAGCATAAAGCTGTGGCAGCAGATATACATCGGCAAGGCCTACTTCACCAAAGCAGAAGCCTTCATCGCCTATCAACGTCTCTACAGCGCTAAGTCCCTCACTGATCCAGTGCGTAATCCAGGCGGATACGTCTGCCTCGGCAATGTTCAACTGGCGCAGGCGGTTCAGTACCGACACGTTATGCAGGGGATGAATATCGCAGCCAATAATGGCCGCTACGCTCCGATGTCGGGCGCGTGCGAGTATATCTTCTGGCAGCAGAGGCGTTTCGGGGTAGCGCTCTTCCAGGTATTCCAGGATAGCGGGCGATTGAGGAATCAGTGTGTCTTCATCCGTGCGCAGCAGCGGGACACGACCTTGTGGATTGAGTGCAAGGTAGTCCGAACGCCGATGTTCACCGCCATCCTTGATGAGGTTTACCGGTATCGCCTCGTAAGGCAGCCCCTTGAGCGCCAGGGCAATGCGCACGCGATAGGACGAAGTGGAACGGTAATAGGTAAAGAGATCCATGACTTACACCGCTTTTATTAGCGACTCCTATGAGTCTTTTATAATGCGTAAATCAGTTACGTTTAATGGAATGTGCGCTAAGACCTTGTGGCTTGTCAAGCCAGGCAGACATTCATGATTAAAGGGTTGCCTTGTACATCAAGGATTCTGTAAGCGTTGCTTGCTTGTAAATTGAATCCTGATGGCGGTCACGCTATAACACCGCCTCCCCACAGTAGCGGTTGTAGACATGGCAAACGAATCAAAGGCCCCTGAATCGTCCCGACGCCAAAAGGTTCAGTCGGCTGAGGTCGGTACCGATATTCTCAAGGGGCTGGCTGATCTGGCGCCAGCGACGTCGTTATCCAAGCTTGCAGAGCATCTTGAAATGCCCGCCAGCAAGGTACACCGCTACTTGCAGGCACTGATTGCCAGTGGGTTTGCCGAGCAGGACGAGGCCACCAATCATTATGGTCTCGGCCCGGCGGCGTTGTATGTTGGCATGGCAGCCCTGGGGCGTCTGGATGTTGTGAAAGTGAGTGTTCCAAGGCTGGCCACACTGCGTGATGCAGTCAATGAAACATGCTTTCTAGCGGTGTGGGGCAACCACGGTCCGGCAGTGGTGCATGTGGAGCAGGCCGTCCGTGCAGTAACGCTGGTAACGCAGGTGGGCTCCGTACTTCCATTGCTGAGTTCTTCTACGGGGCTGGTCTTTAATGCGTTCCTGCCGGATAGCGAAACGGCTCCGTTAAGAAAGCAGGCGCTACGTCAGGCGGGCGCACCCACTCAAAAAGTGCTGGCTGACACTATGGCGTCTATCCGTGCTCATCGACTGCACTCGATTCATGGCCTGCTCATGGAGGGAGTCAATGCGCTTTCGGCACCGGTGTTTGCCGCGGGGAATCGGCTTGTAGGTGTATTGACCATCGTAGGGGCGGCACAAAGCTTTTCTGCCGAGCCCGGTAGTTTGGCTGCACAACGGTTGCTTGAAACCGCCGAGGCGATCAGCCAACGAATGGGCGGATCCTTCGCCTAAATACAGCAGGTAAACGTTAGAAGAACGTTGGCCAGCAGCGTGGAGCCTGGCGCGTCACAGCCGCTTATCAGGTTTGGTTTGCTGGAGAAGAAAGGGGCAATGGGCTTATGCATATGCCTCTTTTGTAGGTGCTATTTTCTATCTAGCTGATTTTATTGAAAAAATAGCTTTACAACTTCAGAAATATCCCTATACTGGCACCCATAGCGCGCTCGTAGCTCAGCTGGATAGAGTACTCGGCTACGAACCGAGCGGTCAGAGGTTCGAATCCTCTCGAGCGCGCCATCTCCTAAAAGGGCTTGTAGAAATACAAGCCCTTTTTCATGCCTACAAGAAAGGCTTTCGCTTGAGTTGAATTCCCTCCTGCCTGCTTGCTCGTGAATCGACTTGCGCTCAAGGTAAAATTCATAGGTTGCTCATATAATTACAGTTCTCTACTTCATCAATCTTGGAAAAGCCTGGCTTAATAAAAACGTCCGCTCATTTAATAAAGGTCAATGCGATTTATACATGCCTTGTGCATTGAAATCATTGTTACTCCTAAGTCAATTGTTATCTGACGGGTATTAAGCACCTGTTAAATATTGAGCTCGGAGCGGCTAAAGATGACTGGATTATCACCCGGGATGACCGTATTTGATTGTTTCAGTCTGTTGATGAAATGACATGTTAATGCCTAAGCATAACTGATAGCTGTTGTTGTTAGTTAATAAAGTTAACGCTTCTGCTGCTCTGAATTATCGTTATTTTTAGCCGATTGGCCAGTTTAGCGCTGACATTAGAAATAAGTATGTTGGATAATATGGGTTCATTTGAGTGATGCTCTTGCATCCCTTGGTGCAGCAGGAGCCATATGGCCAACTCCTGTGCTTAAAGCCAGGCTTAATCAGGTTTCTATGCTGCAGCAAGGAGCCCGTCAGCGGGTAGACCTGAGCTCATTATTCCAACAGCTGGTGATGAGTTGAATAACGTACGTCTGGATAAAATATGAAGACGGTATTAATTCCTTTTTGAAGGAATATAGATAAAGAATTAATATTATGGCAACTAGCTATATTCAAGCCGCCTTTGTGCAACAGTAAGGCAAATAAGAAAGATTGCTAAAGTGCTAAGTAAATCCTTTCGTCGGGCTGTATGGTAATAGACTTACCGACAGCTACGCTTGTACTACCAGTATTCACTGGAAAGCTAAAGAGCAAACGGAAAGCTTGTTGTTTCGTTTGGTCGCCGACCTCTCTATAAAGAGGGGTTGATCTAACTGGGCATGCTTATAAGGAATTCGATATGCGTCGTTTCAACATGCTTGCGGCCATTTCCATGGCCTTTATCTCTGCCTCTGCTGTTGCTCAAATGCATGTATCGGAAATTAACCAAGCTGGTGATGGCAATACGGCAGAGCTGGTTCAAACCGGTACGTCCCACCAGGCGCAGCAAACTCAGTTGGGTAACAACAGCTATCAGCGTATCGAACAGGATGGGACCGGCCATTCCGCCACGGTCTTTCAGGACGAAACCACCGATGAGGCTCATGCAACTGTTTTGCAGAGCGGCGATAATCAGACGGCTCAGATTTATCAACGAGGCGATACGTACGTTACCCTCAACCAGTCAGGCAGTTCCAATCAGTTTACTTTTGATGGCTCAGCGGTATATGGCGGTTATGTAGAAAGTACCCAAGAAGGTACAGGCAACGTGCACACGATTGTTCGCTCCGGTGATTATTGGGCTGCGATCTATACTACTTCCATAGGTAACGCCAACACTATTACGGTTGACCAAGATACCGGCGGTCTCGCTAGAGGATTCTCGGCAACCCAGACAGGTGACAATAACGCTGTTACCGCAACGCAGCGTGATACGGAGTCCATAGCCAATATCCAACAGCTGGGAAATGGCAACAGTGCAGTACTCGAGCAGTATGGTACTAGTCCGAAAGATCTTGGAGTGGGGGCTGTATTAACAACCTTGACTCAAGAGGGAGATGGCAATACGGCCAATGTTATCCAAACACTTAATGCGTATGCAGATCTTAACCAAACGGGTAACAACAACGCGGTCAACGTAGACCAGAGCGGGCTAGCCAGCATGTCGTTTGGATCTGCTGCGGCCAGGCTTACAACTAATCAACTCGGCGATAATAATATTCTGAATGTAGACCAGTCTGCTCGCAGTGGAGACAACCAAATCACTGCTACACAAGATGGCAATGGAAACACCATGGATCTGGTGCAGGCCGGCGTTGAGAATAGCTCCCTGGATGTATCGCAGATAGGCGATGACAACTACATGAGCCTCACACAACGCCAGACCATCAATGACAACTTCCAGCTAACCCAGCAAGGGTCAGGCCTGTCTGTTACGTTGGAGCGCACCGGGCAGGGTAATCAGGCAACCTTGATGCAGACCGGGTTGAGCAATACAGCTACGTTGACCCAACACTGATCAGGAAGGGTTCAAGCATTTGCTCTCTGCCAGCATTGCTGGGTTGAAAGGCCTGGCAGTGCTGGCCTGTAGGCTTTCTTTATTATATGCAGGCCGACGACAGTCAAGCAGGGGGATGAGCTGTCATTAAGCTATCATGATCGGCTGATATAAGCGGGGCAGTCTTTATTGCCATGGTTGTCGTCGTTCCGTGAACATGCCATTAAGTGTCCTGCGCTTTTTCAAGTCTTCTGCATCCCTTCCACTTCTGCGCCGTATGGGCATCAGGAATCGCCTGATTGTCTGCTTTGGGGTTACGGCCGCGCTGTTCGTAGGGTTGGGCAGCTTCTGTCTTATACAGATGCACGAGATTCGCCAGCAGGGCGAGATGATCGAAAGCGGAGCGCTTGCCAACATTGCACTGGCAGATGCCATTGCAATTGATCTGGGCAAACTACGCACAGAATCCCAGCGATTTCTGACCAGTACGGAAGATTCATCGGTATTGATCAATGGGAAAATTGCTGTCGAGCAGCTAACGGGACAACTTGAGCAGAACTTCCAACTCTATTCGCAGCAGGCTTCGGATGCTACCCAGCGCGACTCGATCAGGGCGCTTCAGGACGCCTACCAGGTTTTTCTTTCGGGTCTGCGAGATGAGATGGGGCTGATTGAACAGGGCAGGGCCCAGGATGCGCATATGCTTTCTGATACGACCTTGAGCATGCAGGGCGATCTGATGGATATGCAGGTGCAGTTGTTGAGAGAGTTGAATAAGCAGAGTGCTGCCTAATCCATCACCTCGGCACAGGCGCATTATCAACAGACGCGCTTGATTGCCCTTGTCACCATTGGGACAGTGCTGGCACTCATGATGATCTTGGCCTGGCGGCTGAGTGTCAGCATACTGGTGCCCTTGCGACAGGCTGTGGCGATCACCGAAGTCATCGCTGAGGGAGATCTGAGTCAGTCTATTCAGTCGCAAGGTAAAGACGAGGCGGCTCGGCTGTTGCAGGCACTGGCGCGCATGCAGGGTAGTCTGCACGAGACGCTGTCACATATCGAATCGGCGTCTTCACAGCTTACTACTGCCGCGCATGAGATGAGTGCTGTCATGGAAAGCAGCGCTTGTCATCTGCAACAGCAAAACCATGAGGTAAGCCAGGCCGTTGAGGCTATGGCGCAAATGAGCCAAGCTGTAGAAGAGGTTGCGCTTAGCGCTGCCAATACCTCACAGAATTCGCTTGCCTCCAGCGAGGCCGCCATATTGGGCAAACGCGAGCTTACCGACACCATTGTCTCCATCAAGCAATTGGCAGGCAGTGTATTAGGGGCTTCCGAGCAGGCGGCCGGGCTGGCTGAAAAGACGCAGAGCGTTACCCGAATACTGGATGTCATTCGATCTGTTTCGGAACAGACCAACCTGCTTGCCTTGAACGCGGCCATTGAGGCTGCACGCGCCGGTGAGCAGGGCAGAGGCTTTGCTGTGGTAGCCGATGAAGTGCGTGCCCTGGCACTACGTACGCGGGCCTCCACCAACGAAATCGAAGCGTTGGTCCATGACGTGAATCAAGGTACTCAACAGAACGTTGCCAGTCTTCAATCCTCTGCAGAGCACGCCTGTCATACCTTGCAGCAGGCGGAAGCGACTGACCGGGCACTGCTTGAGATTACGACTGCCAGCGAGGCTATTCGTGAGCAGAATAGAACCATTGCAGCAGGCGCTAATGAGCAGGTTCAGATTGCGCATATTGTCGATAGCGCCTTGGCCAGTATTCGAACGTTGTCTACCCAGACGGCGACAGGTGCAATGCAAACCAGTCGCTCCAGTATAGAGTTGCTTGCATTGGCCTCGGAGCTTAACCGGACGGTCCAGCGGTTTCGCCTGTAAGGAAATTAGTTAGCTAATCAATAAATTGTTACGGTTAGGAAGAAACTCAACGAGTAATCGGTATTCCAAGCGGATGACGTTTTAGCTGATAAGTTGAGTTATCCATGTTGAAGTATCTATCCGTTGCCGTAATGACTGCCCTTCTACTTCCCTTGGCGGGCTGTGACAAACCTTCCGAGCAGAAGGCGCAGGACGCTGCCCAGCATACGCAGAATGCCCAGGAACATCAGGAAAAAGCGGCAGCAGCTGAGAATCCTACCGAGCGACAGACACATACCAACGCTGCGCAGGAGCAAAAGCAGGAAGCGGTTGAAGATCAGCAGAAGGCAGATGCGGCGTTGTCTAATGAGTCAGCGGTAGGCTCGACACATCCAGACGAAGCGACCCGTACCCAGGCACAATAAATCATCCTGGCAGGGCGCCCATCGCAGCCCTGCCGACTGTGTCATCGTCGATTAGACGATGGGGGTATAACCGCTGGGGCTATCTGGCCATGGCGTTAGCACTTCAAACCCGCTCTCTGTCACGACGACCATATGCTCCCATTGCGCCGAGAGCGAACGATCCTTGGTAATGACCGTCCAGCCATCACCTAGAGTCTTGGTCTGGTGCTTGCCGGCATTGAGCATAGGCTCGATGGTAAACATCATTCCTGTGCGCAGCTTCATCCCTTCGCCACGGTTGCCAAAGTGCAGCACCTGAGGCTCGTCGTGATAAACCTTACCGATCCCGTGCCCGCAGTATTCACGAACGACACTAAAGCCGTCACGGTGCGCGACGGTCTGGATCGCATGACCGATGTCTCCCAACGTTGCGCCGGGCTTGACCTCACGAATACCTGCACACATGGCTTCGTAAGTCGTTTCCACTAGGCGGCGTGCCTGAGTAGAGGGCTCCCCTACAAAGTACATGCGACTGGTATCGCCGTACCAGCCATCCTTGATGACCGCTACATCGATATTGACGATATCGCCATCCTTCAGTGTCTCAGAAGAAGGAATACCGTGGCAGATCACATGATTGACTGAAGTGCAGACCGTTTTCGGAAATCCGTGATAACCAATATTGGCCGGAACGGCTTTTTGTACGTTTACGATATAGTCATGACACAAGCGGTCTAGTTCTTCGGTCGTTACGCCAGGTTTCACGTGCTCGGCAATCATCGCTAGCACATCGGCTGCCAGCTTGCCTGCCTTGCGCGCCATGGCAATTTCTTCAGGTGTCTTTATCGAAACCGCTTTTCTCATCGTCCGGCTCCCGCCTGTTTGATTGTTGCTTGGACGTGTGGGGCATCTTCCATCGCGCTCAGGCAGTTCAGGTCAAAACCGCCTTGTTGCTCCAGACTGATCAGCAGCTTGCAGATATCCCGATGGTTCAGCTCAGGATAGAGTTCCGCCAGCATGCCTACTCGTAGCCAGTGCTCCGCCTGAGCATTGATGGAGCGGCAAAGTGCATTACTGGCGATACGCAGGTTTTCATGCATACCTTCCGAGACTTTGACAATACCCATCCATTCACCCTATATGAAATATATATGATCCATATACTAACGTGTATGACTGCGTAGGAAAATGGACGTTCCATGGGATTAATGGAGGATGGCTGTGCCTTTTTTAAATTAAATGGTTATAAGCAAGATCATATTTATATAAGCGAGCTCTTTATAAGTCGTTATGCTGCGTGCCAGTTTTTGCAGAACATGTGTCTTTAGGAAGTGATGATGGATTTCGGCGCTGGAGGTTTTGTTGTCGCAGGCTTGGTGGTCGGCTTTATTGTTGGGATGACAGGCGTAGGCGGTGGTTCCCTGATGACTCCTATCCTATTGTGGTTTGGCATCAATCCGGCCGCTGCCGTAGGAACTGATCTGCTGTATGCCGCGGTGACAAAGGCAGGCGGTGTCTGGGTGCATCAGCGCAACAAGAATATCGACTGGTCTGTGACAGGCTGGCTGGCGCTGGGAAGTCTGCCGGCCGCTGCATTAACACTGTGGTTGTTGAGTCGCTTGCACTCCGATCCGCAGGCACTAAATGCGATCATCAAGCATGGTTTGGGTATTGTTCTGTTCATGACAGCCTTTGCCATTCTTTTCAAGAAACAGCTGTTTGCCTTTGTAGGCCGGCATGCCAATGACAGCTTTCACTTGAGCCCGAAAAAGCTCAATACGCTGACATTTATCACTGGTGTTGTGCTTGGCGCCATGGTGACGCTGACGTCCATTGGCGCAGGCGCTTTAGGTACCGTGGCGCTGTTCATGCTGTATCCCTTCCTGGCTACTCGACGCCTGGTGGGTACAGAAATCGCACATGCCGTACCTTTGACGCTGATTGCAGGACTGGGCCATGCCAGCATGGGCAACATGGATTGGCCTATTCTAGGCTATCTGCTGATGGGCTCACTGCCAGGCATCTTTATGGGCAGTCACCTTTCCGGTCGAATTCCTGATGGAATATTGCGTCCGTGCCTTGCCGTTATGCTGATGGTGATCGGGTACAAACTGCTCTGACCTCTCCTTGTGAGTGGTCTGAGGGCTTCAGGCCACTCACTTGCTAACGCCTTCCGAATAAAAATAAATAGCCAGAAGAGAGCTATTTCTGCCGATATATCCGCGGTACTGCTCTTTTCTATGCCATGCGGATCCGCTTCAGCCTTATCAGAGATAGGCTGGAAGCGGATTGATGATCGTCTCGTAACCGACCAGCGACGGCTGAAGGGTTTCCATCAACAATGGCCAATGTGCCATCGCTGACTGAAAGTTTTGGACAGCCTGGATTTCAAGATACTGCAACCCTTGCAAATCAAAGCATTTGGCCAGATTAGTGACGTCCTCACGGGTATCCAATGTATGGATGGAAGCGTCGAGTACTTGAAGAGCGTTCATCGTGGTTTCCAGGCTGACAGATTATTTGACGCAACGGTCATTACACTGTTGCCTGCAGCAACCGGCGTGCCAGACCATCAGTGCCAGAGCACCATCAAGCCAAACGCTGACAGAAGGCATAGTCCGCTAATGGCCATCAGCAGCAGGTCCACAGGATCCCATTCACTCATGCTAGTGGTCGTCGTTGGGACGTAAGTAGCTGGATGAAGCGTTCAGGACGGAAGCGATCAGATTATTCATCCTTATGCCGTCTAAGCTCGGTGTGAATCGCAACCCCTGTAGCCACAAGGCCTATTATGGCCAGGCAGGCAATAGGGCGGCCCGGCGTTAACACCTGGGTTGTACAAAGGGTGGTGAGGTTAGTAAAGAAGTCCATATCCAGCATCCTGCTTTTTGCTTTCTGAAAGGCGAAGAGAAAGCCATTCCTGTTCCGGCATGGTGAGTAACAGTAACCTCACGCGTGACCAGACTCATTCCGTATCGGTTATGGGTAGGTTCATGCTGCGCAACGACCGCGCCTGAGCCCCCCCTATGATTGATGTCGTGATGATATCAATGGCGGCAGCAAAGCTCAAAGGTTCAAAAGTCGCATGGACTTTGGGGCAAGCGTTTACGAATGTGTCATGCAAGCGCCAGACGGGCAGAGGCGTTATGACAAGCTCAATTCCTGGGAGGCTTTTTGCTCAGGAAGGCTTCTCGAAGAATAAACACAGAAACGATGATGAGACCGTATCCTTCGAACTGGAGCATCGTGTCATTGGGCTTGTAAAGCAGACACGTTACACCCACTGCCGTGAAGAATAGGCCGAGGCAGTACAACAACCTTATTTACCTCTAAAAGACATGCTGGAGCCAGAGCTGGACCTACTTGAAGATAGCGCTCTTGAGCGTAAGGGGGGCTAGCCACAAAATGAGAAGTGGCTAGCAAACTTGATATCAATATGACATTGGTGGACTTAATCTGTACAGCTGTCTCGTCTGTTCAAACGACCGTTCATCATCTGTGGTGGATTCATCAAGGCATGACTGGTGGCAGATACGTCAGGGTGGCCCCCAATGCCCATAAAAGAATCAGCACCAACGGAATATGCGCCAGCATCTGCATGAAGGTAAAACCGATAAGGTCGCGCGCCTTGAGCCCCAGAACGCCTAGTAAAGGCAGCATATAAAAGGGGTTTATCAAATTGGGTAGCGCTTCAGCTGCGTTGTAGATCTGGACTGCCCAGCCCAGGTGGTAGTGCAAGTCATTGGCAACCTGCATGACGTAAGGCGCCTCGATGATCCATTTACCCCCGCCTGAAGGAATAAAGAAACCCAGGATAGCTGAATAGACGCCCATCAGGACCGCAAATGTATCGTGTGAGGCCAGTTGAACGAAGAAGGCGGAAATATGGTGGGCAAGCGTCTGACCATCACTTCCTGTCGCCTTTGTCATGATCGCAGCAATGGAGCCATAGAGGGGAAACTGGATCAGGACACCGGTAGTGGTCGGCACAGCACGCGCCACTGCATCGAGAAAATGACGAGGACGCCAATGCAGAAGCGCACCAAGCGTCAGAAATAACAGATTGTAGGTGTTGAGCCCTGAAATGGCCTCAATGGCAGGCTTGGAAGCAAACTCCTGCCAAAGCCACCCCAGCGCTAGCAGCACAATGATAATGGTCAGAAGCGGGCTATGCTCCAGCCATTCGCCTGGGCGTGTTCGCACTAGCCGAGCCGGCGTTTCCAGCACGGGATCGACTCCACACTCACGCGCAGTACGAGCAGTCAATTCTCCAGGCGCAGTAGCATATGCAATGATCAGCGACAGCACGATCAGCGCAAGCAGCATGACGCCTGACTGCCAGAGGAAAATGGTTTCCGTAAAGGGGATAACACCGGTAATCGCCAGAACAGACGGGGGCAGGCTCCCCGGATTTGCCTGCAACTGGGCCGCTGAGGACGACAGACCCAAGGCCCATACGGCGCCCAGCCCGAGATAGGCCGCTGCACCTGCGGCCCGGTAATCCATTTTCAAATCGACACGTCGGGCAAGGGCCCTTACCAGGAGCCCTCCAAAGACCAGGCTGAGCCCCCAATTGAGCAGAGAAGCCAGCATCGAAATGAGCGCTACCCAACAGACAGCCGATCGCCCATTGCGTGGGATGCGAGCCAGCCAGTCGATCAGGCGGGCCGCAGGCGCTGAGCTGGCCACAACGTAGCCGCCGATCACTACAAACGCCATTTGCATGGTGAAGGGAATCAGGCTCCAGAATCCGTCGCCAAATGCCTTGGCTGTTCCTGAGGCCGGTGTACCGAGCAGGGTGGCGGCAAGCGCCACCACAACCACGGCGACAGCGGCAAAGACCCAGGAGTCAGGGAACCAGCGCTCAGCCCAATGCGCACAACGTAACGCCAGACGAGCAGAAAATCGCTCTTCAATATGAACGGACATGTAATCTCCTTATAGCTTTTGTTGTTGATTACCCGTGTAGCGCATTGCCATTTGCCTGACCGCGCCCAGGACCTATAGAGGGTAGCGCTTACCGGTGTGTTTTACTTGGCGGTTTTCACCGTGAACGGATATCTACTTGAAAAGGTTGCTATCGTTGCCGGATAGACCGACATAGCCGCCGCTTCGTTTGTTTAGAATTGTTGTTTGTTGCTGTGGTCGTATCTGGACACCAACATACTAAACAGGCCCTTTTCCTAAGAGACAATCCATGCAATTTCTAAGGGACGATTATGGTTGCCTGGGCTGGAGCGGTGAGATGGCCGAGCGTATCCGGTCTTTCGACTGGTCTCGTACGGATCTCGGTCCCATTGAACAGTGGTCCAAAAGTCTGAGTGCTGCCGTCCAGTTTCTACTGGCTTCTCCTGTTCCCCTCGTCATGTTGTGGGGACGGCCTGGCTATATGATTTATAACGATGCCTATGCCGTGTTTGCGGCGGGACGTCATCCTTTTCTTCTCGGCTCGCCAGTCGAGATCGGTTGGCCGGAAGTTGCCGAATTCAATCGGAACGTGGTTGATACCTGTCTGGCTGGCGGTACGCTCTCTTACCGGAACAAAGAGCTTGTATTGTTTCGTAATGGGCGTCCGGAAGACGTCTCGATGGACCTCTACTATAGTCCGGTGCCTGAGGATGACGGCATGCCGGCTGGCGTCATGGCCATCGTTATCGAAACCACTCAACATGTTTTGTCGGAGCGGCGACGTCAGGAGGCCGAGCGTTCTTTTCGGGCAACGAATGAACGACTGCAACTGGCATTGAACTCCGGCGCGCTCCTGGGACTGTTCGTCTGGGATATCAAAGCACAATCCCTGACTGGAGATGAGCGCTTCGCACGAACCTTTTCATACCCCGTAGACGAAGCGGCGGCAGGCATTCCCATTCAGATCGCCAGCGGCTTCATTCATCCGGACGACCTGGAAAAGATCCGGATGCATATCAGGCAGACCTTTGATCAAGGCGGCGCGTTTAATGCCGAATGTCGTATCCGCCGCCCGAACGGCCTTTTCCGCTGGGTTTTAGCGAGTGGTCTGTGCGAGTTTGACGAGCGTGGAGAGCCGTTTCGCTTTCCCGGTGTTCTGATCGATATTCATGAACGCAAAATGGCGGAAGAGGCTCTTTATCAACTGACGCGCAATCTGGAGCAGCGGGTCGCTGCTGAAGTGCAGGCCCGCTCGTTGGCAGAAGAGCAGCTCCGGCAATCACAAAAGCTGGAGGCGATTGGCGGACTGACCGGAGGCGTTGCACATGACTTCAATAATGTCCTGCAGGTCATTTCGAGCAACCTGCATCTGCTGGCTCGTCAGGAAAAGGACAACCCTCGTGTACAGAGCCGCGTAGAGGCTGCCATCAATGCGGTGGAGCGAGGAGCCAAGCTGTCTTCCCAACTATTGGCCTTTGCCCGTCGCCAAGCCTTATCACCCGGCGTTTACAACCCAGCCCATATTTTCGAAGGGCTGGAGGAGCTCCTTCAGCGTGCACTGGGCGAGACCATCGAAATCGATATGTCCCTGCCTGACAATGCCTGGTGCATACACGTTGATCGTAACCAGTTGGAAAACGCTATTCTCAATCTGGCCATCAATGCCCGTGATGCGATGGATGGGGAAGGGCTGATCAGCGTTCATGGCGACAATGTCGTGCTGGATGAAGATTACTGTGCAGGCAAGGACATCAGTCCTGGGGACTACCTCTGCCTGTCCGTTGCCGATTCGGGCGAAGGTATGAAGCCAGAAGTGCTGGAGCACGTCTTCGAGCCATTCTTCACGACCAAGGCTGAAGGGCAGGGTACGGGACTTGGTCTTAGCATGGTGTTTGGCTTCGTCAAGCAGAGTGGGGGCCATATTGATATTCAGAGCGCCCCTGGATGCGGTACGACGGTACGGATGTATTTCGCACGCAGTCACAAACAGGCCGAAGAAGATGACCAGGGCAAACATGACTATACACTTGAGGGGCGGGAAACCATCCTGGTAGTAGAGGATAATGAAGGTGTTCGATTCTCTGTTGTAGAGTTACTGCAGCAGGCCGGTTATGACGTGGCGCAAGCGCCTGATGCGGACGTGGCCATGCAGCTGCTGGAAGCCGGAACGAGGGTTGATTTGATTTTCACGGATGTCGTGATGCCCGGTCGGCTCAAAAGTACGGATCTGGCGGCATGGGCTCAGATGCAGGAACCTGCAATACCGGTATTGTTTACCTCAGGCCATACTCGGGACATCCTTTCGCAGAACAACACGTTGGCTCCTAATATCCATTTGCTTACCAAACCCTATCGTCCCGAGGATCTCTCTGCCATGGTGCGTACTGCTCTGAGAGGATAGGCGATAGAAGCACCAGGTTCCATTTGGTGGGTCGAAGAGGTATCAGATAAAAATGTAATCCTTTTCCAAAGGCACATGGGAGCCTTTAGCCCGTAATTCATTGACGGCATAGACCAATGTCAGGTTTAGCGCATCCTTATTCATCATGAGCTTGGGATCGAGGCGGCGCTGCACGCGTGCAGGAACGGCTGGGTCGATCAAGGTCAAAAGCATGTCTGAGCCGCGAGGTTCAAAAAGAAACTTAAGCGGCGGATCGAGACGGGCAAGTTTATTAGCTATCAGATTCATCGGGTGCGCCTCATGCTTAACTTAAGCATAGGCCACTGTTTCACTCGTAAAAAGCAATCCATCTGAAGATCTGGCCAGCTTTCAACAAAAAAGCCCTCTACTAAAGAGGGCTTTCACATTTTTTCTGTCGTAAAGCGATCATTGAATAAACGATCAGACCTTGAAGCGATTGACCAGAGAGTTAAGCTCAGCTGCCAGACGTGAAAGCTCATGGCTGGACGCGCTGGTTTGATGCGCGCCTGTGGCAGACTGCACGGATAGATCACGGATATTGACAAGGTTACGGTCAACTTCCCTGGCTACCTGAGCCTGCTCTTCGGCTGCGCTGGCAATTACCAGGTTACGCTCATACATTTCGCTGATCGACGACGTAATCTCGCTTAGCGCCTGGCCTGCACTTTCTGCCAGCTCCCGTGTGGAATGAGCGCGAGTGCTGCTGATCTGCATGGAGTTCAAAGCCTGACTTGCGCCGTTGCGCATGCCAGAGACCATTTGCTCGATCTCAAGCGTCGACTGTTGCGTACGATGAGCGAGCGCTCTTACCTCGTCAGCCACTACAGCAAAACCTCGGCCGGATTCGCCTGCACGGGCAGCTTCGATCGCAGCATTCAGCGCCAGTAGATTGGTTTGTTCTGCAATGGCACGAATAACATCCAGCACCTTGCCAATTTCCTGCGATCGATCGGCAAGTTGTCTTACCAGTACGGAGGTAGACTGAACCTCTTCCGACAGGTCTGTGATGGCTGTAATGGTTTCATTGACTCGAACATGACCGGCCTGTGCTGACTGGGTCGAAGTCTTGGAGGCCTCAGATGTCGATACTGCGTTACGTGCTACCTCATCAACCGCTGCGCTCATCTCGTTTACAGCGGTAGCGGCCTGCTCAATCTCATCGTTTTGCTGTTGCAAGCCGCGGCTGGCTTCTTCGGTCACGGCGTTGAGTTCATCAGCTGCTGCCGCCAGTTGGGTTGATGACCCTGAAATCTGAGCCAGGGTGTTACGCAGATTGTCCTGCATCTGGCGCAGTGCTACCTGAAGCTGATTGACCTCATCGCTACCGCTGACTTCAATGTGAGTGGTCAGGTCTCCTTTGGCAACCTGTTGTGCGGCGCGCACAGCACTCTGCAGGGGCCTGACGATACTTTGCGTCAGAAGCCAGGCCATAAGCACGGTAGCTAGGGCCGCCAAGGCAATCACGAGGATAACAATGGCGCGAGAGCTGGCGTATTGTTCCGCCGAACTCTTTCCTTCGCGCTCGATCCCTTGTGCATAGTAGTCTCCCAGCTCGCCCAATGTCTTGCCAGTGCCATCGATGACAGGCTTCATGTCAACCAGAGTGAGTTTATTCAGGGCGACAGTATCGCCTTGGCGGGCCAGGACAAACGAGTTGGTCATACCCTGCTGGTAGACTGCAAAATCCTGTTTGAATTGTCCGTACAGGCGTTGCTCTTCGGGCGTATCGACAAAGGCCTCAAACGCTTTGATGTTATCCATCAAAACCTTATTACGGGCCTCATACTGGCTGGCATAGGTGTCGATGCTTTTAGGGTCGGGATCAAGCGCCATGCGCAAGGAAATGGTGCGAATACGCAGCATGTTTTCCCGGATGCTATCTACGATGCGGATGCTGGGTACCCATTCTGCTTCTATAGCCACACTACGGTCACGGATGTTGGACATCTTGCCTAGCGAGAAAATACCTAGAAAAGCAACCATCAGCGCGATCAGGCCAAACCCAAGCGCAGCCCGGGGGGCAATGTTCCAACTGCGTAGTAGCATATTTGTCATCCGCAAAAGTAGAGGCGAAAGCACGCCGAATTTTTGTTGTCTGATGACATGTATCGGCGGTCAGTCTTGGGGCTTGAATTTATTCAATGACGGATAAAGCCCACTGCGTCCATGGCTCAGGCGTTCTCGAAAGCGAACCTCTACCAGCTACCCGTTTTCTACTGCGATATTCCTAAAAAGCTAACTACCAGGCGCAGCTATGAATGCAGAGTCTGCAGTGTGCTCAAGCTGGTAGAGCACAGCCTGTCCAACTATAGAGATGACCCGTCCAAGAAGGAGCTGAAAAACCGCCAGTTAACTACCTTCAATCAACTGCTAGATTCGCTCGGTCAATATATCGACCGTGAAGGGGCTGGTCATAATAGGCGTGTCGATTTCCAAGTTTCCATCGCCTACCACAGCGCTCTCAGCATAACCTGTGATAAATAGCACCTTGAGGTCAGGGCGGCTAATACGCGGCGTCAGCCATTTGTCTTCCGTTAGCCCAACATCGGAAACTAACAGGCCGATAGCGGTATCGGATTGCAGGCTTGCCAAGCCAGAAGCGCCATCTTCAGCTATCAGGGCGTGGTAGCCGAGTTCTTCAAGAATCTCCACGACCAGCATACGGATAGTCGGCTCGTAATCCACAACCCGTACTGCCCTGCCAGTAACGGTACGGAGCAACCGTTCTTGAGTGGACTCACTTGCGGTATTTAAGCCTTTTCTTCTGCGCGAGTTATAGACATATCCGTATTCCTTGCCCCGTTTCCGGAGCGATATGCATCTGCCCACCGGTTAGCGCACGAAGCTGTAAATTATGGTGAGCCCAACCCCATGCCCAAAGGTTTAGTAGTGACGGTGGTCAATATGTGCAATGCAGATGGACAGGTTTTCGGAACCCTAGGGTTGTGCCGGTCCAAACATATGAGCGGGCATGCATCCCACCTCCCGCCGGCAGAAAGAAAGGCGCAAGACATAGGCGGAAAAGGAGATTTGCGCATCATGCGAGTTGGACGTCCTGTAATGGTGACAAAAGGCAAAATCAGAGAACCTTCCACGTGGCAACCCACCAAGATGGAGAGGGTGCAACACGCGTTTAGCCCATCCGGTACGGACGTCAGACTAGAAGTGCTTTGTGCTGCAAGTGTGGCAAGGAACATGAGAAGCACTGTAAAAGCACTGTGATAAAGAGGGGTAAATAATTACTACCCGAGCGAGCCATGTTGTAATGGATCATCATGGGTAAATTCATGGCTATTGGATGCCGGCTGGTTAAGCCGACGCTGGATATCCATCAGGACCGTTTCCAAAAGCAGACGGTTACGCGCCTGATCAGGCGTTAAGATCCACTCAAGTGGATGACCTCCTTCAACAGGTAGTGCGGTAATAACCAGTGTCCCGTCAGGTTTTAGTAAGGTATCGACTTGATAACGGTCACGGGCCGAGTCAACAAGCATGATCAAGGCATTCATAGAATCGGCTACATCGTTGGGTGTTATCTAGTTAGAGTCAGGCTACTTCAAGAGATTCTTGAAGACTCTTCCCACTCGTCTAAAGGTCTTCCTGCCCAGTCAAAGCCTTTCTTATGCTCCGCCTCCACCCTGCATCTGATCGCTATGCGGGTCCTTTAGTGAGCCTTGGTTAAAAGGTCCTAATAAGCTGCGGGAGGGGTGATCTATTACTAAAGAAGAGAACTAATTCAAAGTATTTATGCTGGCAAACTCACAAATACAAGGTTTTTTGTCAATTGCTTTTGTATTGAACGTACTATGAATTTGTTTTGATGATTTATAAGTTATTTATCAATAGAAGGCAAATAGCCAGTATTCTTTCGAAATCACTCGTACCGTCACAGTAGTCTGGTTATTTGAGCCAATATGACGGTAATAATTGCCCGCAATACTAAGCTTGTCTGTTTCAAGCATTGATCTAAGTAGTCCATTGCCTGCCTTGACAGCGTCTGTGTCGCCACTAGCTTTATGATCCCTCAACAGATTGATGTGGGTTGGCACGCTTGGTGGTTTCGAAAACAAACCGCATGTAAAGGACATAAAATTAATGATCACGGTTAGCAAGCGTAACGTCTATTACGTATGTTTGTTTATTCTTCTTATTTTTCAATTTGGTGTGTTCGAGCAAGGGCACACAAACCCTATTGGCGTAAAGTACGTCAGTGAATTGTACTTGGCGATATGCTTGGGTTTTACAGCGCTTCTTCTTACAGGTACACCTCCGGCCAACAAGCAGGACTACAACCTCGGCTTGAGTTTTTGCCTTTTTTCTGCCTTTGTGTTCTGTTTTCTACCTGCGTTATTTTCAAATCTTTTTTATGGGCAGCCGCTGTTCTATGGATTGATTGAAGAGCGCCGTGTCCTGTTCTGTTTCAGCTTTTTCGTTATTGTCTATTTTGCAAAGCGTGTAACCGCTACCCAATTCGAGCAGCTGATACTGCTGGTCGGTCTCATCTCCGTTGGGCTTTCCTGGCTTTCCTATGCAGGCGTGCTGCCCGATCTTCGTGAGCAGGTGCTTGACCTTAGTCGTCCCGGGCGTGCCTCGCCCGGCGCAGCGGCCATCATCTTCTCCTACTGCCTTAGCGTCTATTTCATGGGGCATGGACGATCTCCCCTGAACGGCGCTCCAAAGTCAAAAGTGCTCTATGGCATCCTGGCGTTTGTCTTTCTGGCCACGATTGTCTTTGTCATGCAGACAAGACAGGTCATCGTGATCTGCTTTCTCTTTACCGCGATGTGTCTGAAAAGCCGCATGGTGATGCCCATGATCCTGGGTAGCATTGCGCTCTTTCCGATATTGGTGAACCCGCATATCCTCGATAGCTTGGGGCTCAACCTTGACTTCTATATGCAATCGGTGGAGAGCGGGCCTACGGACAATGTGCGGGAAAACACCATTGCCGCCATCATGAACCATTTGCATGAATACAACTGGGTTCCTAGCGGCAGCTTGAGCCTGATGTGGAATGATGGATTCAAACGGTTCTTCAGCAACTACTTCTTTCTGTCTGACGTAGGGGTAATTGGTACCTTATTCCGCTTCGGATTCCTGACATTTGCCATTATTCCGATTGGCTTGTTCATCCACTACAGGGTTGCAACGAAGCTAAATCCCAACTTGGACTTTACGCTGGCGTTCTTTCTGGCCAACCTTGCCATGTGGCCGTTGGTAGGTGTGTTCGAGTATCAAGCACCTACGGCTTTTCTTCTCGCCCTACAGGCACTCAAAACACACTATCAACATACAGCCAGAGCTACTGACGAAGTCGCAGCGGTACCGTATCCATACCCAACGCGGCTTGAGTCGTTGTCTGGCGCCAGAGGAATGAGAGGCATGACCTGATTCATCTTTAATAAAGGAAAAGGCTGGGCTTATACCCGGCCTTTTCCTTTAAGGGATGCCAGTAAAGCCAGATCAAGCAGATAGGTTGACTCAGAAGGGATTACAGGAGAGATGATGCATAGCGAGGCAATTACGATCAGCTTATGTAGCTGCTAGAGAATGCCGTTTTGTTGTCTTACATAGGGAATCTGGTATGGGCTGGCAAAATACGCGTCTGATACGAACGCACCTGGCCTATTACGGAGGGAGAAAAAGTAAAGATAAGGAGCTGTCCCTAGCTCCAGATACAATCCATCACAGCCCGTAGGTAAGAGACTGTTGTTATTTAGACAAAACAGTCAGCGTCTTGGGATAACCTACGACCGATCCATTGACTGCCGCGCCATCAACATAGACACCTAGATTAGTGCCAGCCTGCACATAGGTAATCTTGCGGACCTGACCATCCGCTAGCTTAACCGACTTGCCCACCTGAAAGGCGGCTTTGTTGGCGGTCGTGCCCGGTACCGAGAAGCCAGCCTTCTTACGGTACACACCATTGAGCCAATCGGTGTTGGTAAAATTGTTGATGGTGCTGGTCACTGAACCCGTCGTAGTGGATGGTGCCGGCGCAACAACGGTCGGTGTAGGTGCAGGCGAAGTTGTTGTTGCCTTCTTCGGGCCTATTTCCGTACAGCTGCTGCTGTCCATGTACTTCTTAAGAGTCGGCCACTGCGGGCGATCCTGCCCATTTACCGGCTCAACCGACATGAAATAATTACCCCAGCCCGGACCTGCTGCCCAGTAGGACGCCGGTACGCAATTCTCCTTCAGGTAGGCCAGCATATTGTCCATCAGGATGTTCCAGCGCGGGTTGTTATCCGGTACGCCGAACTCACCAATGTAGCCACGCTTACCATGCTTCTTCAGCCACTCTACGAACGGCTTGACACGATTCACGCCATACATCACGTCCAGCTTGTTGACGTCTACGTCACCATAGCTGCCACCGGCGTTCTCATCGAAATACGAGTGCGCCGAGAAAATGATGTTGTTGGACGGATCCTTCAGGTTCAGCAAGGGATCATTCCACTCCGCCCAGCGCGTAGCGCTCGACCAGCCGTTACCTTCCACAATGATCGGGCGGGTCTTGTCTACGGCGCGCACACCGTTGATACCGTATTGCGCAGCGGTCGCCCAGTAGGCCAGGGCCCCGTTGGGCTCGTTCATGATGTCGTAGGCGTACAGGGCGGGTTGATTACTCCACTGCTGGGCAATCTTGGTCATGATCTCCTGGTAGCGCGCATACGGAACGCCACTGGTCCCAATCACCTGGCCGCGATAGCGTGCATAGTTATGCAGGTCCAGAATGATCTTGATGTTGTGCTTTTGCGCATAACCAAAGGTGCGGTCTATCAGGGCTACATAGGTAGGATCAAGAGGACCGCCCAGCTTGGGTTGCAGGCGCTCCCAGATAATGGGGAAGCGGAATGTCTTGATACCCCTGGCGCTCCACTGCTGGAAGTAGGATTCCACCGGGAATATGTAGTTGGTGCCATTGATTCCAGGTAGAACATGGGGGGCAAATCCCGCACCGGACAGGTTCAGACTAACCAGATCGACCGGTTCGGCTTGTACATAAGTGGTTCCAAGCGCCAAGGCGGCTGCTAGGGGAAGGCTTTTCTTTAACAGTTTCGAAAAAAACATTGGTATCACCAGACTGCTGTGACCAACCGCGACCATTTCCTGTACTGCAAGATCAGGCGGAGGCTCAGAATTAAAAAGAATTGGCTAGGCTACTGCCAAGCGGAGCGCGCTCTGTGCTCTGCGTACTGAGCTATACAAGCGATATGCCAAAACATTGACATGAATTGAAACAAAGCCAGATAAAGCTTTATTTGATAATTTAAGCGACTGATTTTTATAAGGTTTTTATTGGTTAAAACGCGCATTACCATTCGTCGGCCCGAGTATCATGAAAATAAAGTAATGGCAAAGTAATTTCATGACCTGACGGATTCTTGTTGTTTTACTGTATTAAGCAATCGGTCAATGATGATTTTCTGGCTATAAGCCTTTTATCCTGACGGAGTATTAACGTGTAGAGGTTATTGTTCCTTATGGAGCCGTAAGCATGGTTACTTCAGCTTGGCGTTAACGTGTCATGTGCTTTTCATCTAAGCCAAGCATCCTTGGTCAGGCTGACGACCGAAGCCTACCGAGGACATTACGCCATGGCGATGCCGATCGATAATGCCGGAACCTCTCGCAGTAACTTCCGCACCGCACTTCATTCATTTAGCGCGTTTATCAAGCGATCCCAGGAAACGCCGCGCCCTGAAGGGGACGCACCAAGACTCCCTGAGTCGCACCTGCAGCAGCAAAAGGTAGTTGTAGAGCCGGGTGACACCATGACGGGTATCGCCAAAAAGCATTACGTCTCACTGCACGAGGCAGCCCAACATAATCCGCAGATTTCTGATATTGATCACATTCACGCCGGTGATGTGGTCTTTTTACCTCCTCCAGCACCAGAGCAGCTGGCCGTACAGCCTGATGGCAAAACACTGTTCCTTGAAAACCTGCAGTCTCGAGGTAATGCCATCGAACACGCAAACACTGCAGACGGCGCGATCGATTACGCAGTAGAGACCGAACAACTGAAACAAGACGTGCAAACGTTTTTGTCCGCTTTGCCAGCCGCTGAGCGTAACGACTCTGCGCAATGGTTATTTGATCATGACTGGATGGACAGTGGGCCGGCTCAGATAGCGATAGAGCAGGGTGCCGAACAGATGGGGTTGGTGCTTACGCCTTCCAGCCACAAGGGGCCGGACGTGGAAGCGCAGGTTAGGGAGATTGTTCAGCAGGTTAACGCATCGCCGGATCCTGTTGCCGCATTGGAGACACTAGGAAAGGCTTACTCCACCGTTACACCTGATGTAAAAGAGGTTTTGTTGCAGTCATCAACAGGCCAGGAGATCTTCCAAAGGGCAGGGCAATACGCGCTTGACGCCTTGAATCAGCAGGATAACCAGTCTGGCCAGCTCGTACCGATGAAAACTGTATTCGAGCGACTGGATAACATGACACAAAACCTTGACCCGCATCTTGCGGCAAAGGTCGTCGAAGCGGCAATTCCCGGACTGGAAAAGGTATTGCTCGAGCCCAGCGATAATCCAGTCCCCCTCATGGTAGGCTCGTCAGGGGCCTATCATCTGGTCAACGTAACCGGACGTATTGCCGGTCAGCCTGGTGCTGAGGAGACCATTAAGCGCTTGGTCGAGCTCGGACTTTACGAGCGGACCGGAACTGTGCAGAGCATTGCCGAAGGAGCAAGTCCAGCTTATCCGCTGCAGGTGCTGAGCTTTGTGGGCCAAGGCGACACACGCTATGTTTTAGAGGGCGATATCCTGCCAGGCCTGGATCAGTTCCAGAAAAAGGTTACGGATGATCTGCAGGCGTATGGAAAGCAGATGGAAGAGCTCAATTGGCTCACCCTGAATGGGGGCGCTGTCATGACTACTGAGCAGCGGGATAACGCCATCCAGGATTATCTTGACTCGCGACCGCCCGAGTGGGAAGAGCAGACCCAGGCGCTAAAAGACCAGGTTGCTGAGGACGGGCGTGATCTCTTATACCAGCTACAGGCGCTGCAAAATCTTCCGGCAGACTTTAAAGGTGACCGCAAGGCGATTGAGGACCAAATCCGCAGGACACTGGATAATCCCGACGCAATTACAGCCATGAGTTCTGCGGTGGCCCAATATCCGGAACTGACAAACGATCTGGATCAATGGAAGCTGATTGGGCAGTTTGGCAAAACAACGGATCGTGGTCGAAAGTTTCTTGAGGAAGTGGCTACGCAGGTTCTACGGCACAAGGTGATGCCAGAGTTTCAGAATGTAAAGGCGGGAGATGCTGCCAGCCTGCAAAATGCCCTCAACAAACTGGAAGGGCTCAAAAAAGGCCCAGTAGCTGCTCTGTTTGGTATACCAGACAAGGATCTCAATAAGGCTATTGATGCCTTGAAAGAGGCATTGCCGAGGCCCGGCGAAACAGCCGAGCAGATTACCGACCGTCTCGCTCGCTTCAATCTCAAGTTGGACGATATCAAATCAACCAATGGTGTCAGGACCTTTGATAATCAGACGCGCGCTGGCCAAACCTTGAGGATGATCGGGGCGGCCGGTGCCGCTGCCGTACTGGCAAGCTCCGGGGTTGCGTTACATAAACACCAGAGCCCCGAAGCCATTCTTAAGGTCTGTCTTGACGCTGCCGGCACGGCCCAAAAGACAACCGAACTCTTGATCGGCATGGGCAAGATACCCAAGGATGGTTGGGTAGACACACTGGCCGGCGGTAGCTCTCGTCCTGCGGTAAAAGTCTTGGGTGTTGCCAGCTCGCTGTTTGATCTGGTCAACGCAGGTAAGGCGGCGGAGTCTGGCGATACGGTGGGAGCGTCACTCTATACATTATCCGCAGCAGGAGGAGTGACATCAGCCTTGGGCACAGGCACTGTTTTTGGCCCAATCGGCCTTGGTGTAGTGCTGCTTTCGACCATCACATTGGGCACTCGTGACGTTATCAAACACCATGAAATGGCCAATCGCTTTCAAACGCCGGAAACCAGCCAATTTTTGACTCACGCTGGGCTTGATGAGGCGGCGGCAAAAGCACTTTCAGACCAGAGCGGAGACGGTTATAACGTCCTGCCGTTGCTCTCACGCTACGCCGAACTCAAGGGACTTGATCTGCAGGATAACCAGGACCAGCAGGCCTTTGTCACCTGGATCAATAACATGCCAAATGAAAGCCTACTGTTGTTACGGGACAACCTCCACCGCGTACTGGACAGGCGAAAGGGAAGTTATGATGACTTTCCGGAATCTCAATCCCAATCAAACTCCTGGATCTACGATACTTCCGATACCTATTTCAGTCAGCGCCTCAAAGAGAACCCTCACTTCGTGGAGATGGGCGTTGCTTATCCCAATTCGGTTTACCAACTTGATCAGACCTTGGACATGCTAGACCTGGACCGATTGGCAGTAAGCTGATCGGGCTGAGCCTGCGTTGCTATCAACGCGGCGCAGGCTCAGTAACCTGTCATTTCCAGATAGCCGATTCCGGTTTCGCTGCCTTGTACGCGTACGGGCCCTTCCCAATAGGGTGTTCCCACATCCATCCAAGCGTTGGGATTAATGGCTGACACCTCAATGTTAAGCCCGCGTTTGACTAGGGACAAAGACCAGCGCGTTGGAATTTTCCGCCCCGCGATCAAATGTTCATCCAAGGCTTTCAACTCGATTTCGTCTCTTTGCAGGGGTTCGGTCTGGCCGTCGGCCTTTATCCACGTACCGCTCAGGTAGTTATCGCCATCTGCCTGTCGCAAGCGGAACACCATGAGTTGTCGACCATCCTGCAGGTGTAGCGAAAACCAGTCCCATCCGTGCTGATCTTCCGAGAGCGGCTGACTACTCCATTCGCGATCAAGCCAGGCCGTGCCGCTTACGGCCACGGGTTTGCCCTCGATTTTCAATACACCCTGTGCGCGGAAAAAAGGTTGGCTGTAGTAATAAGACGCTTGGCCTCTGGCTGACTTGCGACTCAAGCCTTGGTCCCCTTGGAGCACAAGTGGCTGATCTGACGTCAACTGGAGCTGATAAGAGAACGTATCGCCACGGGCTTGCACTTTAAGATCTGACGATGCTTCGCCTTGCATTGACCAATCATCAATCCAGGCAGCAAAGGGTTCAGCTGTCACGCCGGCCTGTCCAACGCCCCCTCGCGCCTGTGTCTGGGCATGGAGTTGCTGCGTGCGGGTAGTCAGTCCCGCGTGACCTAACCACAGATTCCCGTTGCCCCAGCCGGGCTGGTCGGCTGCGGGACGCATGGCACTACGAAAAAGCGTCCATTGCACGCCATAGTCATTGCCGGCAGCGTCCTTTAGGTTGGCAGTGACATACCACCACTCGATACGAAAATCAGGATGGGCGCCATGATCGGCTGGAAAAGAGAACACCTTGCCCGGTACGACCTGAGCAAAGCCCTTGCTTTCCTGGCCCAGACCGGCAAAGCCTTGTCCTTTGGATGAAGAGTCATCGCATCCGCCTAGGACAAAAAGGCCTACAACCAGACAGCCAATCCTAGCGTTCATCGGACAGTACCCTCAGCAAGTCAACCGGGCGGCTCCGCCACAGGGTCCAGAGAGGCCAAGCTGAGGCCAGCCAGGTAGCCAGTAGAGCGAGTCCTGCCAGACGCATCAGCTGATCCGGAAAAACCTGAAGTGGCAAACGCCACCCAAAGGCCTGAACATTAATCACGGCTACCAGGCACCATGCCAGCAGAATGCCCAGAGGAATCGCCAGGAGCAATGTTAGCAGTGTTAGCAGCCACGTCTGACCTACGTTAAGCAGCATCAGCTGGCGCCGCGTAACCCCCATAGCCCATAACGGCGCGAGTTGCCCAAGGCGGCTCTGGCTTTGCGTTAATAAAGCAATAAAGAGCGCAACACCTGCTACGCCCAGCGTCAGCGTATTAAGGGCCGAGGTTGCACTGAACGTGCGCTCAAACACCTGTGTTGCCCATTGTTTGAGCTGTACCTGATCCACAAGACGGGAGTCATCGAGAGCAAACGTATCCTTGATGGCCTGTTTCAGGTTGCCAACGGCGGAGGGCTCCATACGCAGCGCATAACGGCTTACCGGCAGGTTGGGCCAATGGGCTTTCATTGCCTTAGCATCTACCAGAACATGGCCACGAGGGTTTCCATAATCCGCGTAGATACCCACGATCTTGGCAAGCCATGCCCCTTCGGCTGCCGGTAGTTTTACCGTGTCGCCTATTTCAACGTTTAAATGCCGAGCCAGTTGTTCACTAAGCATGACGCTATCGCCCTTGAAGAGTGCGTCCCAAGGGTTACCTGCTCGTGCCTCTAGTAAAGGCCAATGGTTGCGGTAAAGCTCATCATCCTCTACGCCTGCAATGGTCAAAGGCCAACCACCCAATTGCGTTTCAAGCTCAAGACCTGCCAAAACACGATCAACTTCAGGACGCGCTGTTAGCCAGTTAGCCATCTCTTGCATCTGATTCGAGCTAGCTGGGCGGATATAAAGTTCGGCAGAAAGGCGCTGATCCAGCCAGACACTAAAGGTATGCCGAAACCCTTCAGTCATACTGCCGGCACCAATATTAGCGGCAAGGGCTAACAACAAAGCCATGAGGGCCAGACTCAGGCCAGGTAACTGTTGTCGGCAGTCGGCAATAAACCAGCCCAGTAATGGTGACCGCATGGAGGCAGGTGCTAGTCTCAGCAGGCCGCTGAGCGCTACCGGCAGACCTAGAGCTGCCGCGAGCAGTAGGCTGCCCATCATGACGAAACCTGCCGCCAGGCTATTGCCTGTCAGCCAGGCAATGAAGGCAACCGCTGCTGCAACAGCGGCGATCCATCCTTGGCGTTTTAGCCAGGCACGGTGGGCCTGATGCCAAGCCTCGCTATTGGCGAGTCCTAGCAATGGCAACCGAGCGGCGCGCCATAAACTGTTTGCGCCCGCCAACAGCGCACCCAGAAGGCTAAGTCCCAGGCTACCTAGCCACCAGATTGGACTGAGAGAGAGCTCTCCGGCTACCTCAGCACCATATAAACCTCGTAAGCTGGCTGCCACGTTTGGTAAGAGTAGGCTGGCCAGTACGTAGCCGCTAACAATACCTGCCAGCCCCCCTAGCAACGCGAGCGCTATCAGTTCTCCAGTCAGCGCTATCAGGAGTTTTTGAACACTTACACCGCTGGCGCGCAATGTACGCAATAAGGGTCTTCGTTGCTCCAAGGCCAGCCCGATAGCCGCGTGTACAATAAACAATCCAACTGCAAAGGCTAACAGCCCAAGCGCCATTAGGTTGAGGTGGAAACTTTCGGTGAGCTGTCCCGGGTCGTTTTCATTTGAATGGGGCTGCCATTGCAATCGTTCATTCCACGGAGAAGGAAGGGGTGCCTGAAAATTTGCTGGGAAAACAAGACGTGAGAGTTGGTCCGGTGCCTCAAGTAGCCGCTGGGCTACTCCGATGTCGACTAGCAACATGCCGGGAGCCATGCCTGACTTACCTGTTATTGGCGGGAGGCGTTGCCCATTAACCAGGTAAGGCTGCTCACCCTCCTGCAGGTTCAACTCATGTAGTGTTTGGTTAGCAACCCAGGTTTGCCCAGGTGGACTAATGAACGCCATCAAGTCCTGTGTTTCGGTCGGTTCGCCCGCTATGGACGAGCCCACCGGCAGGCTCACTGGTTCGATACCCATGATTTGCAGACGGCGTGTTTGACCTTGAATAATGGCGCTGCCTTGTAACATTGGTGACACGGGCCATCCCTGTCGGCGTAACGCAAGAAAGCTTTCCTGAGAAATAAGTCCGCCATTACGTGCAGAAAGTGTCGCTTGAGGTAAACCGCCAATGAGCTGACTGGCCTGCGCATAGCTTTGCCTTGCCTGGCTGTTAAGCGCCTGAACGCCAGTCAATAATGCCGTGGCTAGCCAGAGCCCGGTAAATAGACTGAAAAACTGCACGGGGTGTTTTCGCCAGTGACTGATTAGGCTGCGCACAGACCAATACACAACACCCATCGTTAGCTTCCCATAGGGGTAGCAATTTGGCCTGCCCGCAACACGACGCGTTGCTGCAACTGTGCCGCTACCTGTGGGCTATGAGTAACCATCAGCAGCGTACAGCCACTACGGTCTACCAGATCCAGCAACAGCTTGAGTACTTGGGCGCTAGTTACTTCGTCCAGGTTACCGGTCGGTTCATCAGCCAGTACTAACGCCGGACGTGATGCCAGGGCTCGACCCAATGCTACACGCTGTTGTTGTCCTCCCGAAAGCTGCTCTGGGTACCGTTGCAATAACTCGCTCAGACCCAGTTGCTCGGCAAGCTGGGCCTGCCACAATGGATTGTGCCGTCCCGCAAGCCGCGCCTGAAAAGCTAGATTATCCTCTACCGTCAGACTGCCGATGAGGTTGAACTGCTGAAAAATCAGGCCAATCTCACAGCGACGCCAGTCAGCCAGCGCTTGTTCGTTAAGTGAGTGTAATGCCTTTCCATCGATATCGATGCGGCCACTATCTGCCTTGTCGAGTCCAGCGATAAGATGAAGGAGTGTGCTTTTACCACTTCCCGACTCGCCCATAAGAGCCAGACTGCCACCACGCTGCAGATCTAAATCTATACCTCGAAGTACCGGCAGAATGCCCTGAGGGGTGGGGTAGCTTTTATGAAGTTGTCGCACATGAAGCATAAGTGAGCCTTGATACGTCTGGTAAACGCACAAGCAAACCAGAGACAGCGATCGCTGGGATGATCTGCGAAGAGGTCATATCGAACCCAAATCTCATGACTTAGTTCTTGAGATAGGATCGATGTAAGAAATTTATACAGTAAAAATAAAACCGCTTACTAGACTAGCGAAGAGGTGTCGTTGGCTTTAGGAATTTCAGATAAAGGTCTATCGAAGATCATAACGCAATATTACTCGGTCACAGGTAAGCAGTCGTGCTCAACAGAGCCTTTTGCTAAAAGTAATCGTATCTTTCTTAAGTACTATTTTCTGCTATAGCAGCTCCAATCCTAAGGCCATCCTGTTTTATGCATACTATAGCCAGTACTGATGTGAGGCATGAGGTGCCTTATTTATATGACTGGATGATCAAGGCTGTGATATCAGTGTAATATTAATCTGTCTTAAATAGTCTGTAACGGTTTTTTGGTTGACTTTCATCCTATTAAGCGTAGCGGAGCCATGGAGATCGTTCTCATTTATACATAGTCATGCCGTTAGTCATCTTTGGCAGACCAGCCGATATAAGCCAGTTGCAAAACAACAGCGCTGCGTTAACCTCAACAGACCATAGTCAGCTACGTTTGTATTGTCATGAGAAGTAATACTGCAGAAGTAGTAGATATGCCTACTATCACCCCTATCGGTACCCAGTGCACAACAGGTCAGACGTGTCCAGAAAGTGGCATCTGGACAGTTATAGGTGCTCCTCGCACGGCCTCGCCTATCGTTAAAGGCAAACGGTTTCCGCCATACTGCGGTAAGGCCGCTGTTTGGCAGCTAGCTTTGCACGCCTGATCTTAACCAAACGTTAGCCACTTCACGCTACTTTGATAGCGCGCGTTTGATTGGTGCGTCCTGAAAAAGACCACCCCAGTAAAAAAGCAGCAACGGGGGAAATCACTGCTTCTGGGGTGGCTGATGACGTGTTACAAACCAAACAACGGATCGTTCGCTTGCCCTCGCATTAAAGCCTTTCTGTTGTAAAGACGATACCCGTTCCAGGTAAAGGCTATGTAAATTTTTGGACATGTTGGGACTGATATACTTTGCCATCTGGTGGGGACTTATAGTGATTGAAAGTAAAACTCATAGCATTCTTGCATTTTCCAGTAGAGCCTTTTTATCCGTATGATTTAAAGGAGGTTTAGGTGCAAACATCGCTTTGGCTTCATCCAGAGAATTTCTTTTTGCTTGATTAACGGAAAATTTTTAAAGCCCACTTTATCGGGTTTCATTTTCTTCTAGGTGCATGAGAACATTCGATCAAATGATATGTTCAGAATTAAAGCCAAAACAGTATCTGGAGATCGTTCTGGTTTATTAGGGATTTTAAATTATTGAAAACATGGGTGTCATAGTTGAAACTATGACACCCAGATCTTTTTAGAGAGGCGGTATGGTGTTTACGCCTTTTCTCGGCTTCAACATGAAAGGCTTTTCTATTCCCAGGAAAGTTAACAGGGAAAGCCCGCATACCAATACCAGCACCAAAGGCAGAAGCATAATGTAGTGGGAAACATTGCTGTCTATAAAAGGATAGACCTGTAACCAAGAAAAGAGGCTATATAGCACCAGCCCGTGAATCAAATAAACGCTGTAGCTAATTTCACCTAAAGCCTTCAAACCGTAACTACTTAATAATCCAAATAGATCGTTACCCAGTGCAATAATGGCGAACGCTATGCTAAGAAGCAAAATCTGAGGTACAGAAAAGTAATCCGGCATTGTCATGCTATATGCAATGAGAGCTATTGCCAGAGCGCCATAGACAGGTTTCTTTAGATAATCAATCCATGCTGGCCGGTGTCGCTTGATCAGCACGGGGATAAATCCGGCAATAAAGAATAGCAAGAAATGGAGCTTTAACACTTCCAATTGTGCTGCAGGTAATGCAGCTACTACCACGATGAGAGATAGGGCAAGGTAGCGGCCATAGTTTTCGCGGTTGATCAGCGCTGCGAGAACAGGAAGGGCTAGATAAAAGAACCATTCATATTTCAACGTCCACTGGACGCCGGCCGTAATGATGCGACTCTCTTGAAAGCCATTAAAAGAGGCACCAAGAAAAACAACCCATCTCAGGCTTTCCTTGGCCAGTTGAGTAAGCGATACCAGATCAAATCCGGTTCGATACAAGCTGATAAATACGACTACTGCCACGACGAATGCGTACAATGGCATGATTCTCCAGAATCGAGACTGGAATATATGTGGCCAGTCAGGCTTGCGCTGATAAATTTTTCCAAAGAATAGAAAGCCTGTAATCATGAAAAAGAGCGTGACGGGAACCGCCCCCATATTGTTCAGGAGCGCACTGCTGTCTGAGCCTGCCCATTCACCAGTGGTCTTCCATTGGTAGGTCACCATAAAGTGGCAGCAGACCACAGTGGTAGAGAGTACGCCTCGTAGTGCGTCAATAGGGGAGGATCGGGTTAGCGCCTGCTCTGACAGGATATTTAGACGCCTGAATAGTCTGTCCAAAAAGAACATGGACAACACATAAATAAGCAATAATTCCAGCGTTACAGTCATAGCGGAGTTGATATCGTAATAGTGTTGCTCTTCCAGCCTTTTAACGGTTAGTAGATTTTTTAGTCGAAAGAGCGCTTGGATCTGCTCCTGGTAAGAGAGGGGCAGTACGATAATCGACAAAAACCATAAGACCATGCGAAAAGGCATCGGCTAGGAAGACCAATGAATGGACAATGACGAGGCCTTCATAAGGCTGACGGTCATCAAAGGAAAAGAAGCAACCCAGTGGTAAGCCATAGGCTGTTGCGACTATTGCGGTCAAGCCCGAGCGGCTTCTAAATTCCAAAGAATCCTATGTGCTGATTATGACTGGATAGCGGTTGGTTTCCTGAGTTCTTACGATCCCCCTCAACACTATGTATTTGGGTAGGGCTTTTGGCGCAGCGTCTTGCGTTAATGCTTACCACTTTGCTTTTGTTTAAGAAAAAAGCCATTTAGAAACCCTGTATTTGTAAATTCATCAACCAGCTGCTCTCTATGCGCTAAGTATTTCTGGTAGATAGCAGCTAGGGTAATGACTGATAGGTTTAAAAGCCGTTCCTTTTAGCGGCTTCAAAATTAGAACTGAGTCAGCTTCAATCGTTTGTGGTAGAGCATTCCGTCTTACTCTTGTGAAATGCCTCGCACCTCATGCACCTATCGAGGCACACTATCTAGACTTCTTTCTTAAAGAGTTCTCTGCGTAACGCTTATCCAAGATGTTCAAATAAAGCTTGACCTGTGAGCGGAGGGGCCTATAGTGCGCCCCACTTCCGCTGCAACGGAACAGCAAAAATCCTTGTAGATCAATGGATTAGCTGTTTGGTCAGGGTCAGGCCTCCGGTCTGGCAGAAGCGGAAAGAGGGAAGCGGTAGTTGACAAGCCCCTGGGCTTGTGTAGAATACGCCTCCCGCTGCCAGAACAGGTTTCCTGATCCGGCAGGTCCGGCAAGCGGTTCAGCGGGTTAGACCGGTTGAACAAAATGCTTGACAGGACAAGAGGTTAGCGTAGAATGCGCGCCTCGGTTGAGACAAGGTCTTAACCAACCGCTCTTTAACAAGTTGAATCAAGCAATTCGTGTGGGTGCTTGTGCTGTAAGACTGATGGATCGACAAGATTATCAGCAAGACAAGTAACACTCGTGAATTCGAGAGTTTATTTGCGATTGCTGAGCCAAGTTTAGGGTTTTCTCAAAACCCGGATATGTTTGAACTGAAGAGTTTGATCATGGCTCAGATTGAACGCTGGCGGCAGGCCTAACACATGCAAGTCGAGCGGATGAGGAGAGCTTGCTCTCTGATTCAGCGGCGGACGGGTGAGTAATGCCTAGGAATCTGCCTGGTAGTGGGGGACAACGTTTCGAAAGGAACGCTAATACCGCATACGTCCTACGGGAGAAAGTGGGGGATCTTCGGACCTCACGCTATCAGATGAGCCTAGGTCGGATTAGCTAGTTGGTGGGGTAACGGCTCACCAAGGCGACGATCCGTAACTGGTCTGAGAGGATGATCAGTCACACTGGAACTGAGACACGGTCCAGACTCCTACGGGAGGCAGCAGTGGGGAATATTGGACAATGGGCGAAAGCCTGATCCAGCCATGCCGCGTGTGTGAAGAAGGCCCTCGGGTCGTAAAGCACTTTAAGCTGGGAGGAAGGGTTGTAACCTAATACGTTGCAGCTTTGACGTTACCAGCAGAATAAGCACCGGCTAACTCTGTGCCAGCAGCCGCGGTAATACAGAGGGTGCAAGCGTTAATCGGAATTACTGGGCGTAAAGCGCGCGTAGGTGGCTTGGTAAGTTGAATGTGAAATCCCCGGGCTCAACCTGGGAACTGCATCCAAAACTGCCTGGCTAGAGTACGGTAGAGGGTGGTGGAATTTCCTGTGTAGCGGTGAAATGCGTAGATATAGGAAGGAACACCAGTGGCGAAGGCGACCACCTGGACTGATACTGACACTGAGGTGCGAAAGCGTGGGGAGCAAACAGGATTAGATACCCTGGTAGTCCACGCCGTAAACGATGTCAACTAGCCGTTGGGGTCCTTGAGACTTTAGTGGCGCAGCTAACGCAATAAGTTGACCGCCTGGGGAGTACGGCCGCAAGGTTAAAACTCAAATGAATTGACGGGGGCCCGCACAAGCGGTGGAGCATGTGGTTTAATTCGAAGCAACGCGAAGAACCTTACCAGGCCTTGACATGCAGAGAACTTTCCAGAGATGGATTGGTGCCTTCGGGAACTCTGACACAGGTGCTGCATGGCTGTCGTCAGCTCGTGTCGTGAGATGTTGGGTTAAGTCCCGTAACGAGCGCAACCCTTGTCCTTAGTTACCAGCACATTATGGTGGGCACTCTAAGGAGACTGCCGGTGACAAACCGGAGGAAGGTGGGGATGACGTCAAGTCATCATGGCCCTTACGGCCTGGGCTACACACGTGCTACAATGGTCGGTACAAAGGGTTGCCAAACCGCGAGGTGGAGCTAATCCCATAAAACCGATCGTAGTCCGGATCGCAGTCTGCAACTCGACTGCGTGAAGTCGGAATCGCTAGTAATCGTGAATCAGAACGTCACGGTGAATACGTTCCCGGGCCTTGTACACACCGCCCGTCACACCATGGGAGTGGGTTGCACCAGAAGTAGCTAGTCTAACCTTCGGGAGGACGGTTACCACGGTGTGATTCATGACTGGGGTGAAGTCGTAACAAGGTAGCCGTAGGGGAACCTGCGGCTGGATCACCTCCTTAATCGATAGATCCCAGCTTTGGCATAAGCTCCCACACGAATTGCTTGATTCACTGAAATAAAGACGCGAGATGAGTCAAGACTCAAGCGTTAGACGATTGGGTCTGTAGCTCAGTTGGTTAGAGCGCACCCCTGATAAGGGTGAGGTCGGCAGTTCGAATCTGCCCAGACCCACCAATCGATGGGGCCATAGCTCAGCTGGGAGAGCGCCTGCTTTGCACGCAGGAGGTCAGGAGTTCGATCCTCCTTGGCTCCACCATCTAACACCGCGTTAAAGCTCAGAACTGAGTGCTTACCCCCCCTAAGGGTTGGGTCGGAGCATTGACTTCTGAACTTTGTTTTCAGACTGTTCTTTAAAAATTTGGGTATGTGATAGAAGTACGAACACATAGGCTGTTTCACTGCAGACTATGTGGTCAAGGTAAATTTGCGAGTTCAAGCGCAAGTTTTCGGCGAATGTCGTGTTCCAAACCAAACATAACTTCAGATTCTTTGGGGTTATATGGTCAAGTGAATAAGCGCATACGGTGGATGCCTTGGCAGTCAGAGGCGATGAAAGACGTGATAGCCTGCGATAAGCTTCGGGGAGTCGGCAAATAGACTGTGATCCGGAGATCTCTGAATGGGGGAACCCACCTGACATAAGTCAGGTATCTCACACTGAATCCATAGGTGTGAGAGGCGAACCAGGGGAACTGAAACATCTAAGTACCCTGAGGAAAAGAAATCAACCGAGATTCCCTAAGTAGTGGCGAGCGAACGGGGACTAGCCCTTAAGCTCAATTGATTTTAACCGAACGCTCTGGAAAGTGCGGCCATAGTGGGTGATAGCCCCGTAGGTGAAAGGATCTTTTGAGTGAAATCGAGTAGGACGGCGCACGTGAAACGTTGTCTGAATATGGGGGGACCATCCTCCAAGGCTAAATACTACTGACTGACCGATAGTGAACCAGTACCGTGAGGGAAAGGCGAAAAGAACCCCGGAGAGGGGAGTGAAATAGAACCTGAAACCGTATGCGTACAAGCAGTGGGAGCCCACTTTGTTGGGTGACTGCGTACCTTTTGTATAATGGGTCAGCGACTTATATTCAGTGGCAAGCTTAACCGTATAGGGAAGGCGTAGCGAAAGCGAGTCTTAATAGGGCGTTTTAGTCGCTGGGTATAGACCCGAAACCGGGCGATCTATCCATGAGCAGGTTGAAGGTTAGGTAACACTGACTGGAGGACCGAACCCACTTCCGTTGAAAAGGCAGGGGATGACTTGTGGATCGGAGTGAAAGGCTAATCAAGCTCGGAGATAGCTGGTTCTCCTCGAAAGCTATTTAGGTAGCGCCTCATGTATCACTCTGGGGGGTAGAGCACTGTTTCGGCTAGGGGGTCATCCCGACTTACCAAACCGATGCAAACTCCGAATACCCAGAAGTGCAAGCATGGGAGACACACGGCGGGTGCTAACGTCCGTCGTGAAAAGGGAAACAACCCAGACCGTCAGCTAAGGTCCCAAAGTTGTAGTTAAGTGGTAAACGATGTGGGAAGGCTTAGACAGCTAGGAGGTTGGCTTAGAAGCAGCCACCCTTTAAAGAAAGCGTAATAGCTCACTAGTCGAGTCGGCCTGCGCGGAAGATGTAACGGGGCTCAAACTACACACCGAAGCTACGGGTTCATCGCAAGATGAGCGGTAGAGGAGCGTTCTGTAAGCCTGTGAAGGTGAGTTGAGAAGCTTGCTGGAGGTATCAGAAGTGCGAATGCTGACATGAGTAACGACAATGCGAGTGAAAAACTCGCACGCCGAAAGACCAAGGGTTCCTGCGCAACGTTAATCGACGCAGGGTGAGTCGACCCCTAAGGCGAGGCTGAAAGGCGTAGTCGATGGGAAACAGGTTAATATTCCTGTACTTCTAATTACTGCGATGGGGGGACGGAGAAGGCTAGGCCAGCTTGGCGTTGGTTGTCCAAGTTTAAGGCGGTAGGCTGACTGTTTAGGTAAATCCGGACAGTTAAGGCCGAGAGCTGATGACGACTCTTCTTATGAAGAGGAAGTGGTTGATGCCATGCTTCCAGGAAAAGCCTCTAAGCTTCAGGTAATTAGAAATCGTACCCCAAACCGACACAGGTGGTCGGGTAGAGAATACCAAGGCGCTTGAGAGAACTCGGGTGAAGGAACTAGGCAAAATGGCACCGTAACTTCGGGAGAAGGTGCGCCGGTGAGGGTGAAGGACTTGCTCCGTAAGCTCATGCCGGTCGAAGATACCAGGCCGCTGCGACTGTTTATTAAAAACACAGCACTCTGCAAACACGAAAGTGGACGTATAGGGTGTGACGCCTGCCCGGTGCCGGAAGGTTAATTGATGGGGTTAGCGCAAGCGAAGCTCTTGATCGAAGCCCCGGTAAACGGCGGCCGTAACTATAACGGTCCTAAGGTAGCGAAATTCCTTGTCGGGTAAGTTCCGACCTGCACGAATGGCGTAACGATGGCGGCGCTGTCTCCACCCGAGACTCAGTGAAATTGAAATCGCTGTGAAGATGCAGTGTATCCGCGGCTAGACGGAAAGACCCCGTGAACCTTTACTGTAGCTTTGCACTGGACTTTGAGCCTGCTTGTGTAGGATAGGTGGGAGGCTTTGAAGTGGGGACGCCAGTTCCCATGGAGCCATCCTTGAAATACCACCCTGGCATGCTTGAGGTTCTAACTCTGGTCCGTTATCCGGATCGAGGACAGTGTATGGTGGGCAGTTTGACTGGGGCGGTCTCCTCCTAAAGAGTAACGGAGGAGTACGAAGGTGCGCTCAGACCGGTCGGAAATCGGTCGCAGAGTATAAAGGCAAAAGCGCGCTTGACTGCGAGACAGACACGTCGAGCAGGTACGAAAGTAGGTCTTAGTGATCCGGTGGTTCTGTATGGAAGGGCCATCGCTCAACGGATAAAAGGTACTCCGGGGATAACAGGCTGATACCGCCCAAGAGTTCATATCGACGGCGGTGTTTGGCACCTCGATGTCGGCTCATCACATCCTGGGGCTGAAGCCGGTCCCAAGGGTATGGCTGTTCGCCATTTAAAGTGGTACGCGAGCTGGGTTTAGAACGTCGTGAGACAGTTCGGTCCCTATCTGCCGTGGACGTTTGAGATTTGAGAGGGGCTGCTCCTAGTACGAGAGGACCGGAGTGGACGAACCTCTGGTGTTCCGGTTGTCACGCCAGTGGCATTGCCGGGTAGCTATGTTCGGAAAAGATAACCGCTGAAAGCATCTAAGCGGGAAACTTGCCTCAAGATGAGATCTCACTGGAGCCTTGAGCTTCCTGAAGGGCCGTTGAAGACTACAACGTTGATAGGTCGGGTGTGTAAGCGCTGTGAGGCGTTGAGCTAACCGATACTAATTGCCCGTGAGGCTTGACCATATAACACCCAAACAATCTGTTGTTTGGTAAAGACCAGCCGAAAGCTTGGTTGAACCGCAAATACCGATCACATACCCATTCGGGGAAACGACTAGACACCGGTTCCCCACCCGAATTGCTTGACGACCATAGAGCGTTGGAACCACCTGATCCCTTTCCGAACTCAGAAGTGAAACGATGCATCGCCGATGGTAGTGTGGGGTCTCCCCATGTGAGAGTAGGTCATCGTCAAGCACCTATACCCAAAACCCCCAGGCCTAACCGCCCGGGGGTTTTGCTTTGTGCGGATAAAATAGGTTTGTGGAGTTGGAACAGTTTATCTAGCGACGCATCTCTATTCGGCAAACCAGCCTAGTCCAGTTATACTGTCTTTTCGCCAATTTTGTACCTGAGTGTTGTTATGAGCTGCGATGCCTCTAACCTGAAATCTTATATCCGTGCTGTACCTGATTTTCCTAAGCCGGGTGTGATTTTTCGGGATATTACCCCGTTGTTTCAATCGCCACGTGCCTTAAGAATGACTGTGGACAGTTTGATTCAGCGCTATGTTGAGGCTGAGTTCACGCATGTGGGAGCGTTGGATGCCAGGGGCTTCTTGATTGGTCCCATATTGGCTTACGCACTGAATAAGCCATTAATTCTTTTCCGTAAAAAAGGAAAGCTTCCTGCCGAGTTGCTTACCGAGACCTATACAACTGAATACGGTGATTCCGTTATTGAGGTTCATAAAGACAGCTTGTCGCAAGGAGACACTGTACTGCTGGTAGATGACCTTATTGCAACAGGTGGGACTCTTGTTGCTGCGGCAAACCTGATTCGTCGCATGGGGGCTAATGTGTTTGAAGCAGCTGCTATTGTAGATTTGCCAGAATTGCAAGGCTCTAAGCGTTTACAGGAAGCAGGCATTCCGACGTTTAGCCTTACTGAATTTGCTCTTTCTGAGCGCTAAAAAGAGCCCGCTTTAGCGGGCTTTTTTATGAAATGTATTTTGCAGGGAGCAGGCAATACACTAAACGCAGGCTTCCCAGTCCTGTCTTTATTGCTTGAATCAAGTAAGAAAAAACACTGGTGCGTTAAGGTATCGAATACGTTAGGGTAGTATTCTCTCTTACTTCGTCTTCTTTGAGCAGTTTGGCAACAATCTAATCAACCAAATGATGTCTGCTGCCAAATATGATTACCATTATCCAACGGCAAATTGTGGCTCCAGCGCTCACGAGAGTGCCGGAGTGTTCATTATTGAAGCGGTTGTGGTACCACGTGCGTAAAGCTTAGGTCTGCACTGTTCGTAATCGACCAAGGGTTTTTTGCGGTTCCTTCAAAGGTAATATCTCTAAAGCTCGAGTTTCGAAGACCATTGATAGTGGCAGGTGCTGTTCCTTTGAAACTCACCTTGGCAAATTCGAAGCGTTCATGGAAAGCATCATGCGCGCTGTCGCCCTTGATCTCCAAGGCTGCAGAGACAGGATTCTCCACGGTAACGTTGCTGACCTTAATATCCTGAAATTTGCCGGAGATATCCGAGCGCTTGTAGTCCAGGATGGCGTTAGGATCGTTATAGTCTAAGGTGAATATAAAGCCTTGCTTGGCGCTATTACGAATGGCGGAGTCGCGAAAGATGACATTTCTGACACCGCCGCCCATGAAGTTGGTACTTTTCATGCGCAGCCCGACATCGGTTCCGTCTGAGACATTATCCTCGGCCAGGATATTCTGTATCCATGCCCCGGTGTGGCTGCCAGCAACGATCATGCCGTGGCCGTGACGAAAGTAGTTATTGAAGACCCAGACATTTTCCTGTGGCTTCTGTTTAATGGCATCAGCCCCAGTCCCTGCTGCGAAGTTGACGCAGTCATCACCCGTCTCGAAAAAGTTATTGAAAACCATGGCGCCTCGGCTGTTGGCAAATTCAATACCATCACCGTTATTGGCATCGTATGTCTTGTGTGTGGTGTTGGCCATCACCACATTTTCCGTCTCTAAGTTCATGATGCCGTGGTAGGCTGGATTGAGTACAGTAAAGTCACCATAGAATACGTTACGGACGTTGCGCAGCGTGATTAGGGATGACCGCATTTGGCCGTACGCATCCTTGACGTTTATACCCGACGCCACTGCTCTCTGGACTTGGTCCTTGGCAAGAATGCCGTCTTGCATATAGCGTGTATTATTGCTTGCGACGTAAACCGGCAAAGCTCGTCCCAGCTCATCAGTGTCGTCTTCCAGACGCCTCCAGCCATTGCCGTTGATAATCCCTTTACCTACGATACGGATGTTTTCGAAATGCTCTTCTGTGTAGGGGTCGCGGGGTAGCGCGTTGATAAGGGAGGCGGGACGGATGGTGGTGGAGTAGGGGTACTGAATATATCCCTTCGCTGGATAGTCTTCCCCGCGCTCTGAGCCGAGAAGCGTTGCGCCACGTCCAATTTCGAGCGTCATGTTGCTCTTCAGGTAAAGTGCACCAGTCTTGAACGTCCCGGCAGGAATGAGCACCTTGCATCCAGGTGTGCAAGCATCAATAGCGGCTTGGATGGCATGTGTGTTAACAGTCTTGCCATCTCCTTTAGCGCCGTATCGAACGACATTGAACACTTTGGGTAGACGGCTGGTACGCTGGACTACTGCTTTGCTGTCAGCGGATTCATTGCCATAAGCATCTACAGCACGCACCGTGAAACGGTATTCAGTGTCTGCCTTCAGACCCGTTGCCGTGAAGCTGTGGATGGTAATACGGTGGTGGAAGCCGTCTGTGTCTTCTTCATAAAAACGATTAATGTAAGGCTTGGCAGGTGAGACGCGATTGTTATTGGCGGTGGCGCTGCCAAGAAATTTACCGTTCAGGTAGACATTATAGTCACGGATATCCTGCGGATTTGCAGGCTTTTCCCACACCAGAACAATCTGGCTCTCATCGTAGGCTAGTGTAGGAACCTGTACGTTAACCGGCGCATCAAGTGCGAAGCAGGGTAACGCGGTCACGGTTAACCCCAAGGTTAACGCTGTTATGGTCAGAATCTGGTTTTTCATTGAGCGTGACAAGGCTGCAGGGTGTTCGATGCTCATAGATTTATCCTTATTGTTATAAACGAGAGGGTTTAGAGCGCCACCTTGAGCCCATCATAATTTATTTGTGTGGTATGACAACAGCTAAGAAGCTATTCCTTCGGTTTGTGAACGAGCGGCTTCCTGAGCAGCTAAGTACAGACAGTCAATTTTATAACCTTTAGCTGCTATAAGGCTATTTGAGGCTAAAGCGCCACTATAACCCTCGACTTCGATGGTTATTCTCAAAAGAAGTGGGTGGACTCCCTTGACAAAACGGCGTTGCCAAAAAATACTGATCTTGTTGTATGACGACGTACAGATGAAGGATGTTTGATGAAAATAAATCTTCAGGCCTTCTTTTATAGTTAATCTGGTTAATGATTTAGACCCCTGCATAGCTGGCAGTGTTGATACTTGGCTGGTGGATAAACAGACCAGCTAGTAAACAAGTCTTAACAACAACAACAAAGGACTAGCATGATTCTTCTTACCCGCTCTCTAGTTTCAGCAATGCATTACTACTTGGTCACCCGGCACATGGCTGTTTTTTCTTCCGTCAAGCAGGTTAACGCCTTCAGCTCATAGGCGCGTGCTCTCGGAGCATTTAACGGTACTGAATTTACAACGGTTCGCTTGTACAGCTCTGGATGCTGTCGAGTTACTGAGGAGTATTCGCATGCGTATGAAAGGCTCGGCTCTGATGGGGTGTTTGCTGCTAGCTGGTGCAGGATTCGCTCAGGGAGCAACGTTCTTGAATGGAGTGGTCATGGCCGATGCGCCTTTGACCAATGCCAAAGTCACAGTGATTGATAAGTGGGGAAAGCAAAAGACTGCTCTGACGGACCGCAAGGGGCATTGGCGCCTGGAAGCCTCAACGCTGACGCCGCCGTTACTGGTATCCGCTACCGATCTTACACCGCGCGACGGACACATTACGCAAAATTGCCGCTACAACGATAAACCTCGGACGCGTTGTATGGCCTCGGTAGTGACAGCGCTCCCACGTAATGGAAATACAACGGTCAATATCACACCACTTACAGATCGGATTGTTTCCGAAATCGCCCAGAAGCTTGGGTACATCGGTCCTCAACAGTGGGTGGAAAGTGGTAATGCGGGGCAAATGCGCGAGGAGTTTCTAACTGCGCCGCTTAATGCGATGAGGGCAGGCCTTTCGCAAGCACTGATTCAAGCAGGCGTTAGCCATGTAGATCGGTACAACCCTATTACCACACCCTTGCGTGACGACGGGAAAGGGGCAGCGGCTGTGTTGCAGGTGATCAACCACAACCGGGGTTATCACAACGACAGTGGTGAGGCGAGTGGGACCATCCTGACTGATATCCGTTTTCGCCCTATTGTAGGTTTTAGCGATGTCAGCACGACACATGACACCAGTGGTTATGAGCCTTTTGATTATTTACGTGCCAAGCGTGAGTTGGAGGCTATAAAGAATGCTAAGGTTCGCATCCTGATTGTGAGTGACTCCACTGCGGCTTCCTACGAGGAAAGCCGACTACCCAGGATGGGATGGGGGCAGGTCTTCCAGGAACGCTTTCGGAATGATAGCGGTGTTGCCGTACTCAACGGAGCGCGGGCAGGGCGATCGAGTCGCGATTTCTATAACGAGGGTTGGTATCAACAGATGGCGCGCTTCATGAAGGCAGGTGACTATGTATTCATCGCCCATGGGCACAACGACCAAAACTGTAATAGCGCCAAACCGGTGCGTGGTGCGGCAGATGTGAAAAACCTGTGTACCTATCCCAATGACAGTAATGGCAACAAGCAATATCCTGAAGGCCAACCGCAGCTGTCATTCCAGAACTCCTTGGAGCGCTACATTGCATCGGCGCGTCGGCAAGGAGCCAGACCCATCATTATGACGCCTACCACACGGGTGATGACTGCAGAGCGTAAACCCGCTTTCGAAAATGGTGATACTACACCGGTTGGCAGTTCCCACTGGACCAAGCAGAACAGCGAAAACGGCTATGCCTATGTAGGTGATTACGCGGCCACCATTCGCAAAACGGCTGCGGACAATCGAATTCCATTCATTGACCTCGAGCGGAAGACTATCGGCTTCGTCAATCAGCACCGAGACGACTGGAAGTCCTATTGGCTTGCGGTTGATCCCAACGACTCACGCTATCCCTATTACAAAACCCAGACTTCCGGAACGTTGGATAATCCTGATCGTACCCACTTCCAGCAGAAGGGCGCCGAGGCGGTTGCCGGTATAGTAGCCGAAGGCATCGCGCAGCAACCGGCACTGGTTGAGCTGGCTGCAAAACTCAAATAAGAAGGAATAACAACAATGTCCATGCCTTCCCTATTACGCAGCACCATGCTCTTGGGCACTGTCAGCCTTGTATGTATCAGCCAGACGGCATTGGCAGTGCAGTACCAGGCGGTGGTGTCACCAACGGCGCAACCCAACACATTCACATCCATTAATGCGGCCATCAAGGCGGCCCCATCAGACCAGTCGCCCTATGTCATTTTCCTGAAAAAAGGAACCTATGAGGAGCGCTTGAGCATCACTCGCCCTAATATCACCTTGATAGGCGAGCAGCGGGACAAGACCATCATCAGTGCTGGTGTGTACGCGGGCATGCTCGATGAGAAGGGACAGAAATATGGTACGTCAGGCAGCAGCACCGTGAGTGTGAACGCGCCTGATTTTACAGCGCGCAATCTGACCATTCGAAACAGCTTCGACTTTCCGGCCAATGCGGCCAAGCTGGCTACTGATCCTACCAAGGTAAAGGATACCCAGGCGGTGGCGCTGCTGCTGGACAGTAACAGTGATCGCGCGCGTTTTCACAATGTGAGACTGGAGGGGTATCAGGATACGTTTTATAGCAAAACCGGTAGCCGCAGCTATTTCACTCAAAGCAAGATCACAGGGCATGTTGATTTCATTTTCGGATCAGGGATTAGTGTGTTCGATCACTGCGACATCGTTGCTCAACGCCGTACCGATATAGCACCGCCTTATGGCTATCTCACCGCGCCCAGTACCGATATCAAGTCTCCCTACGGGCTGATCTTCCTGCAAAGTCGTATTGTGAAAGAGATGGGGGTGCCTGCTCGCAGTTTCGCGTTGGGACGTCCCTGGCATCCTACTACGACCTTTGAGGATGGCCGTTACGCTGACCCGAACGCAATCGGTCAGTCAGTCTTTATTAAGTCTTATATGGATGATCACATCTACGGCTGGGACAAGATGTCGGGCAAGGACAAGGATGGCAACACCATCTGGTTCTATCCGCAGGACTCTCGCTTCTTCGAGGGGCGCAACTATGGTCCAGGGGCTGCATTATGGGACCCACAGCGACGACAGCTTACAACTGAGCAGTTGAGGACGTTTACCTTGGACCTTATCTTCCCGGATTGGAAACCTGAAAAGTTCAAGGACTGATAGCGCCAATCTGCCTGATCACCCCTGATGCGATCAGGCAGGACGCTAACAGAGTTAGCACAAGGCTTGATTGGCCAGTGCCATTTGTAGTGCATTGCCCAGTGGTATGGGGGAACTACCCTTGACCATTTGTGCAACTTTATCCGTTTGAGGAATCCCGATATCGGTCAACCAGTTGCTTAACCCACTACTGTGTGTGACGTCCAGCCGAACGAACTGTCCGGCTACTCGAGACAGTAGGGCAACAATCAACAGTTTCGCCTGCTCGGCGGACTCTGCCACCACCGGCCCAATAGCCAGACCGCGCCCAAACGGGCGTAAAAATGCAAAGCCGACCTGCTGCCTATCCCGCTCAATACCTATTACGTACTGACTGATCTTTAATAAAGCCGCAAGCACTAGGCCACGGTTCATTCCGGTTGCGCTGGAAGCTAATTCAATGAGTTGAGGAAAATGTTGTGATGTTATCTCGTGCAGCGTATGCCCGACTGGTAGCTCATGATGAGGGAGGGCTGGTGCGCTCGCGGTTTGGTGTTGATGAATATGTTCGTAGGTAATAAAGCCCTGGCTGGAATAAAGGGGCGCTCCTTGTGGTGTTGCAACCAGGAGAGGAGTGCGTGGGCTTGTATGGTTCAATACCTGGTCGACCAATTTACGGCCCAGTCCTTGGCCTTGTCGCCGCACATCAACGATGACCAGACCTAGGCTGACGTAATCGCCTTGAAGGCAGCAGAGCGCCGTACCCAATATGCCATGTGCGTCTTCTGCCACTATTCCCTGGCTGACGTGGTGTATCCATTGCCAGTCCTGCAGGCGATGGGGCCAGCCTACGGCACGTGACAATTCATGGGCATGTATCAGGTCTTCCGTTACCATTGGGCGAAATCGAATCGGAACCTCAGCAATCGACATGGGCTATAAAGTTCTCCGGCTCGGTCAGTAATAGACATTGGTCACTGTACCAGTCTACAGCCGATGCCTATCCAATGACGAAATGCTAAATAGGGTGAGATAGAGGCTCATCTCCAGATATATCTGGATAACCGATGTGGTTCGTTCAAAAGGGTATTGAAAGATCCCGTCAAAATTGACCCGAAATTGAATGGCCGTATCAATGTTCGCGTTTCAGAAAAGCAGTGGTCTCGCCAGAGTGATTATGAACTAATCAGACAAATCATTAATTAATAGGTAATGCTTTTAAAGGTTCGCAGCCTAATTAAGTATTCCGTTCTATGCGACTTAATTTATATTTTTATCACTTTGGCGAGGTTCCAGATAAACCTGTGCCAGCAATTGACGCTTTTGTAGGTCAATGTAATATGGAGATTGCTGCACCCTGTAAATTGCTGCACCCTGTAAATTTGGGCCAGCAATGAGCGTGTAGTTGAAGCTGATAATTTAGCTGGATCAGTAAAGATCTTGATTTAAGGCCAAGCCTGCAGCCGTTCTCTGCTCGTAACGGCGAGCGCACGTAGCTGACCCTCGGAACGGCGGGAAGTCACGCGACCATTCACGAAGATAGTAGCAGCCAACTCCTTGTTGAGCATGCCGGTAATGACTGTAGACCTGCAGGCGCAGTGCTATCTCCTTGTTGCGCCCAAGCATGAGTCCGGCCAGATGCCCCTGGGAGCCATAGAGGGTAATACCGATGCCCCAAAAGTCAGAAGAATCGGGAAAGCCATATAAGACGACCGACGGATTATCATAGGCTGCTTTTTAGATAAACAATACAGCTATGTTTAGCTTGATAAGCAATAAGTAGGATTGCCTGTGATCTATTGGTAAATAATATATTTTTGCTGATTGCGAACTGTTGGTGCGTTTAAGAGGCTGCCAAAGAGCGTGAGTAAAAGTCCAAAGGATAATTAATAAGGGCGTAAGTCTTATTTGGGGCGGTTTGGTTTTTGTCAAAAAGCGCTGTTAATTGATATAAAATTGCTTCAAATATATAGAACAAGGCTGTACGAAACAATGTAGTGTAAGCCTTTATAGTTATGTGTTTTTCTTCCATTGTCTGACAAGCAAACTGTCTATATAGGCAATCAGCTCGTCGGAGGTGATGGAGTAGTGATGTACCCAGTGGCCTTCTTTTGTGCGGCCGGCGCGGATTGGCCATTTGCTGAGGCCCAGTTGCCGGGCGCGCTCAATGACTTCTGTTGGGCTGGCTCCGGTTATCGGGATTGCCATGTTCAGTCTCCTTCATCTGGTCTCTTATCGTTATCGGTGTAAACGGATAAGACCTTGAATGAAAACTGACTAACGGTCGGCGTATAACAGTAGCGAAAGCATGAACACGCATGTGGTCAGCGTATCTGCTAACCAGGAAAGAAGCAGGCTATAGGGCAAGACGTCCATGTCTATGCCTTGAAAAGTTCTGCTCAGGGTACAGCTGACCAGTGCTGGCAGCCGTTCTTCATCCACTGGCTCTGATCGACGTCAACGCCATCGCCAACTTTGCATCCGGGTACATTCAGCACCTTGCCGCTCGACCGGTTGACCAAGCGGAACCAGGTTGATGCACCAGGCAACATTTGCCACTGCTGCGTATGAAGGTTTTGCCATGTCTCCTGTGAGAGGGGGGAGTCGTTGACCGAGGCCGGTGCGGTAAGCACTTTGCCGCTGTTGACGCTCAGCACCTCATAGAAGCCATTCTTCAGGTTGATCATATGCCAGCGTTGAGCATTTTGTGTGTGATCACACGAGGTCTGTTCGACTCGTATACCAGCCTCCAGGCTAGCGTTTTTTACATTCAAGCACTTGCTGCTGTTTTGGTTGACCAGCGTCACTGGCTTGTCTGCGCCTGTTGGAACACCAAAGACTGGATTGCCATTGGAATCCCAGCTGAGCGGTTGCACATAAATGGCCCTGTTGGGATCGTACAGCGGATCGCCTACGATGCCCTTGTAGTTGCGAGCATTATAGATGTGAAGGATGGTGCCATCCCGGTCGGTTGTGAAGGTATTGCTGCCTGTGCCGTAAATCCCGTTACGCTCGCTACTCTTGAAGACAGGAACAGGTGATTTGGTCCATACGCTAGGATCGAGCAGATCCGCCGTGGCGGGTGCGGAAAGCAGGCCCATGTTGTAGTTCGCATCGGTAGCACTGCCCGAATAGGCAATGAACACCTTGCCATTATGTTCCATGACGGCAGGCGCTTCGTTGACCCAGAAACCTACCTTCTCCCAGTCGTATTCAGGTTGCGATAGCATTACCTGTTTGCCTTTAATAGCCAACGGGCCATCCAGCTCGGCAATGTAGAGATTGCTGTTACCTTCGATGTTCGGGTCTTTCTGGGCCCAGACGATGTAACGTTTGCCTGCATGCACAAAGGTAGTCGTATCGATACTGAATGACTCCCAGTTTGTCTTGATCTGACCACGCTCCATCCAGCCTGAGCCTGTTACCGGATTGGCTGTATTGTTGGACAGTGCATAAATGCGGTGATTGAACGGGGTGCCCTCCTGAGCGGCAGCGAAATAGACGTACCAGGAACCGTTGTTGTAATCGATCCAGGGTGCCCAGACGTGGGTACTCATCTCACCACTGTCGTGCTTGGTCCAGATGACCTGTTCCTGGGCTTTTGCAAGACCGGCAATAGTCCTGGCGCGCCTGAGTGCGATCCGGTTGTACTCCGGTACGCTGTAAGTCATGTAGTAATACCCGTCGGTATGCTTATAAACAGACGGATCGGCTCGCTGCGTGATGATGGGATTATCGTACTGGGTTGCCGCCAGAGAGGAGGCCGGGTTGATCAATACTGTTACAGCGACCGCGAGGGAAAACCAGGCGGCATTGGTAAGGTTGCGCTTGAGACGCCTTACCTGAGCACACAGTTCTAGAACCATGGTGTTTCTCCGTTGTTGTTATTAGCAAGAACACAGGTTGTTATCGAGCAGTGTGAGCCACAGATTTAGAGGCTGAAGAAAACGGCCCATAACTGCAGCTCCTCAAGCCGAACCCTGCAAGACGGGTGACCTCATAAGGCAGGGTCGCCAAGCCCGACAGCAGAGATAGCTCAAGCGCAAGCCATGATAATGGTATGACTATTACCGGGATCGCCCGATTATTTATAGCCTACATTGCTCATACGTCTAGTGGTGGCGAGCTAATGTTATGATGAATAGGCGGTTTGGCAGCTTGATTGATCAGGCGAGGCGGCCTTTGCGGAATCAAAGAGGTGTACCGATTTATTAATGACGTAATGACGCGATCAGGCTGAAGGCTACTTCATCGAAGTCACTCTTACAGAACATGTTTTCGGCTAACGCCAATAAGAGTAGGGTGGATAGCGCTCTAGGCATTTCAGGCCGACTAAAATAAAACGGCCAATAGAATTGGCCGTTTTACGTAGTGGCAAAGACCTGTGGTCAGGCTGTCTTCTTGGTACGGCTTCGCTTTGGCTTGGGCATGGGCTGCGCCACGCTGGTTTCTATTCCGCCCGACAGCGGATCCCCTGCGGTGTCGTAGTCGACTTCTCTCTGGGCTTGAAACCAGTGCTCAAATCCCTGTCCATCCGGACGGCCTGCGGCTTCCCAGATTTCGTAGGCGCGTTGACGTATGCGTTGTTCCAGATCATCCATCGCTCATCCTCCTATCGGATGTGGCTCAGCAGTCTGGCGCCGAGCTTTCTGACTTAGAGGCCGTAGGCCTTGAGTATCTACCTGCATGATTGCAACAGGACTATAAGAAGGGATGCCTAGTCTTCCTTATCGTTCCTCATGTGCTGTATACGTCCGATGAAAAGTCCTTTTCATTGAGAGACTTAACCTTTATCACGCTGCGCCAGCTCCATGATCATTCTTGCCAGTAGATAAAGTCTCGGCGCGACGCTTTCCACCTCGGCGTACTCTTCTGGCGTATGGATATTGCCGCCTACGATGCCAAAGCCATCCAGCGTTGGTACGCCCACACCTGCAGCAAGGCTGGCGTCAGCTGCGCCACCGCTGCCCTCGATCGTAAGCTTGCGGCCAATTTCACCGTAGATGTTTTGAGCCATCGACACGAGCCTATCCGTTTCGGCGGTTTGAGGCATAGGCGGCAAGCCCCGATGCAGATGAGTTTTCACGTCGGTCTCTTGGATCAGCTTGTTGGCAGAGACGCGCGCCATGTCTTGCTCGACCCGATCAAACTCCTCAGGAACTGCTACACGGACGTCTGCCTTGGCAGTCGCGCTGTCAGGTATGACATTCGTGCGATCGCCAGCGTCGATTACAGTAAAATTGACCGTAGTTTTCTTCTCGACATCGCCCAGTTTGCCAAGCTGGAGGACCTGATGCGAGATTTCCATGGCAGCGTTTCGGCCGAGCTCCGGCGCTACGCCCGCATGAGCGGCCTTACCGGTAACGTCAACGGTTGCGGTCGCGCTTCCTTTTCGCCAAGCCACGAGGCCATCGGCAGGCCGGCCTGGCTCTAGATTAAGGGTAACGTCATGCTCCCTGGCCACCCGTTGAATCAGCTGAGTAGCAGCATCGGAACCGGTTTCCTCGCTGGCATCGAGCAAAAAGGTAATCTGAGCGTAATCCTTGAAGTTGAGGTCTTTCAATATCTTGAGCGCATAGATGCCCGCTACGATTCCGCCCTTATCGTCCATCACGCCGGGTCCGTAGGCTCGCCCATCCTTTATATGGAAAGGCCGCTCCTTGGCTGAGCCTTCTTTGAAAACGGTATCCATATGCGCCATCAGCAAGATTTTGGCCTTGCCTGTGCCTTTAAGCGTGGCAACGATGTGATGACTGTCATCAGGTGGAGAGTTTGGAACAGTCTCGATCGTAGCGCCCAGCTGTTTCAACTGATCAGCTGCAATCTGACCTACCTGTATCAGACCAGGTGCATAACCCGAGCCCGAATCAATATTTACCAGTTGCTCGAGTAGCTTGAGTGCTTCTTCCTTGTACTGTTCGGCATGGGATTGAACGGGGTGATTAGGTTCAGCCTGTACGGTGGAAGCGGTAGAAAAGGCAAAAGCGATTGCCAATGAAAGAGAGCACGTGGCGCGGCGGAGCATAACAGTCATGAGGCGTCCTTTTTATTATGTGCCCAGACACTATAGACGCTCCCTGGCAGCCTGCATTTCGCTTCGTGTAAGCCATAACCGCGGCTCAAGGTGGCTACGATTTTGACTTCAATGGCATCACTCGTGAGCCTTTGTCCTGTGCTATGCCAGTGAGCACGTATGTCAGGCTCGCGCCCAAACGCATCCGCTGGATTGCTGGATTCATTCAGTGGCGGCTTTAACAGCTGCCTTGGCCATATAGCGCTCAATGAGCGTGCAGGCCTGTTCGTTTAGATCAAGCAGTTCAGGCAGGAATACGCGTAGCTCGGGATGCTGACGAGCTTCCTCTTCCAAAACGCAATAGGCCTCGATGATGGACGCTTGAGTCCGCAAGGTTTGGCTGACCTTTTTCATAGGGATCTACTTGATTGATGTGGCTGCGTTGTCGGTCGGGATCAGAAAAACTTTATACCTTTCGTCGTTTGACGACCGGCGCAAGTGGCAAACCGTCTGGTGATGACTTATAGCCTTCATAATTCCGTGTTATCAACGATGCCTGTCTGCAGAGCAGCTTGGGGAGGCATGTTCATGGCAGTGTTCAAACGCTATCTGGCAGTGGGGCCTATCGTTTCGTTGATCAGTGTTTCGGCGATACTGATCATGGCCAGTGCACCGGGTCATCTCTATCATTTTTCGGCACTGGCATTGTCTGGTCTTATCGGGATTATGGTTGGAGTGACAGCGCTTGTGATGACGGCCCGTTACATCTATACCCACCTTTAATCTGCTGCAAAAGGTTCGGATGACCGGTATAAACAACGGGTGGATTTATACCTCCAAAGCCTGGTGCTAATGGCTATAAATGGAGGAGATCCGTATGAGCAATGCGCCCTTAGATGCACAAGGCTCCGATCCTGTGGTGCCGGACGATGCGGGCATTGGCAGTGACGTATTCGATCCACTGCGTCCCGATATCATTCCTGATAATCCGCTTGGCGATGATGAGGTAGATCATCCGCTGTAACGCAACACAGTTATCGAAAACCCGGCTAATGCCAGGTTTTCTTTTGGCGAGCCGTTTTCACTGCTTATTTCCGAGCACCGCAGCACATAAGCGAAACGAAAAGGGAACCCTAGGTGGTAGTGCTTGGGTCGAAGCGCGAATGAATGACACCCACCAGTGTCATACCGCTTTCGAATGCTTCTTGAATCGCCGCATGGTTTACTTGAGGCAGTAATTTCAATCCATCAAAGGAACGTCAGATGAGCATCGACCTTAACGCAGGACGCCTGCCCGATGAGCATACCCTGGTCAACCTACCGCGCCTGGTGTCGCGCTATTACAGTGAACGGCCCAACCCTGATGATCCGGCGCAGCAGGTTTCATTTGGTACATCCGGGCATCGCGGTTCATCGCTGAAGGTCAGCTTCAATGAGTGGCACATCCTGGCAACTACCCAGGCTATTTGTGATTACCGAAAAGAGCAGGGCGTAAATGGTCCGCTCTTTGTCGGCATGGATACCCATGCACTGTCCGAACCTGCCTTTGTTTCAGCACTGGAAGTGCTGGCTGCCAATGGTGTTGAGACCCGTATCGATGCAGGCTGTGCTGAGACCCAGGGCGAGCCCGGCTATACGCCAACGCCCGCCATCTCCAATGCCATTCTCGAATACAACAAAGGCCGCACCAGCGGCCTGGCTGACGGTATTGTCATTACGCCTTCACACAATCCGCCTGCCGATGGTGGATTCAAATACAACCCCACCAATGGTGGTCCGGCCGATACCAACGTAACCAAGTGGATTCAGGAGCGTGCGAATGCGCTGCTCAAGGCAGGATTGAAGGGCGTGGAGCGCATGGACTATGCCCGTGCGTTGAGAGCGCCAACGACGCAGCGATTCGACTTTATCGAAAGCTATGTGGGTGGCCTTGATCAGGTCATCGATATCGAAGCCATCAAGCGTTCGGGCCTTAAGTTTGGCGTGGATCCTCTGGGCGGGGCAGGCGTGCACTACTGGACGCGCATTGCCGAGCGTTTTGGTTTGCCGCTTGAAGTCCTGTCGACCCGTATCGATCCTACCTTCCGCTTCATGCGCCTGGATTGGGATGGCAAGATCCGTATGGACTGCAGCTCGCCCCATGCAATGGCTGGATTGATTGAAAACAAGGACCGTTTCGATGTGTCCTTCGCCTGTGATACCGACCATGACCGCCACGGTATCGTGTCGCGTTCGACCGGGCTGCTCAATCCCAACCATTACTTGGCGGTAGCGATCGAATACCTCTTTACTCACCGTCCCGAGTGGAGCGCTCACGCGGGTATTGGTAAAACACTGGTTTCGTCTTCCATGATCGACCGCGTGGCTCAGGGTATTGATCGGAAGGTTGTTGAGGTGCCGGTGGGCTTCAAGTGGTTCGTGGATGGCCTCATGGATGGAAGCCTTGGCTTTGGTGGTGAGGAGTCCGCGGGCGCATCGTTCCTGCGCAAGACTGGCGGTGCGTGGTCGACTGATAAGGACGGTATCATCCTGGGGCTGCTGGCGGCTGAAATCACGGCGGTTACTGGCAAGGACCCTGGTGAGCGCTATCAGGCACTGACCGAGCGATTTGGCTCGCCGGTGTATCAGCGTATCGATGCTGCAGCCGATCGCGAGCAGAAAGCCAAGCTAGGCAAGCTCTCCGCTTCACAGGTAACTGCCAGCGAGCTGGCCGGTCAGCCGATTACACAGATCCTGACCGAGGCGCCTGGCAATGGTGCAGCGATCGGCGGCCTCAAAGTTGTGACTGAAAACGGCTGGTTTGCAGCACGTCCTTCCGGTACTGAAGACGTCTACAAAATCTATGCTGAAAGCTTTGAGGGTGAAGCGCACCTCAAGCGCATTCAGGAAGAGGCCAAAGCACTGGTCGATAGCGTCTTGGCAGGTTGATCAAAGGCCGCTTGGGTAAAAAGTCCTAAGCAGCCTTCTCTCCCTATAGGCCCGCAGGCGTCTGAAATAGAAGTCAGCCGCCTGCTCTCAAAGCGACCTGGATAGGCTAGATGACCTAGCGCTTCAGTTCATTGAGCATCCCGTCCAGGCTGCGATGAAACGAGCTGCGCTCCCCGGCACTGATAAAACCCTGCTGGCGAGCCAGGTCCGCTGCGCTGGTTTCTACTTCCTTGATTTGCTGTTCGTAATGCTTCTGTTTGGCCTTGGTAATCGAGCCGTTGTTAGCATTGATGAGGTTACGTACAGCCTTTGCCCTGACCCCGACGGCATCCTGTTCGCGAGTGTTCGCTTCCAATCCCTCAGCCGTAGGGTAACCCTCGAGCCCCGTTCCCTTGATCAGCTGCCATAAGGCTTCTTCAGGCGTATAGCGACCGTGAAGAGCAGGCACTTTACGGTCGGCGAAACGGGCGAGGTCTACAGTAACAGGGCAGCCGGTGCTATGGGCAAGTTGCTGTATCGCTTCATCCAGCCGCTGAGAGGGATAGTTAAAGTCAGCGGCATTTCGCTGACAGGCCGCCTCTGTGGGTTGGCACGTACGGCCGAGAATCATCAATCCTAACAGCAGAGTCTTCATGATTACCTGCGGCAGCAAAAGAGAAACATAGAGTCTTATTCATTCCACATTTGACGGTAAGGCCTGACGTATCAAACCATAGAGGGGTGGGCTTTCCGATCTTAGTCTTCATAATCCGGCAGATAGGCTGCAGGCGTTGCCGAAGGGTTCATGGCAAAATGATCATATAACCCGATGATCAGGATTCACGCCCTCCTTGCTTACTCTTTCCAAGCTCGCCTCGTTATTCACGCCCAAGCGATGGCTAGGCGGACTGTTCATCAAATTTTTTGTCAGTCTGTTCGTGATCTCTGGTTCTTCTACAGTTGCAATCATCGGCTTCGGTACCTGGAAAAGTCAGGTTGAGCTTAAAGAGGCGCTAAGTGAAGATAAATTGCACGACCGTGTTGCGGTAGAGGGCAGGGTGGTGGCTGAGCTGTTGCAAGCCGCCGCTACGCCTGAACGCTGCCAGGCACTGCTTGAATTGTTGGTCCATCGTGTCTTTGGTTCTGGTGTATTAACAGGCAAGGCTGGTAATAGTTTTAGCCAGTCTCTTGGGGAGGGGCGTCTTGCAGCGCTGTACCGCAATGAGCAGGGGCTGCAATGTCATTACCCCGCCAAACTGACGGAGCCGCTTCAAGCCAGAATGCAGACAGTTAGCCGCCAGGGTAACAGTATCAAGGTTGAAAGCGATGAGCCGCGTACGACCAGTGATATCTGGTTTAGCACGGCGGTTGTTCAGCTACCACAAGAGGCGGATAGGCTTGTTCTGGGTATGGAAGGGTTTGATCCATGGAAAGCCTTCTGGGCGGATACGAGCCGTCAGTTTGGTTGGCTTTGGCCCTACATGCTGATCAGTAATTGTTGCACCGCACTGTTGCTGGCTTTCTTCCTGCTAAATAGAATTCGTCATGCCGAGCAGGTAGCCAATACCTGGGCTCAGGGCCAACTCGATATTCGTATCAATGACGAAGGGCATGATGAGTTCGGCCGGCTGGCCCAGCGATTCGATCATATGGCTGATGCGGTAGCTGGTGTGATTGAGGTCAAGCAGGCTATCGCTGCGCAGGATGAGCGCAGTCGGCTGGCCCGCGAACTGCACGATACCGCCAAGCAGCGGTGCTTCGCCCTTGGGCTGCAGCTCAGCCTGTTACGCCGCCTGTGCAGTACCCATCCCGAGCAGAGCAAGTTGGCCAACTCATCACTCAAGCTTGTTGAGCATCTTCAACGGGACATGAGTGATGTCATCCATCGCCTCTCGGCGCCTACGGTGGCCGAGCTAGGTCTGGATAGCGCCTTGAAGCAGAACCTGGCAAACCTGCTTGAGGGCAGCGCCATCCAATGGTCTGTCGATATTCAGGAAGAGGTGATGCACTGGTTGAATGAGGAGGATGCGGTTGCAACTGAGCTGCTCCTGATTGCCAGCGAAGGGGCAACCAACACACTTCGACATGCCAACGCCTCGCATCTATGGATATCCCTCGTTCGTCAGGGAGAGCGGTTTGTTCTTAAAATCGAGGACGATGGTCAAGGCTTTCATCCAGGGCACACCAGCTCGGGAATGGGCCTAGGCAATATGCGTCAAAGAGCCCATTGGCTTTTGGAAGGGCGTATTGATATTCGCAGCGAGCCCGGCCAGGGAACCACCGTTGAAGTCTCCTTTAAGCCCACAGAAGGGTAATGATGAAAACCACCGTGTTGCTGGTTGATGACCATGCCATTGTCAGACAGGGTATCCGCAGTCTGCTCGACATTACCGGCGAGTTCGATGTGATAGGCGAGGCGGGAGATGGGCAGACAGCGATTGAGCTCGCTCAGGCGTCCAAGCCGGAGCTTGTCTTGCTGGATTTGATGATGCCAGGGTTGAGCGGTGTGGAAACCATCAAGCGACTGCTGGAGGTAAGTCCGGGTAGCCAGATAGCTGTCCTGAGTTCTACCGAAGAAGATGAGTTGGCCTTTGCTGCCATCGAGGCAGGCGCTCAGTCCTTTCTGGTCAAGACGATGCTGGGTGATGAGCTGATTGATATGATCCGCCGGATCGCGCGAGGTGAGGTCATTATTCATCCCTTTATCGCGTCGAAGCTTCTCAAAGTGGTCAGGGGAATTCGCGAGCCCAAGGTCGATCCCTTCAAGGAGCTGACCGAGCGTGAACTTGATGTGCTTCGCGAGCTTGCCTCTGGGGGCAGTAACGTGCGCATTGCTACTGCACTAAATATTAGTGAGAAAACAGTGAAGTCCCATATTAGCAGCCTGCTCTCCAAACTCGACTTGGCTGATCGTACAGAAGCCGTTGCCTTCGCCTGGAAGCAAGGATTGATGACGCATCATGGGTCCTGAAAGCGCAGTCTAGTAAAGGCCCAGCCCGGTATTCGGCCGGGCCTTGGTTTATCAGATACCACCTAACACTCTGTACAACTCGATGCGGTTTTCCTCCGCGATTTGACGTGCATTGACCAGCGATTTTTGGGCGCTATAGAGCGTACGTTGCGCATCGAGCGCATTCAGGAAGGTATCAATACCCCGTCTATAACGTGCATCCGAGAGCTGGTAGCTTTCGCTGGCAGCCTCCAGCAGGGCCGCCTGCGCAGAAAGTTGCTCCTCCAGTGTGCCGCGCTTGGCCAGCGCGTCAGCTACCTCACGAAAAGCGGTCTGGATGCTTTGCTCATAGTCAGCGACGTAATAGTCCCGCTGGGCCTTGCTGTAGTTCAGATTGGCTGTATTGGCGCCGCCGGTAAAGATCGGGACGCTAACAGAGGGCATGAATGACCAGACCTTGTTGGCGCTTGAAAACAGCGATGACAATCCATGACTGCTCAAGCCTACAGAGGAAGTAAGGCTCAGCTGTGGAAAGAATGCTGCCCGAGCAGCCCCGATATTGGCATTGGCTGCCAACAGGTTATGTTCGGCCTGAAGCACATCCGGGCGCCTGAGCAGGACATCGGAAGACAGTCCAGGCGAGACCTCTGCAAACAATGGGTTATCTGCTGCTAATGGTTGGGGTAGCACCGCATCATCCAGTGTCTGCCCGACCAATAATTCCAGTGCATTGCGGTCCTGAGCAACAAGCGTCCGGTAGTTGGCAATATCCGCGCGTGCCTGTTCATAGATCGTCTGGGCCTGCCGCAAGTCTACACGGGAGGCGATGCCTGCCGAGAGCCGCCCCTGGATCAGACTGACCGTGCGACCCGCGCTTTCCAGCGTTTCCTCCGAGATCCTCAGTTGCGCCCGGTCAGAGGCGAGCGTCAGGTAGGCATTGGCTGTTTCCGCGATCAAGCTGATATAGGTGGCGCGGGAAGCCTCTTCTGTAGCCAGCAAACTCTGCTGCGCTGATTCGGACAGGCTCCGCACGCGTCCAAACAAATCCAGCTCATAGGCGCTAAGCCCAACGCTTGCCGAAACGCTTTTGCTGTAGACGGTCTGCTTTTGCCCGAGTGTCTCTACCTGAGTACGAGAGCGTGAAGCATTGGTGCTGGCGTTTAACTGGGGCCAGAGTTCGGAGCGCTGCAGACGATACTGCGCCCGAGCCGACTCGATATTGGCTGCCGCTTTGCGCAAGTCCCGGTTATTGGCTAGCGCAAGCGTTATAACGGATCGTAGATCGGCATCCAGCACAAGCGCTTCCCAAGTGGTTGGCACAAAGGCTTGTACAGAGGGCGTGTAGCCAGTTCCCTGCGGCCACGTCGAAGGAACCGGGGCGGCGGGTCGCTCATAAGTGGGAGCGAGGGTGCAGCCAAACAGAGCCATCGGCATGAGCAGCGCTAAACATCTCAGGCGCATCACGGTGTCTCCTGCGAAACGGATGGGGTCTTGCTCTTCTGGAAGCGGATAGCGAGGCCGCGGACGAGCACAAAGAACAGCGGTACGAAAAAGATCGCAAGCACTGTTGCGGTGAGCGTACCGCCAATGATGCCGGTGCCAATGGAGATGCGGCTGTTGGCACCTGCACCGGTAGCAACGGCCAGAGGCAGCACACCTGCCATGAAGGCCAGCGAGGTCATAACGATCGGGCGAAGTCTCAAGCGAGCACCCTCAAGCGCAGCATTCCAGATGGAGAGCCCACGCTGCTCGGCCGCCTCGGCAAACTCGACGATCAGAATAGCGTTCTTGGAAGCCAGGCCAATGGTGGTAATGAGCGCAACCTGGAAAAACACATCGTTTTCCAGCCCTCGCAAGGTAGCCGCGAGAATGGTGCCGACAATACCCAGCGGAATGACCATGAGCACTGAGAAGGGAATCGACCAGCTGTTGTAGAGGGCTGCCAGGCAGAGGAAAACAATCAGGATGGACAGGGCATAAAGGCGAATGGCCTGCCCGCTGGATTCGCGCTCCTGATAGGACAGGTCGCTCCAGGCAAAGGTTGTACCCTGGGGCAACTGGCTGGCCAAGCGCTCCATGGTGTCCATGGCTTCACCCGAGCTGACACCCGGAGCACCCTGACCCTGAATCGCGTATGAGGCAAGGCCGTTGAAGCGTTCAAGGTTGTCCGGGCCGCGCTCCCAATGCGTAGTGGCAAAGGCCGAGAAAGGTGTCATCGCGTTGGACTGACCACGCACATACCACTGGTACAAATCATCAGGCTGCGAGCGAAACGGGGCGTCACCCTGCATGTACACCCGCTTGACGCGACCCCGGTCGATAAAGTCATTGATATAGGTACTGCCCCAGGCGGCACTTAACGTCGAGTTGATATCACTCAACGCTAGCCCGCTGGAAACCGCCTTGGATTGATCAATGTCGATTTTGAGCTGTGGAGTTTCTTCCAGGCCGCTTGGGCGAACTGCGGCCAGGGACGGCTCTGCTGCGGCCAGCCCTAACAGCTGATTACGAAAGCCCAGGAGCTGAGCACGGTCCGTTGTGGCTGATGCCTGTAGCTGGAACGTGAAGCCAGACGATTGGCCCAGGCCCTGGATCGCAGGTGGCGTCAGGGCGTAGATCTGCGCATCGCGGGAACGGTAAAAGGTGGCCATGGCGCGATTAGAAATACTATCGGCCCGATCTTTTTCATCGGTGCGCTCGCTCCAATCTTTAAGGGCAACAAACGCAAGGCCCGTATTCTGGCCGCTTCCGCCAAAGCCAAATCCGACAATGGTAAAAATTGCTTTGGTGTTGTCCTTTTCGGTTTCCAGATAGTGGCGCTCAATGGTCTTGCCAACCTCCAGACTGCGCTTCTGGGAGGCTCCGACCGGCAAGGTAAACTGCACCATGTTCGAGCCCTGGTCTTCGGTAGGCAGAAAGCCGCTGGGTAAACGCATATACAGCACGACCAGTACGGCACCCAAGCATCCATAAATGAGCATGAACCGTACCGGGCGTTTGAGTACACCCGTCACCCCATGCTCATAGCGGTTGAGGTTCTTGTTGAAGGTGCGGTTGAACCAGCCGAAGAAACCAGACTGCGCCTGATGCTCGGCTGGCTTGAGTAATGTTGCGCACAGGGCGGGTGTGAGTGTCAGTGCAATAAACACCGACAGCACCATGGACGCTACGATAGTGATGGAAAACTGCCGATAGATAACCCCTGTCGACCCGCCAAAGAAAGCCATAGGCAGAAAAACGGCAGACAGCACCATGGCAATCCCGATCAACGCACTGTTGATTTCCGTCATCGACTCCATGGTGGCGTCAAGGGCAGACAGCTTGCGCTCCGTCATCAGGCGCTCAACGTTTTCCACCACCACAATGGTGTCGTCTACCAGAAGGCCAATGGACAGCACCACGCCAAACAGGGTGAGCGTATTGATGGAATATCCTGCAATCCATAGCACGCCGAATGTGCCTAACAGCACCACCGGAACGGAAATCGCCGGGATAAGGGTTGCGCGCCAGCTCTGCAGGAAAATGAACATCACTACGACAACAAGGGCAATCGCCTCGAAGAGCGTCTTGATGACCTCGTGAACTGAAAGCTTGATAAATTCTGTGCTGTCGAGCGGGAATTCCAGGTGGTAGCCTTCAGGAAAGTTACTGGACAGCTCCTGTGCCAGCGCCTTTACGCCTTCGGCTGTAGAAAGTGCATTGCTTCCAGGTGCAAGCTTTACCGCAAGCCCCGCGGCAGGATGGCCGTTCAAGCGAGTGACAATGCCGTAACTCTCACTGCCCAGCTCCACCCGAGCTACATCGCCCAGGTGTACATGCGCGCCTGACGAATCGCTCTTTAGGATGATGTCCCGGAACTGTTGGGGCGTACGTAGCCGTGATTGCGCGGTAACGGTCGCGTTAAGTTCCTGATCCGGTGGAGAAGGCAATCCACCAATCTGCCCAGCGGAGACCTGAGTGTTCTGGGCCTGTACGGCCGCCGTGACGTCAGATGGCATCAATCCATAGGTAGCCAGCTTCGAAGGATCTAACCATATGCGCATGGCATATTCAGAGCCAAAAATCTGCACATCGCCCACACCTGGAACCCGTGAGATAGGGTCCTGCAGGTTACTGGCCATGTAGTCAGAAATATCCGTAGAGGATGAACGATCCGTGTCGTCGTAAAGGGCCATGATCAGCAGGAAATCATTCTGCGCCTTGGTCACCGAGACGCCTTGTCGCTGTACCTCGGAGGGAAGACGCGTAAGCGCCTGCTGAACCTTGTTCTGGACCTGAATCTGAGCGTTATCGGGATCGACCCCCTGGTTGAAGGTCACAGTAATGCTGGTTCGCCCTGTGGAGCTGCTGCTGGAGGAAAATGATTGAAGGCCATCCAGCCCCTTGAGTTGCTGTTCAAGGATTTGCGTAACGCTGTTCTCCATGGTCTCGGCCGAGGCGCCAGAATAGGAGGCACTGACCGAAATAGCGGGAGGCGCCACATCCGGGTATTGGGCGATGGGAAGGGTGCGTATCGCCAAGAGGCCAAAAAGCATGATGACGATACTGATGACCCAGGCGAAGACCGGTCGCTTGATAAAGAAATGTGCAAACATCGGCTACTGTCCCTGCTGCGTGGCGCGAGCCTCACCGGAACCTGCCGGTTTGAACTCAACCGCATGTACCGTCGCCCCCGCCTTGACCTTGCCGGTGCCTTCAACGATGAGGCGATCGCCTTCCGCCAATCCGCTTTGAATCAGCCAACTGCTACCAATAGCCTGGGTTGTAACCACTTCACGTGCTTCAACCGTGTTGTTGGTGTTTACAACCAGGGCCATGCCATTGCCTTTCGCATCTCGGGTAATGCCTCGTTGAGGCGCAAGGAGTCCCTGAGGCGCAACGGCCTCTTGCAAGAGGGCTCTCACATACATGCCGGGCAGAAGAAGCCCTTCAGCGTTAGGGAAAAGTGCGCGAAGCGTGACAGAGCCGGTCTCCTGATCCACGGCAACCTCTGCAAATTTCAACACTCCTGAATGTTGATAGAGCGAGCCGTCCTCCAGGCGAAGGCTAACATCGGTGCTGCCAGCGGCTACGCCATTGCCCAAGGCCTTCTTGAGCCTGAGCAGCGCGGCGCTGGATTGAGTGATGTCTACGTAGATAGGGTCCAGCGTACGGATAACCGCCAGCGCGGTCTCCTGATTGGCAGTTACCAGAGCACCCGGCGTGATGCTGCTCTTGCTGATCCGCCCGGCAATAGGTGCCTTAATCTGCGTGAAATTCAGGTCGATCTGTGCAGACTCAACCGCCGCCTTGCGCTCGGCAATGGTAGCCAGAGCTTGCTGATAGCTGGCCTTGGCATCGTCTGCTTCCTGCTGGGAGACGGCTTCGATCTTGATCAGATCGCTGTAGCGTTCGGCTTTAAGCTTGGCGGCCTGCAACGTGGCCTGGGCATTAGCCAGCGAGGCCTTGGCCTGGTTGAGCGAGGCACGGTAGGGCGCCTGTTCGATGCGGTAGAGCACCTGCCCAGCCTTGACGAGTGTTCCTTCTTCAAAGGTACGCTGTGTAATGATGCCTGACACCTGTGGGCGAACCTCAGCCTCCATATGGGCCACGGTTCTGCCGTTAAGCTCGGCAACCAGGGGGACAGGTTGTGACTTCAGCGTTACCACTGCCACCTCAACCGGCGGTGCTGCAGGTGCCTGGGCAGGCGCTTCAGGTTTGCAGGCGGCTAGCCACAGCACAGCCAGATACAGAAAGGCTTTCGATTTCATGTGTAGACGCACACTTTTCCAAACTAAAAATGTGCGCCAAGGTAGCGGCTGGGAAGAGGGGAGACACCCGTCTTATGGATGATTTGCCCTCCGCCTTAAGTCTGCCCTCAGGCTTTTTAAAAGACGGTTCGCACCGCCAGTCGGCATGACTTACTTATAGGCGAGCGGCTGGTTGATACCTTGCTGGCGCTTTAAGGAAAACCGCAAAGCAGACATTGGCCTTAGACGCTACATGCTTATGACATGGAGTGCTGGTATAGGCATCAGTGTAAGCGAAGGGCATGAACTGAATCTCGTTTCTTCTGCTTGAAAATTAAACCTACCTGTAATAGACGCGCTCCATGTGAATCGAGTAATGTCTGAGCTCGATTTACTCCCGCAGCCGTGCAGCCCTGTGGATGATGTATAACACGCTTATACCGTCACTGCTCCCTGGAAAGCCCCGCTCTAGAAAGGAAAATGGAAATGACAAGGAAGGTTATGCGTCAGACTCGTCCAGCGTGTTATCCGTCACGTGACGTCTAATAATAGTTAGGCAAAACATATGCCCCGCGTACAGCTAGTAGAGATCGATCTCCGAGCTATCACTTGCGCAGAAGAACTGCACTCGTTGCTGATGAAGTCGCTAAATTTTCCGGGCTGGTATGGTGCTAACTGGGACGCTTTCTGGGACGCCATAACTGGCTTGGTTGAAATGCCATACAAAGTGAGGTTCTTGGGCTGGCCGCAGTTCTCTCAGCGCCTACCTCATGAGGCTGTGCTACTAAAAGAATGCCTTACTGAAATGCAAGGTGAATATGCGCAGCGCGCAAGCGAGGTGGTTTATGCCTAACAAGGCGCTCAAATCGCTCACTTCGTTCGCTGGGACGGCGTGCCGCCGCCCCTTAGCTTAATCGTTATGTCCCATCTTGAGGTCGAAACATGGTCGTCGTAACAGCACAAGATGAGATTATAGAAAATCTCCGACTATTCGAGGATTATTTGTGCGAAGGCACAGACGATGAACAGCTTTACTGCTCGGATTTAATAAGAAAGGGAAAGTGTCTTATTGCATACAAAGTTGGTCAAGAACTGCGCTTCGCCCCTAGCCGTTATATTGGCTATACCAACAACTCAATACAATCTCACAGCGAAGACGCAGGCGACGGAAGAGACACCACCCCTGCAATTTCCAAGCTTCTTGGAAAACTAGTCGAAAACAGCGATCTAGATCAAAAATATATTGAATACTGCGAAAGCCTAGGCTCCACGCCTTACAACAAGAAAAGAAAATTCTGGACCCTGGATCTTGAAGAATCAGACTTTAAAAGCCATGAAACTTCGTCAGAAGGCTTTCCTGAAGGGAAAATTGTTGAGCGAAGACATCTCGCACGAGAGCGAAACTCAGCGTTAATCTCGCAAGCAAAAGAGCATTTTAAAAGAAAAAATAAGCGTCTTTTTTGTGAAGCTTGCAATTTCGACTTCGAAAAGGCCTATGGCCAAAGAGGTTTCAACTTCATTGAGGCTCACCATACAATTCCAGTTAGCGAAATGCTTCCAGCCCAGAAAACCAAAATATCAGACATAGCGATGGTGTGCTCAAACTGCCATAGGATACTGCACCGCTCAAGGCCATGGCTTACCATCGCCCAGCTGAAAAATCTCATTAGCAATGAAACATAACAAGTCGCTCAACACCGTTCGCTCCGCTCACTGGACTTGCAAAAGCTACGCTTTTACTCGCCTGTTAGCTGAATCGTTAGCCATAAAGGAGTGATTATTGAACTATCAACTGTTGATTTCTTTAATTGCAATATTTATTTCATTGATAGCTCTTACTTTCGCTGTTCGAAATTATTTGCGAAAGTCAGGAATATATGTTCGAGGGCAGTACTCGGTTTGCTCAAGTTCATACTGCCAAGATAAGTATGTGAGCAGCATCGTCTTAGAGAACTTTAAAGACCGTCCTGTGGTTATATTTAAGATCTTTCTTTTGGCGGGTCGTAACTATTACATCGAGTTAGAGGATTTCGACGAAGAGCCGAAAATTCTTAAACCATACGAGGTTTACTCTAAACAGTATGATCCAGTCGATTTCTACAGCGTAAACATGAGACGAATCAAGCTCAATGGTTTGTTAGACTCAAAGGAAGTCCGTTCACAAATAGTGCTTTCGACTTCGCATGGGAAATATGTGGTTAAAGAATGGATAAAAAGATGGGACCCAATTGGGGACTTTTTCAAGAACCACATGACCGCATTAATTCACCCAATGCGGTCTACGTATAAGAACAAGTGTTTCGGATCAGAAGTAAAGTACATAGTAGACGTGAAAACTGAAGATGGTCGAGAAGAAACCATCCCCATATACCCAAGAGATTATGAGATACGTAAGTTTAGAAAATTTCGCCTTACCCGAGAATCTCTGGAGTCAAAAGATTCTCTGGAGGAATATCTACTTGAGCAAGCTTTTAATGGAGCGCTTAACTGCACAGATATAACTGTGCATGATATTGAAGCTTGGAGAAATGAGCATTACAGAGATGACTACAAAAAAGTCATCGAGGCAAAATACTACAATTGGTTTATGTACTTCGTAGTTGGTAGATTATTAACAAAATTGAGCGACATGCGCTTGTATTTTGTAAACAGAAAACATCGCAAGGCTAACAAAGCATTGCAGCGGACAAGCCGCTGAATGCGGCGTTAGGCACTCTCCGAGTGACATATGAATCAAACATAAAAATGGCTCCACTGGATAACATCTAATGACGAGAGTGAAAGAAAATCGGCCACTCTTGCATTGGCCAGTTTAAGTCACGATGCTGATGTTGATATACCTAGCCTCATAGACGCACTAGAATCAGAAAATGGTGATGTGCTCTTCTGGTGTGTAGGCGCACTCGGCTCTTTAGGAAAAAGGTCGATATGTGCTGTCGATAAACTTATTAAACTTACTGAAAATAATAGTCTCGGCGTAAGGCAAGCCTCAATCTCCGCTCTTTCTAGGATCGACAAAAATAGCACTGAACTAAATAGTGTTTTTGCTAAGAAATTATCGGATAGCAGCGAATTTGTTGTATGTGACGCTCTTAGCGCACTAGCCCAAATGAACACCGTAGGCCCTGTGGAGATTGATGCAATAAAAGCTTGTTTAACTAGCAAAAGCGAACACGTAGCTTTCCAAGCAGAAGTAGCTCTGCGTAATATTATGCTAAATAGCGCCAATGCCTAACTACTGGTTCAAACCGTTCGCTTCGCTCACTGGGACGGGCTAAAGCCCGCCCCTTAACCAAACGTTAGGGTTCCCATGCCGCCATTCGCAAACCTAGCCACCGAGCTTAAATCTGCCGGAATCCGCATGGGGCAAATCCGCATCAACGAAACACCCCAAGACTGTTGCTTTTGCATTCTCAACTATGGCGATGAGATCGAGTGCTTCTACTTTGAGCGTGGTGGAAAATTCGACCTGGTGTCTTTCGCTTCGCTACCCGAGGCAATTGAGCACTTTAAGAATTGGGTACTATCCAATGAAACGCTATATGCAAACTGGGGAGGCGCTGTTGGACAACCCTAACAACAGGTTCAAACCGTTCGCTTCGCTCACTGGGACCGGCTAAAGCCGGCCCCTTAGCTTAATCGTTAGGCGTCACGAAAATGGATTTGTCAGCCACTGATTTCCACGATGCAACTCTGGTCGGCATCTGCCTCGACTGGGAAGCGCGTACCTGTCGCATTGACTTTGCGGGAGCGCCGTCGCACCTAGAGCCGTTCTCCCTTACGCTTTCCGGAGTCACCGAACTCGTTGTCCCGACCACGCAACCGTGGGGGCCGTCTTGTTCAGTCCTGGCTGCTAAGGAACTCGCTGGCGGTGGCGTCGCGATCGAGATGCAGTCAGGCGACACCATTACGGTCGTGGCGCCTAACAATTCGTATATGGGCTCTCCCAACAAGCGATGAGGATAACTTTTTCGATCCTGTCGTCAGCGCGGTTGCATTCGTATATCCGGCCTTTACTGGGCACTGCCCTGGCCATTCTGTAGTTCGCACAGCAGGGGCCAAGCGTTCAAGCGATCACAAAGATCATCATTGTTATCGACCTTGCTCTGCTGCAGGACTCGCCTGTTCCGACAGTCTCGCTTCTCACCACAACCACTAGAACCATTACTTCATTGTTAGCCTCGCCGTCAGGCAGGCTTTGTGCTTTGCCAGTTACCGCTGAACCGTCGCTCATGGCACCACACCGCCCAGCAGATCCTTACCAGCTTGTTGGCTAATGCCACGGCGGCCTTGTTATGGCCGATGCGTTCAGCGGTGTCCAAGGCCCAACGCTGCAGATGAGTCAGCCGCTCAGGTGTTCGCGCCTTGCAGCGTTTAGCTGCCAATAACGCGGCTCGCGCACCATGAATCAGCAAAGTGCGGACGTAGACGTTGCCTTTGCAACTGATCCGTCCAAGCCTGCGACGCTCCCCACTGCTGTATTCGTTCGGCGTCATGCCCAGCCAGGCGCTGAGGTGTCGGCCGCTGGCGAAACGTTCAGGCTTGCCAACGGCGGTCTTCAAAGCACTGGCTGTCAGCAGGCCAATGCCACTGACTTCGTCGAGCTTATGGACTATTTCGTCATCGGCATGCCAGCGTGCCAGTTGCTCCTCGCACTCGCGCATCGACTGTTCATATAAGTTGATCTCGGCCAGCACCACTTGCAATGCACCGCGCAAGGCGCGTACCTCGGGCCGCTCGATCAGCTCGCACGTCTGGCGCAGAAAAGGCTTGATGCCGTTCGGTGCGTCAACCCCTGCTTCACGCAGGATGCCGCGCAACAGGTTGATGCGTTGAACACGGGATTTCTTCCAACCCTCGCGCAGCTTGTGGAGTTGCTGCACCTGCTGTTGCTGCATACTCTTGACCGGAACCGGGCGGATTTCCTGGCAGCGCGCTGCTTCCAGAATGGCGTCACAGTCGTTGCGGTCCGTCTTGTTGCGTCGCCGATACGGGCGCACGTAACGAGGGTGTAAGAGCACGACACGATGTCCTTTCTCCTGCATCAACCGGTCCCAATGGTGAGCGGTGCTACAGGCTTCCATCACCCACTCGACAGGCTCGAGCTGCTCCTGTACATATTGCGCAAATGCCCTGGAGTCGAGCCGCTTGCGTCGATCCACCCGACCGACCTGAACACTCTCGGCAACCTGGTAAACGGACTTGGCCAAATCAACCGCTATGCGTTTCATCGCACCTCTCCCAGCGAACAGTCACCACTGTGTTATAGAAGAAACGTGGTGCAGGGAGAGTCCATTACAGCCTTCAAACCGTTCGCTTCGCTCACTGGGACGGGCTAAAGCCCAGCCCTTAACTAAAAGTTAGGCTCATAAGGAATATAAGGGAGATCTATGAAAGCAGGCGACATCTTAGTCTCTTCCGCTTGTACGGCGACGAGCTGGGGAATTAGGCTTTCTACAAGGAGTAGGTTTAGCCATGCAGCGCTCGCCATCTCTGACCAGAAAATTATAGAGGCAACTCCTGCTGGAGTATTGCCAGTGTCTTTAGATTCATTTGTTGACAACAATAGTCGAGTATTACTTCTGGAAAGACCGACACCTTTAACAGAAGAACAATTAGTTAAACTAATAGAAGGTATTAATCAAAAGCAAGGCTCGCCCTATAATTTGTTAAGAACATTGAACTCTGGCCTGAGCCAGTTTGGATTTAATTTTGGCTTGCTTGTATTAATTGTGCTGACATGTTTCCTTTCATTAACTGGTCAATGGCTATATATAAGCTTTTTTATTGCGGCAATGCTTGTGCCGATGGGGCTTCTATATATCTCAGCCAATCCCGTTAAATCAAACAGGATTTTTAGAAAGCTAGGCGTGCCAGAGAGGTGGTTGATTGACCTGAGTAAACACTTTTGCTCTCAGTTAGTGTTCGATTTAGACAGCGCAATCGGTGGCGGTCTCAAAGAAAAGTGGAAAAAGCCCAATGAGCCTAGGCCTAAAGACATTAAGAAGCTTGCTATACAGAAGGGTTTTACACCCGTAATAATTAAGCCTAACAAGGCATTGCAGCGGACTAGCCGCTTAATGCGACGTTAGCCAAAAGGAGACTCCTGTTGATTTATCTGGAAAGAGAAGCATCCGAGCTCTATTTTGAGCTATCTCGATTTTACTTTCATACTGAGAAACTTAGTTGGACCCATTACCTTGAGAGAATGCTGGCACTAAAAAACATGTGTGAGCCAAGCGATCCAGTCTACGCGCAAGCGACAAGAATCCTTCTTGTAGAGGAGTGGAATAGCGACGAGGTTTGGTCTCTCGAAAATGATGAGCGTGATAACGGTTCATCTCCATCAGACTTGAACAAATCAGGCGAAGATGGAGCCCAGCCGGGCTTGAGAAGAGACAAGAAAGGCTACTTCCAGTTTCTATCGAGAAAAAAGGGTTTAAATGACTGGGTCTTTCATCAGTATGACTGCGATTTTCATCCATCTATACCTCATGGCCATTTCAAGGGTAAAAGTCAGCCTAAATTAGATTCCTATTTGGGTTGGGTATATCAAGGCTCTAAACAAATTCAAAGACTAAGCAGAGATCTAATAGTTGATTTATGGAATGATGAAGAATTTCGAACTTTTGCTCGAATTGCAATTGAATGGTATATGTGCGAATTTCCGAGTTATAACTGGCGGGTAAGCAATCCGCTCATGTTGCCGAGGCGCAGGTAATGGCTAACAAAGTGCTGCTAGGGACAAACCTACGCTTCGCTTCGGTTTGTCCCAGAGCACAGCGTTAGCGCTAAATAGATCAAGGAGTGCAGTTAAGTGGACTATGTAGATGGAACGCACTATCTGTGCGAACTAATTAAGAATCTTAGTGATGACCGAAATGCTGGAAGTTTCCACGGCGAATTTACCGTCACGGCGACCGTGGGTGGACGAACGAAGGTCGATGGTGAAGTGGTCGGGTGCCAACTCGTGATTCAGCACGACTCGGTGGATGTGAATATATTTTGGGAAGATTTCGGATACAAGGGATACAGGGAAATGGGCTTGTATGGAAAAGCGAACTCAAAGTACCAAAATGTTCAAGAGTTGAGCCAAAGATCTTTCGAGATGAAAGATGCGCGTGGTGCGTACGAACTAGTATTCGAGTGGTGACGCGCTAACAAGTAGTTCGACTCGTTCGCTGCCCTCTCTGGGACGGGCTAGCCCGCCCCTCAACCAAACGTTATTCTATCAAGGAAGAGCTCATGGATATTATCTCAACAATAAGTACGTCACTTAGCCTGACGAAGCGGCTCCGTGAAATCTCAAAAAATATTGAAGATGCCGAATTCAAAAATCTGCTAGCTGATCTTTCGAGCGAACTTGCTGACCTAAAGTTGGAAGCTGCCTCTCTTAAAGAGCGCATCGCTCAGCTCCAAGAAGAAAATGATCTGCTAAAACAGACATCACAGCCCGTTGATGAAAAACCCACTGGAAGAAAGTGGGGCTGCTATATCTTTGAGGCCGATAGTGGTCTCTACTGCCCAGCATGCTGGGACTCAAAACGTCAAAAATCTTCCACCACCCGAGTGAATACCCGATTCCGTCATTGCCCCGTTTGTAATGCACCTATTGGGGCCGGCTAACAAGTGTCCAAGCCGACGCCGCTTCGTAGCGCGGCTTAACTCAGGTGTTAGGCACATCAATGGAACTGGATCTGATGGTTTCGCCACTTTTGGGGAAATAGAGTCAGTTTCATGCTGTAAGGATCGCTATATCCTCGAAGGGGATTTTGGTGCAGATACAACCTTTATCCAACCAGCCCCTTTCTGAATGGGCGATTGGGCCTGCTAAAGCCTGCCGGTTATGTCTCAATCAGACAGCGTAAATGTCGCTCAAGTCGCACAAGAATTTTGAGCTACCGCATCACATGATCCTTGCGCATAGCAGGCCAGGCGGCAGTTAGCCTGAGATTAAAGCTCAATGGCTGGCTGCGCTTGAGACACTCGAAGCCATTTAGGCCATGAAAATACACTCATGTCTGAATATGTTAGTAACTTTTATTGTTCATCATCAAAGATTGCCTCGATAGGCAAGGCAAAAATCCGTGCTATCTGAAAAGCCAGTGGCAGGCTAGGATCGTAGCGGCCGTTTTCGATGGCGTTGATGGTTTGTCGGGAAACGTCGAGCTGCGAGGCGAGATCGGCCTGGGACCAGTTACGTTCGGCGCGCAGCTCCTTGAGTCTGTTTTTCATCGGTAACGTAGCGTCGCTATTCTCAGCCCTATCATCCACATGAGTCCCATGATTGGCCACACCATGTGCCAGCTGATATGGGGAAAACCTACGTTTTCAAGAAACCCATAACTGAAGGTCAGCAGGGCGGAAGCTGCAAAGGCAAAGCCGAGCGCTTCAAGCTGGATGCGCAGGTGCATCTCATCAAGGCGGCGAAGCTGCCGGACGATCGCCCAACACATCAACCCGGCCGGGGCGATGGGCAATAACGAAACCGTAGTGCGTACGACAAGGCTAGCGTCTTCAAGATGGTGTAACAGCGTCAACGAAGCTACCAAAACGATCGCGTAAAGAATAAGTGCAGCGCCTAACTCATAGTGATACCGGGACATGTAATGCTCCTGATGTAAAGCCTACTTTCCATCATTGACCACCTTATGAGATATGTAAAGCAAGCTTTACATAAATAACCGGATTTTGATTGGCCCGGCTACAAGGACCTTGTGGGAAGATACATTAAGAGGCGAAGAGCCTGATCGCGCTGACATTCAAGGCAGAAAAATAAGGGGCTACGAACTATTGTCCGGTATCGCAAGGCGAAAGCACGTAGAACTGAAGCAAAACGGCCAGACAGATGTCTGGCCGTTTGGGTGGCTGTATCGCTTGAATATTACTTTGGTAAAGACCTAGGTATCAAAGCGTTTCGGATTCTTTGATATGGGCAATCGGGCCTAGCAGACTAGGATCGAATTCGGCCAGTACTTGTGCGTTCTCCACCTTTTGCGGCCAGTCGGGATTGGCCAGCGCACCGCGTCCAATGGCAATCAGATCGGCACCGTCTTCCAGCGCCTGTGCTGCCCGCTCCGGGTCATGCAATTTGCCGTTGGCGATGACTGTAACGTTAGGGGCATAGCGGCGTGCCAAGGCTACAAGGCTGGGCCCTTGGCCAAAAGCGGGCTGCCACGCTTCATGCTCGGTCACGTGGATGAAGTCGATACCCGCTTCGGCCAGCGTACCAAATACAATTTCTGCACCGGCTTCGCCTTCTTTCCATTTATGCTCGAAGTCGTTCACCTTGCCTTGGGAGATACGAATTCCCACGGGCACGTTAGCCCCAACTGCAGAGCGAACCGCTTTATATACTTCAAGACTCAGCGAGAGACGCTGGCGAATATCGCCACCCCAGCGGTCATCACGCGTGTTGGTGTAGTCGGTAAAGAACTGATCGAGCAGGTAGCCATTAGCGCCATGGATCTCTATGCCATCGAATCCCGCAATCTCCACCGCCCGCTTGGCTGCCTGGGCAAAGCTGCTGATGACATCAGCGATGTCTGCTTCGGTCATTGCTTTTGGCAGGGGATAAGGGCCTTGGCCACGGTAGAACGTCATCTGCTCGCCCTTGGGTTGGAGGGCCGAGGGAGCGAGGGTGTCGTTGCGGAACCGATTGCCCTGAGTCAGTGCGCCGGCATGCATGAGTTGGGCAAAGACCTTGCTGCCCTGGGCATGCAGGGTATCCACAAGAGGTTTCCAGGCCTGGGCTTGCTCGTTATCGCTCATCCCAGGCTGATACGCATAACCCTGGGCGTAAGCCTGATCGGTATACAGGCCTTCCGTGATGATCAACCCAAACCCACCACATGCAAAGCGCTCGTAGTAACGATTCATGGTGTCGTTCGGGGTCCCGTCCTCATTGGCACTGACACGTGTCATTGGGGCTACGGCGAGGCGGTTGTTTAACGATACTCCGTTTATATCGAAATGGGTGAAAAGTGTCTTGACCATGGGATGATGTCTCCAAAGGCTTTAATGCAAAAAGAAGTTTGCCAAGCCTTTATCGATAGGCTTGAAGAGGGATCGTGTGGTTACGATAGCGAGATCTTGAGTGCTTCTGTAGCCTGCACAGGTGAGTAACCGGTATAACGGTAGGCGTTAAAGTCTATGGATATGAAAGATGTTGCCGTCCTGGCAGCTATTGCAGCCGCGGGGAGTTTGTCAGGTGCGGCCCGCCGCCTCGGTATGACTCCTATGTCTGTTTCACGTCGGCTGGCGGCATTGGAGCGTGAATTGCGGGTTCGGCTGATTCACCGTACGACCCGCTCCGTATCGCTGACGCCCGAAGGCGAGGCGTTTTTACCGTATGCCCAGACCATGCTGGAGGCTGAGGAAGCTGCACGTGCTACGCTTTCTCCAGAGGCCTCTGGTGCTCGCGGTGTGCTGAAGATCACCGCGCCAGCGGTTTTTGGCCGCACGGTGATTGCGCCTCTATTACCCCAGCTCTTGGCAGATCATCCTGCCTTGAAGGTGGATTTGAATCTGAGTGATAGTATTGTCGATATCGTGGGCGGCGGTATCGATGTAGCCATTCGCATTGCACCTTTGCGAGACTCGAACCTGATTGCCCGGCAGCTGGCAGTCAATCCACGTGTGTTATGTGCCTCCCCACAATACCTGCGGCTCAACGGCACGCCTGTTAACTCAAGTGAATTGTCCCGTCACGCCTGTCTCCTGTTGAACGGCCTTCAGCACTGGTCTTTCATGGCGGAGCAGCAGGTGCGCTCGGTTCGTGTCGAGGGACGGCTTTCCAGCAGCAGCCTTGAAGGTATTCGTACTGCCTGCCTTCAGGGGTTGGGCCTTGCCCAGCTGACTTATTGGGATGTGCATGAAGCGCTGGCAGCCGGTTCGTTGGTAGAGGTCAGCCTGGATGATGTACAGCCGCAGGCGCTGTCTATCTGGGCGCTACTACCGACTCGGCGCTATATCCCCCTTAGGGTAAAGGTTTTCCTGGAGCTGCTTGGAAATCGCCTGAACAGGTTTTGAAGGGTAGAGCACGTTATGGGTTCAGTGATGAGGTAAGAAGAATGCATACTAAATAAAAGCCTTTTGATATACCGTTCGTCGGAGTCAAGATTGCGAGATACCGTTTGTCTTATTACTGTTTATTTATACAGTAATAGCAAAGGAGGTCTCACATGTTCATGCTTGCCCTTTTACGACGACTCAGCCCTGAAAAACAGGTCGACCCTGTCTGTTGGATGGCGCAGGAAGATTATCTTCATCTGGCGCACAGGCTCTCTGGGAGCACACTTCAAACAGCGGCTTGCAAGGATGCTGAAAACGTTGTCGTGCTCAAGGTAGGGCCACATGGACAAGCTCAGTGAAGCGATCGACTCGCTTGATCTGCAAGTCATTCTGTTCCGACCACAATCATCACTGCTTCGCTATGATCACTTACTCAACGAGACGTTGGATAGGTTACGTGGCGTTCTAGCAAAAGCCCAGCAGGCCAATTACCTGCAAGGCAAGCCATATAACAAACCAGTCCTCGTTGATACTTACAGCGGTCTGGTAAAGGCCCATCGGCACATCTCCCGCTTTAAGGCATTTAATTCGGTTCGGCATGCGCGCCTGGCTTTGCTCAGGCTACTGCTCAAGCCGCTGGCCGGAGAGAATCTCCAGCTGACCCGTGCCTTGCGTAAAGCGGGAGGCACGCCATGAGTAATGTTGTAGCGCTCGAGGGCCTGCTTGATAGTCGTCGGGTCTGGAAGGGCCACGGCGTTCAGGTCAGAACAGGCATTCAGCCAACCGGATATGCGGAGCTGGATGAGCGATTGCCTTTTGGCGGCTGGCCTGAGGCTGCCTTGACTGAGATCCTGTTGCCCTATACCGGAATAGGGGATATCAAGCTGCTTTGGCCTACGCTTGCCCGGCTGACGCAAAGCGGTGAGCGAGTTACCTTGATTGCACCCCCTTACTTGCCTTATCCCCAGGCCTGGATCGCCGCTGGGGTCGATATGGGCTTGGTAAGTATCGTCGAAGCCAAGGGGCGGGAAACCTTATGGGCTGCAGAGCAATGCCTTCGCTCGGGCAGTTGTGGTGCGGTACTGTGCTGGCCGGAGCGTGCGGATGACAAGGCGCTACGCAGGCTACAAGTGGCGGCCGAGACCGGGCAGACATTGGCGTTTGTCTACCGCAGCCTTGAAGAGGCTGCCAATCCATCACCTGCTGCTCTACGGTTGGTGATAGAGCCCAGCCCGCTACAGCTGCGCATCCTCAAGTGCCGTGGCGGTCAACCGAAAGCACTGCCTCTTCCTGCGGCTGCCTGGCGCTAAGGGGACTGCTATGAAATGGGCGTGTATCCTGCTGCCACAGCTGGCGCTGGACAGTGTGCTGCGTCACCGTCCCGAATGTACCGAACCCCTGGTCTTGCTCGGAGGTACGCCACAACGGCGCGTCCTGCGTGCAGTCAATGCCCGTGCCAGGGCATTGGGGCTGGCGCCAGGGTTGACCCTCGCTGCTGCACAAACCTTATGCCCAGGCTTTGCAACAGCCGAATACGATCTGGACGATATCGAGCGCAGCCAGAATCTTCTGGCTGCCTGGGCATATGGCTTTAGTGCCCAGGTGAGTCTGCATTATCCGCGAGCGCTCCTGCTCGAAGTTGAATCGAGCATGCCGTTGTTTGGCCCCTGGCCTGCGTTTTCCAGACGCCTACGTGACGAGTTGGCGGCGCTCGGCTTCAGCCACCGTATTACCCTGGCGCCCAATCCTGTATCCGCGCGCATCATGGCCAATGTCTCGGATGATCTGGTTATCGTGAACGATACGGAGTTGTGGCAAAGGCTCGGCCCCCTGCCGCTGGACCGGGCTGGTCTGGATAACGCTCTGGTGCAATCGCTTGGCCGTATGGGGTTCAGACGACTCAGGCAGGTAATGGATCTGCCCAGAGCCGAAATAGCCAGGCGCTTTCCCGCCGATTTGCTGAACCAACTCGATCTGTTATTGGGTAGAAGGCCATTGGCGCTGGGCTTTTACCGGCCGCCTGATACTTTTGATATGCGGGTAGAGTTTAACTTTGAAGTGGAGTCGAACCAGCAACTTCTGTTTCCGTTACGTCGCCTGACGCTGGATCTGGCCATGTACCTGGCCGGAAGGGACAGTGGTGTGCAGCGCTTCATGCTGTATCTGGAGCACCGTGCGCAACCGGATAGCCTGATCACGGTAGGACTCCTGACACCCGAACGGGATGCGGGCCTGTTGTTTGAATATGCCCGTGGGCGGCTGGAAATCCATCAGGTTACGGCGCCCATTCTGGCGTTGCGGCTGGTCGCGGAGCAACTTCCAGCCTTTGTACCGGAGCACCGTAGTTTGTTTGAACCGCGACCACAGCAGACGCTATCGTGGGAGCAGTTACGCGAACGCCTCAGAACACGCCTTGGTGATTCGGCCGTCTATGCGGTTGGCGGCCAGGGGGATCATCGGCCGGAGGCATCCTGGCGCCAGGATGCCAAATCATGTGATCTACAGATGCTTGCCCAGGGGAAGCGCCCGGCGTGGCTGTTACGTGAGCCTATTCCACTGGGCGAGGCGGCACCCCGTATTCTGGCCGGCCCCGAGCGGATCGAGTCTGGCTGGTGGGACGGCAGCGATATACGCCGGGACTACTATCTGGTGGAGCTTCCCAATGGCCGCCTGGCCTGGGCTTATCAGGCAATCGCACAGCGGCCGGGGTGGTGGTTGCATGGGTGGTTCGCATGAGCACTGGTTATGCGGAGCTGCACTGTTTATCCCATTTCAGTTTTCAGCGAGGCGCCTCCAGTGCCGATGAGTTATTTGAACGGGCCAAACGCCTGGGATATGAGGCGCTGGCCATTACGGATGAGTGCACGCTTGCCGGTATCGTACGCGCCTGGCAAGCCGCACAAGCACATGGCCTACCTCTAATTGTGGGTGCTGAATTCTGTACCAGTGAAGGTCCCAAGGTTGTGCTGCTGGTGGAAGACCTGGGCGGCTACCAACATCTGTGCAGACTGATTACCCGAGCGAGGCGCCGTGCCGAAAAGGGCCGTTATCGTCTACTCAAGGAGGACCTTACGGATCACTGCTTGGGACTTCTGGCGATCTGGCTGCCTGACACGGACGACGATACGCAGGGTAGCTGGTTGAGCGAGTGCTTTCCCGGGCGCCTATGGGTAGGTGTCGAGCGACATTATGGTCCGGATGATGCCGAAAGATGGGTAAGGCTTCAGGCGCTAGGCGCCGCCTTGGATTTGCCTCTGGTCGCCTGTGGCGATGTGCATATGCACGCACGAGGGCGACGCGCCTTGCAGGACACCATGACCGCCATCCGGCATCATGTAACGGTCGCCGAAGCTGGGCAGCGGTTGTTCCCTAATGGCGAACGCCACCTGCGTACCCTGGAGACACTGTTTGAGTGCTATCCGGCAGCATTGCTAGCCGAGTCGGTGAAGATTGCCCGGCGCTGTCGGTTCAGGCTTACCGAACTACAGTATCACTATCCTTCGGAGGTGGTGCCTCAGGGGCATACGCCCACTAGCTGGCTACGCAGGTTGGTAGAGCAGGGCAGTACCTGGCGGTGGCCGGAAGGTACACCGGACACTGTTACGAAACAGTTGGATCGTGAGCTTGAGCTGATCTGCCAGAAGCGGTACGAGAGTTATTTCCTGACCGTGCATGACATCGTCCGCTTTGCACGAGAGCAAGGCATTCTCTGTCAGGGTCGGGGCTCAGCAGCCAACTCGGCGGTATGCTTTGCCCTGGGGATTACCGAGCTTGACCCGACGCGAATCAATTTACTGTTCGAGCGGTTTATTTCCCATGAGCGAAACGAGCCGCCAGACATTGATGTGGACTTTGAGCACGAGCGCCGTGAAGAGGTCATCCAGTATGTCTTTCAACGTTACGGGCGCATACGTGCAGCCCTGACGGCGGTGGTCAATACCTACCACGCGGCTGGCGCCGTGCGTGACGTGGCCAAGGCGCTGGGCTTGCCGGCGGATCAGATCAATGCCCTGGCTGAATGCTGCGGTCGCTGGAGCGATCGTATACCGCCTCCGGATCGCCTGCAGGAGGCCGGATTCGACCCGGAGAGTCTGTTGCTCAAGCGAGTGCTCGTCCTGGCCGGTGAGTTGATTGGGTTTCCACGGCATCTCTCGCAGCACCCAGGTGGATTCGTCATTTCGGAGCAATCACTGGAGACGCTTGTACCCGTAGAAAATGCAGCCATGGCCGAGCGTACCGTTATTCAGTGGGACAAGGACGATCTGGACGCCATGGGGCTGCTAAAAGTAGATATCTTGGCGCTGGGCATGCTTAGCGCGCTACGCCGCTGCTTCGATCTGATTCGGCACTACAAAGGACGTGAACTTACCCTGGCCACCATTCCTCAGGAAGACCGAAAGACCTACGCCATGATCAGTCGTGCAGACACCCTAGGCACTTTTCAGATCGAGTCACGGGCCCAGATGGCCATGCTGCCACGGCTCAAGCCACAAACGTTTTATGATCTGGTCATCGAGGTGGCAATCGTTCGTCCCGGGCCTATCCAGGGTGATATGGTTCATCCCTATCTGCGCCGCCGTAACGGCGAGGAGCCTATCGCTTATCCCTCCCGCCTGAAGCGTGTATTCGAGCGTACCTTGGGGGTTCCGTTGTTTCAGGAGCAGGTCATGGAGCTGGCTATTGTGGCTGCAGACTACACGCCTGGCGAGGCCGACCAGTTGCGCCGCTCCATGGCTGCCTGGAAGCGCCACGGCGGCCTTGAGCCGCATCGGCAAAGACTGACCGAGCGGATGCTTGCCAATGACTATACCCTGGAGTTTGCCGAACGTGTTTTTCGGCAGATTCAGGGCTTTGGCAGTTATGGATTTCCTGAATCCCATGCAGCCAGCTTTGCGTTACTGACGTATGCCAGTTGCTGGTTGAAATGCCATGAGCCGGCCGCTTTTGCCTGTGCCTTGATCAATAGCTGGCCCATGGGGTTTTATAGCCCTGATCAGGTGTTACAGGATGCCCGGCGACACGGTATTGAAACGCGTCCAATCGACGTCTGTCACAGCCATTGGGACTGTAGTCTGGAGCAGGCAGACACCGACCAGCCTGCAATCCGATTAGGCTTGCGAATGATTCGAGGGCTTTCGGAATCAGCCGGACGCGCTATTGAAAAAGCCTGTGCGGTACAGCCGTTTTTGAGTGTGGCCGATCTCTGCCTGCGAGCAGGGCTCGATGCCAGAGCGCGTGAATGTCTGGCAGACGCTGGCGCGCTCAAAAGCCTGGCGGGGCATCGCTATCAGGCCCGCTGGAATATGGCAGCTATCGAGCCGCAGTTGCCTCTCTTCACAGAGGGCGCAGTGGTGAGCGAGGAACACGTCAAATTACCAGAGCCTACTGTGGCAGACGATCTGTATACCGACTACGCCGCTACAGGTACTACGCTGGGGCCACATCCATTAGCACTGCTTAGGGCTGAGCTCAGGACTCGCCGGCTGCTTGATTCGCGCGAACTTGCCGAGCGATATCATGGGCAGCTCTCGCGCATTGCCGGCCTCGTTGTTGGTCGGCAGCGCCCTGGTACTGCCAGTGGCGTCACCTTTGTAACGCTTGAAGATGAGTATGGAATGGTCAATGTGGTCGTATGGCGTGACCTTGCCGAGCGGCAGCGACGCGAACTGCTGCAGTCGAGGCTGCTGCGTATCGATGGTACGGTTGAACGAAAGGAAGGAGTGCTGCATCTCATTGCGGGTCGTCTTACAGACCTGAGCGAGCTGCTTGACGGACTGGATACCCGGAGCCGGGATTTCAAATAGTGAGGTTAACTGCGGGTAAGGTGCGGTTGGGTCTGAGCCTATCGTCGCGCTTGCCTAGCTGACCTTGAGCACTGTCGTATTTTATACGAGAGCCGTCCGCCTAGTTGCAAACCTGGTCTGGCACAACCTTTTTAACCCAATGCGTCAGTGTGAATGCTGATACACGTAAGGGCGTGCCAGAAGCCAATCAAGCAAGGCGTTATAATAGCTATGTTGATAGCACTATGATCTCATAAAGACGCAATGAAACTTAAATTTAATGCTATTGAAATAATAGTGTAATAAAACAACTGAATATTAAGCTTTGCTTACTTATTTATTATAGAAATATAGACAATCTATTTCTTGAAGGTTAAAAGGTAGGCGCAAAAACGAGAAGTCGATTTCTTTAAAGCTTAGAGCATGTGAAATGGATATACGCATAGAAAAAGTACAAGCTGAATCCACATGGGTTGTTTGGCTGAATAATATTCCGGTCAAGTTCTATACGGAATATGAAGCCGATGCTTTTGCTCAGAAGCTTTCGACACGCATTGATGCGCTGCAAGACGTCCGGCTGACCAGGGAAAGTCTGGCCGAGGCAGTGTAAAACGCGGAAGCGGGACTCTGGTTAAGGAGTGCCGCTTTAAACGTGTTGTGCTCACTACCGTCTTACTATGCAAGGAGCAGTTTTCAAAGCAAATGATCAGAGCGGTTTTCAACAAAAAGGGAGGCGTGGGCAAGACCAGTATTGCCTGCAACCTCGCCGCCATCAGCGCAGCTGAGGGCTTTCGCACACTTCTGATTGACCTGGACCCACAGGCCAATTCCACTCATTATCTGACAGGCTTTATAGGCGACGAGATTCCGGCCGGTATTGCCGACTTCTTCAAGCAAACGGTTTCTGATTCCGCCAAGAAAGCCAAGGCTTCTATTCTCGAGACGCCCTTTCATAATCTGAGCATCATAACGGCTTCCCGCGAGCTGGAAGATATTCAGATGAAGCTCGAAGCCAAATATAAGATCCAGAAGCTGGGAAAATACCTCGAGAAGTTGATCGATGATTACGATCGTATCTATCTCGATACACCACCGGCGCTGAATTTTTATAGTGTATCGGCCCTGATTGCAGCCGACCGCTGCCTTATTCCTTTTGATTGCGATACGTTTTCGCTTAATGCGTTACGTGAGCTCTTTCTTGATATTGAAGAAATCAAGGAGGACTTCAGTGATCGTTTGCGTGTGGAAGGTATCGTCGTCAATCAGTTTCAGGCCAATGCCGGTGTTCCCCGAGCGCTGTTAGGTGAACTGGAAAAGACGGACATGCCGATTATCCCGACGTACCTTATGGGGTCGGTCAAGATGAAAGAGTCCCACCAGCAGAGCAAGCCGCTTATCCATCTGGACCCTAGCCACAAGTTGACCCAACAATACAAGGCGTTGTTCGACTGGCTGGAGCGATAGCGGCATATATGATCAAGGCAAGCTGCTCATGCCTGTATCCAAAAGGGTAGGCGCCAAACAGTTTCTTTGTCTGGCGCCTGGCCCGTTCATACATAAGTGAAGAGGCGCTCAGCTGGCAAGCGTGACTTGGGCAGGCTCGCGTTGAAGTCTGAATCGGCTCGATAGCCAAGGCTTACCAGAACCAGACTTGTGAAGCCCTGTTCACGAAGGCCGAGCTCTTCATCCAGTCTGCGAGAGTCGAAACCTTCCATAGGCGTGGCATCGACACCCAGACTGGCAGCACCCAGCAATAGCGTTCCTAGGGCCAGGTAGGTTTGTTTTTCCATCCAATGCTGCAAATCCTTCTGGTCGTAGCGATGCAGACTCACGTAATGACGACGGCTCTTGTCCTGTGTGGCCTTGGCTTCTTCAGACCGGAAGCGACCAGCAATATCCTCCTGCTCCAGGATGGCGCCAAGATGTTCTTCGGTCATATCGGTGCGTGTGCAGAGCACTATGATGTGGGACGCATTGAGCACCTTGGGCTGGTTGTAGGCAAACGTGTCTTGTGTCGAGACGGCTAAGCGAGCCTTGCCTTCGTCAGTTGAGGCAACCACGAAATGCCAGGGCTGTGAGTTTACGGATGAAGGGCTCTGGCGTAGCAAACCAAGCAGTTCTTCAAGCGTGGCGTGCGGTATCTTTCGCGAAGGGTCGAATGCCTTGGTGGTGTACCGCTGACTAAGTAATGTAGATAGATTCATAGGTATCTTCTCTCAGGTCAGGTGAAAGATTGGGCCAGCCAGCGATCAGCCGCTTCCAGAGGCGAAAGCCCTTCCCGGCAGATCCAGTAATCGAGTTCGCTGATTGTGGCGTTTCCCAGCGAGAGCTGAGAAAGCTCATCGAGCAGTGCCGGCGCCAGATGGGCAGCCGTTTCTTCGCGCACAATCAGCGTGGCGTCATCCTGGCCGCCCAGAAGGCCGCGTGGTTCGTGTAGCGCCCGGATGGCGTAGCGGTAATGCAGGAACTGAGGGTGCCAGAGGGGGACGACGATCCATTCGCGACGCTCTACGGCCTGCTCGAATCGCTCGAAACACTGGGCTTGCGTACCGTTGGCGAAGTGATAGCCAACCTGATCAAGGCCATACTGCTCGATGATGTCGCGCGAAAAGCGGCTGATACCGGCTCCCGGATTGATGCCCTGTATCAGCAGACTCATATGTGCCGCAACGTCAGGTCGCTTCAGATCATCGATGCTTGCCACCGCCTCGGCAGGCACATAGTCCGGCACGCCCCAGATACAGTACGGCTGATACAGAACGCTCAGGGTACGGGTCTGTTCGGCATAGGGGGCCAGATAGCCCCCATGACTGGCCGGTAGCCAGGCCGATACCAAAAAGTCCACTTCTCCAGCGCCATAGTGCTTGAACATAGCTTCATGGGGAGCAGCTACGCTCTCTACGCGATAACCATGACGCTCAACAATACGTTGTACCACGGCGGCACTGGCAGCATGAAAGCTCAGCCCAATATGACCTATACGAATCGGATTATGCATGATGAGCTCTCCCGTATCAGCGGGTTGGCGCCGGAGCGGCGTTGATCTTCACACGGAACAGGCTGTAAGGCTTGGTACGCAGATCCTTGCCGCCATGAAAGCCAGCCTGGCGATTTAGCTGATTAGCCGTGAAATAGAGATAGCCATCCGGCCCGATGGACAGGGTGTCAGGCCAGATTGCACGAGGATCGTGGACGATGGTCTGCCAAGTGCCGTCGGCAAGCCGTTTGCGAATACCGTTGTGCTCGTAGTCACTGGCATAGACGGCGCCATTGGCATCGGCTTCAAGGCCATCGGAGGCGCCTTTCTCGCCCATATCCAGTACCGCAGCCGATAGCTGTGCTTCAGTCACATGCTCATCCCGTAACAGACGGGTTGGCACTGCATAAAGGTGGCGACTCGAAAGTGGGCTGAAATAGAGAGTCTGACCGTCCGGCGACAGGGCAATACCATCGGATGCCACACCAAACGGTTTAGCGGTTCCATCTGCGCCGCGTGCCAGCATGGCTTCGCCTTCCACGGTAGGAATAAAACGCTTGTCGGCAGAGGTCGAGACGTCTCCATCAAGACGGCGAGTTGCCTTGCCGGTGGCGATGTCCATGACAATGATGGCGCCCGGCCCGCTGACAGACGAGTCGGTGACATACACCGTACCTTCCTTCCCGGTACGGAAGTCAAAGCGCATGTCATTGACATACGTACTTGGCAGGATGACGTTGGCAGGGAAAACCAGCGTCTTCACAACCTTATTGCTCTTGAGGTCGATCGCGACCAGTTTGGCGCCGCCAGGTTGAGGAGCACTAAACTTCGGCGCAGCAGTATCTAGTACCCACAAACGTCCTTGTCCGTCCGCTACAACGCTTTGCACGCTGATGAAGTGCTTGGCCGGTGCCTTTTGGTCAGGCGTATTGATGGCCTGATCAGGGTAGGGGACTACCTTGCCGTCACGTATTTCGCCAACGCTGAAGGGTGCGTTGTCACCCCATTGTGGGAAATTGACAAAGAGGCGGCCTTGCTCGGAAACCGTAACGCCGGTCGGCATGGCGTCATAGAACGCAAACACAGGTTCCAGCTGGCCAATGGATGTCTCATGTGGCAGGTCATGTGGTGCAGGAGCTGCCGCAAACGACAACGTACTCACGGCGGCAATGGTTGCGGCCAGCAGGGTGGGAATCAAATGCTTCATTGGGTGGCTCCTTGTAAATGAAAATGGAGTGCCTTGGCAGCGGCTAAGTTATTCAAAACGGCTTCGGCAAAAGAACGAGTGCCCCCTCGTGTCGCTGTTACGATCCAGCCGGCCACGACAGGTGATTCATTGCTGTATAGGGCGCCGTGTAGTTTGAGGTCAGCGATCACAGCGGGTGTTGGATTGCAGGTGGCACGCTTGCCAACCAGCAGGCCGGCATGGGCCAGTACCAATGCCCCAGTCCCTATGCCGGCAACCGTCTTCTTGATGGCATCGAAGCCTTGCACGCTATTCCATAGCGACTCGTTGTAACCGAGTGGGCAAAGCGTATCGCTGCTACCAAGCACTACCAGGGCGTCGAATTCGACAGGGTCAATATGTGCCAGAGGAGCTTGGTCATCGCACGAGAACATACAGGTTTCATGACCTGCCTGCCGCCAGAAGGACACGATGTCGAGCATGTCCTTCGGAAGCAGGGATGTTGTCGTGCTGACTGCAGCAATACGTGACATGGGCTACTCCTTATCAGAGGCTAAAAGCCTTCCAGGACAAGCTTGCCTTTGGCCTTCCCGCTCTCGATAAGGGCGTGGGCACGGCGCAGGTTTTGCGCATTGATCCGGCCGAAATGCTCTCCCAGCGTAGAGCGCAGCACGCCTTGGTCGATAAGCTCCGCTACCCGGTTCAGCAGCTCATGCTGGCGGATCATGTCGGATGTTTCGAACATCGGGCGGGTAAACATCAACTCCCAGTGCAATGACAGGGATTTGCGCTTCATGGGTACCACGTCCAGCGTATCGGGATCGTCGATCAGTGCGAGGCGGCCTTGTGGGCGAAGCACTTCGATAAGGTGTGGGAAATGGCTATCGGTATGAGTCAGGCTGATAACATGGCTGACCTCCTTGAGACCGATGCGAGCCAGTTCTTTAGTGAGTGACTGGCTATGGTCAATCACATGATGCGCGCCAAGCGCTCGGATCCAGTCCTGGGTTTCAGGGCGCGAAGCCGTACCGATAACGGTAAGTTGGGTGAGCTGTCGGGCCAGTTGCGTCAGGATTGAGCCGACCCCGCCTGCGGCGCCGATGATCAGAAGGCTTTCGCCTTTGCCACCATTCTCCAGAATGCCTAGTCGATCAAAGAGCAATTCCCAAGCGGTTATGGACGTCAGAGGGAGTGCAGCGGCATCGGCCGCGCCTAGCGAGGCGGGCTTGCGGCCTACAATACGCTCATCCACCAGATGAAGCTCACTGTTGGTGCCAGGGCGGGTAATCGAGCCGGCATAGTAAACGTCATCACCCGGTTGGAAGAGTGTCACCTCTGACCCCACCTCACGTACGACGCCCACCGCATCCCAGCCAAGCACGCGCGGCGTGTCAGTAGCCGAGCCACCACGGACTTTGGTATCGACAGGGTTGACCGAAACGGCCTGAACCTCAACCAGAAGATCGCGTGGACCAGGGGTTGGCGTGGGCAGCTCGATATCAACCAGCGAGCGAGAATCATCGATGGACAGGCCATGCTGGGTATAGGCAATTGCTTTCATGGGGGACTCCATAAGTGAACATACGAACAGGGGCGTTAACCGTGGAGCCATCATCGCGATTCACGACGGGAGCAAACAGCCATCGAAACGGGCAGGACTTTCACTGGCGCAGTGAAAATGGAGTGAAGTAAGCGGAAAGCAATACTGCATGAGTGCTTTGACGCCGCGCCAGGGATCCCCCCTGGAAAAACAAAGCCCCGGTTGCCTTGACGGAGCCGGGGCTGGAAAAAGATGACGTCTGGCGTGTAGCCGCTATGCTCCAACTACACCCAGTTGCTGCAAAAGGGTCAGGTTATCTTCGATGTGCCAGTTCTCCTGGATGCGGCCATTGGCGATGCGGTAGATGTCGGTCGCGATAAAATCAATCGGTTGTCCCTTGCCTTTAATACCCTGGAATTGCCCGCTGAAGTGACCGGTAAAACGCAGATGCGCCACAACCCGATCACCCGCCACGATCATCTGCTCGATCTGACAATCCAGATCCGGTACGGCGGCGCGAAAAGCCTTCGAGGCCGCCAGAGGCCCTTCTACTCCTTGAGCTCTGCCTGGCGGCAGGGTGCGATCCATGAACTGAGGCGCAAGCGCCTCCCGAGCCAACTCTTCGTTACCTGTGGCCCAGAAAGTACCATATCGGCGTGCTGCCTGAACCGATGCATCAGCTTGTGCCGCCGGGTCAACAATCAGCACACGAGGCTCAATCAAGGGATTGCTAGCAGCCTGAGCCTGAGGGGTAAAGCCAGCAAGCAGTGCGGATAACGCAAATGCCGCTGTAGCGGCCAGGGAAAAACGAGAAGTGTTGGGCATGGAATATCTCCATTCTGAAACCGGATGGGTTTGTGGATGATCAAGGCAGACCATTGGTGATCCAGAAAGGCGGCTCTATTACCGCTTCGAGTGTTGGCTGCGTTGGGCTCTTGTCATGGCATGACGGCTTCGCCTCTGTACACTTCTCGGCTGTGTCGCGGTCTTTTTCGACCTGGGCTTCAGCGGATGTATCTTCATTGAGTAAGCGGCGCATGAGAATTCCTTGAGGTGGTGTCGGGATAACGGGATGGGTCGCTACGTTCGCATCGGGACGTTGCATGCCATGACCGCATCTTCACTGTCGCCAAGCTCCACAAAAACCCGCAGAATCAAGCAGCACTTTCTCAGGAGGAGTGAAAATGATCCGTTTCGACGATCTGGCCTTGTTTGTTCGCACGGCAGCGCTTGGCAGTTTTTCGGCGGCGGCCAGAGAGGCGGATCTCTTGCCAGGGCAGGTCAGTGCTGCAATTCAGCGTCTTGAACGCGAGCTTGATATCCGTCTCTTTGCGCGCTCAACACGCAGCCTCCGGCTGACAGGGGAGGGGGAGCGGTACTTGCCCTATGCCAATGATGTGCTCAGTACACTCAGGGAAGGCCGTGAGCGGCTTCAACCGGAAAGCACTGCACTAGAGGGCGTCATACAGGTGGCTGCACCTTCAGACCTGGGACGTAACGTGCTCCTGCCACGACTCACGGCATTTCGCCGCGAGCATCCCCGTCTTGCGCTTCGGTTGTTTCTGTCCGATCAGGTGGCGAATGTCTTTCGCGATCCGGTTGATGTGGCCTTGCGCTACGGGATGATGGAGGACGCAAGCTTTATTGCCTTACCACTGGCGCCCGAGAATCGGCGGGTGCTGGCCGCGTCCCCTGCTTACCTCGAGCGGCACGGGCGGCCGGCCTCTCTCAAGGATCTGGCGGAGCACCCTTGCCTGCTTTATATGCTCAATGGTCGGGTGTATGACAATTGGGTCTTTCCCGACGTCAACGGTCGCCGTGAAACCATCGTCGTCAAAGGCCCACTGATGAGTGATGATGCTGATATTGTTCGCCGGTGGGCACTTGAGGGCGAAGGGATTATCTACAAGTCATGGCTGGATGTCAGTGCAGATGTATTAGCCGGGCGGTTGGAGGTCCTGCTGCCGGAGATTCCCGGCGAGAGCTGTGCGCTGCATATGGTTTGCCCGCACCGCAAGCAATTCTCTCCTGGCGTCAGGCTACTGTATGAGTGGCTCAAGTCGGGATTTGCAGACCTGATTCAGGCCTATTCCATGCTCGATACGAAACGTATTGCCTGATAACACTATTTTCTCGAATCGAGTGAAAGTGTTATCGCGTCATGGCGGTGTTTACCCGCTCGAAGCACTCCTACTATCGGCACAGACGTTCCCGATACTGCTTTTCAACACTGGGAACGCATCACTCCAACCGATAGCAGGAGAATCACCATGATGTACGACTGGAACACCTATCAGAAGCAACTGGTTAGCACCATTGGCGAAATTGGCAAGCTGAGCCCTGATACTGTGCGCGGTTACTCGCTCTTGAGCGAGGCGGGTAACAAGACCAATCACCTAGATGCCAAGACGCGTGAGTTGATTGCGCTGGCCGTTGCCGTCACCCGTCAATGCGATGGCTGTATCACGGTCCATACCGATGCCGCTATCAAGAAAGGCGCCAGTAAAGAAGAAATTGCCGAAGCGCTGGGCGTAGCGGTAGCAATCAATGCGGGTGCGGCTATGGTGTATTCAGCCCGTGTAATGGATGCGTACGCGGCCAAGACTTCCGTGTAGCGAAAGCGGATCTTCTTACAGTACTCCTGGCCGCTAATCGAATTTTGACGATATCGATTCGCTGCCAGGATGCTTTTGTAAAAGTTACCTTTGAAGATAACTAATAATTCGATACCTCGATTAGGTTACCGTCCGGGTCTCGAAAATAAACCGAGACGATTGCTCCGGTGGCACCGGTACGCCGTACCGGTCCGTCAATCACTGTAACGCCTGTCGAATGCAGATGGGTCACGACATCCTCAATAGGCATACGGGTAATCAGACAAATGTCGACGGCACCCGGTGTCGGCTTCTCGGCTTTGGGCTCGAACTCCTTTCCCGCTTCATGCAGGTTGAGTTTCTGCTCACCAAACGCCAAGGCCTTACGTCCTTCGCCAAATGTGATGACGTCCATGCCCAGCACACAAGTATAGAAGTCACAGGTCCGCTCAAGGTTGCGAACGGTCAAAACAAGGTGGTCGATCCTGTCGATCTGCATGGCGTACCTCTTGTGCATCGGACGCTGACAATGGTGCGATTTATAAAGCCTTTGCTGTGAACATGCCCAACAACGGCTTATTCAATAGCTTATCAGTTATAATACCAGCCCATATATATGTGCATACTTGAAAGACACATTTGAGCAAAGTAAACAGGTAACCAAGTTAGCCGCCGTTGCTCATGAGCTCCATGCTGAAAGCATTCAGCTAGAGCGATTTGATGTACCTTGGATATTAAGAAAAAAGTTGCCTTTGGCTACTCAAGAAATACTCCAGCCCTGCCGTTAACCATCGACCCTTTCTTGGTTTAGCCGGTGCATCATGTTCAATGCTCGCTTGAAAAAGGACTTGCAAGTCCAGGCCGAAGAGCTGACAGCGTTACGTCAGATCGTCAATGGAATGAATGACTCCATGGTTGCCTTGACCCTTGATCCTGAGTTCCGTATTCAGAGTGCCAACAGCAAATTTCTTCAGACGCTGGGCTACTCGGCTGACCAGGTGATAGGGCGTCCGATGGCGGATATCGTGCCTCCCTATGTGAAGACGCTGCCATGCTTCCACAATTTTCGTGCAGCCGTTGCCAAAGGGCTCCCGGTCAGTGACGAATATCGCTATATCCGCAAGGATGGCACGCTCGCTTGGCTAAGTATTCATTGGCAACCTGTACGGGACCAAGAGAACAAACTTTCCTATATCCAGGGCTTTGGCAAGGAAGTAACCAAAACCATCGAACTAGCCAAGGAGAACGAGCATTTCATCAATGCATTGCTGCGCTCTACTGCAGTCATTGAATTCAACCTTGACGGTACGGTGATCAAAGCCAACGACTTGTTCCTCAGGACGATGGGGTATTCAGAGCCGCAGATAGCAGGTAAGCACCACCGTATTTTCTGCACACAGCAAGAAGCATCCTCTGCAGAGTATGAGGCGTTCTGGGCCAAGCTGAACCGGGGCGAATTTGTTGCCGGCCGCTTCAGGCGAGTCGATAGCCACGGTGCCGAAGTCTGGCTCGAGGCCACGTACAACCCGGTCTATGACTCACATAACCGGCTTTACAAGGTCGTGAAATTCGCAACAGTCGTGACGGATCAGGTACTTCGGGAGGCCGAGGTGCGCGAAGCGGCCGGAATAGCCTTTGATATCTCCAGGCAAACAGACATCATCGCTCAGCGGGGCGCTGCGGTCGTGAATAATGCCGTCGAAACCATGCAGCAGATTTCGGTTGAAATGCAGGCTGCTGCCGAGGGGATCGAAGCGCTGGACCGGCAGTCACTGCTGATCAACTCTATCGTCCAGACAATTGGCGGCATTGCTGCCCAAACCAATCTGCTGGCGCTTAATGCCGCAATCGAAGCCGCTCGTGCCGGCGAGCAGGGGCGAGGCTTTGCCGTGGTCGCTGATGAAGTACGGCAACTGGCAGGGCGTACCAGCTCGGCGACAGAAGAAATTGTAGGCGTCGTGCAGCAGAATCAGAAAATGACCGAAACCGCCGTACGCGGCATGGCCAGCAGCCGTGAACAGGCCGCGCGGGGACTGGATCTGGCTGCACAAGCCGGTACGGCGATCGTCGAGATTCAGGAGGGGGCAAAACAGGTCGTGGGAGCAGTCAAACGGTTTGCCAGCGAGCTCTAGTCGGTATAAGTCTGGTGTAGGGCCAAGCTGCTTTATCTATAGCAAAAGGCTTACACAAGCGTGGGAAAAGCAGCGCTATTACTCAGCTAAGTCATGGCCTAATCTACACATATTGGATGGAGCGCAGGACGCGCTCAGTCAGGTCAAGGATGATGACCAAGCCAGGATGGCAGCTTGATATGGATATCGAGCACGGTCAGCAAAAACCCGCTTCGGCGGGTTTTTTGTTTCCTACAAAATAGCCTCGCTTTAGCAGAAAAAGTCTGTCGCACAGGAAAGGCCGGATTAATTGTAGGAGTCTTGGCTAACATTGGATGTTTGACTCAGATCAGTTTTAAAGCCTCTTGCTACATTAATTCGCTGCGCTGGGAGCATGGCCAAAATGGCGGCGAAAGGCCCGGCTGAAACTGGCGCCGTCCGAGAAGCCCACCCGGTGAGCAATAGTAATCAAATTAAACTTTCGTTCGTTGATCAGCTGTTGTGCCTTGAGCATGCGTCGGGCAGCTATGTATTGCTGAGGGCTCAGGCCTGAGAGCTGTTTGATCAACACATACAGATGGCTTGTGCTGACATGGCAGAGGTTGGCCAGTTCTTCGTTCTCTATAAGCCGATGCATATGATGATCTATATAATCATCAAGGCGGGCTTTTTCGAGCCTGCCTGATTTTAGAGAGGCAACGGGTGTATATGCTCCCTGTAGTATCAATTCTCCTAGAAAAGCCGAGATCAACTGATATTGAAGTACCGGCATGGTATGGCTGTTCAGGTGGCGAACCTGATAGTCCGTCCAGCTTAGCAGATTTAGCACACCCGGACTTGGAGGCAGTAGAGCAGGCTCGCTCAGCAGTCGCGATTCGATAGAGACCGTGCAGGCCTCCTCAAAGGCCTTGATGAAGGCGTCTTCGACGTTGAGGTCGATTACCAGCAACTGGCACCGCTCGGAGGCACCGCGATACCGGTGTTCGGTATCGCAGGGCAAGAGGCCAATGGCGCCACGCGCGACCTCTCCGCTGTTGGCAGGCAGCTCACAATGCATAACTCCTTGTTGACCAATCAGTATCTGGGGATAGCTATGGGTATGGACGCCATGGCTGGTCGCAATGAGATTAGTTCGGAAGGAAGTCTGCACAGCGCGTAAACCTAATAGTTTGAGACAAGGCTGTCATAATCTGGGTCAACATAGGCTTGCATTAGCATACTAGGCTGGGGGCTCGTTTGATGTCGAGCACCTACTATGTATCTAGACGCAAAACAGTTGGCTGAGGCCTTGCCTTGGCCTGCGCTTATCGAGGCCCTTTCCCGAATCTTCACGCGTACGGCCCACTCGCCGGTGCGCCATCATCACCGTATCGAAGTACCTGGAGATCCTGCTGCCATGCTGTTGCTGATGCCCGCCTGGATCGAAGGTGAGTATGTGGGCGTCAAGCAGGTCAATGTCTTTCCTGGTAACAACGCTCGAGGCAAGCCGGGCTTGAGTAGCCATTACCTGCTCAGCTGTGGCAAGACAGGTCTCCCGCTAGGTCAGTTCGACGGAAATGAACTGACGGCACGCCGCACCGCAGCAGCTTCGGCACTGGCATCAACGTATCTTTCCCGGCCCGACTCGAAAACACTGCTGATGGTTGGGGCTGGGCGTATGGGACATTATCTTGTTCCTGCCCATCTCTCGGTAAGGCAGATCGAGCAGGTCAGAGTTTACGATCGAAACGAGGTTTCTGCCGAGCGTTTTGCCCAGGAACTCATCCAGCAGGGAATAGTAGCGCAAGCAGTACGGCCGGATGAACTTGCGCAGGCTGCCGTAGCCGCCGACATCATTAGTTGTGCAACGCTTGCTAATGAGCCTGTGATTAAGGGCGAATGGTTGAGCCCCGGGGTGCATGTGGATCTGGTGGGCAGCTTTACTCCTCAGATGCGTGAGGCAGATGATGATGTGGTTCGCCGCTGTGCAATTTTTGTCGATACGCGCGAAGGTACACTTTCCGAAACGGGTGATTTGATCACCCCCATCAAACAAGGCGTTATCACACCGCAGTCCATTCAAGCCGAATTCAGCGACCTCTGCAACGGTAAGCACAAGGGGCGCGCTGCGCTGGAGAGTTCTGATGCTGCAATGACATTGTTCAAGTCTGTCGGCGCCTCTGTGGAGGACTTGGCTGCCGCCATACTGGCCTATGAACGTTCATCGGCAAACAGGTAGGCGCATCATGGAGGCTTTAGATTCGTTGCGCTGTGCGGTTATTGGGGCTGGCCTGGTTGGACTTTGCACGGCGCTAGCGCTGCAACGGCAGGGCCGTAAGGTCACGTTAATAGATGCTGGCAGGCCGGGTGAGGGCGCATCTTGGGGAAATGCCGGGTTTCTTGCAACGGAGTCGATTGATCCATTATCCACTTGGGGCACACTCAAAAGTGCGCCACGTCTGCTGCTGGACAGGCATGGGCCATTAGTTATTCCCAAGGCGAACCTTCCTGCCAGTTTGCCCTGGCTTGCACGTTTTACTCGGGCAGCCGGTCCCGCCATGGTCAATGCTTCCCGAACAGCCTTGGCCGACTTGAATCGCCAGGCAGTACCGGCTTGGCAAGCGTGCCTTTCCTCCATTGGGCAATCCGATTTGTTGGTGAGGTGCGGCTATTTGCTGGCCTGGGAGTCGGCTGCGGGCCTATCGGCTGCTCGCCGCGAGGTTAAGCACCTGCAGGCATGGGATCAGCCTGTAGAGCTAATCGGGAGACAGCAATTGGACGATATGGAGCCTAATCTAGCGGGCCGTATGAGCCATGCCCTGCATTTTCCCGAAGCCTACCGTGTACGTGATCCCGCCTGGTTGGGTGCGGCGCTGTTTGAGGCCTATACCTCAGCAGGCGGCGTGTTTATGCAGCAGCCAGTTGCTGCGATACGGGTAGTTGATGCTCACCATATCGAGCTTCAGCTTGGCCTGGAAACCCGAATGTTCTCCAAGGTGGCCCTTTGTGCCGGCGCAAGCAGCGGTGAACTGCTAAAAACGCTAAGCATGAGCGTCCCGCTGATGGCTGAACGGGGCTATCACCTGAGCGTGCAAAGCTCTGAAACTTTTCTGAATCGCCCAGTCTGTTCGGTTGATCGTCGGGTGTTTTTAAGTCCGCTAAATAGCGGTTTCAGAGTTGTCGGTATCAGCGAGCTGGGCGGGCTGACCTTGCCGGCCCAGCCGGCTCGATTCGAAACATTACGCCATCATGCCCGTCAGTTATTTCCACACCGTAGCGAGTTGATCAATCAGGCCAGTGAGTGGATGGGAAAGCGGCCTACGCTTCCTGATTCGCTTCCGGTCATCGATGTACATCCGGATCATGCCCATCTCGGGTTTGCATTTGGTAACCAGCATTTGGGTCTTACCCAGGCTGCCATTACGGGGCGGTTGCTTAGTCAGCGGCTGATGGGTATGCCTTGTGACCTCAACCTCAAGCCCTTTCGAATAACTCGATTCTAAGCGGCCAGCGGATCGGCCGCCCTCGCAACCATAACACCGTTGCGTTTCAACACCTGCCTATAAAACTTATAAAGGGTAATAACTATGCCTTCTCAGGGTAGATTCAAGCGGAACCTGTCACTTGTCGATCTGACCCTCATAGGGTTGGGCGGAACCTTTGGCTCCGGCTGGCTCTTTGCGGCCAGTCACGTGTCCTCCATCGCAGGGCCGGCCGGAATTCTGTCTTGGCTTATTGGTGGCTTTGCTGTGCTGCTGCTGGGCATTGTCTATTGTGAGCTGGGTGCTGCTCTGCCAAGAACCGGAGGGATCATCCGGTATCCGGTATATTCCCACGGACCGCTGATGGGGTACCTCATGGGCTCGATCACGGTGATTGCTTTCACGAGCCTTGTAGCCATCGAAGTCGTTGCTGCGCGCCAATATGCGTCTGCCTGGTTTCCCAGCCTCACCCAGGTGCAAGGGGGTAGTCCAACACTACTCGGATGGCTGGTTCAATTCGCGTTATTATGTCTCTTCTTCAAGCTCAACTATTCAAGCGTCAAGACGTTTGCAAGAGCGAACAACTTTATCAGTGTGTTCAAGTTCTTTGTGCCGCTGGCGGTAATCGTGGTGCTGTTTGCGTTTTTCAAACCTGAGAACTTTAGCGCACAAGGGTTTGTGCCTTTTGGGCTTTCAGGGATTGAAATGGCGGTTTCGGCAGGTGGGATCATTTTTGCTTATCTGGGCCTGACACCGATCATCTCGGTTGCAAGCGAAGTGAATAATCCGCAGAAAACCATACCGATTGCACTGATCCTATCGGTTCTGTTTTCTACGTTGATCTATGTCTTGTTGCAGATAGCCTTTCTGGGAAGTGTTCCTGCCGAACTGTTAAGCAAGGGATGGCAAGCGGTCAGCCAGGAAATGAGTCTTCCCTTCAGGGATATTGCGATTCTGCTTGGCATGGGCTGGCTGGCTTTTCTGGTGGTATGTGATGCGGTAATTTCACCCACTGGATGCGGAAATATCTATATGAACGCCTCTCCCAGGGTCGTTTATGCTTGGGCCAAGAGCGGAACACTGTTTAAGCTCTTTACCAAGGTCGACACCGAGTCGGGCATTCCTCGACCAGCGCTGTGGTTGACATTCGGGCTATCGCTGCTCTGGACACTGCCGTTTCCCTCCTGGGAGGCCATGATCAATGTGGTATCGGTAGCGCTGGTTCTGAGCTATGCCATCGCACCACTTTCAGTGGCAGCCTTACGCCGTAACGCGCCTGACTTGCCACGTCCTTTCAAGGTCCGGGCGTTCGGAGTAATCGGGCCGGTTTCATTCATGGTTGCGGCGCTTATCGTTTACTGGTCCGCCTGGAGTACCATAGTCTGGCTGCTGGGGCTGCAAATGGTAATGGCGCTGATCTATGTGTTCTGTGGAAAGTGGGCGCCGACTCGTGACGTAAGCCTGAAGCAGCAGATAAAGAGCGCGGCCTGGTTGGTTGCGTTTTATGCTGGAATGATTGGCCTTTCCTACCAGGGAAGCTTTGGTGGCACTGGTTGGCTGACCCATCCCTACGACATCGCAGTCATAGCCTTGTTTGCGCTGGTCATCTACTACTGGGGCGCCGCTAGCGGAGTGCCTTCGCATCTAGTGGACCTGGACAGCGATGAATCGAATGCGGGCGCGGCAGTCGTCGAAGAACACGGCCCGTCTAAGAATATTCCTGTCATGCCGTTACGGTAGTTGATGCTGAGCCTCTGTAAGGTACCGCACCTGTATTGCCTGAGCGTTATAAGCAGCATCATGGATTTGATCGCCTGGTTATCCTGTCCTTTGTCTCCCGGTTGGTCACGCCGGCCGGCTCTCCTCGGCTAGAAGGAGGAGGGCCTTTCAGCCTCTAGACGGAAGAGCGGTGTGTTAAAGAAACGTAAGCTGAGCCGACCGGTTGAGTATCGATCAAGGACAGAGAAGAAGGATTGAATTCAAGGATCAGTGAGGGCTCGGCGTCATCGTCATCTATTCCCTATATCCTATTCATTACGCTCCGGACAAACGTGTTTAGGGTAGGTCTTTGAGCAGTGATACATCCCAAGCACATTCAATAAGAAAGTAATCGCTCGGCTCGGGATAAGACATGAAAATAACAAACCTGCGTAGTTGTTTTTCGCTTGCAATAGTGGGTGCTGCTTTATTTAACGTTGAGCATGGTTGGGCGGCCTACTCAACTGACCATAAAGATTCAGCAGACCGTCGTGCCGAAGCTGCTGTCAAGGCGATGACCATCGACGAAAAGATTTCGCTCTTGCACACCCAGGTGGGCTTTCCGTTTCCAATCGGCAATACGCCCAAGCCTGACGGAGCTGTCGGCTCGGCAGGCTATGCTCCTGGGGTTCCTCGCCTTGGCATCCCTGCGTTGCAGGAAAGTGACGCCAGCATGGGTGTGGCCAATCCTTCAAACATTCGCCCAAACGACAATGCCACGGCCTTGCCTTCCAGCATGATGCTGGCTGCTACATTTGACCCTGATTTGGCTTACCGAGGTGGCAAGGTTATCGGCACCGAAGCACACGCCAAGGGTATCAATGTCATGTTGGCTGGCGGCGTCAATCTGGTTCGGGAACCCCGCAGTGGTCGTAACTTCGAGAATGTGGGAGAGGATCCTCTACTGGCAGGCATCATGGGAGGCTACTCCATCAAAGGGATACAGAGTAAGCACGTTGTCTCGACGATCAAGCACTATGCCTTGAACGCTCAGGAGACGGGCCGCGTGGCGGTGAGCTCCGATATCAAGGAAGGGGCCGCACGTGAGTCCGATCTCCTGGCCTTCGAGCTGGCTATCGAAAAAGGTCAGCCGGGCTCGGTGATGACTTCCTATAACCAATACAACGGCACCTATACCTCGGAAAATGCCTTTCTCATCAATCAGGTCTTGAAGGGTGACTGGAAGTACAAGGGCTGGGTCATGTCCGACTGGGGCGCTACTGCCAGTACTGAGAAAGCAGCACTTGCAGGACTGGATCAGGAGTCCGGTGAAAATTTGGACCCAGTCATCTACTTTGGCGAGCCTTTGAAGCAGGCTGTGCAGGAAGGACGTGTATCCCAGGAGCGGCTGGATGATATGGCCATGCGCGTGGTGCGCAGCCTGTTTGCTGTGGGCGCGGTTGATCATCCGCCCAAGCTGACCGACATAAACTTCAAGGCTCATGCCAAGGTGGCTAAGGCGACGGCAGAGCAGGGTATCGTACTTCTGAAAAACGACCGTAATCAGTTACCGCTCTCACGTACGTTAAGACGTATCGTTGTGATAGGTAGCCATGCGGATGCCGGTGTTTTATCAGGTGGCGGCTCTGCCCAGGTGACACCCATCGGAAGCCTGGTTCTGCCGGCGGGTTCTGATTATGTCAGCCAGGTTTATCATCCCTCATCACCGTTGAAGGCCATCCAGGCCGAAGCGCCACGCGCTCAGGTGGTCTATGACAGCGGAGAGGATATTCAGCGGGCGGCCAGACTGGCCAAAGGCGCAGATGCCGTTATCGTCTTCGCTCAGCAATGGGCAACCGAGGGAGTCGATGTTCCTGATTTAAGCCTGCCTGATAATCAGGATGCCTTAATTGAGGTGGTTGCTAAGGCCAACCCAAAAACAACCGTTGTGCTTGAGACAGGCGGACCCGTAAAGATGCCTTGGCTCAACCGAGTGCCAGCAGTACTGGAGGCCTGGTATTCTGGAGCCAAAGGCGGTGAGGCCATTGCGGGTGTCCTGTTTGGCAGTGTCAACCCATCTGGTCGTTTGCCGGTTACCTTTCCCCAGGATGAAAGCCAACTGCCACGGCCTACCATGCGTGACCCTTCAACTACAACCTCCAGTCCCTTTGTAGTACCTGAGGAGTTTTTCTCAGAGAACTACAACATTGAAGGTGCTGACGTGGGCTACAAATGGTATGAGCGAGAGGGCAAGAAGCCGCTATTTCCGTTCGGCTATGGACTGTCCTATACCCAGTTCAAATACAGTAACCTCAATGCCGAAACACGTGGCAGCAAGCTGGTGCTGAGCATGGACGTCACCAACCGTGGGCGGGTTAAGGGTATCGATACGCCGCAGTTCTATATCGAAAACCCATCCAGGAAAAACGGATTCACGAGTCGCCTGGTAGGCTGGGATCGCGTTGAGCTCAAGCCAGGGCATACCAAGCGGGTAAAAGTGACGGTTGATCCGCGTCTGGTTGCCCGGTTCGATGAGCGGTTCAACAGCTGGCATATCCATGCAGGGAGTTACAACGTAAGTGCAGGCGCTAATGCAATGGATCGTCCGCACAAGGTGCGAGTACGGCTCGACGAGCGTTATCTGGCACCCTAAAAGGTAAGCGCCGTAGCCTGTGCTGCGGCGCGCCTGCCAGTTACGGGTAGGCCTGACAATGACATCTAGAGGCCTGCCCTGTTATCTCAATTGCTCGCCGTAACCAGCCGGAACCGGCCTTCCGCCTCATGCTCGATACGCACGTCCGCGTAGTGCGCAAGGCCAGGATGGGCGACATCCAGTGGTGTTTTGTGAGTGGCCGTAATGACCACTACATCGGCGCCAGCAGCCTGCGCCGCCGTAATGCCTGCATGAGTATCCTCAAATACCAGACACTCACTGATATCGACCCCAAGGGCTTTGGCGCCTGCCAGGAAGCAGTCAGGGGCGGGCTTGCCATGCTCAACGTCCTCAGACGAAATGATGACGGCAGGCAGCGCCATACCCGCAGCGGCAAGGCGTGCCTCAGCCAGACGACGTGAGGCTGAGGTCACTAGTGCCCAGCGGCCTTCCGGCAGGCTGGCAAGAAAGGCTGCCGCTCCCGCAATTTCCCTTACATCCGAGGTGTCGGCTATCTCGGCCTCGGTAATGGCCCGCGTCTCTGCCTCAATGTCCGCGCCGGGTGGCGCAAAACGGCGAACGGTTTCCACGGCGCGTACGCCATGCATGACGGCAATAAGGTCAGCCGGGTCAAGGCCATGACCCAATGCCCACTGCGTCCAGGCACGCTCAGCGGAGGCGATGCTGGTCAGCAGTGTGCCATCCATATCAAAAAGAAAGGCAGAATAGGGTCGCGTGGGCAATGTCATCCGTAGCTCTCGGGATAAGTGAATGAGTGGCGTACCGCATAGTACCGAACCCGTCCCCGGTGCGTCAGTAAGTGTGTTCCGCTCTGCATCGCCGGAGCGGGATCTACTCCTACTACGTTGCATAGTTAGGTCCATGGTGATCCAGAGTCCGCTTGATGCTGGTGAGGTGCAGACGAGCGCTTTCCAGGTCGCCTTCGCGCATCTGCTCGGCGGTCTTACGTATGATCGCAGGGCCACGCGAGCAAGGAGCCTACCTGGCTGTGCTCATTGCGCGTATCTGTACCTTCGCTGACCGCTCCAGGTAATACAAGTCACCCCAGGCTTCTGCGATGGCACTGCTATTCAGCCTTTCTCATGACAACCCAGAGCAAGGCCATGGAGCGTCTCGTCGATGGTGACCCTTCGATGCGATATGGCCCGCCGGTGCTTCAGAGCTGGGTTTGAAAGTGTCATGCTATGAGCCATGCATTCTTTTCAGTTAACGTCTGGCTATTGGAGCAGGGCATAAATATCAGCAATGCTTACCGGCTTGGTAAAGTGGTAGTCGAAGCCGGCCTGCAGGGCCTTTTCCTTGTCCTGATCCTGTCCCCAGCCCGTGATCGCGATAAGCAGCGTGTGTCTGCCCTCCGGCAATGCCCGAATAGCCTGAGCGACCTGATGCCCCGTCATGCCGGGCATACCTACATCCAGCAGCATCACGTCGGGCTTGAGCGTTTTGAACAGCTCCAGCGCCTGAAAGCCGTTGTAGGCTAATGAGACCTCATGGTCTTCCAGGCGCAGTAGCTCGGCCATGGTTTCCGCTATGTCAGGGTTGTCATCGGCAACTACGATGCGGCGATGTGCCGCTGTCGAGACGGCAGGCGCTGAGACGACGTCGTGCGGTGCCTCCAGCGTCTCATCATAAGGCAGGCTGAGGGTGAAGCAGGCGCCCTTGCCTGAGCCCTCACTAGCAACAGTAAGCGTGCCGTCATGCAGTTGAGCCAGGGATTGAGCCAGTGCCAATCCAATACCCAATCCGCTATTGGTTTCTTCGCTGGATCTGGGAACCTGTACAAACATCTCGAACAGGGAGGCCAGGGCGTCAGGCTCAATGCCAATCCCATTATCTGAAACAGTGATGCAGGCCTTGTTGCCATTAAGGGCTGTGGTAACCGTAATCCGACCTTTCTGGGGTGTATATTTGGCTGCGTTGCTCAACAGGTTGATCAGAATCTGTTCCAGTCGTAACGGGTCCACATTCAGAGCGACAGAGTCTGAAGGGAGCTCGACAGTCAGCGTGTGCCCCTTCGTCTCGAACAGAGGCTTAGTCGTTTCGACGGCGGCACGTATCACAGAGGCTAGCTGCGTGGGCTGCTTACGCAGTTCGATCTTGCCGCGGGTTATCCGGGAAACATCAAGCAGATCGTCCAGTAGCATCCCCATATGGGTCACCTGACGCTTGATGACGTCCTGGCTCCACCGGCGCTGCTCTTCGCTGATTTGACCTGTTTCCAGCAGGCTGACTGCCTGACGAATAGGCGCCAGCGGGTTTCTCAATTCATGGGCCAATGTCGCCAGGAACTCGTCTTTCTGGCGATCAGCCTCGCGAAGCTGCTGCTCCTGAAGTTTGCGCTCACTGATATCGGCAAACCAGACAGCAATATTGTTCTGGAACGGCGTGGCTACGATATGGAACCAGCCCTTGCAGGTGCTCGTTTGTACCAGCGACTCGAGCGATCTAGGCTCGCCGCTGATCATTGTTTCACGTAGCGCATGATAGATGTCGCCCTGCGCCCAACCAGACAGCACTCCGCTAACGGGCTTGTCTGTAAGCGCCGCTGCACGGGAGCGTAGGGCCGTCGCCCCAGCGTCATTGATATAGACCAGGGTGAAGTCTTCAGCCGATGTTTGTGCCTCTGTAGCAGGAGAGAGAATGGCGAAGGGAATAGCTGAAGAGTTAAGCGCTACGTGAAGTTGCTGTTCGGAGCGCCGGGCTTTTTCCTGTTGGCTGGCGCGATCTATAAAGAGGGCAGCTGTCGCTGCGCAGATCTCGACCAGCCGAATCTCCCGTGGTGAAAGCTCATGGGTCTCTCTGAACAGCACCGTTAGCCAGCCCAGTGTGTCCTGACCATCACGCCGTATCGTTACATCGTGATGCGTTCTGAAACCCTCAGCGCGCAGCCGGCTTGAGTGCTCTACCAGGTTGCCCTGCACCTGATCATGGAGACATGACACCGGTAGGGCAGCATCTGATATTCCTTTGCTGACCAGCCGATCGAGCGCTGGTGCTGTACCTTCCAAACCGATGAACCCTCCAGGTGCGTTCAGCAGCTCGCAGACCAAGTTCAGAATCGCACTTAACTGGTCGTGCAGCGACGATAACTGCAGCAGGCTTTGACTGAGTGCATAGAGTCCTTCCAAATCTTCGACTTGCTGTGAAAGAGCCGTCTGGGCTTTTTGCAGGCGTGATACTAAAAGGTCACGTTGGTGCTCGCTCTCCTGGCGTGCCGCCGCCGATGTGATCAGCGCCTGGGCCACGTCATCGATCTCTCGAATCTCGGTTTCCGGTAGATGAGGTGCCTGGTTCTGACCCATGGCCAATGCAGCATGCCGCAAGGCGCGCATCGGGTTATTGATGCGGCGCGAGGCATATCGTGTGGCCAACAGCGCGACAATCAGGGACAACAGAAGGCCTCCACCATAAATGGCAAACGCCTTGAGGGCCCCCTTGGCAATATCGTGTGCGGGAATGCCCGTTGCGACAAACCATCCGCTCTGCTTCAAATGCACATAGGCGGAATATACCCTTATACCTTCTACCGTCTGTGTCAGCCCGCTGCCTTCGTTTGTGTTCTGCTTGACCATTGCCATCAGTGAAGGGGCAGCAGGTTTGCCCAAGGTTTTCTCATGGTCGCGCGTACGCGCAATGCGGCGCCCATTGGCATCGACTACGGTGGCGACCCAATCGCTGGGCAGACGTCGAAGGTTGATAACGTTAGAGATCACCTCAGGCTTGAGCACCGCCGTTAAGACATAAACCAGCTTGCCATTGCGCATGACCGGCATACGCAGGGGGATGGCCAATGTGCCTGAGGGGCCTGCCGCCAACTGGCCGATCGCAGGTTTGAGAGTGCTTACGACCTGCATAAAACTTTCCGGTTCTGCCAACGGGCCGTCTGCACTCACATGATGGGCGGTAATCCTTCTCAGTACCTGACCATCCGGTGTGGCAATAATGACGGTTTTCCAACCAGGCACCAGCGGGACGACACGGCGGACCAATTCCTGATAGCTGTCGAGGTTGCCATCATCGAGAAAAGGAGACTGCGAAAGGGTTTGTAGCAGGTCCAGCGAGCGGTTAATTTCAACGTCTACTGCCGTTGCTGTCAGGCGCGTGGCCTCGAGGCTCCGCTGCTCGGCTATCGACTTCTGCTCATGAATGATGGCCACCAGACCAAGCCCGGCAATCAGCGCAATTGGCGCAATGCCTGCCAATGAAAGCGTCAGAAGACGTCTGCGTAGACGAACCTTGGGGGTGGGCTTGCCGGGTAAAGCCAAGGGTAGATCCTCAACAAAGGTAAAGCCTGCTGCGCACGAGCATTCCAGCCAAGGCTGACTAGACGAAGCCCTTTTATGATACGACATCTAGCGCAGCGGCCGGTGCTTTTGATCATCCGGCCATATACAAGCTATTCGAAGAGGTAGAAATACACGACTCCTTTTTCTGAAGCACAGGCGGCCATTCTCTACGAAGGGGTGCGATGGAAACAGGCAGCGGAGCATGCAATAGAAGGGAAAGCTAGTCGAGCAGGAGTCTATTACCTAGATGAAAACTATTTGCGGGATGGATGGCCACTGGTAGCTTGCACAGCATTTCAATCTTCGCAGCCTTGAGCCCCACCTTATACCTTCTTTAATACCTCTTGGTAATAGACGGCTTGGCTTGATAAGCGCAGTATCAAGGTGGCAAACGGCTATTCCCTTTTACGCGTTTTACCTTTTTACTAGTGTCGGCTGGCTTGATTGGCTCTAGAAAAGCCTTCAGGACATGAGGCCGTCCTGAATTCCATGCTGTCTGCCTCTAGTAACAACCGACTCATATTAAATGGATGTTCTTATGTCTGGCATGCCTGATGATGACGATGACCAACTGAACCGTCGTGTCGAGTGCGAAGAGTGCGGTGAGCTCCGGGCTTGTATTTATTCGCTTCATCCGGAGAGCGACTCGCTTGCCTGGCTCTGTCCTTTTTGCAAGGCCGAGCTCCAAACTCAATAGTGTATGGACAACAAGGCGTATCGCTTGAGCAGGTAGCGTTATGTTATGCCTCTGATTCTGCGTGTTTGAAAGTGTAAAAACCTGAGGCCGCCTGGTTTTTACAGGCGGCGTACCCGCGGATCAGGTGTACGTTTTTCCAGCTGCGGGCAAGCCCAGTCCACGAAGGCGCGCACACGGGGCGAAAGCTGCAGGGCGTGCGGATAGACCAGATGAATGGGCAGGTCCGCAGGTTCGAACGATTCGAGGACTCTGATCAAACGACCCTCAGCAAGCTCATCGGCAACCTGATAATGCATCAGCCGTGTGATGCCCAAGCCTTGCAGGCAGGCGAGGGTGGCTGCTCTAACCTGGTTGCAGACCAGCCGAGATGTGATGGATTCGGCTAGCTCCTTTCCGTTGTGCCGGTAGTACCAGTGCCGGCCTTGTGATGACAACAGGATGCAAGCATGTTCACGCAATGAGCCTGGGTTATCAATGACAGGTGAGGCGCGAAGGTAATCAGGGCTGGCACAGGTAACGAGGCGGGTACCTCCTATTCTCCGTGCGATCATGGTCGAGTCACGAAGATGGCCGATCCGCAGGGCAAGATCGAGGCGCTCATCCAGCAGCGGGAGGATCTCGTCGCTTAACGTCAGTTCGGCGCTTGCCTCTTCATGCTCCTTAAGAAAGTCGTTTAGGACAGGTGCAACGTAGCGTTGTCCGAATTCGACAGGCGCCGTTAGCCGGAGCACACCTCTAACTACGCCATCGCGAGCTTCCAGGCGCTGCTCCATGTCGTCGACATCAGCCAGCATCCGCTGACTCCAGGCAAGATACTCCTCACCCTCGACAGTAAGGGCCATACGGCGCGTACTGCGGTTCAATAGCCGAACCCCCAGATGACGCTCCAGGGCCGCCAGTGAGCGTACAAGCGACGCCACCGACTGGCCGGTTGCCTCTGCCGCTGAACTCAGGCTGCCGTTTTCCACTATCCGAATGAAATTGGCCATCGCCTTGAGCTTGTCCATTGCTGCGCCTTTATCTGTGCAATTACTGCATAAGTCTTCTCAGGTTCACGGCATAGGTGAAACGGATGGATCAGCAGAAACTAGAACGCCTGATGTCAACCGGAGGTGCAACCTATGAACCAGCAACCAAGTCCTGCTCGCATTCTCTCATACGACCACATCGGGATTCGTGTCAGTGATAAAAACCGAGCGATATCGTTTTATCAGGCCCTCGGATTTATGGAGAGCGCACATTTTCCTCGGTATGAGGCCAATGAGATGCTCAGCCCTGATGGGGTTCGTATAAACCTGATCTTTAACGGGACCCGTATACCCCATGCTCACAATGTTTTACTGGATGAACCGATAAAGATGCCGGGTATGACTCATCCTGCCTTTATTGTAGATGACCTTGAGGCACTCCAGAGGTGGTTGAACGAGCAGGGGATCATGATTACGGAAGGGCCGCATCCTATTGGTCCTAGACGCGTCGCGCTGTTTATCCGCGATCCCGATGGCAACGTTCTCGAGTTCAATCAGCTTGTTGAAGGGGATGCATGATGAAACTGTATGATCTGGAGGCTTCCGGAAACTGCTACAAGGTGAGGCTTTTTGCGTCATTGGCCAATATTGAGCTTGAACGTGTGCCAGTGGATTTTCTGAGCGGAGCACACAAGCAGCCGCCGCTGTCGGAGCTGAATCCGTTGGGCCAGTTACCTATCCTGGAAGACGGCAAGCAGGTCGTCAGAGACTCGCAGGCCATTCTGGTCTATCTGGCGGGTGTATATGGTGGTTTGGCATGGTGGCCAGCGCATCCGCAAGGCCAAGCCGAGATCGTTCAGTGGCTCTCGTTTGCTGCCAATGAAGTGCAGCACAGCGTATGTGCTGCACGGCTGGTGCAGAAATTTGGCTACGACCTGGATAAATCGCAGGCGCTTGAGAAAGCGGTGGTGACGCTCTCGCTACTCGACAAGCATCTGGAACACAACGACTGGCTTGCAATGGGCCGCCCCACCATCGCAGATTGCGCGGTCTATCCTTACGTCGTGCTGGCGCCAGAAGGCGATGTGGATCTAGAACCTTATAATCATGTCGCACGGTGGATCAGGCGGCTGGAAGCGCTGCCCGGCTATTTGCAAAAGCCTTGATCAATCTATGAGCGTGGCACCTATGAGGCAGGAGTTTGCCTTTGAGGATCGGTTAGTCAAGCAGGGGCGCAACACAGCGTAATGACAGAGTGTTGCGCTCCAGAAAAGGAATTACTCCACGTGCGGTATGGTCGGGTTACGCTAAAACGCGCTAAGGTTTGGTTTTCATCTCTACCGTTCTTTGAGCCATGCCCATCATTGATAACGTCGTTGCGTTTACCTTGGCTGCTACCTTACTTACAGTAACGCCAGGGCTTGATACTGCCCTGGTGTTACGCACAGCGGCTGTTGAGGGAAGAGCGCAGGCCATCCGGGCAGCACTGGGCATCAATGCGGGGTGTTTGATCTGGGGCGCCGCCGTTGCCTTTGGCCTTGGGGCTTTAATTGCCGTATCCGAGCTGGCTTATGATGTGCTCAAGTATTGTGGCGCTGCCTACCTGTGCTGGCTGGGCTTGAATATGATTGTGCGGCCCCGCAGTTCAATGGCCGCCAACGACACTACCCGCGTGCAGAACACGAACTGGTTTCTCAAAGGGATGCTGGGCAACGTATTGAATCCTAAAGTTGGAATTTTCTACGTCTCCTTCCTGCCTCAATTCATTCCTCAGGGACACTCCTTGATCCTCTGGACCTTTGGCCTGGTAAGCATTCACGTGGTGATTGGATTCATCTGGTCCATGGCGTTGATCGGTGCGACTCGCCCATTGGCCCAGATTTTACGTCGTGAAAAAGTGATCCAGTGGATGGACCGACTTACTGGGGGCGTTTTCCTCCTCTTTGCCGCCCGCCTAGCGCTCAGCAAGCGCTGAAAGTCTCTAATTTTAGCGGCTTACTAGGTAGCCTTTCTTGAGGCTAGATCTCGTCTATTGTGTTCTAAGCTACTGAAACAAAGCAGAGGCACCTATGATCAGGGTATCGACTTCTTTGATACTGTTTTCTGCATGCTGCGCAATCGAGCGAGTCAGGTTGAATGTATTGGCTTCGGCTTGCTCAAGCGCTTCGTTGTAGCCTGTCCATACCTGCCAACATTCCATAATTGTCAGGGCAGAGACAACGAGCGAAACAAAGACAAGGTCAGGCGTTGCGTCGACAGGCGCTTGGCATTTATCTCAAACCGGCTTTGTTGTGGCATCGTTAAGGTCCAACTGCCGTTCCTCTATCTGATTGGAGTCACAAGCCAATCTCGCACCAGCGGATATAACCGGCAACTCGCCCGCCTGCGGCCAGAATAATCCTTCCGTTACTTCAAACCATACGCATTCATGCCTTTTTGCATTGGTCATCATGACGTAGATCCAATGTCGATTAGCGATTTTTCAAGCGTTTTTCCACTACATGGACAACATGAAGTCACCATGGCATTCGTTATATGTCTGTAATTGATTATTAATTGTTAATATTTATCATTTACATTGATAGGTCACTTTTATAGCATCTTGCCAGTTTTGCCTGTACGCCGTTTTTCATATGTACAAAACGTCCCAGTTCGACATCGTTCGGCCTGGTATAGCGGTGCTCGCACTTTTCAAGGACTTCTGAATAATGAAAGCGTTTCCCCTGCGGCCGTTGGTGTTCACCGTTTCGCTGTTGACTACCGGTACAGTACTTGCCGCCCCGATCACAGTTGATCTTGCGTCCCAGCCCTTGGCAAATGCGTTGAGACAACTGGGCCAGGCCAGTGGTCTTCAGGTTTCTTATACTTCGGCAGCAGTGGCCGGCAAGACAGCGCCTGCCGTACGGGGCCAGATGGAGCCTGCAGTGGCACTACAGGCGCTGTTGGCCGGGAGTGATCTGGTAGGCAGTATTCAGGGTAACGTGCTGACTATTGCCGAGGCAGGATCGGCTGCGGGTGAGGAAGTGGCGCAGCTGGGTATCACTCAGGTAGTAGCGGAGGGCTCAGGCAGTATTACCAGCGATATAGCTGCAACAGAAGGGTCCGGCTCCTACACGACAGGTAGCATGAGTACGTCTACCAAGTTGCCTCTGTCGATACGCGAGACGCCTCAATCGGTAAGTGTAATGACGCGCCAGCGTATCGACGACCAGGCCCTTAATGAACTCAATGACATCGTCAAATACGCACCCGGCATACAACTGCGTAAACTCGGTGGAGACCGCCAGCAGTTTCTCGCGCGTGGATTCACCATCGACAACCTGATGTACGATGGCTTGCCCACTAGCATTAGCACGTTTACGCTCGATACCATCAGCGGCGCTGATCTTGCCATCTATGACCGCGTGGAAGTCGTGCGCGGTGCTACAGGCCTGATGACTGGCGCTGGCAGCCCTTCAGCGACATTGAATCTGGTGCGCAAGCGTCCCACCGCTACTCCGCAAGTCAGTATCACCACCAGCGCTGGCAGCTGGGACCGTTACCGTACCCAGCTGGACGCATCCAACAAGCTGAACGAAAGTGGTACGTTGCGTGGGCGCGTGGTCGCAGCCTATGAAGACGATGGCAGCTTTGTTGATGAGCGAGAAAAGCAGCGGCAGACCTTTTACGGTATCCTCGAAGCCGATCTCAGCGACGCCACCACCTGGACTCTGGGAGCCTCAAAACAGCGCGACGATGCCGTATCGGACTGGGGAAGCCTGCCCGCCGGACCTAATGGGGAAAATCTGCACCTGTCGCGGTCGACCTTTCTTAGTAACGACTGGGCATATTGGGATCGGGATAACATTACCGCCTTCACCGATGTCACCCACCGTTTCGACAACGGTTGGAGTGCCAGGCTGGCAGCTGCTCGAATCTGGGCGGAATCGAATACCTTATCCAGTTACCTTAATCCCCCGGTGGGTAATGCCTACACGCAGTCTTCCGGTCAATACCACAGCAAGGACGTACAGACTAACCTGGACGCAACCGTATCTGGCCCGTTCACGTTGTTTGGACGCGAGCATGAACTGGCATTGGGCGCCAGCCGCCGGCAAGAGCGGTTTGATCAAAAAGGAGGGTACTGGCCGACAGCAACGCCGGTTGATATCTACAACTTTGATCCCGGTGTCATTGCCAAGCCCAGCCTGAGCAACCGGCTTCCCTATTCGAGCAAGAATACGGCAACGGAAAAAGCTGTTTACGGTGTTGCCCGGTTTAATCCCATTGATCCGCTGCACGTTATCCTGGGTAGTCGCGTGACATGGTACGACTACGATAACCGTGCGAGCGATACCGGGGATTACACGGTAACCCGAGAGGTGACGCCCTATGCGGGGGTCATCTATGACTTGAATGACACCTACTCGGTCTATGCCAGCTACACCGAGATTTTCAAGCCGCAGACCGAGCAGGACTTGGGTGGATCCACGCTTGAGCCGATGACGGGGGAAAGCTACGAGATCGGTCTAAAGGGCGAGTACATGGAGGGTAATCTGAACGCCTCCATCGCGGTGTTCGATATGACCCAGCAGAACCGGGCATACGCAGTGCCAGATCAGCCTACGCTTTGCCGAAACCAGAACCGTACCTGTTATGAAGCGGCAGGAGAGGTGCGTAGCCGCGGTATTGATACCGAGCTGTCAGGTGCCTTGACGCCCAACTGGGACATTTCGGCCTCCTACACCTTGGTGCTCAGCCAATACGTGAAAGATCAAACCTATAATAAGGGTACCTTGTTTGCCCCTGAGCAACCCAAGCACTTGTTCAAAGCGGCTACTACCTATCGCTTGACCGGAGCGCTGAGCGACTGGCGCATTGGTGCAGATGTGCTTGCCCAGAGCAAAACCTATAACCGTGTTGGTACCGGTCGCGCCGTTCAGGATTCATATGCTGTGGTCGGGCTTATGGCGGGCTATCAATTCAATGAACATTGGGATGGTCAGGTAAACCTGAACAATGTGTTTGATGAAAAGTACTGGCAAGGCATACCTAACTCCAGCGGTACAGGTGTCTATGGTGACCCGCGTAACGTCATGTTCAGTTTAAGGTGGAGCTTGTAACGCGTCTCTATGGGCTGGAAAAGAGTTTCCAGCCCATAGGACTGTTTAGCGTTCTTTGGATTGATAGGCCGATTAGGTGATATCGATAACGAACAAACCAGGCGGTGACTAAGCGCGTCTGGTTTGTCAGCTCCATGGGTGCAGCGCTATGGCAAGTCTCGGCCTTGCGTTGATGTAGTGACGAGCCGCGCGCTAAGCGACGGTTTTCAGCATGCCTCCATAAGGGATGCATAGCGCGGTTCTGGACTGAATATCAGTCGCTTGCCGTGCCGTTATTTCATGGGAATAACGGCACGGCAATTCTGTATCGCAAATAAAGCGTCTCTGACCGCTAGGCGCTTGGCCGAGAAAAGTTATTTAAAAGTATCTTGCCATCCACCTAATCGTTGCGTTGGTAACTGTATAACTGTCGCAAGGCAGATCAGTAGAGTAGGGCGGTACTCCACAGTGTTACAGCCCAGATCAGAAACGACCCCGCTGGAATACCTCTCAGTTAGTGGCTATTTAGGGTCACTAGTGTGTGATTGATGAAGATGAGATTAGCTAACGTCTCAATTTGAGAGATACGTACATCTAACTGTGGGCACATAACTATCCATTCGGAACGTTACGCGCGGCAGAATGGTTTAGGCAGACTATTCCCTTTATAACAGCCCGACTCTAGAGCACCTGGCGTTCCGATGCTACCACGTAAATATAAGAAGTGGGCCTTCCAGTAAATGACGGATCGATAAATCAGGAATATAGCGCATTGTGCCCACCGTAACCTTGGTCTGCCAGTTCGATATGTTATATGGTTACAAATTGTTTCGCCGAAATGTGTTGTAGTTATGAACCGTCGTCACCTTCTAAACTTCATCCTGGCAGGGCTGACGCTGCCAGCCTTTCCCAACGCCTTTGCCGCTTCAAGTGAGGTACGTTCCGTAAGGGCATCACGTACCGCTGGTCGCTTTCGCCTGGTACTGGATCTCAATGGCCCGAGCCACTATCGCACGTTCACGCTCGACTCACCTCATCGATTGGTCATCGACTTACCTAATACGACGTTAGCCACCAATGTTTCAAAATTGGATGTTACCGGCTCAGCAATCAAAACGATTCGGGGTGGAGCCCATGGTACGACAGGCAGCCGTATCGTCCTCGAACTGAAGCAGCCAGTAAAACTCGACAGCCTGGTGCTTGGCCCGTCCGGCTCCTTTGGTGATCGACTGGTGTTTGACCTTCACCCAATGGGGCCTGCAACCACACAAGTAGCGCATGCGGCATCGATAGCTCGCGCCAAGAAGCGTCCCGGCCGTGATCTGGTGGTTGTCGTAGATGCTGGTCATGGTGGCAAGGACCCTGGATGCATCAGTGCTAAAGGTGCCTATGAAAAAAAGGTCGCCCTGGCGATTGCTCATAATCTAGCCAAGCGGATCAATAAGGAGAAAGGCTACAAGGCCAAGCTGGTACGGACCGAGGATATTTTCGTTCCACTGCGCAAGCGCGTGGACATCGCTCACCAGTATGACGCCGACATGTTTATCTCGGTCCATGCCGATGCAGCACCTAATCGCCGTGCCCGTGGGGCTTCTGTCTTTGCGCTTTCCAGCAGCGGTGCGACGTCTGCTATGGCTCGCTGGATGGCGAAGCGGGAGAACGATGCCGATCTTGTTGGAACCAATAGCCTGCCTCTGCAAGACAAGGATCCAGACCTCGCCAACGTTATTCTGGACATGTCCATGAGCACTACCATTGCTTCGAGCCTGGATCTGGGACACAGCGTACTAACGAGTCTGGGTACCGTTGCGAAGATACATCAGAAGCAGGTCCAGCAAGCTGGTTTTGCTGTGCTCAAGTCACCTGACATCCCGTCGATTCTGGTAGAAACGGGGTTCATGAGCAATGCTCAGGACAGCAAACGATTGCTCAATCCCCGTCACCAGCAAGTAGTCGCTGATCGTATATTTCATGGGGTACACACCTACTTCAGCCAGCGGCCACCGGTGGGGACTTACCTTGCAGATCAGAAGACAGCCGCAACGGCATGAGTTGATTTGGACTGACTGGAAATAAGCCAGTCAGTCCAACCAAGTCCCGAGGAGTCAAGAACGCTGAGCAAGGAGCGATACCGAACAGGCCGCCCTGCTTATTGCTTTATCAGGACCCACACCGCTCATTGTTGATAAAGCGTAGCGGTGTTACCTGCTCCGCTCTGCATGACCGTTGCTGAATTAGCCGGCCCGGTAAATAACTCCGTAGGTCCGCGTTGGGAAATAAAGACTCCATTGGCAGTACCAAACTGGTCGACACGTGCCTGGCTATTGATGCCAGCCTGATCGACAGTGAGCTGATTGGCGTCTCCTTCCTGCGAGAAATACAGGGTGGTAATGGATGTTTCCTGGCTGATGCTTGCCTGGTTGCGAGTGCCGGTAGATCGGCCAATGAGGGTCCTGGCTATTGTGTTTTGGTCGACGGTCAGCTCGTTTCCGTTACCGTCCTGGGCGACGTCTATCACGTTCAGGCCGCCTCCTTGAGTGAGGGAAGCAGTGTTGGCATCTCCCTCTTGAGCCAGGCGGGTGGAATAAGCGCCATAACGACTCCCTGTTGACTGATCAACTGTTGCGCTGTTTTCGTTGCCGTTTTGCACAACACTTACATCAGCTTCCATCGGGCCACCACGTTGGGCCAGTGCGATCTGATTGTTATCGCCTTGTTGGGAAAGCGTGGCTGATTTGCCTTTTTCCTGAAGCGCCGTAATGGTATTTCCGTTACCCAGGGTATTCGCCACCAATGTTGTTACGCCATCGTCGATTTGATCGATCGTGTACAGGTTATTGTTGCCTTCCTGAGACAGCGTGGCGGTTTTACCTGGGTTGTAACCCAGTTGATTCAAAGTAAGTACATTCGCATCGCCATTTTGCACTACAGAAGCGTTGTCTCCCTCTCTGTTATTGCTATAACCGCTCTGCTCAAGTGTGATCTGATTATTTTCACCTAGCTGAGTAAGGCTGGCCGATACACCCGTTCGTTGTAATGCATTAATCGTGTTGCCGTTACCCAGGGTATTGGCTGTCAACGTGGCGCGCCCATCGCCTGCTTGCTCGATCGTGTGAGTATTGTTGTTGCCCTCCTGGTATAAGGTGGCGTCGTAACCAGAGTCACCGCCCTGCTGGTTTACAGTGACAATATTGGTATCGCCAACCTGCAGGATCGAAGCCTCGCTTCCACTCCCGGCGGTAGCTTGATGGACAGCAGCGCTATTGCCATTACCCGTCTGGTCAAGCGTCATTCTATGGCCAGAGGCTTGTTACAGTACGTCGGCGTCATTGTTATTGCCCGTTTGTATAACGGTTGAGCTCTGGTGGTCTGCTAACAGCTGCTCCTGTGTCGCGTTATTACCGTCGCCACGCTGCTCCAGGGAAGCCTCATTGTCGAATCCACTCTGCGTTTGTGTGGCGCGGTTGTTTTCAGCTACGACAAGGCTGCTGAACGAGGCAAGGACGATAAGCGCCAGGGGGGTGAGCTTGAACATGATAACTTTCCTTGTGTGTCCATTAGGGCTCAGTCAGTCACAAGACCGAGAGAGGAACCTATAGACCACCTTCAACAGGCTGGCAAAGCCATTGGTCCTGAAGCGCTGACAAGCAGGAGCACTTGTCAGCTGAGCGATGACGTTATGCAAAGTAGGAGAGTGCAGGCCTTGACTTCTGGCCATGGTTGGTCATTACGTTTCATATCAATGAACGTGGCTGTATTACATAGGCATAATGATCGTCAGGCGTCGCTAATCGTATTCGGGAGAAGACATGCGAAACTGGGTGTTAATGACGTTGGCCTTGCTGGTGCACGGAGTCGCCTATGGTGCCGGTGACGCAACAGCAGGGAAAAAGTATTTTACGTCCTGGTGTGGTAACTGTCATAAGGTGGGGACCTATGCCAGGGGCTCGTTCGGCCCCGAACTCAACGCTATTTTCGGACGCAAGGCAGGGGCTACTGAAGACTTCAACTATTCCGAGGCCATGAAAGCGTCAGGAATTGTCTGGAATGAGGAAACCCTCGCTGCCTACTTAAAGGATCCGGACAAGGTCGTACCCGGCACAAAGATGCGTTTCTGGGGAATGAGTAATGAGCAGCAGATTGCCGACCTGCTTGCCTATCTTGCGACCTTCCAGAACAAAGGACAGTAAGCGCTTGCTGCGCCAGAATCATTTCAGGCGTCTGCTTTGAGTGAGTGGCTAGCCTTTACTGTGAGTCTGGCCAGGCCATCGATCAAAACGCCCGCCAATATGCCGATACCGTAAGCAACGATATCCATCCAGGAAAACGTAGTGCCCAAGGCAAGATGGCCTAGCGGATGGTAGCGAATCGCATTGATCCAGGGCGCCTGGTAAAGCTGCGTTGCCTCCACGGCACATGAAATACCAAACGCTGTTACCGCCAGGCATACAGCATTGGCGCGGCGCGCGATCAAAGCCAGACCTGTAAGGATCATGAGCGCCCAAAGCGCATCGCCTGGGTATTTTCCAAGAGCGTCAGGAATGATGATAGGAAACTGGCGAGAGGTTAGCCCGAGCGCTATTACAGCACAAAGGGCTAGACCAAGATGGAGTCTGTTACGGTTCCTTTGGGCGCAGTCAGCAGGAGCGCGTAATGAGTTGAGAGTAATTTTATGTAGTCTCGATTACTGGTAGGAATATGCTGTAGCAAACCCATCCTGTGGACGAGCCAGCTAAAGGCTGGTGAATTTTTCTAAATATCTTTTGCGGGACGATTTTAAAGCTTCAGACCGCTTTTTATTTCATATCTCTCTCGTCACATTACGTCCACTTAGGATCGTCAAGCACTTAATGCATTAAGTTCGATCCAAAATCGGATGGAACCATCTCCGCAGTCAGGCTTTCCCATTTTTAGACAGCACTTGGACACGTCCGCTGTCCTTATCCAAGCCGCCTTCATCTTTTCATCGCGGCGTCACTGACGAGAGGACTATTTTATGCCTACTGATAACCAGTACACCATGCAGAATCCCCTGACCCAATATCCCCAGCCAGAATTTCCGAAGCAGCCGCAAAATCCGCCCGGTCTCGCTCAGGACATGCAGCCACGCCCTGACCACGGTGAAACCAGTTACAAGGGATTTGGACGTCTTGCGGGCCGCAAGGCGCTTATTACCGGCGCGGACTCGGGTATCGGACGAGCAACGGCGATCGCTTATGCGCGCGAGGGAGCCGACATCGTGCTGAATTATTTGCCTGAAGAAGAGGCGGATGCGAAAGAAGTTGTACAACTGATCGAAGCGGAAGGTCGTAAAGCGGTTTGCGTTCCGGGCGATCTGAAAAGCGAGGCCTTTTGCAATGAATTGATTGGCAAAGCCAAGGATGCACTGGGTGGACTGGATATTCTAGTCAACGTGGCAGGTAAGCAGACAGCCGTTGAAGACATCGCCAATTTGACCACTGATCAATTCGACGCCACTTACAAGACCAATGTGTATGCGCTGTTCTGGCTATGCAAGGCGGCAATTCCGCATATGCCGGCCGGTGCCGCTATTATCAACACCACGTCCATTCAGGCCGTGCAACCGTCGGAAACCCTATTGGATTACGCGCCTACTAAAGCGGCGATCACTGCCTTTACCAAGGCGTTGGCCAAACAGGTCATTTCCAAGGGTATCCGCGTCAATGCGGTAGCACCCGGACCCTTCTGGACTCCACTTCAGCCCAGCGGCGGCCAGCCTCAAGAGAAGATTCCGTCGTTTGGCAGCGAGACCGTCTTCAAGCGGCCTGGCCAACCGGCAGAGCTGGCTCCGATCTACGTCATTCTGGCTTCCCAGGAGTCCAGCTATGTGACGGGTGAAGTATACGGCGCAACCGGCGGCATGGCCTGACGGATCGCATCATGCAGACGTTCGAGACGCACCGCATTGAGGGGTACGCACCCCTGGAAAATTATGCTGCGTTAAGTGATGGCCGCTCGGTTGCCCTGGTAGCGGCTGACGGCTCCATCGATTGGTGGTGTGCCCCCAATATGGACTCACCCCCTCTGTTTGATCGTCTGCTGGATGCGCCCAGCGGTGGTTATTTTTCGATTACCCCTGTCCAACCGTACACAGCCCAACGTGCCTATCTGCAAAGCAGCAATGTACTGGAAACGTTGTTTGAGACCGACTCGGGTCAGGTCCGCCTGACCGAGTCGCTTAACAGTGGATCTGCTGGCCGGTTGCCCTGGTCCGAGCTAGGGCGACGTATTGAGGGCGTACAGGGTGAGGTAACGCTTAGTATCGAGTTAGTGCCTGGTACGCGAGGCCAGACCATCTCACCGTGGATTCGCCAGACACCGAACGGTGAAGTGATGCATATCGATGGTCTGATGGCCATGCTGTGCTACGGCGATGAGGTGGTGATTGATGAATGTACCGACCGGCTGGTGCGTGCACACGTTACGTTGAAACAAGGGGAGCGTACCGTATTGGCGCTGATGGCGGCCGAGAATGAGCCGTTGGCTGTGCCAACACTTGAGGAAGTCGACAAGCGTATTGATCGCAGTGACATGGCGTGGCGGGAATGGGCTGAAAGCCTGCAATACCAGGGGGTGTTCAAGGAAGCAGTCATTCGTTCGGCTCTCGCGCTAAAACTTCTCTTGTATTCGCCAAGTGGCGCTATCGTGGCGGCACCTACGTGTGGGCTGCCTGAAAGATTGGGAGGCAACAAGAATTACGAGTACCGCTATGCATGGGTACGAGATGCGGTGTTTACCATCAAAGCATTCCTGCGCATTGGTGCCATGGCAGAAGCACAGGCTGCGCTGGCGTGGTTGCAGAACGTCATCCGCTGGCACGGCCATCGTCTACATACCTGCTTTACTCTGGAGGGCGATAAGGCGCCGGAAGAACGGGTGATCAATGTGCCGGGCTATCGAAAGTCTAGCCCTGTTCGAGTAGGCAACCGAGCAAGTTATCAATGCCAGCTGAGCCTGTATGGCGATCTTTTAGAAACCATCCTCATGTATGTGGAGGGCGGTCATATCCTGGATTTTAATACCGCCGGAATGCTGGTCGAGCTGGCCAATCTCTGCGCTGATCAATGGCATTGCAAGGACGCCGGGATGTGGGAGCTGGAAGAAGAGCAGCATTACACCATGTCCAAGTTAGGCTGCTGGTTTGCCTTGGATCGAGCAGTCAAGTTGGCAGAAAAGGGTCACATTCCCGATACGATGCAAAAGCGCTGGGAGCGTGAGCGTGATCGTATTCGTGACTGGATTAATGAACATTGCTGGTCCGAGGCCAAGCAGGCTTATACCTTCTATGCCGGTACTGACAAGCTGGACGCCGGCCTCTTGCTTGCCATTCGCTTCGGCTTTGAAAGCAAGCAGCGGTTGATTACTACATGTGAAGCAATCCATCGTGAACTGGCGCGCGGCCCGCTGGTGTATCGCTATAGCGGTGCGGAGAAAGAAGAGGGCGCGTTTCTGGCCTGTTCGTTCTGGCTGGTTGAAGCTTATGCTGTGCTGGGTGACAACGAGCGCGCCAAGGCATTGATGGAGGACGTGCTGAAGGTATCAACCAACGGGGTGGGGTTGATGACTGAGATGATGGACCCCCAGACCGGCGAAGCACTGGGCAACTTCCCTCAAGGTTTAAGTCATCTTGCCATGATCCATGCCATTCTGGCCGTTGATGACCCTGCCAAGACCGAGTCCTGAGTAAGAGCGGTTAACAAAACCTCTCTAATGAGCGCAGACAGACGATGCTAGGGATTGGGAATAGCAGAGTTAATAGATATCAAGCCTGCGTTTGCCTGCACAGGCCTGACTAAAAGTCAGGTTTTGTAGCGACTCTAGATATTTTTCTTCCCAAGTGGCCTTATACCCGCTCAAACCTGTAATTAACGTTTTCTTGAAGATCTCGGCTTCAAATCGCAAAGCCTGACAATTACCAGATTATTTCTTCTTCTCTGGTGGATAACGGCAGTTTCTACTGGAATTAGACCTTCGCCGCGAGTGGGTGGAAGCGCGGGGGAGCCAGGTCTACCATGGAGGAAGCCAATCTTTAGCTACTGCCTTTGGAGTTCTTATGCACGCGTCATCGTCCGTCGCTCCTGCTGTAGACGACGCCATTGCTCATGACAGGGAGGCGCTTATTCACCATTTGAAAGGGGTGGTCGGCCCTCAGCACGTATTGACCGACCCCTCTCGCACAAAGCGATTTCGCAGCGGGTATCGCTTTGGTACGGGTGATGCGATTGCCGTCGTTCAGCCAGGTTCGCTTCTGGAGCAGTGGGAGGTGGTCAAGGCGTGTGTGAAAGCCAATACGATTATCATCATGCAGGCGGCCAATACAGGGCTTACAGGCGGATCAACGCCCGACGGCAACGATTACGACCGTGACATTGTGCTCATCAATACCATGCGCATGAAGAAGATCCAGCTGATCATGAATGGAGAGCAGGTGATCTGTTTTCCTGGGTCCACCCTTGATCAGCTGGAGCGAGAACTGAAAGTTCACGGCCGGGAGCCTCATTCGGTGATTGGCTCCTCTTGCATCGGTGCGTCCGTGCTGGGTGGCGTCTGTAACAATTCAGGCGGTTCGCTCATCCAGCGCGGCCCGGCGTATACCCAGATGGCGCTTTATGCGCGTCTGGATGAGCGTGGTGAGCTTCATCTGGTCAATCACCTTGGTGTTGCGCTAGGCAGTACGCCGGAGGAAATCCTGACGCGGCTGGATAATCACCAGTACAGTGAAGCCCACATCGAACGTGACGCAGGGGCCGGTTCTGACAAGGGCTACACCAGCCATGTGCGGGAGGTGGATGCCAATACCCCGGCGCGCTTCAACGCCGACACGAGCCGCTTGTACGAGGCTTCTGGCAGCGCAGGAAAGCTGGCTGTTTTTGCGGTTCGGCTGGATACCTTTCCCATCGAGAAAGATACCGCGGTTTTCTATATCGGCACTAACGATACCGCCGACCTTACGGAAATCCGGCGGCATATGCTCGCCAACTTTCCGCAACTGCCCATTGCCGGTGAGTACATGCATCGGGATGCCTTCGATGTCGCAGAAGCCTACGGCAAAGACACTTTTCTCATCATCGACCGCCTGGGCACCGAACGGCTGCCCAAGTTGTTCTCGCTCAAGAGCCGTTTCGATGAGGTATTCAACCGCTTCAGCTTTCTACCATCGCACCTGGGTGACCGGGTTCTGCAGGCACTGAGCCGCTTGTTCCCAAGCCATCTGCCCAAGCGAATGAAAGCGTATCGGGATCAGTATGAGCATCATTTGATACTCAAGGTCGCGGGCCCTTTGATCGATGAGACGCAGCGTTACCTGGACAGCTTTTTCGGTCAAGCCCGTGGTGCCTATTTCAGGTGTACCGCTGAGGAGGGGCGCAAGGCGTTCCTGCATCGCTTTGCCGCTGCCAGCGCAGCGATACGTTATCGGGACGTTCACCCTAAGGAGGTGGAAGACATCGTGGCGCTGGACATTGCATTGAGACGCAATGACCGGGAGTGGTTCGAAACGCTTCCCGCTGACCTCGATGGCAAGCTTGTCCATAAGCTGTACTACGGTCATTTCTTCTGCCATGTTTTCCATCAGGATTACATCGTCAAGAAAGGTAATGACTGTCTGGCGATTGAGCATCGCATGTGGGACTTACTGGATCAGCGCGGTGCAGAGTATCCGGCAGAACACAACGTGGGCCATCTCTACCATGCCAAGCCGGGCCTAAAAGCGTTCTACCGCAAGCTCGATCCATGCAATAACTTCAACCCAGGCATCGGTCACACCAGCAAGTGCAGCCATTGGGCAGAGCCGGGAATACAGGCGGGAAGGGTGATTGAGTAAAGAAATTAGATGCTGAGTTAAATCAGGCGAAGAGAATAAATGACCGCCTTAGAACGGGTAACCGTGGGGAAACTAAAGCGGTCGATATAAATGTTACGTATCGAATGTGAAGAAATGATGAATGCACGATGAAGGAAGGATGACGGCTTACCAGTATGTCTCCGATCATCAAGAACTAAGATTCAGGCTTGGTATGTCTGTTTTTAATTTAGAAGAGGTAAAAGACCGTAGCCATATCGCTAGATATCATTTTGATATTAGTCAATGATAAAGCCGCTGAACGGTTTAAAAAGATAGACAGACGGCATTTCCGTAATGTGATCTGCAGCACATAATAGCCCGCCTCTTTTCAGGTCTCATGGAGGGTGATGGCGTGGCGGAAAGAGATAAGGCGAGACGGCTCGTAGAGCTGCAGAAGGAAATTCGTCAGTACCAAATAAAGGTAGACCAGGCCCGCCTGCTCGTCCAGAAAACTTTTCTGGATTACTCGGAAGCCTATAATACCTTGAGTTTGCTGGAGGCTCAGCTTGAAGCCGAATGGCAGCATCAGGGCGTTAGTGCCTGACAACTGTGTTTTATTCAGGCTGGGCGATTCTGGTTCGCGTAATCAGTTTTCTAATCGATAATTCAATAGCCCCGATTTTCAAATCGCTTCTGCCCTGTATCCTATGGCTGCGTATAACGCTTGAGGAGCAGGGTCGTGAGCAAGACGCGAGTAGGGGTCATCTTTGGTGGTCGCTCTTCGGAGCATGAGGTTTCATTACAATCCGCCAAAAATATTGTCGACGCCATCGACAAGGCGAACTTCGAGGTCATTCTTATCGGAATCGACAAGGAAGGCCGATGGCATCTCAATGATGCGTCCAATTATCTGCTTCATGCTGAAGACCCCGCGCTCATTGCACTCAATCGGTCCAATCGAGCCATGGCCCTTGTGCCAGGACAGCGTGAGCAGCAACTGATTGAAACCTCCTCTGCCCGGGCGCTGGGGCAAATTGATGTCATTTTCCCGATTGTACATGGCCCCTTGGGCGAAGACGGCTCTCTTCAAGGGCTTCTCCGCATGGCCGATCTGCCTTTCGTCGGGTCTGGCGTGCTGGGGTCTGCTGTCTGCATGGATAAGGATGTTACCAAGCGGCTACTGCGCGATGCAGGATTACCGGTTACTCCCTTCCTGACATTCAGCCGCCTGACCGCTGCCCGCACTTCATTCAGTGAGGTCACCGCAGCGTTAGGGACGCCGGTGTTCGTCAAACCTGCCAATCAAGGATCGTCCGTAGGTGTCAGCAAGGCGGAAACGGAAGCCGAATACCTTGATGCGATGGCTCAGGCATTTGCCTACGATACTAAGGTGTTGGTGGAGCAAGCCGTCAAGGGGCGTGAAATCGAGTGTGCAGTTCTCGGAAACGAGGAGCCGGTCGCCAGTGCGTGCGGAGAAATCGTTGTGTACAGTGGTTTCTACTCATACGACACCAAATATATTGATGACGCAGCGGCTGAGGTCAATGTCCCGGCGGATCTGCCATATGCGATCAGCGAGCGCATACGCTCACTGGCGTTGGACGCATTCAAGGTGCTGGGATGTTCGGGTTTGGCAAGGGTCGATGTGTTTCTGACAGCCAGTGGCGAGGTCTTGATCAATGAGGTCAATACACTCCCGGGCTTTACCAATATCAGCATGTATCCCAAGCTCTGGGAAGCTAGCGGGCTGTCTTATCAGGATTTGATCACTCGGCTGATTGAGCTGGCGCAGGAGCGTCATGCCCAGGAGCGTGCACTTAAGCATTCACGTTAGTCGAGAAGAAGGCTAAGGCAGTCTGCCTTAGCCTTTGTTCAGCCTTACAGCCTTTTGAGCCGCAGGTTTGGCAAGGATGCCGTCGGCCCGAAACATGGCCTTGATACCCCGCACGGCCTGACGAATACGGTCCTGGTTTTCGATCAACGCGAAGCGGACATGGTCGTCCCCGTATTCTCCAAATCCAATCCCGGGTGAGACCGATACCTTGGCATCCGCCAGCAGCTTCTTGGCAAATTCAAGCGAGCCAAGGTGCGCATAGGCTTCAGGGATTTTGGCCCAGACATACATCGATGCCTTTGGGTTCTCGACCATCCAGCCCGCTTCATGCAGACCTTTTACCAATACATCCCGACGTTGCTGGTACTGCACAGCAATATCACGTACGCATTGCTGATCGTCTTCCAGTGCTGCAATCGCAGCTACCTGTAATGGCGTAAATGTCCCGTAATCGTGATAACTCTTGATACGCGCCAGCGCACTGACCAACTCGGGGTTGCCTACCATGAAGCCGATTCGCCAGCCGGCCATGTTGTAGCTTTTTGACAGAGTGAAGAACTCGACGGCGATGTCCTTGGCGCCTGACACCTGCATGATGGAAGGTGCCTTCCAGCCGTCAAACACGATGTCGGCATAGGCAAGGTCGTGAACGACCAGAACGTTGTATTGCTTGGCCAGGGCGATGACGCGCTCGAAAAATTCAAGCTCAACGCATTGAGCCGTGGGATTGGATGGAAACCCCAGGATCATCATCTTTGGCTTGGGAATACTTTCGCGAATAGCCCGCTCAAGCTCGGCAAAAAAATCCATACCCGGTACCAGCGGTACGGAGCGTACCTGGGCACCTGCAATAACAGCACCATAGATATGAATCGGATAGCTGGGGTTGGGTACCAGTACCGTGTCGCCGGCGTCCAGGGTTGCCAGCATAAGATGGGCGAGACCTTCCTTTGACCCAATCGTGACGATGGCTTCGGACTCCGGATCAATTTCGACTGAATAACGATCCTGATACCAGCGCGAGATGGCGCGGCGCAGGCGAGGAATGCCTCTAGAGCTGGAGTAGCCGTGAGTGTCTTCACGCTGGGCGACCTGGCACAGCTTTTCCACAATGTGAGGCGGTGTGGCGCCGTCCGGATTACCCATGCTCAGGTCGATGATGTCCTCGCCACGACGGCGAGCGGCCAGCTTGAGTTCAGTGGTAATGTTGAAAACGTAAGGGGGGAGACGATCAATACGCGTGAAGCGACGCATGGAGCTGGAGTCAGCCATGTTTTCCTCGATAGACGTAAGCGCCCGGAACCGTCCGAGCGACGCAGGTCACAGCATGTGACGTGACATGACTGTAGCCGAGAGAACAGCGAAGCGGCATAGACAGTTTTCTTTTTATTTAATGACCTTCTGTATTACACACCCTTCGAAAGGCCTGCGATCAGTTTGCCCAGGAGCTGATCCAGTTGATGCTGTTCTGAGTCGGTCAGTGCGGCCAATACCTGGCGCTCGTTTTCAACATGTGGCGCCAGCATCTCATCGATCAGCATTCGCCCTTTGTCTGTCAAGGCGACCAGTGTACCGCGGCGGTCAGAGGGATGTTTGCGCCGTTCTATCAATTCGGCGTGCTCCAGACGATCCAGGCGGTTGGTCATGCCACCTGAAGAGATCATTGCCGCCTCATAAAGCGCCGTTGGTGTCAATGAAAATGGCTCTCCCGAGCGCCGAAGAGTGGCCAATACATCAAACTCGCCCGGATGCAATTCATAGCGGGCAAAGAAGGGGTTGATGTAATCCCGCGTAATCAGCTGGGCAAGCTCGCCAAATCTCCCCAGGACCTGCATAGGGAAGGGGTCTATATCCGGCCGTTGAGTTTTCCATTGCTGAGCAGCAAGCAGGGCTCGATCAGTCATATTATATCCTCATATCCTGACGTTAAGATACTTTGTATTAAGGTAATCATAGAGAGGTTAATCCAGACAATCAAAAAGAGTTGTGCATGACTGCCTCGAACCACACCTATAGAACCTGGCCAGTAGTGTTGGCCCTGATGCTGGTCAGCCTTAACCTAAGGCCCATCCTGGCTGCGATTGGACCATTGCTCGATGAAATCCAGCATACGACTGGGCTTACCAATGCTTCGGCAGGTCTGCTGACGACATTGCCCGTATTTGCAATGGGCGTGGGTGCCTTGTTTGGTTCACGGCTTCAGGTGCTTTTGGGGGAATATAAAGGGGTTATGGCTGGCGTAGTGGCGATTGCCTTTGCAGGTGTATTACGCTGGCTGCTGCCTTCGACAACCGGGCTTGTCCTGACGGCCATGCTTGCAGGGCTGGGCATCGCGTTGGTACAGGCGCTACTGCCCGCTTATATCAAACGTCACTTTCCTACCCGTGTAGGTATGCTGATGGGCCTTTACACCACCGGTATCATGGGTGGGGCCGCGCTTGCTGCAGCGTCAGCGTCGCCGCTGACACAGATCACCGGTAATTGGGAAATCACTTTTGCCCTGTGGTCCGTTCCTGCAGTCCTGGGTGCGCTGGCGTGGAGGCAGACTGCCTCACATGAAACTGCACCAGCCGCCACCGCGCCCGTCCGGCTCCCGTTGGGTGCCGGTAGAGCCTGGTTGCTGATGGCGGCTTTTGGTATCGGTACTGGTGCGTATACATTGGTACTCGCCTGGCTCCCGCCGTTCTATGTTCAGTTGGGGTGGTCTGCAGCTGACAGCGGCTATCTGCTCGGCGCACTGACGCTAACGGAAGTAGCAGCAGGGCTTTCCGTATCAATGTTCATCGGCCGCTTTCCTGATCGGCGTGTTCCGTTATTAGGTATGTTGCTGCTGATATTGGCAGGGTTGGCAGGACTCGTGATCGCGCCCTTGTCAATGGCCATTCCCGCCGCCGTATTGCTCGGTATCGGAATCGGCGCACTGTTTCCGCTCTCCCTGATCGTGACTATGGATCACGTCAGCGATGCCAAAGGCGCCGGCGCGTTGATGGGGTTCGTACAAGGGGGTGGTTATATCATTGCCAGCGGTATGCCCCTCCTGGCGGGGTTGATACGAGAACACTCAACCAATCTTTCCCAGGCATGGCTGCTGATGGCATTCGGTATTGTGGTGCTGATGGCAATCGTGATGCGTTTTAAGCCTGCCGCTCAGTTCGAGTCTCATAGCTGGCGTTTACAGCCTCGTTAGGTGTTACCTTGGCGGTCAGTCTGGTCCAGTACCGATCGCCTTTCCATTTAGGGTGGCTGACTCGCATCCCGGTTTGAGTCGAGCGGCTGTGTGGCAGGGGCAACGAAGCCTTTCTGGACCCTCTGGAGATAAAATCAGATAGGGTTCGTATGTCAGTGTGCAAAATAATGCATACCGCCATCTACCGGAATAACCGCGCCGGTGATGTAGCGTGCCAGTGGTGAGGCGAGAAACGCGACCAATGCAGCAACGTCTTCAGGCTCGCCAAAATAACCGGCCGGAATATGACGCTGAACGAAGTCGGCCCTGGCTTCAGCAGAAGGGTGCAGCTGGGTCATGACTTGCCTGCTATGGATTCGACCCGGCGCAATACAGTTGACGGTAATGCCTTGCACGGCGACCTCACAGGACAGTCCCTTCGACCAGAGATGCAGGGCACCCTTGGCTGCGCTCGCCGCGTTCAAGCTGCGCGGCTCCATGGACCCGCTGATTGAAATGATCCGACCCCAACGTCTGTTCTGCATAGCGGGAAGTACGGCATGAGTCAGCCGCCGGGCTGCAATGAAATTGAGCAGAAAGGCTTGGCGCCACTCCTCTTCGCTTGCCATCAATGCGACAGGACGCGAGGCGCCTGCGGCATTGACCAGAATATCAATGACGCTGCCTTCGATCGCTTCAAGCATACTGTGCAACGCATCTTCGTCAGCCAGGTCCCCTGTAAGAAGCTTTACGGTAGGGGCGCCCAGCATGGACGCCTCACAAGCGACGGCCTGCAACCGATCCGTATCCCTGGCAAGCAGAACGAGGTTGACACCCTCGGCAGCCAACAGCTTTGCAATACCAGCCCCTATGCCAGCGCTTGCACCCGTGACCAGCGCCGTCTTGTCATCAAGACAGATATCCATGATTACCACTCCTGGCTAACCAGATCGTGTATGGCGTCCGCAAGCGTGTCGACTTCCGCTTCGCTGATGATCAATGGCGGTAACAGGCGAATAGTATTTTCCCGTGTGACATTGATTAGCAGCCGATGCCGGTCAAGCGCCCGTTGCATCAATGATCGGCAGGGCTTATTCAACTGAATGCCCAGCAGGAGACCATGGCCGCGTATTGCCTGAACCTGTGGGAGGTGGCTCAAGCGGTTCTCGAGGCGGTCCTTGAGCTGTGTACCCCGTTGTGCCGCATGCAGGACCAAGCCTTCTTCCTTGATAACATCCAGCACCGCACATCCCACTCGACATACGAGCGGATTTCCACCAAAGGTACTGCCATGGCTTCCTGGTGTGAAAAGATCGGCAGCAATGCCGGCTGCCAGGCAAGCGCCAATAGGCAAGCCATTGGCAAGCGCCTTGGCGAGTGTAACGACATCGGGTTGGATGCCTTCATGTTGATAGGCGAACCAGGCAGCTGTACGACCCATGCCGCTCTGAATTTCATCCAGTATGAGCAACCAGCCGTTGCGCGTGCAATGCGTACGTAACGCGGTAAGGTAACCCACGGGTGGCGCTATCACGCCGGCTTCTCCCTGAATGGGCTCAACCAGCAATGCTACAATCTGGTCACCATACCGTTGGGTTACGGCGTCAAGTGCGTCCAAGTCACCAAACGGTATCCTGACAAAGTCGTTGATCAACGGCCCGAAGCCGTTGCGAACACTAGGGCTGTCGCTGGCGGATATCATGGCGAGTGAACGCCCATGAAATGCATTTTCCATCACGACCACCTTGGGTGTTAAGACGCCTTTATGCTGAGCATACCGACGGGCAAGTTTAAAAGCGGCCTCGTTGGCCTCCGAGCCCGAATTGCCAAAGAACACGCGCTGCATACCCGTAAGTTGTGTCAGACGCTCGGCCAACTCGTGCTGCCAGGTAATGCTGTAGTGATTGGAGGTGTGCATCAGCAGGTCGGCCTGCTCCTGAATGACTTGGGTAATCCGCGGGTGGGAGTGACCGATATTGGTTACTGCAATACCCGCAACAGCATCTAGATATTCAATTCCTTGCTGATCCCACACTCGCGTTCCCTTGCCCCTTACAAAGCTGACCGTCAACGGGCTATATGTCTGCATCAAGGGCAGGGATGAGCCTGTAAATGCAGACGTCTGGCCAAATCCGAAGGTAGAGGTTGAAGAGATAGCTGTCATAAAGCCTCCTATTAGAGAAGGCTTGAGTATCTTTATGTAGCAATATGAGATAAACGCTATGATTGTTCTATCACTTTGAATCCAGGCTTTAAAATGGATCTTTATCAAGCCATGACGGTGTTTGTACGTGTAGTCGAAAGTGGCAGCATGACTGCAGCAGGTGAACAGTGTGGGTTGTCCACTACGATGATCGGCAACCATCTCCGCGCGTTGGAGAAGCGCCTCGGCATGAGTCTTTTGCGCAGGACTACTCGGCGGCAAAGTCTGACAGAGTTCGGGTCGGTCTATTATCAGCGGTGCGTCGAGGTGCTGGGTCTCGTAGCCGATTCGGAGCGTCTGGCTGAGCAGGCGCAGGCTAATCCTCATGGAGTCTTACGTCTCACGGCACCGCCCACGTTTGGCTCGGAATGCCTGATGCCTGCCTTGGCAGACTATCTGGCCCAGTACCCAGAAATCAGGCTCGACGTGGTATTAACGGATCGAGTAGTCGATCTGGTTGAGGAGGGTTTCGATGTCGCCATTCGCCTGGGCACGCTGGATGCGTCACGGCTCATTGCCCGACCACTGATGGAATATGGCCTGACGATATGTGCATCGCCTGAGTATCTACAGCGGCATGGTTACCCAGAGCGGCCGGAAGAGCTTTCCCACCATGAATGCTTGTCCTTCGCCTATCCTGCCGGCACGGAGTGGCGATGGACCGAAAAGCGTTGGTGCTTGGGCGGACCGGAAGGCGAGGTTTCCATCGATATCAGTGGCCGTGTCATAGTCAACAGTGCCCAGGGGCTTCGGCAGGCCGCGCTCAGTGGGATCGGAATCGTTATGCTACCTAACGTCCTGGTGTGGCAAGATCTGCAGCAGGGCAGGTTGGTCAAGCTGCTGGACCATTATCAATTGCCCAGCAGGCCCATGCACCTAGTCTATTCCCAGGACCGTTATCGCTCACCCAAACTCCGCAGTTTTGTTGATTATGCGTTAGAGACATTTAGGTAAGGATGCTGCTCTCCGCTCAAACATAGCTGTCGCTAACTGGCACAACTGTTGCTTTTATCTTGCTGCCCTTAAGTTAACGCCTCGATAACCGATACGTATAACAGGTGGATCATGTGCTTAATGACTTGTCAATAGCACTGGTCGAGCGAATTGATACTGAACATTCAGATGTAGTTCATCACGATCAATCATGAAAACACGTTATACAGGCACGGCGAACAGATTGCTAAATCCTGCTGCACAGCAGGAGGGTAGCGCTTTTGATCTTACAAAGGATGAATATGCGTTCATCAATCTGATCCTGAGGGAGCACGCGTCCAATGATGGACGTGCAGATGGTCAAGCGGCAGACGCCAATTTAATGACTGATCTTTCAGATACAGAGCTGAGGAGCGAGTTTTCCAATCAGGCCCAGATGCTTGATGCTGCCATGACGCTGATCGATGCTTCCTCTTTTTCCGGTCAGGAAACACTGGAGCAGGCGGCCCTCGAATGCCTCAAGCTGGCACGTGCCCTGGTTGGGCAATTGATGGGCCAGCCTGGAAGCAATGAGGTACCTTCAGTAGGATGATGCGTTTTACTCTCCGTCTCTGTTCATCCAGCTGTTGATTTCTGCGAAAGAAACGGCGCTTTCGGCAAAGCCGAATGTGCCTTCATCGCGAGCTTCCAATGCCGCTGCGATAAATCCACTCCATGCCGCTCGCGCCAATGAGCTACCCAGACTTATCCGTTTGACTCCCGCTTCGGCCAGCTCACTCACGCTATAGTTCGCTCCAGACAGGCCCATCACAACATTGACTGGCTTGGATACGGACTCGCAAATCAGCCGTATGGCTTCCAGATCAGGCAGCCCGGGCGCATACAAGACATCTGCTCCTGCTGCTTCGTAGGCTTGGAGACGCCGCACCGTATCATCGAGGCTTGCACCACCACAGGTATAGGTCTCAGCACGTGCGACCAGCATGAAAGGGTAACCCAGCTCCTTTACGGCTTCAGCTGCAGCCGCGATACGCTCCACCGCATGGTTGAAGTCGTAGAGAGGCGAGCTTGCGTTGCCGGTGGCATCCTCGATCGAGCCGCCTGCCAGTCCTATTTCAGCCGCCCGCTGTATCGTTTCGCTCACTGCTTCTGGCGAGTCACCAAAGCCGTTTTCCAGGTCTGCGCTGACCGGCAGGTCGGTTGCCAGAACGATACTTTCCGCATTGGCCAACACGCAATCACGGGAAAGGCTCCCGCGTGCATCCTGGCGCCCCAGGCTAAAGGCTAATCCTGCGCTGGTCGTTGCCAAGGCCTCGAAGCCAAGCCGGCTCAATATGCGGGCGCTACCGGCATCCCATGGATTGGGCAGGATCAGCGGTTGATCATACGTATGAAGCTTCTTGAAGAGTGCCGCTTTCTCGAAAACATCCATGGCTAGGTCCTTTCAGGCTCAATAGTCAGGTAATTCTTGCAGCTGCTTTGACGACGTGCAGTCAAACCGGGTCCTGCATCTTGACGCAGTCATTGCTGGAGCAGACCGCCGTCTGTCAGCGGAAACAACGGATGCGATTTCCTAAACTGAATTGAGACGGAGTCGACTAATCTCATCAATGGCCTATGGAGGCGACAGCTGGCACTAAACTCTTTTAAACGTCGTGTCTCAAAGCTCGCGTACAGGGATCCATCGTCAGGATCTTCACTTTCAGGGCATTTTTATCAGAGCCGCGCCCAGGCTCAACATTATGGATATGCCGAATGGACGCCTACGCCGTGCTTAATGAAGAGCTTACCCTTTTAGCCAGCAGCGACTCACTGCCACCTTATGACCGTAAGCTTGCCTCATCGATTCTCTATCGCCTGCTGATGGAAGAGTCAGGCGAGATGTCTCAGATCTGCCGGTCCTCCATTCTGACCGTTCTGGCTATGTTGATTCGTGAAGATGTTGAAAAGAACAACAAGCAAGCCATCGCAACGACCAATCAGATTCTTGAGCGTATCAAGCAGTAATAAAAGTCCGCCTCATGCGCCTGAGTTCTAGAGCTCAGGCAGGCATCGACTCGGACAGGCGATAAAGCTGGAGCTGTTAGACGCTCCCTGACAGCTTACTCACCACCTACCAACCGGTCGAGATCTATGGGGTCTCCCGGCTGGGTATGCAGTTTTTCTCTTAAATCTTCAAACATCTGGTCGTAATCCTCGTGATGCGTAAAGACGCTCGCCTTGGGTAGAGGCACACCATAGCGGCGCAGGCGATGATCAATTTCCGCCAGGAAGTTATAGGCTTCGTCTCGGTGCATGGAAAACTTTTCTTCTACCGCACGTTGGCCCACGTGACCTGAGAGGTAAAAGTGAGCATGCTGGTTTGAGGAAACAGGGTCGACCGTATATTCCAGTAGCAAATGCATGGCAGGAAGGTATCCATTGGCAACCTGATCGACTTCGATGCGGCCGGGCACGAACATGAGCAAACTCCTGCAGAAATGATCACTAACGTTTCAACGCTGCTGGTGGATGATGTAACCGTCAAATCAGCAGCGACAGTATGAATGTCCAGACGCAAACATACGCCAACAGTGCCAGGCTGTACTGAAGCACCATTCTCATAATCGAAGATTCAGCGCCTACCTGATCCACGGCGGCTGCGGCAATGGCGATCGATTGCGGTGAAATCAGCTTGGCCATCACGCCTCCGCTGGTATTGGCGGCGACAAGCAGTGCCTGGCTGGTGCCAATCTGAAGCGCTGTCACGGATTGCAGATGGGCAAATAGCGTGTTGTTGTTGACCACCGAGCCGGTGATAAAAACGCCCAGCCAGCCGATAGCAGGAGAAAGCAGTGGAAAGATGCTTCCGGTTTCTGCCAAGGCAAGCCCGATGGTAGAAGAGGCACCTGAAAAATTGGCGATATAGGCAACACCCATGATGAGGCAGATCATGATCAAGGGACGCCACAGCTCTTTTATGGTCTGCTTCAACTGCTCGCCTGCACCCTGCCATGAAAGCGTAGGAGAAAGCAGTGTGGTTAACAGTACTGAAAGTAGAATGGCTGTTCCCGGCGCGCTGATTAGCGCAACGCTCCAGGTAGCGGGTAAGGTATGAGCTACAGCGGCAATTGGTGGAATTTCTTCGATCTGCTGATGAAGAAACGGGGCATTCAATTTGAGCACGCTGGCCGCTAGCGGGCCCTGCGCTGCAAACAGCGATTTGAATGCGGGCAGGCTCCACAGCAGCACGATTCCGGTCAGAATATAAAAAGGCGACCAGGCTGCCAGAACCTGCATCAGAGACCAACGCTGTGTAGAGCGTGGCGGTGCGTCAGACTCGCGATAGATACGGCTGGGCTGCCAGACCTGCATGAATAGCGCTAGGGCCCCCATGGATACAAGCGGAGCGATGATATCCACCAGCTCCGGTCCTAGCAGATACAGCGTAAGCGTCTGCAGACCACTGAATAGCACGCCGATCAACAAAAGGACCGGCCATGTTTCACGGATGCCACGCAACCCATCCAGTACCAGGATCAAGAGCATCGGGATAAGCAGGGTGGCTGGCTGAACAATGGCGATCATCATCAGCGCCATGTCATCCAGCGGCACAGAGCCTTGTTGCGCGCCAACAATTACCGGGATTCCGATGGCGCCATAGGCGCCAGCCGCAGCATTGGCCAGCAGGCACAGCATGGCAGCCTTGAGCGGCTTGAAACCCAACTCGACCAGAAGCGCCGCGCAGATGGCAATAGGTACACCAAAGCCTGCAGCACCCTCGAGAAAGCCACCAAAGCAGAACGCAATCAAGATGACCTGAATGCGCTGATCTTCAGAAATGGTGGCAATACTGCCACGGATGACATCAAACTTGCCGCTCTTGACTGCCAGTTTGTAAAGCCACACCGCCATCAGCACGATATAGCCAATCGGCCATAAACCGTTGGCGATCCCCAACAGCGCGGCGCTCAGGATTTTGCCAAGGGGCATGCCGAACAGAAACAGAGAGGAGACCACGGCAATGCCCAGGGTCAGCAGGGAGGCGGTCAGCCCTTTCAACTTGAGAAGCGTCAGTGCTGCCAGAAAGAACAAGATAGGAACAGCGGCCACCAAAGCCGAGAGATAGGCGTTACCAAGCGGGTCGTATAGTTGTTGCCACATGACGGGGCTCCCTTAGCGGCCGGCCGGATCCCTGTTGATCAGCACATTGGAGCATGCTGTCCCGTTCACCAGGCATTCCAGGTTACGGAGTGTCACCTCGGAAATCTCGCGTAGCGCTTCGACGGTAAAGAAGCCCTGGTGTCCGGTCACAATTACATTGGGAAAGGTCATCAGCCGCTGGAAGACATCGTCATCAATGATGTCGGATGAGCGATCATGGAAGAAGAGGAAACTTTCCTGCTCATACACATCAATGGCCAGGGCGCCTAACTGACGGCTCTTCAGTGCCTCTATAACAGCGGCCGTGTCCACCAGTCCGCCGCGGGAGGTATTGACGAGCATGGCGCCGGGCTTCATCTCGGCCAAGGTGCGTTCATTGATAATGTGGCGGGTTGCGTCCATCAAGGGGCAGTGCAACGTCACGATGTCCGATTGTGCCAGTAGCATGTCGAGGTCAACGAAATCCCCAAGCGTCTTGAATTCAGGCGCAGGCATGGGATCGTATCCCAGCAGGCGACAGCCAAATCCTTTCAGGATGCGGGCCGTTGCCAAACCGATTTTGCCGGTGCCGATAACCCCGACCGTTTTGCCATGCAGCGTAAACCCCAGCAGCCCCTCCAGCATGAAATTGCCTTCGCGGACGCGGTTATAAGCCCGATGCGTATGCCGGTTAAGCGTAAGGATAAGCGCAATGGTGTGCTCGGCCACTGCTTCGGGTGAATAGGCAGGGACACGCGCAACAAAGAGTCCTAGTCGCTCGGCAGCGTCGAGGTCTACATTATTAAAACCTGCACAACGCAGGAGAATCGCATTAACCCCATATTCCTTGAGTGTTTCGAGAACAGGCGCATCGAGTTGATCGTTGACGAAGGTGCAAATGGCGTCGCTGCCCTGCGCGAGCGCAACGGTTTGAAGCGAGAGCGGGACATTTTGATAGGTGAACTCGAAGTTGTGATGGGCGAAATGGTGTCTATTGGCTTCGTCAAGAAACCGCTGATCGTAGGGCTGGGCGCTGAAAACAGTGATTTTCATGCGATCTCCTCAAGTCACAAAAGAACGAAGTGGTCGTCCCACGTCTGCTACTGCGCGGCCAGTATGGCAATGCCCACGTCTGATACAGATACCCCAAGCCTAGACGAAACCGTCTAGGCTGCTACTTCAACGTGGGGTTCACTGAGCCTGAGCACGAAAACTGCGAATTGTGCAAACATCCTGAGAAAGCTTGTGCTGGTAAGCCGACTTCCATCAGCGCTACGCTTGCACCGTTTCCCTGCTGGTTACCGGCGACGTGACGTCTGTAACCAGCAGGTTGTTTTCCTACATAGTCGATTACGAGCCCGCGCCATGAATGTCATCCTGAACCGTCGAACGTTTTTATTGGCTAGCGCTGTGGTGTCTGCGTCTTATTCGCTAGGTACGCTGGCTGGCGCTAATCGGGATGATGCTTCCTTTCAAGATCGGCTGGCTAAGTTGGAGCAGCAGCTGAATGGACGGCTTGGGGTATGCGCCATCGATACCGCAAATGGAGCACAGTTGGGCTATCGCGCCAATGAGCGGTTTGCCATGAACAGCACGTTCAAGGTCATGCTCGCCTCAGCGTTTCTCGCCCGAAGCCAAGACGAACCGGGGCTCCTCGAAGAACGGCTCACGTACACCCGGGCCGATCTGGTCACATACTCTCCCGTGACGGAAAAGCACGTTTCCACTGGGATGACCGTTGCCGAATTGTGCGCCGCAGGCATTCAGTACAGTGATAACACCGCGGCCAATGTGCTCATGAAAAAGCTGGGGGGCCCTGAAGCGGTCACCGCATTTGCCCGTTCGATAGGCGATACGCATTTTCGCCTCGATCGGTGGGAAACCGAACTCAATTCGGCTATTCCGGGAGATCCTCGTGATACGAGTACCCCTCAGGCCATGGCAATGAGCCTGCAACGTCTGGCATTGGGTGACATGCTGGCTGCGGATAAACAGCATCAGTTGCAGGCGTGGTTGAAAGGCAATACCACAGGTGGCAAGCGTATCCGGGCCGGGGTACCGGCTGGCTGGCAGGTAGGCGATAAGACAGGTACGGGTGATTACGGCTCGGCCAACGACGTGGCTATCCTCTGGCCGCCTCGCCGTGCACCCGTTGTGCTGGCTCTCTATTCCGCTCTTGAAAACCCGCAGGCGGAAGCGCGCAATGACGTACTGGCCGATGCGGCGCGCATTGTGGCTGAATGGGTGACAGGCTGATTCTAGCCCATACGCTACGCTCATGCGCAGCGGGTAGTTAAACTGGTGTACAGGAGATGGTATTCCTCCTTTAACTGTTCTTGGGCTAATGATGCCTACGAACCCTGTCTAGAAGGGTTCGTAGGCGTGTGCCTGTATCTTTCCGTCCATATCAGGAAAAATCAATCATGTACGTTGCTTTTCCCGCCGCTGTAACCGGTAGCTCTCCTGGTTGCTCGTTGCTCGTTGCTCGTTGCGCTTTTGGCGTGGTGTAACGATTTCCCTCCTTCCAACTGGGGGCGCTATTCATGACCGGTCTGGGTTCCGGAGCATCGATACGCTATTCAGAAGATGTCGCGCGTGGAGGTGTGATCAATCTTCTAAGCGGGCTTCGCCTGAACCCAAAAGTACATCTGGCGCACAAGATTGCGTCAAATCTCATGAGGCATATCGTGAAAGCTAAATAACTATGACGCTGCTATCACTTTGATTTCAAACGTAGCGCGTATAGTTCTTCCTGGCCTTCCAGCGCTGCGCTGGAGAGGCCTTTACCCCGCACTCTGTTTACACAGAGGCGGGAAGGGAGACTTCAACTCATGCAAGGAAGCTGCTATGAAGGGTGCGATCTTAAAGCCCCGAGGTTTTGCCGTGGCCGCCACAAAGATAGTGCTGGCCGCTGGATTGTTATCCATGTTGTCAACGGCCGAAGCAGGCATCGACCTGGTAAGTCTGAACATGTCGGGTGCAAGTTTTGCAGCCGAGGTGCTGCCGGGCGCTAATGGCGTTAACTACATCTTTCCTACGGAGCAGCATTTCAAGGCGTGGAGCGCAAAGGGCATAAAGACCATTCGTTTCCCCATCCTGTGGGAACGTTTGCAGAAAACCACCTACGCATCGTTTGATCCAACTTATGCTGGGCTTGTAACCCAGACGCTGGACTACGCCCACAAATACAATATGCGGGTTATTCTGGACCTGCATAACTTTGCGCGGTACAAAAATCAGCTGATTGGCAGTCGAAATGTCCCGCTAGACGCGTTTCGTGATGTCACGTATCGAATGGCAGTGGCATGGGGAAGTCACCCTGCCTTGTTCGCCTATGACGTGATGAATGAACCCTATGCGACGTCGGGTACGGTGGCGTCCATCATGCAGGCGGGTATCAATGGTATTCGCCGCATCGATAATACCCATTACATACTGGTGGAAGGTGAAAACTTCTCTAGTGCCTGGTTATGGTCGTCGTCTTCAAGTGCAGGTCTGCTCTCCGTCAAGGATCCGGCCGACAAGATTCTTTATTCAGCGCATACCTACCTGGACGACAATAACTCTGGCACTTACACCAATCCTCGGGATGCTGGGATGAATGATCCTATGGTTGGTGTCAATCGGGTCAGGCCGTTTGTAGAGTGGTTGAAAGCTAACAACAAGAAAGGTTATCTAGGAGAAATCGGTGTTCCGAACAATAATCCTGCCTGGTTACCTGCGCTCGACAATACCCTCAAGTACCTCGCTGAAAATTGTATCCCTGCTTCTGTCTGGGCTGCCGGGCCAGGATGGGGTGACGACTATGTATTGAGTGTGGAGCCTGTTGACGGCAAGGACCGCATCCAATGGCCGATCTTGCGTAAATACGTGGAGACTAGTAATTCGTGTGTGTCTATTGGGCCACAAAAAGCGGCAAGCCCAACTCCGCCCGTGCCCCAACCCAGGCCTGAGCCGCAACCTCAACCAAAGCCCGTGCCTATTCCACAGCCAGTACCGGCTCCACAACCGCAGCCCGTACCTGAGCCCGCGCCAGTACCTCAGCCTGCACCGGCTCCCCTACCTAAGCCATTCGTTTGTCAGTTTGCACTGACATCATGGCTTCCAATCTGCCAGGCAAAGACAAACACGCACGCCTATTGGTGGCATTGGTAAAGCAGAAGCCCTGGCGAGTAAGGCGCCAGGGCTTGAGCATTAACCTGATCAGCGCTCAGCGTTGGGGCGCTCGATCTTGGCAGGTTCCGTTGACCGGGTTTTCCAGAGTGATACCAGTACGCCACCCGCCAGCAAGCCCAGCGTTACACTCAATGACAAGGCGGCAGGTATTTTGCCAATGATGCCCACCAGGAAGATCTTGCTCCCGATGAACACCAGAACCAACGCCAGCGCATACTTGAGGTAGGCGAAGCGATGAATCAGGGCAGCCAGCGCAAAGTAGAGTGCACGCAAACCCAGGATCGCAAAGATGTTCGAGGTGTAGACAATGAACGGGTCCTGTGTGATCGAGAAGATCGCCGGTACGCTGTCCACCGCAAACACCAGATCAGCACACTCAATCAAAATCAACGCGAGGAACAACGGTGTTGCCCACCAGACTGTGTGACCGGCAGCATTAGGTTTCCTTACAAAGAAGTGCTGCTCGTGCAGCTCATTCGTAACGCGCATCCGTCTGCGCAAGAACTTGACCAGGACGTTATCTTCCAGGTTTGGGGCTTCATCCACCTTGGCGAACAGCATTTTGATGCCGGTGACGACAAGAAATACCCCGAACACATAGAGGATCCAGCTGAACTGATGGATAAGGGCTGCGCCCAGGCCAATCATAAGCGCTCGGAGGACGATTACACCCATGATTCCCCAGAACAGCACCTTGTGCTGATACTGTCGAGGAATACCAAGAAAGCTGAAGATGATCGCCATGACAAACACATTGTCCATGGAGAGCGACTTTTCGATTAGAAAGCCGGTCAGGTAGTCCATGCTGGCGTCACCGCCTTTCTGGAACCATACCCATACGGCAAACAACAGGCCCATGCTGATATAGCCTGCCGAGAGGAATAGACTTTCCTTGATCCCTATCTCGTGATTGTCACGATGCAGAACCCCAAGATCAAGCGTGAGTAGGGTGATGACGACAGCCAGAAATGCAAGCCACAACCATGTGGCCGTACCAAGAAAATCGGCGAACAGAAACGCTTCTAGGGTGTTCATGAGCCCCTCCTTACAGTCGAAGTTGTACCAGCTGTGACTCCGACATGGCGGTAGGAACCGTCAGAGGGGCCCGGCGTCACGCTGATTACGTTAAGTCCTTTCCTGCAGCGTCTCAACTGACAAGTTTGACAAAACGTTGCGACTTCATGAGGGGAACGAGCAAATGCGGGTGAACAGAAAAGGCGGCGTGAAGCCGCCTTTTCCAAGAGCCCTGACAATGGCCTTATCGCTTGCGAAGATAAACGCGGCTAACGCGTCGCTCGTCAATATCGGTCACGGTGAGACTCCAATCTAGCCATTCCACGCGATCACCTTTGACAGGCAACCGATCCAGCAGGCTCATGACGAGGCCGGCCAGCGTCTGATAGTCCTGAGTGGCCTTGGCCTGAAAGCCCAGGCGCTGCCTGAGAACATCCAGCGGGAGTCCACCACTGACGATAAAACCGTCCTTGTCCTTGCGGATATCAGGCACTTCCATTTCGCTGGCGTCTGGAAGATCACCTGCAATGGCCTCAAGCATATCGGTAATGGTCAGCACACCTACGAAATCACCGAATTCGTTGACTACAAACGCGATGTGCGTCGACGCATGGCGAAGCTGCTCCAACGCATGCAAGGCCCCGCAGGTTTCTGGCAATACGATAGGAACATGAATAGCGCTATCGAATGCTACATCGTGTCCTGCCAGCAACTCACGAAGCAGGTCTTTCTTATGAATGAATCCCAGCGGCTCATCAACTTTACCGTCTCGTATGACCGGCAGGCGTGAGTGAGGGGAGTCCATCAGACGCTGGCGATTGTGCTCATCTGTATTGGCAAGGTCGATGTAGTCCACATCGGAGCGTACCGTCATGAGGCTGCGAATCGGCCGTTCGGACAGGTTCAATACACTGCTGATCATAATGCGTTCCTGGCGATGGAAGACGCTTTGATCATGGTCATCATCCAGCAGGTCGGTGATCTCGTCATCCACCTCGTCCGTTTCAAACTTACGCCCGCCCAACAGGCGCATGACCGCGTATGCCGTGCGCTCCCTCAAGGGATGGTTTCCGTGCAGCTTCTTACGACGTCGCAGGCGTGCGATCTGGTTGAGCAGCTCGATCAGAATCGAGAAGCCAATCGCGGCATACAGGTAGCCCTTCGGAATATGAAAGCCCAAACCATCGGCGGTCAGGCTCAAACCGATCATCATCAAGAAGCCCAGGCACAGCATGATGACGGTAGGGTGTGCATTGACGAAGTGGGTCAGAGGCTTGCTCGCAACGATCATTACCCCGATCGAGACGATCACCGCGATCATCATGATGGAGAGATGGTCGACCATGCCGACCGCGGTAATCACGGAATCCAGCGAGAAGACCGCGTCCAGCACCACGATCTGAGCGACGATAGGCCAGAAAGCCGCGTAGGTTTTGCTGTTTCGTGCCTGAACGACATGTCCTTCAAGGCGTTCATGCAATTCCATCGTGGCTTTGAAGAGCAGGAAAATACCGCCAAACAGCATAATGAGATCGCGCCCGGAAAAGCTCTTGCCAAATACCTCGAACAACGGAGCGGTAAGGGTTACCAGCCACGAAATGCCGGCCAGCAGACCCAGACGCATCAGCATCGCCAGCGACAGGCCGATGATGCGGGCGCGGTCACGTAAGTGAGGCGGCAGTTTGTCTGCCAGAATGGCAATAAACACCAGGTTATCGATGCCTAGGACCAGCTCAAGCACGATCAGCGTGGCAAGCCCCAGCCACGCGGTGGGATCAGCAATCCATTCCATGTGGATCAGGCCTCTATCTGTTGGAAGTTGAATAGCCGAACGTGTGCAGTATCGGTGTGCGCGATGGGATGATCGGGCAGGCACCGTGGCAACGAGAGGGCATTGTGAGGTAAACAGAAAGGGCGTAAGGAAGTGGCAACGTGACGCGGAGCAGGGCTGCTCGATATGGAAGGGAAGCGTCGACTGGGAGGTTCGGAGGACGTGTTCATAACACCTTGGATAGAGTGGAAAGCCTAGAGCTTAACCGGGTGATAGACATTTGCCTAAAGCGAAACTATTACAATTTGCTATGGACCAGCAGGGTGAGAAAGGACGCGCCGAAGCGCGTCCTTCGGTATTACAGGAAGTTGAATGGCAATGTGGAAACGAGGCGGATCTCCTTGAAGCTGCCGTCTACCTGATTCTGGCTAGCCTTGTGACGGGTCAGCATCAGGCGGAACTTGCTGTCCTTGATCCGGCCGGACTGGACCTGGTATGTGCCGACCAGCCCGAGTTCGTGGTGGGTTTCCCCGTCCTGTTGTAGTACTTCGGCATAGTTAGCGTAATTGCCACTGCCGGGATTGTAATGCGTACCGTCGATGTCCCAGCCCTTAACGTACCAGATGCCCGTTGTCAGGCCCGGAACGCCGAAGTAGCTCCAGTCGGTCTCGTACCGGACCTGGGCGGACTTCTCGTTTGGCCCGTTATAGTCCGAAAACATTGAGTTGCCCAAGTAGATCGCAGCGGTCTCGTGGGCATAGTCGAAGTATTCGTTTCCTTCAATCTGCTGATACACGAACGTCAGGCTGTGAGCCTGATGGCTGCCGGTAAGCGCCATGCTCCAGGCAGTATTGTTTATATTGCCAGCCTTCGCATCGCCTTGATCGAGGGTACGATAACCATTGAATGCAGCTTTCCAGCCAAACGTCTTGATATCACCGCCGGTCTTGCTCAATCCCAAGTAATACTGGTTCCAGACGTCTTCAAACTGTGCGCCGTAGAGGCTGATCTCGAACCCGTCCAGCGGCTTGTAGTTACCGCCCAGATAACTCAAATGATCACCAATGACTTCGCGTGTACCGTATTCGGTCGTGAATTTCTCATCGCCTGCACCGGTTCGCGGACTGGCACGGCGGAAGCTGCCGGCTTGAAGCGACAGGTTGTCCCATTCATCGCTGACGATCCCGACACCGGTAAAACTGGAGGGCAGAGCGCGGTTGTCGTTATAGCTGACCACGGGTGTATCAATCAGAAAGCGACCGACCTTAAGCTCGGTATTGGACACACGCAAACGGACATCAGCTACCCCTAGCTTTGACCATTCATCGTGGCCATGACCGTCACTGTCTGCCAGCGTACGGTTGCCGCCACCACCGATTCGTCCCTTGCCTCGCTCCAGGTTGATGGCATTGAACCCAGCAACATCGATACCGAACCCCACGGTACCTTGCGTATAACCGGAGCTGTATTTGAGCGCTGTGCCCTGAACCCAGGTATTACGAGTATGAGTGAAGTGACGGGAGCCGTTCTTAGGATAGGTGAAACCGAAACGGTCTTGCCCGATCTCCCGAGCAGCAAAGTTCCGCGTGGTCAGCGTTAGCGTATCGTCTTCAAAAAATCCCTTGGCGCCTGCCTGGCCTTTGACCGGCTTCTGTACATTGGGAAGGCTTTGGACTTCATTGATGTAGCTGGGATCATCAGGGGCCGGAGACTGAGCCTGAGCTGCAAGCGAAAGTGCAAGTAGCGAAAGGGTAAAACCGGCGCGGTACAAAGTAGACATCTATTTTCCTTATGATTTTTATAGGAGTTCGAGTGAAACGCCCCATGGTGCTTTTCCTGCTGACAGGCAGAAGGAAAGTGTCCGCGGCGCGGCGCCATACGCTCTGCCAGGACGGTTAACGCAACGCTTACGTATTTGCTCTCCCTCAATCGAGACGTACTAGGCCCATGGCTTAGAAACCCGTCTCGCCGAGTCAATTTGAATAAAATGGGTTTCTGCTTCTATTGCGCTTTGCTCACTTCCCGAATGGCGTATCGAGACAGGGCCAAGGCAACCAAGCAGGCCATTTAACGGCATGGAGATCCATAGAAACAGTTCCAGGATTTCATGCCCGTCGCAGGGCTCTATGCAGAAGCTGTACCTAAGGAAACATGACTGATTAGTCAGGTTTATGTTTGTCCGTTACACATATATTTATGGCGTAAATGCATAAAATCAGGGCAGTTTCGATATCATTAAGCCTGTATACATTTGGTAACAGTCGCTAAACCATTGTTACGCCTGAGAAAGATATTGGTAATGAAATGCGCACCGACTGTGCACAGGTGTGCTCTGTAATGGTGCATGGTTTTTCAAAAGGGTGCTTGGCTGCCGGTAGTTTGCTTCTGCTCGTTGCAGCCACACTGAGCATTCCCCTGATTATCTATCCAGCACAACGAGCCAAAACGCCGTATCATTGAGGGTGAGTTTCAACCGGATAGAATCCACATGCTGTCTGCTGTTAAACGCTACCTAGCAGGGGCGTTATCGAACTATTTTCCACGTACCACGGAATACCTGCAGAGCAATGGTGATGGCCCGCTGTCTCATCCCAAGCCAAGCAAGCAGGCGGGCTCGTTGCTGACCAATAAACTCAAGTCCATGGTCGCCCGTAAGCCCACCCAGAAAGTCAACCCACGCAAAAAACCTGAAAACGGTGCAAAAGGTTCTCCAAAGCGTGGCAAGCCGGCTCCCACAGCTAAAAAAGCTCAAAGCAAGAGTGCGACTGCGACCAAGCGATCGACGAAGCCGAGCGGACGAGCCAAGAAGCCTTTGGAGTCTGAGCCCAAGGCCCATAGAGCTACCACGGAAGGACTCTATGGGCCTGCGTTACTGTCTATAACCGAGCAGCACGTTCAGGCGATGCATGAGCGCGTAGCCGAAGCCGTCAAAGCAGGAGTGATCCGGGCGCCGTCAGACGAGCAGTGGGGTATGATTGTCAGCCGCAGCCCGGCTACGCGCATCTTTGCAGGTGCAGGGTCGGGTAAGTCCACTACGCTGGTGCTGCGCGTAGTCTTCATGCTGTGCCATCTGGATATCAAGCCCGAACAGCTCACAGTCATATCGTTTACTAACGACTCCTGCGCGCAGCTGCGCGAGCAGCTTATCAAGGTATTGTCCTTCTGGAAGTTCTCTTTTTCAGCTGAGCAGGCGCGCAGCTGCGTACGGACCTTTCATTCGGCGATGGGTATGCTCGCCAAGGACGCATTAGGTGCGCCGGTATGGTTTGAGCAGCTGTCCGATCGCAAAGCATCGGCTACCGAGCTGGACAATCCATTGACAGGCGGCCGTCTTCATCCTGTGCAGTTGGACCTGCTCAAACAGGCCTACCAGCGTGCCTATTCAGACGTCCCGGCGTTCAAGAGGAAGGTCGACAAGCTGTTGAATATCGCTAACGAAAGCGATGAAAGCGAAGGAAACAGGCCCGCTCCACTCAAGCCGTTCAAGCTGGAGGGCGAGTTCGTAGCGGTTCCGCTTTTTGAGGCGTTCTACGTCCAGGCGGGCTTTATCGAAAGCCTGGGACTACGGATAGATCGTCTACAAAGCGATAGCGTGCAGTGTTCCGTTCGCGAGCAGATCTTTATCGAGGCCCTGGGGCTCTTCTGGAAAACGTTTGAAGCCTGTCTGAAAGAGAGGGGCCTGCTGACGTTCAACCGTGCGTTTCAGGAGCTTACCGATCGGCTCAATCGAAACGATCGGAGTATCTGTCCGGAAATGCTGATGCCCTTCAGTCATCTGCTGATCGATGAATTTCAGGACATCTCCCCACAGATCGTATTGTGGCTACAAGCCGTCCATGGATATCTGGCCCGTCAGAAGCGGGCAATCAGTCTTATGGCGATAGGGGATGACTGGCAATCCATTTATGGCTGGCGAGGAAGCTCTCCCGAACTCTTCATGAACTTCGACCGTCATTTTCCAAGCCAGGGGCGAAACAGAAAAAGTACCGTTCTGACGCTGGCTACCAACTACCGCTCCGTGGAACCCATTATTCGGGACGCTGAGAGAGTATTGGCTGGCGTAGTATTCAAGCAGGAAAAGACCTGCCAGGCCGCCAGGACTGTCAAGCGAGGTGATCATGGCGTGCAGGCGGTTACACGGTTCGATTTCAAGAGTCGCCTGCCGGAAGTGGTAAAGGAGATCGAGGCTCAGTGCGCCCACGCTGCAAGTCGGAACTCTTCGGAGCGGACTGCGGTGTTGGTGTTGAGCCGACGCAATGAGACGCTCAAGACTCTTCAAAGCCATCTCGACAAGGCGCTACCTGTTCGCTGCTATACCATTCACCGCGCGAAGGGATTACAGGCTGAAGTAGCCATTGTTGTGGACGACGGAGCCGGTGCCTTACCCCATCCGCTGCGCAACGCATTGTATAGAGCGTCTGGTTTTTTTCAGAACACCTATGATCAAGCAATGGCCGATGAGTCATCAAGGCTCTCTTATGTCGCGATCACACGAGGAGTTAGTCGTGTACTCTGGTATACGACCAAATCGAGAGGGCCATGTTGATAGCGGCTAAACCCTTGAAAAGGAATCTGTTTCTCCGATTATCGATTTGGCTGATGATGACTAGTGCTACAAAACATTTCTAGCCTGCGCCTGCGCTGCCTATGGTGAACCTGTCTCTTCCTTGAAGAGCCCACCAGTTAAAGAGGGTAGCGCCATGACTCATCAATTGTTTCGTAATCCAGCCAATGCCTTGCATATCCACACCAGTTTTGCCGAAAAAGCGGCTTTTCTGCTGGGTACGCAAAAACAGGTACAGCTTAAAAAGGCGACTGGCAACATTGATCCAGTCCGTTGAAACGGGTGCCATCCCTCGTGCTTGATGCGAGCTGTTGCGTAAGCACAAGGGATGACACATTAACCTGACAGCGATTAGCGCTTTTGATAAAGATCCAAAAAAGCAGTGGAGCCCTGTCTCAAATGTCTGGACAGGCGAATGGGGCCTGACTGCTCATGCTGGCGCTCCTGGGCCAACATTGTTCCGGCTTGTAGATCGCAACCGTGAATCATGAGCTGGAGCAGGGAGTGGGCTGGTGACTGTTTGATAAGTATGTTCATGGGCAGGGACCATGTAAGGTTTCGTCCATAGTTACGCTCATGTAGAGCGTCTGGTACTGATTTACATCAAGGCTTGTGCGTGCTGTATACATACCGCTCTTTTCATTTCAGCCTTATTTCACCGCCAGCGATCATGGCCTTGGTTACGTAGGTAACCGACGTGCCGTACTACAGACTGTCGTTTGAGCGGAGCGCGGTAGCCTGGACCATGTCAGTCAGTTCCGTAGGCCCCACTTGAACGTACCTCCAAGCTAAGCACTCCTTTGCGTCATATGCGAAACCTGGCGACGTATGGATAATCGGCGCTGCCGATATCCATAACTGGGGGCAGGCTGAGAAACATCTTCTACCTGGGTGACATCACGTGCCGTGACTTATGGTGTCCCGCAATACGCAGGTCTGCTTCATTTCCTTGATGTGTATCAAGCCTTGGCTTTACAGGCGTATGACGATAGTGGCATCAGGTAGGGGGAGAGCCCCAAAGGAGCCGCGCGATGAATCGCTATCAACGCCTCCTTTTTGTGGTGGACAACAGCTGTCAGCGGACTGCTGCCTCTAAGCGTGCCCAAGCGCTGGCGCAAGCCAGCCGAGCGGCATTGCACCTGGTTATGTTTGATTATGTCGAGGCGATTGCAGCCCATTGCTGCAGTGATCAACTATTGCAGCCGTGATGAGGTGGATGTGTTGGTAGTTGGTCGTACGGAGCACTATCCCTTGCTCTAGCTGGGAAGTTTTGCCGAGACACTGCTGGCTACGCCTCCGTGCAGTATTCTGGCCCTGGGCCGTTCTTCGGTCGATTCCTAGTTCACGCTGTAAGCATCTGTACTCGATTACACCTGGTTAACCGAGTGCAGATCCAAACGCTTACGAGCGGGTACTACTGGCTGCAAGGAAAAGGAGAAACTATTTCTGGCCCTTGATTTCCATACTGCCGTATTTGTTCTGCTGATAGATCGTGTAAGGCAATACCAACGTATCCAACACACCAGAAAGCGCCATATCTACCGCAATCAGTGGAACAGCATGTTTTTCCTGAGGTGGGGGATAGATAACGGGCGGAGCGTTGAGTGAGCAGAAATCGTACGCCACGCCGCTATAGACCCGGCTTATGGACTCGCAATAGGTTTTCTGCTGCCTGAGCTTGTAGCTGGTAGTCGCATCGTCTTGGAACACCGTATTGAGGGTTCCACACCCAGTCAGGCTCAGCGCCAGGACGCCAATGGCAATCGTGTCAAGCTTCATGCCTATCGTTCCTTCTATATCAACGTGGCTTGAGCCACTGATCAAGCCAGACAAAAGCGGCTTCCTGTTGCTCCTGCACAAACACGTGGCCAAGTTCGGGCCACAGCTGTGTGTTGAGATTCAGCTCGGCCTGTTGAGAACGCCAGATGCGGTGCACCTTGGCGTAAGCCGCTTCGACCGATTCTGAAGGGAACAGCGTGTCCTTTCCACCGTTGAAAAGCAACAACGGACGGGGTGCAGCAATTCCGGCAACGTCCGGAATATCGAGCCGGGCCGGTATGCCTGGATGCAGCATGTAGTACGATGACTGGCCGCGTAATGTGTTATTCCCCGGCGTCATCAGGCCTTGGTAAGTCCCAAACCAGGAAATGGCAGCAGTTGCCGCAACCTTGTCTGAAAGGGCTGCTAACTGCCAGGCGCGAAAAGCTCCCATGGAGAACCCGACAACGCCGATGCGACGTGCGTCGACCATGGGGAGCGTTGCCAGAAAATCGACCGAGCGCATGTCTTCATAGGCCATTGTTCCGGCAAGGGAACGTCCCAAATTGAAGAAATTGCTGGCAAGCGCCTGTTGCTGTTCGTATGTCACCGGGCCGCGCTCACCCCAACCCAGGGCATCGACCGAAAGCACGACATAGCCCCGCTTGGCCAGCTCATCGCCAGGAAAGCGGCCAGAGAAATATTTGTCGGCCCACTGCTGCGCGGAAGCAGATACTGTTTGATCACCCCATGGTTTGACCATCTTCTCTTTGCCAATATCAAAGCGCGCCCCATGGTCATGCAGCATTAGCACCGCGGGATGAGGGCCGGGCGTATCAGGCAAGAGAAGCAGAGCGTTGACACGACTTTCATCCGTCAGCGTGAACCTGATCTTCTGAGCGCTGTAGCCTGAACGCTGCTGCTGATCAATAACCTGAGCGTTGAAGGCACGCTTTGAATCTGGCGTTAGCAACGCCTCGCGCAGTAGCGTTTGGGCATGGGTACGCCATTTTGAAAAGTGCTTGTAATGACCTGACAGCCAGCTATCTGGATAGGTCATCTTCTGTTTGAGCAGCAGGTAATTGCCGGGAAGTGCGTCGGCCGTAATGGGAGCGGAAGCTGACTGGGCCTGGGCATTTGCCGTTGCGGCAAGGCTGATCCCGCAAAGCACGAGAGATTTCAGAATATTCAAGGTGCGACTCCGGCTGTTGTTGTTATTGAGGCGAGAGTATAGACAGCAGTATGACAACTTAAAAATGGATGGGCCCTCTGGCAATCCGGATCTCAGCTGTTCAGGCGGATATCCGATAGGATGAGGCAGGCCGTTACGTTTGCTATCGAGGTGGAATTCTTTTGATAGGGGGCAGGTCTCACACGCATCTCACCTCGACACGGGAACCATAATCCTTGCAGACCCTCCGTCTCACACCCACGGTGGCCACGTTCCTTGTATCATTCCACTCCATTTCCAGGGGACTGGATAGCGGTTTACGCTATGGCCGGTACGCTCTTGGACTTACAGCCCTATTGATGCTGGCAGGATGTGGAACACACTCTCCGCAGCAGGTATCTGCGCCCAGCCCAACTGAAGTACAAGCCAGGATTGTCAGGCTCATGCCTGGTAGTGTGTCTGAGCGCCAGGGCTGGGCCAGGGATATTTATACGGCGTTCGATGCGCAAAAAATTCCTCCAACGACCGAAAACATCTGTTCCGTATTGGCGGTGACCGAGCAGGAGTCCACGTTTCAGGCAAACCCTCGAGTGCCAGGCATGGGCTCGATTGCGAAGAAGGAAATCGATCGCCGCGCAGGCAAGTTGCATATACCGGCCTTTCTGGTCCGTACCGCATTAAGCCTACGGTCACCCAACGGCAAAACCTATAACGAGCGACTTGCTGCGGCGCATACTGAAAAAGAGCTGAGCGATATCTTTGATGACTTCATTGGCATGGTTCCGCTGGGCAAGACACTCTTTGGTAGCTTCAACCCTGTTGAAACTGGCGGGCCGATGCAAGTTAGCGTAGCGTTCGCTGAGCGCCAATCCAGAGGTTATCCCTATACGATTGACGGATCGATCCGTAACGAGGTCTTTACCCGACGCGGCGGTGTCTATTTCGGGACGGCACACCTGCTTGGCTATCCGGTCAGCTACACCCAACAGATCTACCGATTTGCCGATTACAATGCCGGTTGGTATTCGAGCCGTAATGCTGCGTTTCAGCGGGCAGTGAGCAGTCTGACAGGCGTTTCTCTTGCGCTGGACGGCGATCTGATCCGCTATGGCTCACTGGAGCCGAGTGCAACCGAACTGGCCGTCCGTAAGCTGGGCAAACGACTGGACATGAGTGAACTGGCCATACGACGTGCGCTTGAAAAAGGAGAAACACTCGATTTCGAGGAATCCAAATTGTACACCCGCGTTTTCGAGCTGGCTGAGAAGAAAGCGGGTAAATCGCTACCTCGGGCCATATTGCCAGGCATTACGCTCGAAAGCCCCAAGATTACCCGCAAACTAACCACCGCCTGGTTTGCCAAGCGTGTCGAGGAGCGCTACCAGCGCTGTCTGGCGCGTGCGAAGTGACGTGCAGCACGCCTTGGTTTACCGAGGCGTGCTGTCGTAGCGCAGTTGGGCCTGATCGATCGCCTCCATATTCGCCTCTGCCCACAACCGAAGTGGCTGGAGCGTCTCGGCGAGGGTAACGCCCAGCTCGGTGATACGGTATTCCACGGTGACCGGAACGGTGGGAAATGCCGTACGCAAGACCAGACCGTCCCGCTCGAGCGTTTTCAATGTCTGCGATAACATCTTCTGGGAAAGCCCGCCAATTCGGCGCAATAGCTCATTGAACCTTAGGGGGCTTTCCAGCAGAAGATCAAGTATCAGCACCGTCCACTTATCTGCAATTCGATCCAGTATCCGTCGGGTTGGACAGTCAGCGCTAAATGTGTCGGGTGCCAGAGCCGCTTGATTCATTGGCAGTCACCTCAAAGTAACCAAGTGAGAAAAAAGTGCGTTCTTGTCGGAACGTACCGCGTCAATTAACGTGGTTTCCGAAAGTTACTAACTAACGGAAGGAGACTATACATGAAGGTTGCATTAATTGGCGCGTCAGGAAATGCCGGCTCGTGCATTCAGGATGAGTTGGTGAAGCGAGGGCATCAAGTGACTGCAATTGCCAGAAATGCCTCTCGTATAGAAAAGGCAGGAGGTGTACTACCGGTAGCGGTCGATGCGAATAACGAAGCTGAACTAACGGGTGTCCTAAAGGGTCATGACGCCGTTATCAGTGCCGTCATGTTTACCAGCAGCAACCCGGAAATTCTTATCTCAGCGGTAAAAAAGGCTGGGATCAGACGTTATCTGGTAGTGGGGGGGGCGCGGGAAGCCTTGAGGTATCACCCGGAGTCAGAGTAATCGATACGCCTGATTTCCCAGCGGAATACAAGCCAGAGGCTTCGGCGGGTGCTCTCTTTCTCGAGCGGTTACAAAGGGAGCCAGCGCTTGACTGGACCTTTCTTTCGCCCTCGGCCGAATTCGTACATGGGCCACGCACTGGGGCGTTTCGACTGGGTGAAGACAGCCTGCTGGTAGATCAGAAGGGACGGAGCCACATTTCATTCGAAGATTATGCAATCGCCATGGTTGACGAACTGGAGCAAGGCAGGCATCTCCGCAACCGGTTTACCGTCGGGTACTAAAACGAGGACAGAATCGTTACCGTTCGCTTGCTCGTAAGCGGTTGCGCTTATAAATCCCGTGCAACGGCAGAACTTTTGCGACGGAGCTCATGGATGGCATCTTCAATGATGGTGTTCATGAGTTCCTGATTCGCGGCATGACGATTAAGCAGGCTCCGCTCAACCTTGGCAGGTGTTCGCGGGTCGATGAGCGTAATGACAAATACATCGCCGCGACTCTCAAGTGTGTACTTGACGGGCGGATCGAGCGAGGCAAGGCGGTATTTCAAGGCGTTCACTGTCATAAAACCATTCTGTCGATGTTTTCACTTCGACAGGTACAGCACCGCCGATGTTCCTGCCATTCGGCTCGAAAGGCGATGCTAGAGCGCTTGCTTGCTAGCGATTTACTGGCATGGTGAGGGTGAATACCGTCCCGCTGCCTCGGTTGGAATTTACCTTCATATGGCCACCATGGGAGCGGGCGATTTCATTGACGATGTACAGCCCGATACCCAGCCCCTGTTGCAGGTTGGTCTGAAGCGTCGTTCGGCTGGCTCGCCAATACGGTTGGAACAGGCCGGACAGGATGTTTTCAGAAAGAGGCTCGCCATCGTTGTGAACGGATAGCGTCAGTAAACCATTCTCCACCTCTGCACGGATCAGAATAGGGCTTTGCGGATTGCCGTGCTGAATGGCGTTGGCTGTCAGGTTCGACAGAAGCTGCGCCAGGCGGTCGCAATCGCAATAGACCGTCCCCAATGTACTTACCGCGCTTTCAATGCAGCGATCAGGGTAGGTTGCCTGTAGCTCATTGACGACCTGCCGAAGGTGCAGTTCCAGGTTGCCGCGCTCCTCCTTGGCTAGCGGGATGCCGTTACCCAGCTGTCCTCTGGAGAAATCAAAGATGTCTTCCACCATTCGTAGGGCTCGCTGGGCAGAAGAGTGGATCAGTTCGACCAGCGAGCGCTCCTGATCCTCGCGCGGTGTTTTCAGCAGCCGCTGTGCACCCGCACAAATGGAGAACAGTGGATTGCGCAGATCATGGCCAACCAGGGCAAGAAAATGCTCTCGGGATTTGGCCGTCAGCTTTTCATCAAGCAGCTTGCTTTCGGTTTCGATAAGGTTTTCCTGGGTTTCTATTTCCAGCGAAAGCAGATGAGTAAACGAACTCATCATTGCCAAGGTTTTCGTCTCGTCCAGATTCGCGGGCTCTGGATCCAATGCGCACAACGTGCCGAAGAAGCTGCCATCGCGCCGGAAGAGGGGAACCGAGATATAACTTTCAAAACCATACTGCTTAGGGGTTGGGTGACTGCAGTAGCGCGTATCTGCACTGGCGTGATTGATCAGGATCGAGTCCTGGCTTGCATGGACGTCGCGGCACAGTGTTGTGGTGACATCCAGAGGATCGCCTACCTTGAGCCCAAAGCCGATCAGGTCCAATACGGCACAGGTTGTCCAGGAATCTTCAGTTACCCGTGCGATTGCGACAAAACGAAGAAGGGTGCTTTCAGATATGACCTTGAGAATAACGCCAACAGCACTGATTCTAGCGATGATGGAAAGATCATTCTCGAGTGTACGCATCATGAGTTATACCTTGAAGCGAGGCGTACTTCACGGCTGCCCCTGACGATAGATCAGGGTAGTGAACGCGATTATCGTATCGTTGACAACCTTTGGACGTATACAGTTTACACAGGTGAGACTCCTGGCCAGGGAGACGACTTTCAAAGTCGCTTGCCATTGCCGTCTTTTACCCTCGGATGGCTCAAGAGCCGCCTGCATGACACATCCCTGGCTTAGGCGTGCCCGGAGGCTTACACAGTAGGACGCTGTTGAGCGTGAAGCGCTGCCGTATCAGCAGAACGGCGTTCTATAACGACTGTGCCTGTAGCAGGATGGCTGCTGGCTGGAAATGGAAAAAGCGCACGCCCATACAGGTCACGGCAGCAAGCAATGCCTCTCTAACGACATAACCTCGGGCATAGGGAGGCCTCCAGAACACAGCCGTGTTCAGATTTCACCTTCCCAATAGTCCAAGTTGGCCTCGGTCCTCTGTAGGGCGCGAAACGCCTTGATTCCCTTGGCACTGGCAGTCGCAAGGTACTTACCCGAATCTGGATACTCCACGACTTCGGGCGACTCTTTCGTGCTGATTGACAGGTATTTCAACTCAGCGTGAGACGTATTGATGATCTGATGTGGATAGTCAGGGCCGGCGGGAATAAAAAGCACATCGCCGGCCTGTATCGGCACATGCTCGCCTGCTACCCGCAACGTACCCGTGCCCTCCAGAATGAGAAATGCCTCCTCCTGAGCATGGTGAAAATGATAGGGACATGAGCGCTTGCCTGGCGGAACGATATCCAGCGAAAAACCAAGCTTTTGTGCGGCTGTTCCTTCAGAAAGGCTGCCGCTCTGACTTTCAAACAAAGGGCCGTAGGTTTCATGCGTCAGCGACGCATTGTTCAGGTTGCGAATAAGCGCTTGAGCCAGTACGGCTGCCTTGTTGGAGGGAATTGTTGTCATGGCTGCGAGATCCGTGGGGCGTCTGGTTATGCAGCATAGACAATCATAGAGCGATGACGGATTCCGTTTTTGCTCCTTTGTGCAAGCGATACCATGAAGTGCGATCGCTAACCGCGTCAGCGATCAATGGTGCCGATCGTATAGGAAGCAGTAATGTAAATCTCATTCCTCTTCCGGCACCAACTTGCGGCGCGCAAACAGGCTTTCCAGAATCTTGTTCAACAGCACGACCAGCGCAATAAACACCAGGAAATAAACAACAACATTGTCAGTACCCATAAGCCTGGAAAGCTTACCGGCAATCATTGCAGACAGCGCCAATACACAGACGAAGCGAATGCCCAGTACTAATGCAGACGTGTACTCATGAACCACATTGTCAGGTTTCACGGGGCGATCACTCGTTTCCATAGTCCAACTACCTGGCAAGTCTGATTGCTTGCCTGGCTACTTTAATAGCATTGCAACGATGCTTTTCCGAGCATCATCCTCCGAACGATCACTTATGGCCGATAGGCGCCAATTACAATGGTGATTGATACGCTTGATGCTGGGCCCGTCAGAAAACCGGCGTGATCTGAAGAAGGAGAGATCTTAACAAAGGAAGTTGGCTTCGCCTGATGAAGAGTGGTCAAGTGAGATGAGTTATTGGAGCGGAAGCAATGATAACGAGGTTTGCTGGAGCATGCAGGGCTTCGTGCTGCCCGCTGTCCCTGAGTTACTGACCCTGCAAAAGTATGCTCCGCTCCTTCCAGTTCTTAGCCAGTTGCCGTTGAAAGCTTGCTAGTAAAGAGCGCTTGGTTTTCATTCCGTGGCAAGGCGGGTGTTCGGTTGTAAGGATAAGGCTTCTCTGTATATCAAACCTTATCAGTCGAAAAGAAAAGGGCGTTATCCGATAAAGCAGAAGCTTTAAGCTTGAGGCAGCTTTCCTCTCACGGATCGCATCATGGGGAAGAGGTAGCTAACGTTATATTAAGCGGATAAAGGCTTTCAACACGGCGGCAAGCTGCAGAAAATGAAGCATACCGATAACGCCTCAATATGCTTAAAACGTAACATCTGTATCGTCACGCTCCTCTTCAGCGCTACGTGCTTCCAGATCACCTAACCAGTCCCAATCACTGGTGCGCTTGGGCTCGCTCAGCAGCCATTCTATAAAAGCATTCAATAGCGGATTCACTTAACTGATTTTATGAACGTGTTGGTTCATTAAAGACAGTAACTACAAGGATGCCTGATTATTACGCTTATAAATGCTTTCATTATGTTTCAAGGACTTATGATGAACCGAATCAATTGCTATGCAGGACAACGATTAAGTTCCAGAGCCTCTTGGCGAAAGAGGCTCTGGATGCATAGCTCCGATTAGTTGGCTAGCGCCACCAATGTCTTGGGATAACCTACGGTCGATCCATTTACCGGAGCGCCCTCGAGATAAACCCCAAGGTTTTTACCTGCCTGGACATAGGTAATCTTGCGAACCTCGCCATTGGCAAGGCGTACAGATTTTCCTACCTTGAATGCCGCCTGGTTGGTTGAGGTGCCAGGAATCGAGAAGCCAGCCTTCTTGCGGTACACTCCGTTGAGCCAGTCAGCGTTGGTAAAGTTATTGATCGTGCTTGTGGTAAGTACTGCTGATACCAGCGCCAGCTTGTTGGGATAGCCTACGATCGATCCCTTTACCGGAGCGCCTTCCAGGTACACAGCCATATTAGTGCCGATCTGGACAGAGGTAATTTTTCTGACCTCTCCGTTAGCAAGTCGCACCGAAGCACCTACTATGAAGGCAGCCTTATTGGCGGCCGTAGCGGGGATCGAGAAACCGGCTTTCTTGCGATAAACACCATTGAGCCAATCGGCGTTAGTAAAGTTGTTGATTACGCTGCTAACTGCACTGGCTGTCGCTCCAGCGGGTATGGTGGTTGGAGCCACCACTGATGGTCTTGAAGTCGACGGTGTTGTTGAGGAACCAATACCGGCGGACGGCGCGGTTGCAACCGGTGCTTTACCCACAGACGGAGTGGATGGCGTTGGCGTCGTGGAGGAGGAGCTTGCCTTCTTCGGGCCTATTTCCGTACAGCTGCTGCTGTCCATATACTTCTTAAGGGTCGGCCACTGCGGGCGATCCTGCCCATTTACCGGCTCAACCGACATGAAATAATTGCCCCAACCCGGACCTGCCGCCCAGTAGGATGCCGGTACGCAATTCTCTTTCAGGTAGGCCAGCATATTGTCCATCAGGATGTTCCAGCGCGGGTTGTTATCCGGTACGCCGAACTCACCAATGTAGCCACGCTTACCATGCTTTTTCAGCCACTCTACGAACGGCTTGACCCGATTCACGCCATACATCACGTCCAGCTTGTTGACGTCTACGTCACCATAGCTGCCACCGGCGTTCTCATCGAAATACGAGTGCGCCGAGAAAATGATGTTGTTGGACGGATCCTTCAGGTTCAGCAAGGGATCATTCCACTCCGCCCAGCGCGTAGCGCTCGACCAGCCGTTACCTTCCACAATGATCGGGCGGGTCTTGTCCACTGCGCGCACACCGTTGATACCGTATTGTGCGGCGGTCGCCCAATAGGCCAGGGCCCCGTTGGGCTCATTCATGATGTCGTAGGCGTACAGGGCGGGTTGGTTACTCCACTGCTGGGCAATCTTGGTCATGATCTCCTGGTAGCGAGCATACGGAACGCCACTGGTGCCAATCACCTGGCCGCGATAGCGTGCATAGTTATGCAGGTCCAGAATGATCTTGATGTTGTGCTTTTGCGCATAACCAAAGGTGCGGTCGATCAACGCAACATAGGCTGGATCCAGCGGGCCACCCAGCTTGGGTTGCAGGCGCTCCCAGATAATGGGGAAGCGGAAGGTCTTGATACCCCTGGCGCTCCACTGCTGGAAATAGGATTCCACTGGAAAAATATAGTTGGTGCCATTGATTCCAGGTAGAACATGGGGAGCAAATCCCGCACCGGACAGGTTCAGACTAACCAGATCGACCGGTTCGGCTTGGGCGGCTACCGAGCCAAAGGTAAGACCCACGAGAAGGGGCAAGCTCTTGAAGAATCGCTTAGAAAAATGAATGGACGTGCTCATAATCACCATACTGCTCTGCTAGTGATGGGCTAGGTCTCGCGTCCATGAATACGAGGGGCTGCCCTAAATAAAAAGTAATGAGGTCTTGGTACTGGAGGTACCAAGAGGCGCATCCTGACGCTTGTGCCCTTGATTACAAATGACGTGCCAAAACCTTTACACATAGGGAAACATTTAGGATTAAAGTCCTGATAGCTTTGCTAAATACTTGATGGCGCAATGCTTTCAGCAGGAAGACCGTTTATCGGGTTTGATTTTTCAGGTCGAGTAGGCAGTGCCTGGTCAAGAAGGGACCCCTTGGGCAGTCAGAAATCTGGCTTTCAGGCGAGACCATTCTGGCGCTTTCGCCTATCCGGCTCGATATTTCTTGAATATTTTCATGATCTATTTTCGCTTTCGTCCAAAAGCAAAAACTTCTTGTCGAGATGCGGGATAATGGCAGCCAATTCGCTTATTCACGTTTCGGTAGTTTTGCATGGAAATCAAGGTCAATTTTCTCGATAACCTTCGGCTTGAGGCTAAGTTCGATGACTTCACGGTCATAGCCGATCAGCCTATCCGCTACAAGGGGGACGGTTCGGCGCCTGGGCCTTTTGATTATTTCCTGGCTTCATCAGCGTTATGTGCTGCGTATTTCGTGAAGCTGTATTGCCAGACACGCAATATCCCTACCGACAACATTCGTCTTTCGCAGAACAATATTGTTGATCCTGAAAACCGTTATCAGCAGATTTTCAAGATTCAGGTCGAGTTGCCGGCAGATATCTCTGACAAAGACCGCCAGGGCATTTTGCGCTCCATCGACCGTTGTACGGTAAAGAAGGTGGTGCAAACCGGCCCGGAATTTGTCATTGAGGAAGTGGACAACCTGGATGCCGATGCTCAGGCGCTGCTGATACCGAGCATGGCCTCTGACACGAGCACCTTTATTGCAGGCAAGGATCTGCCGCTTGAGCAGACTATTGCCAACATGTCGGGGATTCTGGCCGACCTGGGCATGAAGATTGAAATCGCTTCATGGCGAAATATCGTTCCCAACGTGTGGTCGCTGCATATACGCGACGCTCATTCTCCGATGTGCTTTACCAATGGCAAGGGGGCCACCAAGGAAGCCGCGTTGGCGTCAGCCTTGGGCGAGTTTATCGAGCGTCTGAACTGTAACTTCTTCTACAACGATCAGTTCTGGGGTGAAGACATTGCCAATGCAGAGTTCGTGCATTACCCGAACGAACGGTGGTTCAAGCCAGGCCGTAAGGATGCATTGCCATCTGAAATTCTCGATGCATACTGCCGGGAAATCTACAACCCTGATGGGGAGCTACGCGGCTCGCATCTGTATGACACCAACTCCGGCAACGTCGAGCGCGGCATCTGTTCGCTGCCCTTTGTACGTCAGTCGGACGGCGAGGTGGTGTATTTCCCGTCCAATCTGATCGAAAACCTGTACCTGAGCAATGGCATGAGTGCTGGTAACACGCTGGCTGAAGCGCAGGTGCAATGTCTGTCGGAAATTTTCGAGCGCGCGGTGAAGCGTGAAATCCTGGAAGGGGAGCTTGCCCTGCCTGACGTACCGCAGGACGTGCTGGCAAAATACCCGGCTATTCTGGCTGGCATCCAAGGACTGGAAGAGCAGGGCTTCCCGGTATTGGTAAAGGATGCATCGCTCGGAGGTGAGTTCCCGGTGATGTGCGTCACCTTGATGAATCCACGTACCGGCGGCGTATTCGCCTCGTTTGGCGCGCATCCAAGCTTGGGGGTAGCGCTTGAGCGCAGCCTCACAGAACTGCTTCAAGGGCGCAGCTTCGAAGGTCTCAATGATCTTCCTCAGCCTACGTTTGAAAGCCAGGCCGTGACCGAGCCGAACAACTTCGTTGAGCATTTCATTGATTCCAGCGGTGTGGTGTCGTGGCGTTTCTTCAGTGCCAAGGCGGATTTCGAATTTGTCGAATGGGATTTTTCAGCCGAGGGTGAAAATGCCAATGCTGAGGAAGCCGCGACCCTGTTCGGTATCCTCGAGGATATGGGTAAGGAAGTGTACATGGCGGTATATGAGGACCTGGGGGCAACGGCTTGCCGTATCCTGGTGCCGGGCTATTCGGAGATTTATCCGGTAGAGGATCTGATCTGGGATAACACCAACAAGGCGCTGTCCTTTCGCGCTGATATTCTGAATCTGCACCGTCTGGATGACGCCGCTCTGGAAGCGTTGGTTGAGCGCCTGGAAAACTGTGAGCTGGATGATTACACCGACATCACTACCCTGATTGGCATCGAATTTGATGACAACACTGTTTGGGGACAGCTCACAATTCTTGAATTGAAGTTGCTGATCTATCTGGCACTGAAGCAGTTCGAGGAAGCGCATGAACTGGTCGGTGCCTTCCTGCAGTTCAACGACAATACCGTTGAGCGTGGCCTGTTCTATCAGGCTTTGAATGCAGTACTTGAGGTATCGCTGGACGAGGAGCTGGAGCTGGCCGACTATGAAGTCAACTTCCGCAGGATGTTTGGCAATCAGCGCATGGATGCAGTGCTGGGCTCAGTGGATGGAAGCATCCGCTTCTTTGGCCTGACGCCCACCAGCATGAAGCTGGAGGGGCTGGATAGACACCTGCGACTGATCGACAGCTATAAGAAACTGCATACTGCACGTGCCAAGGCCGCTGCCTCTGCCCATTAGCTGTCGTTGAAGGAGCGTAGTGGCTAGAGTCGCTCCCAGTGACTATACGCCTGGCGGATGCCAGCAGTGCAATCGCCTGATTACCTGCTATTTGAGTAATCAGGCGCACTCGCAAGACGGACCTGTTACTGCGTTGGGGCAGAGGAGAACTGCCCTTTGCCCGGCTACGGATGATGGGTCTGCTCTTTAGAGGAGGTACCCAATGGAGGTGATCGTCGTACTTCGGTGATGTAGATCAGGACCAGCGACACCCACACGATGCCGTAGAGCAGCATGAAGCAGCTTGAGTTGATACCCAGGAAGTCGAGCAGTGTGCCAAACAGGATAGGCAACAGGAACCCTCCCAGTCCTCCCGCCATGCCGACGATGCCTGAAACGATGCCCATGTTTTGTGGAAAATCATCGCCGATGTATTTGAAGGTAGAAGCCATGCCGCAGGCAAAAGCGATACCCAGAATAAATAGCAGTGCTGTTGCTCCCCAAACCGGAAGGCCAAGATGAAAGCTCATCGGTCCCCGGACAGTTTGAACGGTAAAATCGGTTTGTGGATAGGAGAGTAAAAACAGACTGATCCACGCGATCCACAATACCCACCACGTTACAGCATGAGCACCAAGCCGATCTGACAGCAAGCCGCCGAGCGCTCGAAGGGCACCTCCAGGAAGGGAGAAGCAGGCTGCCAGCAGTGAAGCCTGAGCAATCGAGAGACCGTATTCGTTCAGGTAATACTGTGGCATCCAGATCGAGAGCGCTGTGAAGCCCCCGAATACAACGGAATAATACTGACAGTATTTCCAGACGCGCCCATCTCGCAGAACAGCCAGCTGCTGTCTAACCGGAACGGAGCGTCCAGGGGCTCTGGTATCCGGTGCGGCAATTATCCAGAACAGAACCGCCGTCACGAGAAGCGCCACGGCATACACACGCGGCACGCTCTCCCAGCCGTAGCGGGCAACAAGGGTGGGCGCCAGGAACATGTTGATGGCGGCGCCAGCGGTGCCTGCTCCGAATACCCCCATCGCAAATCCCTTGCGCTCGCTGGGAAAAAAGCGAGCCACGTAGGGCGTTCCAACCGAGAATGATGCTCCCACAAGCCCGAGTGCCAGCCCCAACAACAGGAATTGCCAGAGCTGGTTTGCGTAGGAGGCGAGCCAGAGGGGAACGGTGCACGTCAGAAGCAGCAGGGTCATCACTGTTCGACCACCGAAGCGGTCTGTCCAGATACCCAGCGGCAACCGGAAAATGGCGCCGGTCAGGACTGGCGTGGCGGTAAGCAGGCCGAACTCAGATGCACTGAGCCCTAGGGAGGTCTGAATGGGGATGCCGATCACACCAAACATCATCCAGACGGCAAAGGAGATCAGAAATGCCAAGGTGCTCATCACGAGCACACGCAAGGACTGTGTGCTGGTTGAGGATGCGATTGCTGCCGATCCGATTTTCAAGAGCAGTTCCTCGCGGGAATGATCACGGGGTCTCGGTTCGGGGCGTGAACAGCGGAAGCGCCCGCGGCGGTGCACGATGATCCTGCCGGCCACGCTGATGGGCAAGCAGGGGCGCTTTCGCCTGCAAAAAGGTCGAAGCCCTTGATGCTGGCGCGTGCGGCCAGTGAGGCGATATAGCCCTGCACGGCCTGCCGCCAACTGGTTTCCTGCAAAAAGGCGATAATTCGCGGGCGTACTGCCTGCAGTGGCGGTACCCGTCCTTTATGACAAGCCAGCACACGGATGATATGCAGGCCGAACCGGCTTTGAACGACTGTGGGGCATACCTCACCTGCTGCCAGTCCGGCAAGGTGGGTTTCGAATTCCGGCACTGTGCTTCCACGCTCGATCAATCCTAGATCGCCGCCCTGCGTGCTTGATGGACAGTCAGAGAAGCGGGCCGCCAACACGGTCAGTGCTGTCGGGTCATCAAGCACTTCTGCAAGCATCGTTTCTGCCTTTTCCCGTGCCGCCCCAATGGCGCGTTCATCACCGGGGTTCGCTGCGATCAGCAAGTGCTGGACCTGCCAACGGTCAGGACGCTTCAAACGATCAAGGTTGTGCTGGTACCAGTGCTCCAGCTCTGTCTCGGTTGGCTCTGGAAGCTTCAGCTCAGTTTCGAGCAGACGCCTGATGGCGGCCTCGTCGGCCTCCTCACCGGGCTCAGCATCCTGACCGGTGATACCGTGGCGTGTAGCCTCGGCCAAAAGCAGCTCTCGAACGACGAGTGCACGTGCGGCCTGTTCCCAGGCAGCGGCTGGGTCATTGGCATCCTGCAGTTGGGCCTCCAGCGAAAGTAGGTCATCAGTAATGGCAATACCGTCAACGGTGATCATTGTCATGTCCCTACTTTTTTTTATGCTCGTCGAGCCGGGTACGGACAGCAGAGGTGCTCTGCTGTAGTCCGGCTGTTATGCCGTCGTCCAGCGCAATGTTGGGCGGAACGCCGAGCGAGGCCCTGTACAAGGCCCACATGGCACCGGGCTGGTCGGTGGTTCCTCCGTGCAGTAACAGCGGTAGGTTACTGCGATCGGCCAGCAAGTCCGAAAATTGCTTGACCTGCTCCTGTGTCGGCAGGTCCTGAACGGGAAGGTTGGCGTAGCGGATGCGTGCGAATTCCGCATGTTGTTTTTCGGATGCGATTTCTTCCGCTGGCCTCAGATCCACAATCATGGCGAAACCTACGCGCTTGGCTTCGACCACACCCTCGTCCTCAATCGGTCCAGCGATAGCCACCAGCGGCGCAACACGGTGGTAAAGCGGCAATCGCTGCTCGGCAATCTGATCCCCGAACGGCGCAATCCCCGGTTGTGGCGCTACATCATCGGCAGCGCCCGCTGCCAGGGCTGCCTCCATGAACAGAACACCGGATAACAGCCAGAGCATTCGCTGGAAAGGCGTCATACGCCCTCCTTGGAAATGTTGGCGTTCTTGCGAACGATCTGCCATCCAGGGCGGCCCAGGTACCAGACAGGCGCAGACCAAACATGGACGAGCCGGGTAAAAGGCACAAGAAGGAACAGCGTCATACCGCAAACCAGATGCAGCTTATAGACCCAAGGCACGTCGGCCACCAGCTGCGCCGAGCCCGGGCGGAACAAGAGAATGCTGCGAGACCACTCGGCAAGCACCAGCATGTAGGTGCCGTCCAGATTTTGCGACGATTCGGGCAGCGTGCTGATCCCGAGGCAGAGTTGGAAGAAGATGAAGAGCAGGATGAAAATATCGGTCGGCTTGCTGGTCTGGCGAATGCGGGCATCCGTCAGGCGCCTATGGATCAACAAAATTCCGCCCACTACGCCGAGGGCGGCGAGCGCACCACCCGTCACGATAGCCAGGATCTGCTTGGCTTTCACGGTCAGGCCGAGGGCATGGTAGACCTCAGGCGGCGTAAGTAACCCCGCAGTATGGCCGACAAAAAGGCCCAGAATGCTGATGTGAAAAAGATTACTGCCCCACACCAATTGGCGGCGTCTCAAAAACTGGCTTGACTGACTTCGCCAGGAGAATTGGCTGCGGTCAAATCGTGCCCAACTGCCCAGAAAAAAACAGATCATGCACAGGTACGGGTAAAACCCGAACAGGAACTGGTTGAGCCAATTCATGCGGCATACCTCTAGCGTTCTATGAGACGGATGGGTGAAACCTGCACATCACGTTCGAACTGTGCAACCAAGGCGGCTGCGTTCGAGCAGGCACTATCGGCAACTGCGGGCTCCATGAAGCTGACAGGTGCTTCTTCGTAGCGGGCATCCAGTGCTTCAGGGGTATCCTCTTGTTCTCCCTCGGCCAGTCTGGAGGCGACTACCTCGGTGTCTGCTGGCCGTGAGCCTAACGCCTCGATAGCGCGCAGCACTGCAGCATACGGTGTTCCGCGTTTCTCGAGACGACTGGCCAGAAGCGCAACGATCTCTACAATCTCACCGAGCAGGACGGCGGCGTCGGAAGGTGCATGACACGAAACGTATTCCAGAAAGACCGGTAGAAAATCAGGCAACTCATCGCCTGACAGCTCTAGCCCAACGGCTCGATAATCTTCGACGAGGTTAGCCATGGCCTGGCCCCGATCCCGTGAGTCGCCGTGCACATGACCGAATAGATAGAGCGAGAGGGCGCGTGAGCCACCGTCAAACAGCGACACATAATTCCCTTGCGCCTGTAAAGGATCAGACGCTGCCAGATGGTCGCAAAAAGCGATGACCTGGTCACGTTGTGTGGCGGGCAGCGGTGAGTCATTCAGGATATATCGAATATCCGGCAAGGCCTCCATGAGGGCTTGGTCGGGGTAAAGCAACAGTCCGGCAAGTGCCTTGCACGTTATCATCACGTTACTTCCTGTCGAGAGGGAAGCGCTCACCCCGGGTCTTGCGGGTGTCCTGGCCCCACAGCATGAAACGGCTGTTCCCTTCGGAAGTCATCTGCCCGAAATGGAAGCCGGCAATGCCGCGCTGGTCGTAAGCATTTTCGGCCACTTCCTTATGCGAGGTCGGGATCACGAACCGGTCCTCGTAGTTGGCAATTGCCATTACGCGGTACATCTCCTCGGCCTGTCGCTCTGTCAGACCGACCGCATCGAGCGCGGTGGTATCGACAATCCCTTCGATATTGCGCCGACGCATGTAGGCCCTCAGCGCCAGCAGCTTGCGTAGCGTGTCGCGGATGGGCTCCTCTTTTCCCGCCGTCAGCAGGTTAGCCAGGTAGCGGACCGGGATACGCAGGCTATCTACGTCCGGGATGCCTTCAAGGGTAGCCAGGGCGCCTGCATCGGCCGCCTCCTGAATCGGCGACAGGGGAGGGATGTACCAGACCATCGGAACGGTTCGGTATTCAGGGTGAAGCGGGAAGGCCACCTTCCACTCACAGGCCATTTTATAAACGGGCGAGCGCTGGGCCGCCTCGATCCAGTTATCCGACACGCCGTCTTTGCGAGCCTGCTTGATTACGGCCGGGTCGTGCGGATCAAGAAAGATGTCCAGCTGCGCCTGATAGCAATCCTGAACATTGGTTTGGGAGGCGACTTCAAGAATCCGGTCGGCGTCGTATAGCATCACGCCCAGGTAGCGAATACGGCCCACGCAGGTTTCCGAACACACGGTCGGCTGACCGCTCTCGATGCGCGGATAACAGAAGATGCACTTCTCGGACTTGCCCGTATGCCAGTTGTAATAAACCTTCTTGTAAGGGCACCCGGTTACGCACATGCGCCAGCCGCGGCACTTCTCCTGATCGATCAGGACAATGCCATCTTCTTCGCGCTTATAAATAGCCCCTGACGGGCACGCGGCAACGCAAGTAGGGTTCAGGCAATGCTCACATAGACGAGGGAGAAACATCAGAAAGCTGTTTTCAAACTCTCCATAGATCGCTTTCTCGACTTCCTTGAAGTTGTAGTCTTGCGAGCGTTTGTGAAACTCGGTACCGAGTGACTCTTCCCAATTGGGCCCCCAGCTAACCTTTTCCATCCGCTCGCCAGTCACAATCGAAACCGGCTGAGTCGTTGGGGCAGCCTCGCTTTCACCTACGCCATGAATATAGGAATATTCGTAATCGAACGGCTCGTAGTAGTCATCGATTTCCGGCAGCTCCGGATTGGCAAATATCTTGGACAGAATCCGCCATTTGCCGCCGGTCTTCGGTCGCAGTTCACCGCCCTTGCCAAGCACCCAACCACCACGCCAGCGCTCCTGGTTTTCCCAGTCCTTAGGAAAGCCAATGCCCGGTTTGCTTTCTACGTTGTTCCACCAGGCGTACTCGATACCCTGGCGGGTCGTCCAGACCTGTTTACAGGTCACGCTGCAGGTGTGGCAGCCAATGCATTTGTCGAGATTGAGAACCTTGCCGATCTGCGCCCTGACTTTCATGTCCGCTGCCCTTCCACGCGAGATTCCTCTTCGGTTTTCATCACGGCGATCTTTTCGGACAGCGGTCGGTCGCGCCAGTCGACGTTTCTCATCTTGCGCAGCACGATAAACTCGTCCCGGTTCGATCCAACGGTGCCGTAATAGTTGAATCCCCAGGACAGTTGGGCATAGCCGCCAATCATATGCGTGGGCTTAAGCACAACACGGGTGACGGAGTTGTGTATACCGCCGCGATTCTGCGTAACCTCGCTGCCCGGCACATTTGCCGTACGCTCGGCCGCGTGGTACATGAACGCGGCCCCTTCAGGTATGCGTTGGCTGACGACCGCGCGTGCGACCAGTGCACCATTGCGGTTGAATGCTTCAATCCAGTCGTTATCTTCAATGTCTGCCTTGGCGGCATCACGCTCGCTGATCCAGACGATTGGCCCACCCCGCGCCAAGGTCAGCATGATCAGATTTTCGGTATAGGTACTATGGATGCCCCATTTCTGGTGAGGTGTGAGGAGGTTGAGGGCAAGCGGCGGATTGCCGTTGTCATGCGCCTGAGCAAGCTCAAGAGACGCCGAGCGCGTATCGATCGGAGGGCGATACGTGGCGAAGCCTTCGCCGAAATCCCGCATCCAGGGGTGGTCCTGATAGAGCTGTTGGCGTCCGGTTAGTGTTCGCCATGGGATCAGCTCGTGCACGTTCGTCCAGCCAGCGTTGTAGGAGATCTCATGGCTTTCGATGCCCGACCAGACCGGTGATGTCAAGATGGGGCGAGGCTGGGCAGCGATGTCGCGAAACTCGATCTTTTCACCGACACGTCGTTCAATCAGGTGAGTGTGATCACGGCCGGTTACCTCCGAGAGGACCTGCCAGGCTTTATAGGCTACCTGTCCGTTGGTTTCGGGTGCCAGCGCCAGCACCGTTTCGATCGCGTCGAGATCCGACCGCATGCGTGGGCGATTGTTTGCGCCGGGGTCAGGTAGATTGACGTCACGCAAGTGTGCCACCTCCGCCTTCGTATCCCACACCATGCCCTTGGTACCGTTCCCGCGTTCCTCAAGCAGGGGACCCACGCTGACAAAGCGGTCGTAAGTCGCGGGATAGTCGCGGGTAACCAGGGTAATAGCAGGCATGGTGCGCCCTGGAATGCCAACCGTTCCTCCCTGCTTCCAGTCTTGCCCTCCATAAGGCTGGGACAGTTCGGATGGCGTATCTTTCAGGGTTGGGGTCAGCACTACGTCTTCCTCAACGCCCAGTTGACCAGGCGCAAGCCGCTGGAATGTATTCGCCAGTTCTCGAAAAATGGCCCAATCCGTGCGTGCGCCCCAAACCGGGTCCACCGCGGCTTGCAGTGGATGGATAAAAGGATGCATGTCGGAGGTGTTGAGGTCAGCCTTTTCGTACCAGGTGGCAGTTGGCAGGACCACATCGCTGAAGAGCGTGGTGGTATTCATGCGAAAATCGATGGTAACCAACAGGTCAAGCTTGCCCTCGGGAGCCTGCTCTCGGTAAACCACTTCTTCCGGCCGCTGATCACTCTCCTCGTTAAGTACATTGTTGCGCGCACCTAACAGGTGTTTCAGAAAATACTCATGACCTTTGCCGCTAGCGCCGAGCAGATTGGAGCGCCAGACGAACAGGTTGCGTGGCCAATTCTCGGGCGCGTCTGGATCTTCGCAGGCCATTTGCAGGGAGCCTGCATGAAGGGCGTCGGCCACGTACGCAGCCGGGTCTTGGCCTGAAGCGCGTGCGGCACGCGCCACGTGCAAGGGATTGGTCTTGAGCTGCGGCGCACTGGGCAGCCACCCCATGCGCTCGGCTCGAACATTGCAGTCGAGCATGGTTCCAGGCCACGCCGTGGGATCTGCCAGTGGCGAGATCTGCTCGCGTAACTCCATACGCTCATAGCGCCACTGATCAGTGTGGGCATAGAAAAAACTCGTCCCGTTCATCTGTCGTGGGGGACGCGACCAGTCTGTCGCAAACGCGACCGGCAGCCAGCCGGCTTGAGGCCGCAGCTTTTCCTGCCCGACGTAATGCGCCCAGCCGCCTCCGGACTTCCCTACGCAACCACACAGGATGAGCATCGACATGATGCCGCGGTAGGTCATGTCCATGTTGTACCAGTGGTTCAAGCCCGCACCGAGGATCACCATGGAACGTCCTTGGGTCGCTTCGGCATTGGCTGCAAAACCACGAGCTATGGCAATGCAACGATCCCGCGGAACGCCTGTGATCGACTCCTGCCAGGCGGGCGTTCCTGGAATATTTTCGTCAAAACTGCTTGCGCCGTCCTCGCCCAGTCCGCGACTGACGCCATAGCTGCCAAGCATCAGGTCGAACACAGTCGTGATTTCGACCTCGCGTCCGTCCTTGAGCGTCACACGACGTACAGGTATCCGGCGTTTCTGAATAGGGGCATGGTCAGTAAGACCAAACTTGCCTTCGCTGCCAAAGTAGGGGAAAGCAACGGTTGCAGTCGCCTCGCCTAGCAGCGTTAGGCGCGGGGAGATCTCTGCTCCGCTGGCGCCATCCTTGGGTTCCAGATTCCACTTGCCTTTCTGACCCCAGCGGAACCCGGCGCTGCCCTGTGGCGCTACGATAGCGTCGGTCGTTTCGTCAATCACAACGGGTTTCCAGTCGGGATTGTTGTCCTGGCCGAGGTTATCGGCAAAGTCGGCGGCACGAAGCATGCGGCCAGCAACGAGCCCTTCGGGATGAGGTTCGAGCACAATCAGGAAGGGCAGGTCTGAGTATTGACGGACGTACTCCTGAAAGTAAGGCACTTGCCGGTCGACGAAGAACTCCTTGAGGATTACATGACACATGGCCAGGGCAAGGGCCGCGTCGGTACCCTGCTTGGGATGTAGCCACAAGTCGGCGAAGCGGGCCACCTCGATGAAGTCTGGCGCGATCACCACACTTTTGGCCCCGCGATACCGGGCTTCGGTGTAGAAGTGAGCATCGGGCGTCCGTGTCATGGACACATTGGAGCCCCAGAGCAGCAGATAGCCAGAGTTATACCAGTCTGCGCTTTCCGGAACGTCTGTCTGCTCGCCAAAGGTCTGAGGTGATGAGGGCGGCAGGTCGCAGTACCAGTCGTAAAAGGACAGGCACGTGCCTCCGATCAGGCTGAGATAGCGTGTACCGGCCGCATAGCTGATCATCGACATGGCGGGAATTGGTGAAAACCCGACCACCCGATCAGGCCCCCAGGCCTTGATTGTGTGAATGTTGGCAGCGGCGATAAGCTCGTTGATCTCATCCCAATCCACTCGTACGAAGCCACCCAAGCCCCGCACTTCCTGGTAACTCCGCCGTTTGGCAGCATCGCTCTGGATGGATTCCCAGGCCTGAACAGGGGAAAGCGTCTTGCGTGCTTCGCGCCAAAGCGCAAGAAGGCGACCGCGTACCATCGGATATTTGATGCGGTTGCTGCTGTAGAGATACCAGGAATAACTGGCGCCACGAGGACAGCCACGCGGCTCATGGTTGGGAAGATCAGGACGGGTCCGCGGGTAGTCGGTCTGCTGAGTTTCCCAGGTCACCAATCCATTTTTGACATAGATCTTCCAGCTACAGCTGCCTGTGCAATTGACGCCATGGGTAGATCGCACAATCTTCTCGCTTTGCCAGCGGGACCGATAATTGTCCTCCCAGGCGCGATTTTCGTCAGTGGTTACTCCATGACCTTCCGAGAAAGATCCCTTGTACTTTTTGAAGAACAGTAGTCGATCAACAAACTGGCTCAAAACGTCGGCTCCCTTGTCTCGGTCCTTTCGAGCCTAGCAACGACTATTTTGCTTCGCGAATAGGAGTGTTTAATTCCGATAAGCGGTATTGGTCGAGCGAAGCAAGTTGGCACGTTTTGTGGCGAGCATGCACTTGAGGACGTTGGAAGATAGATACGTCTAGGCTCTTGTAATTACACACTTTTTTTGTGTGGTTATTTGCGCTTAGGGGTGTCTATTTACCGTTTAAAGAACACATAGGGAGCCAAAGAACATTGAGTCGTACGAAAGGTACATGCGCTACTGTCAAGCCCGGACCAAGATCAATGACATTGCCGTTTTAGGTTCAGCCTTTCGGTAAAGGGTAAGCATTCCGGCTGACGCCATCGCTTGTCAAAACGCCTCAATACGGCCGTCAAATGTTCCGAGAACAACTCTTCAGGTTGCTAATACAGAGGCCAGGGTAGTTTGATGTCCTATAACGTATTATCATGTGCACAGGCGCATTTGGAGTGCGCGTTTCACCTGATCATTAAAAGGACTTAGCCATGACCGATATCAATCAAACCGTCCAGCCTGCTCCATTGCAGCAGCCGATTGTCAGCAATTCGAATATGGCTGGCATCGTCTATGTTCTGTACATCGTAGGTTTCTTCAACGGCGTTACCGCGCTGATTGGACTTATCCTGGCCTATGTCAACAGAGATACGGCAGATCCGATTTCTCGTTCGCACCTGGATTATCAGATTCGTACATTCTGGTGGGGGCTTCTGTGGCTTGTACTGGGGTTTGCTTCAACCCTGCTTATCATCGGATGGTTCGTGCTGCTTGGCTGGGCAATCTGGACGATTTATCGAATCGTGAAAGGGCTGACGGCAATCAATAATCGTCGTGGAGTTTAAGTAAGCGTAATCTCGGCTTATATCTAACTGGCCGCCTGGGGTTTGAATGTTTACCGCCGATACCCTGGGCTGGCGTCCAACCCATAGAAACGCACCACCAACAAGCCTGCCTATCAAGACGCACCCATTAGTGTAAGCGCTATCGTTTTCAACACTGTTGCTACTCGTGAATTAAATAACCCTGGAAGATAAGACTGTTCTTATCTGCGCATGAGGGGCCTGTTATTTAGCAGGGAATATTTTTGACGAGCAATCAAGAAAAGTAGATGGAGCATAATCGGACATGATCAATTCATGTCCGATCTGGTACGCAATGAGCGGTTTTCAAAACTTCAATTGCATAACCCTATATTAGCTTAGACGTTTTTAGGGTTCTGCCCGAAGCGGTTATCGACAAGATCTCCTTCCAGGCACATAAGCACCAGGAAAATGATTCCGCCTACTGCTGGAACGCCACTGATAAGAGCCCACCAACCGCTTCGGTTGGTATCATGAAGGCGTCGGATAGTGACGGCCACATTTGGAAGAATCATAGCCAGGGTATAGACACCACATAACCAAGGGCCCCAGCCAATTACTCCATCTACAACGGCAAGAATAACGGTAATGATCGCGCTGAACAGGGCGAACATCCAATATTCTTTCCGCCGAGCACGGCCATAAAACTTAATGTAGTTACTGACTACCGAGAGATACCATTCCATGTGTTACATCTTCCTTATACAAGCCAGGCATAAAACGCCAGCATCCTAAAAAACAATGAAGTTCAGGATAGGGAATCAGTAAAAGAATAGATGATTGCACAGAGCTGCTATTTGCCATGAGAGCAAGCAATGCAAGAGAAATCTTTCCCAGATCATCCATAATCTTTCACAGAAGCCAGTCCATAGCTTCAAGGTGGGCGGTAAGTTTACAGATGAAGTCAACTTGACGCTACAGTAAAAGCGCTATCATTCATTCCAGATAGGTGACCAGTGTGTAATAGTTGGAAAATTCAGCTTTTCAATCACTTAGCTACGTCGAAGGTATTGAATCAGTGAGGTGCCATGGTTGGCGTATCTTTAAGGTTTGGCAACCTGAGCATTGAGATAGCCGCTATTGCTTGGTTGGGTATACCGGAAGGCATGGATTTATCGTACATGCTACCGACTCAACCAGACTAAAAGTCAGACAGTTGTGTAATAATTCTGGCAAACCGTTCGGGATGATAACGGGTTAACGTTACCTTTAAAGGTTTCCTAGCGTGTGGCCTCATAACCAAATTCTGGCCCTCAAAACGATCACTACATAGTTTGTGGTTGCATTTGATAAACCACGTTTGCCTATGAAATGGGCACGTATGCATTCCCTCGTGCAAACCCATTGTCTTAACGTTTAAATCCATTGATACATCGTCAGCATCGACTTCTATCGAACAAAATGCATGGCTGTTCGCTGGGTGCGATGAGTCCTTAGACAGTCGTAGCATGCCAAGCTGCTACAAATCACACAGTAGGGTTATGTCATTGGGTGGGTATCAACATCGCTATAATCGTCGTAACACTTGAGCGAGATCAAAAGCGTTTATCCAGATTTCGATACGTTAAGGGTTCACCTCATATGTTCAGGAGTCTCGGATGGCCAAGAAATTTCCTCTGCAGCCTAAGCATCCGGAGCGCATCTGTTGGGGGTGCGATATGTATTGTCCTGCAAACTCGTTAGCCTGCGGTAATGGCGCCAGCCGTACCATGCATCCGGTTGAACTGTTTGGTGAGGACTGGGATACGTTCAATGCAACCGAGGGTGAGCAGGCAGAAAGCGAGAACCCCGAACATCAGCTGAAACAGTAGGTCCGAACGCGAGCGGGTATCCAATCAACCTATCGTACGTTCGTTTGGCTTAAGCTGTAGTCTCTTCAAATCGGATGAGAGGCTATAAAACGTGCTTACCCTGCGGCATGCCTGGTCAGGTCCCGTTGAGCTGGTGGATGCCAGCGGTACGGGTCACCGATTCGCCAAGCACAGCCATGATGAGTGTGTAATTGGCGTTAATTTGGAAGGCGAGGAGCACATCTGGTTGGATGGCAGGATGTTCAATGCCGGCAAGGGATCCATCACCCTGTATAACCCCGGCCAAATACAAGGCGGCGGGGCCCATGAGGGAGCCTTCTGGCGCTACGTAGGGCTTTATGTATCGGCGGACTGGCTGGCCCAAAGCCTTGGGGTCAATCAAGTTGAGTTCGAGCGTCCTTTGCTCTATCAGCCAGACATTGCAAACCGCTTTGCCTGCGTGGTGCAAATGGCGTTACAAGGTAGCTCCATGAGCAACCCACACGTTCATCAGGCGTTGGTCCTGTTACTCGCAGAGATCACGGAACTGAGTGGTGTTGCACTGACCACGCATTCAGCCGAGCCAGAGGTGGTTCTTCGTATTCAGGAGTGTCTTGCCGGCTCCTTGGCGCAAGTGCCTACTTTGGACGAACTAGCCCTTTTGACCCAGCGATCCAAGTATCAATTGCTGAGAGCATTTCAAAAGGAAACGGGGTTAAGCCCACATCAATGGGCCATGCAGCTGAGAACGCGGCGAGCACGGGGACTACTGCGGCAGGGTATGCCCGCCACGGATGTTGCTTATACGCTTGGCTTTGCTGATCAGAGCCACTTGAGCCGCCACTTTCGTTCGGCTTATGGAATACCGCCTGGCCAATATCAACGCCTCTACAAGTCCTGCAATCCTGTTCAAGATTATTGAGCAGGGGCAACCCATACTGATCGCCCTTTCTTTTCGAGACGCCTGATATGCTGACAATCTTCTTATCGGCCTTTTTGTTTGGCGCTGCGTTCTGCCTGTCGCCCGGGCCTGTCCTGGCTGAAACGTTGCGTCGTGGCTTGTCCAATGGTTTCAGGCCGGCCCTAATGGTTCAGGTAGGATCTTTGCTGGGCGACGCCGTGTGGGCTGTATTAGGGTTGGTAGGGCTGTCAGTCCTGCTGGGCCATGAGCCGATTCGCATACCCCTAACGCTACTCTGTGCGGTTTATCTGGCCTGGCTAGGCGTTCAGAGTCTCAAGGATGCGTGGCGCCTGCCGGTCGGTACAGGTGAATCAGGTCAACCGCAGCAGGGCGCCTTGATGGCGGGTGCTGCCATCTCGTTGACTAATCCAAAAAACATTGTGTATTGGGGTGCGTTGGGAAGCGCCTTGTCGGGTATAACAGGCGACACTCCCAGTATTGCAAACACAGCGATGTTCTTTAGCGGAGTCATGAGTGCCTCCATTTTGTGCTGCTTTCTGACGGCAGCGCTTGTTGAGGGATTCCGGCGTGCCAGCTCGCCAAACTGGCATAGAGCCAGCCATGCCCTGTGCGGAATCCTGTTGCTCATCATGGCTGGGCTCGCTCTGCATGGTCTCTGAGTGCGATCTTATACATGCGCTATAAAAGACAGGTAACCGTTTTGATAAAGGTAACGGCCAATCATTACAAAGCAGATGGCTACGATGAGAGGCCTGATCAGTCGGGCACCGCCACCGATAACGGCCAGTGAGCCCAGATAGGCACCCGCAAGCTGTCCGACTGCCATGATGCCACCTACCAGCCAAAGTACCTTGCCGCCCACGATGAAGATTGCAAGGGATGCAAGGTTGCTCGCCAGGTTAAGGGACTTGGCAGTTGCCGTAGCGGTAATAAGGTCGCGGCCCCGTAAGGCTACCTCGCTGAGTGAAAAGAACGAGCCCGTGCCAGGGCCGAAAAAACCGTCGTAAAACCCGATAAGGGGGACAACCAGGAGACGGTGCAGCCGCTCCCCCATGCGCGGCTTGCGCTCAACAGTACCTGCGCCTGGCGCAAGCAGAAAGTACAACGCAATACCACCCAATATGAAAGGCACCAGGACTTCAAGAGCGGAGGCATCTACACGCTGAATAACCACGGCGCCCACGGCTGCGCCAATAAAGGAGGTCAAGAAGGGCTTTTTGACATCTGCCCAGGCGATCTTGCGTTTACGAAGCAGGGTCAATGTGGCGATTAGCGCCCCAAAGGTGCTCTGGAGTTTATTGGTTGCAATGGCTTGTACCGGTGGGATCTGAGCCAGCATCAGGGTAGGCACGGTAATCAGCCCGCCGCCACCTGCCAGCGTATCGATAAAGCCTGCCGCAAAGGCAACCAGCCCGAGTAATAGCAGAAAGGTGGGATCTAACACTACATCCATTTCAACATCCTTTGATGACGCGAGACGGATACGATAGAGCAATGCCGGGTTTTGTGTTGCAATGTGGTATTGCAGAAATCGCAACAAGGAAGGCGGTATGTCACTGGCTCAGTTATGGGAGCTACAAGCCTTTTGCGCAGTAGTGGATCGCCATAGTTTCGTGAGTGCGGCGCGCCTGCTGGGACGCTCTCCCAGTACAGTGACGCGGGCCATACAGAGCCTTGAGGCACAGCTGGGGCATGAGCTTTTGCAGCGCTCACAAAAGCAGGTCCGATTGACCGAGGCGGGGGAGGCGTATTATGGCTACGCCAGGCAGATGCTGTCGCTGCAGGCCGAGGCAGAGGAATCACTCTCGGTACAGGGTACGTTGGCGCAAGGGTGGATTCGCTGCTCCGCCCCTGAAAGCCTGATGATGGATTTCTTGCCCAGCGTCATGGCGGAGTTTGGGCGGCGGAACCCCCAGATCAGCATCGATATACAGGTAAGCGATGCGGCGCATGATCCCATTGCAGACAAACTGGATTTTGCTATTCGTGGTGGCTTTGCCTATCCCAGCGAGCTGATCGGCGCGCCATTGTGGAGCTATCGGCGTTACCTCTATGCAAGTCCGGCGTATCTCGCCATACGTGGCGTGCCTGAAGCGCCCGAGGCGCTTGTCGAGCATGACCTGCTGATGCATACCTCCCCAAGAATTCTCAAGGATTGGTATTTCAGGCAGGGCGATGCTCAGGTCCGTTACAAGGCCCAGCCCCGTTACCGTCTCAGTTCAGGCGTAGCGTTATATAACGCTGCTGTCCAAGGTCTTGGTATCTGCCGGCTGGCAGACTGGCTTGCAGAACCGGCGGTGCAGGCGGGACGTTTAGTCCGGGTATGCAGCCATTATCGACTGACTTCCTCAACCGGGCATGACCCACAGATACATGCCGTTTATGCCAGTACCCAGCTGCCCCAGCGAGTGCGCGCATTTCTGGAGGCAATCAAAAGCGCCGCGCGTGAACGTTACGCCTGAAGCGGTTGAGTCGTTGGTGCAACAGGCCCAATCACCCTGCAGAGGTACAGATGCTTGTAACCGTTTATGGTGTCGTCTTGTTCGCGGCGGCCTTGCATGCCACTTGGAATGCAATCGTCAAAAGTGGAAGCGACAAGATCCTTATCACTGCAGTGATTACCGCTGCAGCGGCATTGATAGCAGCCTTGATCCTGCCATTTGTCCCTCCGCCGGCAGCGCCCAGCTGGGCTTTCATTGGAGCATCTGCTGTACTGCAGGTGGTGTATTACAACCTGGTGGCACAGACTTATCGCGTCGCTGAAATGAACCTGACATACCCGTTGATGCGGGGAACGGCGCCGCTGCTGGTAGCGGTCATCAGCACGGTGGGATTAGGCGCGCATCTGAGCACGACGGCCTGGGTGGGTATCGGCACGCTTTGTCTGGGTATCTTATTGATGGCGCGCCAACGTGCATCCAGGCGCGGGGCAGGGGTTGGTCTGGCGCTACTTAACGCCCTGGTTATTGCTACTTATACGTTGGTAGACGGGGCGGGCGTCAGAGTATCGGGCGCACCGCTGGCCTATACCTTATGGATTTTTCTTCTGACAGGCGCGGTTATGACGGTCTGGATGCTTTGGCGCAATGCCCATGCCTTCGTATCATTTTTCCGCATTCAATGGCTGGTGGGACTGGTAGGGGGAGCTGGAACATTGGCTTCTTATGGCTTGGCGCTTTGGGCGATGACCCTGGCGCCTGTGGCCGTTATCGCTGCCTTGCGAGAGACCTCGATTATATTTGCGGCGCTCATCTCCGTGCTTGTTCTGAAAGAGCGCATGAGTCGGGGTCGAATTGCAGCGGTATGTGTCATGGCTATCGGGGCAATGATTCTGCGTCTGGCTTGACTAGTCAGGTGGCAAGCCAGATGCCAGCAAGTCTCGCCGATATTTGACGAAGCCGCGCTTGCTGTCACCCTTGAAGCCTGCCCGCTCGAAGAAGGCGTGGGCCTGAGTCCGGTGGGCTGAACTCAATAACATGATCTTGGAGCAGTCCTTGTCGATACAGCGTTGCTCGATGGCCCTGATCAGCTGCCTGCCGACGCCCGTTCCGCGTTGCGCCTCGTCAACGATTACATTCTCTACCACCGCAAACGGTTGAAAACCAAACATTGCATCCTTGCAGAAGATCAGCAACGCGCTGGCGATAACGGTGCCGCCATATTCGGCCACTAAAAGCTCATGGACAGGATCATGTTGAAGTTCCTCCAGACGAGCCGGAAGCACAGTAATGAACGCACTGTCCACAAGTTGGCTGTATAGCCGTTGGAGGTAGCTGGCATCGTCAGGTTGTGCACGTCGAACGGTTAACATGCGTGGACGATCTCTGTTGTGGTGCGTTGGCAGACTTTATCTGTGGCCTTACCGAGGGATATCTCCGGTTGGCCGAAGCATCTTGTACATCGGTATACAGTTCAGCGTAAGACCACGAGGCGAATGGTAAGTGGATACCTTTTCACCTACAAAACCACACTTTCGATAGAACGGCGCCGCGTTAAGGGTTGCGTCCAGGTGAAGGTAGTCCAGGTCTGCCTGAACGGCAAGCGTTTCGAGATGCTCCAGCATCTGGCGCGCAGCCCCTTGTCCCATGTAGTGGGGTAATACAAAGATTGCGTCGATCTTGCCGGATGTCAGGTCAACCATACCTGTTCCGATGATGCGCTCATCCGAGACCAGGACATGGAAATGGTCCTCGACATCATTTTCATAGCTTTGCGTAAAGGTGCCACTGGTCCAGATCCGGATCTGCTCGTCACTGTAGGACGATGGGCATTGATGACGAATGGCCTCACAGCGGACTGTCCAGGTGTCCGCCGTGTCTGCGCGGTTTGCCTTGCGAATGTGAAACACGTTATGACCCCTCTGATTGAGCAGCCGGACGGACTCATTGCCTGGCACCACGAGGCGCTATTTGCTGCGTGCAGAGAGGGTACATCCAGGAAGACGCACAGAGCCACAACAGCACACCTGCGCTGGCGACCAGCGCCAGTATTTTAAACGCTTCAGCATAGCCGTAACGGGCTGCGAAAAATCCGCCCAGGCTGGTACTCAAGGCAGCACCGATGCCCTGTACTGTCATGACGGCAGCAAGGCCGGTGTTGAATCGCCCGGAACCATCCAGAATGCGGGCTACCAACCCCGGTACGGCTACGCCCAGCAAGCCCGTACCAATACCGTCGAGCAACTGGACAGGGATCAGAACCCAGGGTGCCTGGATGAATGAGGCCAGCAGGCCGCGAAGAGGCAAGGCCAACAGTGCCAGTATAAACACGATGTAATAGCCCTTGGTCTGGGCCAATCTGGCCGCCAGCAGTGCCATGACGATCATGGTGGCCTGAGCCACGATTACCGTAGCCGCGGTATAGGCACTGGGGTCGCCAGCGGTGCCGCGCGCTACCATTGCCTGGCCCAGCAGCGGGAGCATTGCCGCATTGCCAAGGTGAAAGAGCAGCACTGTAACTGCCACGGTTAGAAGGGGGCGGTTGCGGAAAAGGGCTGACCAGGAAAGCTTTTGCGCATGATCCGGCGAGCCAGCGCGGGCTGCCTCGTGATCAATCTGGTCAGCCCGTATCCTTGCTAGCATGCACAAGGCGGCTAGTGTCAGAATGCCCATCAGGACGAATACAGCGCCCAGACCAAACCAGTAGCCGAATACGCCAGCGCCGATTGCAGCAAAGGCATTACCACCATGGTTGAATGCTTCATTTCGACCTAGCTGATGGTCGAACCCTCGTGTTCCTACAAGGCCCAGGGTAAGTCCTGCAATGGCGGGTGGAATAGCGGCACCGGCGATACCGGCAACCATCTGCGCGATGCTGGTAAAGAGAAAAGTAGGTAGAAAATAATTGAGGGCGCAGGCCACAAGAATGCACAAGGCAGCCCATGCAACCATACCGCGCTTGGCCTGTAGTGCGTCCACCAGCATTCCCAGCGGTGTGGTCAGGAGCAAACCGGCTAACCCGCCTAGTGTCATGACCAGTCCTATTCGGTCCGCGGTCCAGCCCTGTTGCTGAAGAAAGATTCCAAGGAACGGGCCGAGCCCGTCACGAACATCCGCAAGAAAGAAGTTCAGGCCGTTCAAGAACGCAGTGGGCGCCATGGGGATGCATGCCTCTTATGTCCATTGGGCAACGACTACTCCTCCTGATTTAAAACATTTTGCAACCTTTAAGGAAGAATTAAGCCAGCCCCGTTAGCGTGATCACATCAAAAGCCGCATTGAGGATGCATCACATGAGATCACCTATATCTATCTGGACAACCTGGGTCCTGGCTTTTGCTGACGACACGCGGAAGACCCGGCAGCAGCTGTGTTAACACCGATCTGAACGATATACAGCCACTGATCTCCAGACTGTCAACAAGGGAGTCGTTTCATGATTGCTCGGATTTCGAGAACGCTGACCTGGATGCACAAGGTTTTTTCCTACGTCGGTTGGCCGCTGTTCTGGTTGTTTATCTGGGATGTCATCGTTACGGCCGATTCGATGTTGCTGATGAACAACCGGCTAAACCTGCCTCTTATGCCGCTGACGCTGCTCTGTTCAGCACTGGTCGTCCTGATCAGCTTTCGCAATACAAGCGCCTATAACCGGTGGTGGGAAGCGCGTACCTTATGGGGTGCCATGGTAAACAGTTCACGGAGTTTTGGTCGCCAGGTACTGACCTTGATCGATGATCAAGACGACAGGCGTAATCCAATCAAAGCGCTGCTGTTTCGCCGTCACGTGGCCTACCTCAAGGCGCTCTCCGCTCACCTCAAAGGCCAAGCTTGCCCAGCGGATGTCGCGACGCTACTACCTGCCGATGAGTTTGCCCGCCGACATGACACCAATAACTTTCCCAACGATATCCTGAACGCCTCCGCAGCGATTGTGGCGCAGGAGTACCAGGCGGGTAGGTTAGACAGCATACGTCTGGCCCGTATGGAATCTACCCTCGTGGAAATTTCGAACCATCAGGGTGGAATGGAGCGTATTGCCAACACGCCATTACCCTTTCCCTATGTGTATTTCCCGCGGCTGTTCATTTCGCTGTTCTGCCTGATTGTTCCAGTTGGCCTGGTGTCGTCTATGGGGTGGTATACGCCACTGGTTTCTACCGTCGTAGGCTTCATGTTGCTGGCGATCGAGCGGATCGGGACCGATCTGCAAACCCCGTTTGCCAACAGCCAGCACCAGATCCAGATGAACTCGCTGTGCAGCAATATCGAAAAGAACCTGGCCTCCATGTTCAAAGAGCCTTCGCGGCTGGAGTTCGGCTTTATGCCACGGCGACTCAGCTATCAACCTAGCGCCACCGTTGCGTAATCGCCAATAGCCTGCCGTGGTCCCTTGGACGACACAGTCACCTATCGAGATGCATGTTCTGTTTGAAAGCCTCAAATAGCCATGCATCTCAAAGGTTCGGTAACAGGAATTAATACCAGAAGGCTCAAAAGCGGTTCGTTTACATCCTTTGGATCGATTTTATATTTAGCCTTTTCCTTGAAGAATCGACCGGCGTCTTGGTGATGCACTCGCAGGTGGAAGCCATGCACAAGGTTCATCTACCGCAGGGCAATACCGCGTTACGGATAGCCAGGAACACGCCGTTCTTCAGCACGCCATCCGGTGCTGATCTGGTCGATTACCGGGTCGCCAGGTAGCGACCCCTATGGATACAAGGAAAGGAAATCGTATGTCCCGCTTGAAACCACTCGCTGCTGCCATCCTGCTGGCCTTCGCCATGCCCTCTTGGGCTGAAATGAATACTGCCGACGTTATGCAGGACGGAGAAAACAACACGGCAACCCTTGAGCAGGCTGGTACCGCTATCAATAGCCAGGCCTCTATCAATCAGCTGGGAAGCAGTCATATCGGGGTTATCCAACAGCAACAGGTCAATAACGGTCAGGTATCAATTACTCAGGAGGGTACTGCCAACGAAGGGCAGATCTACCAGGGGGGCGGCGGCCAAGATAACAGTGTGGCGCTTGAGCAGCGGGGCGATTCGAACCTGGCTACCCTGAATCAGGGTAGCGGAATAGCGCAAGTCGCTGATTTGCGAGCCACCCAGGAAGGAACAGGCAATACTATGCACGTAACCCAAAACGGGTTTGATACGGTGCTCGGTATTACTTCTCGTGGCAATAACAACTGGGTCGAAGCTGTGCAGTACGGCGGCACCACATCAGGCAGTGTTACGCAGGAAGGCGATAACAATACGGCTTACTTCAGACAGTCAGGCGGTGGTGGTGCTGGCATTAGCCAATATGGCAATGGCAACAGCGCTTCGCTGGAACAGTCCACGCGTGAGTTCGCCAACGGTGGGATATCTCAGTCGGGTGATAACAATTTTGCCTCTGTCAGACAGAGCAATATGTTTGGCGGCCTGGGTGTCTCACAAGAAGGCTCGAATAACGAGCTTTATGTCGTGCAAGGGACACGAGGCTCCAACCTTTCTGGCTCCACTGTTGGCAATGATAACGACGTTGAAATCAACCAGTACAGTGACACCAGCACTATCAACTACAGCCAAACCGGGGATCTGAATATCGCCCAGATCGATCAGGTGGGATATCAGACACAAAACTCAGTGTCGCTTACCCAGAACGGCATCGCCAACCGGGCGCTGATTACTCAGGGTGGCGATACCTTCTATGGCAACACTGCAGGCATTACGCAAACAGGTACGGCAAACCACGCAACAATTACCCAGCAGTAACGTTTAACCATGAAAATAAATGCCGCGCTGAACGTCTCTCGACGACAGCGCGGTGTTTATCATGGACTTACTGCTTTTGAATGAAGCCCTGGATGATGTCCAGTGACACGTCGTTCACACCCTGCATGCCCTTCACCTTGCTCAGGGCTGTCTGAGCAGCGTCTACCGAACTGTAATGGATGACGCCCATGCCTGCCGCCGAAGAGGCTTGCACCATCGTACCGCCAGTAGCTTTTGCAACCCGCTCCATAACAGCCGCATCCTGTACAAATACCTTCAGGCGCGGAGGCACGAGCACGGCTTGCCCGGAGGTCAGGTTCACTGCGACGCCCATCTCGCTCGGACCTGAGGCAGTGCTGGCTGCCGTTGCGGATTGCGATCTGAGCTGAGCCTGATTGTTCTGCGGCAGCCTGATCGCATAAGGCCCTATCTGTCCCACCACATTGCTGTCTGCCTGTAGCGTCTGCTGGCGGCTCTGGCTTTGCGTGGTTGACGGCGTTTGAGCAGAGGCAGTGGAGTCGATACGCTGAACCGTTGCGTTGGGCACGAGGCGAAACGGGGTGTTTCCGACATTGAAGCTGGCCCCGGTTGCCGCTTGCTGAAGGCGCGCCGCGTTTGTGGTCTGCGCCTGTACCAGAGATGTTGCAGCCAGGGTAACGGTTAAGAAGAATAAAGTGGCTATTTTCATGATCAGTGCCCCACCACGCGAAGTTTGAAGTCTTGCAGCTTGGCGGCATTACCCCCCGCATCAACCACATCCGTTAACGAAAGCGTCCAGTCACCCGTCGCCGGCTCATCCAGAAACGCGTTGCTCGCCGCCAGTGAAACGGTGAACCCGGTCCCGGACGTAACATCCGATAGCGTCGAGAAAGGCGTCATGACATAGCTTTTGGTACCGCTTGGCGAGGTTAGAACGGCCTTCAGGTTTGATGGCTTCATATGGCTGGTCTGGAAGCTGAGCTGTACCGCTTCAACCTTGATGCTCTGATTGATCCGCACGCGCAATGTTGCCGGAGCATTCACACCGCCAATCGGGCTGGCAGGATCACCGGAGGCTTTCCACTGCGTATCTTTCATCGCTGGCAGTAGCTTGAAGCTCATGGCTTTATTGACGGCCGCGGTTGCATCCACCAATCCAAACCCATACCAGTTGCTGAAGTGATGGCCTGCCGCGTTGGTGATCCATCCCGGCTCGATCACTGTGCCGCCGTAGCTCACTACCGGCTGATAAGGATCAAGCGGTCGCGCGGTGCTGGCCAGGATATATTTCACGTCGCGCTGAGTCAGCTTGGGATTAGCGCCCAACATCAGGCTAACCACACCCGACACCGTGGGCGCGGCAGAAGAGGTGCCGTTCATGCGTCCCCAGTAATTGCAGGAGTTGTCGATAGGCGACTGACTGCCTTCCAAGGCATTGGAAACAGTATTCGCGGTATTGGCTCCCCGGGAACAGCCCATTAGATCAGTGGTTACGATGGCAGGGGAATAGTAGGTCGGCCTGATCGCTTCCCGTACATTGGTAAGGTCCGGGTTATAGGCCCTCTGATTGCCAAATTCGCCCCCAAAGCCTGAGATCCACACCGACGATCCGGCTGTGGAGTAAGACGAGCGGAGCCCTCGAGCATTCACGGCGGCGGCGGTAATAATCGTGATCAGGTTGTTGTTGGGATCAACCGTTGAAGACGCGCAAGTCACATTTAGCTCGGCTGCCTTTTCAGAACAGATATTGACTCGGCCAAACGCAGTATAGGTAAAGAACTCCTTGAAGGAGTTGCCGGCCGACTTGACATAAATTCCGCCCTTGCCATTACGCGTGGACTGCATCAAACGCTCCCAGGCGGCCTGCTCGCTAGTAGAAAATGCAGGATAGTAAGGTGTACTGCTGCCCCAACTATTATTGAAGACGGCTACATCCTTGGATTCGTTGACGCTGCCCCAGGCGTACAGAATGTTTGCATCCTGGCTTGCCGGGTCTGCATCGCTGGCCAGGAAGTTAAAGCCCTTCAGCTTCGCCTCGGGTGCGATGCCTCGTCCTCCTTTTCCGTTCCATCCCATTTCGGCAATGATGCCTGCCACCGAGGTGCCGTGTTCATCGGTATCGACACTCGGCGTCGGATCGTTTGATCCGTTTACGAAGTTCTTCGAGCCATTTGGCACGACGTTACCTGACAAGTCTTCATGACGTATTTCCAAGCCATCATCCACTACCCCAACAATGACGTTCTTCCCTCGTATACCCAGCTCATGCAATACACCCATCCGCAGATCCACGCCGGCAAGTGGCGTGACATCACCGATTACCTTTTGCCCTCTATTGCGTAAATGCCACTGGTAAATGAACAGTGGGTCGCTGCCATTCTGAACATTTTGTGCGGCTTGTGACGATGCAGTGTCTTCGGCAGCGTATGCAATACCGCAGACTCCCCCTGCAAAAAGCGAAACTAATAAAAAAATAGGTTGTTTGGATGAGAGCATTATTCCGGTCCTTCGCTTTATCTAGAGATTTAGCCAGGCAGGATTAACGATACGCCCAGATTCGTTTTTCCTGATACGAATATAGAATTAACGTCTCGTTTTTTAAATCAGGTGTATTGACTGTTTGCTTGAGGTGTCTCTTTAAATGCCATTCTTGTGATATTGAATTGAGATTCAAAATGAAAAAATATGATGGCATGAGCGCATGTTATGTTAATTATAAGTTATTGATAAATAATGGATTTATAATTTTATTGGCTCTCTTGTATGAATGGATCAGTATAACGTATGGCTAAAAAATCCGATAAACGGCATTAATTCTTTTCAATATCTTTTGACTTGGTTTGGATTATATTCAGATGACTGAGTGGTCACTTAATGAATAAAAAATAAATTGAAAGGGCGCCAAGCAAGGCAGCGTGTAATGCTCGTTATAAAAGATAGTTTTGTATAGGTAGAAGAAATGCAACTTGATGAATGAATTTATGCTGTCGTAACTGATTTATGTTCTTGCTCAATTAAGTAGTAAACAGTAGGCGTATTAAAACTAATTTCTTTTAGCGCCTGTCTGCAGTGCAGAGGCCTTATGGCCAGAGTGCTTTTGGGTTATTCCCTCAAGAACTCGGCAGGCAAGTGATTGCTTGACACATGCTTCTGGCACCCGGTGTCGACCTAAAGGGCGTGCAGCTGAGCAGGCGACCGCCAAGCGTCAGTGTCGAAATATCACTGCAGGCATTGCCCCTGGTGCATTTTGTCAGATTTTTGTGATATCTCCTTCTTCAGTTATCCCGGCATCTGCCGATAGCCCTTCCGCATAGATAGATAGGCTGGCCCAAAAAAGAACAAACACACCAGCTGAATGACTCAAAACGACATTTGACGGAAGGACTTATGAATAGCTGGTTTGGGAATATCAGCGTTACGCGCAAGCTTACGCTGGGGTTCGGTGTGGTACTGGCATTGACGCTGTTTCTTGCCTGGAGCGGCTGGAGTGGTTTGGGAAGCGTCATTCAGCGAAGCCTCTGGATGACGGAGATTTCCAAGCTGAACAGAACGCTGACAGACCTGCGTATCGCACGCCTGCAGTTCATGCTGGCGAATGGGGATGAAACCAGCACCGAGCGGTTGCAGAAGAACTTGGGTATCTACCTTGAGCAGCAAAAGAAGCTCTTGGGTAGCTTTACCAACCCGGCCAATGTTGTGCTGCTGAAAAAGCAGGACGGCATCAACGGCGATTATCAGAAGTCCCTGGGCAACATGCGTGACGCATACAAGGTTGCGAATTCGGCTCGTGAGACCATCAAGAGCGAGTCGGCTGACGCGGCCAAGCTGATCGACAAGATGACCAATAGCGTCCTGCTGCTTCCCAGCTATGATGACCGTCGCTTCTCCCAGTTTCAGACTATCTCAAAGACCAAGGAAGACTTGCTGAAAACGCAGTTCCTGGTCAGTGTCTATGCCGCTAATTCAACGTCCGAGAATGAACAGGCACTGCTTGCCCAGATCGAGACAACGGGCAAGGGCATTGATCACATGATGTCCGTGTTCAAGGATGAGCTAAGTTATACGGCCCAGCAGGTAAAGGACTCGCTGAATCGCTATAGCACGGCTGTCGCCGGCTACAAGAAGGCCAATGCGGATATTGCTCAGGCTCGTAAGGAAATGACCGATCAGGGCAATGAGATCGTCAAGATCAGTGAGGAGTTGTATCAGTTCCAGCTGGATCGTCTGGCAATTGAAAGCAGCCATGCGCGTCAGCTGCAGATCGGCAGCACGATTCTGGCTCTGCTGTTGGGTGTACTGGCTGCCTGGGTGATTACCCGCCAGATTACCCAGCCGTTGAAAGAAACACTGGGTGAAGTTCAGCGTATTGCCTCGGGTGACCTGACGGCTTCTGCCCGTGTTACCCGCCGCGATGAGCTGGGTGTTCTTCAGCAGGGTATCCAGAGCATGGGCAATACACTGCGTGAGCTGATTACCGGTATCCGCGATGGTGTGACCCAGATCGCCAGTGCTGCCGAAGAGCTTTCCGCCGTGACCGAGCAGACCAGCGCAGGTGTAAACGGCCAGAAGAGCGAAACTGATCAGGTGGCTACCGCCATGCATGAAATGGCCGCGACCGTACAGGAAGTAGCCCGTAATGCCGGTGATGCGTCCACGGCTGCTAGCGAGGCGGACAAGCAGGCCCGCATGGGTGACAAGGTGGTCAACGAGGCGATTGTACAAATCGAGCGTCTGGCTTCTGAAGTAAACCGTTCTTCCGAGGCCATGACCAATCTGCAGAAGGAAAGTGACAAGATCGGCAGTGTGATGGATGTCATCAAGTCTGTCGCTGAGCAGACCAACCTGCTGGCGCTTAACGCTGCCATTGAGGCCGCGCGTGCTGGTGAAGCCGGTCGTGGATTTGCGGTGGTGGCGGATGAGGTTCGCGGTTTGGCTCAGCGTACTCAGAAGTCTACAGAGGAAATCGAAGGGCTGGTGGCTGGATTGCAGGTTGGTACGCAACAGGTCGCGTCTATGATGAACGATAGCCGCAAGCTGACTGACAGCAGCGTCGAGCTTGCCCGCAAGGCAGGCGGCTCGCTGGAAAACATCACTCAGATGGTATCCAACATCCAGTCGATGAACCTGCAGATTGCGGCGGCGGCTGAACAGCAGAGCGCCGTGGCTGACGAGATCAATCGCAGCATCGTCAATGTTCGCGATGTGTCTGAGCAGACGGCGGCGGCAAGCGAAGAAACCGCGGCCTCCAGCGTTGAGCTGGCGCGCCTGGGTAATGAGCTGCAATCCATGGTCAGCCGCTTCCGCGTCTGATCCTCTCTTCAGTGCACGGTACTCGCCGTGCACTGACTCTCCAAGCGGACAGATCCAGCTCAGCGCTGTTGGCTTTACAGCCAGGGTGACTATCCGATTGTGTGCGTCTGTCACGCCCTGGTTGATCTCTGTATCAAAGAGATGCCTGCGCGCAGTGGTCTCGCTACAATAGCCACTCATTTCAATACGCCCATTTATAGGGATAGTGTCTTGGGTCTTGTCTCCTGAGTGCCGACGCTTCGGCTACGCAAGGGAAAGGGCCTCTAGCAGGGAGCTCGCTTGGTATGATCGTTGGTATAGACCTGGGAACCACCAATAGTCTGGTCGCCGTCTGGCGTGAGGGTGCGCCGGAGCTGGTCAGGAATGCGTTGGGAGATACGCTGACGCCCAGTGTAGTCGGCCTCGACGATGAGGGGCAGATACTGGTGGGTAAGACAGCACGTGAGCGGCTGCATACCCACCCCGCACGAACGGCCGCCTTGTTCAAACGGTACATGGGAAGCGCGCAGGAGGTTCGCCTGGGTGAGCGCACCTTCCGGCCGGAAGAGCTGTCCGCACTGGTGCTTAAAAGCCTGAAGGCTGACGTCGAGCGTCAATACGGCGAGCCGGTGACCGAAGCGGTCATCAGTGTTCCGGCCTATTTCAGCGATGCACAGCGCAAGGCTACCCGTATCGCGGGCGAGCTGGCAGGGCTCAAGGTCGAAAAGTTGATCAACGAGCCGACAGCCGCGGCCTTGGCGTATGGGCTTCACCAGAAAGATAGCGAAACCTCATTTCTGATCTTTGACCTCGGCGGCGGCACCTTTGATGTCTCCATTCTTGAGTTATACGACGGAGTCATGGAAGTACGCGCCAGTGCAGGCGATAACTTCCTGGGTGGAGAAGACTTCGATCTCATGCTCATGGAACGTTTCGTCGCGCTTCAAGGCCAGCAGAGCGGCTTTCCTGCTCTGGAGCAGGTCCGCCAGCCGCTGCGCCGTGAGGCGGAGCGCGTACGTAAAGCCTTGGCGCAGGAATCCAGTAGCGAATTTGTCCTGCGGTATAACGAGCAGGAGTGGCGCCAGACGTTTACTCAGGCACAGCTTGCCGAGCTCTTCGCTCCGCTGCTGGAGCGCCTGCGGGGCCCGATTGAGCGTGCACTGCGGGATGCGCGAATCCGGGTGGCTGATCTTGATGAAGTGCTGCTGGTTGGCGGTACGACCCGCATGCCCTTGGTACGCAAGCTGGCAGCAGGGCTGTTTGGCCGTTTCCCCTCCATCAGCCTCAACCCTGATGAGGTCGTTGCTCAGGGAGCAGCCGTTCAGGCGGCCCTCAAAAGTCGTGACGCAGCCCTTGAGGAGGTTGTCCTGACCGATGTCTGTCCCTATACGCTTGGCATCGAAACCTCAATCACGTTTGGTCAGCAGAGTGAAAGCGGGCATTACCTGCCGATTATCGAGCGCAACAGCGTAGTGCCTGTCAGCCGTGTCAGGTCGGTACAAACGCTCCATGACAACCAGAGCAAGGTCCTGTTCAGGATCTTTCAGGGCGAGAGCCGACTGGTGAAGGACAATATCAAGTTGGGCGAACTCGAGATTGATGTTCCTCCTCGCAAGGCAGGCGAGGTCAGCATTGACGTGCGTTTTACCTACGATAACAACGGTATTCTGGAAACCGATGTCACCATTCCGTTGACGGGTGCCAACCATCGGCTGGTCATTGAAAACAACCCCGGCGTTCTGAGCCCCGATGAGATTCAAGAGCGTCTCAAAGCCCTGGAAAAACTCAAGATTCACCCGCGCGACCAGCAGGTAAATACCCATATGGTGGCGCGTCTGGAACGTCTGTACCAAGAGTTGTTGGGCGACGAGCGCGAGACCGCGGGGTATCTGGCTACCCAGTTTCAACAGATCCTGGAAACGCAGGACGAGCGCAAGATCAGTGAAGTGCGCAAGCAGATTGCAGAGCAGCTCGACAGGCTTGAGCGGGGGACATGGTAAGCCCTATGGACTGCTGGGAAATTCTGGGTCTCGATGATGAGGCCGATGAGCGTACTATCAAGCGGCAGTACGCCAAGCTGCTCAAAGTGCATCGCCCCGATGATGATGCCGAGGCGTTTCAGCGGCTGCGCGAAGCTTATGAGGAAGCCCTGAGCTGGGCCAGAGAGCGAACCGTCGAGGAGGTCGAGGATGCCCCTTGGCCCTCCATACGCACGCCAGAAACCTTTTCCGGTGCGGCCGTTGAGCCCGTGCTGCCTGAAGACAATAGTGTCTGGCTACAAGCAACCCAGGCTCATGGCTCGGACGAGGTTGAAGAGCCGGCATTCTTTCCGGGTGATGCACCTCGGCCTCGCCCAGCGCCTGATTATCCCGAACCGGCTCTGAATGCCGAAGCCTTGGCAGGACATCATGCCAAGCGTCTGCTGGAGGAAACTGTTGCCGAGAACCTACGTCAGCAATGGGCTCAGGCACAGGAGTTGAATTGCGCAGCTCCATTCCAGGCGGGACTGCTCGAACGCTGTCTTAGGCATGATGAAACCGCGCTTCTGCTCGCTGCGGTTGAACTGCTGCAGTGGCTGACACCTTGGCAGAGTGTCGTGCTCAGCGCCGGTCAGGAAGCCTATCTGACTGCAGAGCTTCTGGGACATCAGCGTGAGCATCTCGATGACCTTGGCGAAGCAGGTAACGAGCTAGGCTTTCTAGCGCAGCTCAGGGTACTGAGTAAGCAACCCTGGGCGAATTCATTCGACAGACAGCAACAACTGCAGGGTTGGGTGCTGGAGATGCTGGACGAGGCCGACTATCTTACCCCTTCATTGTTCGAGGGCGTATGTTGCCTGTTTGGCTGGGATGACCGTAAGGGCATTGTACCTGCGCCGTACGAGACATGGTGTGCCCTGGTAGAGCGCTGTGAGCAGGAGGCTTATGCCCTCCGCCTGCAACAGCTCCTTAATGCAGAGCCGACAACCCCTGAGGGACGGGCTGCTCATCTGTTGCTGGGGCCTATCTCTCATTCCGAGCAGATCCGTCTCGCCAAGGCTTTCAAGCCAGAAGACAGCGTGGCGCGTGAGACCCTAAGGGATAGTCTGAATCATCGCTACCCTGGTTTGAAACAGCGTTTTCCAGATGCGCGACTCGATGCGTTTGTCAACGTAGAACCTAAAGAAGGCAAGCCACTTTCATATGGCTGGGTATGGGCAGGCGCTGCTCTATTTGCACTTCTTTATACCTTGCCACAGCGGTGGCAGGAAGGGCGTCTTGACGTATTTACCTTGTTCTATTCCTTGACGCTTTGGCCGCTTATTGCCGTATGGGTAACCAAATTACTCACGCGCTTGTGGCGGCCAGCAGCCAAATGGCTAGAACCGTTTGATTTGATCCTCACCTATAAGGTGCTACCTGGGCGGTTATTCAACCCAGAAGCCTTGCGCTGGACGCTACTACGCAACGGTATTCCCCTAGCCGTTATGGCCTTATTTATGGGGCAAAAGGCCGGGCTTATTGCACTTGGAATCATGGGGCTAGTAACTTGCGCCTGCTTTGTACGCCTGCCAGCCGGGAGTACCCCATTCGATGCGCTGGTTGCTTACTGGCGACGCAACGATTTTTCTAAAGTCATTCGACTGATCCTGATTACTGCTGCCTTTATTGTTATGGGCGGTCTGGTAGGCCTTGCTACACGCGGATCGTCCCCAAATCAAAAGGTACCTATTTCATCCAATGCGGTAGAACAGTGCGTCATGCATTCTGCACCTCAGGTAGCAAAGCTTTGTGACAACGCCCAGGATGCGCAGGTTTGTATGTTGAAGCTACAAAAACTGTTCAATGAACAATGCAACAGTCAGCAGCCCGAGCCAACTGTCAAAAATAGCGCATCAACATGAGGCTGGGCTCAAGAGGCTCAGCTTTAGGAAAGATTTATGGACCACCCCGCGTTGTGTCATTGGCGCGGGGCTTTTCATCGTTAGTATAGTAAGCAGGTTAAGGCGCTAAGCTCTGTACGAAAAGTCTTCGAGCGAAGGTCAGGCGAGGCAAGGATCGGTAAGGAAGCAGAGTTTACGTGTTGTAAATGAGCATTCCAAATCGGTTTTTTAACCAAGCATCACCGAGCGCAGGTACTTTTCGTATAGAGCCTAGAGTAATTATTCAAGGAGTAAAACCAGCGTACTAGACATCCTGATATTGAAAGTTATAAATGCGATGCGTAAAGTAGTTACTTCATTTGCTCATGGTTGCCATTCTGTAGATTCACTTGGGCAGCCGTGAGCTTAGGCTTTTGACGAAGCGTCACATTTATTCGTTGATATTGAAGTATTTAAATGAGCAAATCCATACTGCAAACTACCACGCTAGGCCCTTATGCACTTAAGAGTCGCATTGTATTACCGCCATTGACTCGTTCGCGTAGCACCCAGCCAGGCAACATACCCAACACGCTAATGGCAACCTATTACCAGCAGCGGGCTAGCGCAGGGTTCATGGTCACTGAGGGAACACAGATCGAGCCTCGTGGCCAAGGTTATGCCTGGACGCCGGGCATATACTCACCTGAGCAGATCGAGGGATGGCGACTGGTAACCGACGCGGTGCATAAGGCAGGCGGTATTATCTTCGCTCAGCTCTGGCATGTAGGCCGTGTATCGCATACATCGTTGCAGCCAGAGGGGGCCGCGCCTGTTGCGCCCTCAGCCATAGCCGCTAAGAACGTCAGCGTATTCATCGAAACCGGTCCTGGGACTGGAGTCCTCAGTGCACCTTCAACGCCTCGTGAGCTCAGTACGGCTGAGGTAAAAGAGCTGGTCCAGTTTTACGCGCAGGCAGCCCGTAATGCATTGGACGCTGGTTTCGACGGAGTTGAAATACACGCCGCCAATGGATATCTGATCAATCAGTTTATCTCGGCGCACAGTAACCAGCGTACCGATGAGTATGGCGGTTCGCTGCACAATCGTTTGCGTTTCCTGCGGGAAGTTACCGAAGCAGTTGCTGCAGTGGTTGGCAAGGATCGAATGGGCGTACGTTTTGCTCCGCTCTTTGAGACAACGGATGAGGCGCGGGTGTATCTGGGGCTGGTTGAGGAAAATCCTCAGGAAACCTACCTGGAAGCCATTAAAGTGCTTCAAGATGTAGGAATAGCCTACCTGTCAATTGCCGAGGCAGACTGGGATAACGCACCAGAGCTTCCCGATGATTTCCGCAAGGCGGTCCGCAACACGTTTAAGGGCCGTATCATCTATGCGGGACGCTATACATTGGAGCGTGCGGAGCGAGTGCTAAAGGCCGGGTGGGGCGATCTGATTGCGTTTGGCCGTCCTTTTATTGCCAACCCCGATCTGCCTGAACGGATTGCCAATGATTGGCCGTGGACTCCAGTGGATCCTGCCACGATGTATGGGGGCACAGAGGTCGGCTACATCGACTATTCTCGATACGAGTCCTGAGAAATTGTTCAAATACCCCTTGGTAAAAATGCCAAGGGGTTCCGCTGTGATAACATTAACTGGCTGTTTACTATAAAGGAACCGTTACCGGATACCAGCAATGAGTATCGATGTCAGCTTGGCGCTTAAAGCGCTCGATAATCCTACCCGTCTCAAGATCCTGAATTGGTTGAAAGAGCCTCGCCGGCACTTTCCAAGCCAGGAAGTTGATCCTGAAACCACTGGGGTATGTGTAAGTATTATCCAGGACAAAGCTGGGCTTTCCCAACCTACGGTTTCGCTGTACTTGAGCACCTTGCAGCGCGCCCAGCTGGTTACCTCTCAGCGTATAGGTCCCTGGACATACTACAAGCGTAACGAGGCAAGCATTGCCTTATTGAAGGAGGCGCTAGGCGAGTTGATCTGATCACGAAGGGCCTGTGTAATCAGTAAGACCTCGCGCCTGATTGCAGCTATGCAAGCCTAGTAGACTGGCCTTTGCGTCTTTATTGATGTTGTCTTCGCGCTATTCAGAGCGCCCTACTTAAGTGCATGTTTGGCCTGCATGTGCTCCTGGTTATCCATAACACCTTAAGTAGAATCCCTTCTTCCGTGGCATTGCCCTGGCGCTGCATTAGAGGCGCTTTGCTAACAGTTATCATGTTTGCCTGATACGTTTTGCTCTGCATTGCTGTTGCAGGCTAAAAGATGGTTACCTATGGTACTGAGAAGCCCCTTACAGTAATGCTTCCTGATTGTGCATTCACATCGTTTTAAGAAGACCAGCCGGGCTGCACAATTACATTCCTCAGAGAGTCGGTGTTGTAGCCAACAGCTATGGGACATGCTCAAGAATAAAAAAGGCAGCCCTAGGGCTGCCTTTTGTTAGCGTATGCCATTATTTCTTTTCGGCATATTTGCTCTGTAGCGTTTTGGCATGCTCAAGGTGCGCTTCCAGTTTAGGCAGTGCAGCCTGCGCCAGCGCTTTCAGCTCCGGATCCTTGCTGGTATTGGCTTCGTTACGGAAGATTTCAATAGTCTGCTCGTGGGCGACGACCTGGTTGTTGGCATAGGCAGCATCGAACGACTCATCGCGTACTTGAAGGATCATCTTCTTGGCCATGTCCATCAGCATCGCATTATCAGCAACTTCCAGCTTTTTCTGCTGGGCCAGTTGCTGAAGTTGCTCATTCATCTTGGTATGGTCATCGATCATTGACTGTGCAAAGGTCTTGACGTCTTGGGACTGGCTCTTTTCAAGCGCAAGCTTGGCCGTTTCTATCTCAGCAATGCCTTTTGCCGATGCATCGTTAATGAAGTCTTCAGGCGACATGGCTTCAGCTTGGTTAGCATTGGCCGACTGTGCATGGCCGGAAGTGCCGTGTGCGCTATCAGCATGGGTAGCGTTTTGGGCAAAGGCAGTCGCCGTGCCCATTGACAGCAAAAGGGCGCACGTGAAGGCAAATTTTTTAGGCAGTGCTGGGCTCATGGTGATTCTCCTGATCTAGCTTTAAAAAACACCGGATCGCTTGGTGTGCCTGGCGAGGCAGCACTAGCAATTAGTCTCATCTCCGATGATGCTGGGCTTATATAGCCTACTGGTTGTGACTGACATCCCAATCGAGTTGTTCCCAATCCCAAGCAGATCCATGAAAACACTTGTAAAAACGTGTCTCGATATTGACCGTATAAGGCCTCTATGATGAACCGTACCTGTCTGATGCCAGTCGCAAGAAGGTAAGGCTGAAAAAGGCGTCGAGATGAAAAGCGAGATTTCAGCTCAGGAGTTGGGACTGGATCTATATAGTGGAGATGAGAAAGCGCTGTTTGGCTGGTTTCTGGCCAGTTACCTGTTTGGCAAGCGTATTTCGCAAACGATTGCCGCTCAGACATGGCGTTTGATGTTCAAGTCTCACGGCCATGATACGCCGCTAAAAGTGTTGGCGTGTGGTTGGCACGGCTTGGTAAGGCTGTTACGGGAGGGGCGTTACACGCGCTATGACGAGTCTACCGCCACGCGGCTACTGGAGGTATGCCAGATACTTCAAGCTGAATACGGTGGCAGCATCATGGATATCAAAAATCAAAGCGGAAGTCGTTCGGATTTCGAAAAGCGCCTGTTAGCCTTCAAGGGCGTCGGGCCAAAGACGTTGGAAATCTTCATGCGAGACGCTGGACCTGTTCTGTTCCACTAACGAAAAGCGCAAAAAACGTGTCTGATCGTCCTCTTGTGGTAACCAGGAGCGATCTATTGAACCGCGCCTGGTTGCATGCAGTGAAACCTCTTATAGATGAATACAGCTGTGCACGGCTTCAACAGGCATGGCGACGTCATCCACGGCGTGGATCATGCCTGTAGCCAACGCTGCTTCGGGGTTAAGGATTCGGGGAGAGGCCTTCAGATAATTACGAATGTCCATTCGCTCGCTCGCACCCGCAGTGCGCTCCATGACGATCTCGGCATAGAGGTCCAGGTCATAATCCAGACTCATGGCATATTCAGACATCCGCGCATGGTCAATTGCCCCATGCAAGCTCCAGTGAAATGGATGAATCAGAAACTTGCTGTGGCGACAGGCTGTGCGGTGGCGTCCCGCCAGGAACAGAATGTTACCCATGGACTCGACGGTCCCGAGGTTGTGCGTATGGACCGGAATCGGAAGCGATACCAGGAAATTGTACATTGAGAAGCCGTAGCTGCAGTCGCCACCCATGGTCGCAATCTTTATGAGCAGGCTAGAGGCGTCCTGCTGCAAGGCATTGGAGCATTTCTCGATCAGCTGACCACACGTGGTTGAGTTGATGGGGCCAGTGAAATTGATAACGTGTGTGGTCATGATGGGTACGACTCAAGGATTGGGTCTGCGATATTGGCAGCGGCTACTGCCTAATAAGCAGATCGGCATTCTTGGGCAATCCTTGAGCGTTCATGACAGCAGGTAGGCTACCCGAAATATTGTTTTCTTGAGGCCGCCCAACCTCTTTTATATCGATAGGCCTTATGATTGAGATTCCATCGTCAATGAAAAAAGGCGCCCGTGCGGCGCCTTTTTCCTGTTGCGGGATTAACTCAATACGCCTGTGAGGTATCGACCTGTACGGCCTTCTGCATCTTCGGTGGCAGCGGGTTGCTAGTATTGGTTGGCAGTGACTGTTGGTACAGGTTGGTCAGCATACCTTCCAGCGGCAGGTTATCCGAAGAGTCGCCTACAGAGATCATGTAACGACCAGCATCAGCAAGCCAATTCCATGTGTTCACATCGAAGTAGGCCAGCGAACGCGCGTCCAGCTGAACGGTGACCTGCTTGGACTGGCCGGCTTTCAGGAACACTTTAGTAAAGCCTTTTAGCTCTTTCTTCGGACGGTCGATCATTGCCTTTTTGGGGCTGACATAAACCTGGGCTGTTTCATAACCATCCTTATTGCCGGTGTTGGTGACGGTAAAGGTGACGTCGATGGTTGAACCAGGTGTAAGCGACTTCGGACCAATCTTCAGGTCAGAGAAGCTGAACGTGGTATATGACAGACCGAAACCAAACGGGAAGAGTGGCTTGGTACGCTGCTTATCCAACCCACGATATCCCATGTATACACCTTCCGAATATGTCATCTCGGTCTGGGCATTGTCACCCACGTACAAATCCGGATTCGGGTAACTGGCATAGGCAGGGTTATCCTGGATACGCTTTTCGATCGAGATCGGCAGCTTGGCAGAGGGGTTGGTATCGCCAAACAAGATTTCCGCCAGGGCCTGACCGCCCAACTGACCAGGATACCAGGCATGTAATACGGCCTTGGACTTCTTCACCCAGGGCTCAAGGTTCATGCCGCCACCGCCATGCAGCACAACGATAGTGTTGCGGTTGGCCTTGATGACATTCTGGATAAGATCGCTCTGGTACTCAGGCAGATCGAATCCATGATCCGATGCTTCGCCTTCGTACTCGCTGTTGAAGCCTACGGCTACCATGACAGCGTCATATTGGCTCAGGTCTTTAGGCGCAGCCAGCGACGCCCAGCTCATCTGCAGACCATACAGGCTACCCGACGTTGGAATATAGTGATCGTTGACGCGGCTATATTCGAGCTTGATGTCGTAGGTCTGGCCGGCTTTGAGGTTATATGCCTTGCCCGAGTGAGAGATTGAGTCCGCCAGGTCGTTGGACAATGGTTTGCCATCGAAGTCGATGACCAGCTTGTTGTCTACCCATAGCTTGTAAGCGCCATCACCACGTACCTTGAATACCTGGTCGCCATTGACGGTCGGTTTGATTTTGCCGGTAAAGCGGGCCGAGAAATTATCCTGGTCCGGGCTGAAGCCATCAATGGTAGTGACGCCATTGGCCGTGACGTTCTGTGCCTTCAGGAAATCCCAGTTTATACCGGGTTCAATACGCTTGACGGCGGGCTCGCCCGAGAAGTTTGGATTGTTGAAGTATTCAGCTGTCAGACCTGCTACGGTCTCGGTGGAGCCGGTGCTGTCATTGGAGGTGTACCACTCCGACGTTTGCGGATCGAGAGACAGTGCCTGGATATAGGTGATCTGGCTTTTATCCTGAGCCAGTTGCTGCAGGCCTTGCAGCTCGGTGGTATAGGTATTGGCGGCAGACCAACCGGTACCGAAGGGGTAGGGTGGACGCTGCTTTGCGATATCACCAATCACAGCAATGCGTGCGGTTTTAGGCAGCGGCAGCAGGTTATTGGAAGAGCCTTTTGCTTTCTCGTTCTGTAGCAGAACGATGCCCTGCCGGGCCATATCAAGGGACGTGCTCAGACTGCGCGGATCGTTACCTATGTGCGATGCGGTCGGCAGGCCTTTGTCAAAGCCAAAGCCAATCATGGCGCGCAGGTTACGACGGACCTTCTCGTCGATCACTGACACCGGCAACTGACCACTCCACACGTACGGCATCAGAACGGATTCGTTCATCTGTAGGCCGCTGGGCATGTCTAGATCAGCACCAGCCATCGCCGCCTTGTAGCCGTTCTGGATGGAGTTGAAGTCGCTGACAACGAAACCTTTGAAACCCCATTCGCCCTTGAGCATGTCGGCGATCATGCTGTGGCTTTCGCAGGCATAATCGCCGTTGATCTTGTTGAAACCGCACATGATCGACGCAGGGTTGGCATTCTTGACCAGAGACTCGAAGCCGGGCAGGTAGATTTCACGCAGGGTGCGATTGTCGACCTTCACATTCAGGTAATGGCGGTTGGCCTCCTGCTCGTTCGCGACAAAATGCTTGGCACCTGTCCAGATACCTTGAGCTTCGATGCCATTGGCGACAGCAGGCGCCAGCACGGCACCCAGGAAGGGATCTTCGCCGGTCAGGTGCTCAGCAGAGCGGCCATTGTAAGGCGTACGGTACATGTTGAGGCCGGGAGAGAGCAGTTGCTGTCCGCCCGATGCGCGAGTGTCGTAGCCAATAGCCAGACCGTAGGTTTTGGCTAGGTCCACGCTCCAGGTTGCTGCCAGCGCGGACTGGGCAGGGTACTGCACCCCGAACATGGTGCCTTCAACGGTTACGCCAAGAGAGGAATCGCGGGCTAGAGTGCCCGGCAAGCCAAACTTGGGCATGGCACGCATCATGTAGCCGTTATCGATATTGATGTAGCTGATTTTGTCCGACAGGGACATCTGGGACAGGATCGACTCGACTCTGCTTTCGACTTCCGGACCTTGCTTGAGGGGGGCAGCCCAGGCGCAGCTGGCACTTGCCAAGGCTACGGCTAGCAAGGATCTGCTGGCCACAGGAAAAACACGAGTAGGTTTCTGCATGTTGGTGGGGGTCCATCCTAGGATTTACATAATCAGCGTGAGGCTGATCATATTTGGAATATGAAGGGCGCTTAAAATAACCGTACTGTTCAGTTTAGTTATTGGACAAGTTCACACTTTTGAAAGCAAAGCGCTATTACTTTGCTTTTATCTGGTGGCCTATGAGTATTAAAACGCTATTAAGTTTCCTGGTGTAACGATCTGCCTTAGCATGGCAGGATTATGTTGGTGATCATGGACGCAGGATGAGAACGAAAAGCCCAAGCAAACGCCGCGAAATAGTGGACGTTGCCTCGACGGTTTTTATGGAGTTGGGCTTTGATCAGGCATCCATGTCTGAAATTGCCAGCCGCGTAGGCGGTTCAAAAGCGACGCTCTACAACTATTTCAGCTCCAAGGAAGAGCTGTTTGCCGAATGTATCCGCGCCAATGCTGCCAAGCATTTTGAGCCAATATTTGCGCACCTTCCGCTAGACGACGATTTGCCCGAGATGCTGGAGCGGTTTGGTAATGAATATGTCCAGACCATTATTCGACCCGAAATCATGCAGGGCCGACGCCTGGTGCAATCGAGTGCCGGAAACAGCCAGGTAGGGCTTATCTACTATGAGAACGGACCCAGGATTGGCTGGTCTCGAATGGCAGAGGTGCTCCGTAACGCCATGGATAACGGTGTATTGGAACCTTCTGATCCTTGGGTAGCGGCGCTACATCTCAAGGCTTTGCTGGAGGCCGAGTTCCATGAGCAGGCTATGCTGGCATTAGAGCCCGCCATTGACCCGAGCCTGATCGGCCCCGCCGTGCAAAGGGCGGTAGCCTTCTTTCTAAAGGGGTATCGTCTGCAGACGTAACCTGCCGCTTTTTAGGGGGGGGTTAAGCTTATTCTGGTGAGGTGCGGAGCATTTCGGCTGCTGCTTCGGTGGTCTGAGGTGTAGATTCACGGTGTAGGCCTTGAAGTACGCCTTTACGGTCCGCTTCGCTGCGGTTCTGGCTCATCTTCCATTTTCCTTCCAAGCGGGAAACGTGGATTTCTATACCGACAATTCGAGACAGTTGCTCGTCAATGAAGTCGGCTGGCGCATCGGTCATTCTCCAGGGCGTGTCCTGAGTAGCCTCATGTGCACGGGTCAGGCGAGCCACAACGCCTCTGACCCATTGGGCATCGTCTCTGACCTTGATCCGTCCGTAGGCATGTACGGTGGCATAGTTATAAGTCGGCACGACCCGGTGCGTTTCAAGTTTACTGGCATACCAGGAAGGTGAAATATAGGCGCTTGGCCCCTGGAAGATGACAAGCGTTTCGTCATGGCCATTAAGCGCTTCCTGCCAGAGCTGGCTGGCACGCGCCACATGAGCCTTGAGAATGCCTAGACCCGTCTCCTCGCTTTCCAGCAAAAACGGAAGATGTTCGGCAGACAAACCATGACTTCCCTGTATAACCAAGGCACCCAACGGGTGCTCCTTGACGAAGCGATGCAGAACGGCTGGGTCCGTTTCCTTGAAGGGGGGCGGAAGGTACATGCGCAAGGCTCCGTCAGAGAATCAACGTAACCTTAACGGTATGCCTCCAGAGACAACCATATACAGAACGCAGCAGATTGGACATTACAGTTATGAGGTCCTTGCTGCATTACGGTATGCCATTCCTACCATAGACCAGAAAACCGGAGCGCTCAGCCAGCCGATCATAATAAGTGTTCAAGGCGGGTAGGTGGGGATGTGTTACAGGCGTTTCGAACCATCGGTTCACAGAAAGACCGATCGGAATGTCCGCAAGCGAAAAGACTTCACCTGCTACATAACCCTTGGTTTTCTGAAGCTGGGCGTCAAGTATGGCCATACATGCTGACCATTGGCGATGACTCTGGCTGATTTGTTCTGGATCCTGATGGCTGGATAACCGCCTTACCAGCGCTTGGAAGGCATAGCTCCAGGAGGGGTTCAGCGTAGAGGCCTGCCAGTCGATCCACTGATCAATGATGGCGCGAGCCTTATTCTCCACCGGATATAGAGCCTCTCCATTATAGTGGTTCGCCAGATAGCGAATGATTGAATTCGATTCCCACAAGACGAACCCCTTGTCCTGGACAACCGGGACAAGGGCGTTGGGATTCAGAGTTAGAAAGTTCGGATCATCCGTTGGCCTGAACCCTGTGCCCCACTCTTCAAGAGTGAAGGGAATGCCAAGCTCTTCGCACGTCCACATGACCTTGCGAACATTGATCGATGTCGCCTTTCCCAGAACCGTCAGCATAGTATTCCCCTTTAGAGGTTACTGCTGATTCTACCCATTGCCTGAAATGGTTGGGTATTTCTCAGGACGTCAATGTTTCAAACCAGCCTGCATAGGGCGTGTTGGCAACTTGTCGGCGGTTATAGTCGGGCGCTCCGTCTGTCCACCACACGGGCCCACGCTCACCTAAAGCGCGCTTGGCTTCATCGACCCGGTGGCGCGCCTGCTGTTCAGCCGCTTTGTCGTGGTTGCGCTTCGCTTGGCCCACCTCTCTGCGCGCCGTCATCAACTCGTGGGTAAGCACCTTGCGTTGCGCCTCTGGAAGTGCAGGATTGGTGCATCGCCAGAGTTGACCACGTACCACGAAATAGCGGCCATCAGGCGTAACGGGGTAGGGAGGCGTATCAATACTCATAGGTCCGCATATATGCCCGTGAAGATTGTTTAGAGCGTTGAGCGAGCAGGCGTATTTGCCCGAAAGGCGCTAGGAAAACAGCAGAGCAAGCTGAGCTATGGCGAACACAGAGCATGCTTCATGGATAGTGGTTTAATCGTGTGCCGCAGCGGGTTGATCAACTAGAGGTGTTGTTCAACCCGTTGAAGAAAGGTCAGGTACTGGGAGTTGCAGAGTACGCAACACCCGTAACCATATCGATTAGCTGGCCGATCGACCACGGTTTGGGCAGAAACCTGACCTTGTACTTGATGCTGGCAGTGGCTGGCGTGTCATAACCGGACATTACGATGATGGGAATATGAGGCCATGTAGCGCCTACATGATTGGCAAGTTGGGCACCGTCCATCGAGCCTGGCATACGGATGTCGGTGATCAGCAGGTCGATATCTGCCGCCTTGTCCTGCAGAAGGGCATGAGCCACGTCGGCCGACTCTGCGGTCATGACGTTGAAACCCTCACCATCCAGAAGCTCACGGACGAATTCCCGGATCACTTCCTCATCTTCTACAACGAGAACAGTGGAGGGGGTGCGGTTGGTACCTTGTGTCGATTGTTGACTATACATATGTCAGTGCTTTTCCAGATATCTGCCAGAAGCCGTCGTCAAACGGATGTACTCGGAGGACTCGGCGTATTCCCTATGTGGTTCGAAGAAATGGACACAAAGAGAGTGATTAAGTGCCAGCCGGAGTCATGATATTGGCGAATTTGTTGTATCCGTACAGGCTTGGGCAAAGCGTTAGGCTTGGATCTGGACGAGTAGCTTACAAGTAAACAGATGTAGAAAAGCCAGCAAGATGCTGGCTTTTCATGCAGGTACCGTTTATTTTCTGACCCACTTTCCATTGAGCTGGATGTATTGCCCCGCGGGTGTCTTCTCGATCGCCTTCTTGCCGGCGATGGCTTCTACATCACCCAGCTGGATGCCATTTTGCTGAGCCAGACGCTGGTACTCATCGCGGCGGGCCTGATTGATCAGATTGGCAATTTCGGTGCCTTGGCTGCTCCCGTCAACCGCGCCCAAGTAGCCATTGGGTTGTTCGCCCACCTGGCCACTTGCCTTGGCATGGCTCAGGGTGGCCATCGCCTCGTTGAGGCCCATGGCCCAGGCGGGACTGGTGAAAAGCAAGGCCAGCATCAAACTGGCAACACGGATTCGCATGGCTGGCTCCTTAGAATAGACCGCTGTTTTCGCTGAGAACGTTATCCAGTGCCTTGTCTACTTTGATGTAGATTTCATGCTGGATTTTTACGTTCAGGTTGATGTTGATCGGCTCGTTTGGAACCGCGACCTGTACGGTAGGTGTACAGGCTGCTGTCAGAAGGCATAAAAGCAATATGCCGAATAGTGGGCGCAACCCCATCAGGGCTTCTCCTCGGTTTTGGGGCCAGTTTGATCACGACGCAGGCGTTCCTGCACACGACGTTGAATGGTGTCGCTGACCCGGTCAGTCAGTTGCAGGCTGGTCAGTAGTTGCGGAATATTTTCTTCAAGGTTGATTCCAAAGTTGAACGCTCGTCCCTTTTCAATATCAGGGTTGCGGCCCTCCAGGCGGAGTGAAAGCATCAGTGTACCGTCTTCACGGTAATCAACGCCGCTACGCAGTACCTCGTAATGGAAATCGTCGAGCGCATCGGCTACCAGTTTCATCCCGGGGTTGCTCCGCCCCAGCGCTTTGATTCGATCCGAGCGGAAGCGTAGCACGCCTGCTCCACGTGCGCCGACAACGCCTTGCTCGACGCGAATACCCTGGCGCGTCCAGTGCAGGGGTAACTGCCCGTCAATTATACCTTCGCCGCTGAGCCCCTCGGTCGGGTAGGCTTCCAATAGTGAAGCGACTTGCAGGCCTGAGAGATGCACCGGCAGCGCAAGCGTGAAGTCGCCCAGGTTGCCTTGGCCTGGCGGTATCCACAGGCGACCTCCCAATATGGCCGTTTGAGCCTGTTGCCAGGACAGCGTGCCGGCCAGTGGATCATCCAGCCGAGCGCGATAGGCGCCGCTCAATTCAAGAGGACCTAGAGTAAACCCTGGGTTAAGGCTATCGGCTTTGAACGCAGGCAATGCTACGCTCAGCTGATCGTTATTCAAATCAAGCGCAACCTTTGCACCAACGCCATTCATTTCCAGACGATCGTAAATGCCGCCCAGACCTTGAGCATCCAGATCAATATGCAGGTTCATGTCGCCTTGTTGAGGGATACGAAGGGCAAGCTGGCCGTCAAGACGTCCCGTATTGAATTCCAGCAAGGCCGGCCAGGCGGTAAATGTGGCTGCAAAGGGATTTCCAGCCCGCATGAATAATGTGTCCAGTGTGCCTTCCAGGACGAACGACTGATCAGGAGACTGATGAAGCCGGGTCTTGAGGCTGAGGCCTGTATCGGTCTTAAGTGTACCATTTAAACCTAGCGCCCGATCCGTCAACTCAAGCTGTCCATCCCAGTTCCATTTGGCAGCCTTGAGCTGCGGGTGAGCAATGCGCTTGGTCTTGAGCTGAGTGTTGCCCTTCAATGTAAAATGCACGTCCTGCTGATCGTCCAGCCGCCCCATCAGGTTGAGCTCAGGCGAAGTTGCAGATACGTTGTCCAGGCGTGTCCCCGAAGTACCGCTACCGATGTCCAGCTGGCGCGCACCTAGCATGATATTGGAGAAGGTCAGCTCAGCACTGCGCTGATCCATCTTCCCTTGCGCCTTTAGTTTGACGTCGAGAGTGTGAACGGCAACGCTGGATTGCTTAAAGTTTGGAACGGTTCCATGCAGATCAAGCCCATCCACCCGGAGGCGCCAAGGGGCCTGAGTAGCAACCTTAAGGCGTCCTTTCAGGTCCAGAGCTGCTTCGCCACGAGAGGCTAGGGTAAAGTCGAGGGGGAGCAGCACGTCCGGCTGATCAATAGATGCAGGTGTCTGCGCCCGGATATGGAGTTGGTCGGGTCGTATACCCTGCGGGAGTTGGAGCTGCCAAGGTTGGTTCCTTATTGCAAGTTGCAGATCGGCTTGCAGGGCTCGAGGCATTACATAGCCGTGATCCACTGTAGCATCCACGCTGGCATCGCCTTGAAGTGATCCCAGTCCTGGCAATGGCCAGGCTTGGGGTAAATGCGCATCAAGCCGAATACTACCTTGTGCATTAAGCAGGGATTGGAGGTCGTCAATTGTGTTAGGTAGGGACAACTGCCAGTCACCTTGTACTCGAAGAGCACCCGGCAGGGATTCAACGTTCACGGCAGGCATTGGCCACCACTGGTTGATCCAGTCCAGAACCCAGGAGCCTTCATTAAAGGCAGGGATCAGGAGGTCACCGCCCCAAGCCACTCCGTCGCCGTGGGGCGTTAGCGCAGTCCGTAACACAAGCCTTGGCTGATCATCAATGGCAAGGTTGGCTGTCAGGCGCGGTGCCTCCGGTGTGCCCTCAAGCAAGGCCAGGGTTTGTAATGTGCGCCCCTCATGACGAAGCGTGAGCTCCAGGCTGAGGGGCAAGGCCTGGTTGTTTGCCTGGCTTGCACTCAAGGAGCCCTCTAACCTGCATTGGCCTTGTGCGCAGGGCAGAGACAACGTGAAATCAGGTGCATCCAGACGATCGGGTAGCCATGTCGGTATGGCGAGAGGAGTGTCAAGGTGCAGAGGGCCAATAGGCTCACCGCTGGTACCGTTTGGAATAGCAGCCAGCGCGAGCTCAACGTGATCGATCCTGAGATGACGCCCGGTCCACTCAAACATCAGTGGCCCGGTGTTGAGTGACTGCTCTGTACCATCTTTATCGGCTTGGACAAGCGATAGGCTCTGTAACCCTATCGAGTGAGTATTCAGATACAGCCCTTGTAGATTCCAGTGTGTAATACCCAGCGAGCGAATCAACAACGCAAAGCCGAGCGAACCGGATGCCAGCAATAACAGGAAAACTACACTGGCCCAGCCTAAACGCCGAAACCAGCGTAGGGCGCGAGAAGAATTGACGTTAGACAGTGGACTCACCGCTCGAGTACAGGCTCGACGTTAGAGTGAAGCGTCTAAACCACTGAATCAACCCTGGTGCCTTCGTTTTGCATTAAATGCTTATTTTTCTTAGTAATACCAGCCCATTATAAAACAACCAAACTACCATGACACTTCTGTAATCAAGACGAAAAAGCCCTGGGTGTTTAACCCGGGGCTTAGCGAACACGCCAATGTTACAAGCAGAATGTTAAAACAAAGTTGAACACCAGGGCGGCGATGAAGCCGAGTGGCGCTGCCTTGAACAGGAGCTTGGGAAAGAGAGCAGAGCGGCTTTGTTCAGTGGGGCATGAGCCCAGCAGCAGGCTTCCACCGGAAGAGAAAGGCGAAATAGAGGTTGCCTGTGCCCCCGCCACGATGCAGATGAAAATGATCATCGGATCAATGGACAGATTAGCGGCAATTGCAGGCACGATCGGGAAGAGCGCAGGTGTTACCACGCCCAATGTACTTGAGAACAAGGACATCAGCGCCGCGACCACACCAAAAGCAACAGGTACCAGGACGGCCGGTATATTGGCGCTGATCCAGGACGCCAGGAGATCAACCGTGCCGGCCTTGATCGCAACCGAGATTAGCATACCTACGCCACAGATCATGATGATGGTAGACCAGGGGAGCGTAGCCATGACCTTGCGCTCATCGCCCAGCTTGAGCAGCAGTGCAATCACGGAGAAAACACTGGCGATCAGACCAATATCCATCTTCGAGTTGATAAAGCTGATCGTGTCATTCTGCGGGAAGACAAGGTGGGCGATAGGAGCCAGCAAGACAAGCCCCATCATTAGAAGGGTCAACCACAGCGTGGTTTTCTGATCTTTCGTGAACGGCGTAGGTGCACTGATGTTGAACGCAGCCTCCCGCATGGATTGTTTGTGCCCGCTGAACAAGAGAAACCCGGTGATGACCAGCAAAGGAATCACGATCGTACTGGCGAAAATACCAAAGCTGTTTATAAAGGCGGTTTCTTCCGGAATTCCCGCATTCACCATCAGGCTGCGGAAAATGATCCCGCTTTGGCTGGAAACAAAATTGGCCCCTCCGAGGGCTCCGTAGTTCACTGCCATCGCGCCCACGATGAGACTCATGCCCGTACGTTCACACAACAGCAACGTGATCGGCGCCATGAAGGCCAGTACGGTATAGTAACCCGCGCCTAAGGCAGCAATCAGGGCGGCAGTAACAAAGACGGCGTAGGGCAGCAGATAGGGTACTTTTCTGCAGCTGTACAGCAAATGCTCCGACAGTTTTTCCAAGGTGCCGTTAACGATGGCAAAACTGTAGAACAGGCATACCGAGAAAATGATAAAGAAGATTTTGAGTGGCCAGAGGTTGATGACCTTCGACGGACTCATACCCATCACAAACGAGCCGATCAGGTAAGCGAAGGCGATAGCAAACAGGCCGATATTGATCCGGGTCTTGTACCCGAGAACAATGGCAACGGCAATCGCCGTCACGACGAACAGACTCATCATAATTGTCTTTCCTTGTTGTTATTGTCTGGTTTTCAGGGCTTGAACTTGAACAGTCTGGCCGGGTTGTCCACCAGCACTTTCCTTCTTTCCAGCGCATCCGGGAGGAGGGAGGTCATTATTGAAAACTGGGCATCATAATCGGTCTGGTCCTCGAAGCGGGTATGAGGCCAATCGCTACCCCATAACAGTTGATTAGAGTGCCCATAGGCGTTGCGCAATATATCAACCATCTGGGTGGCTTGCTCTAGACTGGCCTTGCTTCGATAGGTGGCGGACAGCTTGACCCATATAGCCGAGTCAGGCAGGAGCGACAGGAAGGCCTGATGCTCTGGCGTTTCAGGATCTATACAGCCGGCGGGCAAGCCGAAGTGGTCGATGACAACATTGACCCCTGCATCCAATAGTGTTGGAACGATAAGGCAGAGGTCTTCCATGGCACGCTGGATTTCGACCGACCAGTTTCGGTCGGCCATCTTCTTGAAAAAAGTTTGCCACCGTGGCTGTGAGTAATCTTCCAGCGGAAGCCCGACCAGGTTCAGTCTTACACCCACTACTCCTGCCTTTTCCAATTCATTGAGTTCGGCGTCACTGACTTCGGGATCGACTACCGCTGTCCCACGTAACCGTTCCGGATAGACCCGCAGCGCACCTACCATGAAGTTATTGTTGGTCCCCAGGAAGCTGGGCTGTACCAACACGCCATGGGAAAGCCCGCAATGCTCCAGATGAGCCAGATAGCTTTCCACAAGGGCATCGTAGTCAGGGCTGTAGCGGCGGTTTTCGGTCAGGGGAAGGTCACGAGAAAAAATATGTGCATGGGTATCGATACCCGTGATGGGCGTATATGGCTGAGACATGGGCACTACCCTTGTTGTGTGTTTTTGGCAAAGGTCACCACCGCCCTTGCCCATAAAACATATATTCATCTATATGAATAGAGGAACGTATAGCGATGCGTGTTAGCTGTCAATGCATCACCCGACGGTGCTCGTGGTAAAGTAGGTCTACCAGTCGTTTGGATGACGATATGAACAACGCAAAGCTGGGACAGGATGAGCGTTTACCGCTCTATCAACGGTTGAGTGATGAAATACTGGCCAGGATTGCGTCAGGTGAATGGTTGCCAGGCCAGTCGATTCCCACCGAGGCTGAACTGACCAAGCTCTATGGTGTTGCCATCGGGACGGTGAGAAAGGCAGTGGATACGCTGGTGAGCGAGGGCTTGCTCGAACGGAGCCAGGGCAGGGGGACGTTTGTTCGTCGGCCAAGCTTCAATGCCTCATTCTTTCGTTTTTTTCGCCAGATAGATTCGTCCGGTAGCCAGGCTGTGCCGACCAGTCAGGTACTCAGCCGCACGCTCGAGCAGCCTCCTCAGGCCGTGATCCATGCACTAATCCTCAAGAAGCATGAGCAGGTAGTACATCTGGAGCGCGTCCGTGTCATCGAGGGGCAGCGGAAATTCTATGAGGATATCTGGCTTCCCGGCTCGAAGTTTTCCAGGCTTCTAGACGTAGACCCGGGCAGGTTCGGCAATCTGCTTTATCCTTTTTACGAGCAGCAATGCGGCCAGCATGTCGCATCAGCGCAGGAAACGCTGACGGTGGAATCGGCTTCGGCTGAAACGGCTCGGATTCTGGAAATCGAGGAGGGCAAACCGGTTGTCGTGATCGAGCGTATCGCGCTGGGCTATGACCGGCTTCCCATCGAGTACAGAGTGTCTCGAGGTGCGGCAGAAGGCTTTCGTTACCAGGTCGAGATAACCTAAAGAGTCACTTTAAATCGGCCGTTTCCAATAATTATCCTGGACGTTCTCCACGGTATGTCTGATCAGACCACGCCTAATCTGCCTCTGGATGACAAGCGTTTTGCTGAGGTAGCCAGTCTTATTTCAACCGCTCGCCAGCGAGCGGTTCAGGCCGTCAACATCGAGTTGATCGATTTGTATTGGCGGGTAGGGGCGTATATCAGCGCCAAGCTTGAAACCGCGGAGTGGGGAGACGGGGTCGTTGATCAGTTGGCGCGCTATCTTGCACAGACTCAACCCGGCTTGCGGGGTTTCACTCGCGCCAATCTGTTCAGAATGCGCCAGTTCTATGAAGCGTACCGTAACGAACCATCACTAGCCGCTCTGGTACGGCAGTTACCATGGACCCACAACCTCATTATTCTCAGTCAGAGCAAGCGCCCCGAAGAGCGTGAGTTCTATTTACGGCTGGCCATGCAGGAACGGTGGCCCAGCCGTGAGTTGGAGCGGCAGTTCAAGTCTGCACTTTTTGAGCGCTCCGTTACGCAACCTGCAAAAGTCTCGGCAGCGCTGAGACAAAGTCATCCTGAGGCGCTGAGTGTGTTCAGGGATGCCTATATGGTCGAATTTCTTGGGCTTCCGGAGGGACATGCAGAGGCTGATTTGCACCACGGACTGCTGCAGCGACTTAAGGATTTTCTGATCGAACTCGGGCGGGATTTCTGCTTCGTCGGCTCCGAGTATCCCTTACAGGTGGGTGGACGGGATTTCGCGTTGGACCTGCTGTTCTTCCATCGGGGCCTGAACTGCTTGGTGGCCATCGAGCTCAAGGTAGGCCGATTCGAGCCGGAATATCTGGGTAAACTCGAGTTCTATCTTGAGGCGCTGGACCGCACCGTACGCAAGGCGCATGAAAATCCGGCAATTGGTGTTCTGCTCTGTGCCAGCAAGGATGATGAAGTCGTTGAGTACGCGTTGAATCGATCTTTGTCGCCTGCGCTTGTAGCGGAATACCAGACCCATTTGCCCGACAAGAAACTACTGCAGGAAAAGCTGCATGAGTTTTATCGGTTGAATATTACTGATGAATCAGAAAGCTGAGAGAAATCGATAGGCGGTCCGTTGCCCTGGCTAGACCTTATAAAACGCTTTTAGCGCGCTAGTTAGCCTAACCACCCGTCGAGCCTTGCCAAAGGTTATGAATCAGATGGCCGACACGTTCTGAATAGAACAGGTTGCTGATTCGAAAACTCTTTTACGGCAAGTCCGCGGCGAGCCAGTAGAGATAGGCAACCATTCATTGCGCTGCTAAAGGTGTTCCGATGTCCAGGTCGATCCATAAGAAAGTCGCCTTGTTACGCAAGACTTTCTTTTATGTAGGTTGGTCTTTGTTCTGGCTGCTTGTGTGGGACATAGCCGTCACAGCAGAGGCCATGCTGTACGTAAAAGACCCGATTGACTTGCCACTCACGCCCCTGACATTGCTTTGTTCAGCATTGGTAGTGCTGATCAGCTTTCGTAATAGCAGTGCCTATAACCGCTGGTGGGAAGCGCGTACCTTGTGGGGCGCAATGGTCAATAGCTCTCGCAGTTTCGGCCGGCAGGTGATGACACTTATTGATGATGTGGGCATAGGGCGTAATCGAGTAAAGATGGTTCTTCTGCTACGTCATATGGCCTATATCAATGCACTGCGCGCACATCTGAAGGGTACCTCATGCGCAGAAGCTGCGGGACCCTACCTGGCCCGGCACGAGTTATCAATGGCTGAAGGCAGCAGCAATTTCCCCAATGACATACTCAACGGCACCGCACAACTATTGGTTATAGAGCTAAACCAGGGTCGCCTCGATAGTATCCGGTTGGCACGAATTGAATCGACTCTCGTGGATATGTCCAACTGCCAGGGCGGCATGGAACGCATTAACAACACGCCATTACCTTATCCCTATGTCTATTTTCCAAGACTTTTTACAACGCTCTTTTGCATCATCATGCCCATGGGGCTAGTCAGTACATTAGGCTGGTACACCCCTGTTGTTTCCTCTGTGGTAGGTTTCATGCTGCTCGCATTAGAGCGAATAGGAACCGAGCTTCAGGCACCTTTTGCCGACAGCCAGCACCAGATCGCCATGGATAGTCTGTGCACAACGATTGAAAAGAATCTGCGTTCTTTGCTCCAGGAAACGGCAGCGCATGTAGCGGAGGAGGATCTGGTAGAAGCTATCCGAACAGTGCGTGTAGAACCCGCTGCACCTGCAGAGACCAGTATCGTGAAATCCATCGCTAACCTGTAGGCAAACCGCCTCCTAGACTATGTTGCAGATGCTCGATAAATGTCCTCACTTTGGCTGAAAGGAAGCGGCGGTGAGGGTAAACAGCATAGAGAATGGGGGTGTAGCTGGTCTTCCACGCTTGCAGTAGCGGTACCAGGCGGCCAGCTTTTATGTCATCGCCAATGATGAAGCTTGGCTGCAGAATAATTCCATGACCTGCCAAGGCTGCAGTTCGCAAAACATCGCCGTTATTGGCCCGAAACATCCCGGATACCTTGACTCGTACTTCTTCTTCGTCGCGTTGAAAGAGCCATTCATTACCCTGGCGCGCGTAAGTATAGTTGAGGCAGCGGTGTTGTCTGAGTTCCAGTGGATGCGCTGGCGTTCCATGCTGTTTCAGGTAGAGCGGTGAGGCACACACCACTACGTCGAGTACGGCCAGTTGACGTGCGACCAAGCTGGAGTCGTCGAGCTGGCCAATACGTACTGCCAGATCGAAACCTTCCTCTACAAGGTCAACGACTCGGTCATTCAGTTCAAGATCAACATATACCTCTGGGTATTGCTCCATGTATCGGGCAATTACCGGGGCCAGCTGCAGGATGCCAAAGGAGAACGGGGCATTGACCCGTAGCCGTCCCCGCGGATGCTGGACATCAGACTGCAGGGCTGTTTCCAGGTCATCAAACTCGGCCAGCAACGGAAGAATGCGCTCATAGAGTGCACGACCCGCATCGGTAAGGCTTAGCTTGCGTGTCGTCCGGTTAAGCAGTCTCGAATCGTATTTACGCTCAAGAAAGGCGATCAGTTTCGTAAGTCCCGAGCGGGACAGTTCAAGTCGATCAGCGGCCGCAGCGAATGACCCTAGTTCCACTACTTTGACGAAGGCAGATAGCGCAGAAAGCGTATCCATATCGATTTCCAAAATGTAAATAATTCATTTTTATTTACCCTATTTATCTCTAAAAGGGAAATACAAAGAATAGCGGTATCTGACCGATCACACCCTTTTCTAAGGATTTAACGATGGATACTCGTACCGCTCCCTATGCCGCGCTCCTGTTGCGCTTAGCGCTAGGTATCATGTTTCTGGCCCACGGCCTTACAAAGCTGTTCGTTTTTACCTTGCCGGGTACCGCACAGTTCTTTGAATCGGTTGGTTTTCCAGGCGTGCTGGCCTATCCGGTTACGTTCTTCGAAATTCTGGCGGGTGCAATGCTGATACTGGGCATCCTGCCTCGCTGGGTTGCAGCCGTTGCGGCGGTACAATTACTGGCAGCCTCTTCCGTACACTTTGGAAACGGCTGGTCATTTACCGCAGCTGATGGCGGCTGGGAATATCCTGTTTTTCTGGCGGTCACGGCCGCTGCGTTGGCACTCCTGGGGCCCGGTGCCTTGGCTCTGAAGCCATCGCTTCGTAAGGATTAAGGTTCTAAACCGCGCTGCACCCTTGAGGCGAACACCATGAGCCGACTTCCCACGATTTTCATATCCCACGGTTCGCCAATGGAGGCATTGGATGCAGGGCGGGCAGGGCAGGCCTGGACGGAGCTTGCCGCGGCGTTACCACGTCCGCGAGCTATTGTGATGGTATCTGCTCATTTTTCGGCGCCATATCCAGTGCTCGGAACGACCGCGCAGCATGACACCATCCATGACTTTTATGGCTTTCCTCAGGCGCTTTATGCGCTGCGCTACAACGCGCCGGGTGAACCTGACCTGGCTTTTCAGCTGGCAGAGGCGTTGCAGGCTCAAGGGTTGCCGGTACGTACTGATCCTAATCGCGGGCTGGATCATGGCGCGTGGGTGCCACTGCGTTACATGTATCCTGATGCCGATGTTCCAGTCGTCAACCTGTCCATTGATGAAAACAAGGGCCCTGCCTATCACTACCAGCTCGGTCAGGCATTAGCGTCATCATTGGCTGACGACGTACTTCTTATCGCGTCAGGCAGTCTGACACATAACCTGGGCGATTTTCGCAGGCCGCACCGGTCCGTTCCCCGCTACGTCACAGACTTTCAGGCATGGATGCAAGACCGCTTGAAGGCTCGAGATATAGCCGCTCTGCTGGGCTACCGTGAGCAGTCACTGGAGGGCGTCCAGGCTCACCCGAGTGATGAGCACTTGTTACCTCTTTTCGTTGCATTGGGTGCAGCGGGTGAGCAAAGCGAGGCACGCGTATGGATCAGCGAGATAAACCATCAAATACTGGCGATGGATGTGTACCGATTTGAGCGATCCGCTTGAGACACAGGTAAAAGAGCCCTCCGGCTGCAGGCTTTGCCTGATCTGGTGCAGCCTTTTTATTTTCTCGCTAATAAGGTAGGAAAAGTCAAAACGACTCTTTGAGCGTTTAGGCAATTGCCAAACCTTAATCATTCACTAACGTCCAGGTTAGTGAGGACCAGCTCGGCGCATTCGCTTAGATCAGCGCTTGAGTACCTCTTGGTCGGATAACCCATGGCTTGATATTGAATTCGAACAGTAAGACCGCCGGTATGGCAGAAGTTGAACAGCCCTAGGGTCATGGTCTCTAACCTTAGGCATAAACAATGAATAGGGGAGACAGGCATATGAATACCGACGGCCAAGACATTTCGAAAGCACAGGGTTCGGATCCGTTGGCACCTGGAGACGAGGTTGATCCAGACGGTGACGCTATTGCCAATGATGACTTCTCAGCACCACCTCATGAGGAAGGTACAAAACGCTGATGAGTTGTTGATGGGATGCTAAATGGCCTAGCCGCAGCTGGGCCATTTAGCAATGGGTGCTGATGTTACTGCCGCAATGGTCTGAACAGCACCTCAAGCCAAGCCTTTCAACACTTGAATCTGGAGACTTTCATGACCAGTGCCCCGCCGATACATGCTTCTACCCCTGAACCTCATCTAGCTGAAGACACTGTGCGTGATCAACGCTGACCCGTACTGCTGTCCCAAGACACTAATATTTAAAAAGTGAGTCTGTGCCAGAGAGCCATGGGGGGATAGATGTCAAACGGAAACAACACTGCAAAATCGGAATGCCTGGAAGACGTAATCGATGGTGTTATTGAGCTGGGTAAAGAGAAAGATAAGGTATCGGTTGGTGATATCAAACGTGAGATAGGGCAGCGTAGTTATGGTCCTTTTTTATTCGTCCCGTCTATCATCGAAATCAGTCCGGTAGGCGGCGTACCGGGCGCATCGACTTTCTTTGCGCTGATCGTTGCGGTCTTCGCACTTCAGATGCTGTTTGGACGTAATCATTTCTGGATGCCTCGGTTCCTGGCTAAACGTTCTGTTAAAAGTCAGAAGATCGAGTCAGGCCTGAACAAGGTTCGTAAAGTCATACGAGGGCTGGACAAGGTCATCCGGCCGCGCCTCGGCTGGGCTACGCAGAAAACCTTTGTTCGTCTTATTGCGGCAATATGCCTGATATTGACAACCTCTGTACCGCCTCTGGAGTTCATACCATTTGCTAGTCTGGCTCCATTCTCGGCTATTTGTCTTTTTGGTCTTGGGTTGACAGCAAAGGATGGCGTAGTCGTCCTGTTAGGTATGGCTGTTTCGCTGATAGCGTTCTATTTAGCGATTACAGGTGTAGCAGGAGGATAAGGGCCTTAGCGCCGCTGTAGAGGAACACGAGGTTCTTCAACGGATTCGTTAAGGACGTGTCAGCCCGCAAAATTTCCGGCTTTTTTGCAAACCACCTTTCTGGTGTACCAGACGTTAATTCTCAAACGTAACGAACGTCTACGCATGTCTGAAATATATGTAATCAGGGAACGCCTCTGAAATCCTGGGAGTCGCAAGTTCTACAGTATCCACGGCATAGCTGCTGGCATATGAACCGGTTTCGATCATGATGGCGCCGTGTGCCTCGTGGATCGTTAGAGCCCTGGCATTCCATCCCCCTTAGATCAGGAGGCAAAATGAAAGCTGTCGTATTTCATGGTATCGGTGATATCCGGGTTGATGATGTGCCCGAACCCAACATTCAGGAGCCGACGGATGCCATTGTCAGGCTGACGGCTTCAGCCATCTGTGGCACTGATTTGCACTTCATACGCGGCAGCTTTTCCGGCATGAAAGAGGGCACCATTCTTGGACATGAAGGCGTTGGCGTTGTTGAAGCGCTGGGCAGCGATGTACGAAACCTGAAGGTCGGTGATCGGGTGATCATTCCTTCCACCATAGCCTGTGGAAGCTGTTCCTATTGCAGGGCCGGCTATTTTGCTCAGTGTGATGTGGCCAATCCAAATGGCAACCAGGCAGGTACGTCATTTTTTGGCGGTCCGGCAGCTACTGGTCCTTTCAATGGGCTGCAGGCAGAAAAGGCTCGTATTCCCTACGCCAACATTGGCTTGATCAAGATCCCTGACGAAATTAACGATGAGCAGGCGATTGCCATGTCGGATATCTTCCCGACCGGCTACTTTGGAGCCGAGATGGCTGAAATCAAGGATGGTGACACCGTGGCGGTGTACGGCTGTGGTCCCGTAGGCCTTTTTGCTGTTGCTAGCGCCAAGCTGCTGGGCGCCGGGCGTGTCTTTGCAATCGATTGTCTTGAGGACCGTTTGGAAAAGGCGCGCGAGTTGGGTGCTGAATGCATCAATTTCGACAAGGAAGATCCAGTACAGACCCTGGTGCGGCTAACCGGAGGAATCGGTGCCGATCGCGCAATTGATGCAGTTGGCATCGATGCCGTCCATGCACACAGTGGAAAAGCCGTCGAAAGTAGCGACATAGAAGGGCAGGAGCAGGAGGCTAAAGCTAATGCACCTGAGCAGAACCCGCAGAATGGTAATTGGGTTCCTGGTAATGCACCTAGCCAGGCACTGCAATGGGCTGTGGAAGGATTGGCCAAGGCCGGTACGCTTTCGATCATCGGAGTATATCCGCCCGAGTTTCGTGGATTCCCTATTGGCGCGGCGATGAACAAGAACCTGACGATCAACATGGGCAATTGCCATCACCGCAAATATATTCCCAAGCTGATTGACCTCACGTTGTCAGGCCGAATCGACCCGTCCAAGATTATTACCCAACACCAGCACCTGACGGATGCCTTGAGCGCTTTCAAAACTTTCGACAAGCGCAAAGAGGGGTGGATCAAGGTGGAGTTGTTGCCACAATAAGCTACTTTTCCCTTGGGCTGGTCATTGTTTTTGGATAGTGATCAGCCATCGCATTACCTAGTATTTCTCTGTATTGACGTCGAAGCTAGGCCGAACGCGCAAGGACATCATCATGCTTGAGCTGGCCGCTATTTTTGTCAGTTTCACGGCACTGTTTGCCTATTTGAATTATCGCTTTGTAGGATTGCCGCCCACTATTGGCGTGATGACTATTGCACTGGCCTGCTCGCTTCTGCTGCATGGTTTAAGCCTTGCTGGGATGCCTGGTCTGGAAGAACGGGTCGAGGACGTAATGTCCCGCGTCGACTTCAACCGATTGCTAATGGATGGCATGCTTTCCTTTATCCTGTTTGCCGGTGCCCTGCATGTTGACCTGGGTGAGTTGCACCAGCGCCGATGGGCCATTGGTCTGCTGGCAACAATAGGCGTCATCATTTCTACATTGACGATCGGCTTGGCCTCCAGGTGGATACTCCAGGCCTTCGAGATGGACCTTTCGCTTATCTATTGCCTTGTCTTTGGTGCGTTGATCGCGCCTACGGACCCGATTGCCGTATTGGGCATCATGCGATCGGCAGGCGCGCCCAAAAGCCTGGAAATCACCATTGTCGGAGAGTCGCTCTTTAACGACGGCGTGGCGGTAGTTGTGTTTACCGTCTTGGTAGGCGTGCTGCAGGCAGACAAGGTGCCTGGGTTTGGTGAGGCACTATGGTTGTTCGCCGAAGAGGCCGGAGGAGGTATCCTCTTTGGCGGGATACTTGGGGGCCTGGTTTTCTGGATGCTAAAAAGCATCGATGAATATCAGGTTGAAGTATTGCTAACGCTGGCACTCGTCATCGGGGGCTACACACTGGCCACCCATCTCCAGCTTTCGGGCCCTATCACAATGGTCATCGCTGGGCTGATTATCGGCAATCATGGCCGCGCCATGGCCATGTCAGACAAGACCCGACGCAACCTTGACACTTTCTGGACGCTGATAGATGAGAGTCTCAATGCTGTGCTGTTTGTACTGATTGGGCTGGAATTGATCCTGCGTCCGTTCGACTGGTTATATCTATTCATTGCCCTCTGTTTGATGCTAACCATCCTTGCGGTGCGCTTCATGACTGTGGCACCTCCGCTTCTGCTAGTCAGGTTTTGGCGTGAGGAAATGCCTAAAGGATCGGCTCAGGTACTGACATGGGGTGGCTTACGCGGCGGTATATCAGTGGCGTTGGCGTTGTCATTGCCAGCAGGCGACGAACGTAATCTGGTGCTGAATCTAACCTACCTGATTGTTCTGTTCTCAATCCTGATTCAAGGGCTCACCATTGGTCGGCTGGTAAGACATGTAACAGAAAAGAGCTCCGGGTAATGATCTGATGCCCATGATTCAACCGTATGGGGACGGTACCCTCACATGTCATCACCTTGGGTCTGATAAGCCAAAGTTGTTGGAACAATTCCTTAAACAAGGGCGTCTGTAAGAAACACTTACAACAATAGTGGCTTTTCAATTGCTAATACCCAGGCAGTTCCGTCTTTAGTGTATTAGCAACGTCGTGAGGGCTGCTAACCGTGATGCTTGCACCAAAAAGTGCGCTAACCCACCGAGCTTCAGCGACAGGGCAATCCTGATGAATAGCGATACAACCGAATGCACCATCACCTATGACGGGCAATTACTGACTGGAAAAGCAGACATCCCTCTGATTGATTTTCTGGCTGAGCACGATATTCATTTGTCTCATGTGTGCTATCACCGTGCGCTGGGGCCATTGAAGACCTGTGATGTATGCTGGGTGGAACAGGATGGCGAGCTGGTACGTGGTTGCACAATCCGCACCGCTGATGGAATGACGCTATCCAGCCAGGGTGAGGCACGTAAGGCGCAGCATGAGGGAATGGATCGCATTCTGGCCAAGCACGAACTCTACTGCACTGTCTGCGAACACAATACGGGCGATTGCACGTTGCATAACACTGTAGCGGACATGCATCTTCCAATTCAGCGCTACAAGTTTCAGCGTAAGCCTTACGACAAGGACCACTCCAATCCTTTTTACACTTATGATCCCGATCAATGCATTCTGTGTGGGCGCTGTGTGGAGGCTTGCCAGAATGTCGAAGTCAACGAGACGTTAAGCATAGATTTTTCCATGGAGCATCCCCGGGTGCTCTGGGATGGCGGTGAACAAATCGAGGGGTCAAGCTGTGTAAGCTGCGGCCACTGCGTCACGGTTTGCCCCTGCAATGCGCTGTTGGAAAAAACCATGCAGCCCAATGCCGGACCGTTTACTTCAATGCCGCAAGAGCTTAAGCGGCCCATGATCGATGCGATCAAGACACTTGAAAATACCATTGGCGCGCCGCCCATTACGGCCATTTCGGTCATGGATATGAAATGGCGGCAGCCGGAAATAAAGCGCACCAAAACGGTTTGCACCTACTGTGGCGTAGGGTGCTCCTTCGAGATGTGGACACGGGACCGTAATATTCTCAAGGTGCAGCCTGTGGTCGACGCACCGGCCAATGGTATTTCCACATGCGTCAAAGGTAAATTTGCCTGGGACTTCGTCAACGATCCCAAACGCCTCACGATGCCCCTCATCCGTGAAAATGGCCGTTTTCGTGAAGCCAGTTGGGACGAGGCACTGGATCTGGTTGCTCGTCGTCTATTGGAAATCCGTAATACTTATGGATCGGACAGCATAGGTTTTATTGGCTCCAGCAAGGCCAGTAATGAAGAGGCCTATCTAACCCAAAAGATTGCCCGTCTGATTATCGGCACCAACAGTGTAGACAACTCTTCACGCTACTGTCAGAACCCAGCCACTAAGGGATTATTCCGTACCGTTGGACATGGTGGTGACTCGGGCACCATTGAAGATTTGCAAAAGGCCGAGTTGGTCATCATTGTGGGCAGCAATATGTCGGAGAATCATCCGGTCATTGCCTCGAAGATCAAGGCCGCTCAAAAGCATCACGGTCAAAAACTGATCGTGGTTGATCCACGTCAGCATGAGATGGCTGAACGTGCAAACATTTTCCTGCGCATAAAGCCGAGCACCGACCTTATCTGGGCTTCGGCCATGTCTCGCTATATGTTCGAACATGGCTATGCCGATATGGCCTTTTTGACGAGTCAAGTCAATCAAGTGGATGAGTATCGTCATTCGCTGGAGCCCTTTACCCTGGAGTTTGCCGAGCGGATGACAGGCATTTCCCAGTCACAACTGATCGAGGCCGCTGAAATGATCGGTACGGCCAAGTCGGTCTGCATCTGTTGGGCAATGGGTATTACCCAGCACAGCCATGGTGCCGATACCAGTACAGCCCTATCCAACCTGCTGCTGGTGACTGGCAACTATGGCAAGCCAGGCACCGGTGGCTATCCGATGCGGGGGCATAATAATGTACAGGGTGCCAGTGACTTCGGTTGCCTGAAAAACATGTATCCCGGCTACGAGAAAGTGTCAGACGAGAAGGCACGTGCCAAATGGGCCAAGGCCTGGGGAGTGCCACCGGACAAACTGTCCAACAAGGTTGGTCAGGACAACTTTCTGATGGTACAGGATGCCGATGAGGGCAAGATCAAGGCGATGTATATCATTGGCGAGGAGACGGCGTTTTCCGATGCCGATTCCAAGAATGTCCATGAGGCCTTTACCAAGCTGGACTTTTTCGTCGTTCAGGATATTTTTCTGAGTCGCACAGCCGAGTTCGCCGACGTGGTACTGCCAGGCTGTCCGAGCATCGAAAAAGACGGCACCTTTGTGAATACCGAGCGACGTATTCAACGCTTCTATGAAGTTATGCCTCCGTTGGGTGACAGTCGCCCTGACTGGCGTATCTTGACTGATCTGGCTGCACGTATGGGACATGACTGGGGTTATACCCATCCCTCTCAGATCATGGATGAAGTGTCCGGCATTGCAACTATTTTCAACGGGATTAGTTATGAGCGGCTTGAAGGTTGGAAGTCGTTACTGTGGCCAATGAAGCCGGACGGGACCGACACGCCGCTTCTCTACACTGATGGCTTTCATACCGATGATGGTAAGGCGGTGTTATACCCGCTGGAATGGAAAGCACCTGAGGAAGACACTGACAGCGAGTACGACCTGATACTTGATAACGGGCGCATGCTTGAGCACTTTCAGAGCATGAACCAGACCGACAAGGGGAAGCGGGTCACTTCACTCTCTCCAAACTGGTTTGTAGAAGTCAGCCCTGAACTGGCTGCCGAACGCGGTCTTGAAGAGGGTTCCTGGGTACGTCTTATTTCACGTCGCGGATCGGTTGAAGTACCTGTTGTGGTAACGAATCGAGTAAAAGGGCACGTGCTTTTTATGCCGATTCACCAGGGTAAGCCTGGTCTCAACAAACTGACCGGTGAACATCATGATCCCGACGTTAATACACCGGCGTACAAGGAGACGGCAGTCAGGCTGGAGGTTCTCCCGAAAGAGAAATTCAACCAGCCGATTCCTCATGGAAATTTCCGGCACGGCAATCGTACCCCACTTGAGGGGGTACCCACACAGGTCGTTCAGGTTAAGTGGGCGCGAGATGATTATGTTTCGCCGCTCGAACAAGCCCCTCACCCGGAGAGATTCTAATGGCCGAACGTATCAGTCACGATGTTAAACCACCCAAGATCGGCCCCGATGCTCACGAAGAGTTGGAACGTCTGCTTCAGACGATGCACGAGCATGGGGTCTTACGTTTTGCCAACGACCTGATAGCAGCCAATACGCAGGTAGCCAAGGTGTTGGTGGATGGTCTTAACAAGGAGGGTACGCTTAATGCCATTCAAAACATGTCGATTCTGGCCATGGCATTGTCTCGCATCCCGCCCGAGCAGTTCTATAAGGTGACATTCGCTTTCAAAGATGCCTTCACCCATGTCAGTGGCTACAAGTCCGGAGAGGGCGAGACCGAAGCGCCCGGCGTCACGGGAGCCTACAAGATGCTGCATGATGACGCGTTGTGGCAGGCCATCACGCCTATTATCGAAGGGCTCAAGGTCTTTGCCGAGCGGCTGGACAAGGATGTAGACAAGCCCATCTCCGAGTTTACGGGAAAGCCTAGCAGTGCATAGCTTTCATTCATGGCAAGCCCGCCCGCGGTACTTATGAGGCGGGCATTACCAAGTATTCATGTCTGGATATAGAGTAGCTGATGGACCCTTCTGACCCAACATTGCTGGTCGCTAGAGCTCAGTTTGGCGTCACGATTGGTTTTCATATCGTGCTGGCAGCATTCTCCATAGGTTTGGCGAACTTTCTCATGGCGCTCGAGGCGCTCTGGCTGTGGAAGAAAAATTCGGCTTACATGGATGTGTACAAGTTCTGGCTGAAAATCTTCGCACTGAACGTGGCAGTAGGAACTGCTTCAGGCCTGGTCATGGAGTTTGAGTTTAGAACCAACTGGAGCAGGCTTTCCAGCAAGGCCGGCTCAGTTATTGGGCCGCTCATGTTTTTTGAAGTCATGGTGGCTTTCTTTCTGGAAGCAGGCTTTCTCGGCATCATGCTGTTTGGCCTGAAAAAAGTTGGCCCAAAGCTGCATTTCTTTTCCACCTGTGCTGTGGCATTGGGCTCGCTGTTCAGCGCTTTCTGGATATTGTCGGCTAACTCCTGGCTACATACCCCGGTTGGCTACGTCATCGCCCCAGATGGTCGATTTCTGCCTGAGAACTGGTTTGAAATCATCTTCAATCCATCTTTTCCCTATCGTCTGGCTCACATGACCCTTGCTGCATTTTTAGGAACTGCGTTCTTGGTAGGCGCTGCCGGAGCCTGGCATTTGTTGAGGAATTCACGTAACGCTCGTGCCCGCATCATGTTTTCTATGGCGATGTGGGTTGCCGCTATCGTAGGACCCATGCAGCTCATCGCAGGTGATTTGCATGGCGAAAATACGCTTGAGCATCAGCCACAAAAGGTAGCGGCCATGGAGGGCTCATGGGACAGGCCTGTGACAGGAAAAGGTGAGCCTTTAAGGTTGTTTGCTATTCCTGATATGGATGAAAAGCGCAATCACTATGAGATAGCTATTCCTCATATCGGCTCGTTATACCTGCGTCATAACTGGACGGGCACGATCAAAAGTCTCAACGAATTTCCGCCTGCGGATATCCCCCCGGTTCCTATCGTGTTTTTTGCTTTTCGCATTATGGTTGGGCTGGGATTTTTAATGGCAGGTGTTGGTGTCGCCAGTCTTGTGGTACGCAAGCGCGGTCATTTATACAGTGCACGATGGCTGCATAACCTTGTATTGATGATGGCTCCGGCAGGCTTTGTAGCCATGCTTTGTGGCTGGGTAGTTACCGAAGTAGGAAGGCAACCTTTTACGGTTTATGGGATGCTCCGTACCGTTGAAAGTAGCTCTCCCGTGTCTTTATCGTTTGTAACTACTTCGTTCATTAGCATCATCGCCGTCTACCTATTGGTATTTGGCATCGGACTCGTATACCTGATGCGCGCCATTGCAAGAGAGCCGAAACGGGACGAACCAGGACCGGAGCCTGAGTTGGCAAACGAGACGGGCAGTAATACAAGCAACTAAGCATATGCTTTCAAAGGGGCCTATATGCCGTTGTCTGATGAGCTTATACATCTGTTATCTGCAGGCGCCCTGGCGTTCTCCATACTGACGTACGTTATTCTGGATGGCACTGACCTGGGCGTTGGAATTTTATTTGCGGCCAATCGCAAGGCAAGGCATCGCCATGTCATGGCGTTCTCTATCCTGCCAATCTGGGACGGTAACGAAACCTGGTTGGTCTTGGGAGGTGGTGGGTTGCTCGCTATGTTTCCTGCGGCCTACAGCATATTTTTATCTGCGATGTATGCGCCCATTATCCTGATGCTGCTGGCGCTGATATTTAGAGGCGTTGCACTCGAGTTTCGTGACCGTGCCAAGACAGAGCGAAGGCAACGACTGCATGATATGGCGTTTATGGGCGGCTCTCTTGTAGCGTCCTTTTGCCAAGGCATTGTACTCGGCGGGCTAATTCAGGGCATTCCCCACGAAAAGGGACAATACAGTGGCAACGGTTGGGAATGGTGCAGTGGTTTCGCTTTCTTTTGCGGTTTCGTGCTTGTTGTGGGCTATGCATTGCTGGGGGCTTGCTGGTTGTACTGGCGCACCGCAGATGATCTCCAGCTGAGGTCGCGTCGTCAGGCACGAATCCTTGCCCCGGCCACATTGGTTTTGCTTGCCGGTATTGTCACCTGGACGTTTGGCTTGAATACGGTAAATGAGGAGCGCTGGCTGGAGCCGTCAATTGGAGGACCAATTACGCTGTTGCTGGTAGGGCTGATGATCGTCTTTTGGCGCGCTTTCTCTTGGACGCATCATTTTCTACCCCTATTTGCTGTACTCGGTTGGTTCATAGTGGCTTATGGGGCAATGATCGTTGCGTTGTACCCTTTGGTTATACCGCCCACTCTCACAATTTCGCAGGCCTCCTCGGCCCCTTTGAGCCAAATGCTTGTGCTAGGAGGCTTTGCTATTCTGATACCCGTTACGCTGGTGTATAGCACCTTTGGCTTCTGGGTTTTTCGTGGAAAGATCAGGCCAAAGAACCAGGTGCATACAAGCGATAGCTAAGATATGCGCCTATCTATAAGGCTAACTGTTTTTTTCAGTCATGTCGCAGCCTCCTGGAATAGGCGCCGGCCCAACCCGATCATCATCGGTATCAGCCGTATCGCCAGCCGGTGTATCAGGCGTTCCGCGTGGGCTTTGGTGTACTGGCTGATTACGTTCATTGGTCATGACTACCTCACATGGCGAGTAGATAAGTTGTATTAATTGGAAAGGACTTCCGACCTTAATGCTCAGCCACACAGACGCCATTGGTCTGATTTCGCGAGGGCTGCGGGCACACCTTGAGGGTGAGCAGTACCTAATAGAAAGACTACATATAGCCTTGGAACACCTGTCGAAGACTCTTTCTTCCTTACTGGAAGTGCCCGTCGCGTGATCACGATATCCATATAAAAGCTCAGCAGTACGCTGAGCAACGCTTGATAACCAGTCTTTATGGCTGGTTGTTGAAACTAAATAGCTGTTTTATCAGCAGGAGCTTTTATGTCCGTACCGGACTGGTTGCATTGTGTTTCGGCAGTTTCGCTTATTGTGGCGGTGGTATGTGCCCTGTGGGTTGTGTTTGATATTTACCATCATCCACAGCATATGAGAATCATGAACGTCGTCTGGCCCATCACTATGTTGTGGGCTGGCCCTTTGGGTTTGTGGGGCTATCTCACTGTAGGCCGGGTAAAGATGAGTCACCAGCGAAACCATGAACAACGATCCTTCAGGCAACGCGTCGCCTTAGGAGCAAGTCATTGTGGAAGTGGTTGCACATTGGGGGATTTGATTGCCGAGACGCTTACTATCGCTATTCCTGTCACCGTTCTTGGTAGTCCTGTTTTCGCTACTTGGATTATCGATTTTATTCTGGCTTTTCTTATTGGCATTATTTTTCAATACTTCAGCATCAAGCCGATGCGCGAATTAAGCCCTAAGCAAGGATTGGTCGCTGCTGTTAAAGCTGACACGCTTTCACTAATTGCCTGGCAAGTTGGGATGTATGGATGGATGGCGATCTGCCTGTTTGCCGTGTTCAGTCAAGAAGCGCTTCCCAAGCATGAGCCCGCGTTCTGGTTCATGATGCAGATCGCCATGCTGGTAGGGTTCTGTGTGAGTTATCCGGTTAATGCCTGGTTGATCAAGCGGGGGATCAAGGAAGCGATGTGAAAATTTTGTACCGCCCGTAGCCATGTCCTTCGGCTACCTGTGGTGCAAAGAGAGCCCCTATATCAAGCAGCTCTACCGTTGCTTGAAGCGGTTTGCCCACTGCAGGGCAAAATCTTGTCGGTGAAATGCATTGACTGTCGCAGCACCTAAGAGCATGACAATCGCTCCTACCGTCGCCATTGCCATGTCTTTTTGCGAGTCCCATGGGTCCTGCTGGGCGCCTACAAATGCCTTAGCGGCATCGCCACCCAGATAGGCACCTCCGATCCATTCGATAAGCTCGTACACGGCCGACGACGAGAGTATGAGATTGAGCGTCAGGAAGTAGCTTAGAAAACCACGCACCGGGACTAGTCGCAGTAAACCCTCGCGGATAGGGTAAGCCAGCAGCAAACCATAACTAAAGTGCACCAAGCGGTCGAACTGATTACGTTGAAACCCCATGGCCTCATCAAGCGTCTGGCCAGTTAATGCCTGCCACCAGGCATTGTATGGCACCTGAGCATATGTATAGTGAGCACCTACCTCATGAATGCAGAGAAACAGAAAAACCAGGCTGAATGAGGTACGTGAAAACATGAATTTCCGGTGGCTAATCGCTAGAACCAACACAAACAGCACGACAAGCAGATTTTCCATCAGCCAATCCCCCCGTTTAACGGGAGAAATCGCCAGTAAAACCCAGATCGCTCCAAATACAACCGTTAGCGTCAGGACGTACTGACGATACGAATCCTCTCTCATGAAAACTCCTGACAACGCCTAAATCAAAACAGTCGGAAACTGGATAATGCTGTCTACTCAGCGCTCCGAGTGCTTACCTACTTCTATACTGACGTACTTAGACGCGTGAAGATTCCTTGAGAGGCGCCTTTCCATAAGCGGCCGATATCCCGTCCCTAATGCTCATGCATGCAGGTTTTGGCAAGCCGGAAGCAGTAAGCCATCCCGCGGGGTTTATCACCTCAGGCAGGCTTTAAGCCCATAGGATTAGATATCGTCTGACTTGGTGGAGGGTTGGTCATTTAGTGGGAGTATCCGCGGTAGCAGGAAAAAAATGCTTAGTGCTAGGAGGGTACAAAAGATAGCTGCCATTTCCCGGCCCGAACCCGCCGCCATGCCGATCGCAGCGGTCAACCAGATCCCGGCAGCGGTCGTCAGGCCCTTCACATGATTCAAGTCGTGGCCTTTTATTATTGTGCCTGCGCCAAGGAAGCCTATTCCTGTAACCAGTCCCTGTATGACACGACTAAGGTCGGTACTACCAACTCCCATCATCGAAGGAATGAGGACAAAGAGGGCTGAACCCAAGGCAACTAGCATATGGGTACGAATACCTGCCGCCTTGCCAGATTGTTCACGCTCTAAACCCAGTAGCCCTCCTAAAAAGGCTGCCAGCGTTAGGCGAAGCACAAGACGTGTTGTCTGCGCAGGATCAAGAAAGTCGGCGAACTCCTCACATAGAGTGGCCTTGATAATTTCCCAAGTATCGCTCATTACACATTCCTATATAAGGGCTGTTCCGGCCCCAACAAGCGGCGCTAAGTCTGCAAAGGAAATTTAGCTGCAGACGCATGCACTTTTCGCTTTTAACCGCCGTTAACAATCGTCTGTCAAACATAGAATTTACTTTACTGTTTATTCACGGAGAGCAAGAAATCGCACACTACGGCTATTAGGCGTAAGCACCAATACGTCCCGTGTTTTTCGATGGTACTCTTTCCAGACGGAAAGACTGGCTCGAGAAACCGGGTTAGATCGCTTCGAGATCTAACCGTTACTGTTCCAAGAAACAAGCGGGATGTTGGTCTGCACGCATGTCGTTTGAACAGATTCCTGGGTTGGTCCTGGCTGCGCCAATTAAGTCAACGCTCAATATGACTGCACAAATGTTCCAGATTCAATGGGAAAGAGGCTGATACGATCCCAAGACGATCTGTTTGTTGCCGTCCATGATATCAAGGCGAAAGTCCTAACTATGACAGACGACAGGAAAAGCTGGGTTCACCTGAACCAGGACGCCGAAACCGGTATCGAGACCATTCGTGCTCATTTTGAGGGTCATGCCTATGATCCCCATTGGCATGACAGCTATCTTGTAGGGTTTACCGAGCAAGGCGTGCAGCAGTTCAGCTGCCGGAATGCGCTGCACGTCAGCACCCCTGGTAAGGTCTTCATGCTTGAGCCGGGTGAGATTCACGATGGCCATGCGCCGGCAGAGGGTGGGTTTACCTACTCCATGCTTTATCTGGAGCCGCAGTGGATCGAGCGTGAGCTGAGGATGTTGCATGAGGATGCGCCTGTACAATGCCTTCCCAGTTTTGGCGCGACACTGACCGATCAGACCGAACTCATGATCGCTATTGCCGATGCGTTCAAGGCGCTCGAATACAATGAGTTGAGAATAGTAAGGCAGACCGCGCTGGATCAATTGCTGATCAAGCTGACCGACCATGTGAAATGGCGAATGCGGGGAGCTTATGATCCCAGACTTCCGTTGGTGGCTTATCGCGTTCGAGATTATCTTCACGCTCACATGCAGGACGATGTAGGCCTGGATGAGCTTGCTAATACCGTAGGTGTGGATCGATTTCGCTTGACCCGAGCCTTCAAGGCCGCCTTTGGTTTGGCACCGCATGCTTACCTCATCCAGCTGCGACTCGCCAAGGCTCGTTTTATGTTGGCGAAAGGCGATCAACCGGCCGAGGTTGCCATGAGACTCGGTTTTGCGGATCAGAGCCACATGGGCCGTTGGTTCCGCCGCGCCTATGGGCTGACTCCAGCCAGCTACCGCAAGCGTTGCTCAAATCTTCCAGACGCCTCACGCAGCTAACACCACAATCGACTTCAGCCGTATAACTGTGGAGTCGATATGATGATTTCTGTGCCGTTCATTCTGTTCTCTCTGGTAGCCTCCATCACTCCAGGGCCTACCAACATCCTGGTGCTAAGTCACAGTGCCCGCTATGGATTCTGGAAAGCATTACCTATTGTGCTGGGCGGGTGTGCGGGCGCGGCCGGTATCGTGCTGGTAACAGGCGTGGGGATTGGCGAAAGCCTGACGAGCTACCCGTTGATCCAGCTCGTGATGAGCACGGCCGGCGTGCTGTGGTTAAGTTATCTGGCCTGGCAGATCTTTAGCAGCCCAGCCACGCCATTGAATGAGATGAGTGAGTCCATGGCCAATGACAAGCGCGTCGGGTTTGGCGGCGCGGCCGGGTTGCAGCTGATAAATCCAAAGACCTGGATGATGGCGATCGCCGTTATCAGCGTATTTACGCAAGCCGGGTCAGACAAGGCCGCGCAGGTGGTACAGCTGACATCTGTATTCTTTGCGATATCGATTCCGTGTCTGACGGCATGGGCAGTGCTAGGCGCAAGCGTTTCGCGCTGGCTCGATTCTGCCACCCGTGTCAGATACTTCAACCGTCTCATGGGCCTGCTGTTATTGGGATCGGCTTGGCTGAGCCTGCTTTGATGTTTGTCCCATAGTTAGGCCAGACAACTGCCTGGCCTAACTATGGCTGTCTTCATGTAGTACTTTCAGGATATTTGGCTCGAGCCAGCCAGCCCTTCCATAACCATTTTCTCTCATGAACATCCAGAGGAGCATCGAACGCGTGCAATGCTAGCCACTGGTTGAAACGCAGCTGTTCGAGTTCTTCGGCTGGCTTGCATACCGGCCTACCCAGAACCTGTTCGATATTGTTAAGCAGTGGGGCAGGTACCTGTTCGCGATACAGGCAAATCTGCTCTCTCAAGACATCCAGTGTGTAGGTGAGGATTTCCTTGTCAGAAAACTCAGGCACGGACATAAGATACCTCTTGCAGCATTGATCATTAAGCAAAAACGGTTAAATACGATCCGTCGCGATGTCACATGAAGCGGGTTAGTGCTGAGTCGTTAGTTGGGCAAGCAAAAGCCCCATTTCTTTTACCGGCACGCAGTAGTTCGGGTTACAGGCGCTAAGTTCATGAATAGCCGTGGTCGAGCTAATAGCCTGTCTTTGATCCTCTACAATGCAGATCCCCCTGGCGCCTTTGATGGCGCGCAAGCCCTCGACGCCGTCTCGTCCCGATGCTGATAACACCGCGCCTATTGTACACGGCCCAAATACCTTGGCTGCAGACGTGAACAGTTCATCTGCTGAGGCATGCTCATGCCTTTCGGAATCAAGCCGTTTAAGCCTGATCATGCCCTTGGGCTCTATAGTGACTTGATACCCAGGCGGAGTGAGATAGACGCAGCCCGACACGAGTAGCTCGCCGGGTGTGCATACTTTTACGGGAAGGAAGGTATAGCGTCCCATAAGCATTACGAGCGCCTCTACAGGGCTGTCGGTTGCTACACGAAGCATCACAACGACACAGGTTTCCAGACGGGAAGGAAACGTGCTGGCGAGCTGGCATAAGGCTCTAAGACCAGGAAGGGGGGAGGTAATAACTACAATGTTGTTGATTGAGCTCATCTTAAACTTCTCATGCAAAACGCTGTGAAAGCATGTCCTGATGAAAAGGTAACTCCGGCTTACTGCCCTCACGCTCCGTATGCGGCTGCGTACAGACGGAAAAACAACGGGAATAAAAAACTGTATCGCCGCGAGTACAACAACTTCGCCAACACACTAAACGCGGCGATACAGAGGAGCACACTTCATGAGCTATGACATCACTACAGAACAGGTTCAAATACAACCTGTATTCAATGGAAAGCTGGGTAAAAGATAAGTTGCAGAATTGCTAAGTTATTAAATTCTTTGAACTTTATTCAAATACAAGTTTTGCTAAGTAGATACCAGACGCTGATTAAGATAGCGCTTCGTTGGAACGTCGCAATTGTGCAGATTTGCTTTTTAATCTTCTACATGAAAATTGTACGTGTATAACTATGGACCTATCTGTTAGGTCTTAATCCTGTAATATCTTGAAACATTCATCAATCTTTATATACGACTACGTAGCTGAAACAGATAAGCTTTAATTCCGGATTACGGCTGCTACTTTCTGCCGACGCTGGAGGTAAGCAGTGAGCCAATGGCGTGAGCGTTCAAGGACATACGATGCTACCGGTCTCATCTACCTAGTAATCACACAGAAACAAGGCTTAGTACCCCTGTTTTGGCTAGCCGATATCGAGCAAGGTCTTCTGCCAGAAACAGCGAGCCCTGGTAATGGTGTGCAGCCTCACTACGGATATCCTCAATGGAGGGAGACTGCTCCGGATTGGCTTGATAGCGGGCGCTAAAGTGCGTCAGGACAAGATTGGGCAGCCCGCTGGATTGGGCAAAGCTCGCAATCCCGGCCGCTGAGCTATGTCCGAATGTATCGCCAGCCCTGTCTGCAATATCTTGTGTATATGTCGACTCATGAACAAGCACCTGAGCTGGCTGGCAAAAGGTCCGCAACAGCTCGGGCTGATCGTTGTCACCGCAGACGACCAGGCAGCGAGCCGCATGGGGGTAGTACACATAATCGGCGCTTTTAAACGTTTGGCCTTCATGTACCACATCAATGCCTTTACGCAGCTGTCCCCAGATTGGGCCGCGTGCAATACCTTCGGCATTCAATTTTTCAGTGTTTAGATGAGGTTCACGGGCTGTTTCGGTAAACCGATAGCCGAAAGAGGGCACGCGATGGGAGAGGGGCGTAGCATCGACCGTCCATCGTGGAAATGCCCACTGCCCCAGCGCCTCAGCCGGCAGAAACTCTACGTCAAAGGGCAGGTACAGCTGGGTGAATTGTCGAGTCGCGTTAAACCATTCGGCAATGCCCGCCGGGGCAATGATGGGAAGTGGCTTCTTTCGGCCTGACATGCCTGCGCTGGCCAGGAGGCCTGGCAAGCCATAACAGTGGTCACCATGGACGTGAGTGATGAAGATGGCCTGCAGGTCGTGCATCGACAGACGTGTACGCAGTAGCCGGTGCTGAGTGGCCTCGCCGCAATCAATCAGAAACCAGTCACTGCCCATCTCTTCCTGTAGGGCAAGCCCGGTCACGTTGCGTTTCTTGGTCGGTACGCCGGCGGACGTGCCCAGAAATAGTAAATCCACAAATGCCTCTATTTATTGGTGCCGCACCAGTATCAAGACATAGTGTATATCGCAGATGGCTGTAAGGTGGTGAGCATGAGACTTGCCGACCTCCGTGTCGGCGTATTTCAGAACGCTCAGGTTCCAGGCGCGACGTCATTTCTGGCGATTCGGATTTCTTGCACCATGGCCTCGGAGAACTTCTGGGCGGCTGACCAGCGCAGATGGATTGCATCGATGAAGGATGTCTTGGCGGTAATCCATTCCTTGTCACCATTCCAATACTGGGCCTTGGTTGGCGCCAGGGCGGTAGCAAGCTGCTGGTCGAAATTAGCCAGAAATACACCTGTTGGATCTTGCTGGGCTTTCCAGTCAGGATGTAATGGCGTGGATACGACCGTTAATTGCCGTCCCTCCTGGTACAAACGGGTAGCCAGAGTTTGCAGGGCATTGAAACAGGTTGAATCCAGCGCTTCCGGGCGGCCATAAAGCAATTCACGACTGTTCACCGTATTGAGCGGGCCGTCCCCGTAGCGATTGAACACCAAGGGATCGAACTCGATACGGTTGGCGCGCTGATCTTTTACCTTCAAGGCATTGCGCATCAGCGAGCCGGGGGAGAAATAGTGCATGTAGTAAAGCCAGGGTGACGTTTTCTCATACACGTACTGATCAACATCGTTGCGATTGAATACGGCAGCCGAAACACGCCAGCAACCCGCAAAGTCCTGGGGGTCGACTACCATCAGGACATGCCTGACGGTAGGTTCCCGGTCAAGTAGCCAGTTGGCAACGTATACCGATTGATTGGCATGCAGACCACAGAAGGCGCCGTTCAGCGGGCGCGTACCTGGGGAATGCCTGACGATGGCATCACCATCGATATGCCGCCAGGCTACAGATGACCCTATCACCAGCAGGTCTGGCGATTCGATGGGGTTTTCACGTAGAAAGCTGAGTTTCTCATCAACGCACAGGCTATTGGAGAATGCCGGTGGGGGCAGGTTATCTGTGCCGCGCAGGCCGAGCAGCAGCATCCAGAACGCCGCGAGGGCACCCGCCATTCCGCCAAATAGTGCCAGCAGGTAGCCGGCAGAAATCCTGCTGCCGGAACTGGAGGTGGGCTTGTCATCCGCTGCTGAAGTCTTCATGACACCGCCGCTCCTTCGAGTTTGGATTGGATCATCTGAGCGAAATGGCCTACATTCTTGAGTGACTCAAGCTCTGCGGTCCTGAACTTGATACCAAAACGCTGCTCTGCCGCCACGATCAGGATGACATGCGTCTGGCTGTCCCAGCCGTCGATGTTGTCAGCGGTCATGTCTGGGGCAAGCACAATGTCGTCGTCATCGAACACGTCGCGGAAGACCTGGGTCAGTGCGTTGAGAATGTCCTTATCGTTCATACGTCAGTAACCTCGATGAAGTGGCGGGAAGTACGGGGTGAGAGCAGGTCATAACGCCAGAAGCTGGCGTTGGGGATGGCGCCTTCAGGTGCTGGGCAATGATCGAAGCCCAGCGCTGCATAATGCTCGGCAACCATGCCGTTCCGGTCGGTAGGGCGATATTCGCCGATGAGCGCTGCCCAGCCAGCTGCCGTCGCGCGTTTGATCAGTACGTCGAGGACGGCCTCTTCTACCTGACGGCCCAGGACGCGGCAGCTCATCAGCCAGGTATCGATAAGAAGTTCATCCTGAGCCCATGCGGTATCTGCGCGTGCAAGGACCACACTGATCAGGCCGTTATCACCAAACTTGTCGCTCAGGCGCGCCGCAAGGGCAACTGCACGATTATCTGCTGCAAGGCGTTCGACCTCCACTTCGCTGTAGCGGCGCGTCGTAAGGTTGAACTGATTGGTCTTGTTAATCAGCTGCGTAGTACGGATCAACTCTGCCGGACCGATAGTGGTAGCGGTAAGAACCATCTGCAGACCGCGTAGGTAACCTTCCATGTCGGTTGCCTGGCTCATGGCACCCTTGCGTTCGGCGTTAAGGGCATAGTGACGGCTGCGTGCAGTGTCGTCTGTGGTGAACGAGACTGTCTCGAAATAACCGGCAGCCGCTACGCGGGTAGGGTAGTCGGCTACATCCTCGGGAAGTTCCGGCACCGCCACCTCGGGTAGCTCACGGCGAACAATGTCACGCTCGGCCGGGTTGTCGTCGACAAAGACCAGGCTGTCGAGGCCGATATTGAGCATGGAGGCGATACGCCGCAGGTTGCCGGCCTTGTCTTCCCAGTTGGCGACAAAGGCGGCGATATCGGAGCGCTTGAGACCCATTTCCGGGTGGTCGAACGCCGCTTCAGCTACTGCCAGATCGTTCTTGCTACAGACCGCGAGAATGATGCCTCGTTTGGCCAGATTCCCTGCGTAATGCTGGAATGCCAGAAATGCTTCACCTGCCGGCGATCCCTGGCCTATCTGGATGCCATGAACACCATCGTCGCCAATCACGCCGCCCCACAGAGTGTTATCAAGGTCCAGGACCAGGCATTTGCGTGAGAGACCAACCCCAGCGGCAGCAACCCTTGCCAGCTGATCGCCATAAAGGGGGGCCAGCGTTGGGCTGACCAGCTGTTTGGCTTGGTGCCACCGCACAGGCTCAGCCAGACCGGTGCCATACATCCCTTGTGCAGCTTGCCACGCCAGGTCCATCAGCAGTACACCTTCTTCCCTTGCCGCTGCACGGATGGCGGTATTGAGCCGCTCGATTACGGCAAAGGGCGCGGCTGGAACATGGGCTTCGAATGAGCCGAAGAGCAAGGGTTCTGTAGTGACAAGCGTTTGCTGAATAACCTGCGCTGCGTAACGTTCCCGGGCGAGGCGCCAGAGGTGGCGTAACTCCTCGATACGCGTCTCAACGGCGCTTGAAACCTGCGCCTCTGATGCATCCAGGGGCAGCTGCAGGGCAGTGTCTTTTGCATCCACGGCCAACAGAATCACCTGAGGGGCAAAGGACGATAGCGCAGGGTCGTCCATTAGTAAGGCCTGTCGATACATGCCATACGGGGCAACATACACGGACAAGGCCAGACGCCGGGAGAGACCTGCGATCCGAATGGCAGGAACGAGATGATCCACGGTATGGGAGGAAAGCAGGGCGATGCGCAAGGGACGCCAACCCAGTGCTGCCAGATCTCCTGCTGTGGTGAGATCACTCAGTCCTTCTGCGGCAAGTTTATCCAGTCGGGCGGTAAGGGTGAAGTCGCGTCGAAATCCGGATAAATAAGCCGCCTGACTGAGCCGCTTGGCAGGGTCTGCCTCTCGCTTGGCCTCGCTGATCGCTGCGCCGAGATCTGGATGAGGGGGAAGCCAGGGTAATAGGTCCATCATGGAATGCTCCTGTTTCGACACTTAGAACTGGAAGTAAAGAAACTCGGTCGGGGCCGCAGAGAACGCAGAGGCCAACGCAAAAAAACCCAGTACACCCAAGGCAGCGCCTAGCACCGGCGTAGGTCGCCACGCCACGAAGGGGAACCAGTGTTCGATCCAGTTTTCCTTTGGCCGAAAGTTCAGGGCAGTGCGGAAGTGATGCATCCACTGGCCGATATTGGGCATGGTCCAGACAAAGGCCAGCAACATAGCGATGGCCAGGAAATCGGACTTGTCGAGCTTGGTCGAGACGTCGCTCAGGCCCACCATGCCGGTGAGGATTGCCATGGCAGCGGACACGCTTTCGGCTCGGAAGAACACCATGGCCACCACCACACAGGTGAAGGTGAGCAGCAATGCAGCGACTTGATGGATTCGGTTGTCACTGTCGAGCTTCCAGCCTTTACTGACCTTATAGGCGCGCCAGCCATGGGCGACCACAAGGTAAAAACCGTGGAGTAGCCCGAACGCTACGAATTGCCAGCCGGCCCCATGCCAGACGCCGGAAATGAACATGGTGAAAAGGGTAGGGTAGGCCACCAGCGCTACAAAGGTACCAAGCGACATTTTTCCGCGCTTGGGCAGGGGCTTACCGGCAGCCAGCCGTGCACGGGTAATCCGCATGACGATGGGATTGTAGGTATAGGCGGTCAGAAAGCGTGTCAGCGTCATGTGCCAGCGAGACCAGTAGTCGATCACGTTGCGTGCCTTGAACGGGCTGTTGAAGTTGGCCGGTAGGCTTATTCCAAAAAGAAGCCCCAGGCCGATCGCCATGTCGCTATAGCCGGAAAAATCAAAATAGATCTGGAGGGTGTACGTAAGCGCGCCGGTCCATGCGTCGAAGAAAGAGGGCGTCACGCCGTCGGCTGCCAATGCAAACACCGGCGAAGCTTTTTCACCCAGCGGGTCGGCGATAACAACCTTCTTGAATAGCCCCAGCAGGAAGATAGTGGTGCCAATAGTGAGATTATCCAGGCGGGGTTTGAAGTTGTTGCGTTCGCGAAACTGCTCCAGCATCTCACGGTGATGGGTAATCGGTCCGGCGATCAGGTGCGGAAAGAAGGTAATGAAAAGGCAGTAGTTGAGAAAATCATGTTCAACAACTTCACCGTCGTGTGCATCGACCAAATAGGCAATTTGCTGGAACGTGAAGAACGAAATGGCCAAGGGTAGAATGATGTCACTGACCGTCCAGCCTGTATCGAGCACATCGTCAAGCGTACCGAGCAGAAAACCGGTGTATTTGTAGTACCCCAGCAGTGCCAGGTTGGCAGTAATACCTAGGGTCAGGGCCCAGCGGGAAGGGTTGCGAAGTAGATAGCCACCCAGCAGGTAATTAAAGATCATGCTTGCGGCCAACAGCGGAACGTTGGCTGGGTTCCACCAACCATAAAATACCAGGGAGGCGAGTGTCAGCCAGACGATCGCCAGGCGTTGTCGACCCGTCCCACCCAATACAAAAAAGCCTAACAGTACGACTGGAAGAAATCCGGCTATAAACGCAAACGAGTTAAAAAGCATCGTCCTGATCCTCTTAACAACGCCGTTCCATGGCCAAGGGCTCGCCCGGCGACAAGCCAGAGCGGGGTGGTTTCCTTGGCACTGCATCATGAATGGCTATCACTGATATCCACCGCGGCCATCTACTACCGACCGCGCATAAGTGCCTTTCACCGTCGCGTACGGGGATTTTGATCCAGAACGTTTGTGCGCTCGGCCACAGAAAAATCCTATATCTCCGTGTAGCACCTATGCTTAGCGCTTGCCAAAAAAGCTCGCCGCTTCAAGCGGAAGATTTGCTTATTTGTGTGATCTAGTTTGCTTTATGTGGAAAGAAAAGCGCCGTTTATTAATGTTCTGTTAATGAGTCTTTACCAGATTGCCCATAAATTGTGACGGCTATCACTCATAAATGGGGCGCGGTTGTTGTTGCTCCTTAAAACAAATAATGGAATTACGCAATAATACCAGCCCTATTAATGGTTTAAGAAAACTACCAAACCCATGCACATAACCAAGTAATCAGAGACGTAAAAACAAAAAGGCCACCATTAGGTGGCCTTTTCGCTAAACAGACGATTAGCGTTTGGTGCGGGTGGTAGGATCGACATCGTCCATATGATCGGTGCCACGCATGCCAGCCCGGGTTGCGACATTGTCATTTTCGATGTCTACATCGGTACGGCGTACTGTGTCACGAACCGTTTCGTTATGATGAGTCGTTTCCTTACCTACCATGACTTCTTCCACAACACGAGCGGTTTTCTCAACAACGGCTTCTTCTGCCGTTTCCTGGATCTCTACCGTTCCAGATTTGAAGGCAGAAAGATCGTCAGTGGAGACTGGGCGGTCGACAGGGCGACGTTCGATAACGGCATGCTGTTCGCTGAGGTTGACCGTTTCTTCAACGGGACGCTCACTCATACGTGATACCACTCGTACACGGCCCAGGCTGTTTTCACGTTTGCCGACCTTCAGCTCTTCTTCCATGACTGGAATGGCCGTGCGGTCAGTCGCTTCAGTAGGCGTCTGGTCAGCGAGGGTAGTGGACCATGCACCCAGTGTAGAAGCTGTGTTGGGGTAGTCACTCGATACCGGCCCGGTAGCGGCGCTGGTGCCCATGGTGGTCGCTGAAGAGCCGATCGCACCCTGGTTGCTCCAATTGGCGCTGCGCTCGTCGATATCAATTGCGCCATTGCGCTCCATGATTTCTTCAACGACACCTACTTGTGCGTCGTCATTGACGGTAACAGTCACTACAGTGGATCCACGGCGTACCGCTTCAGGATAGGTATCGGCGTAGCGGCTATTATGGGTGTCGCTGTCGCTGAAGATTGAGCGGAAGAAGCCGCCGATCTTGTCGGTCATCGATTCATCGTCGTGAGTACGGGTGTCGGACCGCATGGAAGTATCTGTCGTGCCGTCGAGCACGGGGGATTCGTTAGAGGCGGCCATGCGGATGTTCGTTTGGGATACGCCTTTGGACAAAAGCTCACGCTTAACCTGTTCTGCTTCGTTAACGTGGTCAAATGCTGCAACTAGAATGTGCTGTTTCATAAGGTCACCTTTCGTTCTCTTCGGCAGCTGTGCTGCGATTCGATTGGGCGGTGCAGACTGCGATTACCGCGCGGAACCGGAGTGATCTGACTCCGGATGAGAGTGGCTGCGTTCCACAGTCACGTTTTCGCGTTTCAATGTGACCGGCACGGTACGTTGTGCTTCACGAGTGACGCGTTGGACATGAAGTTCTTCCTTCAACATCAAGCGTTTTTCAACAACCAGAACTTCTTCGAAAACAGGGATGATGGTGACATCACCGTCCTGTCGCACCTGTGGAAGGTGAGCGGGGTCGACTGGCGTGTCGAATTTAACCCGTTCGATAACCGTTTCCTCATACCGCAAGGCGTCAGAAACGGTGTATTCCTTAGACTCGACGGTCTTGTTGATCTGGACGCGGCCGGATTCGACAGTCTCTTTATGAAGCTCAGCACGCTCTTCAACGATAGGTATCGTTTCGGTTGCTTGCCTATCAGACTGGTCGTTGTTCATCCGTCTATCCTGCTGTTGATTTAGCTGGGTGTTTTCATGCCCTTCGTGAAAATGGAGTGAGTCACGAACGGTTCGTTCAGAGAAACTTACGAGCGGTAGGGCCGGTTCTAGACTGCTTGAGAGCTGTGTCTAAAACCAGAAGATTTACAGGAACGTAAGCGGTCTGTAGGAGTCGGCCCAATGCAACCGAGCAAGCGTAACGCGTAATGAGAGGAGGCGGACGCAGAAACGCCCGCCGACATGAAGAAAGGACCTAAGCGCTCAGATGACGCATCCATGCCAGGCCTTCAGATGTATTTCCACGGGGACGGTATTCACAACCGATCCAACCGGTGTATCCCAATTCATCAATCAGCTGGAACAGATAGGGATAATTGATTTCGCCGCTGTCTGGTTCGTGGCGGTCCGGTACGCCAGCAATCTGGATATGCCCAATACCTGCTATGTAACGACGTAGTTTTGCAGAGATATCTCCTTCTACGATTTGGCAGTGGTAGCAATCAAATTGGACCTTGAGGTTGGCAGCACCCACTTCTGAACAGATGGCCTGAGCCTCATCCTGCCGGTTCAGGAAGAAACCGGGCATATCACGCGTATTGATAGGCTCAATGACTACCGTCAGGCCACTCTTGGCCGCTTCCTGTGTCGCATAGGTGAGGTTTTGCAGGTATACCTCACGGTGTGTTGCGCGATCTGCGCCTGCCGGCAGCAGCCCGGCCATAACATGAAAGCGGTCATTACCCAGAGCGGCAGCATAGTCCAGCGCACGGGCGATGCTATCCCGAAATTCAGCTTCGCGGCCGGGGAGGGAGGCGAGACCGCGCTCCCCGGTCGCCCAATTCCCAGGCGGTGCGTTGAACAGCACCTGGACAAGTCCGTAGTCGTCGAGCCGTGCCTTGAGCTCGGCAGCTGGGTAGTCGTAAGGAAACAGGTACTCGACTGCCTTGAAGCCATCGGCCGCGGCCGCAGCAAAGCGGTCGAGAAAGTCGTGTTCGGGATATAGCATGCTCAGGTTTGCAGCGAAGCGGGGCATGGTCTCTCCTTCGAGTGTTCAGACAAAGGGCCAGAGCAACAGGGTCAAGATAAACCCCAGGGAGCCCAGCAGTGTGGTCAGTACGGTCCAGGTTCGCAGGCCGTCGCCCACGTTCAGCCCAGCCAGTTTAGTGAAGATCCAGTAGCCCGCATCGTTGATGTGAGACATGGCGAGCCCGCCTCCGCCCATGGCTATTGTCAACACCACTCAGGAAACAAGCGGCATTCCGTACGGCTCGCCTTGCCGTGAGCACCTGAAAGCCTGTCAATCTTGACGGCAGGCTCTCAAGTGGCCCGCTCCGACGTCCGTCGCCATTGACGGCTCAGCCATCGCCAGGCAATCCAGCCCAGACCCAGCATATAGGCGAGGCTGCCAGGCACCCACATGATGAGGCCTGCCAACTGTTGGTCAGGCAGGTCGCCTGATTCGTGGTAAAGCGTTTGGGTACTGAAGGTGAGAAGCGCGCCCAGTAATCCGGTATGCATGAGTGTGAGCAGAAGCGCAAGCAACGCCTGAGGAACACGCGCATGACTGGCATGCAGGCACGACCACCACAATAACCAACCGGTAAATAGAAAGCAGATGTGTTCGGTGACATGCCACCAGAGGTTATCCAGGGCGAGCTGGTAAGGTTTAGGGGCATGCCAGCCCCAGATCGCCAGCGCATGGAGCAGGGCTGCAGCCGTTGGATAGCGACCGGCCTTCAGGATAGGATGCCAGATGCGTCGGCCGCGTCCACGTAACGCAGCCTGCCACTGGGGCAGTGGTCTGGCAAGCGCCCACAGGGGCGCAACGATAATCATATAGAGCATATGCTGGACCATATGCATGGCTGTACTGGTTTCCGCCCAGCCATCGAACGGGCCAAACGTTGCCAGGGCTGCGACGACCATGCCGGCATGAAACCAGAGCGCCTCGCCTCGATGAGGCGGAACCCGGCGCTGCCCTATGTAATAGAGCCCCCACATGGCAGCCAGCAGTACAGCGCAGCCCCATATAGGTAGACGTTCGGTCAGATGACCCTCTAGTAACCCATGACCATAGGCCGAAGGTGCAATACCCAGCAGGATTATCAGGGCTAGAGGCATGGCGGCATCAACAGAATGGGAATACCCACAAACAGCGTGGCGATTGCGCTGACCAGGTGCAGTCCGGCGCCCAGCGTTGCCAGGAAGCGTTGCCGACGCGCCTCCTCGGAATCGCCGAGGCCAATAGCCTGCCAGCAGCGCCGCGCATTCCACAGCAAAAAAATCAGTGTGGCGAGCGTAAGCAAACCCAGCATGAGGTTTATACGATTGAGGGCACCAGCTTCTGCAGCGGGCGGCGCGATCTGGCAGGCTACTGTAAGCCCCCCGTAAATAGTAATAAACCACAAGCTCCAGACAACAAGGCCTGCAACCAACTGCAAGGGATGGGCTGGACGCATCAGTAAGGATTCCAGGTCAGGGGAAACAGCACCGTGGCGATGTAGCTGATGGTAACTACCGTTGTGGTATAAACCCACCACTGCAGCACGATCTTGGGCTCATAAGGTGCATTGATCCCGACATACCCCCAATGCACCCGCAAGGCCTGAAGTGCAGTAGCCAGGATACCTACCACGGCGTGGAGTAGGCTGTAACCCAGCATGGTCAGCAGCACGGCATCGTGGGTTGTTGCGGTAGGCTTCAAAGGCGCTTCAATGATTACCAAGACCAGCAGCAGCGTATGCACCAGGCCAAGCACAGTGATACCTGCCAGTTGAGGCCCTAGGTGCGTAATGTGCTTCTCCCTAAGCTGATTCACGACACGGCGCAGCCAGCCGGTGACGATGAATGCCGGCAGCAACGCGGCCAACATAAGTCCATGGTTGAGTGGGTTCTGCGAAGGAATCTGCCAATTGGGCGACACGCTCCACAGGTAGAACCAGCCGAACAATAGCGAGAGGTAAAGGGAGCCGTTGGAAATCAATGTGGTTCCCATGCCCCAGAGGCCCGGACCGTCAAACGTACGGGAGTGCAAGGGAGGCTCATCCGGCTGGGTATGCGCATCAGGCGCTGCCTTGGGATGAGCGCCGTTTTCCCAGCTCCAGCGCAGACAGATGATCAGCGCCGCCAGCGCACCCAGACCCGCTAACGTATAGGCACTGACTAACAGGCAGATGCACATCACAGCCAGTACAGCCGAAAGCACAAAGGGCCACATCGAATTGCCGGGTAGGTGAATCACATGGCGTACCCGTCCGGTAACCGGATCGACACCCCAAGTTTCCCGGCGACCATGACTACTGACCGAAAGGCCATATTCGCCATTGGCGATCGCTTCCGGCAGATGCGGCTGGTCCCACAAGGGATGGCGGGTCGTCACTTCCGGCAAGCTGATGAAGTTATAGGCAGTGGGTGGCAATTGCGTTGCCCATTCCAGCGTATCCGCCTTCCACGGATTCTCACCGGCCTTCTCGCCAAAGCGAAAATGCAGGAACAGGTCGAGCAGAAACGTCGCAACACCAAAGGCCATGATGAAGCCGCCAATCGAGGAGATCAGGTTGGGCAAATCCCAGCCCAGGCCGCTTTCATAGGTATAGACCCGCCGTGGCATACCCATAAGGCCCGTCCAGTGCATGATCAGAAAGGTCATGTTGAAGCCGATGAAAGTCAGCCAGAAGCCCCACCGCCCAAGCGTCATGGAGGGCATCCGGCCTGAGAAATGCGGTAGCCAGTAGTAGATGCCGGCCATTAGCGGGAAGAACATGCCGCCTACCAGCACATAATGGAAGTGGGCGACGACAAAGTAGGTGTCATGCACCTGCCAGTCGAACGGCACGAGAGAGAGCATCACGCCTGTTAGCCCACCTGCAACAAAGATGACGATAAACCCTACCAGCCAGAGCATGGGCAGCTCGAATCGAGGCTTACCCAGCCACAGGGTCGCAATCCAGGAAAACACCTGAATCCCTGTTGGCACTGCCACCAGCATGCTGGCCGCCGAAAAGAACAGTTGCGCCAGTTGGGGAATGCCGATGGTAAACATATGGTGTACCCATAGACCAAAGCTGATGAAACCAGTCGTTAGCACACCCAGTACAACCCAGCGGTAACCTACCAGCGGACGCCCGCAGAACACCGGGAGAATGGTCGAAACGATACCGGCGGCCGGTAAAAAGATGATGTAAACCTCAGGGTGGCCGAACAGCCAGAACAGATGCTGCCACAGCACAGGGTCGCCCCCGCGGGCCACATCGAAGAAGGGCAGATCGGCGGCACGGGAAATCTCCAGCATCAGGCTTGCCAGTATCATGGGCGGAAAGCCGATCAGGATCATCATGGCCACCACGAGCATGTACCAGGCGAAGATGGGCATCTGGTGTAGTCCCATGCCAGGGGCGCGCGCTCGAAGAATGGATACGACGATCTCGACGCCTGCCGAGATAGCGGAGATCTCGACAAAGGTAATTCCGATCAGCCAGAAGTCCGAGTTAAGTCCCGGTGAGTACACCCGGTCCGACAGGGGCGTGTACATGAACCAGCCGGCATTGGGAGCTACATCCAATAGCAGGCTCGACAGCAGGATCAATCCACCGAACAGGTAGCACCAGTAGCCAAGGGATGAAAGGCGTGGGAATAGCATATCGCGTGCGCCCAGCATCTTGGGTAGCAGGTAGATGGCGAGACCTTCCAGAATCGGTACGGCAAACAGAAACATCATGACCGTGCCGTGCATGGTGAAGACCTGGTTGTATTCGTCCGGTCCCAGAAATGTATTGCCCGGGATGGCCAGCTGGGTGCGAATCAGCATGGCCAGAAGCAGTCCAACCAGAAAGAAAAATAGGCCCGTCACCAAAAAACGCACCCCAATGGTGGTGTGGTTGACGATACTGAGTGCGCGCCAGCCACGGGGATTACCCCAGACCTGATCAAGATCCTGGTGAAGACGATCCTGTTCGGCCTGCTCACCGTGGGTATGGGTGGTCATGTCGCTCATGGGGTGAGAGTCTCCAGCCAGTCGGCAAGTACATCGAGTTCCGTATTCCCCAGGTGATCCAGCGGCGGCATACGGTTTTCCGGCTTGAGGGTCTGATGCTCTGAAAGCCAGCGGCGAATGGCGCCTGGTTCATTTTTGAGCACTCCGGCGCCCAGGTGGCTGCGGCTACCTACGTCGCCCAGATCCGGCCCTATCAGCAACGTTTCGCCTGTGATCCCTCCAAGCGGCGACTCAAGTCCGCTGACCTGATGACAGGCGGCACACTCGCGCTCAAAGAGGCCTCTGGCTTCGGGCTTTGGCGCAGGCGCCTGCCATTGCTGTCGCGCCTGGATCCAGGTTTCGAAATCCTCAGCTGTCTGGACCTCGCTGTAGAGAATCATGTGGGTGTGCTGCATGCCGCAGAATTCGCTGCATTGCCCGCGGTGTGTCGCTGGTCGGTCCGCTTCCAGACGGATGACGTTTGTGCGGCCGGGAATCATGTCGATCTTGCCGCCCAGGCGCGGAATCCAGAAGGAGTGGATCACGTCCGCGCTGCTGACGTGAATATCCAGCGGGCGACCGGCCGGAAGGTTCATCTGGTTGGCCGTTACCACGCCGCTTTCGGGATAGCGCACTTCCCACCACCACTGATGACCGATCACCTCAACTTTGAGCGGCTGTACGCCTTCCACTGGCAGCGGCAGCATGCGTTTACCCTGAGGAATGCCAAAGCTGAGCAATAGCACGATACTGACGCAAGGCAGCACAATGCCTCCCCAGACAATCCAGCGGCGGTTGTAGCGCGCAACCTTTTCCTCCGGTACAGCTGCCGGCGGGCGACGCATTCCGATCAACCAGAGCGCTACTACACCTATCAGGACGACGGCGGAGAAACCAAACATGGCCCACCAGGTCCAGGCGACGGCCCGGGCTGCTGGGCCATAGGGGTCGAGCATGGACTGTGTACCGCTACAGCCGCTTACCAAGGGAACTGTCAGTCCCCATGCGGTCCATTTAAAGGTCTGCCATCGACTGGAGAGTCCTGCATGCCTGCGACCGACAACATCGAAAGCCGCGCCGCCGTAGCGGGCCACCCGATTCATCCCATGCTGATTCACTTTCCCGTCGCGGCACTGATCGCACTGGTGGGTGCCGATTTCGGCTTCTGGTGGACGGGTGATGAGTTCTGGGCACGAGCCGGACTGTGGTTGGCAGGTGTAGGGGCTGCGGGTGGTTGGGTAGCCAGTATCGCCGGACTGATCGACATTACTACCGTGGCGGATATACGCCGACGTATTACAGCATGGTGTCATGCCATTCTGGCCGTAATGATGTTGTCCCTGGCTTCGCTCAACTGGATGGTGCGGTATCAGGGGGGTGAAGAGCTCGTGCTCTGGAGCTTTTACCTGACCGGCGTTACCGCTGTACTGATTTCCCTTGCCAGCTATCTGGGAGGCCGTCTGGTCTACGAGCATGCGGTTGGGGTGGACGTGGAAAGCTGATCGGTTAGTCATGCGCCGCTCCAACCTGGCTTGGCCAGGACAAGATACAGCGTGCCCCCGATAGCCAGACTGAGCGCAACCGCCAGGCCTATGCTCCATGCCCGTATGGTCCTGGGCGCCAGGTTATCGCTTTTCAGAATCAGCGCACCACATAAGGCGTGACCTACTACCATGACGGCTACCAGGCTGAGCTTCAGGATCAACCAGGGATCGAAAAGGCTGTGACGGATGAACAGAAGTGTTCCGCTGATAATCGCTACCAACGCACAAGGGGTGGCAATGAGCGTGAATACATAGCGCAGCAGCTCAGGCCTTAGCAGCTGTAGGGCCGGAACGGGAGCGTCTAGCTCTGAAGTAATGTCGCCTGTACCAGACCGATAAGGTCTGTCGGCCTTGTGTATGTCATGAACCTGGGCCATCAACAGGCCCGGTAGATAGAGCAGGCTGCCGCACCACCCAATCAATCCCAGAAAATGCAGCAGCTTCAACAACGGCATAAGTCGTCCTAATGATCCAGATACATGCTGGCCTACGGCCGGTCCTTGGGGTCCGACCCCATGAGGTTTGCAGATGTTCGGATCAGGGCGTAGCGGGTTGTAACATGAATTGTATGGATCGGTTCAGGCGATTCCTCACCCATGGCTACAGTACCCAGCCTGTCCGGGAAGGAAAAGAGAATCCATCATGAGGCCATGGCCTTCGCCTGAATGGGTTTCTGGCTTTTCAGGCAAGGTTTCTGCGCGTAGAGCAAAGCCCGCCAGCGCGGGCCTTACATTAAAGAAAGCGACAGCTTTTTATGCTGTCGCCAGGCGCATCTCCATATCCTCTGGAGCACGATTGGGTGGCCGGATAGTCGCGTGCCCCTGGCTGGCCCGGTGGTGTTGGGCAGCCTGGTAAAGCAGTCGGGAGCCCTGGAGGGAGAACCTTGATTCAGTGCTCGCCTACGCGTTCAAGGTCGTCGGCGATCAGGGAGATAAGTGCATTCTGCTGTCGACCGGAAAGCTGGCGGAAGCGCTGGAGCAGTTCCCGTTCGTGCAGACTCAGGGTCGGGCTGTCCATGCGCATGTCGGGATCAGCTTCCAGAAGGCCGTCCTGCACCAGACTATGCTCCAGGTACGAGATGATTTCGGAGTTCATGCTGCGGTGGTGGTTGCGAGCAACCTCTGCAATACGCTCACGCATGCCTTCAGGCAGCCGGAGGACGAATTTTTCGGCGGTACGGGTCGAGTAGGATCGAATGGCTTGTGGCATGAGTCTATTCAGCTCCGTGCTGGGGTAGGGACAAACAGCTGTGCAGTGAACCGCTCCAGCCAGGTTTCGACACGGCCCGGCAGCTTGTGGCTATCGAGCCGTGAAACACTTAGATGATCGACAGCAACAACCGGCCGGCGAAGAACACCAGCACTAGCCCCATCGTACGTTCGAACCAGTGCCCCATGCGCAGGAACAGTTGTCGCACACGAGGGCTCGAAAACAGAAAGCTGACGATCATGAACCAGGCTGCGTTCACACAACACATCCACAAGCCATACAGCGCCTGGATTTTCATTGGGGTTTGTGCGCTCACCACGGTAGTAAAGATCGCCAGAAAAAACAGGGTTGCCTTGGGATTGGTAGCATTGGTGAGGAACCCAATACGGAATGCCTTGCCAATGGTTTGCTCATCCATAGCCACCGTGCCGCCTTGCACTTCATCCAATGCTTGGGTCGGCTTGCTTTTGAGCAGGCTGATGCCTAGATAAAGGATGTAGGCGCCCCCAACCACTTTTGCAACACTGAGCAGCCAGGGAGTGGCGTGCATCAGGGCACCGATGCCCAGCAGCGTATAGAGCACATGTACCGAAATGCCTGCTCCGATGCCCAACGCCGTAAACAGCCCGACCAGACGTCCGTAGCGAACGCTCTGGCGTACCGTGATGGCAAAATCGGGTCCTGGTGCGACCACCGCCAGAAAATGGATGATCGCAAGGCTTAAAAATTCGGTGAAGTAAGAGGACGTCAATTTCAACTCCAGAAGGTCAACGGACTGCCAGCGCCTCGGTATCCAACAAAACACGACAGGCTGAGGCGTAAATGGTCCGAACCGGGAGTGACCGCATGCATCTTTCTTGAGTTGAAGAGAATGAGGTCACCCGGCTCCGGTCGGATTTCAACATCGGGTGGTCCCAGCAGGGTGGGGTCTATCCCATAGCTTGTGCCACGCAGGGCGTCGAACTGATCGGGCGTAAGCTCGGTTCGCCAGAGCTGCAGGGCGCCGCCCTCGCTTGGCATGTTCAGGTAAACGTTGCAGGCCATCTGGGCCTCAAGGCTCATGGCCTCGGTGCTCTGCGGAGCATCCTTGGCAAAGATGTCGTGATGGGCAAGGAAGCGAACGCCCGGTTTGACGACGCGGGAAAGCCCTACATACATCTTGCGTCCATACAGGATTTGCAGCCGGGCGCCCGCAGGCCAGACTTCATCGAGCGTGCAGCGCAGCAGATCGATAGGGGACAGATACGGCTGGCAACGCCGTCGCAGTTCTTCGATGTTTTCGTAGACGCTTTCAAAATAGTCCGCCAGCCGGGGCGGCTGATTTTCAGCCTCGTAAAAGGCCATGCCGATACGGCCGATACTGGGTGCGTTAAGGTAGCTTTCGAAACCCTGTCCGAGAATTTGCTGAGCTATCTTCGACGCCAGTTCCTGAGGAATGAACTGCCTGACGTGGATCGCCATGACCTCTTCGTTAGCGAGAGCGTTGATGGACGACGTCTCGAGACGCTGCTTTTCAAGCATCATGAGCAGGTTCCTTGGGTGATAGGGTGACTTCCTGGTGTGCTCGTATGGTTGTTACACGCCGCAGACCCTGACCATTGTGTGATCACGTCATGGGGAAGTCACATCGTAATGAACGGAGAGTTTTCCTTTCTTTTCCTTGAGCAGGAGATCCTTCAGTCCGTTAAGCTCCCGCGAGGAGCGAACATGCGTGCCGCCACAGCCGTAAGGCGTAAAATCGCCAAAGCCAACTCTACGCTGGCCTTCGCCATCGAGGGTGATGCTGACCGGTAGATCCTGTTGCACGTACTGGTCGAAATAGGATTCCAGCTGCTCTGCATCCAGAGGCCGAGCCTCCTGACCAGGCATGAATTCAATACGGCCTTCTCCTGGCCAATGGTGTGCCTTGACGGGTCGCCAGCCAAACGCCTCTCCGATATGACCGATCAGATGACCGGCCGAGTGCAAGTGTGTATGCAGTCGACGTCGGTTCTCATCGACACGGGCTTGCACGGAGCCCAGTGTTACAGGCTCTCGTGTGTAGTGGACGATACGCTCGCCGTCCTGTTTGATCATGACGACCTCTGTGTCGCCCAGCCAGCCGGTATCGCTGGGTTGCCCGCCGCCCTGGGGATGGAAGGGCGTGGCGGCCAACTCCACCGCATAGAGATCTTCCCAAGGGGCACAGGCGGTAACTTCAACCTCCATGACCAGAATGTCACTCGAATAATACAGACGCTGAGTCATGTCTAAAGCCCTTTGCAAAGCAGATGCCTGCCCCATTCTAGGGAAGGGGTGATATTGTGATAATCCGCCTGCATTCCAAAGGACTTTTGCGCGGTGAGCACAAATCTATCAATCATGCTAATGGGCGAGATGGTTGTTTTCGTCAAGGTCGTCGAAACTGGAAGCTTCTCCGAGGCTGCACGTCAGCTGGGCACGACACCGTCCTCCACCAGCCGAAGTGTAGCTCGGCTTGAAAAGGCCCTGGCGACACGCCTGCTCAACCGGACGACACGCAAGCTTCGTCTGAGCGAAAGCGGAGAAGAGGTCTATCGGCGCTGTGTCGACATGGTGAACGCTGCGCGCGCCGTCATGGAGGTCAGCGGGCAGTTCAGCCAGACGCCAGAGGGTGTTATCCGCCTGAGTGTGCCGAAGGCAGTAGGGCGATTTCTGATTCATCCGCACCTGCCCGAATTTTTGCGGCTCTACCCGCATGTGGATGTGCAGATGAATCTGAGCGACCACTATGTTGATCTCATCGATGGTGATGTGGACCTGGCTATCCGCATTACCGATCAGCCACCGCCCGGTCTGATGGGGCGAGAACTGGTGCAGATCGACCATCTACTGGCGGCGACACCCCATTATCTGGCAGAGCATGGCACGCCGGAGCACCCTCGGGAGCTGACAACGCACAGCTGCATTTACCTTGGGCAGGAGCCGGCCGATTCACGTTGGCGGTTCAGAAAAGGCAACAAGAGCGTGAGCGTCAACGTTCGCGGCCGTTATGCCGCCAATCATACTGGTGCGCGACTGGACGCTGTGCTGCACCATATCGGTATCGGCAGTCTTCCCTATTTCACTGCGCGCTACGCCTTACGCAAGGGTCTGATTGTTCAAGTGCTGCCTGAGTGGTCATTCCAGACGCAATACTGCGGAGGAGCCTGGCTGCTCTATCCAGCAACCAGGCACCTGCAACCCAAGCTCAAGGTGTTTATCGACTTTCTGGTCGAACGACTGAGTCAGGAGCCAACCCTCCATGACGATCCGGAGATCGGCATGGCAGTAACCCAGTACCGGGAATACGAGATGCCAGAGGCAGGCGGCGACTGGTAGCGCCGCCTGGAGGGCTCAATAGCCGATTGCGGCGCCTGCGGGACGGCGTACATCGTTGGAGCCGTAAAGAAAGCCTTCCCGCACCCGCCCGGATACTGCCGAGTCGTTGCCGGAGTCATCTGCCGTGACGCCAGGCGCACCCGGCAGGCCCACCATGATCAGCTCGGCTGCGCCCCATGGCGTTTGCTGCACCATGGTATAGCCCATGTCCTGCAAGAGCTTGAGGCTGTCGGCTGATACACCGCGTTGCTCGTAATACACCTCATCCGGCATCCATTGATGATGAATTCGTGGCGCATCGACTGCTTCCTGAGGCGGCATTCCGTGATCAATGACGTTAAGGGCGGTCTGCAACGTGATGGAGATGATGCGCGAACCACCGGGTGAGCCCAGGACCATGAAGGTTTTGCCATCTTTGTTGATCAGGGTGGGCGTCATCGACGACAGCGGCCGCTTGCCAGGAGCTATCGCATTGGCTGTGCCTTGAACAAGACCATACAGGTTCTGCTCACCCACCTTCACGGTAAAATCATCCATCTCATTATTCAAAAAGAACCCAGTTCCGGGCGCAATAACGACTGATCCGAATCGGCCATTGATGGTATAGGTCGTGGAAACGGCATTTCCGTGTTCATCCATGATGGAATAGTGCGTGGTCTCTGGCTTTTCTCGTGTTTCCATGCCTGGAATGACCTGCGCCGACGGGGTGGCCTTGTTGGGAATAATCCGGTTGCGTACCTGGGCGGCGTAGTCCTTGCTGGTGAGCTGCTCGATGGGGTTATCGACAAAGGCCGGATCGCCCAGGGACGTGTTGCGGTCCAGATAGGCCTGCCGCATGGCTTCGGTCAGGGTATGGATATAATCCGCCGAATTGAAGCCCATGCTTTTCAGGTCATAACCTTCAAGAATATTGAGGGTTTCGCACAAGGTCACACCTCCCGAGCTGGGCGGTGGGGCAGACACAAAGGTGTAGCCTCGGTAGGTACAGGTAAGCGGTGCGGTTTCGTTGATGGTGTAACGCGCAAAATCCTCTGCCGTCAGGATGCCGCCCCCTGCCTTGGCCGCCTTTTCGACAGCCTGGGGAATGCGTCCCTGGTAGAAGGCGTTCGGTCCCTCTTTGGCGATGGCAGCGAGGGTGTTGGCAAGGTCGGTCTGTATCAGACGGTCACCCGGCTGAAGTGGAGAGCCGTCCTTGCGCAGGAAAAGTCGTGCGGCTTCCGGATCATGCTTGAAGCGTTCAACGGTAGTGTCGAGGATATCGGTATCCGCCCGGGTCAATACAAAGCCTTCCCGTGCCAGCCGGATCGCCGGCGCCATGACCTGCTCTCGGGTTAGCTTGCCGTACCGCTGGTGAGCGGTGTCCAGGCCCAATACCGTACCGGGCACGCCAGCGGCCAGATAGCCATATAGGCTGGCGTCTTTACGGACCTTGCCGTTGCTATCGAGATACATATCTGCACTGGCGGCAGCAGGCGCCTTTTCGCGAAAGTCGATAAAGGTATCTTTGCCATCCGCCAAGTGGATTGTCATGAAGCCACCGCCACCGATATTGCCGCAACAGGGATTGACCACGGCCTGCGCATAACCGACAGCAACGGCGGCGTCGATGGCGTTACCCCCTTTCTTGAGAATATCCACGCCTACCTGGGAAGCCAGCTGTTGCGACGAGACGACCATTCCATGCCTGGCCTCCACGGCAGGGCTTGAGGCCGCAAACGTAAGTGCAGGTGACAGAAGCATGGAGATGGAAAGTGATACCGCTGCAGCAAATGGCAATGTCCATCGGGCGAACATCAAGGTCTCCTTGTTGGGATTGTTATAAGGCGTAGCACATTGAACCGGTGGAACCGCGCGTGCACATCGCTATGGATACTAAAGGCTGCTGGGTTGCATTGAAATGCCGGTTGTAAAAAGGCCGGACGAGGTCCGGCCTTTCATGCACCGCTATCAACGAGGCTGAAGCAGCAGCGCGACCAGTGCACTCCAGCCGGTCTGGTGGGAAGCTCCAAGACCGCGCCCGTTCTCACCATGGAAGTACTCATGGAAAAGCACAAGGTCTGCACAGTCCGGATCATTCTGAAGCTGTGGATAGGCCATCATGCTGGGACGGTGGCCGTTTTCATCCTTGAGGAACATCCGCGTCAGACGTTCGCTCAGGCCGCTGGCGACCTCTTCCAGGGAGGCGAGGTAGCCGGATCCAGTCGGATACTCCACCGAGAAGTTGTCCGAGTAATACAGATAGAACTCGTGCAGCGATTCGATCAACATATAGTTGATCGGCATCCACAGCGGCCCCCGCCAATTGGAGTTACCACCATACAGCCGGGAGTCAGATTCGGCGGGTTGATAACGTGCACTAAGCATGGAGCCGTCTTCCTGCCGCATCTCGAAGGGGGCCTCGGCATGTACCTTGGACAGTGAGCGGATGCCGAATGGTGACAGAAACTCCTTCTCATCCAGCATTCGCGCCAGGAGACTCTTGGTCCGCTGGCCACGCAGCAGCGCCAGCAGGAATCGGTTGCCCTGACCGGGCTCGGTCCAACGGGAAACCAGTCGTGCCAAATCAGGACGTTGCCGTACGAACTCCTTCAGACGATCCCGCACCCCAGGTAGGCCTTCATATTCCTTGGACTCTAAAACCTGTACGGCGAACAGCGGGATGAGTCCTACGATCGAGCGCAGCCGCATCGGCTCACAGGTGCCATCGCCACGGTGCAGCACATCATAGAAGAATTCGTCCTGCTCATCCCAGAGTCCATCATGGCGCTCTTCACCCGCGTTGATCGCGCCGGCAATATGCAGGAAGTGCTCAAAGAACTTCACGCCAATGTCGACATATACCGGGTTTTCCTTGGCCAGCTCCAGTGCAATGCGCATCAGGTCAAGCGCGTAGGCAGCCATCCACGCAGTTCCATCGGCCTGATCCAAGTGAGAGCCGGGCGGCAAGACGGCGGAACGGTCAAAAATGCCGATGTTATCCAGGCCCAGGAAGCCCCCCTGGAAGAGATTGCGGCCTTCGGCATCCTTGCGATTGACCCACCAGGAAAAGTTGAGCAAAAGCTTATGGAAAACGCGCTCCAGGAACTCGCGATCACCGTGTCCCGTCAATGCCTTTTCTTGCTGATAAACATGCCAGCAGGCCCAGGCGTGTACGGGAGGATTGGCATCCTCGAAGTTCCATTCGTAGGCCGGTAGCTGCCCGTTGGGGTGCATGAAGCGGTCTTTGACTAACAGAAGAAGTTGCTGTTTGGCAAAACCCGGATCGATCATGGCATAGGCCACCGCCTGGAACGCAAGGTCCCATGACGCATACCAAGGGTATTCCCACTTGTCTGGCATCGATACGATGTCGAAATTGACGAGATGCCGCCACTGAGTATTGCGACCGCTCTTGCGTTCCTGGGGCGGGGCAGGACGATTGGGATCACCATCAATCCAGCGGTTGACTTCAAAATAGTAGAGCTGTTTGGACCAGAGCAGGCCGGCAATGGCCTGCCGCTGTACGTTGCGGGCGTCCTCATCAATGATGTTGTGTTGCAACTCTGCGTAAAACGCGTCTGCTTCAGCACGGCGTTTGGCGAAGACCGCTTTTACATCGAGATGAGGGTCAGCGGTTTCTGGTGCGAATCGCAGATAGATGACCGACCGGCTATTTCCCTGCATATCCAGGACGAACCGTGCAGCCACCTTGCTGCCGGAGTCTCGGCGAATCGCCTGCTCGTCACCACTCACCACATAATCGTTGATACCATCCTTGAACGGACCGGATGCTTCAACGCTTTCCAGTTTTGGTTTGTTGGTTTCGTTGTTACAGAAGATCCATTCGGGCGTGACGTCACCCCATGCAGTAGCGACATAATCCGCCCAGTTGTAGTTAGTTGCCTTGACTTTTCCATCGTCCATGATGGATAGCAGCGGTCGCTGCGGCGCTCCGGTCCATACCCAGGTGTTGCGTGTCCACAGGTGGGGCATGACATGTAGGCGTGCCGCCTCGGTAGAGCGGTTTACCACCGTGACACGCATCAGCACATCGTCCGGCGTGTTCTTGGCGTATTCAACGGTTACATCGAAATAGCGGTTGTCGTTGAAGACACCCGTATCGAGAATTTCGTACTCTGCATCTCCCAGCCCACGGCGACCGTTTTCTTCTACGAGGTCAGCGTAAGGAAACTCGGCGTGAGGATACTTGTAGAGCATGCGCATGTAGGAGTGGCTTGGAACGCCATCCAGATAGAAGTACAGCTCTTTGACGTCTTCGCCATGGTTGCCTTCGGCGTTCGTCAGGCCGAACAGACGTTCCTTGATAAAAGGGTCGCGCTCATTCCAGAGCCCTAGCGCCAGACACCACTGCTGGGCTACATCGGAGAAACCGGCCAGCCCGTCCTCGCCCCAGCGATAAGCACGGCTGCGTGCATGTTCGTGCGGGAAATAGCTCCAGGCGTTGCCATCGGCACTATAGTCCTCACGCACCGTTGCCCATTGGCGTTCACTCAGGTAGGGACCCCATTTCCGCCAGTGCTCGGCATCGACGCCGGAAAGCCGCTGACCTTCTATTGTATTGAGGATGCCCGGTGCTGGATGTGCCGTCATCGTATCTCCCGTGATAATTAGATTGCCAAACTCCAAGCGCGAACAGGCGCCCTTGATGAGGTATAGACATCTTTTGGCACAGGAGGATTCACATTCCACGCTTGCTGCACTAACCGGGCCGTTTATACGGCTTGATATGGCCGGGCCAAACGCGTCGGCAAGCACGTTTGGCGTCGGCGTTAACCTGAAACCTATTCATGTTCGGCAACCTTTTCTTACAGTTACATAACCCCCTGATATGGCAGTACAATGGCCTATCGCTTTGCGATCACCAGTAGAGAAGAACAGGCACCTGTTTTCTTGCGGGTGCGAGGTGGCTGCTCTCGTACATACCCTTTCACGAGAGAGCTCATGATTTGCCAGGCCTTATGAGGCTTTTGGAGCGCTCGCGTAGGCTTACCCGCCGAGGCGACACCCAACCGGTAAGCCATGAGCATTCCTGTCACTCACGTGTGCGGGAATCCTTCCAGTCCGTCAGGAAAGACCTATAGAAACAAGCCTGATCGTCACACCGTATTAGTCAGAAAGGAACGGCAGTAGATGTTAAACAAACGGATTACCTTGATTGCTTGTGGCGTATTGAGTGCTACCCAGGCATTGGCGGCTGAAACCCAGACCTCCAACGGGTTCATTGAGGACAGCAGCCTCAAACTGTTCCTGCGCAACGCCTACATGAACCGTGACTATAAGCACGGTAATCAAGACAAGGCGGAGTGGGGGCAGGGCGTAACGGCCAATTTTGCATCTGGATTTACACAAGGTACCGTAGGGTTTGGCGTCGACGCATTTGCTTTGTACGGTCTGCGCCTGGACGGTGGCAAGGGCCGCTCGGGTGCTGGCGGTATCGATTTCTTCAAACAGGGCGACAGCGGTGAGGCGGCCAGCGATATCGCCAAGGGCGGCGCCTCGATCAAGGCACGTTTCTCCAACACGACCATCACCTACGGTGATCAGATGCCGGCGCTGCCGGTCCTGAACTCGGACACCTCACGCCTACTGCCGGAAAGTTATACCGGTACGCTGATTACCTCGAAAGAAATCGATGGGCTTGTCCTCAACGTAGGGCGCTTCACCGAGGAGTCCCGCAAGAGTGCCGAAGGACGTGATAGCGGTGGGCTGAAAAAGATCGATGTCATCGGTGGCAGCTACAAGTTCACAGATCAGTTCATGGCATCGCTTTATGCGTCCGATGTCAAAGACGTCCTGAAAAAGCAGTACATCAACCTGAACTACGTCCTGCCCATCGATAAGGACCAGTCTCTGACGTTTGACTTCAATGGCTATAAGACGCGGTTGGACAAGAGCTTTGCCCAGACTTATTCAGGTGATGCCAATGCCCGCGACAACAAGATCTGGAGTCTGGCGGCTACCTACTCGGTAGGGCCTCACTCCTTCACTCTGGCGCACCAGCGCAGCACGGGTGATATTGGCTATCCCTACGGCTGGTATCAGAACGCGGGCGGCATAGGTGACGGTGGCATGACGATCTTTCTTGCCAACTCCTACTGGTCGGACTTCAACGCTAAGGACGAGCGTTCCTGGCAGTTGGGCTATGGGCTGGATTTTTCCACTTATGGGGTTCCGGGCCTGAGCTATCAGCTGGCTTATGTTCGCGGTGATCATATCGATGCCGGAGATGGACGTGGCAAGGAGCGCGAGCTGTTCAATCAGGTGAAATACGTTGTTCAGAACGGTCCGGCCAAGGACCTTTCGGTACGTCTGCGTAACTCCATCCTGCGCACGTCAAACAATGTCCGCTCCTACAACGATGACGGTAACGAAGTGCGTATCTTCATCGACTACCCAATCAGTATCTTCTAAACAGCTGCCGGCTGGATAAGCCGGCAAGGCGGGTCGCTTGAGATCAGCGACCCGCCTGGTTTACCAGACGCACTACTGATGAAAGGCCTGACTTATAAGTGGCTAGCGTCTTTTGCAATAAATGGCGTCTGAAGACCTGACACTAGGTTTCGATCATTGGCGGCGGGTCTGAGCAGTACCCAAAATGTCTAGAAGAAACATTCATGACAAGATGACGCTTTAAGGACAAACGGTCGATATTTGCATACAAAATGTCACAAAGAGGGCATAGCGTGAGGTGAACAGTCCTATAAGGTCCCCTCGTATGTCGACGATCCAGGCTCATGATGCGGCCCCCGCAGCCACGCGTCCCCGGCTGGACAAGACGTTCAGTCGCCGAAGTGTTTTCCTATTTTTCTCATTGCTTTTTGCCGGCATTCTCATCAGCTCCTACGGTATCGTCAGCGACGTCCGTGAAGCCGGATCGGTAGCCACCACTTGGTTGCCGTTCGCATTGCTGGGCCTGGCTCTAGTCATTGCGCTTGGATTCGAATTCGTCAATGGGTTCCACGATACGGCCAATGCAGTTGCTACCGTTATCTATACGCATTCACTGCCTGCCCAGGTCGCTGTCGTGTGGTCCGGTTTTTGGAATTTCATGGGTGTGATGCTTTCCAGCGGCGCCGTGGCATTCGGCATCATTGCACTGTTGCCGGTTGACCTCATCTTGCAGGTCGGCTCCAGCAATGGCTTTGCAATGATCTTTGCTTTGCTAATTGCCGCCATTGTCTGGAATTTGGGAACGTGGTGGCTTGGGTTGCCAGCGTCGTCATCCCATACCTTGATTGGTTCGATTCTGGGCGTCGGACTGACCAATGCCTGGCTGGAAGGGCGAGACGGCAGCAGCGGGGTAGATTGGAGCCAGGCGCTGAAGGTGGGTTATGCGCTTCTTTTCTCACCCCTGGTAGGATTTATCTGTGCGGCGCTCCTGCTGCTGACATTGCGCATGCTGGTCAAGCAAAAGGCACTCTATCAGGAGCCCAAAGGCACTCAACCGCCCCCGTTCTGGATTCGGGGGATGTTGATCCTTACCTGCACCGGCGTGTCGTTTGCCCACGGCTCCAATGACGGTCAGAAGGGAATGGGGCTCATCATGCTGATCCTGGTAGGTACCTTGCCAATGGCCTATGCGCTGAACCGTGCAGTGCCCGCCACGCAAACGCCGCAGTTCGTTGCTGTAGCTCAGGTGACTCAACAAGGAATTGTAAAGGACGTACCTGGCGCTGCACCGGCCGATCCACGTGGCGTACTTCTGGAATATGTACGTACCCGCAAGTCCACGGAGGAGGTCATTCCGGCGTTGGGTGCAGTGACCGGGTTGATCGCCGATGAGGTGAAAAGTTACGGCACGCTGGCCAACGTACCTGCCCAGGCCATGATGAACGTGCGTAACGACATGTACCTGACTTCAGAAAGCATCAGCCTGCTCAAGAAACAAAAGCTCGATACCTTTTCCGACGACACGCGCAACAATCTCAATGAATTCAAGCGCCAGATCGATGAGGCGACACGGTTCATTCCGCTTTGGGTAAAGGTGGCAGTGGCCATTGCGCTGGGTATGGGCACCCTGGTTGGGTGGCGACGGATCGTCATTACCGTGGGCGAGCGCATTGGTAAGACGCACCTGACCTATGCTCAAGGCGCCAGTGCCGAGCTGGTCGCTATGGCTACTATTGGCGCAGCCGACCTGTATGGCCTGCCTGTCTCGACCACGCATGTCTTGTCCTCGGGTGTAGCGGGAACCATGGCAGCCAATGGCAGTGGCCTGCAGATGTCTACGGTACGCAACCTGGCCCTGGCCTGGGTATTTACCTTACCCGCCGCGATGATGCTTTCAGGGTTGCTGTACTGGCTCTTCCATGCCGTGTTCTGATAATAAGCTGCCCGTGCGGTACTCCTGTGCCTCGCCAAGCAGCCAGTCGCGAAAGGACTGTAATGCTTGAGATGTGGTCGTACGCTCGGGGATAGCAAGATAATACGCACGGTCACTGCGGTAGCTAGAGGTATTCAAGATGATAAGCCGCTCCTGCTCCAGCTCGTTCTGGATAAGGAACGGCGGAATCAGCGCAACCCCCATTTCATGGATGGCGGCCTGAGCCAACATGGAAAACAGCTCGTAACGCGGACCATGCAGGTCATGGGGGAATGACAGGCCCTGCGCATTAAACCATTGTCGCCAGGCATAAGGCCGTGTGGTCTGTTGCAGTAGCGGAAGCGCTGCAACAGCCTGAGCGGTAATGCCATCCTTGTAATCGACCAGTGCCGGACTGCACACCGGCACCGGGTATTCGTGCATGAGAAAATGGGTTTGTGTGCCTGACCACTCACCGTCTCCACAATAAAGCGCGGCATCGAAGTCAGTGTCGGCAAAGAGAAAAGGGCGGGTACGGTTGGTCAGATTGACCGTTATGTCTGGATGAAGTACTTGAAACCGCTTAAGGCGTGGCAGGAGCCATTGTGTACCAAAGGTGGGTACTACTGCGAGTTCGAGCCGGCCTGAGCCATGCTTACCCATAACAGCCAGCGCGTCCCGCTCGGCTGCATCCAGGTGCTGGGCTACCTGCCGGCTATAGGATAATCCCGCTTCAGTAAGTAGAACACCCCGGCGAGTACGGCGAAACAGCTCAATGCCCAGAAAGCTTTCCAAACCTGCAATCTGCCGGCATACCGCACTTTGTGTCAGAGCCAACTCATCTGCGGCCCGGGTAAAACTCTGGTGTCTGGCAGCAGCCTCAAAGGCAATCAGCGCAGCCGTACTGGGTATTTTTCTTCTCACATGTACCTCTTGCTCACAGACAAATGCCTACAGCAGCGGTAATTATCATGGCGTGAAGTGAGTTTTACGCACAACCCTGTGCACATTGCTCGATTGCAGCACAGTTGGGCGTCTTCTAGGCTTGCTTCACAACAAGATCACCGGAGTGACCTGCAATGGCAGCCAATGCACCGTTCAATTGGGAAGATCCTCTCCTGCTTGAGCAACAGCTCAGCGATGAAGAGCGGATGGTACGCAACAGCGCCGCGCAATTTGCACAGGCCCAACTGGCACCTCGTGTCCTGGAGGCGTTCCGGCATGAGCAGACCGACCCTTCGATTTTCCGCAAAATGGGGGAGGCAGGCTTGCTTGGCGCCACAATCCCTAGTGAATACGGCGGCAGTGGACTTAATTATGTGTGTTACGGCTTGATCGCCCGTGAGGTAGAACGGATCGACTCAGGATACCGCTCCATGATGAGTGTCCAGTCGTCTCTGGTCATGGTGCCTATCTATGAATTTGGTACTCAGGCACAACGCCAGAAATACCTGCCAAGGTTGGCCTCAGGCGAATGGATTGGTTGCTTTGGGCTGACAGAGCCGGATCATGGCTCCGACCCAGGATCAATGGCCAGCCGCGCAAAAAAGGTAGAAGGCGGCTATCGCCTCACCGGTAGCAAGACCTGGATTACCAACAGTCCGATTGCCGATGTGTTTGTTGTATGGGCCAAGGATGAGGCCGGTGATATCCGCGGATTCATTCTGGAAAAAGGCTGGAAAGGTCTCACCGCACCTGCCATTCACGGCAAGGTGGGGCTGCGTGCCTCGGTAACGGGTGAAATCGTAATGGATAACGTCTTTGTCCCTGAGGAAAACCGATTTCCAGAAATACGCGGCCTGAAAGGTCCGTTTACCTGCCTCAATTCCGCCCGGTACGGGATCAGCTGGGGCGCATTGGGTGCGGCCGAGTTCTGCTGGCACACCGCTCGACAATACACCCTTGATCGCAAGCAGTTTGGTCGACCTCTTGCTGCAAATCAGCTCATTCAAAAGAAGCTGGCCGACATGCAAACCGATATCACGTTGGCCCTGCAAGGCTGCCTGCGTCTGGGACGAATGAAGGACGAGGGGACGGCCGCTGTGGAGATCACTTCAATCATGAAACGCAACAGTTGTGGCAAGGCACTGGACGTTGCCCGTATGGCCCGGGACATGCTTGGAGGCAATGGTATCTCTGACGAATTTGGCATTGCGCGGCATCTGGTCAATCTCGAGGTAGTCAATACCTACGAGGGAACCCATGATGTGCACGCGCTCATCCTGGGACGGGCACAGACCGGCATCCAGGCCTTCTTTTGATCACTCTCAAGGAGGCCTGGCTCATGGCTGGAGCACTTGCAGGCTTACGAGTCCTGGACCTGTCACGGGTTCTTGCCGGGCCTTGGGCAGGACAAATCCTGGCGGACCTGGGGGCAGAAGTCATCAAAGTCGAGCGCCCCGGGCGAGGAGATGATACACGCCATTGGGGGCCGCCCTTTTTAAAAGACTCGCTAGGGGCGAACACGGGCGAGTCGGCCTATTTTCTGTCAGCCAATCGCAACAAACAGTCGATAGCCGTGGACTTCACCCAGCCCGACGGTCAGCAGATCCTTCGGGATCTGGCTGTTAAATCCGATGTGGTGCTAGAAAATTTCAAGGTTGAAGGCTTGTCAGCCTATGGCCTGGACTACGCCTCGCTCAGTGCTCTTAACCCGAAATTGATCTACTGCTCGATTACCGGTTTTGGTCAGAGCGGCCCTTATGCACAGCGGGCAGGCTATGACTTCTTGATACAGGGTCTTGGCGGCCTTATGAGTCTGACAGGCCATCCGGATGATGACGAGGGCGGTGGCCCGGTCAAGACAGGGGTTGCGCTGGTAGATATCCTGACGGGGCTGTATGCCACGGTTGCTGTTCTGGCTGCGCTGAACCATCGGACTCAGACCGGTGAAGGGCAGCATATCGACATGGCGCTGCTCGATGTTGAAGTGGCCTGCTTGGCCAACCAGGCCATGAATTATCTGGTCTCCGGTGAGTCGCCAACGCGCCTTGGCAATGCCCATCCCAACATCGTGCCGTATCAAGCCTTTCCAACAGCCGATGGCGATATGATCCTCACGATTGGCAATGATGCTCAGTTCCGCCGGTTCTGCGAGGTGGCAGACCGGCTGGATTGGGTGAATGATCCTCGTTTTGCCACCAACCAGGCGAGGGTCGTCCATCGTATGGAACTGGTTCCGCTGATTCGGCAGGTTACCGTTTTCAGGCGTACTGAAGAATGGATCGCCCTGCTCGAAGCGGTGGGGGTGCCCTGTGGTCCGATCAATTCAGTGGCCCAAGTTTTTGCCGATAAGCAGGTAGCGGCACGCAATCTGGCCTTTACGATGGCGCATCCGCTGGGACAAACCGTTCCGCAGGTGGCAAGCCCGATGCGTCTTTCCAGAACGCCCGTGGAGTACCGACGTCCTCCACCGCTGCTCGGTGAGCATACCGAGCAGGTGTTGCGGTATCTTCTGGGTCACGGCGATGCCAGAATCAACGCCTGGAGGCAGGCGGGTATAGTCGGTTAGCCTTTACGCCCGAATGACTGAACGGCCAAGGCCAACCGCTCTACTGCGTGGTCGATCTGCTCAAGCGATGGCGCAGCAAACGACAGCCGTACCGTAGAGTGGTCAGGGGCTTTGGCGTAGAAGGCGCTGCCTGGAACGTACATGACCTTATGCTCAATAGCCTGCTCAAGGACCGCCTTGGCATCCAGCCCCTCTGACCAACGCCCCCAGACAAACAGCCCGCCTGCCGGCATCCGGCATTCGAATCGTTGGCCAAGGTGTGTCTGTAGACCACTCACTAGCGCCAGGCACTTCTCATGATAGGCCGCGGTAAGCACCGGTAGATGCCGCTCCAGTAAACCCTGCTTCAAGTAGGCTTCGGCAATGGATTGCATCCAGCCGGAGGTACACAGGTCAGCGGTTTGCTTGGCGATCGTACAGCGTTTAAGTACCTCGGCAGGCCCTATCATCCAGCCAATACGAACCCCAGGCGCCACGATTTTTGAAAGGCTGGACAAATAGACTACCTGATCTCGGGTTTCCGGCTGCGTGCGAGCCAGCTCTGCCAGCGTAGGAATGGCAACACCGGTAAAGCGTAGATCACCATACGGATCATCTTCAATAATCAGCAGGTCATGACGCATCGCCACCTCCAGCAAGGCGCGGCGGCGTTCCAGACCAAGCGTAAGTCCGGTAGGGTTGGCAAATGTGGGGGAGAGATAGAGAAACTTCGGTCGTTGCTCCTGCGTATAGCGGGCCAGCTGACTATCCAGTTGCGTAGGATCGATACCGTCCAGATCCGAGGCAACGGTTTCGATTCGTGCTTGAACCAACCGTAAGGCTTGAAGCGTAGCGGGGTAGGTAGGCTGTTCTACCAGAACGGCGTCACCCGGCGACAGCAGGACACGAACCAGCAAATCAAACCCTTGTTGCGAGCCAGACGTGACGATCAGATCCTCCGCCTTACAGGGAATACCGCGCTGGCGGCTCAACTGGGCCAGTGCCTCGCGTAGTCCCGGCAGACCTTCACTGCCGGAATATTGCAGGCAGCCGACGGGATTGCGAAAGGCCACTGTCATCGCCTCTGCCAGCCCTGCTTCATCAAACAGATCGGAGGCAGGGTAGCCGCCCGCCAGTGAAATCATGCCAGGGACGGAGAGATACTTGAACAGCTCACGTATGGGAGAACCTTGTGGCGACTCGAAGACAGGGTTGAAGATACGCATGAGGGATTCGCCGTTAATCACGATGCGAAGACTATGCGTCTGCCGCTTCCCTCACTACAAACGAGAAAAAGTCATAGGCTGTTGAAAGAAAGGAATTCTAGTGATTTGCCGTTTCGCTTGACTTTCCTGCTGAACCGGTTAGCTTTGTCACCCATGAATACCTTTATTACACCCATCGCTGCGTATTATTACTACCTGAACTCTTTCGGGTGGTAGGTGCTGCGCTGCATTCCGAACCGCCTGTGGCGGCTCGGTGAATGCAACCTCTCCCAGTCTCCGCAGGCCAGAAAGCCAAGGAGACGTACTCAATGAACAAGCCCCAGCAAGACCTGCTTCACCTGTTGGAAGAACGTGGTTTCGTCCATCAGATCACCGACCGTGACGGTCTTGGCCAAGCGCTCAATAACGGACCAGTGACCGCGTACCTAGGCTTTGACGCAACGGCTGATAGCCTACACGTCGGGCATCTGCAAGGTCTCATGCTCATGCGCTGGATGCAGCGTGCAGGGCATCCGATCCTGCTTTTGATCGGTGGCGCCACGACGCGCATTGGCGATCCCAGCTTTCGGGACAGCAGCCGCCCGGTGCTGAACGACGCCCAGATCGCTCAGAATATGTCCGGTATTGCCAAGGCATTTACGACCTACCTGGAAGTGGGCGATACGGACGGGCAAGCCCGGGTGGTAGACAATGCCGAGTGGCTTGATGGGCTGGGTTACCTGAATTTCCTCAATACCGTAGGACGGCATTTCTCGATCAACCGCCTGCTCACGTTCGATGCCATCCGCAATCGCCTGGATCGTGAGCACTCTCTGTCCTTCGAGGAATTTGGCTACACCTTGCTTCAGGCTTATGATTTCGTCGAGTTGGCCCATCGGTATGGCTGCACTCTGCAGTTGGGCGGCGCTGACCAGTGGGCCAACATTATCAATGGCGTTGAGCTGTCACGTCGCCAGAATGGCCCGCAGCTCTACGGGCTTACGATGCCGCTGTTGACCACGAGTGACGGCAAGAAGATGGGCAAGTCGGCACAAGGCGCGGTATGGCTCAACAGCGATAAGCTTTCTGCCTATGATTTCTGGCAATTCTGGCGCAACTGCGATGATCGGGACGTACAGCGTTTCCTGGCACTGTTTACCGAACTGCCTATGGACGAAGTACGACGCCTAGGCGCATTGCAGGGTGCAGAGCTTAACGAGGCGAAAATCGTTCTGGCCAACGAGGCGACCCGTTTGTGCCATGGCGAAGCGGCCCAGCGTGACGCGGAGACAGCGGCACGGGCGTTGTTCAGTGAGGGCAGCCAGAGCGACACACTACCCAAAGTGGAAGCCAGCCGCGCCGCACTGCAAACGGGCCTCACCCTGACCGATCTTCTGGTGGCTAGCGGACTACAGGGTTCGCGCAGTGCCGTGCGCCGACTCGCGGACGGCGGTGGGCTACGCCTGGACGACGTGCAGGTCCAGAATCCGGACGAGCCCTTGTCTCCCACGCTGGAGGGCAGCCGATTGAGCCTGGGCAAGAAGCGTCATTTTCAGGTTGTGCTGGTGGACTGAAAAAGAAAAGCCCCGGTGTTCCGGGGCTTTCTCTATCTGGCTTTGCGTCGCAAACCGCATCACAAGTCGGTTCATATCCACAGCTAGGCGAGGCAGTTCCGCGCTGGCCATAGTGGTCTGGTTGGCACCTGCGGACGTCTGTATCGACAATTCACGGATGCTGAGCAGATTGTAGTCAACGGCCCGGGCTACTTGGGCCTGTTCTTCAAACGCCGTAGCGATCAGCAGGTTTTCTCGTTGTAAGACTCAGGCTAAGGGACGGGCAACGCCCCAATAATGGTACGTTAATGGGCGTAAGCCCGTTAAATAAAACGTTTTGAATTCAATCATTTCGAATTTGGCGTCATGGATAAGTTTGCTTATTTCCCGGTTCAGGTGGCAGCCTCCCACTACTTGGGACCAGAGCGGCGTCATCCGATCTTGCCATACACGCACCGCTTCATCGGGGGCTTGTCCATGCTCGCAGAACAGGAGCTGTCCTTCCGGCTTGAGTACGCGATGCATCTCTTTAAGTGCAGCGGCCGGATCTGGAATCGTGCACAGCGAATAGGTCACCACAACCGTGTCGAAGGAGCGATTCTCAAAGGGAATCCGCTCGGCCGACAGATCAACCAGCTCGACGTCAAGGCCTGCGCGTTGAGCACGAGACCGAGCCAGCCGGTGCATATCCAGGGAGGGGTCCAGCCCAACGATACGCGCTACCCGAGACCTGTCATAGTGCTCAAGGTTGAGCCCGGTCCCGATGCCAATTTCCAGCACCTGACCATACGCCAAAGGGATAAGAGACTGCCGCTGCAGGCGTACGGGTTTAATCCCGCAGGCAATATCGAGCAGATAAGGCAAAACACGGCGCTCGTACCAGGAACTCATGTTGAACAGGCCACGTGATCCGTTGAAAGACGGTACTACTGTATCCGGTCTGTAAAACAAAAGGCGGGGAGAATACCCCGCCTGGCTCAGGCGATCATTGCTGAATCATCGAGGCCATATTGGCTGTACCCAGTTGAGAAACGATCGCTTCATTACCTATGCCTGAGCGCTCAAGGCTTAGGGTGTGGTTGGTGCCTTCCTGCACTAGCGCGAAATGGTCATTCTGAGTATTCATTTGAGTCACTGTCATGACCAGCCCATCCCCGCGCTGCGCCATATCCAGGGAGCTGTCAGTCGTGTTTCGTTGACTTAAGTTCATCTCACTGTTGTTACCGGTCTGCTCGGCCGTAATCTCATGGGCACCCGCACCCCCCATTTGCACCACGGTCATGCGGTTATCGTTGCCGTTTACCGTAGCTTCCAGGCGGTTGGTCATCTTGGTGGTCAGGTAGCCAGACCACCCCCATTGCTGCACATCCAGAGTATTACGGTCACCGTTCTGGCTGGAGATGAGATTATTGCCGTCACTTCCCTGGCGGACGTTCATAACGTTGTCGTTCCCATTCTGGGAGGCCTGCGTCAGAGACCCGCTCAGCTCGCCCTCGATAGGCCCCAAGCCGCTCTGCTGCACCTGAACGATATTGCCATTACCCTGCTGATTGACCTCGGCCTCCTGACGACGCCATTGCTGTTGCAGGTCGATCAGGTTGTTGTCACCGTTTTGCACAAGGTCTGCATCCATGAAGTATTGGGCATCCTCGCCCTGCACAACCCTCATGGTATTGCCATTGCCCAGGGTGCGGGCACTGAGGCTGGGCGTCCCACTCATGTTTTCCAACCGGAAGTCGTGCAGGTTGTGAGTACCCTCCTGGTAGCTCGTGACACGCCCGGCGTTATTGCTGCCCTGATCGATACGCGCCTCGTTCACGCTGCCTCGCTGTGTAACCGCCACGGTAGACCATCCTCGAGTGTCCTGATAAATCTCCACCAGGTGGCTTTCACCACTCTGATCGATATCAATAGTCCCGCGAGTTCTTTCTCCCTGGTAGATCGATGCCGCATTGAGTTCGCCCGTTTGCAGCACCGTTTGACGGGTGTCGGTGCCCAGCTGGACCTGAACGCTGTGGTTGCCTTGCCCGGTTTGTGTCAGCGCGGCCGTATTCTGCACACCGCTCTGAGTCAAGTCGGCCGTATTTGACGCGGCGTAACTATGGGTGGTGCCGAGTAGTCCGATAAGCAGTGCGAGTGGTTTCAACCTGAACATGACGGATATCCCTACGATCTAGTAATGACCTGTACGCGCTTTGCTATTACAGGGCCGGTGTTATCTGGCCTTATGAGCGTAGACGGAAATCCGAAATATGTAGCGAAGGAAAATATCAGATGAACCATAAGCCCTTTTCCATCCTCAGCTGAATACGGGCATGGGCGATGTCTCGCATGATGGCAATTCCAACGCCCGTACCATACCCCACTCAAGCCAATAGAATCGCTCGAAGATACGCTCACGTTCATCCGATGGAATACCTGGCCCACTGTTTTCTACTTCTAGGATGACCGCCTGGTCCGACAGCTTGACTCGCATTGTGGTGCAACCTTCAGGCGGGATACGGCGGATGGCATTGTCGACAAGATTGACGCAGCAGAAAGGCATTGCCTTGTGTTGAGGCAGCCTGCAGCTCAAGCTCCAGATCGAGGTGTCTAGCATCTGCCGCCCTGTTAGTCCAGGCGCAGCGGGGTGAGGGCGAACGTATGCAAGTGGGAGGTTGAGGCTCGGGCCAAGGTCAGTAGTTGATTGGTCTAGTGAATCATCTGCTCGCAGGCTCAACGTGCGACTGCTATCAAGAGCGCTCACATATCGTTCGCATAACCATTGGCGTTGGATATGCAAGCCGACAAGCGGGGTGCGCAACGGGTGCGCCATATTATCGAGCAAGGCGCGCTGCGCTTCTGCACCCGAGTGGATACGGAGTAGTAGGCGATTGAGCGCGGCAATAATGGCGGAAGGCTTCTCAGGCCGCTCTGTTACTCAACGATGTCAAAGTACGGTAATGGTGCGTTGCTGAACAGCAGCCATACCCTCAGCTGAACCATTACATTAAAAGTGAAATCTTAGGACAGCATTATATGCCCTTGATTTATAAGATAAAAATTTATGTTGATAGGTGATAGATATCTTCCTTCAATTTATCGTGAGGCCAAGCCGTCTACATCTTAGAAAATGCGTTAAAAGGTCAAAGAGTTAAAGTGATTTCTCGTTAAAATTAGTGATCAACATTAGGTTATGTTTTCAAGCTATTGATTTTTATACAGATTATTTTGCAAAAATGGTTTTTTGTGATCGCCTCGCTTACAGCTGCATAAAGCGTTGAATCACAGGCCCTCTCTTAGGGTCCATAAGTACTCTAGGTTTAATCACGAGGGTCAATCATGGGACTGTTTAGCTCGATTCTTGACAAGCTTGGCTTGGACGGCGTTAGTAACGAAGAGCAGCGAAAGGCTGATGTCGGCGTCATTGATGCCAGCAAAACGTCTACACGTATCGTTACCGATTCTGAAGAAACCAACGCTGCCCACAGCGCTCGTGCCGAGCAACTACAGGCTCCGGCAGCTACCGGCGTGCAAAATTCGATGGATATTTCGGCGCGTCTCGATGCAATGGCTGCTAATCATAATGATCACCTGAACTGGCGCTCCTCCATCGTCGACCTGCTCAAGGTGCTTAATCTGGACAGCAGTTATGAATCACGCAAGGAGATGGCCGCCGAGCTTGGGTGCCCTGCCGATAAGCTTGAAGATTCGGAGCAGATGAACAACTGGCTACACAAGGCCGTTATGCAAAAGCTGGCCGAGCACGACGGGACGGTTCCTCCCGAGCTTAAGGCGTAACCGGTTTTGGAAGGCAGGCATCCAGCTCAGGGATGCCTGTGAGACACCTCCGACGGTCAGGTATTGCCCATCAAGGGATCGCTAATCGAATGGCGGCCAGTTTCAAGTCTGCCAGCCAGACGCCGTTCCCAGCTGCCCTGATCAGCCCGAACCGTAATGTCGTACCATCCACCACTCACGCGCGTCGATATACGCTGTTTATGTGTGGCACCCGCACCAAGCTGAAACTCGTGGGGCTTTTCAAACGTATAGGGACACCGATCAATCTGAACGGTCATAGCCTGCAGGCTTGTATTGGTGATTGTCATGACCAGATTGTGGCTTTTACCGTCACGCTGCAGCCTTACTTCTGGCTGCGGAGCCTTGAGGTTGCCACGCAGTGCTCGATGAAAGCCGTTAGGCCCCAACAACCACAGGTCGTAGGTGCCATCATCTGTAATAGTGGGGACCCAGACATCACTCAACAGCTTCCCTGCCTCGATGGTATAACGGCGAGGGATATCCTCCAGATGCAGCCGATCGTATACATGCAGCACGAGACCTTGCTCGCCTGTGTTGCGCATGGTCAGGGTTAGCTGGCGCGTCTCCGGACTGGCTTCCGCTTCGACCTCGATCCGATACGGCAATGCTCGGGAAGGGCGAGCTAGACGTCGCTGCACAGGGACTTGTTGTTGGTCAGTAGGCGGAACAGGGACCTGCGGTAGCTGCTCCTGTTTTTCCCGCAACTGATCCGCTGCACGGCGAGAGGTAGTCTGCAAGGGCGGCAACAACTCCTGATTCGGATCGACAAAGTTAAAGGCAGACGTCAGATCTCCGCATACCGCTCGCCGCCAAGGACTGATATTGGGCTCTTTTACGTTGAAGCGCTTTTCCAAGAATTGCAGTACCGAAGTATGGTCAAAGACCTGCGAATTCACCCAGCCGCCTCGGCTCCACGGCGAAATGACAAACATCGGGACACGGGGCCCTGGTCCGTACACACGTCCATCGGGGGCCGGCTGTTCCTTCGAGCCAGGAGGTGCTTTGTGCTGGAACACTTCGGCATCGAAAGCAATGGTTGATTTACCCGCCAGTGTTCCATCTGCGCGTAGGGAAGGAGCGGCAGGTGGCGGCACATGGTCGAAGAAGCCATCGTTTTCGTCATAGTTGACGAGAAGTACCGTCTTGCTCCAGATCTCTGGATTTTCAGTCAGTGCATTAAGGACCTCCTGGGTATACCAGCCTCCCTGAACAGGACTGGAGGGACCGGGGTGCTCCGAATACTCTGCCGGTGCGATCAGCCAGCTCACTTGAGGCAGCTTGCCTTGTCGGATGTCGCGTCTAAAGCTCTCGAACATGGTTTCAAGGTCGTTGCTGTTCGCTGCTGGCATCGTATTACCGTTGCCTTTGTACAACGGGGCGACGGCCTCCAACGCTTCGCGATAGACGACGAAGTCGTTAAAGTCTGCAGAGGGCTGGGCGGGGTTGTCAACCTTGACGCTTGCGGCACGGTATTGGCGAAAGCCTGCATAGGCATTATCACCAAAGTTGTCCGGCAGGTACTGATAGACCTTCCACGAGACGCCCGCATCCTCAAGTCTCTCTGCATAGGTCGTCCAGTCATATCCCTCATCGGGCGGCCCCGGAGCATCCCACTCGTTGACAACCGCTGCGACGTTAGAGCCAGTGGGGCCGTTGGTACCGGTCCAAAGAAACAGGCGATTTGGTGCTGTTCCACCTAACAGCGAGCAATAGTAGGCGTCACACAGCGTGAAGGTATTGGCCAGGGCAAACTGAAAGGGCACCTCGTTACGCTCGTAGTATCCCATCGAAGTCAGCGTCTTATAGGTTGGCCATGCACTCAAACGACCGCTGTCCCAGGCCGCCTGGGTGTCTGCCCATGAATGTGGCGTGTCATGCACACGCTGGGCGTTACCTTTTCGGCTGTCGAGGTGATAAGGCAGGATAACGCGCTCTTGACCTTGCTGCTGCCAGATAGTGCGTCCGCCCGGCAATGGGATCGTCAGCCGGTCAGCAAAGCCGCGTACGCCCGGCAGCGTTCCGAAATAATGGTCGAATGATCGGTTCTCCTGCATCAGGATGACTACATGCTCGACGTCCTGAATAGTACCGGTACGGTTGTGGGCGGGAATGGCCAATGCCCGTTGGATCGAGGCGGGTAGCATGGCGATGGCCGACCCGACGGCCGCTGCCTGCAATAGATTTCTGCGGGTGAGAGAAGGCATGACTCGTTCGCTCCCTGTACGTGCTGAGGTGGTTAGCCGGAACAACTCGTTACATATTTGTACGGGTAGCAAGTAGCAGAAATATGACACCACGAAACGATCTGGAATTTATAGGCAGGTTTATGACGCGCGTGTCTGCCAGATGAATCGGTGCGACTGGGCAGAGCCATATCGCACCCAGGCAGGGAGATCAGGATTTTTCAGTAATAATGAATTGGTTGGTGCCCAATTTGTGTGCTCCCCAGGAAACGGCGTAGCCCTGGCCAAGCCTTACCGCCTCGGAGACAGCTACCGCCTCGCTGTTGTAAACGCAAGCCAAATGCCATGGAGTGTTCCGATAAACTCCCCAGCCTTTGACCCAGTCCTGGTCGTTGGGATCTCGTTGTAGCTCACGGAGTAGCCATTTGAATTCCATAACAGCCTTCCTTGTAGCAGTGGGACAAGGTGATACAACCATGACGCCCCTCAGCGCAGCGGGCGATTCCGGCTTGTGGCAAGTGTAGCCAAGATCATTGCGTTAGCTTGGTAGACTTTCCGAAAAGGCAGTATCGACTGCAACGGCAGCGATAGCACCACGATGACATTGAACATCGAAACCCGAAGATGTTCATGGGAATGAAGGGACTGGGCGGGAAGAAAGGGCCCCGTCCCTGGGGCAGCATGCTCAGCTAGGCAGGGTATCCTGTCTGCCTGCCTATTTCATCGGCTGCCAAATCAATAACTTGAGCAACTTTTTAAAAAAGATGATTTTTTTGCTAACCGTTTATCCCTTTAGACAGACGGCACGCTGTAGTGGCGAATAAATAGCAAAACGCTGCCTCTAACAAACACTACTGCCTGGTTCTGCTTGCATCATGAAGTGTCTGTCTCGCCTTACCTACATTTTTGCTGACTCATTTGCTCTTAAAGGCATCATCGACCAAGAGGGTAGCCTGACGATTACCGCAGAGCCTCTTGATGGAGGCGAGCCTTATACTTGGCGTTTTTCCGCCCGGTATTTGAAAAATGGTGCGCTGTTCCAGACGCTGCTGGACGATATAGAGCATGAGCTGCTCAAACACAACAAGCAGAAGGCGCAGTTGCAAATAGACGACCTGGTAGGAACGCCCGTAGGGCAGGTGTCTCGCTAAAGGCTCATCAGATCACCTGCTACCGTTTATTTTTTTGCCGTTGCCCCCATCTTGATTCCATTACCGCTGCGTGCCGTTGCACCGTTGGCGCTGTAATACAGTAGAGGTGTTCAACCTCTGTCTCTTCTCGACGTCAAACGTATTATCGCCTACAGCAGGATCTGACAGCCTATGAGCCTCGTCTATGGCATCTGCTCGGATGCACATTTGCATAATTGGTCAGCGTTTTCCCGTGTCGACAAGAATGGGCTCAATAGCCGTCTCGGTCATATTCTGGATCAGATTCAGGTGGCGGCGCATGACCTTCGTGCGGCAGGAGGACATACGCTCTACATTACAGGTGATCTTTTTCATGTACGTGGCTCCGTTTCGCCCACGGTTCTTAATCCAACTATCGACCTGTTCACACGGCTTACGAAAGACCTGGATCTGAACATTCGTGTGTTACCAGGTAATCATGACCTTGAGTCCCGTGACAGTAGCGCGCTGGGCAATGCTTGCGAGAGCTTGCGTACCATTCCTGGTATTGAAGTGATTTCAACGCCAACGTTGTTCGAGGATGACCATGTTGTCATGGTGCCTTGGTATGACCGACTCGATGATGTCCGCCGGCATATCGACGCTTGCCTGACAGATTTGAATGCAAAAGGGGAAGCCCCCAACGCATGGACCCTGATGATTCATGCGCCAGTCAATGGTGTTCTAACCGGCTTGCCAGACCATGGCTTTAACGCAGCAGAGTTGGCCCGATACGGGTTCAAGCGCGTTTTTAGTGGGCACTACCATAACCATAAGCGCTTCAAGGGTGAGGTCTATAGCGTAGGCGCCACCACCCATCAGACTTGGAACGATATAGGGACCCGGGCAGGCTATCTCTTGGTCAGCGATACCGACGTGGTATTTCGTACCTCTTCTGCGCCCCGCTTCATGGATCTGGATATTCGCTGGGATGAGCACGAAGCCAGGGAGCAGTGCAAAGGTAATTATGTGCGGGCACGGCTGGGCGAGGCGACCGAGGAGGAGATTTCCCACCTTCGTGATCAGCTCAAGACATGGGGTGCGCTGGGAAGCCTGGTACAGGCCATCCCCTTGCCACGCTCTGCTGTTATGCAGCGTCGCTCGCCGGTCTCCAGCGCACCGACACTACGCGAATCGATCCGCGGGTGGGTGGAGGAAAACAGCACGCATGGTGACGCGCTGGTAGCACTGTGCAACGACATACTCAGCGAAGCCGAGGCGATCGATCCATGAGGATACAGAGCCTTTCGATTACTCACTTCATGGCGATTGGACATGTCGAGTCGCTTCCCCTGAGCGACAAAGGTCTGGTACTGATCCAGGGCGAGAACCTGGATGATACGAGCCAAAAGAGTAACGGCGCTGGCAAGTCGTCAATTGCCGACGCACTGTGCTGGGCCCTGTATGGCGAAACCGCTCGTCAGGAGTCTGGTGATGCGGTGATCAACCGTACCGCAGGAAAGGGTACAGAGGTCAGACTTGAGCTGCTTGACGAGACGGGCGCACGCTATCGCATCAGTCGTCATCGCAAGCATCGCCAATACAAGAATCAATTGCGCCTTGAGCATTTCATGGAGGGCGAATGGCAGGACCTGACCAAGGGCTCGGATAAGCTGACCCAGGTGCTGGTCGATAAGGTCATGGGCTGTTCGCGCGAAGTGTTCGTTAACGCGATCTATCTGGGTCAGGAGGCTATGCCCGACCTACCTGGGATGACAGACCGAAACCTCAAGCTCCTGGTAGAGGAGGCCGCAGGTATCCATCAGTTGCAACAGGCTTATGAGATCGCTCGGGCCCGACTTAATCAATGCAAGGTCGAGGTAGGAGAGCTCACCACTCAGGCCAAGGCCTTGGAAACAGCCATCACTACCTTTACCGCCAATGTCGAGGCGGCTGAGCAGGATCGCGAGGCGTGGATACGTCAGCAGAGCGCCGCCGTCCAGACCGCTACCCAGCACTACCATGCCGTTCGGGATGCGTTTGATACAAGCCTGGGAGAGTATCTTCAGGCACGCTTGAAAAGCCTGGACGAGCAGGCCGCGGCCGTTCGTAGCAGGATCACCGCGTCCGATGAGGAACGCCGGCAGGAGCGTATCCATGCCAAGGCGCTTCGGGAGGCGGAGCTTGCTTATGCCGCAATCCAACAGACCCTGGAGCGTGAACAAGCCAAGACCCAGCGGCTCGCTCACACGTTGGAGCACATTGACGATCAAGTAGGTACTACGTGTTCTCAATGCGGTCATGTCATCGAACCACAGGATCTTGATGCCTCACGAGACATGACCCGGCAATCCGTGAAAACGCAGCAGGAAAAGGTACTTGCGCTACAAGATCAAGCGAAGACAGCGAAAGAGGCGCTTGACCAGTTGGAAAACAGCCTATGGAATTATCGCCAGCAAATGACTGATGTTTCCGAGCAAAGTGCAACCCTGGAAGCGCTTGAGCAGCAAAGACGAAAAACCCAGGCTGAACAGCACGCCTGGCAGGAACAGGCCAGGCAGCTACAGGTGCTGAAGGAGCGCATCGCGCAGCTCGAATCAGCAAAGAATCCGCACGATTCAGCCATACAGCGTGCACGTGAGCAGTTGGTACAGGCAAGGGTGAGACAAGAAGCCTTGACGGCTACATTGAGCGCAGCGCAGCAACGGCTTGCACTGGCGGAAGAAGCCGCCCGGGTATTCAGCCCGTCAGGCGTTCGTGCGCATATTCTGGATAACGTAACCCCCTACCTGAATGCTCGGACGGCTCACTATTTGTCTACATTGACGGACGGAAACGTGACCGCAGTGTGGTCTACCATTGCATTGACGGCCAAGGGAGAGTTACGCGAGAAGTTCTCTATCGATGTGGTCAGCGCAACCGGGGGTGAGACCTTTAAAAGTCTCTCAGGAGGAGAAAAGCGTAAAGTCAGGTTAGCAACCGCCATGGCACTGCAAGATCTGGTCGCATCGCGAGCCAGTAAACCCATCAGGTTGTTTATGGCAGACGAGATTGATCAGGCCCTTGATGAGGCCGGTCTTGAGCGATTAATGTTTTTGCTGGAGGAAAAGTCCCATGACAAGGGAACGGTCCTGGTTATCAGCCATACGGATCTACGCGATTGGATTCGTAACAGCATCACTATAACCAAGGAAAACGGACAGGCTACCGTAGAAGCTGCATATACCGTCTAAGCGGTGCTGGCTCATTGGATAGCCAAAAGGGCATTTGATGCGGGCTAGTAAAAATCAGTCTGCTATTTTTTAGTGTTAGAGCTAAGCCAAGCGTCCCTGCAGGCTTGCCAATGGATAGGTGAGGGAAATCATGCCGCGTTGTCCTGACTCTTGCGTTCCTGGTACTTCTTGGCGGCTGACTCGAGACTGCTGACAATGCTGTCATAGACGTCAACGGTCATCTTGCTGGCGTCCGGGTAATCCGTTTCAAACTTCTTCTGAACGGCCGGGCTGCACTCGCTTACCGCATTTTCGATACGCTTGAGCTGACTCTTGTTAATGTAAACAGCAGGCTGGCGGTTGGCATTGGTCTGAGAAGCATCATTGGCATCGTCATCCTCTTGGGCAATGCCTGCAAAGGCTGCCAGGGAATAACGGCGATAGTACGTAATCGCGCTACCAACCCCTTGAGGGTCCATTTTCATGCAGGGGCCCAGCAGGGTATTGCTGATCCATTGACCCGACTCGTGCATCAATACCGTTTCGACACTGACCTTACCATCTTCAAAGCCCGGCATTTGGACGATCGAAAGGCCGAACTTACTCAGAATCGGTCGGGTTGTATTCAATACTTCAGCCAGATCCGCATACTTGCTTCTGAAGTGCGGATTAATGCTTCCCTTTGTGGCGTTTTCAATCTCAGCCTGTGCGGCGGCCAGGGCCTTGGCAAGGGCGTCGATGTTTTCTGACATTTTCATACAGATATCTCCAAGGCAACATACCCCTTACCGACGGGACAGGGGTGAACGTCGAGAACTGATGAGAAGGGTTTAAAGAGGTGTTTCAGGCAGTCCATCCTATATGGGGGCAAGCGGGCTAAAACCAAGCTGAAAGCCCCAAACTGCCTGACCTTTCGTCGGATGAACACTGCCTTTAAAAGGCTTCTCAGTTATCAAACGCGCTACTACTTGGACCACAGCGAAAGCGGTTTATCTGCAAGGGTGCAAAGGTTTGTAATGGGTCAGAATTTATGAAGCGCGAGGGATATCCCATAGCTCAAGGCCTGCCCGCTCAGTTGGCGAAGCTCCTCGTCAGCGTCATGTTTAGCTGCCTGAACAAGGCGATCACCCAGAGCACCTTCAAGGCATGCAGGCGTTGCCTTCAAGATCTCGAGCCCCTTGGCAGTGAGGACACAATCATGAGCGGTTCCAGCCACTACATCGCCATGTTCGATCAAGCCTGCATTGCCAAGCCATCTGACCGAGGCGGTAAAGAATCGAGCCTCATCCGCACAGGGATTAAAGTCATCTATTTCATTCAGGCCTGCCGCCTCGATGTGCTTTTGCATATCGGTACAAAAGAGATTACGCGGAATAGGGAAGGCCTCGTACAACTCACCAAAAAGCCGACCGACCAGATTATCGAACCGTTCAATGTTGGTAGCCATGGGCGCTCCTGAGTTGATTTCACTCCATCATAGCTGACATCGTAATGCGCAGGAGAGCACCGTCTGGCGAAAAGCGCTGTAAATCAAAGTGTTAAATATAGTCCTGCCTTTTTCTGGCTACGCCATCCCCTACTTGGGATGAGCACAGAGTTGCGCTACGATTATCCTTACGATTTTTATTCTTTACGTAAAGCGAGTAGCCATGAGCCGTAACGGTATAGACAGGGAGAAGGTGGCCACTGCCATTCGGCAGCTAAAGGAAGCGGGCCGGTCTGCCTCTGTACCTGAAATCCGGGCGCTGACAGGAGGCTCGTTTACAACTATTCAACGCTATAAAAAAGAAATCGAAGCTGACGAGCAAAGCCTTTCAGGACCGAGCGGACGGATCAGGGCGGACATGCTGGCACTGATCGAACAACTCGAACGCAAGTTGCTGGAGAGGGCCCAGCTGGAAATAGACGAGGCTGAGCAGACGCTCGCGGTTCAGGCGAAGTCGATAAATGAAAAGCTCCAACTTGCCGATGAGCGTGCGAACGCCCAGCAAGAGCGTATCAAGGACTTGGAAGCCAGACTAGCGAAAGCCGAAGCGCTCGCAGGAGATTACGCAAACCGATACAACGCAGCCAATAACGAGCTGGCCAGGCAGGCGGTAGACTTGACTCATAGCCAGCGTGAGTCGGCTGCCCGTGCCCAGCGTATCGAAACGCTAAGCGCTGAACTCAAGACGGCACGGGATGCGTTGGAAGGTTATCAGGAAGTGATGCAACGCCAGCGGCTGCAGGATCAGATGCAGTCGGATTCCGCCGTCAGTGACTTACGCAACCAGCATCAAGCGGTTCTGGCCGAGAATGCCTCCTTGCGGGAGCAGAACATCCAGCTGATTCGGGATAATGAGCGACTCCAGGCCTTGCATACCACACAGGCCCGGCATCTGGATGACTTGGCCCGTCAACTCGATCTGGAGCGCGCCACCGGCAAGGACCTGATCAGGCAGATCGCCCGTCTGGAGGCGCGATTGGAATCGCATCAGCTTTGAGATTTGCCCTCCGGGGTAAGCTGCTCATTCAACTGCTCAACCAGGCGTTCCACCGGAACCGGTCTGCCCAACAGAAACCCCTGCGCCTGATCACAGCTCAGGATACCTAGTGCATTAAGCTGCTCGGCTGTTTCGACACCTTCTGCGGTCACGGACATCGAGAGCGCCTTGCCCAGTGCAACAATGGCCTTGATGATGGCCTGATTGCTGTCGTCACCCTCGCTTAAGCTCATGACGAAGCTGCGATCAATCTTGATGCCATCGAATGGATACTGGCTCAAGTAGCTAAGCGAGGAGTAGCCTGTTCCAAAGTCATCCATGGAAAGCTTCACACCCAGCGCCTTGAGTTCATGCATCAGGGCCAGTGCGCTTTCAGCATTATCCAACATCACGCTTTCGGTAATTTCCAACTCAAGCCGCGCAGGCTCAAGTTGCGTTTCTTCCAATACCTGCCGGATACGCTCTACTAGGTCATTACGCTGAAATTCGATACAGGAAAGATTGACCGAGACGAAGATAGGATCTTTCCATTCGAGCGCCTCGCGACATGCCTTGCGCAAAACCCAGTCGCTCAAAGGCACTACAAGCCCGCTCTGCTCGGCCACCGGTATGAATACAGCAGGACTCAGCAAACCGCGGGTAGGGTGGCTCCAGCGTACCAACGCCTCTGCGCCAATGATATTCCCGTTCTGGATACTAAAGCGCGGCTGGAAGACGAGTCGTAACTCATCGCGCTGCAGGGCGGCCCGCAGGTCTTCCTCGATCTGCTGGCGTTGAAGCAGCCGCTCGTTCATCGCGCTGTCGTACAGCCGCCACGTATTACGGCCTGCCCCCTTGGCCTCATAAAGTGCAATGTCCGCAAACCGAAGCAGCTCGCTCTTGATAACCCCATGGGCAGGCGCCTGCACAATACCAATGCTGGCGCTGACACGAACCTCAAGTTCGTCAATCATGATCGGAGCAGAAAGGCAGGCCAGCAGACATTCTGCCAATACAGGAGTGTTTGGCTGCATTTGCCCGGTAAGCACAAGGACAAACTCATCGCCACCCTGACGGGCAATGAATACGCTGCTATCCATACACCGTTTGAGCCGGTTGGCCACTTCGATCAGGACCTTGTCACCAAAGCCGTGCCCTTGAGTATCGTTAACGTGCTTGAAGTCATCCAGGTCCAGATAAAAGATGGTCAAAGGACTCTCTGGCGTAGGTCCGTTTCCCAATTGCTCCTTGAGATACCGGTACATGTACGTCCGATTGGGAAGCTGCGTCAGCGGATCATACTTGGACAGATGCTCGTAATGGGCCTGAGCTTCCATTTCGTCTGTAATGTCGCTGAGAGTCCCGCGATATCCGGATAAGACGCCCTCCGTCCAAACAGACCGAAGATAAAGATGCCCCACACGTTTATGTCCTTCGCGGTCCATGTAAAAGCATTCCAGGGCTTTTGGAGTACCTGCTGATTCCTGATCTTGTTGGGCGCTTGCCTGGAAGTCCGTTTCGCTGAAATCAATAAGCTCCTGTAGCGGCTTCCCCAGCCACTCGTGAACACTAAAGCCGGTGCTAACTGCGAACCGGTCAGAAAGATAGGTCAGCTCACGTCGGGCATTCGTCTCCCAGATCCAGTTTGAAGAAGCCTCGGCAACATCCCGAAAACGGGCCTCGCTATGCTCCAGGGCTTCATGGCTGCTATCGATCAATGCAGCCGCACGCAGTGATCGGCGCTTGAGTTTGATTAAAACCAGATACAGGGCAAATGCCGTAAGTACCAGCAGAGGCAGCATTACGCTTAGCAGTACACCGCCAGGACGCTCTGCCTGCCAGCTGAGCAGAAAAGGAACGCCATAGTTCTCGCTTATGATAAGGCTAGCGCTATCCTTTTCTGCCGGCCCGGCCTTCAGATTGACAATGCCAGAGGCCGCACCTATCGACGCCAGCTTCGGCTGATCCAGCCGTTCAACAAAGAGCAGGATGGGAAGCTGGTCTCGCCTGGGTAGATACGTCGTCTGGGCGGGCTGGACCAGAGCTGCCGAAACAATCGCCGGTGCACCCTCCACCTGAAAAAAGCCCTGAACATGCGTAAGCGGAGGCTCGCCTCGGAGTCGCTCCAGCATTGCCGGCAAGTCGCCTTCGATCCACTGGAGTGCATCCTTGGGGTCGACCGTATCCTTTAAAAAGGCATAACGAGTGTTTTGCGAGCCGTCGACAACCAGGACGGCGTCAAGCCCATATTGCGACAGCAGCGAGCCGGCCAGCTTATCTTCTTCACGCGCCCATTTCGTATCGACGGCAGGGTAGAGATGGGTAAAGTTCTCGTCCCAACGGGCATAGTCCATGAGTGTCGCCACCGTGGATTTCTTGCGGGCATCGATAGCATTGCGCAAGGCCTGCTCCCCACTGGTAATGGCCTTATTATCTAACGACCAGGCAATATAGCTCGTGACGGCGCCTGCCAGGGCGAACAGGCTCAACATCAGGACGGTAAACATCAGCACGGAGCGATGGGTGAGCTCTGTGTGGCTTTGTGAACGAAACGGCTCGTCCTTTTTCATGGCTGGCGGGGGCGGAGAAATAGGCATGGTCAGGGAGGCGATTCGATAATCTGCTATCAGGTTGTTTTATATCGGCTTCCGTTCTCGCCGCTGTAGCAAATAATCCGGTGCAGGCGATGTGAGGCACAACCGGGCGGATCAACAGACCATCCGGCAACTTTTGACTCAAGAATTCCGCACTGATGCCGCTTCAATACGTATCACTTTGCATGTCCTCTCTGGCCCCCTTATCAAGGTTATGTTTATGAGCCTTCGCTCCCTGAAAATTGCATACCGGAGCCTGTTTTGCTTTGGCGTTATCGCGGTCATCCTGACCGGGCTGGGGGTGTTCAGCCTGGCACAGATGTCTCATATCCAGGATCAATCTCGGAAAGTGGAACTGAACTCACTGCCCAGTATTGTTGAAAGTGACAATCTGGCCCTGCAAATGGCCCGTATTCGTATAGAGGCGTTGCGCCTGATTGCCTTGCCAGATGCTGAAATACTGCGGAAGACTCAGCAGAAAATTAAGGATCTAGGACAGTTGGTTGACGCTGGCTTCAAGCGCTATGAGCCTCTGGTCAGCACGCCGGAAGAGGGCAAGGCGCTACAGCATTTGCAGGCTATCTACCGTGACTACATGACCAATACGGATCAGCTTGTATCATTAATGGTCAGCGGCCGGATCGATGATGCCCGTAAGCAGGTCACGGGTGGCATGGCCAGCCTTGGCTTGAGCATGAACGAGCAGACCGAGAAATTGCGTACCCTGAACCAGCAGGCAGCCAAAGCCTTCGGCGAAGATGCACAAGCGGTGTATAGCAGCTCCGTATCCATTACCCTGACGGTTATCGGCTGCGCCTTGGGCCTTACGATTCTGCTGGCTTGGCGTCTGACCTTGAGTCTGTCCAAGCCTATTCTCGAAGCTGTGCAGGCCGCGGAGGCCATCGCGTCGGGTGACCTAACCCACCGGCTGGAAACAACCGGTACAGATGAGGCCGCTCAGCTGCTCAAGGCTATGGGAAAAATGCAGGGCAATCTGCGCGATACGCTTGAGCAGATCAACCGGTCGGCTGAGCAGCTGGCTGCTGCGACTGAAGAAATGAGCGCAGTCATGAGCGAAAGTACGCAGGGACTGCAACAGCAGAACAGCGAAATTGAGATGGCAGCTACTGCAGTCACCGAGATGAGCCAGGCCGTTGAAGAAGTAGCGGGTAACGCGACGTCGACGTCAGTCGCCTCCAAGGCAGCAGCCGAAACCGCGCGCCAAGGGCAGCGTCAGCTTAACGATACCCTCAGTGCTATTGGTGTCCTGACGGACAACGTTCTGAGCGCTTCTGAGCAGGCACGTCAGCTGGCCGAACAGACACGCAACATCAGCCAGGTGCTGGATGTCATCCGGTCCGTAGCGGAGCAGACCAACCTGCTGGCGCTGAACGCTGCAATCGAGGCGGCCAGAGCAGGGGACGCGGGTCGCGGGTTTGCTGTTGTAGCAGACGAGGTACGCTCACTGGCACACCGGACCAGTGATTCTACCCGCGAAATCGAGGCCATGATTGGTAGCATTCAGCAGGGGACTACTCATACCGTAGACGCCTTGCTGACCAGTGCGGATCAGGCCAGGCAAACCCAGGAGCAGGCTGAGGCGGCAAGTCATGCACTAGGCACAATCAACGATGCAGTCAACGGTATCGATGAGCGTAACCTGGTCATTGCCAGCGCTGCTGAAGAGCAGGCACAGGTGGCCCGAGAGGTGGATCGTAATCTGGTTCGTATTCGTGATCTGTCTATCCAGACGTCCGCGGGTGCAGAACAGACCCATACAGCCAGCCAGGAGCTTTCTCGCCTGGCTGGAGACCTAAGCGGGATGGTTCGCCGGTTCAAAGTCTGACCGACCGGCAGGATGATGCTGATTAACAGACATCGTTCTGCCCTACGTTTCGGCTAGGTAACGCAACGGAATGTAATAAATGCGCCCTTTATGGAAGGGCGTTTGTAAGCCCTCGTTGCAGTCCATGCCCTAAGGTAGGTTTATGTCTCATCCTGATTCAATGGTTTCGAAGAAACTCAAACGCCTACCTCTGGAAACGTTAACGATGGCCTTTCTGGGCCTGGTGTTTGTGTCCTTGGTAGGGTTTGATTTCTGGCAAAGCTGGCATGCGCGAGACGTTCAACTGCAGCAATCCGAGAGCACAACGCTCAACCTGACTCGCGCATTGGCCCAACATGCTGAGGACTCGTTCCAGGAAGTGGATGTAGCGCTCATGAGCCTTCAGCACTTGCTGGAGCAGGGTAATGAGATATCGTTTAAACCAGACGCGCTGCATACGCTGCTTGAGAAATATGCGGGCTCCCTAGAGCAGGTCGAGGGCCTGTTTGTTTTTGACGAGCAGGGCAATTGGAGGGCAACCTCTTTAGGTGAAACGCCATGGAAAGGTCAGAACTCAGACCGAGGCTACTTTAGATTTCACAATCAGAACACAACTGAAGACCCCTTCATTAGCCGTGCCATTCACTCCCGCTCTACAGGCAATTGGATTATCCCGATATCCCGGCGTGTTACCGACAAACAAGGGCGTTTTGCGGGTGTAGTGCTGGCTACGGTCAGGATGGAGTATTTTCTCGATTTCTACAGGCACATAGAATTAGGGCCTTCAGGTGCCATTGTGCTGGCGATGCCGGACGGCACGATTCTGAGTCGACGCCCCTTCAAAGACGAATATCTGGTGGGCAAACACCTTGCCCAGAGCTACGTCATTACCACAGCATTGGCTCAGGCGCCTTCTGGCATCGTGACTATCAAAGCGGTAATTGATGGGGTGGAGCGCCTGTATGGCTACCAGCTGATAGATAAATATTCCTTGTTGGTAATGGTGGCAATGAGCAAGAAAGAGCTCTTGTCGGACTGGACCGGTGATACGCAACGCTCAGCTATCATTGTCGCCAGCCTCATTATCGTGATGTCGCTGTTCGGCTTGGTGTTGATGCGCCAGATCGGGCATGCCAATACAGTCAAGGCTGAACTGATCGAGGCGCACCGTGCGCTGGAAAGGCAGGCCTTGTCTGACGGACTGACTGAATTGGCCAATCGTCGCTATTTCGATATGGCATTGCATCAGGAACTCAAGCGGGCAGAACGCTCGGGGCAACCGCTAAGCCTGATCATGCTGGATATCGACTTTTTCAAGGGCTACAACGACCATTACGGACACCCTGCAGGCGACTATTGCCTGAAACAGGTCGCACAGGCGCTAAAGCATAGTCTCCCACGATCGGGTGATTTTGCGGCAAGGTATGGTGGTGAGGAAATGGCGGCCATCTTGCCAGCCTGCGACAGGCAAGGCGCCTGGATAGTTGCCAAGCGTATCCAGGACCAGATACGTAAGCTAAAGCTTGAGCATCATACCAGTCCATTCGGCGTGGTCACTGTCAGCGGTGGTATTCATACATATATGCCCGGCGAGGACGGCGTCCTGACTGGACAAACATTGATTGAGTGTGCAGACAGTGCTTTATATGAAGCCAAACGTAATGGGCGAAACCGGATGGTGGCGACTGAGAGTAGTCATACGTGATTAGCAGAGGAGACGTGAGAGGGGTTCCCGGACATGGGCTCTATACGCAGGTCCGGTACTACTGGTAATTCTAGTGCTCCATTTAACATAAGATATATTATGCGAATGTAAGGATAAGTCTCATAGGAGCATGTGATCGACACATTTCCCCAGTATTTTATTTCCGATTAAAGCACTAATCGGAAATTCATGACCTGCAGTACAAACTATTCAGGTCTTACTCTTACGATCAATTTCCGCTTCATAAAGATGGATGGCTGACGTTTTTAGGATGAGCCTGATGGTGCCTCGCTAATAACTCGACAGCCTTTACGCAGGCGAATCTCTTCGTCAGAGGGTCTAATCGAGACAAACCTGAATTCAAGATTGTCATAGATTTCAAGATATCCCCACTCAAGACTCAATTCATCTTGTCCTTGTTCAGGTGGTTTTGCCCACCAAGGTTCACGACTGATCAACTTCGCCATGGTCTCTACCTGATATCTCTGTACAGTAAACATCAGCGAAACGGTTTTTTGATAATGTCTGCGTTACAGATTAGCTGATTGAGCCTCGTACAACTGCAGACATAAGGTTGGTAACGTTCCCTGTTAGTGCTCTGACCACCTTATCTCTTTCGATAAGCTTTTAGGTTTAAAGATCTCGATCAGTCATGGGCTTGAAAGTGATAACTCAGACGGGAAAAAAGAATCAACCGCCTGTTTAAGTGCCAAGGCCGGATCGAGTTCGCTATACTGTTGACTCAATGTCATCGCGGCCCTTTTGAATCGCGCCTCCCTCAAAACCGTTGCGACGGCCTCTGATAAATCCTGCGTGGCGGGACGATCTGTTTTGAGGTTGATACCTGCACCTGCCCACGCTACCCGCGCTGCAACTTCTGCTTTGTCTTCCGAGGTGCCTGCAATCACAAGCGGAACGCCATGTCGCAATGCCTGTTGTACGCCACCGTACCCGCCGTTGGTAACCATGACATCGACGTACGGAAGCATCTGCTCATAAGGCAAATAGTCAGCCATGTAGGCATTTTGGGTAACAAATGGCTTGGTGTGCTCCCCTGGTTTACCGGCTGTAGCAATTACCAGCGCGTTACTAGCTGCAAGAGCATCAAGCGTTGGATATACCAGGTTCTCCAGGTTACGAGCTACGGTGCCTTGAGTGACAAAAATAACAGGCCGACCCTCTGCTTTCGCTGCATCGACTTCACCCCACCAAGCTGGCAAAGAATAGGCTTGTACTTGGCTTGGCGCAGTACCTATCAATTTTACAGAGGGAGGAAGACAGGCTCCGGCATATTCCAGTCCTGGAACAGTCATCTGCAGAAATATGTCCGGAAGTAGCGTGGTGGCATCCATAAAGGAATAAGGCATAGGCCTTGTACCGTACCTATCAATTTTACAGAGGGAGGAAGACAGGCTCCGGCATATTCCAGTCCTGGAACAGTCATCTGCAGAAATATGTCCGGAAGTAGCGTGGTGGCATCCATAAAGGAATAAGGCATAGGCCTTGTACCGAATGTGCCCAGGGCGGCATCAAGGGCTGCTTTTGAGCCCCGCATCTCCCAGCCAAAATCACGACTTAACTGTACATAACGTTGTCTTTCGTGTTCGGTAGCAGCAGGAGGAAGTCCTTTACCAAAGGGTGCCAGATGGTCTGCACTGAGCATTAGGGGCGTTATCCCGAGTGAGATCAAGCCGGCAGGTCGTGTGCCAGAGAATCGCAGCTGGAATGGCCATCCTCCTGCAAACATATGATTGGTTATGAGCACAGCGGGCTCATCACTTTCGTCTAGTACAGCTTGAACTGTCTTGGTCTGGTCGACCAATGGCTGGATAAATAGGACGCGGAAATCGAAGTCAAGCAGCTGAGGACCAGGCCGCAGCTTTTTACGGTCAGGAAAGGTTTGGTTGACATCCCGCGCATCATAATCCGCTGTACCTTGTAATGTAACATGCCGGATACCTTCCTGCTCAACACGTTCTTTTGACGCAGATCCCGTGATGAAAGTGATGTCATAACCCTGCTCTTTCAGGCACGGCAGTAATGACAAAACGGGAAGTACATGACCTACCTGGGGCGTGGTTGCAACGATAATGCGAGGCATCAAATAACCTTAATCAACGGTGTATGAGTCAAGGTTTACCGATCATCCATGACATTCTTACTAAGAATAGATAAAGATATTCTGTATCTGGAAAGGATAGGTATGACGGAATGCTCACCAACACATGGCGCCACGGAAATTCATGTTATGGGCTACGGTTAAATCTGCATTCAACGCTGTTACTGAATTCCTTGGTAATGATGCTCAGAAAACGCAACGCGTACAGTGATTACTCGACAAGACCACCCTCTTCTTCAATTAGCCTTAAACCCAGCCGTTGAGTCATAGAGCCGACTAGATGGCCGCGCTGCCTGACATCAGTTAATCTAAATAGCTGGCCTTGTTGCCATTACCTGTATGACTTAGCACGACGATGCTACTGCGTTCGTAACTTTTCGATTGTCGAACAACAGCCTCATTCCCAATTCCCGTCTGAGTCGACGTTGCGCTGTGCGAATATTCATAGGGGAGACTTTTTCGATCCGAGCGATAGTCAGGTCTCTGCACTGATCAATGTCAATCGAGCCGCCACCGCCCTGGCTGATATCTACGATATTGTTATTTCCAAAGGTAGTACTTTCTGCCGAGCTATATGTACCGGACTGGTTTACCCGAGGTGTATTCGCATCTCCAGTTTGATTGTAGCCAAACAAATCGCTTTCACCATATTGGGTTATCTCAGTCTGGTTATTATTACCTTGAGTATTGCCACGCCACCATCCTACTGCGCCACTCTGATTAGCCGACAACAAGTTTTTGTTGCCATTTTGTGTTACATCAACGCGACCACTCAGCCAACTGCCTTGCTGAATAGCAAGCTGAATCCCGTCATCCTGTTGAAAGTATTTAAGACTCACTTGATACTCACCACGCTGGTCGATTCTGATCACATTACCGTTACCAGCGGTAGTACCTATCAACTCCCCCGCCGCTATAGGCTATTTGCGATATAAATAGCTCATTGGTTGAGCCTTCCTGTTTTGAGGTCTAAATGAGGCGTAGTTGTAATTACCCGTTTGGTCAACGCTTGCCGTGCCTGACAAGCTGAGCAGGACATACTTCCATCGCCCTTTTGGTTGATCGCTCCATATGCTTCGTTACCTCCCTGTACCTCAATGGAGTTATGGTTTCTTGCTGCCTACCCAAAAATTATTTGAATAACGCGATTTTCCAAAGGCAATTTTGGTCTGGTAGCCGCTTGACTAATAACGCGTTGCTTCAAGCTGTCTATCAGCGCAGTGTTACCGTCCTGTATTAAATCAGCCGTGTTGCTGTCTGCAAGACAAGAGATGCTGAATGAGAGCAGAGCAACCATGAAACAAGGTTTGATAGTAGACATAAAGAGCCCCTGACTTTGCTATAACGCAGTAGAGAGCGTGTGAGCAAACAGGTCAGGGCCAAAAGACATCAGGCGGGGCACTCTCTCTGCATAATAGGGTGTGAGCCTGTAACGACAAAATAGTAAAGCGTGTTTTGCTTACAATAACCATAAAGCGAGCCTTATGGTTGGTCGATTCTCAAGCAACGTAAATCAGGGCTATCACTCAACTGATCTTAAATTAAGCCTAACGCTATATTGCAGGCCGTTAAAGCACAGCCTTCCCCATTTGTTTAATGATAAAACAGCTTTTTGACAAGCTCGGCAATATGTAGGCTGAGCTGCAGTAGAAAGTCAGCTAAATTGCCGAGCTTGCAGTAATTTTTCGCTACACAGTTCAGCTAGCAATAGCCTCTGGAAGTTTGGCGATGACCTTTATCTCAAATTGAAAGCCGTAGAGCCATGTAACGCCAATGCCGGTTAACGTCGGATAAGGTGCTTCTCCCCAGTATTCGGGCAGTACTTTCCAGATCGTATCGAAGTGTGTTTCGGGATCAACGATGAAAACCGTTACGTCAATGACATCTTTGAACGAGCAGCCTGCTGCAGCCAGAATCGCGTTCAGATTTTCAAAAGCAAGCCGCACCTGGGCGTCTAGGTCCGGCTCGGGTGAGCCATCCTCACGACTACCAACCTGTCCTGAAACAAACAAAAAACCATTGGAGCGAATCGCGGGTGAATATCGATTACGCTCATATAATGCCTGGCGGCCAGTTGGAAAAACGACGTTGCGTGTGCTCATGGTTGCTCTCCTGATGGGTCAATGCCCGGTGTAGAGAGACTTTAAGGAACGCTGGCCTGCTGAATAAACTAGCAGGCGCAGTCATCACTATTTGTAAAATCCAAATAATCTACAAGACAGTAGGAACAACGATGGATCGTTTTGATGCAATGCAGGCGTTTGCTCGTGTTGTGGAGGCAGGGAGCTTTACCAAGGCAGCCGAAACACTTCATATGAGCAAGACCAGCGTTACCCAACTGGTGCAGCAACTGGAAGCCCGGTTACGCGTTAAGCTGCTCAACCGGACCACACGCCGTGTCAATGTGACGGCCGATGGGGCCGCTTATTATGAGCGTGTGGTAAAACTGCTGGCAGATATGGATGATGCCGAAACGAGCTTATCCAGCGCCTCCTTGGCTCCCAGGGGCAGGCTACGGGTGGATGTTCCCAGCCCTTTTGCCCGTCTGGTTTTGATTCCTTCACTTCCAGCGTTTTACGAAAAGTACCCCGATATCCAACTTGATATGGGTGTCAGCGATCGTATGGTTGACCTTATTAGCGACAATGTGGATTGCGTTGTGCGTGGTGGCGAGATTACTGATCAGTCGTTGGTCGCTCGTCATATAGGCGATTTACGACTTAGGGTATACGCAGCGCCGAGCTATCTGAGACGCGCAGGGATGCCGCTACACCCTAGGGAATTGGAGGGCACTAACCATCGTATCGTAGGCTTTCACTGGGCACGCACCGGCAAGGTCTTTCCCTATGCCATGCACTCCGGTAACGAGAGCGTCAATGTCATGGGTCGTTATGCGCTTGCCGTTGATGATGGTAACGCCTACCTGGCAGCTGGGCTGGCAGGGCTAGGCCTTCTCTGGCTACCCGATTATATGGCTAGAGACTATCTGACTCGAGGCGAGCTGGTTCCGGTGTTTGAGAACTGGCGCCTCGATCCGATGCCAATGTACGTGGCGTTCCCCCCAAATCGGCATGTTAGCGCCAAGCTACGTGTGTTTATCGAATGGATCGTCGAACTGATGACACCCAACGAAGCAGCATCGGACAAGGGAACAGGCGCTACGAACCCTGCCAGTTGACATAGGATCCACCCACCTGAACCGTGTTTACCAGCAGTACCTTCTCTTTTCCCTCAAGGTCCAGCGGTTTCCCTACTCACGGCTCTGCTGCCGACCGGCATACACCTACATGACACAAAGCCCCGCACGGAAAACTAATCCAGGCCGGGTAATTTAGCATCTTGATTATTGTGGGCAGGCGCTGCGTGTTGAGTCGCTCGCTTAAGGTTCTCACACTAGCCTGCTTGATGTCGGCGAGGCACCGCCTAGCCATGACATATGGATGGGCTATCATCAGGACATGAGGAAAACGGACAGGCTATGCGCACTTGCGGATATTGCCGTAGAAACGATCACCTCTGACTGACCAGGCTGCGCCTCTTATCCGCTAGTAGCAGACTGCAAAGGCATCGACCGCCTAGACGGTTATACCGAGTCTTCTATCATCAAAAACGATACTCCATCCTTTGCTGGCAAGTTCAAAAGCCATTTAGCTGTACCGCTACGGCACGCTTTTACCCAACTCTTTGGATGTCATGATGACCACAAACTATGTAAAACAGTAATGTGCCCGTGATGCCATTTTCCTTTGCTAACCTTACTGCGAAGATTCACCGGAAGGAGGACACGGATGAGATATGCAATGGTTCTTTTATCTTTACTACTGACTTCTGGTCTGGCGCAGGCACAAGACTGCTCTCAAAAAGAAGTTGAGATCCAACGTCAACTTGAGAATGCCAGAGAACACCGTAACTCCGGTCGTATTCGTGGATTGGAAGCCGCACTCAAATCAGTACAGGAGAACTGTACCAACTCAGATCTGCGCGCCAAGCGGCAGCATGCCATCAATGATGCTCGTAACGAGGTTGCCGAGCGTAAAGCGGACCTTCAAGAAGCGATAGATAGCGGTTCGGCCGAAAAAATCAAGATACACCAACATAAACTGGCGGAGGCCCAAAAAGAACTACGTGATGCATTAAGAGAGTGATGCTTTAAATGCTAAATGGCGGCGGGTGCCAACACTATAAAATGAACATCAGGGCTAATTTGCACAGCGATCATGTCTTGCGCTACGGCCTCGTCTAACCTGACACCAGGGTCAAATCGATCCGCGGCAATATCAACGAACCCATTATCGGAACCTTGATGATGGGATACTGGGGCAAAAGACTGGCAGCCCGTTGAAACATGTTTTCAAAGCTTCAGCGTTCACGTTCAGCATCTCAAATCTGTTCCGTTGAGTCTAAAAGTTTGCCGCAGCAGGGCTAAAATTCAAAGCTGAAAGCGGCCTATTAGCCTATTGCTGTTAACCATGTTAAGCGAGAGCTTCCAGCAAGCCTCGGCAAGTCTACTGATGCTGTAATGGTGCATGGGCAATCACCGAGCTGACACGAATGAGCTTTTTCTATCGAGGGTACCTCCAAGTTAAAATTGCCAGTGTATGACCGAGTTAAATGCCTAAACAGAAAATGGCGACTCGGCCACAAACGATGAAATCATCTGCTTGCCCCGACGCTAGTGCTCATGAAGCCACTCTTTATAAAACATCACGAATCGTTTCACTCAAGGCATCTACGTATTAGAAACAAGCCCGTATCGAAGCCGTCGGGACAACCTTTGGGCGTTGACCTGGTATCCTCATTACATCTGAAGTTTACGTAGCTCACCCCCCTCCTCCCTTAAGCGATTCAAGTACGCGGCGGTACTCAGTAACTGGTAAGGGAAGTAAAGACCCGGTGAGGTGGGCGGTTGACCGTCCAGCCCGAGCAGCCTTTCAAGGACCATTGCTACGCTAAGGCCTGTTAGCGGTGCCGCGCCTTTTGGATGGATGACGGCATGACGTGTGTGCAGTGGTTCGCCATTTAGGTCCTCGCCTTCAAGCTCAATGATGATCTCGGTCGACATAGGTTTACCCTGACGTCGGGTTGAGCTAACCCCGATGCCCATATTGAACTGGATATTGGCTGCGCCTGTTGCGGCCCCTAGGCCAGCGACGTCAATGGATGAAAACCCGGACGCTTCGATTTCAGTACCATCAACTGCACGAAAGCTGACCTTGGCATCCTCTCCTTCCCGCCAAACATATACACCGTCACGCCGGGTCAGCGCGGCTGGCAGCATCCTGTTCAGGCGCTCAAAGTCGCTAGCAACAGTCGGGCCTCCGGTATCCTGTTCATCGACCAGCGCATTGATGCGTATGTCGTGCACCCGGCTAAACGCCCTAGCAATGCTCAGTGTGGATACTGTTGTAGCGCCCACCATCCATTCGTAACCGAGGACAATGGGTGCAGCATTAGGCATGTGCATGTAGGTTGCGATTTCCGGTGCGATCTCGAAAATGCCAGATGAAATACTGAGATGAGGCACACCGTGCTTTTGGGCGTAGCGCAGTCCGGCAATAGCATGGTCCATGTAGAAGACTACGACGCCGCTGACGGTGCGATCCCCAAGGCCCAGGTCGTCGGCGCCAGCGTCAATGACCACGCCTTGCGCTCCGCCAATCTGTTCTGCGGCCTGTTGGGCCTTGGCAGCATCGCGGCCGCCAATCAGCAGTGGTACATCAGGATAGGCTGCGCGCAGCGCCCGGGCAGTTTGATGACCAATTGCGCCAGAACCGCCCATTAACAGGATAGGATTAAGTGACATTACATGATCTCCTAATTCCAGGCTTCAACCTACTACTGGTAGGTAAACTATCACGACTATCACTTATATGAACCTACCATTGGTAGGTTTTTTAATTCGGGAATGATCAAGTGCAAAAAGAAACCGTGCCCTCCGCTATACGTTCCTCTACACGCCGGCTTCCAAAAGCCGAGCGGCGTAGACAACTGCTGGATACCGCATTGCTGATCGTGCGGGAGGAAGGAGCAGACCGGTTGACCTTGGGGTATCTCTCCGTCCGCGCAGGCGTCTCCAAACCGGTGGTCTATGATCATTTCGATACCCGCTCGAGCCTGTTGATCGAGCTCTACAGATGCATTGATATCGAGCGGGTTAACGCTTTCCGTGACGCAATGTCCTTAACTCCGCGGAGCCTTGAAGAAACTGCCCAACTCCTGGCAAGCGCCTACATTCAGTGCGCAGGAGACACAACCGACGAATTCTATGCAATAGGCGCAGCTCTGGCAGGCAGCGAAGAGAAAGCAGCAGTCTTTCAGGAGCTGTTGGATAACTGCGTGCAAATGTTCATAGCCGTGCTCAAACCTCACGCAGCTTTTTCGTCTGGCGAATTGGAGCGATGCTGTACGGGCCTTGTTGGCGCGGGAGAAGCACTCTCAGGCGCATTAGTACGAGGGCGCTATAGCAAGGATGAGGTGATTGACGCGTTCGCCTCCTTGATCCGGAACGCTTTGCCGGGCACTAATTGAGGCTGAAACATGAATGCGGCAGAACCGTGTTCTTATGCTTTCACAAAATATAGGCCAACCGGTTGGATTTTCCAGCCAACCCTTTAACTCCTGCTCCAACATTTATGGATAGTAATAGAGAATATGTCCACGGCTGGGCGATATTCGCAGGGGTAAAGTCACCTCAAAAACTATCGTCGCGTATATTGGAACAAAGCCTGCTCCTGAGCCACTCAGTCGGGTATCCGCTCTAGGAGGCGCCCGATGATCCATATATCCAATGCATCGTTAACATCACTGCAGGTCGAGCTGGGCAAAGCTGACAAGCCTTCGGTGCATCTGGATCTTCATGTCGCAGAAAACATCGCTATGGGCGCCAAGATGCATTTCCCTGGCTCATGGTTGGATCAGCAGCGAGCATCGCTTGGACCACTCCAACAAAAAATGTTTGATGTTGCCCTGAAAGTGTTAAGTGGGGACGAAAAGCCCAGAGCTGTTCAAGCCAATGGTATGGGCCGAGAAATCTTCTTGGATCGCCCTGCCTATGGGGCTACCACCATTAGTATTGGGTTCGAAAAGCCGATGTCTGAGGTATTAGGCTTTCTCGGTATGAGTGATGGTAAGGACAAAGCATTACTCTCTTTAGGTACAAAGCTGGCAAATACACTGTCACCCAGCACCAAACAAGCTGGTAACGACAGCCTGATGGCAAAGGCGCGCAGTGCCTTACCAGGTAATATTGGTTTAGGTAGCGTAATCCGAAATATCACGGGAGGGTTCGTCTCCGCAATCAATAACCCAGCAGCTCAATTATCTGGTAATGGGGAAGCTCCGCCGCCGCTTCCTCCGCGTCCTGGCCGCCAGAACGGTAATCCTAATAGTACCTATGGATCGCCCCCTCTTCCTCAAAGGCCACGGGCAAACAGTTTTCCACGTACAGCCCGTGAGGCACAGGCTGGCTTTAGTACAGAATTCAAGCCATCTACCGGACGAACACCGAAAGAGACTCCACCGCCGCTTCCACCTCGTCCAGGTCAGGGTCCCAAGATCAACCCGGAACAAGCATCTGGGGAAGCGCCTTTCTTCGGGCATGCATCGGCCAGCAGCTTTTCGCATGCAGATTATGAAAACTACGAAATGGACCCCAATGAGGCGCAAGCGGCTGAGAACAAGGCAAGCCAGGAGCCACCCAAGCCCCATCTGAAGTCACATTTGAGCCAGGTGGCGTTACATGCGAAGCTCAACGGTCAGCGCCCACCGGATGAAGGCGCAAATGCCAAGTCACCCAGGCCTGAAAAGAACTCAACTCGCGCTGAGCCCAATGGCCCTGAATTCAATGGCGAGCGGCCATCTGCTGGTAAATCGCGTGCGAGTAGTGCTCCGCCGCCTCGTCAAACGAGAGAACCCGGGATCGACAATGATAAACCATCCACGCACTCGCAAGAGGATGAAACAACTACCAACGGCGCAGCCAACGTGGCCGAGGACATCAAAGCCAAGCCCGCGGTCAAATCGCTTTATGCACGCTTAGGATTGTTTACCGCGTCGCCAACAGAAAGAGAAATTCGCAAAGCTTATCGAAGGCTTGCTTTAGAAAAGCATCCTGACCATAACAAAAGTCCCGAGGCAACGGCTGAGTTTCGAGAGCTCCAAGAAGCCTATGAAATTTTGCAAGACCCTGAAAAGCGGCGCGCATATGATCTGGACCCTGATCAATCATAGAAGCCTTCCCACGCAAGCTTTGGATCCTGGGACAGGATCATACCGGGCCATAAGTCACTCTATATGGCTGAGCGGATTTGAAGAGCGTTTATTCGGTCGGATCGTTCTCGACTTATGTCGCTGGGATAGGTTTTGGTTCTCATTCATAGGCTATGCATGTTCTTCGAAAGATCGTGAACAGGCTCTTAGAGTTTCTATCCCATTGAGCTGCTAAAAATTACATGACTCGCTGCTTACCCTTAACGCAGCCATAACGCGTTTCCCTGGATGGTCCATATCCATAGAACGACTTGTAGCATTTACTGAAGTGGCTCGGAGAGACAAATCCGCAGGCTATGGCGACATCAAGCAGGGAAAGGTCAGAATGCTGAATCAGCCTGCGGCTTTCCGTAATCCGCAGCTCTAGGTAATAGCGAACCGGAGAGGTTCCCAGTTGCAGCTGGAAGAGTCGCTCGATCTGCCGTTTTGAGCGGCCTACACACTGGGATATTTGCTCCTGGCTCAGTGGCTCCTCAATGTTTGCGCTCATGAGATTGATAGCCTCGCGCAGAGGCTCGCTCATCTTCTCATGCATGGTGGGACGTACCCGACGGTAACGCGACTCCTCAAAGGCCAGTATATCTACGATGGCATCCGACAGCTGATGTCCATGACGCCTACCAATCCAGCCAAGCACCATATTAAGCGCACCTGCAGGACTTGCCGCGGTTAGCCGATCACGATCAACAATAAAGCCCTCGCTGGTCACCTGGCTGTCTTTCGCCAGTTCAGCAACGGTCACTCGGTGCTCGGGATGGACAGCACACTTGTATCCATCAAGTAGACCTGCCTGAGCGAGGAACCATGCACCATTCCACAGGCCTGCTACAGCGTCCCCCTTCTCTGCAGCAACCTTGAGCGCGCGGCTGAGCGCGGGGATCGGGTACAGGACGGTACGCAGCCCTCCACACACGACGAGCAGATCCAGACTATTGCATTGCCCTGAAGAAAGCGCCGCGTCAGGACAGATCGCAAGCCCAAGGTCACTCATGACCGGCTCGCCATCAAAACTAAGGGTTACGGTGGAAAAGGTATCTGCCAGGATCAGGTTTCCCGTCACAAGTGTATCGAGCGCCTGGGTAAAGGCAGGAAGGGAAAAGTGCTCAAGGAGTACAAAGCCGACGCGAGAGGTTGAGGAGGATTGGCTTGTACTACCCATATAACGAAGGTTTCGTCCCTGCATGGCTTCGCTGAACGCTCTTTTTTTCACCATGGTTGCCTCGTTTTACGTTGTTGTTATGACATCCAGGCAAGTAAAAGGCCTGAGCATGACGATGTCTGGACAAACTACAGATTTGTTTCGGCAGTATGAACGATCCTGAAATTTAAGCGCTCCAAGCACACAACTAAAGTACTCACTTTGACCCTCGTTTATTCGGGTGAGGCAACCCAATCCTCAATTCTCAAGCCAGGTACGCGGTCGAACTCTCGACGGTTATTGGTAACGACAATCAGCCCCTGGGAGCGTGCATGCCCGGCAATCATTTGGTCATAGGGACCAATCTGCTTACCCAGGCGGGCAAGCTCAGCACGAAGTTGTCCAGTGTGGGCAGCAGCCTCCTGATCATACTTGAGCACCTCCAGGCGAGCCGCAAAGCCTTCTACGTCCGCCAGATTGCGCTCAGGGTTAGAAGACTTCTCCGCTCCATAGATCAGCTCCATCAGCGTTACAGTGCTGATGCACATTTGACCGTGGTGCCGTTTGAAGGCTTCTCGAACCTCCTGGGGCCTGTTCTTGATAGTAAATATGCAAATATTGGTGTCGAGCATGAACTTGAGCATCAGAACGTTTCGCGCTCCTGATCTGCCGGCTGCTCACGCTCCGCCATGAAGTCTGCAGTAACCCCCTCACAATCGAACCAGCTATCCCAGGACTCCCCTGCGGGAGTGATAAGTCGAGCCCGACCAAGGGCAACAATATCGACGCGCTTTACGTCATCTGGTAGGGCAACAGCCTTAGGTAGCCTTACGGCCTGACTGCGATTGCTCTGAAAAACTGCGCCTTGTTCCACAGCACACCTCGCGGGATATATTTAATGTATATCCCATAATAGAACCATAACGGGATATGTCAATGGGATATACGTAAGAACTTGTACAACATAACTTTTCAGACAAACCCTACCAAGTGAGTGGATCACAAGGTGTGGCTCATTCTCGATGGTAGGCTGGTTAGCCGTTCTTTCGACCAGAGCACTATTTCACTCTGACTCAACGAGTAAGAATGAAATTCATAGGAAAAGGCAGTGACGTGGAGATGCTTTGCGTAAGACAGTCTTTTCAAGCGTGGATATTTTTGAATATGAACATTAGACAACAAATATTCATATGAATCTTGGTTCATTATCCTATTAGTTAGGCAAAGAAATCTTCCAAATGATCATTTCCTGGCTAGCCTAGGATTCAAATATAACTACCAAAATAATATTCCTAGATCTGTAAGAAATACTATTATCGTAACAATCACATTACAGAATCGAAGAGAACTTTTGGAGGAATATTGTTATGTCCTTTCTGCCTATCCATCGTATCGTCACGGGCCACGATGCCAACGGCAGGTCCACAGTTTGCAGCGAAGGGGCATTACCTTCGGTCGTTGAAATGGAAGCTATCCCGGGCCTTGTCTTTCACGAAGTTTGGGAAACTACAGGTTCGCCTGTAGAGATAAACAATGCCGCTGATCCAACAACCGGCCCTGTGATGCATAACCCACCGCCAAATGGGACTCGTATTCGCTTCGTTGATCTTCCCCCAGATGAGACCTATCTTGATCAGCATGAAGCGCGCATTGCAGAGCTGTTTGAGCAAGTCAACTACGTCGACGGGCTGACTGTTAAACATGACTCACCGCATCCAATGATGCACCGAAGTGAGGCAGTTGATTACTGTGTCGTGATCGAAGGAGAGATCTATATCGTACTCGACGATGCAGAAGTCCTGCTTAAGCCTGGAAGTGTGGTGGTGCAACGCGGTACCAACCACGCATGGTCAAACCGCTCCAATAGCAACTGCCGTTTATTGTTCGTCCAGCTTGATGGGCGTTACGCCCCTGACATTGCAGATAGATTATCTAAGTGAGATTTTAAGTGCTTCGCCTCTAAGTAAACTCACTATCATGCTGTCCATATAAGCTGAATGACTCAGCTTGTATGGCAGCTAGGGTGCTTAACTTTTAAGTGTCTAAAGCTTATCCAAGTAAAAGTCCTTAAATAATAGCTCTACCATTTGCAGCTGCTTGTCAGTACTGTCTTAGATGGTTTTATTTCCCCACCTTTAACCGGAGCGCCGCTTGACAGAGATTCGGCTCGAATATCCTCAATCAATCTATTAGCTTTAGAAACTAGGCGATCAAACAAAACAATAATTTCAGCAGAGTTTAAATGTACAAATCTTTCACGGCTCCACAGTATTAAGGTGCTCTGAGAGCCTATTACTGATACAGATATAGGTGGAGCAATAGGATCAATACTGTTTGCTCCTAACAGTATTTTAGCCAATGCACCCAGGCTATCCGGAGGCAAAACACCAAGACTAGCAACTAACAGCAGCTCCTGATTGTTTAAAGGTGTAATTTGCAGCTGTAAATTTTTAAAGTCAATAAGAATAGCCTGATCATCATTAGTCATAGGGGTTTGTATGCTAAGATAGCTTAACAACGGTGCGACAACATTATTAAATTGCTGGTTACTCACGGTCAGCTATCCTCTTCAGCATTGTGCAGGATTTCTGGATTAATATCATACGCACCATCAGAAAGATGATGCTGCACTAGAAATCTTCCATGCGCTTGGCGTTCGTAATCATGAGAACTTACCTTATTTTCGAATATGTCAGATGAATCATCTCTATTTTGATATCTAACACCTAAATTATTGATCCCATGCAGTTTATTTCTGAGTCCGATATCCGGTCGATGCCTCAATACTTCCTCATAGGAAGGCGTGTCTTTGATCCTATTAATCTGCGCTACACGTTCCTTGCTCAACTTGGCAACCTCCGCCATGTCCTCAAGCTCTAGTTTGATGTTCATCCCCGGATAGTGAACGTCTAAAACGCTTGTTGATGATGGCTGAAAACTCGCATTATTTAGCAAATGGGCTTTCGCGAATGAAGGCCATGCGTCAACCACTACAGCGTCAGCTGACTCACGTATATCGCCTATCACATTAAATTGATGATCCGGCTCATTAGCAGCAGCATAAGTAAAGATAGGACGATGTAGATCCATATTTGAAAGATAGGCAATAATTAATGCTGAATATTCGGAGCATGTCCCAGCCTGAGCTGCCAAAGCGGATTTCGCGAGTCCATTATCATCTCCGCGAAAATCTGTATCACGGATGTGTCTAGCCGCAATCGATCGTTGGTAGCTTTCCCCTGAGGTCAGCATAAAGTCGTTCTTTAAATTGCCAGCACCGTAGCTGAGGTTTTCTTTTACTGTGTCTATCACGCTTTGTGCTGTATGCAATTCAGTCATTAAACGAGCTGAAACGGTAACCGTCTCTCCTCTGTGATTACCAGGTATCGCCTCCCACAGCTTAACGCTCTGGGTATTGTTGTCATATAGCGCTGATCCCCTAGCATGAAGTACTGTAAACATTGTTGATTCCCCCCTCATGATTTTGTATATAAAGGTCTCACTCAAATAGATGACTACTTGAGTGGTCTTTATTGGGGATGAGTTCCAAAAATAAATCTAGCACCCATGCAAATCTATAGTCATCTCTTTACTCCACATAGGATTACACTCGAGCAAGTGAAAGATACTTTTAGTGCTAGGCTATAGGGGGACAATGCTTCGTCTTAATTTAATATAATCCGTGTCCGGCCCGAAATTGCTTTGCATATTATCCTGAGTTTTCAGTTATCGATCTGCCTTTGAAGGTAAGGCTTGATCCGTAGATTGTTGCGTATAAATCTTTTCTTCCCATGGCTAAAAAATCAGGAACTGAAAAGGCTGGTTGACCACGTAGACGTCTAGATTCAAGTCAGACGGCTAAGAGATAATACTGTGGACTCTATTGGTTCAGGCATTCAAATGAGGTATCAAGCCACCTCATTAGACGCAAGTCAGCCACTATCGCCCTCCTCTTTGCAGACTGAGCAAACTCACCCTTCTGCTCTGTCCTTAGCCAGGTTGAGCCGTAATGCTTTACTAGCATTAACCCAAGTTGAGGCGCAGCCGGACCCTCACCATCAACTTTTTGCGCTGTTGGCATATAACGGTATAGCGGATGGAGCGCTGCATATACATTCCAGCAAGCTAACTGAAGCAGAATATAGGCAGCAGGTGGCTGTTCCTAACGCAGGCCCTGCTAATTTGACGGTTCAAGCGAAACTGAACGAACATTCGCAATATGATATTGTTAGAATTACATTGGATGTGCTGTCGACGGGTGGCACTGAGTCTATAACGTTATGTGCGCCTGCTCCGCCCATAAGGAGAATAGATCCGCACCCAATATCAGACAATCTATCTGCACAAGGCTCGCGAGGTCAGTTGACACAAGCATTAATACGCTTACGCAATCCTCACCACTTTCGCGACGGTCCTATTTCTCCAGCTGCAGCGTCCAGCACTTATTCTGTAGCGGGCGCTAATGAGGAGTTAGCGCTTTCGACCGAAACAGAGCGGCCCGCCATAAGCGCCTCATCCCTTTATGCTTTGCATACCAACGGCACCGAGGCAGAAGTACGTTTTCTGCGCCAGCCGCCTAAAGAAGTAGCAGACATGTGCATGCTGATTATAAACGTAATCGGCAAATCATTTCCTCAAGACTTCAATAAAATAGACTTTGATTTTTATGATCGTGAAGGCGATATGGACCGTGGCGTTACTAACTCGAATGGCAATAGATCAAGGATTTCAATCGGATTAATTGCCAGCGAAGACTGGGACCAAGACTTTGAGATGCATGCAATGATTGCATTTACTGTCTTCCATGAGATATTTCTGCATGCGTTACCTGATTTGCGGACAGCAAGTTACGGCATGAACCCGACTACCGCTCAACAAGACCATGATATTATTTTAATACCTCCTAATGAGAGCAATTTACTTCACCAAGCCGTGAAACAGATTCTTCCACAAATACCAACTCATATAAAACAGTACTTTCTTGATTCCTATGTAACTGATATCGAGGAAGAAAAAGATAGAAATGACCATATTGATGTACCAACTACTGAGCAGTGGTATCAGCTACTCAACTCCCAAGCTAACGACCTGGACTCCCCCTTCTGGCACGCTTAGGGTGTGCAAATTTTTTGAGGAAAAGAGAGCATAGAAGAGGTTAGCTCTTTCGCGTCCCGTTAGCTAATGGCAGCATTCTCAACTGTGATAAACGGGGAGGCTCGAAAGGCGTTAGTTGTGAGGTGATAAAGTGATAAACGCTTACAGGCGACTCACTGTCAGCTCTGCCAATGGCCCCTATGTACCCAGATCAATCCGCATACATCGCTGTCAGTCATTGCCAGAGGAGTCTCGGGCGTTCGCGATCGTCATCACCGCCAGTAGGCTATTGGTCACCTGCCGTGAGCAGAGATGCAACGCCAGCGCAGCACTTGTGGTGCCGTCAATACGGTGTTGCCGTCTTGGATGTGTGCAGCTGCCGCTCTGGCAATAGTTTGTAGAGGCCTTTCGCTTGGCACCTTCTTACATTATGAGTGCGAAGCCTAATGGCGTGTCACGCTGATAGTGGGTGCCTACATGTATGCCTTTTCTGATACCCACCAACTTGGGCAGCTTGCTAGAGATCTCTGCCATCCAGAGAACTCCTTAGAGGCGTAAAACAGATGAGCTTTTTTGTGACCGCTGGAATGCAAGCTCCTTCTTGCACTTAACTTGTATTGGTCAGTTGTGTTCGGCATACGACTTAGGGAGTCGCCGAGATCAGTAGCTTTACCCCTTTACAGGTCTCTTCCCAGGTTTGGAAATCATCTCTTCCCACCACTTAGCTCATCTAAAAGTATCTTCAAAATTATGGAACACTTAAGGCGCAGCGTTCACTAAGGTCGCAGGGTGCTACCGCTTAAAGTATCCGGATCGAGACGCAATAGCGGTGGCAGCGATTGGCGGGAGTTTCTATAAGACCACCCGATTCACCCTTATTAAAACCTGCCGATCACGATGAGGATACTTCCCCTATGGATACTCAGCGTATCGCCACGACGCACCAAATTATTCACCATGCCGATGAGATCGAACTCACTACACCTGTTGGTCCTGCACGAAGCGCTCGGAATATGGATCGCTTCCATCAGGAAATATATGACAGGCTTGATGCCCATTTCCTTCCATATCGCCGCAACGTCCCTGACATTCAGCAGACCGCCGCTGCCACAGCACGGGGGCATAACGATGAACTGGATACTATTCGAAATGATCGGGCTCAACGATTATTTAACGCAGGCTATACCGTAAGCGATATGGACATAGTTGAAAGAAACGCAAATATCGCCGATAGGATCTTTGCCACTTTCAAGTCTGGTATTGGGGGATCTCCATTTGCCGCCGTCACGATGGCGACCAATACCTGGCCATCCATGCTTGAGGTTTTTAACCGTCGAGATACGCCCGAAGGCGAGGCGGCCCTCCAAAATGCCTTGGCCTCCTGGTACGCCGGGGCTGCGGATGCAAGTGTTAACGATATGCTGTCTGGATTAAAACCTGAGTATTATCAAAAACCACCAGATGAGAAATTGCACGGATCGTTTCAAGCATCGCTGTCAGAGAAGCGCGAGACACACGACAAAAACTCATTCGGCAATGCTATGGATGAATGCAACAAATGGCTAGTCGGGTTTGCCATTCGCAATGCCGCTCTGTATCCGATTCGCGTAGGTCTAGAGAGCCAAGGGAAACAAGAGCTGGCTGCAGCCCTTGAAGCTTATATGCGGCCAATCACTGCCATTATCGTAGGCATGGCTATCGAGCATTATAACCTTAGCCGTGATAAAAGCCGCAGCCTGCTAGGTCCCGCCATGCTCTATGGCCGCCGCGATACCGTCCCGGAAGGCCAAGCACCAACGCCGATTGCCGAGGAGCACGAATGGTTGGATGAATTTATTGTACTGAGGAATCTGGATTCTACTGCGCTGTTGAAAATGGTTCCTGCACGGCTCGGCGCAGGTACTGCCTCCGCAATCAAATCGATTGTATCCGGTAATGCCGTCAAAACCGTGTTCTCCCCCACAAGTATCGTAGGCAACATGAGCCTGGCCGGTGGATTTGCTGCCATGGGAGGCGCTACGACGGCAACAAGGACGCTAGCTACAGAGCATGGTCTTAGCGATGGCAAAGTAGCCGCTGCCGCCGAGGCGGTAAAAAACATCCTGGGTGCGGTTGCGTTTGGCTTATGGGCAGCAGGCGCAAGCCTGGGGGAGTCAGAGTCTAAAAAAGCGGTTGAGGCAACGGACGCACATGTGGCCAAAGGCGTGGAAGGCGCTATTAATTCCGTAGCGAGAGGTATAGTCGACGGAGCGGCATATACGAAGGACAAGGCTGTCGGAATAGGCAACTCGACAGTCAGTACATTCTCTAGTGGAGTTCAAAGGTCTCAAGATCTCTATCATCGTGGTCAACGTGGCTTAAGTCAGAGATATGCAAATCTGATGAATTCCCCCTTACCAACTGCCCCAACATCCATCCCAGCACCAGTAGCTACCTCAACGTTGGCACCACCTGCTCCTCCGAGGACAGAGGACATGGTGTGACACAACCCGGTGGTTCGCCACCTGGTGGTTCGCTGAGCGCCGCTAGCGGTCATGAGTAGCGCATGGAGTTTGAGCGCAGGCTGGATACTTACGTACAACAGTATCTGCCTGCGCTCATTTTCAGGGCCGTGCTGGAGCCTTAAAGGGTAACACTTCTGAATGAGCGAAACGGTACAACGGTTTCAGCCTTTTCTAATCTGGCATATCAATACAGAAGCGCCTTACAGCGTTACCACATCTAGATCAGGTGGCTGACTCAACGTGCCGTTTTAGTTGTTCTCGCGCTCTGGATAACCGCGACCGAACCGTACCGATTGGCACCCCCAGCGACAAGGCGGTGTCTTGATAATTACCATCCATTTCCAGACTAACTTTGATTACACGTTGCATATTGACAGGCAATCGGTCGATCGCATGGACGACTCTGACCAGTTGGCGATGTCCGTCTACCTGATGACCGATATCGCTCCCCTGTCCAACTTCAGAATGCAAATGGTCCTCCCAGCTCTCTTGATAAGGCTGCTTGTAAAGCCGACGGAAATGGTTCCGGATAAGATTCAATGCAATACCGCAAAGCCAGGTTTGCGGCTTACTGGTTCCCTGGAACTTGTGTTCACTGCGCAGGGCCTCGAGAAAAGTGCATTGAAGAATATCGTCGACATCGTCCTGATTCATAACCCGCTTCTGAATAAAGGCTCTCAGCATCTGGATCTGATCACTTGAAAGCTGGCGAATACCGGTAGATGCGCAAGGGACGGTGGAGATTCTTGTATGCATTGGACTTACCTTCCATTGGATTTGGCAAGTTCTCTATTGCGATACCCGTGCCACGCGAAGAATCCTCTTTAAACTACTGATTTATTTATATTTTTTAAATTTTAAAATTATCACCTAACGCAACTTCTTGCATAACTCACCGCTGGGCATTACGAAATATTGCACAACGCCAGCATGCAGAAGAACCTCTTTTGTAACGTTGGAACTGTTCCTTTCGGCATACCACTCATGGTTCATGACTCTACCCAGAAGTACGCCATGAAAATTGCCCAGCCGATTCTGCCCACCCCTTCTCATGTACACCCCGAGGTGCAGACACCGCCGCATGCTCCTCATCCCGGACCTACTCAGACACGCCCGGGTGTTGCTTCATCCGACGAGAAAGGTACGCATGCACTGGCCAAAGAAGACGCTGCGCTGGCCCAGGAGGGTCAGACAGCGAGCCGACGCGATCAAAGCGCGCTGTCTGCGGGCCTGCAGTCACAGGCATATAGACTGCAACTGTCAGCTCAACAGCTGCACGCCACTTACCTCAAGGGGCTGGATAAAGCACTAGGCGAGGCGGCGCAGTCATTGCGAAGGCAGCTCAAAGATCGCCAATTGCAGAACTCGAAGGAAACGCTCAAACATATTCTTGAAAGCTGTGGTGGCAATGCCGTCCTGGCTCACCAGATGTTGCGAGTGGCCGCAAGACAGGCCAGGAACGAAGGCGAAGATAGCGAACAGCTCCTGTTCAGACGTCAGTTCAAGCTCTTGTATAAGGAATACGGCAAACCTGCTCGGCCCTCGACCGGCTCTCTGACAAAAGTACGCGGTCGCTTTAGTACCGAGACGCAGCGGCGTACCCGATCCCAGACACTCCATAGCGTAACGGCTAATGGCCCTCTTAATGTCATTGCTCTGGTAGACGCGCTGCTGAATGAGCTGCGAGAGCAAGGTCAATATGAATTATCGCTCAGTGAAATACGCTCCGAGATGGCTGAGGACATTGCAAACGCAGCCTCAGCTAATGTTCTTCACCAAGCATCTCCCTTGATGAGCAATCTCATCATCGCAAAGCATGTAGCCGCCCTGCTACATGAGTGTGAGCACATACTGGGTCGTATGCGCGGTAAAAACCCGCAGATTCAGGTTGAGGCGATTGCCCTGCTCAGGCATCTCCTCACGCTAATGAACAAGCTCATGGAACCTGTACAAACACGAACCCTGGTACAGCTCATTGGCGGTGAGCAGCTCAAACACCAACTGGCGTTTCTCAACGAATTGATGCGCATTCTGACTCAGCGAATGTCGTTACTATTTTGGTTTTGGCGTAAAAAGAGCGATTTCCAGAAAGCCAAGGAGAACCTCCTCACCCTTAGCACGGAACTGACCGATAAAGAGCAACAACGCGCCCAGGAGACCGATATCGTATGGAACCTTTGATTAATGTTCTGAATGCTATCGCTCTGGCTGCAATGCGGCGCTCAGAGGTAGTAGGCGCTTTTGTGGTCATAGCCATCGTATTCATGATGATTACCCCAATGCCTACGGTATTGGTAGACGTCCTGATCGCAATCAATATCTGTATTTCCTGCCTGCTGATCATGCTGGCCATGCACTTGCCGCGCCCCTTGGCGTTCTCCACGTTTCCCGCAGTGTTGTTGCTTACAACCATGTTTCGCCTGGCACTCTCGATTTCGACCACCCGGCTGATTCTGCTGAACCAGGATGCCGGTCATATCGTGGAGGCGTTCGGACAATTTGTGGTAGGCGGTAACCTTGCGGTGGGCATGGTGATTTTCCTCATTCTTACCGTCGTGAACTTTCTGGTGATCACCAAAGGATCGGAGCGGGTGGCTGAAGTGGGTGCGCGCTTTACTCTGGATGCGATGCCAGGCAAGCAGATGTCCATCGACAGTGACTTACGAGCCAACCTGATCACTGTTCAGGAAGCCCGTAACCGCCGGGCCGAGCTAGGTAAGGAAAGCCAGCTGTTCGGTGCCATGGACGGTGCGATGAAGTTCGTGAACGGCGATGCTATCGCAAGCCTGATCATCGTCGCCATCAACATGATCGGGGGGATCGCGATCGGGGTAGTACAACATGGCATGACAGCCGGTGACGCCCTGCAGCTGTACACGGTACTGACCATCGGTGACGGGCTGATTGCGCAAATACCGGCACTACTGATTTCGGTCACTTGCGGGATCGTCATTACGCGTGTACCCAACGGCGATCCGGGAGCCCAGAGCAATATCGGTCGTGAAATTGCAGAGCAGATTACCAGCCAACCCAAGGCATGGATCATCGCCTCCGTAGCAATGCTTGGGTTCGCCGCGCTTCCCGGCATGCCTACAACCGTATTCATTATTATCGCCATCGTCTGCGGCTGTGGCGGCTTCCTGCAACTGAGACGGGCCCGCCCGGTTGCCCAGGATCAGTCTGAAGCGCTAGCACCGGAGCTGAACGGTAACGAGGACCTGCGTACGTTCTTGCCGAGTCGCCAGTTTGTCCTGCAGTTCCATCCCGCGCAGGATGTTGCCCTGATCGAGTCCCTGGTGAGTGAAATTCGCCAGCGACGTAACCGGCTCGTAGTGCATTATGGCCTGACGCTGCCCTCGTTTATCATTGAGCTATCGCCTCTGCTGGCACCTGATGAGTTCAGGTTCACCGTTTATGAAGTGCCCGTCCTGAGGGCCACTTTTACGCATAGCCATGTGGCAGTAGAGGCGCGTCTCTTTGAGCAGGCGCCTCAACAGGCAGTTCAAGGCAGTACGGATCGACAGGAGGCCGAATGGGTCTGGCTGCCGGCTGATACGCCTGACCTGCAACATGAGGAGGTTGAGAGGGTCACGGCCAGCACGCTTATTGTAGAACGCATGGAGCGTGCATTGCAGGCATGCGGGCCTCAGTTTATTGGCTTACAAGAGGCCAAGGCTATCCTGGGCTGGTTGGAGTCGGAACAGCCAGAACTGGCTCAGGAGATGCAGCGGGCAGTGCCGCTGGCACGTTTCGCAGCGGTCCTTCAGCGTCTGGCATCCGAATGCGTGCCATTGCGTTCTATTCGAGTGATTGCCGAAACGCTGATCGAATACGGACAGTACGAGCGTGAACCTACAGCCTTGACGGACTACGTCAGGATCGCTCTGAAATCTCAGCTTTACCACCAATATGCCGGTGCAGAAGGCCTGCTGGTCTGGCTATTGACGCCTGAAAGCGAAGGCATTTTGAGAGATGGCCTGCGCCAGACCCAAACCGAAACCTTTTTTGCCTTGAGCAATGAGACCAGTCAGTTACTGGTGCAGCAACTTCACCTCGCATTTCCCCTTCGGGTGCGCGAACAGGCTGTTCTGCTGGTGGCTCAGGACCTGCGAAGCCCGTTACGGACGTTGTTACAGGAGGAGTTCTACCACGTGCCTGTCATGTCATTTGCGGAAATCGGAACCACCGCTCAGGTAAAGGTCATGGGTCGCTTCGAACTCGAAGACGATACCGCGGCCATGGACAACGATTACGCTGCCTGAACCAAGGAGAGCAGATATGTTCGAGTTGCGTGTGCTGAATGGCCTTCACCAGGGAGCCGCCCTTCCCCTGATAGGTGAGCAATGGCTGATCGGTGCGAACGATGAGCTTGATCTCGCGCTGCATGACGCAGGGGTCGAGCAGAGACATGGCTGCCTGAAACGAGAAGGCGAGCGATGGGTACTGAACGCTGAAGAAGGTGTGGTACTTGATGAGGAGGGCCATCCCCTATCACCGGACGATCTCTATCCTAATCGACTCTTTGTAATAGGTTCGGTTTGGCTGACCATATCCGCGGCACAGGATGCCTGGCCCGTTGTGGCAACGCCTACTCCAGATTCTGGCCGCTCGCAAACCAGTAACCAGCCTACAGAGCCAACGTCAAACGGATCCAGTTCAAAACCCAAAACGTTTCTGTTCAGCCGTATGACCACCATAGTCCTGGGTGTTCTGCTGGGAGTGGTAGGAAGCGCCTGGAGTATTTCCTCCAGTGGCCCGGCATCTGCCGTGGCTGATAACCAAGCGATTAAACAGAACAGCTCTGCTCAAGCTACGTCGTCACATGCCGCGCCTCAGCGCCTTCAATTAAGCGATGAGGAGGCCATGTCAAAGCTCAAGACAATGCTAAGTGATCGGTTGCTAACTGATATCGCGATCGAGTCGACACCTGATGGATTAGTGCTGCGTGGCAGCCTTGAGCAGGAAGCCCATCTAGTCTACGCGCGGATGTTGCAACGTTTCAAAGACCGTTATGAAACCAAGGCAGCGCTGGTCGACGAGGTATCGGTGGGCGGCGCTTCCCTTCCCTTCGCTATTGTCCAGATCATGTCAGGCCCCCTCGCCCATATCGTGACGGCAGAAGGAAAGCGTTTGTACGTGGGAGATGAGCTCGATGGCATTCGGCTGACCCGGATCGACGATGGCCGTCTGGAGTTCCAAGGGGAGCGTCGCTACGAGGTGGTCTGGTGAATAGTACCTTACAGGACTGGGTATCCAGCCAAACGTTACGGCTTGCCTGTTACTCTGCCGTGCGCGTGAGCGGCTGGGTGAGTGCCGTGAGCGGAATTCTATTGGAATGTCAGATTCCTGCAGCCAAAGTAGGTGATCTGTGCGAGGTAAGCAAAGCAGACGGCAGCGCGATTCTGGCTGAAATTGTCGGCTTTACCGATGACCGGACCCTGCTTAGTGCGTTGGGCTCACCAGAGGGTATTCAGGTTGGCGCTCCCATCTGGCCGTTGGGTATGGCCCATCGAATAGGTGTCGACGAGCAGTTGCTGGGCAGCGTCCTCGATGGCTTCGGTCGCCCTTTGTTAGAGGGCCACAGAGGAGCCTTTGCAGGGCCTCATGATACTCGTCAGACGCTACCAGTCATTGCTGACGCCCTGCCGCCGACCCAGCGACCACGTATTACCAGTGCCTTGCCTACAGGCGTGCGCGCGATCGACAGCGCCATCCTGCTGGGGGAAGGCCAGCGCGTGGGCTTATTTGCTGGCGCCGGCTGTGGCAAGACGACATTGCTCGCAGAGCTGGCGCGCAATATGGCCTGCGATGTCATCGTTTTCGGCCTGATTGGAGAACGAGGTCGGGAACTGCGCGAGTTTCTCGACCACGAATTGGACGATGACCTACGGCAGCGCTCGGTACTGGTCTGTGCCACCTCGGATCGCTCGAGCATGGAACGCGCCCGCGCCGCCTTTACTGCCACGGCTATTGCCGAGGCTTTTCGCGCCAGAGGGCTGAAAGTATTGTTGCTCATCGATTCCTTGACCCGATTCGCCCGTGCTCAGCGCGAAATCGGTATTGCCTCTGGCGAGCCATTAGGCCGTGGTGGCTTACCACCCTCGGTGTACACCCTACTTCCCAAGCTCGTAGAACGTGCCGGGATGAGCGAAGTCGGCTCTATCACTGCGCTGTACACGGTACTCATCGAGCAGGACTCCATGAATGATCCTGTTGCGGATGAGGTCAGGTCACTACTGGATGGCCATATCGTGCTGTCTCGCAAGCTGGCCGAGCGAGGGCATTATCCAGCCATCGACGTTCAGGCCAGCATCAGCCGAATCCTGACCAACGTCACCGACCGTGAGCATCAGCAGGCCAACAACCGGTTGCGCCAGCTCCTGGCCGCATACCGTCAGGTTGAAATGTTGCTGCGTCTGGGCGAGTACCAACCCGGGAGTGATCCGGTTACCGATTGCGCGGTGAGGTTGCACGGAACGATCAACAGCTTTTTACAGCAAGACTTGCGCGAGCCTGTGCCTTTGAACGAGACCCTTGCAGGTCTCCTACAAATCACTGAGCAGCTGCCGGAGTAATCATGGACGACGAGCTGGAAATCGATCCGCAACGCGCTGCGCTAGAGGAGGTGATTCGTATTTTGGCCCCTTTGCGCCAACATCGACAAGCCAAAGCCGAACGCTTGCGCCTGCAGTCTGAAAAAGACCTGCAGAACAGCCGTGATCATCTGAGCGAATTGCGTAGCAGCTTTACAGCCGAACAGGTCCAGCAGCGTGAGCAACGTCATGCGTTATCGGTGGAGCATCTTAATCAGCGGCATACGTTAAACGAAGTGGATCGCTGGCATGAACAGGAGCGCAGCATGCTTGATCACCTCTCGCGGCTCCGCCAGGGCATTCAGCTTCAGATTCAGGCCGTCGAACAACAGCAAGAGACACTGGAACACGCGCAAGACGAGGCGCGCAATGCTCAGCGTGCCGTTGAAAAGCTGTCCTGCCTGACGGAGGCCATGCACGATGAAAACTGAAGCTCGACCATCAGCCCCTCCCCGGCCGCTTTCCCCCCCGGTGAGTGCGCCTTGCAAGGAGAGTTCTGCGCCGTTACTGATCGGCCGCCGAGGTGAAAATGAGCGGCTGCGAAGCTTGAGTCCTGAACATGAGACAGAGCATGTTTTAAACGCAGATGGGTTGTTTTTCTCTCAACTCATTCAGCCCGTCAGCAGCGATGCCGGACAGCAGGATCTCGGTGGCAGCGCAGGCGTGGCGCTCTCTGTCCAGACCGAAGAGGCTCCGGCAGAGCTGATTGATGAATTGGTACAGCAACTGACCCGAAATTCAGTCGCTCCGCTAGCCGTCACCGTATTGATGCCCAACCTTGGGAAGGTTCAAGTCAAGGTCACCAGACATAACGACCATTGGGGGATCGAGCTGGGTTTTAGTCGTCGCGAGATTTTAAGTCGGCTTAGACCTCATCAACGCGCCTGCGAATCGGCTCTGACCAACGCACTTGGTGACCCAGTAGAGCTGTCAATGCTAGAAGAGGCGTATACATGAAAATGCTTGCGCTGCGTTCCGTCCAGAGTGAGTTCGCCGCTGCCACAAGAGCCTTGGGGGCCGGTGTTTCTCTGCACTTTAGTGCCCACGGCGTAACAGGCGAACTCTCGTTAGAGTTCGTCTCCCAGTATGAGTCCCTCGACTCAGGAGGTTGGTTCAATACCGCTGCGGGGCCCTTCTACTTGGATGATGCCGGCGCAGTGTTAAATCTGGTTGGCGAGATGCCTGTATCCACTAGTGGTGAGCTTCAACCCTGGTACTGGCAGCTGATCAGCCAGCACCTGAGCTCAGCGGTCGCCCAAGGCCTGGCGCCTATCAGTCCTCTGGGTGAATACGTACCTGAAGGGCTGCTTTTACATTGCCGTCTGAGCATAAGACATGGAGACGAAGCGCTTTATACCTTCCTGAGTGGTACACCCAAAACTTTTTTACGTTGGCTCGATACCCCCGGCTGGACCTCTCACCGGGCAGCGCTTCCCGAGACCTTGCAAATTCCGTTTCCGCTGATACTTGGGCAAGTGATGCTTTCTGCCAGTCAGCTCGACTCGCTGCGTATCGGCGACGTACTGCTGCCCTCCCTCTGCCTGTTCAACAGTGAAGGTTATGGTCGCCTGGAGCTGGCGGATCGTCGCTGGATCGGGCATGCCGAGCATCGCGAACAGCAGCTTTTCCTGACTTTGATTGATGAGGACAACGGCGCTCATGAGTAGCATTGACCATTACCCAGAAGCAGAACTGGACGCGCAAGCAGACCCTACTATTCAAGAAGAATACGGCCAGGAGCATTATGAAGACCGGGATGAGCCCCTGGCTGACACCAACGCGCTTCAACCTACCGCACATTTGCCGCTGGCGCTTACCGTACGCTGCGGGCACCTCACGTTGAGCCTGGATGAATTGCATCGGCTGGGCCACGGTACCGTGCTGGAAGTTCAGGGCATCGCTCCCGGCTACGCTACCCTTTGTCATGGCGACCATATAGTAGCTGAAGGTGAGTTGGTCGATGTTGATGGACGCCTGGGTCTGCAACTTATCCGTATGGCGTCGCGCTCATGATCATGGAGGGGATGAACCCCGTTCTGCTGGCCCTATTCCTTGGTGGGCTGTCGCTGATTCCCTTTTTGCTGATTGTCTGTACGGCTTTTCTCAAGATTGCCATGACCCTGCTGATTACCCGCAATGCTATTGGGGTACAGCAGGTTCCTCCCAATATGGCCATGTATGGAATCGCACTCGCGGCAACGATGTTTGTCATGGCACCGGTGGCGCATGAAATTCAACAAAGGGTCAAGGCCCAGCCATTGGACATGTCATCCATTGAGAAGCTACAAGCCAGCGCTAGCGGTGTGATTGATCCGCTCCAACGCTTTATGACGCGCAACACTGACCCGGACGTCTCTGCTCACCTGCTTGAGAATACCCAACGGATGTGGCCCAAGGATATGGCTGATCAGGCCACAAAGAATGACCTCTTGCTCGCTATCCCGGCGTTTGTTCTGTCCGAGCTTCAGGCAGGATTTCAGATCGGGTTTCTTATCTATCTCCCCTTCATTGTCATCGATCTGATCGTATCCAACCTGCTCCTGGCGTTGGGCATGCAGATGGTTTCTCCCATGACCATTTCTCTGCCGCTCAAGCTCTTGCTGTTTGTACTGGTCAACGGCTGGACCCGCTTGCTCGACAGTCTCTTTTATTCCTACATGTGAGGCAGCCATGGAAGCGTTGGCATTGTTCAAACAGGGCATGATCCTGGTCGTTATCCTTACGGCCCCGCCCCTGGCGGTAGCGGTACTTGTAGGGGTCATCATCTCACTACTCCAGGCCCTTATGCAGATCCAGGACCAGACGCTGCCCTTCGGTATCAAGCTGGCCTCGGTGGGTCTGACACTGGCGATGACCGGCCGCTGGATCGGTGTGGAGCTGATCCAGTTCATTAACATGGCATTCGACCTGATCTCCCGCTCCGGCGGCGCACACTGATGCCGTTCGATGCGCAGCATGCCTTCGACCTGATGCTCGGGCTCGGCCTGGGTATGGCGCGGCTCCTACCCTGCATGATCCTGGTACCCGCCTTTTGCTTCAAATACCTCAAGGGCCCCCTGCGCTATGCTGTAGTCATTGTAGTAGCCATGATTCCGGCGCCCTCAATTAGCCAGGCACTAAGTGGGCAAGAGGACCTTATTGCAATGTCGGCACTGCTGATCAAGGAAGCAGTCCTCGGTACGCTGCTTGGCATTTTGCTCTATATGCCGTTCTGGTTGTTCGCGTCGGTAGGTGCCCTGCTCGACAGTCAGCGCGGCGCGCTCAGTGGCGGCCAGATCAACCCGGCGCTAGGCCCGGATGCGACCCCGCTTGGAGAGCTGTTTCAGGAAGCGCTGATCCTGCTGGTGATCCTTTCGGGAGGCTTATCACTGATCACACAAGTGATTTGGGACAGCTATCTGGTATGGCCTCCAACCGCCTGGCTGCCTGGCATGACGGCCGATGGGCTAAACATCTTTCTCGAACAGCTCAATCAAACCTTACAGCACATGATGTTGTATGCCGCCCCGTTTATCGGCCTTCTGCTGCTTATCGAGGCGGCGCTCGCCATTATTGGTCTATATGCCCAGCAGCTGAATGTATCCATCCTTTCCATGCCCGCCAAAAGCATGGCGGGTATCGCCTTTCTGATCATTTACCTGCCTACCTTGCTGGAGCTGGGTAACGGGCAGATTCAACATTTCAAAGACCTTAAATTCCTGTTCAATCACCTCATACAGGTCCCCTGAGCCATGGGCGAGAAAACAGAAAAAGCCACGCCTAAACAGTTACGTGACGCGCGCGAAAAAGGTCAGGTTGCCCAAAGCCAGGATCTCGGTAAATTACTGGTCCTGATGGTAGTGAGCGAAATCACCTTGGGGCTGGCCGATGACAGCATGGGCCGTTTGCAGCACTTGCTGGATCTTGCGCTTGTGGCGACAGGTCGCCCCTTTCTCACCACAATAGGTCAGGTGGCCAGCGAAGGTGCCACAGTACTGATTGGCTTTATCCTCTGTAGTGTCGGGGCGGCGATGCTGATGCGGCTGGCAAGCAGCTGGATGCAGATTGGTTTTCTATTTGCACCAAAGGCGCTCGAATTCGATATAAAGAAAATTGATCCCTTCTCCCATGCCAAGCAGATGTTTTCAGGTCAGAATCTAACTAATCTGCTCTTGAGCATACTCAAGGCAGCCGCTATTGCGATAACGCTTTACATGGTCGTAAAGCCCGAATTAGGCGCTTTGATACTGCTTGCGAATTCAGACCTGACGACCTATTGGCATGCACTGCTGGACCTGTTTCGCCACATTCTTCGTACCACGCTGGGTTTATTGTTGGTCATTGGCGCTTTGGATTTCGCTCTACAAAAATACTTCCACGCCAAGAAACTGCGCATGAGCCATGAAGACATCAAGAACGAGTACAAGCAGTCCGAGGGTGATCCACACGTCAAGGGACATCGTAAGCAGTTGGCTCATGAGCTCTTGAACAAAGCGCCTTCTGCGCCACCCAAACCGGTTGAGGATGCTGACATGCTGGTCGTCAATCCAACCCACTATGCGGTGGCGCTGTTCTACCGCCCCGGTGAAACGCCGCTGCCACGCATCCTTTGCAAGGGAGAGGATGATGGCGCACTGGATCTTATTGCCCGTGCCAAGCACGCACGGGTTCCAGTCGTACAAAGCATCTGGCTTGCCCGAACGCTTTACAAGGTGAACACAGGGCACTACATCCCACGACCTACCTTAACGGCGGTGGCTCATCTTTATCAGGTCATAAAACAGCTGGATGAGGTAACGGACGAAGTCATTCGTGTGGAAGATGAACTGTAGGGGCGCACCACGCTCATCCGCATCTACCTGTTGCTATAGAAACCGCAGAACCTTAAGTATCCTTTTACGGCTACTAAAATCTTAATGCGGATTGGTATCATAATCATGACGGCTTAGTGTCTAGAATCATGAGGTGGCGGCTACAGTCACTGAAATAGACTCACATACGTATAAAGGCTTGCACCACAGAATGATATGCCTGAACGACTGAAACGCTGACACTCCTCTGATTAAAAAGATACTGCTTTCAGAGAGTGATGTTATCGGGATTCCATAAACGGCTTTAGTCTATAGCCTAACTGACTATGCTCACCAAATGCTCGCTAGCCGCTGGGTAGCCAGTGCGTAGCCGACCTAGGGTGGGCATTGAAAACGAACCACCGTACATGATGACTAGAAATTTCCAGTCGCCCAGCCTGGTATGGTTAGCTGATACGCATTCTGCTTAATGAGATCCCACTGCTAAAGGTACTCCTGGTCGCAAGCATTCGATCAGGAGTACTACTTGTCTAAATTAACGCTTTAGCGATGTTCTTCATTTATCAAAGTTCTGCACATTCGCAACATAGGCGTTGGTCAGTGCCTGTGCAGGATTCCGCGAGCCGCCCGTAACGATGCCTTCTACACTGGTCATTGCAGTTTTCGTAACGCCACCAAGCCCACCGGATAGGGTATTGAGAGCCCCTTCGTCACTATTCCCAATGCCCTTTAAAACGTTACCAAGCCCCGGAACATACTTTAGGTGTTCTCCAGCATTGGCCATAGCGTCCTTAACTGTTCGATTACCCTTGGGCTCCTTCCCAAATGTAACAGGCTCCTGCGTCTGCGTGCAGTTAAAGGCGATGACATCCTCCTTGTTTATCTCTGATTGGGAAGCCTTGGAAGAGCCGGGAGACTCTGGTGATACGCTATCAGATGGTCCTGTTGAATCTATACGCATAAACGGTGCCTCGATCAAATCGACAGGGAGTGCTTCTCAAATGGTTGCCGAACTAAGTGGCATCAGGACATTGTTGGTTCCAAACCAGGCGTTTGATCCCACAAGAAAAAAGCTTGTGGCATACATACCGGCCTGTTCCCCATAGACTCCTCTAGTAGCCCCTGAGCCTCTGAGCTCAGCGCTTGGATTAACATGCTGATACGCAGAACAAATCCAATACCACTAAGAGCGCACTCATTGTCCCAGTCATCCAAATAAAGCCGACCGTTTTTGACTTGGGGCTAATACTTCGGTAATGGCGACTTGTCATGCCCCCATAGCTCTTTGCGATGCCTCATGCCTTTATCGTGGACATAGCTAGACTGGGAGGTAGTAGGAGTTTTGGCGGATTGGGCGAACCACAGCGTTTGTACTGCAGTTGTAATGGCTTCTTTTTAGCGGTTTGCCGGCATCTCCTTCTGATACAAATGCACCGTAGGGAAGATAGTTATAGTGCTATTGTCCCGGTTAAGCTGATTCGCCATCACTGCGCTACAAGGGTGCATGTGCGGTAGTATCGCTCGGGTCGAGTAATTAGCGATTTCTGACTATTCACTATTTACTCGTGCTAGAGATGGCTTAACGCTACAGATAAGGAAACTTATTTATAGGTCTGTAGAACGTGATTTTTTGACGGCTTGGCAGGATAGTACACAGTAATGATTGGCTCACAGCCCAAGCGTAGGCCCATTGATGACTGAGGTGGCGCAAAGCCAGGATACCAATATCTGCGGTTTACCCATGCATGTTTAACGTTGGCAGTTTAGGCAACCGTCATATGTCGAGGTAATGCTGAGTATCGGATGTAGGTTAGACAATCACTGAGTACCGGGCATTGAAGTCAATGCCCGGCCTCTTGCTTGTTGCTAAGAAGAGCAACAGTTAACTGGAGCGGTCACTTCGCGCGTTCGCGTCCATGCGAGGTGGTATTAACGTTGTGGCTGTTTACTTGATTCGCCACGTCCTTGCTGTCCGCTTGACTCACCACGCTCGGCACTCGAGACTGTCTTACCCTTAGAGCTAAGGGTCGCCATCTCATGCTCTTCTGCTGCAGCCGATCCACCGTCTGCACTATTGGCTTGGGCTTCACGACTCGGTCTGAACAGCGTCTGTGCGCCGCTTCCGATCATCCTTCCGGCGTCTTCTAGCAGACTTGGTGTAGCTTCTAGCATATCGGTGACTGCCGTCTCGGGTATTTCGCCAATACCTTGGAGTACCGTGTAAGCATTTTCCGCCAATCTAGCTACACCATCCTTAGTAGCATGGGTATAGGCGTCCCGTCCCGGGTTGAACACATTAAGCCTCGCCGTATTGAGACGATCAAACCGACCTTGTTCCGGCTCAGGAAGGTTCTTCTCCTTACGCTCTGCCGCCGCGGCCTTCTTATCGGCAGCGGTCTGCGCACCAATCCCAAAACCACCCCACGCCTGAGATAGCAGCATAATGGATTGAACGCCTGTAACGAATCCTGTTACCCCAGCTTTGACAGCAGGAGAGCTGTTTTCTACGGCTTTGATGGCTGGGTCTAACGCTCTCTGATAGCCCAGCCCCACCGTCAGGGCAGCAATTTTGTTCTCATACACCTTGCGAGCGCTGGTGTCCGCTGGGTTCAGTTTTGCCCACCCTGCATCGATGGTATCCTTCAGCCTGGCTTTAAGCGGAGCATCGGATGGTTTTTTCATCGTGTGGGCAGGAAGCGCACGTCCATACTGATCTTTCATTTTGGCGTTGAGCCCGTCGGCGCCATGTGTGGCACCCATGAAAAAGCCAGCAATGATGGAGCCTAACGTAATAGCACCTGCTTGCTGGGTACTTGTCAGATCCATATTGTTTGTGACAGCTGCACTTGCTCCTTGAATGCCAGAAAAGAAAGACCAGGCCTTTGCTTCACCCGGCAGAGATCCTGTTTTATTGGCATTCTTGCTCTGTTCATGCTCTTTACGAAGATCTGCGACCTCCTTCTTCGCTGCCTTCATTTCATCTTCGTTACGTTCGCGCACAACACCGTTTTCACTGACAAACTTATTAGGCGCAGGTAAAACTTCGGCGGTATTGATCGGGCGCGTCGCACCCCCTACTATCTCCAAGATGGCCGGTGCCAATAGTTGGGTTCCGACTTCATGTGCAATACCCGTAGTAGCACCAGCACCAAACACCTGAGCGGTTGTATTACCTTCCAAACCGGCCAAAGTGAAGGCTCTTACCGCGCCGAGTGCAAAACCGGACAATCCTGCCTGGCGCACACCTTGGCCGATAAATGCCATCCCTTTATTTTTCCAGTCACCACTGACCTTTTGGTATTCATCTACCAGCAATGTCAGTTTTGCCTGATCAACAGCCGTTTTGAAGTCAGAAGAGATATCTTTCTGAAGTCCTTCCAGTTCTTTTGTAGTAGTAGTCCATGGCTTTGCTTCATCCTCCTGTCCAATTGCTTTCAAGGAGCGTTCGATCAATGAAGCTTTCTCATGAGCCTGAGCAACCATGTTTGGGACATCGCAGGCTGTTTTAGTCGCATAGGCCGAAAAACTTAGCTCGCTACGCTGAATATTTATCTTGGCCTCTTCAGGCAGCCCATCCATCCTCTTCACTTCTTCGTACTTAGCTGCCTGGTGGGCAAACAACTCTGTTTGTTCCGAGAGAAGCTTTTTAAGCTGCATCGTTAGCGCTTGCATTCTATCCTGATCGGGTTTGGCGCCCTTCAGAATCTCTTTTAACTCCTGAGTCGTCTGCTGCTGTAGCCTTTCTATATTGTCGGCAACTGGATTCTCAAGGCCAAGATCCCTTGCAATCTGGGGGAAACTGACAAAGGCGCTGTCAGGCGAATCCGTTTTTTCCGCATGTTTCTGCAATTCTGCAAGATAGGAACCTTCAAGTTGCATGCGCTCGCTTAAATACTCTTTGCTAGCGACTTGAGGCTTCTTTGCGAATTTTGCCGCCTCGGATCTGAGCTCTGGCGACATTTCAAAAGGAGTCGCGGTAGGCGAAGGGGGGTACGCGCCGGGCATCTGGCTCTGCTCTATCGCTCCTTGGTGTGAGGTAGTTACACCCTCCACCGAGGCCCGTTGAATCTCATCAGTTTCTGACGTATGCACGCCCTGGGCGCCAGCGGCGCGCCCGGTATGGATTGGGAGCATTACAAAGCCCTCCTGGAAAACGAGGTACGTGGCAGCTGCGTTTCTTTGGCGACTACAGGCGTTCGAGGTTTGGACGTTGTATCGCTTAGGAAGAAGTTCTGACGCCATGCGAGAGCGTAGTCCGCCAGTGATCCCATTTGATCCAGAACCGCCTGACCAGTCAGGCCTGACAATGGTTGCGCCGCACTGAGCATCATGTGCCCGGACTGTTCGTTACGGCAGAACGTTACGGGTTTTGCTGAGTTCACCATGTGAAAGTTGGTATCAAGCAAGCGTGACAGCACTTCTTCTCGGCGTTTGTCCGGCAATGAACCGAGATCACAATGAATCACGAGGTGGGCTTGTGCCTGGTTTCCAACTGGGTACATCGAAAAGTCCACGCCGCGAATGGACAGATGTGTCAACTCTTGAGACAAGACAGTTTCAGGAATGAGCGTCAGCTGGCTGATTTCTTCCAGCAGTCGGTGATAGTGTTGCGAAGCCATACTATTGTTCTCCATTGATGTAGCAGTAGAAGTGCTACGCCACCAGGGCATTGCTCCTGAGAAGCAATGCCATCTATGTGGAAGATGGCTTCTATCGGTTCCAATCGATTGTTCGTTCTTTTCTAAATTGAAGGTGCAGTAGGATCACCACCCCGAGTTTCATCACCGAGCAATCGTCTTATTTCAAAAGAAACGAGCCTTACGGCCGGCTGTTTTTCTATCAAATGGGTAGTCACAGCCAGTGACATGCACGCTTAGAACGAGGCGATTTATTCAGTCAGGTATTCAAGCCCAGCAAGAACTAGCTGCTGCTGTTGAATACCATCCAGGGATTTAACCGACTCGGAGAGCGTGGGCAGCGCATGCCAAATAGCGAACCCACATCTTGGATCCAGGGATAAAAGGTAATTCTGGTAACGCTCGGCATCAGTAAATCGGCGCGCCAATATCTGGCGGGTTTGCTCGCGGGTAAGTACACCACGCTGGATACGCAGCGCCATTCCCCACTCCAGATGTTCGCGGCAACTGGCGAAGCAGACTCCCTCTGCTATCGACCAGGTTGCCGCCTGCCCTGCCAGCAGCTGGGTGTAAAAGGCGTGCTTTTCCATTACCCGAATCATCCATCTTCAATCTCTTAGCGGCACCACCGTGAAGTCCACGTCAGGGTCCCGGTCATTCAAACCCTGCCGCATATCCTGAGGCCACCAGATGACCAGTTGGCGATCTGTCGAATCGGGACGCTCACACGCATAGCCCACACAGCCGGAGCGGCTTGCGCAACCGCCTAATAAGGCGAGTGCGATAAGAGTGATTGCATAGCGGCCACGCATCATTGGATAGCTCTCCGTAGCAGTGAGGGACGACTTTGGGCAGCATTTTTCAAGGACTGCTGGGGCTGGCGCAAGGCAATGAATATTTCGCTCTCCTCACCGGGCTCCAGCCACGCATGAGGCCAGGCCGCTACCGCCATGACCCACCGGCCACCACAGCGGCTTTCATCAATACGCAAGGGCTTTTCGGTCTGATTACGGGCTACCACGACTGCTACGCCCCACTCCTTTCGGGTAAACCATTGGGAGCGCTGCCGATCCAGAACCAGACCATTGGCCGGATCGCACAGGCTGTCAGGCTCAAAAGGCAAGGCGGAGGACAAGGAAAGCCCGGTGGGCGAAACACCGTCTACCAATTGCGTAAAGACCCGCTCGATGTCCCCACGCGTAGGCTGGACAAAGCCATCCCGCCGGGTATCAATTCGTTTCATCTGATCATCCACATCATGAGGGTTACCATTTTGCACATAGCGCGCCGGGTCTACCTGATCGCCTATAAGCCGAGGCGTGAGAATGAACAGTCGCTCACGTTGGCTTAGTTCGCGGCTGCGTGATTGGAAAAGCAGCTTACCAAGGACCGGTATATCTCCCAGAAGCGGTACCTTTCTGACCCGATCATTGGCTTCCAGCCCGTGAAATCCTCCGATGACCAGTGACCCATGCTCCGCAATCACTGCCTGAGTACTGACGTTTCCCTTGCGGACAGCCGGTTGTTCATCGTTGATCTGGGAGACATCGATCTGACCGTCTTCTATATCAACGATGAGCTGCACCTGAGACTTACCCCCATGATCGAGCGAACGTGGAATCACCTGCAGACTGGTTCCGGCGGTAATAGGCTGGATGTTGGCGACCCGCTCGGCCAACGCGGTGAGGTATTCCGTTCGGCTGAAGTCGATAACGGCAGGCTGGTTTTCCAAGGTCAGAATTGACGGGTTGCCGATAATAGAGGCCGCCCCATTACCTTCCAACGCGCGCAGATCAGCAGAAAACTTTCCAGCGTCCTGAATGAACAACGTGGATGTCGTTCCAGGCTCAAACAGGTTTGCACCTCCGCTTACACTACCGGCATTAAAGTTCCAGCGGCTGGACAGCTGCGCCAGCTCGTTGCGATCGATATCAAGAATCACTGCATCAATTTCAATGACATTCCGCGGAACATCCAACTGCTTGACGACCTGTTCATACATTGCCTTGCGCTTGGGCAGGTCATAAATTAGAACGGCGTTGTTACGAACATCAGCACTTACACGGATTCGACTACGAGACGAGCTTTCTTCGCCCTTTGATTTGCGCCCTGAGCGACCCAGGACTTGATCCAGCCCCTGCTCTATCGCACCAAAATCCATGTCGTTTCCCATGCCGCCATAGCTCAGCCCAAGAGGGTTCCCGGCCCCTAATCCACTCGAGGTACCGCTTGGGCGTTGTGCAAGGCTAATACCATTAATTGATTCGCCTCGAGAGCGACTCTCCAACAGCTCCTGAAGGATGCTGGCCACCCCCGCCACGTTCAGCTGCTGATCACGGTAGCGAATGGTTCGGTCAGCGGCATTGGCATACTTCAGCGGCAACACCACGATATCCTGTTTCTCTGCCTTTTCCGGTGCCTCGACTTTCTGGCTGTAGTCACGAATGAATTGCACGTACTTAGCCGGGCCACGAACCAATACCACCCCCTCATCCGGCAGGATGCCCCACCCAAAGCGTGGGTCCAGAAGGCCTACATCCGTAAGCGCCTGCTGCAGATCATCAACTGCATCCGGTGACACCTCGATACGTGTGGAGGTCTGCTCCCGTGTCGGACTGACATACAGCGTTTCGTTGTAAACGAACCATTGAAAATGGTTTTCCTGCCCCAGACGGTCTAGAAAAGCCTGAGGGCTGGCGGCTCGAATACGGCCGTCCAGGACAGCATCCATTGAAGGCATGTCCAGACTCATGCCGAACTCTTTGGCAAAATCACCAAGCGCCCTGTTCAGATCCGTTTGCCGGGCGTCATAGGCATAGGCCGTATGTTTCCAGCTTTCAGGTACTGCAGCCCATCCAAGAGGGCTGATGACACACAACAACCAAGGCAACCACATCAAGGCCTTTCGCATTTCACGCTCCCTGGTCAAAAAAGAAGGCGGCGCGGTGCAGGAGTCGCGCCGTCGGACGGTCACTGGATTCCGTCGATGATGGCTTTGGTCATGCTGTGCTTGGCACGTAGCGACTCACCCAGAACCGTGCTGGCAACCGCGCTTTTCCGGCTGGCTTCGTTAAACAGGCGCATGTCTTCAACATCGCACGTATCGGTGGCGATCATGCTGGCCTCATCCATCTCGGATTGTGCGCTCTTGTAGGCATGATCGAGACGGTTCTGCAGGGTTTTCAAATTGAGCATGATGGGACTCCATCTTAGGGGTTCGGCCCTGAGTGGATCCTGTATGGTAGGTGGTTCCATCTCGTTTGGAGATGGCTACAGCAGTAGGCCGTTGCGCAGGCTTTCCCAGTCGACGTCAAACGAGCCATTGGTATGAGTAAGTCTCAACGACCCCACAGGCAAAGCATTGTTACTTTCCAGCCGCCACAGCTTGGTAAAGCGGCTGTGTGACAGCCACTCGCCTACTATTTCAGCAAGATCAGGATGACAGCTCAGGGTTGCAGCGACCGCAACGGGTTGGCTGTCAGCCAGGTTGCGTAATAGTGCCCGGATTCGCTCCGGAAGCTGGGTCTCATCCAGCAACCTGGACAGGCTCAGATTAAGCAGCTCCTCCACCGAAACCAGTGCCTCTCGCCGAAAGGCCTCCCGCTCTTCGTGGAGCTCCTGAAGAAATTCATTGGCAACCGACCAAAACTCGCCAACGGCCTGATCGATCAGCTGTTGTCCTTCTACCAGAGCCTGCGTTCGAATCGCTTCAGCCTGCTGTTGGGCATGCTTGAGAATGTCCTGTGCACGTAATGCATCAACAAGATCTTCCCTGCGTAGCACAGGCTCGCTAATGACAGCCGCACCGAGGGACAGAGAGCGCCTAGCCAGCATGTTGAATCTCCATACCTTCTGTTACCTGCCAAAAGACAGCGGGCCAGAGTGTCTGTAGTCTGGAGCAAGCCATGGTGTTGGCGGCTATCACCTTTAGAGGGCTCTCTTCCACGGCGTTTGGCGACCAGTAGAGGCGAACCCTCGACCAGTAACTGACGCCCAACCAGACACCTAGCAATAGGCGCGGATCCAGTGACTTGCTATCTAGCCAAAGACCCGGGCGCAGCGCCTTTGCTACGCTACGACACCACGGCGTGTACTCGTCGTTTACCGATGAATCAGGATGTTCAGGTGAGCAGATGCGGCCTGCCAACGATAAGGCGAGTTGACTCTGTGAGTCATCCAGCGACAGCCACTTCATCGTGTGGGACTCAGGCTCAGGAGGCTGCAGGAAAACAACACCTGCAAATTTTAGGAAGACATCAACACGCTGTATGGCCAGTGTCTCGCAAATAGCTGGCGGAAGCCCTGACTGGTCAATGAAACGGGCCCTCCACTCAGGGTGCGCGTCGCGCCAGGCGCAACACCACCATTGGACCCAGCGTTCGCTGACGTTTGTAGACATCAGATCCGGCTCGGCAAATTAGAGCCGCCTCCGCGCCGCGAGGTGACACGTTGCAACAAGGCCGATCGCCAGTCGGATCGAACCAGCAACATCAGTACGAGTACAAGTAGAACCATTCCTGCCGGGGCTACCCACACCATCCGACTCCAGAAAGCCGCCTTTTCGCTATCCACGAGGAACGGGCCGAGGCTGACCAGTTGCTGAGTATCGCGAAACTCGGCGGCCGGGACGAACACAATGGAAAACTTTTTTGAATCCATCGTCGTAGTACCTGACATTCCTGGAATACTGCTTGCAACCATCTGCTGTATACGGCCCCGTACACTGTCTGGATCAAGGGTTACAGCGTGCTTGATAAACACTGCCGCCGAGGCGGGTTGTACAGGCTCGCCCGGGGCAACACGCTCTGGCAGTACCACATGGACGCGGGCCACAATCACGCCGTCGATCTGGGACAGCGTAGCTTCCAGCTCTTGTGACAATGCGTAGATATAGCGGGCGCGCTCCTCCAGAGGGGTGGATATGACACCTTCTTTCTTGAAGATCTCACCCAGACTGGTATGAGTGCGCCGCGGTAACCCTGCCGCATCCAGTATTCTTACTGCGCGGTTAATATGGGCGCTGTCCACGGAGACGACGATACCTGTCTTCTCCGTACGTTTATGCGCCTCGATGTGCTGGTCAGCCAGCGACGCAATGACATCATTGGAGTCCTGCTCGGAAAGTCCGCTGAACAGGTCGGTTTCCTGACTGCATCCTGCAAGCAGCAGAATACTGAGCAATAGCGTCGCGACAGACCCTTTCACAATGGCTTACCTACTGCAGGTTGGTCAGTTTATCGAGCGTTTGTGCAGTCTTGTTGACCACCTTGGTAGTGACTGCCATCTGCAATGAGTACGCTGACAGCGCGCGGCTCATCATGGTCATGTCCATAGGGTCATCAGCGCTTGCAGCCGCTTTCATATTGCGCATGGCCTGCTGTGAGAGCTTGTCCGTGCTCTGGACGCGATCCACCAGTGCTCCAGCTACCAAGGCAGGTAATTGCCCTGGCACCGCGGCGGCGGCCCCAGCACTCATCGCTGCGGAAAACAGATCGACGTCCGCCTGTGAAGGCTCCTGAATCAGCCCCTGGTCGATATCAACGCTTGGCTGCTTTGCTTTGCTAACGGATGTAATCGTCATTTGAAGACTCCAACAGACGGTGTCGATAAAAGGTGGGTCAGCTCGATGCCTGTGTTTGTAAGCCGCCGCCCTGTAACAAGGCCTGCACCAACGCATTCGCAGTTTCCGCTGCACTGCTGTTCAAGGTGTGTTGACCAGCGCCCTGTGGCTGACCATTGCCCACACCACCGTTTCCACCTTCGGCGAGGGTCGCCTCTAGCCCTTTCTCGATCAATGCACTTAAGAGTTTGGCAAGCTCATCGACGCTGCCGCCTTGTACGCCACCAGGTGAGCTCTGGTTGCCCAAACCTGCCGGATCACCCAGGCCACCCCCCCCGCCCCCTTGCCCTAGACCCTGGCTACCTTCCGAAGCATTAGTCTGCAGCTGCGAGCCAAGCTTATCGAGCGCTGCACGAAAATCGCCTGTTTCTTGCTCGCTCAGGTAGTTGTCTTCCTTGAGCTCATTTTTCCACGAGCCTGAATCTGGGGGTGGAAAGTCTTTGGGAAACTTGTCCATGAACTCGGCAATCTTTTCCAGCATGGGCATATCGCTTTGGGAAAAGGTAGTGCCCTCTCCTTGCTTGGAAAGCAGATCATCCAAGGAAGATTTGGCCAACCCGTTAAGCACTTTGGACATAAGGTCCTGCTGATTGCCACCGTTAAGGCCTGCGGAATCCGCAGCGCCGAAGTTCGGGCCCAGCTTGTCGCTGATCAGACTCTCCAGACCTTTTTTAAGATCCTCCGGCCCAGATCCCTGTATTCCTTTTTCTTGCATGTGCTGGGCGAGCATTTTTCCCAATGGGGATGACTCATCCAGCGAGCCGCTTTTGGTCAATTCCTGCAAGAGCTGCTTGATCACATCTTCCAGTGACGGCTTACTCTGAGTTTCCTTGGATCCAGTCAGCATTAGCGACTCAATATCCATCCTTGGCAATTGATTGGGAATCATACTGTTCATTACGGTTGACATAGTTCCTGCTCCTTAAGGCCTGCGCCCCTCAAACCGGGGGCAGCACGTGTTAGTAGCTGATGCCCTTGGCGTTTTGCGCTGCGGAACTGATCTTCTTGTTAGAGGCGTCATCTCGCGCCGACTGGATGGAGTTAAGCGTGTTCTGGATAGCGATCTGGCGGTTTTCCTGGCCTTGCAAGCCAATTAATGCTGCGTTGTTTTCATCGTTTTTCTTCATCTCAGCACGTTGGGCCTCAACCGAGCTGCTAGTACCCGTCATTTCATTCATGGCTTGTTGAGTACTGAAATTAGCCTCGGCCTGATTAGCGCCTTGTACAAACTGGCCACCGGCATTGGTCACGTCACCAACGAAACCCGTAAAACCGGTATTAGGATTATTGACAGGATTAACCATGGCATATGCACCTTTGTAGTGATTCGAGGAATACCAGCATCGTTGCTTGGTGCACATGCGTGGCACCGCCTTGGGGATCGGTTCCATGTCACTTCAAGAAATTCTTCTGGCTGCTCTTACTACCGGCCCCGTATTCACTCTGGCGCTCATGTATAGGAACACAGCGCTACCTGAATGGAACTGCGCAGCGATACCTGCCACTCAGCCCCCACACTCCGGCTTCCTACACAGGTAAGTATCCATGCGCGTATCCAACCCCACGCCAGGAATGGGAACTATTGCCAATCCAGACGTCAGTCTTGAACTCTCTCCAATGGACGCAAAATCCAGTGCTGCGCCAGCTGAGCGCAGAGGCAATACCGGTAACATTATTCAGTTCGGCACCAACGCTCCATCCACGCGGCAGATGCTGCCAGGTAACGCGTCGCTTACGCGTGACGGATTAATTTCCCGCCTTGTACAGTTGCTGAAGAATCTGGAACAACCCACCACCCCGTCTACCCAGCCCCCATCAGGGCAGGCCCGGCCAGAATGTCCGGATATGAGCCGTACACGGCCTTCTGTTGAGCAGCCAACGCAGGTAAGAGAAACCGGTACTGTAGGTACAGTCAGCGGTACTGAGACCAGCGATACATCCACTACGCCTAAAGCCGCCGATGCGGAATTTCTGGATAACTCCAAGTACTCCTCTCCGGAGGAGCTGAAGAAATACGATGCGCTGGTGGCTCATCTGCCACCGGCGGAACGAGAACAGGCGGCAAAAGAACTTAATCGCCCGATTGCCGCCGCCAAGATGGCGGCTGAAGGTAAAGAGGGCTCAGCCCAGGCCAAGGATTTCATCAAGGCCAATCCTGCGCTCGAGAAAGCGCTGGATACCAGTAAGCACGGCGGAAAGTGCGACGGCACCATTTCTAAAAACGATTACAAGTCCTTTATCAAGAACATGGAGAACGCTGCAAAGGCTGCATCCAAGGATGTCGAGGCGTATCAAAAGGAAAACCCGGGCGCGGGTCCACAATCATTAGCCATGGTCCGCTCCGCCGCGATGCTGCGTGCTAACGAACCGCTAGCCAAAGCAGGCAATCCAGACAAAGAAAAAAGTGTTGGTAAATACATTACCGATGATGCCTTGAAGGGGCTTCAAACAGGGAACCCAGGGCTTTCTCCAAAACTTGCTCAAACAGCCCAGACCTTTTCAGAGCCTGGTTTTCTGCACATGCTTGATCAAGGCGGCTTTGAGGGGGAAGGTCTTGCACTACACAATGCAGACAAAAAGATCAGTACCAAAAACATAGACGACTGGATCAAGAAACAAGCGCCCAAGAATGGTGGCGAGTTCGCATCCATGATGAGCGACGCCGCTACCCGTAATGCAGTGGCTAATGTGGACATCAGTAAACTCAATGAAGATGTCTTCAACCACCCCGACAATTACACGGGTGAGCAAAAAGCCGCCGTCATGATCAAGTTGCAGGAAACGCTCGAGCAAGTCCAGGGAGGAAGCAAGCTAAGAAAAGTAGACAAGACCTCCGAGGCGCTACAGCAAAAAATTGCTCAGTTGCAGACCGATGAAAGCGTTAAAACCTATCTGGACAAGGCAGTTCCTGCCCAGGAAAAGACCCTAATTGCCAGCGACCCCGCCCTGAAAGAGGCAGTCAACAAACGCCACGAAGATCTGGTATCAGGTAAGGCACTTGAGCAAGACATGCAAGCCGCCCGGGACCAGGCCGCCAAGGATAACAAGGGCAAGAAGCCAGAAGACTGCAAGCCTGTGGATTATAGCCAGGCTATTGGACATATGACGGCAGAACTCCAGTTACAAGGCGACCTGAAAGGTAAAGATAACGTACCCACTACCAGTCAGGTATTAGACCGCCGTCCGGACCTTAAGCAGGAAATTGATCGCTCCTATCAAGAGAACTTTGTCCAAGGCAAAGCAGCCGAGAGCGCACTTAAACAGGACCAGAAATCGGACCCTAAAGATGTTCTGTCCCAGGTAGATGCGAAGAAGTTAGCGTATGAAGACGCTATTCCGCAAAGCGCTACGACTGCAGCGCAGAGCGGCTACGCCGAAGCGACCATGAAAGCCTTAACTACCACAGCCAAGGGGGCAAGCGTAATCAAGGACTTGAAGGATGCGGGTACGCTTCCAAAAGATGCTGACGAGAAGAAAATGACAGGTCAGCAGCTGTATTCTCAACTAAGAGACAATGTGGAGAAACAGACATCTGCGTCAGACCTCGGTAAGGGCGGTAAGACCCTGTTAGCCGGCAGCGGCGCTGTTAGCGTAGCTAGCCTTTTATCTGTCTCAGAGCGCTTGAATAACGGAGACACCGCTGGCGCAGCCAAGGCTATTTATGACGGAGCCAAAGGCTCAGCTGAGTTAGGTAAGCTGGGTTATAACGCCGTGGCACAAAGCCTTGGCAAGGATGCCTCTGCCGGTCTCGGACGCATGGCAGGTGCCGTCGCAGGACGTGTAGTCGGAATGGTTGCGGGCGAAGCAGCGGGATTGGCAGCCGCCAGTGCCATTGGCGCCGCGGCCGGACCGATTGGCTGGGCAATTGATGCCGTTCTAGCCATCGGCTTTGGTATCAAAGCCATTATCGATGCGGTAAACAAACACAAGAAACAGGAAACATTCGACCACAACGTTGACCCTACACTGGAACAGTTCGGCATACCCAAGGCGCATTAATGTAGAAAGTTGCGCCTTCCTTGGACCGCTCAGCCTGCATAAGTCAGGCTGAGCGGTTCAGATATAACTCAAACATCCAGTTCTTTCATGCGGTGGTAAAGCGTCCGCCGAGGAATATCCAGCTCACGGCTAACTGCATCGATAGAGTGCTGGTTTCGCTTGAGCGATTCCTGAATCAGCACCCTTTCGATAAGCCGTAACTGGAACTTGAGTGCTGTAGGTGACTCCCCCTCGCTTACCAACTCGCTGTCGAACAGCGGCAAACCGAGCACGAAACGCTTGGCAGTAGACTTTAGCTCGCGAATATTTCCAAGCCAATCATGGTTTAACAGGATCTGGCGCATAACTGGATCAACTTCACTGGCCTCAAGTTCAAGCTCTCTCGCAGCACATTTTACGAAACGGTAAAACAGAGGAAGAATGCGTTCACGCTGGAGCCGCAGTGGCAACAACTTCACCGTTAGCACATTAAGTCGAAAATACAGGTCACGCCGAAACTCACCCCGCTCGACCAATTCGTCCAGCGGGCGCTGGGCAGACGCGATCACACAGATATCAAGCGGAATCGGTGTAGTCGATCCCAACCGCTCCAGCACACGCGTTTCCAATACGCGCAACAGTTTGGGCTGCAAGGCTAGCGGCATGCTGTCCAGTTCGTCCAGGTAAAGAGTTCCTCCTTGTGCGGCTTCGATGTATCCGACACGAGAACGATCAGCACCGGTATAGGCACCACTCACCACGCCAAACAATTCGCTTTCACAAAGCGATTCCGGAATCGCAGCACAATTCATTGCGACAAAGGGTCCCTTACGCCCTGAGAGCAAATGTATATGTTGGGCCAATGTATCTTTACCAGAGCCAGTCTCGCCCGCCAGCAACAGATCGACAGCGAATTCGGAAAGGCTCTGTGCAATGACATCTAGATCAGGCAGGTCAGGTGAGACCGCCAATGCTTCATCAAGCAAATCATACTCGCTCATTCTTGACCTCGAATACTTCAAGAGCGCGGGGACATCCCGATGCGAGATTCCTTTCGCCTTTGGGAAGAAAACTAAAGGCCTAACTCCTTTATTCGGTGATACAGCGTACGTTTAGGTATATCCAACTCTTGAATAACCGCATCGAGCTGATGCTTATGTCGCTTAAGCGCATCTTGAATCAGCAGCCGCTCGACAACTTTCAGCTGTGATTTGAGCCCAGCTGGCTCTTCAGAAAGCACAGCATCACAGCCCTCCGCCCCCAACAGCGGAAACCCCAGGACGAAACGCTTAGCCGCTGATCTAAGCTCGCGAATATTGCCTGGCCAGGAATGGCTGAGAAGCAACTGGACATAATGGTTGCCCAGGATTGGCGCTGGCTTGTTAAGCTCATTTTTCATGGTTGTAACGAACTGGTCGAACAAAGGCAATATCTTTTCACGCTGCTGACGTAGCGCGGGTAACCGGATGGTTACCATGTTGAGTCGAAAAAGCAGATCTCGACGAAATAACCCTTGTTCCACAAGTTCATCCAACGGGCGTTGCGCAGAGGCGATAACACGAAGATCAACAGGAATAAACTCTGTGGATCCCAATCGCTCAACCCCTCTTATCTCCAGGACACGTAGTAGCTTGGCCTGTAGCGCCAAAGGCATACTGTCGATTTCGTCCAGGTAGAGAGTCCCACCATCTGACGCTTCTATATAACCCTGTCGAGAGCGTGTGGCGCCCGTATAGGCTCCGTTTACAGTACCAAATAACTGACTTTCGGCAAGTGCCTCTGGTATAGCAGCACAGTTAAGTGCAACAAAGGAGCCGGACCGCTCCGAGAGATCATGAATTTGTCTTGCTAGCGTGTCTTTTCCTGTACCCGTCTCGCCATAAAGCAGAAGGTCCATTTTAAGATGGTTAAAATCCAGGCCAGCCCCAAGAACGTTGTGCGCGTTATTATTATTACAGTCCGCACAATCTTGTATAGCGGTTTCTGTTTGCATCGACAACTCTCACCTTGAAGGTCGAGAATAGTAATATCTTTGTAACCAAAATCGTCAATATGTGAATTGAGTTGTGTGAATAGGTTAACAAATAGCAAACTATCTTTTTCTTGGTTTTATTAATCAAAACATAGGATTAAAACAGCTATTTGAAACAATAGAAGGTGCAGAAATTAAGGTCAGATGCACCGAGTCTTGCGAAATTAAATAGGGCTTAAAAATTGATAGAAGGTAATAAAAGCTTCATATTACCGACATCTCTCTAGACAAAACCTGTACATCATCCAAGGTGTTTTGGATAGCTCAGAAGGCCAAGAGTCAGGCAGTAGCTGGGCCATTATCTTTAACAGTGCGGTTTGCTTAGCTTATCAACCATAGCTCCATTTTACATTTTGTAAAAGATTAGAATAATTTTCTTGGATGGCTTTTATCAGCGTTTTTTTGAATGGCTGCAGTATTTCGTTGAGGTGGTACGACTCGACATATCATCCTTTTGCTAAAAAGCCGAGCCAGTTCTTGGCGATAGGTTGCCTTATAAATTATTCCGCCTAACAGTTATGAGTATGGAAATAAAATTCCGGATTCACAAATAATTGAATATTAAATTTCAATGGTATTATGTTACACATCATTCGATTAAGGCGTGGCGGCAATAGTCGACTGCCCGGTCGGTATTTCCGACGTATGAACGGAACCGTCAGAGCGCGCAAGCGTATCAAGATTAGCTGTCAATAGCCTCTCTTTAGCGATGGGAATGACAAGATGCCCCGGCCCGCCTATGGTATTGCCGTTAACATAGGCAGGGTTTAGCCTCTGTAGTTCCTTTTTGGGGATACCTGATATAAGCGCCAACTGCGCCAGCTCTACAGGACGGGCCAAGCGAACCGTAATAAAGTATGGCTCATCCGCTACAGGCTTCAGCTCTATGGCATGTCCATGAGGCGATTTGACAAGAATGGATAGGGCCAGGAGCCGTGGGACATAATTTTGCGTTTCACGGGGTAAATCCAGATGCCAATAATCGGTAGGAAGCCCTTTCTTGCGATTGGCCTCTATTAAGCGCGATACGGTCCCCTCACCAGCATTATAGGCGGCTAAAGCCAATAGCCAATCACCTCCAAACTGCTGATGTAGACGTGTCAGGTATCTCATGGCAGCATGTGTTGACGCGATAACGTCGCGCCGCGCGTCATAAAGCGACGTCTGGCGCAAGCCGAAATCTGTACCAGTACGGGGCATGAATTGCCATAGTCCGACCGCCTTTTGACTTGAGATGGCCATCGGGTCATAGGCACTTTCGATCATAGGCAACAAAGCCAGTTCGGCCGGAAGGTCCTTTTGTTCGAGACCTTCAACGATAAAATGCAAATAAGGTGCGGCCTTGCCACTGGCGTTGGTTATGAAACGCCGATTCTGGATTAACCAGTTAAGCTGCTGATTAATCCGATCGTTACGCCCAATCTGGTCCACCAGAACAAACCGACTGCTTACCCTTCCCCAGATATCAGACCGTTTCTCGCGTAGCATAGGTGGCCGGGAATAGTCAGATACCATGACCGGCTCCTGCCCCTCACGAATGACCAAGCGTGGCGCGCGTGCCTCAGGTAGTTGGACTGAGTCAGTAAGTTGACAACCTGCACATAGAGTAATAGAGAAAAGAAAACCAGCCCGTAGGGAGGCAAAAGGCATACGAAAAAAAGACCGTTCCATAACAATAAGCACCTCAAACCAAACAGTCCTATGTGGCTTGAAGTAGATATCGGTTCCTACATGATTCAGTTTCAGACTTTTAAAGATAATGAGTTTATTGATCACACTTGAATTTCAGCTGTTACTGCAATAATTAACTCTAATGAAATCGCCTGGTTCAGCCAACAACTCAGAGACAATCCCTAAACTTCAGCTCCGGTTCTTCAAGCACATAAACTCTTTCAATTCAGAGAAGCGCTTTCCTCATTCGTTATTTTCAGCCGACCAGATGTACTTCCGTTGAGATTTTCGATTTTATTAAAAGTGCTGCGAAGCCGCACAGCCACTCACTTCACGACTGATCCAAAGGTGATTTTTCATTGGACTAGTAAGTATTTTATAAAAGTCACTGGAATAAAAAATCCGGGTATTTCGCAAGAAACTTTGTGAGGAGTTAGCGCAGCCATGAGACTGAATTATAAATAACCGCACCTCTTGCCCCTTATGCAAAAGGTGCATCTCATTCATAATAAATTGAGAGGAACAGCACATCAGTTTGGTAATTACATAGCAACAATTAATGCTTACGCCCGTAGCATTAGTAATAAAATAATAACTGGAGGACCCATTAAGCCCTCCGTGTTTCGCTTATGCTACGCTGCCGCGCAACTCATCCGCGGTCGTTATTACTTTCTGCGCATAGCCCTGAGGGTCGGTGGTTCGCTGGAAAGAATCGATCGAGCCTGGCTGCCAGTTAGGCCCGCCGTTGTATTTCTCCAACTGACTCCGGGTGTCGCCACCCAGGTTGCTCATGATCATAGCGGCCATCTCTACCTGGTCGGCTTGACTGGAATGGTCGTATTCATGACCTGCCTGCTGACGGAACATGCCGGTGTTTTCGCTACGTGTAGCGGCTTCTACCTGCATCACACCGTCGCCATTAGCCATGTTCTGTCCCCAACTGCTCTCCTGCTTAGCTTGAGCTGCAAGCACAAAGGGATCAACCCCATACTTTTCTCCCGCTTTGACGCAGTTCTGCCAAAGACCCTGCGGCATGCCCTGCGGTGCGTTGCCGGCATTTACTGAAGTGATGCCATTGCCGGGCTTCACTGTCTGACCATCACCTGCGTCGTTCGCCCTGGCCTCCCCCTCCTTGCCGCTAGGGCTTTGTGCCGCAAATGAAACATCTCTGGGTTGGCCTTCATTACCAAAAGTGACCGGAGCATTGCCTTTCCCCCCGCTGCCTTTTTCATTCCCGGCGGAGTTGTTGGAAGGGGCATGTTGCTGCCCACCTTGCAACAGCATCAGTAGTTGTTGAATTAGGGGCTTGAGCATTTCAAGGATATCTTTCAGCGATTGCTCTACATTATTGGCACCGCTCGGATCCTGTATAGATTTGTTGCTGAAACTGTGATTCACAGAACTGCTGTCGGCGCCATATAGGCTGCCGAAATTGACGGGGCTGCTATCGCCCAAGCCAAATGAGACTTGCCCATTTTGTCCGTAACTACCTTGAGAAAAGCCCATGTTCTGGGAATCCAAGGGCAGTAAGTTCTGAGGAACTGGTCGTTGTATGGATACACTCATGTTTACCTTGCCTCGAAAATGATTGTGCCGCTTAAAACCAATCGGTGAATAGCGCCGGGTTTGTGCATAGGTTTCCATCCTGATCAAGGTCATCCAGCTCATCTGTATTTGTTACCTATTTTAGCAACAGATCTTGCCGACCCGTTAGTAGCCTAGTTCAGGTGGAGCGTTTGAATGAGTGGTTTATGGTCAGTGCCGGTTCCAAATGTGAGGCAGGCTGCCGAGGCGCTTTGAACAAGCCAAGCTGCGTTCCACACCACGAGCTCAGCGTGTAGAGACGAAACGTTTAACGGTAATTACGGATAGGGCGATTGCCGTCTTCTTGCTCTACCAAAGAATAGCTACATCTTGTGACCTAGACAGACATCGAGACGCTTTCAGATAGTTGAATCAATGCACTCCAGCACCCTCTTTTCATGAGCAAAAAGCTGAATTAGGCACAGCACCTAAAAGACTAGATAAGTTCATTAATGAGAATACCGGACGCCTGATTTCAGAAGTTAATCGCGTGCTTGTTGGGTGCGCTATAACCCGCTTCGAAATTCGAAGCCATGATCTCTTTGACGTGCCTAAGAAAATTATTTTCTGACAACGCCTAGATAGACGAACACCAATACTGCTGGAGCGGAGCCGCCCTGGGCAGCCCCATTTCCATTCAAGACATGGATGCCTTTTGCATCTGGTCGGTAGCCTATCTTTCGTACCTTCCTGCCTGGGTTATGAATTGGAAAAAAATTTAAGCCCCGAAGCGTCCAGTTAGTATCGTAAGACAGGCCATCCGCCTGCTCTGTCGCGCTCAAAACGGCCAGGTGTAACCCAAGCTTGGAAATACAGCTGCCTAGCGGGTCGGCGCCTCTGTCGAGACCGTTCTAAATCCGATATGCGAGGTGCCTAAATAACTGACCTGGGGTTGCCTGGCGGAAGGTCGATAACGAAGACAGTAATCTTCGGCGCACAGGTGGGAGCCACCTTTTATAACCTTCACCGGAACGCCAGGCTCCCGCGGGTCCAGCCCCGTATCAGGCCCTTCAGGATTGTTGGTCTCAACACCCTCATGGCCCGGGCGATACCAGGTACGGGTAAGCTCCCAGACATTACCTCCCATGTCAAAAAGGCTGAATCCGTTGGGTGGAAAGCAGCCCACGGGAGATGTCCCCCGGTATCCATCAATTCCTCGATCCGCAAGGGGAAAGTCGCCCTGCCAAGTGTTAGCTTGTGGATGTTCATGATCCAGCGGTTTGTCACCCCAAGCGTAGTCCGCTTCTACTAGGCCGCCGCGGGCGGCGTACTCCAACTGCGCCTCGCTTGGCAGCTCTCGCCCCAGCCAGGTGGCATAGGCCAGAGCATCATCAAAGCTGACATGAACCACCGGATGATTGAGTCGAGTTTCGATGCCCGAGCCAGGGCCCTCCGGGTGCCGCCAGTTTGCTCCAGCAATAAACTGCCATCCTGGATGTTCTTTTGAACGGACAAATACCAGCGAGCCGGGCAGACGCACCGCCGGAGGAAGTCCTCTGGCCGCTTCGCCACTGAGCCCGCGCTCCGCCTGCGTCTGATAGCCGGTTGCCCTTACAAATGCTGCATACTGCGCATTGGTGACAGGGTGACGGTCTATCCAGAAACCTTTGATGCCAACGGGGACCGCTGGTCGCTCTTCGGGATAGAAGCGCTCGGACCCCATCGTAAACCGGCCTGCGCTTAGCTGGATCATTCCATGCTGCTCTCTGCCCTGCCGCGTCAGGGGCAGCCCGTCGTAGGTTTCACACAAATAGCCTGGCAATGGCGATGAATCCGCCACGGCCAGGTAGCGCAAAAGCCCTCCGGTCAGGATCGCGAGCAAAAGAGCGCCGATAGCGATCAGGTGATTACGCCGTACGCTCACAGATCTGGTGCGCTGTCGGCCGGGCGCTGCAGTGCAGGAAAGCGCGGCACTCCTGCCTCGTCTATAGAGATGTTGTTACTGCCTGCATACTGCCGCCAGTCCATCAGGAGGTCCTTAACCTGCTCAGGATGTTGCCCAGCCAAGTCCTGTTGCTCGGCGGGATCGGTGGCCAAGTCATATAGACGCCAGGTTGCGCCTGTTATCTTGGGCGCATAGACCAGCTTCAGGTTGCCTCGACGAAGCGCTGCTGCACCGTCCTGCTCCCACCCCATCGGCTGCGCGGCGGCATGAATCCGCGGCTCCTCTCCACTAAGAAACGGCAACATCGTGCTGCCCTGTGACGGGATGACCGCCCTACCCTTATAGCGAATACCGGGATGTTCTATACCGGCTACCTGAAGAAAGGTCGGCATGACGTCACGGACACTGGCAAACTCCGTTGTCTGGCCCTTGAGGACCCTGGCCGGAAAATGTACAAACGCAGGTACCCGTATTCCACCTTCAAAAATGGTCTGCTTATAGCGCCGTCCCGGCTGAGCACTAACTTGCGCCCAGGCCGGACCGTAGGTCACAAACGAGTTGGCTCGCCCCAAATTGTCCAGACGATTATCAAAGTGTTCGGCTACCCACTCTTTGATTGAATCCCCTCGGTTCACCGACTCCGGGCCGTTGTCGGACATGAACAGGATAAGTGTATTGTCATACTCGCCCAGGTTTTTAAGATGAGTGACGAGGCGGCCAATCTCCTGATCCAGAGACTCGACCATTGCCGCATAGGCCTCCATTGAGCGTGCTGAGCGCATTTTTTCTTCCGCGCTTAAGGAATTCCACTCAGGCACGCCTTCCAGTACCGCCCGCGTCTGGAAATCGGCTGGAAGCAGACCCAGCTCTTTTTGGCGAACCAGGCGTTGATCGGCAATCACCTGATATCCCCTGTCATAGAACCCACGGTACTTGGCAAGATAGCTATCCGGCGCCTGGAGCGGCCAGTGAGGCGCCGTGAAGGCTGCAAATGCAAAGAAAGGCTTGTTTTGCTCATGCGCCGCCCGGGTCGTCTCGATCAGCCGATCGGTAAAATAGGTGGTCGAGAAGTAGTTTTCGGGCAGAGCAAGCGGTTCCCCATTATGGACAAAGGTTGCCGAGTAGTTGGCCTGGATAGACATTTCCTTTTGCTTGAAATGAGCTGCCCCTCCCTCCAACACCACATAGGACTCAGCAAACCCTCTATTCTGAGGCTGTTGTTCCGGCAGCTTGCCCAGATGCCACTTCCCTGCAATGGAAGTCTCATAGCCGGCGTCTCGCAGTAGTTCAGCCAGCGTAACAGCCTCACCTTGTAATACGCCCTCATAGCCAGGACGGATGGCTTGGTGAGCAAACAGCCGATTACGTGTCTCGGCCATCATGCCAATACCTGACAGGTGCTGGTCGTTGCCAGTAAGCAACATGGCACGGGTAGGAGAACAGCTCGGCGCGCTATGAAAGTCCAGCAAGAGTTTTCCACCAGCAATCAACTGATCGAGGTTAGGTGTGCTGATTTCACTGCCCATTGCGCCAAGGTCTGCATAGCCCAGGTCATCAGCAACTAGCAGGAGAATATTAGGCTGATGAGGTGTTTGGGCGTTTTCAGCGAACGACGTTGTGCTCGATAAGAGACAAAGACAGGTGGCAAATACACCTGGTAGAAGTTTCATGGGTTTTCCTTGTTGTTGTATGCCCATTTTTGAGCTTGACCTCGGTATCGGCCAGCATCTAAATAATTATGATAGTTAACTTTGTTTGTCAAATCTGCCTGCGTTTTGACGCAATGTCCTGACCGGCACCTAACAGGCTCGGCTGCAGCTTTTCAGTCAGGTGCGCTGTAGAGCGATGGGTCACGGACCTTCTCGATTTAAACGTTGAATGCGTGAGGCAAGGCGAGGCTCCACGCTTGCATTCGGGTCAAGACAGGCATCCGTAGATGGCAAGCTTTGGTCCAACTTCTGGTTGTGGAGCAATATGGCTTACATAACATGTCACGACGCTGCGTCATGCCGCCACTCGACGCTTTTTAACCACGCCAATTCCGAGCTGTATTGCCAGGGGTCCTTCAACAATGTGACTTAGTAGAAAAGTGCTGCATCGTTATCTTCGCTCTTGCATCACTACCGCTTGGACTAGCAATTGAAGGTTTAAGCCCTATGGATTAGAGGCTCAAGCAAAAACCGCCTCGTTAATGAAGCCAACGGATCGGCGTCCGGCGTAGGTAAAGGATCTGATCACAGCAGATTCAGTCCAGGCCATAGGTGGGAACTTTTGTTAGTAGAAAACCACGCAGGAACTTTCTCTATATCCAACAGGCCTGTCCATCATGTATCCGATTGGTACTCCTTCTGTTGTTACCATTCACTCTCCAACACCTGAAGAGGATGTTCGGAAGAGTGAAACTGCTCCGCTGCCTCCCCAGAAATTGCCAGTAAAACCGCCTCGGCCAGATGCTCCACCATCAAGTCCGTGTGCCTCTTCGCTGCAAGTAGCACGATTTTCAGGTGCTTGGAAAAAGGCCAATAAGGATATTGTCAGCGAGGTGGCAAAGCACTTGGCTTTCCCTGATCGCTTGGCATTGTCACAATCTAACGATGCATTATGTCAAGCCATGATTGAGCACAATGACATCAAGGTTCCTGACAACGTTGTAGAGGCTTGGACGACCTTACAAAAAGCTCCAAATATCAGGGCGATGGATACGTTACTTCAACATCTACCCAACGCAAATAATTTAGACAAATCGTCTATAGCAATGGAATTTGTTAAATATCTAATTAATTTTCAATCAGAGTCTGAATCCAAGCTTGAGCAGTTGGATCATTTATATAACGCACTGCCAGATATAAATGTCGAAAATCCAAGCATCGCGATGACGCTTAGTGAAGCTCTTTTCGCTTATGGAATCGCTCGGTTACCGCAGGAGAAACATACTGCAGGTTTAGAGCGCATAACGAACACTCTTTATGAGATGGCAGCAAGGCCAGACGAGCTCAGTACCTTTGGTGATTTAGCAGCAAAGCGCGAAAAATCTAAAGCGCTAACAAACTTGATAACTATTGCATCGAATAAGTTTAGTGTCATGCCGCTCACTGGCAACGATAGAGAGGCTATTGGCAAAAAAATAGTCGAGACGTTTCATCTTGTTCAGGCTGGTGACTGGCTGCATGATTTTTCACTCGTCGATAAGCGGCCTGATTTAAAATTACCAAACCAGCAGGCTGAAAGCGTTTTGAATACTATGCGTGCTTTAGAAGATGTTCAAACCAAGTTGGGACTAGCGAGGGAATGCATCGCTCACTTTAATAGATTCGAGTTAAAAGATGCCCCAAAGTTCATCTCCGACTTAGAGGATCAATTAAGCTCCTTACAAAGCTGCGAAGAGCAGAATAGTGCCGTAGGCAACCTTTTAAATGAGCTCAAGATGTTAAGTTCCGTCTTAAAAACAAGCTAATAGACTGGCATCTTTTGTGCACTCTAGCAGAAATCAGAGATGAACGAGGCGGCGTAGTATCCTACGAAAGATCAGCTGCAGAGAATGAACTAACAATCGAAATGATTAAGCTATCAAGGTGTCAGGACCAAATATACCTCTTGCCTTACTCTGCAATGCTTAATGACAGGAAGCATTGACAAGGACTACGATCGTGAAGAGTTACGTCATGATCGCAACCACTTTAGTATGCGATCGGTAATTACTCAGCGCACCACGTGTCTAGGCGCGCCTTGACGGTTTGATATACGCGTAAACGAGTGCTATTCAGCTAGTTGAAGGAAATACACCTGCTTTGACAAACTGGCCAGTAGCTTCAAGGCTGTGGTTATTCTGGCTTGTATCGAGCAATGCATGTGGATGGACTGTTCAGACAGACCCTAGAGTTCAATTTAAGAAAGCGTTATAAAGAGACTACTTGCAGTTAGGCAATGAACATTTAAGGGGCCTTATAGCGAATGGAATCTATAAGCACTTCGGCTAGGTATCCAAAGCAAGGCTACCTGTGTATTGGTTCATCCGCCCATACCTTTCAAGGCGGGGCAAATTTAAGTAAACAGTTTTTTAAATTCCTGCTCATAGGCAAACCTTATGATCAGATCACACATATAGCTGCCTTGATCAAGTGTCTAGAAACGCGATATGCCTCTTATGACTGGCTTGAAGCTCAGAGAGGCCATGAGAACTCAAGGTTCTCATGGCCTACTTTGCTGGCTTACTGCTGAATAACAGTCGCTGTATTCATCATGCCGGTTTGAGATACCGTAGCCTGATTACCTTGACCGGTACGCTCAAGTGTTACAGACAAACCTGAGCCTTCCTGAGTGAGCTTAAAGACATCATTGACAGTCTGGCGCTGACTAATGCTCATGTAGTTGTCGTCACCCAGCTGAGCGACTTCGAGTGAGCTATCGATCGTTCTATCCTGTACAAGATCCATGGTATTGCCATTACCTTCCTGATTGGTAGTGATCTCATTAGATCCCTGCGCAGCCCTCTGGTCTACATTCAGAGTATTGTTATTCCCTGTTTGGGTTGCATGCAGATCAGCCCGTGCCGAAACAAACATTCCAGCGTTACCTTCTTGCCTAGAGGTTATGGTGTTGTTATTACCATTTTGTGTAAGTCCGGTTGAGGTATTCAGGCTTTGAGTAGCGTTTATGCTATTACCATCACCGGTCTGGTTAAAGCTCAAGCCATTCCCGCCGTCCTCTGGGTACTTAGGGTTACTGCCGTCTTGGTCAACAACTACAACGTTCGCATTTCCACGTTGTTCTCCTCCGACCGAATTATTCATATAGCGTTGAGTAGAGGTAATGGCATTATTATCACCATTCTGAGTGACGGAGAATCCACTACCTACACCTCCCGTGTCCTGCTCTACCGTGATGTTATTCGCGTTGCCAGTTGTATAGGCAAAAACGGGAGCATAGTACAGCCCGGTCTGGACAATGTTATGTACGTTGTTATTACCAATTTGCTCGCTGGACGCTACGCCTATTAAGCCACCTGTACCGTCATAGTTATAAACGTTTGCGTTACCATTTTGCGTTACATCAGCATAGCTACCGCCTTCCTGGTAGATGGTCGCAAGGTTATTGTCACCCGTCTGGTAAACTCTTGATTCAGCGTCGTTGGTATTTTCTGCCTGAAAAACGGTAGCCGAGTTTGTGTTCCCATTCTGCTCGACGATCTGCCTACTATTGATGCCCAGTTGATTCTGTACTGCCTTATTAGAGCTTCCGGCTTGGGTAAGCTCAGCAGTATTGCCATCCCCAGCCTGGTTAATCTCAGACTCATTCATTTCAGCCATTGCAGTAGCAGTTGCAAGGGTTAGGGCTGTGGCAGTGAAAAGGTGGTGAAGACGCATATCGATTTCCTTGTCGTTATACCTAATATATGGCCTTAAAGATGGCAGTAGGCCAGTTAACCAGAGAGACCGCATCCTTCTTCTGATCTTGATAGTTACCAGTTGCACTGGTAACAACAGCGTAGATTCAGAAAAACTGATTGCCATCAAATCCGACAAATGGACAGGTACGTTTATTACGTCATGAAACACTTAGTTTATTTTTAGAAACAGATCAGCCACGACTAACCTTTTAATAACTATCAATACTGCAACAAGATCCTTATAAGTCTGCAAGACAAGTTAGGAAAATGCGGATTTAATCGGTATCTTAAAAGCAATAACGTTATGATCCGCCAATGCCATAATGTCTTCCTCTGATATTGCAAGGAAATATAAAAGAACCGGCAACTCGAATCATTTAGTCCGTTATGCGTTATCAATTAAAGCCAAGCGCTTAATCTTCAGGTTATTATCCAACACGTTAAACGCTATAAAAAGGGAAGTATTCCTCCTTCCTATGAATGTTTAAGTTATTTTTTATATAGCGGTAGCGAGGAACCCTAAATGTTGGACATCTAGCCGGATCCTGTTAACCCCTTAGTCCAGCATATGATCAAACTTACACCAAGTAGTTTTTTCAATCACCTCAACAAAAGCTACTCCTTGCTATAGACCTAAAAATTTAGGCGATTTGATCCTACTCTTATAGCCGATCCGCATGTTTCGAATGCTCTAAGTGGTATAGCCATTACTCGAAAAATGTATTCAAGCGTGAACAGTCAGAACTGATGTATTCCAGCATTCTCACTCACAGTTACGTATTATTTGGGAGGAACGCCTTAACTTACCTAAGGGCGAGAGGGTTAGCACATAACGGCGCGATTAAGGGCTGCATCAAATTATGCCCATAAAAGCGGTTTGCCATATCTATATCCGATAGTATATGCCTATTATCCAGCACAAGTTATGTGAGTACGATGGCCGTCAACTTCGACCTAAATGATCTTCAGGCATTTTGTGCTCTGGTTGAGCATAAGAGTTTTCGTGCTGCTGCCGATGCGATCTACATCTCTCAACCGGCTTTGAGCCGTCGCATCGATAAACTGGAGGGGGCGCTCGGGGTAAAGCTGTTCGAGCGAACCACACGACGAGTAAGCCTTACCATGGTAGGTCGGGCATTTGCACCGCGGGCCGAACGCCTCCTCAATGACCTGGATGATGCGCTGCTAGGAATAAGCGAAGTGGCTTCCAACCGTACGGGGCGGGTAACCGTGGCCTGCGTTCCTTCTGCGGCATATTACTTCATGCCAAGTGTTATCGCCCGCTACCATGCTATCTATCCCAAGGTACGCATAAAGCTGATTGATACCAGTGCCAACAAGGTATCTGCGGCTGTTATCAGCGGTGAGGCTGATCTGGGCCTAAGCTTTTCCGGCAATCTCGATCAGGACGTAGAGTTTGAATGGCTGGTACAGGAGTCTTATGTCGCGGCCTGTCGGTGTGATCATGCGCTGGCAGGTAAAAAAGCGGTACGTTGGGAGGAGTTCTATCGCTACGACTACATTGTAGTCGACAAGACATCAGGTAATCGTTTTCTGCTGGACCAGGCACTTGCTCATATTGCACCGGAGCGTCTTAGTATTTGTGAGACCCGTCATGTGACGACCATGCTGGGTATGGTTGAAGCAGGACTTGGCATTGCAGCGGTCCCTGCCATGGCCCTGCCGGCTGGCCATCATCCGGTTCTCACCAGTGTGCCGCTTATTGATCCAGTTGTAGAGCGTCACGTAGGTATTATCAAACGGCGCGGCCGCGCCCTTTCTCCAGCCGCAGCCGCTTTGGAAAAGCTGCTTATCGATATGAAAGCGCAGCCGTCAAACAGGCCGGCTTAAGGTACTGAATCCAACCCCGTCGAGCGGACCTGCTGCTGAACCTCCTTGGATGAGAGGTATTGCAGCAATGCTCTAGCCTCCTCTGGATGCGCTGCGCCTTTGGGAATAGCACCTGCAAAACGGGTAACCGACTGAACCGATTCAGGGATTTTCCCTATAAAGGTTACGCCAGGCACAGGCAATAGCTCACTCACCTGTTGAAACCCCAATTGGTAATCTCCCCTGGCAACCATGGAACCTACCGGATCCTTTTCAACCATCTTTGCCTTCGGTTTTACCTGGGTTTCAATACCGAGTTTCTTGAACAGCTGATTTTGAATGTATACACCACTGGCGCTATCAGAATACGCGATAGAGTCGGCCTTCAGCAGTGAGGCTTTCAGCTTTTCCACGGTATCGATCTCAAGCTTGGGGGAGCCCTTTCGAACCACTGCACCTATACGGGAATCGGCCAGCTCAACTCGAGAGTTCTCCTGAATCTTGCCCTGTTTGATCAGCTCATCAAGAGCATATCCGACCATGATGACTACATCGGCCTGTTCACCTCTTGCCAGGCGATTTGGAATAGCCTCGGGAGACTTGCCCATCGAAGGACCGCGGCTCGTTTGTAAAGTATCCCCGCGCTGGGCGGCAAATTCTGGTGCCAACTGTTGATAGGCGGCAGTAAACCCACCGGATATCATTACCTTTAGATCTGCTGCCTGAGCCGTTCCCACTAGGCTATATCCCAGCAGAGCTACTGCGAACACACTTCTCTTGATAAATGCCGTCATGATTATTCTCGCTTATAGACGATACAGGGGTGTTTCAGGCGGTCTGCAGCTGCAAGGAGCTGCGGCGATACAGGTAGCACGTCGCCAACAGTGCGCAGATAGCTGCAAAACTCATCCAGTAACCAGGCGCGGCCCTATCGCCCGTCGCTTGGATCAGAGCAGTTGAAATGGCTGGGGTAAATCCTCCAAACACAGCGGTAGCCAAGCTATATGCCAGCGAAAAGCCTGCCACCCTGACCTCAACCGGCATAATTTCGGTTAACGCAGGAATCATGGCGCCGTTATATAAGCCATAAAGAAACGACAGCCACAGCAGAACGCCTAACATAAGCCCAAAGCTGGGCGCATCCGCCAGATATGATAGGGCTGGATACGTGGTCACGATAGCAAGTGCAGTCATCGCAATAAGTAATGGCTTGCGCCCGAATCTATCGGATAGCGCCCCGCCAATAGGCAGCCAGATAAAATTTGAGACGGCGACGAGCAGCGTTACCAGCAAGCTGTCCGAGGCACTTAGCTTGAGTACCGTCTTGCCAAACGTAGGCGCATAAACGGTAATCAGATAGAAAGCCGTGGTGGTCATGGCGACCATCAGCATGCCAGCTACTACCACCGTCCAGTTGTCCAGCAGAGTCCTTAAGACCTCGCGCATTGCAGGATGATGACGGCGAGTGTTGAACTCCTGAGTTTCCTCAAGCTTGCGTCGTAACACGAAGATAAACGGAACTATCAAGCAGCCCAGCAGAAACGGGATTCGCCAGCCCCAATCGGCAATTGCAGTCTCGGAAAGCCAGTGGTTGAGTCCAAAACCCAAAGCCGCGGCTACTACGATGGCAACCTGCTGGCTGCCTGACTGCCAACTTGTATAGAACCCCTTTTTACCTGGAGTCGCAATCTCGGCCAGATAGACCGATACACCACCGAGTTCGGCACCTGCGGAAAAGCCCTGGAGTAGACGGCCAACTAGCACGAGCAGGGGGGCCCAGAACCCTATGCTGTCATAACCCGGCACCAGGACGATCAAGAAGGTCCCGGCAGCCATAATCGAAAGGGTTACGATCAAGCCCTTGCGACGCCCTACCTGATCGATGTATGCACCCAAAATTACAGCCCCCAGAGGGCGCATTAGAAAGCCAGCGCCAAAAACTGCAAAGGTCATCATCAGGGAGGCAAATTCGCTGCTAGCTGGAAAAAAGGCCTTGGCGATATAAGTGGCGTAGAAGCCAAACAGGAAGAAATCAAACTGCTCAAGAAAGTTGCCCGACGTCACGCGGAATATTGCACCAATCTTTGAGCCAGAAGCGGCACGGTGGCCATGAGCAGGAACCATAGAACACTCCACGTCTTGTCTCATATGCAGAAGGCATATGTCTTTTTGTAACAAGAAGAGTGGAGAAAAAATATTGATTTGATAAGTGCATATTAGTGATCGACTAATGCATACATCGCATTAATGGCATTGCACTGGAGCACACATCTTTAACAGTGCATTACCTGCTAAGCGATGCGCCAGAGGATCAGAGTGGTAGATAAAGGATAGATAACGAGACGTATCCGCTGACTGCCCCTGATATTTCCTTGGTGGGTACGGACGGCCCTATAGGACCGTCCTGCGCAGAACCAACTACTGCGTCCGCGTCACCCGCCATACGGTGTTAGACAGATCATCAGCGATGATGAGCGCACCGCGCGGATCGACCGTTACGCCCACCGGACGGCCACGGGTTTTCCCGTCATCTCCACGGAACCCTGTTGCAAAATCAACAGGATCACCGGACGGGCGTCCGTTGCTGAACGGTACGAAGACCACCTTGTAACCGACCGGATTCTTTCGGTTCCAGCTGCCGTGCTCGCCAACAAATACGCCATTGGCAAACTTGTCACCCATTTCCGGTATTGAGAAATCCACACCCAGCGCGGCGACATGGGAGCCCAGCGCGTAATCTGGCGCGATGGCAGAAGCAACTTTTTGCGGATTCTCTGGCTTCACTCGAGGATCGACGTTCTTGCCCCAATAACTGTAGGGCCAGCCATAGAATTGGCCCTCACGAACCGAGGTCAGGTAATCCGGAACCAGATCAGGGCCCAGCTCATCCCGTTCGTTCACCACGGCCCATAATTGCCCCGTCTCCGGCTGAATGGTCAATGCTGTCGGGTTACGCAGACCGGTCGCATAGGGTTTGTGAGCGCCCGTTTCAGCGTTGACTTGCCAGACCATTGCGCGATCTACCTCGGCTTCCATGCCGCGCTCGGTAATATTGCTGTTGGAGCCGATGCCCACGTAGAGAAAACGACCATCGGGACTGACCGTCAGCGATTTAGTCCAGTGATGGTTAATTTCCGCAGGCAGATCGGTAATCTTGGTCGGTGGACCGCTGGCCTTGGTTTGACCATCCACATAGTCGAAGCGCACCAGCGCATCCTGATTGGCCACGTACAACTTGCCCTCAAATAAAGCCAGACCGTACGGTGCGTTCAGGTTCTCGGCAAAAACCTCTTGAACCTCGTAGGTACCGTCACCGTTTGCATCGCGCAGTAATGTAAGGCGATTGCCCCCCTTTATCTTGGTATTGCCTTCCGCCTTGATGACCCCGGCAATAACATCTTTTGGCTTGAGTTTCGCTGCGTTACCGCCCCGGCCTTCCGCCACCAGGATGTCCCCGTTGGGTAGTACAAGGGTTTGCCGCGGGATTTTAAGATCCGTTGCGATCGCTCTGACGTCGTAACCCTCAGGCACTTTTGGCTTTTCATCACCCCAGGGTGCTGGGTCAGCAATCTTCATACTCGGCAGCAGGCCGCGCTCGGGATCAGGTAGCTTTGGATCACCGCCGTGTGATTGGGTGGCTTCCCCCTCGCCACCGCCACACGCGCTTAGCATTACCGCCATGCTCAGTATCGTCAGTGCATTCGAATTTCTCATCTTGCACCTCCTGAGCGCAGGTTGGTCAGGCCGATCCAGGCTGCAACAACGCTAAGCAGCGTTACGACTACCGAGAGGGTCAGCCCCATAGGCATCGACGCCCAGGCATCCTTTGCATGCTCGAAGGCATTAACCAGCCCTAGTATCCAGGTAATCAGCAGGAGCAGGAAATACATCAACGGCCGCCCGGCCTTACGGTCGGCACGGATCAGATTGACCAACGCGAACAATAGCGCCAGCCCGCAGAAAAGTTCACCTCCGGCAATCAGCCAGGACGAAAAGTTGTTCCACTGGATCTGGTATGTCTTGGAATAGGCAATGTCGCTGAGCAGTGCGCCAAGAAACAGCGGCACGGTTCCGGCAAGCAGTATTGCATGCAGCGGACCGGGTGTAACTCTATAGGTCGGATGAAGTGCAGTGGTCACGGGAGCTCCTTTTCTCTGTTATGTCTTGCAAAAACCGTATGCAGGTGTACCGGTGGTCAGATGCCTGCCGGCGATGCCATAGCAAGGGAACGCAGCGCTTATGTGTTAGTTCACGGCAGCCCATTGAATGAAACATATTGAAACCTCTGAAGGCGCTCTACGCCGGGGCTTCTGCCGATCCGACCCTTCGACATGCTCCAGCAGAAGGAGGCGACCTATACGACAAGAAGGATGTTCTGCACGGCCTGCTTCATCGCAAGTTTCGAAACACACATCCTGTAATCAATGGTCGGAAAACGTATGACTATTGCCGGACCTTTCTGTCCTGAAGGCGGTCCGTCTAAAGCGGCCTTGCTGACGCAGAAGCGGTGAGCCGTCTGTGACCACTCCTGAATGGGCGTGCCCGTGATCGCTGCGAGCCAGCCCCGTCGGCAAATGGATAACGCATGTATCAGGCATGCGCGGCCGTTTTCGAGCGGGTCAAGTCTTGTGGCGAGACGGAACGTCCCAACGATGAGGACTTCCATGAGCGACTCGATATCCCCCAACCGCCGCAGCTTTCTTAAGTCTGTGGGTGTATCCAGCCTAGCCGTCGCCTCGGCTCCAGTCTGGGTTCAGGCCATTCAGGCCGCACCTGTCGACGATACCCAACAACCTCTGCAACCTGGCGAGCAAAGGATCACCCTGAAGGTGAACGGCCAGGCTCACATACTCAATATTCCTGCTAACGCCATACTGCTTGATGTACTGCGTGACCGTCTGCAGCTAACCGGAACCAAGAAAGGGTGTGACCACGGTCAATGTGGTGCCTGCACCCTGCATGTGAACGGGACGGCAGTGAATTCCTGCCTGTCGCTGGCTGTCAGCCATGACGGTGATGAGATCACCACTATTGAAGGCCTAGAAAAAGACGGCAAACTGCATCCAGTCCAGGAAGCTTTCTGGGAACACGACGCTTATCAGTGTGGCTATTGTACCTCTGGCCAGATCATGAGCGCTGTGGCAATTCTCAATGACCCCTCCATTGGCAGTGACGATTCCAGCGTCCGCGAAGCCATGAGCGGCAATATCTGCCGCTGCGGTGCCTACAAAAACATTCTTGCGGCCATACAGTCGGCCCGCGGCAAGGTGAAGGGGGTCAGCTGATGCGTAACTTTCAATTTGATCGTGCAACCAGCACCGAGCAAGCGCTAAAGGCTGGCCAGTCAGACCAGGCGATGTACCTGGCTGGCGGCACCACGCTCCTTGATCTCGTGAAGCTTGACGTTATGCAGCCCGAACGGCTGGTGGACATCAACCGTGTAGGCCTCAACAGACTGGAGCGCCAGGACGATGGCAGCGTGCGTATCGGTGCCCTGGTCACCAATACAACGTTGGCTCAAGACAATTACATTGTCCAGGCCTATCCCGTGCTGTCTCAGGCACTGTTAGCAGGCGCCACTACACAATTACGTAACAAAGCCACCACGGCTGGCAACGTCATGCAGCGGGTGCGCTGCCATTATTTTCGCGATAACGTTTCGCCCTGCAACAAGCGCAAGCCTGGCAGTGGCTGCTCGGCGATCGAGGGTGACCATCGTTCGGTCCACGCTGTCCTAGGCACTAGCCAACACTGCATCGCTATGCATCCATCCGACATGTGCGTGGCGATGGCGGCTATTGGTGCGACTGTTCATGTACAAGGTCCCAAGGGTGAGCGGACGATCGACTTCCTCGATTTCCATCTGCTGCCCGGTGACACCCCCGAACGTGAACACGCCTTGGCGCCCGGCGAACTGATTACTTACATAACGCTTGCACCGCCACTGGCCAGCAGCCGTTCGGGCTACCTAAAACTGCGCGATCGCGCCTCTTATCAGTTCGCGCTGGCGTCGAGCGCCGTCATCGTGCAGATGCAGGGTGATCGCATCACCGACGCGCGTATTGCGCTGGGAGGCGTCGGCACCAAACCCTGGCGAGCCCATGAAGCGGAACAGTCATTACGCGGTCAGCCCGCCAATGACGAGACCTTCCGCCGTGCAGCGCAGCTAGCGCTACAGGGTGCCACGCCTTATCGGCACAACGCCTACAAAATCCCCCTGGCTCAGCAGGCCATCGTACGTAACCTGCAGACACTTACCGGAGGTATGGCATGAACGACATCATCGGCGCGGGACCCAGGCGAGTCGACGGGCGACTCAAGGTCACCGGCCATGCCCAATACACTGCCGATCATGGACTTAAACGCATGGCGTATGCCTATGGCGTCTACAGCACCATCGCCAGCGGCCGTGTCACCCGTATCGATACCGATGAGGCTCAGCGCATGCCGGGCGTACTCGGGATCTTCCACCACGGCCATTTCACTGAACTCTATCGCCCACCCAAGATGAAGCTGAACCCAGCTAAGATTGACCGGCTTGTGAAGGTTGATGAAAGCCGTCTGCCGTTCGAGGACGACCGCGTTTATTACGCCGGTCAGTTCGTGGCCATGGTGGTAGCCGACTCCTTTGAACAAGCCCGCGCAGCGGCCTACAGGGTCAAGGTTGAATATAAGGAAGAACCCACCTTAGCCACACTCGCGCAAGCAAAAAAGGAGCAGTCGCCCAAAACTGCCGGCTCGGATTACTCACGCGGAGACCCACAGGCTGGTTTTGACAAGGCAGCCCATCGCATCGATGTCACGTATACCACGCCTGTCGAAACCCATAACCCAATGGAGATGCACGCCACGACCGCCTATTGGGAAGGTGATCGATTATTCGTGTATGAATCCACGCAGTCGGTAATCGTGCACCGCAACACCTTAGCCCGTATCTTTGGTTTGAGCCCGGACAAGGTTGAACTGCAATCGCCCTTTATAGGCTCGGGCTTTGGCAGCAAGCTCTGGGCGTGGCCGCACTCCCCTGCTACTTGCGCTGTCGCGCGACTTGTAGGTCGTCCTGTACAGTTCGTGGTGCCACGTCCACAAATGTTTACTACCACCGGCCATCGTCCAGCCACCGAGCAACGACTGCGGCTCGCCACGGACGACCAGGGAAAGCTACTGTCGGTACGACATGAATCGGTCAACAGTACGTCCTTTACTGACCAGAACACTGAAAGCTGCGGTAGCGTGACCAAGAGTCTCTATAGCTGCGCTAACTTGGCTGTTACCCATGCGACCTTGCAGGTCAACCACGGTACGCCTACGTCCATGCGTGCACCGGGCGCTGCACCGGGTCTGTTCGCACTGGAGTCAGCCATGGATGAAATGGCGGAGGCCATTGGCATGGACCCGCTGGCATTTCGCAAACTCAATGCTTCGACTCGGGACGAAAGCAAAGACATGCCTTGGTCCAGTAATCACCTTCAGGAAGCCTTCGAGAAGGCCGCAGCCAAATTTGGTTGGGACAAGCGAACCCCAGAACCCGGCTCAATGCGAGACGGCCGTGAGGTAATCGGCTATGGCCTGGCGGCCTGTAACTGGGATGCCATGCGCTGCGCCTGTGAGGCCCGAGTATCACTGCGTGCCGATGGGACGGCTTACGTCACTTGTGGCGCGCAGGATATCGGGACCGGCACCTATACCATCGTTGCCCAGGCCGTGAGCAAGATCACCGGCCTGCCACTGGAAAAGATCACTGTACAGTTGGGTGACTCATCCTTTCCGCCCGGCCCCGTTTCTGGCGGCTCCTGGGCAACCGCCAGCGTTCTACCCGCCGTGGCGGAGGCTACCCGGGACGCTATTGAGCAACTAAAGAGCTTTGCTATAGAGGACGGGCCATTCAAGGGTGCCGACCCCAAAGCATTGGAGTTCGCTAATGGCCGGCTGGTCAAGGATGGCGAAGCGCTGGATTTTGCCAACCTACTTACTACACGGCGTTTGAGCAGTGCTGAAGGCGAAGCCCGAACCGAGACAGCGGATAAGAGTGATGTTTCGATCCGCTCCTTTGGTGCTCATTTCGTGGAGGTACGTTGGGACCCGGGTATCTCTCGTCTGCGTGTATCACGGGTGGTCAGCGCGATAGATGTCGGTCAGGTCATCAACGCCAAGGCCGCTGCGAATCAGGTGGAGGGTGCGATCGTAATGGCTATTGGCATGGCAATGTTCGAGGCTACCAGTTACGACGAGCGCAACGCGATGCCCACCAACAATGACTACGCCGAGTACATGGTGCCGGTACATGCCGACCAGCCGCCGGAACTGGACGTGATACTGCTTGATTATCCTGACTATGCCCTCAACGAGTTTGGTGCACGCGGTATCGGTGAGATCGGCATTACAGGGTTGGCGGCTGCTATCGCCAACGCGGTGTATCACGCTACCGGCAAACGCATCCGCGACCTCCCGATTACCCTAGACAAGCTGATGGATGAGATTCCCCAGGCTGTATAAGCCGCCACGGCCCAGGGATGGGCGCCGGGGTTACGAAATAAGGTATTTCCTGCACGCAGTCGGATCAGCTCTTGCCATCAATACCAAAAACCTTCTATCTCGTACCCGTTAAGGTGGTAATAAATAGGCGGCATTATTCATCATCAGTGCGCACGGCTCTCTGGCGAGACAATCAATCTTTACCTTAGACTCACGTCTTACTAAAGCTATGTGCAATCATTGCTGAAAGTATGCGATACACCGCGGTTGCTTTTAAGGTAGTCTTAGACCATAGGCTTTAAATAGACGACTCCGCGCCCTACTTGATGATGTTATTTTTGCCTAAAAATAACTAACCTACCCTGATGACACACCATCGACTTCAAGGCAGCTGTGAAACAGTGGCAGGCGCTATTGAGTAATCAGCTGTCGCCTGAAACGGGTCGCTGATCCGTGCTTTAGTGACTTGCTTCAAAAAGATGTTCATTAATCAGGTGAGCAAGCCGGTTACTTAAGTTTGAACGACTATACTTTTGACCACATTAATCGCGTAGACTAGCGCCAGCTTCTTATTATATTTTAAGTCATCCAGACGTGCCGGCTAAGGCGTATCCGGGTGAAACTTTCACATCATAAACGTTAAGGTATTTATGTCCAAGCTTGCAGAATTTCGTGCTGCCGAAGAACAATTAAAGGCCCAGCTACAGCTACTCGAATCTCTCAAAAACGATGAATCTCTACAGCGTGAAATCGAGTTTGAATCCAAGCTTCAAACATTGATGAGCGATTATGGCAAAAACCTGGGCGACATTATTGCCATTATTGATCCGGGTTATTCTCGCAAACCACGTGGCTTGGTTGCGCACCCAGAAAAGGCACCCCGCCGTGCACGCTCCGTCAAGCGTTACAAGCACCCGGAGACAGGCGAAGTGATCGAGACCAAAGGCGGCAACCACAAGACGCTCAAAGCCTGGAAGGCTGAGCATGGTGCTGACGTGGTTGAAGGCTGGCTTCAGTAAGTACCACGCTTATACGGCTGCCTATTCAGCAACCTGCAGAGTAGGCGGCCGTAACGCCCTATAGTGCTACTGCTAGAGCAAAGAGGGGTTAATACAAGGTATTTTCGCAAGCCGGCCAGGCAACGCACGGTCATAGACGTCGCCATCAATTTCCGACCTGGATAACACTTTCAATATTTGACCCGGCGTTGGTAATGTGGCCCGGTTGATGTGGCTGGTATCATCCCAAAGCCCAGAGCGAATAATAGATCTACTGCACTGAAAGTAGACAGCGTTAACGCTGCCCCGGATTACTGTTTTGGGTGCCTGGTTGTTTACAGCAAAACGCGAAAGAAGATCAGGCTAAAGAGTGATTTTAGCTGTCCCGTTTACACGAAGGGTCTCGCCTACACCAGGGAGAAGAAAAAGTAGTGCTACACGTGGATCCTGAATGATGTTGCGCAAGCTGTCGATTCGGTTATTCCCTCTTCGATCCGGTAGTAATGGCGTTCAACTATTTTCAATATGTGTGACTCTGCGCGGTGAGGCATCAAGCCCCCAGGCACGGCAGTAGTATGGTTCGAAATAGATATAGCACTAGCGGCTTCAAAGATGGACGTAGCTCGTCCTAATGAGCACAGAACAATTTGAACGCGCTATTAGAACCTAATCGACAGACCACCAAAGTTCTAGACAATAGAGATTGTTTTTGGCCTGCTGAATCATTTCAATCTGGACCCTCATTCCATAATCTCCGTCCTCAACCTGAAGAGCAGCAAATTGGAATTGGAGATCATGCTGAAGGTGCTCAATTAAAGCATTGGCAACTGCTAGTGCGTTTCGAGATGGTTTTTCTTTAGTGTACTGACCAAGCGAGCCCTGGAAGAAACGCGCCAATTCTTCGATAGCCTCATCGCTTAAGCCTAAGCAGCGCACACTTGAAGACTCATCCAAACCTCTATGCGCCTGTTGGTGAGCGAACTTGAAGGTAAACAGAAGACCGCCTTCTTGATATACGGTATTAGACGCGGCTGCTAAGCCTTCCAAAAAACCAAGCGTACGGTCGCTAAGCATAAAATCTCTAATGTTTTGGCTAAAGGGCGAGCTTCAGCCAGTCCCAGTGAGCGAAGCGAACGACCTTGAAGGCTGTAATGGACTCTCGCTGCACCACATTTCTTCTATAACACAGTGGTGACTGTTCGCTGGGACAGATGCAATGAAACGCATTGCGGTTGATTTGGCCAAGTCCGTTTACCAGGTTGCCGAGAGTGTTCAGGTCGGTCGGGTGAATCGGCGCAAGCGGCAACAAACTGCTTAGCCATACCTACTCAACGCAATGCCCTAACCTTAACGCACTGATCGTCAGGTTTGTGTCGAAGCGTGGTGCAGGTTATCTGAATAACCTGCACCAACATTTCTTGCAATGCGAAACGGACAGTCTTTATCGCATCGCGGCCAGGCTTTTAAACCATGTTGCCTTTTACTTACCCAACACAACGCTACGCGCCGCGAGCCTCGCTTTCCTGAAGTCAAAGTGGATTCCCAAGGCTTTTGCCTTGGCCCGCGACTCTTCCATTAGAGCATTCAACTGTTCACGGCGCTGCTGGAGGGTAGTTGTCATTATTCTCACCTCTATTGATGTTATCCATTCCCTTGGCGACTTTTGCTATCCCTACGTTCAATAGATAGGTAATTAGTGACTGGCCGCTAAATGGTAGGACAGAGCCAAATTAAAAAGTTGCCTTGCTGAAAAAATAAGTTACGTAGCCTTTGATCGGAACCTGTACGAGTAAGCAGCTAAGGCTTACCTGCGACTGACTTTAAAGTCGTCAAATAGGGTCATGACTCTGCTATCAGATTTTCTATTTGGCTTTTGGCCAGCGCTTAAAGCCACTTTTAAGTCCCTTCCGTGACTGATTGTCCCCCTCTTGCATTATCCGTTTGCCGGTTCACAAATGCTGATAAGAAGAATTGAGCAAATCAGAGGTTTTCTAAAAAGGTAACCCACTGGCTAAAGCTATTCCTAGCTTTTGTATTTAAGGCTTAATGAGGCTGTGGTGTAAAACCTACACAAGCGGTTCCTGCCGCTCTATCTCAGGCCTTTCATAAAGGCTTCATGCGACGAGTCTAAAGTGTGGATGTGCTGACTTGCGGTCAGGCGCAGGCAGTTCATGTGCTTAAAGCAACATGGTAACTCCTGGCCACTTGTCCTGTAATAAACCCATGTGGAGAACATCAGTGGACAAGGCTTACGAAGGAAAGAATGTACTGATCACCGGCGCTACGGGCTTTATTGGTTCGATGTTGCTCAAGACCCTGTCGGAAAAACTCGAAGGTGTCGGTCGGATTTACTGCCTTTATCATACAACGCCTCCTTCCCAAGCTTATGCTTATGACAAACGAGTCGTATGGATAAAGGGCGATATCAGGAAGGAAAATTGGGACATTGCCACCTCTTGGCTGCAGGAAATCAGGAAAGATGTGGACATTGTTTTCCACCTGGCTGCGTATACCCGTTGGGATACCGACATACAGGATCAGGTACACGCTAACACGCTGTCTGCTCTACAGGGTGCAACGCTTGTCGCTACCTTTGAAAAACGTGCACTATTTTTGGTTACATCCAGCTATTGGGCGCTATGTAATCGCTCAGCGACGGAGCATATTGAGGAACGAATCTATCAGGACTCAACGGCGGAATCTGAACTGGAAGAGATCGTCACGAAAGGAGGCAGCGCAAGGCTTAGTGAATGGCCTAATGCTTACGCCTATTCAAAGAATCTGATGGAACGCCTATTACACCAGCGCTACCCTCACCTCCCTATTATGGTCGCGCGCATTACCTCAGTCACAGGCGCCTGGGCCTACCCAAGTAGGGGTTATTGCAATTTCTCCATCTCCCTGCCCGCTTTCATACGCTCCATTGCACTTGGAGGCGTTAAACATTTCCCAGCATCCATGAAAACGGCGATCAACGACATGATCCCCGTGGATATTTGCGTCAATATGCTATTGGCAAATGCCGTAGATCCTTCAAATAGCCTGTTTCAGGTTGTCCATTGTTCATCCGCCACACGCAATATTCCTACATTGGGTCAGGTGGCTGAAATGGCTGGCCATATCAGCTATTTCGAGAATCAGTACGAGTTTGACGAGGCGTTGGCTCACCTGAATGAAAAACAGGCAAAGCTTAATAGAGTCATCGTTGAAGCGTATGGATTCGCGATGGAGAACCGCTTCATTTTCAACGATGCCCAGGTACGTCGGCCGTTGCAGTGGATGTCACAGGACGCTCTCGCCAAGTTTCCTATTGATGTCGAAGAGCTGGAATGGACTGCCATAATTGCAGCGATGAAAAAAGAACTGTCCCTACTGGCGACTGCCAGGGCCGCGTAATCAGGGCTGACAGGACTAAGGCGAGAGGACTTGAGTAATAGCCTCTCGCCTATTTTATTTTCATATTGATCGAAATCGGGCCTACAACGGATAGAGAATTGCTACGCCGTTAAACTCATTCATTCAATAACGTAGCGCGCTTCATGCCTCACCTAGACTCCATTGAGGACGCGCCCTACTCCGTAGCTGATCCGCTCCTGGTGTAGCTCAAACAACCAAGCGCTTAGAGCTTCCCTTTGCATCAAAACCGCTGTTCATCCATCACGAACTGAACGAAGCCACACCGGAACGGGTCAGCTAAATAGCCTCGTCGTATAGACCAGGCTACACCTATTTGAACTGCCTGGAGGTAATCTTTATGGATAACAAAGCGGTAATTTCTGAGCTGAACGACTTGATTGAAACCTGTCTGGATGGCTACAAGGGGTTTCAGGAATGCGCCGATGATCTGAAGGATCCGAAACTCAAGTCAACCATGGCAGCCCGCGCCCAGGATTGCAGCACAGCCGCAACCGAGCTTCAGCAACTCGTAACCAAGCTAGGCGGTGATCCGGAGCAAAAGGCCAGCGTATCGGGCGCCCTCCACCGCAAGTGGGTCGATATCAAATCGTCAATTACAGGTAAGAGTGACGAAGCGATTCTTAATGAATGCGAGCGCGGCGAAGATGTCGCTCTCAAGAGCTACAAGCAGGCGCTTGAAAAGGATTTGCCTGCGGATGTTCGCGCTGTCGTAGAGCGGCAGCTGCAAGGGGTGCAACGAAACCATGACCAGGTCAAGGCACTCAGAGACGCTGCACGAGCAAGCTAAGCCCTTAGGCGCCGCAAAGAGATGCCTTGCAAAAGGCTCTCTTTCGGCTCGGCTTTCAGCGGTGATGAGCACCTTCTACGACGCGTATATCAAGCAAAAATTGCTAGCATTAATCTACGTTCCGCCAGCTCAACAGTAACCTGGGAGGCTGGGTATCAATCACTGGCGTAGTTATAAAACTTGCTCAAGCGTCTCGCTCGTTCACTCTCGCTTTCTAGGGCATAAAGCCTGCGGTAGAACTGGCTGCGGTTTACCCCATTACTCTCACAGGCCTCGGTTACGGGTACGCCTTTTATCAGAAAGTCTTCCAAGGCGCGAATAACCCGTTCTCCCCGAATGGAAGTACCCTCCAGTAACAGGTCAAAGTGCTCACGCTCAAGTGCTCCAGGTTTTAAGAAGGACAATGTACGGGCGCGCATGGCTCTCTCAGCAGTCTAATGACAGGTATATGTAACAGGTAGGCGAGTAATCGTTGGGATAGAGGCAGGTCATCTCTAGATACCACTACACCTGAGTTACCTTAATAGGTTATCAATAGTATAGCTTGTTTTTAGCAGATGGAACCTCCAGTTTCTGCTCTTCTGGTGTATCGAATGTTCAAGCCACAATGCAGGTTAGAGGCCTGGTAAACCGCTTATAGCCTTGCAAGCTGAGATCTATACCTTAAATAACAGCGGCGCTATCCGAGTTGGAATTTGTCTGAGCGCTCATCACTAACAGTGACGTAAGGTTGAAGCAAGGCGTAATTAGCTACGCCTTGCTTCACTAGCCCATAATGGCTATGTACATCATCCTCAAATTGATTCGTCTGGGATACGCTCTCCGTTACCGATGAGCTATCAACTCCACAAAACGAGTTGAAACATGACTTGCCATGCCCTTCGCCAGTTCCTCTTCCCCGAAGAACACCGTACCGACTCCATCCCGACGCAGGAGCTGTGATTCATCCTCACTGTGAGTACGAACGACGACCTCTACTTCCGGATTTAACGTTTTAGCGGTTTCTACCATTTGGCGCGCGTTGAGTGGATCAGGAGTTGCGATGACCAGCATGGCAGCCTTGGCAATATGGGCCTGGATAAGCACAGCAGGGTCCGCAGCATCGCCGGAGACAGCCGCTTTGCCTTCCTTACGCAACTGATCCACCATTTCCCTGTTCTGCTCAGCAATGACGTAAGGAATCCCCTGTTCGTCCAATACCTTTGCTATCCGCCGCCCAACTCGTCCATAACCAACCAGAACAATTTGGCGCTCCAGGTATTTACGGTCCGTATCCATGGGAAGTTCAGCATAAGGGTCCTGCCTGCTTTCAAGCTCGCGTGCAAACGACGAGCGCGCCAGCACCCACCGGCGTACCGGCTCGATAAGGGTAAACAATAGCGGATTGATCGCAATCGAGACGAGCGCACCGGCCAATACCAAGCTCATCCCCTCCTGCGGTAGCAGCCCCAGCGTCAAACCGAGACCGCCTAATATGAAAGAGAACTCTCCTATCTGGGCAAGACTCGCAGCTACCGTCATGCCGGTAGTGAGCGGATAGCGTAGCGACAATGTGATAACCAGCGCTGCCAGCGATTTTCCCAGCACAATGATAGCCACAACGGCCAGCACATGGACCGGCTCCTGGACCAGGATCATTGGGTCGAACAGCATCCCTACGGACACAAAGAACAATACCGAGAAGGCGTCACGCAATGGCAAGGACTCTTCGGCAGCCCGATGGCTGAATTTGGACTCCCTCATTACCATACCGGCAAAGAAAGCACCCAACGCAAAAGACACATTAAAGAGCTTGGATGCACCGAAGGCAATACCGATGGCAATCGCGACGACCGCTAGCGTGAAGAGTTCGCGAGAGCCTGTTCGCGCCACTTGCCAGAGCAGCCATGGCAGCGCTCGGCGTCCGGCAATGAGCATCAGCGCGACGAAGGCGACGATCTGCAGAAGGGTTTTCCCAAGCGTTACCCAGAGTGGCCCATCCTGCGCGGGCAATGCTTCGCTGGTACTACCGAGCATGCCTGCCAGTGGAGGTAGCAGTACCAGCACCAGTACGGTTGCCAGATCTTCAACAACCAGCCAGCCGACGGCAATACGGCCGTTCATGCTGTCTAGCACTCCGCGCGCCTCCAATGCTTTAAGCAGCACGACAGTACTGGCACACGACAGGCAAAGACCAAAGATAAGGCCGTTACCCCAGCTCCAGCCCCACCAGTGAGCCAGTACAGCGCCCAGTACCGTGGCGAGACTCATTTGTACGATAGCGCCAGGAATGGCGATGCGCTTGACCGAAAGCAGGTCACCAATGGAAAAATGCAGCCCTACGCCAAACATCAGCAGCATCACACCAATCTCGGAAAGCTCCGAGGCGATGTGCATGTCAGCAACAAAACCGGGTGTGGACGGGCCAATGAAAATGCCTGCCAACAAATAACCAATCAGTGCGGGTATTCGCATCTTTTCGGCCAAAAAGCCCAGTATCAACGCGACAACAAGTCCCGCAGCAATCGTCGTAATAAGGGGAATGTTGTGCTCCATAGAACTCCTTCTAACGTGTCCAGTATTCATCCGCTAGATATGAGCATAACTGGCCGGACTTTCATTCACCCTTACTGATTGGCTAAAAAAATGTCCTTTCATTACAGGATGTTAATGGCATCCTTTCGGTATGGGTAATAGTTTGATGGACAATGCAAGGTTCCGTGCCCGCGTACGGGTTCAGGCTTGAGCGGCCTTTACTTCCTTATAAAGACGAAGATTGGAACAAACTACGCTGCGATAGGTATTTTGAGCGCTGTCATGTTTGCTTTTGGTGGTTATCTTGACTACAGGAATTTCCAAAAGGAAAAGCAATAAAAAGTTAGCCGAGACCTCTAGTTAGGGGCGAACAAACTCAGCGACTCCAAGAGGCAAGCAGATTGCCCCTTGGAGTACGTTAGATGTCGGCTCAATGCGTGCGTTTAGATTGGGTAGAAGGTAGAAAGATCGTAAGAATCCCCAAGAGCGGCATGAATGAGCACAGCGTGTAGACGTACTCGATACCACGCAGGTCCGCCAGATGGCCCAGCGCTGCGGCTGCAATACCACTAAAGCCGAACATAAGCCCAAAGAATACACCGGCGATCATGCCTACGTTGCCGGGCACCAGCTCCTGGGCGTAGACCACAATGGCAGAAAAGGCCGACGCCAGGATAAATCCAATAATCACGCTCAACACGCTGGTCCAGAAGAGATCAACGTACGGCATGGCCAACGTAAACGGCGCGGCCCCCAGAATGGAAAACCAGATTACCGCCTTGCGCCCGATCCTGTCGCCAATGGGACCACCAAAGAACGTACCTGCTGCCACTGCGCCCAGAAACAGGAACAGATGCAGCTGGGAGCTGGCCACCGACAAGTCAAACTTCTCGATTAGATAAAACGTGAAATAGCTGGTGATGCTGGCCATATAGATATACTTGGAGAAAACCAGCAAGGCCAGGACGACCAAGGCCCCCGTGATCTGGTGCCGAGAAAGCCCATGCGTAACTTCACGCCCCTTCTTTTTCCCTGCCGTATTCAAGTGCCCTCGATACCAGAGGCTAAGCCGATATTGCACGCCGATGGCAAAGAGTCCGAACAGGCCGAACCACACGATATTGGATTGACCAAAAGGGATGATGATCGCTGCAGCGAGCAATGGCCCTACGGCGGTTCCTGCGTTGCCTCCTACCTGGAAAGTAGACTGAGCCAGACCAAAGCGGCCACCGGAAGCCAGACGGGCAACCCGCGAGGTCTCAGGATGAAAGGTGGATGAGCCAACCCCAATCAGCGCCGAGGCTACCAGTATGGTCGAAAAGGTATCGACAAAACCCAGCATCAGGATGCCTATCAGTGTACAGACAGCACCAGCCGGAAGCAGAAACGGTTTTGGATATCGATCCGTATAGAAACCAATCCATGGTTGCAGCAAAGAGGCTGTGACTTGAAAGGTCAGCGTAATCAGCCCTACCTGGGTAAAGGTCAGGCCGTAATTTTCCCTCAGCATGGGATAGATGGACGGAAGAACCGACTGGATAAGGTCATTGATCAGATGCGCGAGCGCGCAAGAGAAAACAATGCTCATCACAAGGGGATTGGCGGCAGAGGCTGAACGGATGGAAGTGTCAGCCTGGGCAGTAGGCACGGACATGAACGGTACTCGTTATACTCATTGTTTGGTACCGTACTGTGCCATTTCGTAAGCATGGTATCTAGATACAATTCGAAACAGTGTGCAGGTCCGGTTGCGGTTTACTTATAAGCAAGGCAAATACGGCACCTTAAAAGCCACATCCTATCCAGTATGAAAGACGACCGGCAGGAAGACCTCACTGGCACCAGCGAGGCGGATCAATTCAGTACTCAAGACGTTACCCGGACCAGAGCCACGACGCCGCTCCATCACAGGCACATCAGTTGGGATTGATTGAGGCTACCATCCTGCCGTTTATGAAGGATCACTTTACAAGACGCTGAGCCTCTTTTAGCAGGTCTCACATCAGTGATTTATCGTAAAAAGGGCAAGTAAGGCAAAACTACCCAAGGCCGACATCCCAGCCTGTATCTTCTTCAATATTCTCTGCAACAACCTGCTTTGTATGCGCATGCCACACCTCCTGCAAAGAACGATTACCCATTTCTGAAAGTACTTCTAATAGACAGCCGTAAAACGCTGTATCACTACAGGACCGGCTAAACGGTATAGCTGTTTGTCAGACTGCAACCCTTTTCTGAACCAAGAAATACCGAGCTGATATCAAAGTAGAAGCGTTGCAATAGCACGGGCTATTAGAGGCGAGCTGAAAAATAGCCCGGACGGATATCTGTTCTTAAAGGAATAAGACAGTACAACGTCCATCCAGGCTAAAGGCCTAGCTTCAACTTACTAGCAGGACCGCTAGCACGGTAAAGATACTCAATTAGGGGATGAGAAGTTCATCAGAAACGGTAAAGGTAAGTAAATAATCGATACAAAGGAGTAGGTCAGCATGAGGTTTCCAAGGTTCTTGTAAGACACGCCGCCTTTAATCAACAGCTGAACGGGAGATGACCTCTTGTATAAACCTCAAATCGGCCCTCGTACCAGAAGCCCTGTTCGGCCTTGCGCAGCTCGGATACAAGATCGGTATCCAGCAGGAGCAACAGGAGCGACCCGCCATCCGTAAGTGAATTATTACTCGCGGAGCCTCAAACTATTACTCTGCTGTATCGGGAACCCAATTTCTCAGATGCCGTTATTGAACGACCTACCTTAAAGACAGAACGTTGTGTCCTCTTTAGGATGAGGGATAATCAACAAAGCGTTTGCTCTAGGGTGCCCTAGCGAGGAAAGACGCCGCTGCGATGCCGTAATGGAATATGGCCGCGTTGCTTCTTCCACTCTAAAGCATCATGTATCCGCACTGTGCCTGCCGGGCACTAAGTTTTATCAGACCGTGGGTCGTAAAGGTAAAACGTACGGCTAGACAGCCTACGTTAATGCAAATGCTGACTATACTCATGGGAGCCACATTCCGCATTAGTAAAACAGGTAGACACCAATGCGCAGAAACAGGGAAGAAATGATTGCCATGCTTGAATCCCGAGTTCATCACGAAGCTCTCTGGTTCAGCCGCATCCCTTTGCTCATTGGCATCGTAGCGGCGGTCGTTGTTTGCTTGGGCTACGCTTCATCTCATTGGACGTTCATGGCAGTTGGGCTTTTTGTCCTGATTATCGGCTTTAGCACCCAGGCGGTGCTCTGGTTTGGCCTGAGAGATTTGAATCGTCGTCGCTAGCACTGTCTGCAAAAGATTTAACGAAAGCCCTGCACCTCGGGCTTTCTGTACTTGTATATTGCCATGTGGTGCGTCACCGACTTTATTTACGGCTTCCCAAACGTGACATCCAATGTCATCGAATCGGTATGGCGCATCGGATTCTGTCCAGTGGGCAGACGATCATCATCAGGGTGCATGTAAGTCATGCCTGTACCGAGCTTCTCAGTCATGAACTGGCCGCCTTTATTCATGGTTTCTGTCGAACCATCGTAGAAGCCAGCAATGGTCTTGTTACCAGCAGAATCGGCTGTAACGATATTGCTGGGCGCAGCGTCAGCAATACTCTTGTTATCACCAATCTCGAATCCCTTGTTATCCGTGGCATGGATCGAAGCGTTTCGGCCATCGATGTCACTGGTATTGATAAAGCCGTTGAAGAATTCCAGCCGGCTGGCATCAGGGCGGTAATGTCCGTCTGCATCCGCCTGCTTGAGCAGTCCGGTGGTATCGTTCTCGAATCTCATAACGCCTGTCTGCCCTGGTTCAAGCGTTAGCTCAGCGGTCAACTGCTCGTTCTTATCGAATTGGCCTATTTTGATCGGATGGTCCTGAGTATTGGTTATATTGAATGCACGCGGACCGCTACCGGCAGTGGGCCCGTCACTACTGGCTAGGTTTGCAGACGTTACCTTTTGCGGGTCAGTTTCGGGAGTTACAGCAGGGCCAGAAGCTACAGAAGGTTGTTCCGGACTGCCAGCCGCTGGTGCGGTGGCTTTTCCTACCTCCCTACCCTTACTTTGGCCCTGAGAGGATGCTCCCGTGTCGTTCTGATTTTGCTGTAACCGTTGCGCAATCATCTGAAGGATTTGCTGCACCAAGTCACGCACCAATGCCATCAAATCCTCTTCGTTAGCTCCCTTGACGCCACCTGGGGAATGACCAGCCCCAGCCTTGCCGAACGTGACCTCCCTTCCCTGGCTGGCAAGCTCAGAAGGCGAACCGAAATTAACCTGTCCGCCGTATGGCTGAGTCAGGCCACCGTTGAACCCAGGCGTTGGGCCATAATCATCGCTGCCAAGGCTAAAACCTGGCTCAGCGGGCCCAAGCACTTTTACTGACATATCAGCCTCCACAGAACAAATAGGGTATTGCCTATGTGGTCAATTCTGGTTTCGGGTTCCTACTTAATCGTCCTGACAGCTTTGGCAGTACGCGAACTGGAGAGGAGAAACGCTAACCGCTCACGGTGCAGCCAGCGTTTTTCTCTCTTGTACTACAGCTGCCTTTGCTTGAGATCTGAAAACGAAGCCTTGAAGCCCAGAATGAAATCCACCGCTAGAAACGCAAGCAGGCTGGCGCCTAATACAGGCAGACAGATCCCCAGTACCGTCGAGATCACAATCGTCAGGATTCGTTGAACCAGGCCCAGCTCACGCCATGCATCGATAAGACTCGGTTGAGGAACATCATTAAAGGTCGGACGCCGACGCCACCAGAGCAGGTATCCCCAAACCACCATGACCACAAGGCCACCCGCAAATCCAATCAACAACAGCTGATTGGCAAGGCCGAAAAGTACCCCCATATGCGCATCGATACCCCAACGGGTCAGTTTGGCTGGCAGAGAGTACTGAGCAAACAGGACATGATCCACCACCGCCAAGGAGCCGGGATCGATAGCAACCGCATCCACATGAGTAGGCCAGCGACGGTCGATTTCATTAACCGTCCAGGCTTTTCCCGGCTGCATGGCAGGTTTGATTTCCACCTTTGCCGCGTCAATGTGCTGGGTACGTGCAGCGGCCATCACCTGATCAAACACGTCGGGATCAACCGCTTCCATCTTTGGCATGTTATCCATGTGCATATGATGTTCGGCATGCTCATCCATGGGCATCTTCATGGTGGTTGAGCTACCCAGCTCCGTCGAAACAACAGGCGTCGACCATCCGTAATATGCACGCAGAATGCCGATATTGCTTCCTGCATACTGTGACCATGTCAGCCCCGTGGCCGAAAAGAACAGCAGCCCTGCCAGCAGCCATACCCCTGTGGATCCATGCAGAGAGCGTAGACCCGCCGGCGTCTTACCACGCGTACGACTCCGTCGTGACGCCCATAACACCAAGCCGCCCAAGGTGGCGACCCATAGCCAGGATGCCGCCAGTTCACTATAGATTCGGCCTACATCACCCAACAGAAGGCCCCTGTGAAACTGATCCAGCCAGGTACGTAATGGCAGGACACCACTCGTCCCGTATACCTTCATATCGCCTTTGACCTCACCGGTCACCGGGTCGATAAAGATGGCACGGCTCTCGGAGGCGCCTAGGCCCGGCGCGTTGAACATCACCCGGGTAGTATCACCGGCTGCAGGCGCAGGGCGTACGGCAGTGATGCGAGAGGACGGATCTACCGCTGCCTGGGCCGCACGCACTTGGGCGGCAAGGCTGAGAGGAGCGCCCTGGCTATCCGTATGCAGGGCATCGGCATAAAGGTAGTCCTCAAGCTGAGGGGTCAACGCGTAGACAATACCGCTCAGCGCCGCCACGAGAAGAAAAGGACCAACAAAAAGCCCGATATAGAAGTGCAGTCGTTTGAGTAACTGGATAAACGCGCCCGGTCTATTCTGGACCGACGCTGGCGAAGAACCTGACATGAGAATTCACCACGGCTAAGCACGACGACAACACATGGCTGCCGCCAACTAAGGGTTAGTAAGTAAATGCCGCCAGTGGCTGTCAGGGCGCGCGGGGATTGAGGCAGGGAAATGCGTCACGGGGAGGTCGTCGACAACTGGCGTCCAGATGATACAGGCGTTGCCGTTTATGACGCAGCAGCCAGCTCAGCGCCGTGAAAACCATGAGCGCCAGTGGAAGCGTACCAGCGAAGGCGCAATCGCTCATGGCAAGCTGCTTGATAGCTGAATCATGAGATGAGTCAACCATGGGCATACTGCCCTGGTGCATATCTGGCGCGGCGGTCATAGCATGGTGATGTGCGTGATGGTCCATCTCCACCGTCGTTTCGTGGGGCGACGGGAGGCGGTATGTCTGGCCATGCATGATGCTGTGACCAAAACTGCAGGCGAGACCATTGAGCAGGACGGCGGCGACCAGCATCCAGGCAAGAGAAGTAAAATGGGCTCGAATTGACTTCATACCAACCAATTTAGCACTGATGACAAACACAGGCCAGAAGCGGGGTTTGTTGTCGAACGGTGGATATAAAGCAATACCGTACGTAAACGCCGGGCTGCGGCCACATGGCGCAACACCGGCTTTTGAAGAAATCAGGCCTGTCTGGGCTGCCCATTGGAGGCTGAGAGCCCACCATCGACAGGGAGATTCACGCCGTTTACGAAACGGGCATCATGACTGGCCAGGAACGCAATGACATCAGCGACCTCTTCGGCCTCGGCTGGTCTACCCAGCGGAATCCGCTCCCTGAAGCTGGCCATAAGCGATTCATTGCCAAGCATATCTTCCGTCAGCTCGCTTTTAGTGAGGCTGGGGCATACGGCATTGACCCTGACGCCTTCTTCACCAAAGTCCATTGCCAAGGCACGGGTAAAGTTGGTCACTGCCCCTTTGGCCGCGTTGTAAACACTCATCCCCCAGTCACCGCCCAGGCCTGAGACCGAGGAGACATTGACGATGCAGCCCTTCTGCTTGATCAACTCAGGCAAGGCGCTTCGGCTACAATAAAACACACCGTCGAGATCGGTGGACATGACCTTGCGCCAGTCGCCGACATCAGCCTCGGTAATCTTGCCCTGGGCCACCGTACCCGCATTGTTCACCAGCACATCCAGGCGGCCATACTTCTGGATGACATCCGCGATCAGCTGCTCTACTTGAATCCGGTCCGAGACATCAGCGGTCTTGATGTAGCTGCTATCCGCCGGAAGCGTACGCGCCACGTGCTCAAGCTTTTCGGTCGTTCTGCCCACCAGCACGACCTTAGCGCCCTCCTCCGCAAAGCGTTTGGCAGTTGCTTCACCAATGCCCGATCCTGCTCCTGTCACGAGCACCACCTTGTTAGTAAAACGAGTCATGTCAGCCTCTCTGGATCATGGAAGGTATGCACCAGTAGAACCGCAGCAGCAAACCCAAGTTCATCAGGAGGTGCATTGCAGAGCCAAGCGATCGCTAGTTAGAAAGTACATTCTGGCGAGGGCACGCATACCACTTTACAAGCGATGCTTATCGAGAACACAACGAATGAGACACAAGCGGCCCGCTAGTGCTTCGAGAGTCACTTAGACGTCGTCTATGCAAACCTTCATTAATTTGACTGCATATTGGTTTCTCAATGCTATGTCGTTCACTTGATCGCTTGGGCGGTTCAATGCCGCGATTACATGTAGCGCCGACAACGCCTCTACTCGAAACGGCATGCAATAAAAGCCGCTAACAAAACCCATTTCTGGTTGGCTAATATAGCCAAGCACAAGCGTGATACTCACTGAAATCTCTTACCCTTACTCTGCCGCCTACGCTCATTTATGAGGTTTTGTTAGCAGCTCTAAACTGGCAACAAGATACTGCTGCACGATCGGCCTGCTGGTGTTAAAGCCCGAGATGCCATAGGCATGCTGCAAGGTTGCACCGGGAGGATAAAATGCAGAGTTTCCTTGTTACGCCAGCCGTTTTTCCCGGTCAACCGGTTCAGGGCCGCGAAATGACCTCCGCCATTCGCTGGGGCTGACGCTGAATTTCGCCTTAAAACCCTGGCGGAATGAAATCGGAGATTGAAAACCGGTCATCTCGGACACTTTTTCGATACTGTGATCCGTCGTCTCCAGCAACTCTTGGCTTCGCTGAAGCCGTTCCGCATTAAGCCAATCTCCCAGCGAGGTTCCGGTGGCCTTCAGAAAGTGACGGGTCAGCGTTCGCCGGCTCATGCTGACAAAGCCGGCCAGAGAGTCAAGGTCGTGAGGTTTGTCCAAATTGCGGCGCAGGTAATCCATTAATTCATTCATTTTGCTGTCCCGCGTGGACCCCGGAACCGGACGTTCTATAAACTGGGCCTGGCCGCCTTCACGGTAAGGAGGAACTACCATCCTTCTTGCCACCCGGTTGGCCACTGCCGAACCGTAATGGGCACGGATAATATTCAAACAGCAGTCAATGCCGGCTGCAGTTCCGGCAGAGGTAATAAGTCGTTCATCGCTGGTATAAAGCGAGTTACTGTCCAGGTGAACGGCAGGAAAGCGTTCAGTAAAATCCTTTTCATACTCCCAATGTGTAGCAGCACGGTGCTGATCGAGCAGGCCTGAATAAGCGAGTACGTAGGTACCTAAGCAAAGGCCCACCACTTCCGCACCACGCTGCCAAGCACTTATGAGCTTATCCAGCAGTGCCTGAGTGGGTTTTTCATCAGGATTATTCCAATAAGGCACGATGATAATGTCTGCAACGTCAAGCCGCTCAAGGCCATGCTCCACGTTGATAGACAGTCCGATATCAGACTGGACAACGCCCGGACTGTCAGCACAGATTTCGACGCGGAACAGATCCGGCTCAGGCATTGCTGCCCCGAAAAGTATACAAGGCACTGAAAAGTGAAACGGGCTAAATCCGGCCGTGGCAATTACAGCAACTGTCAAAGCAGACATGATGTTTACCTTTTCGTAAATGACAGCCACTAGAGCTCAAGTAGCTGAGACGCTGATTTTAACCGGCCACATGGCGACGAGCAGCCGGTCGTTATAACGTTTTCCTTCACTTACGCATGGTGGCCTTTCAGAAAGCGAGAGTTTCACCGTCTGCCGGAATAAGTACTTGGTCCTCAATACCGTGCTCAAGCGTAAACTCACGCAGCTCTGCACGGGTAAGCAGGCAGTGGTTAATCGACTCCATATGAGAAGCAACAATCGTCGCAGCCGGCAGCATCTTAAGCGTGCGCAGCGTGTCCTCTTTACCCATGATGATCGGGCCGTAGAGATCGTTAACCGCATAGCCGGTATTTAGTACCACAACGTCTGGTCGGAATCGCTGCAGGCTTTTTGCATATGGTTTAACCCAGACGGTGTCGCCGGCAATATACAGCGTTTTTTCATCATGATGCGTAAAGACCAGCCCGCAAGCATCACCCAGTAAATCGCCCCATTCGGCATCTGCGTACAGTTCGTTGCTACCATGCTGGCCGTCGGTCTTGTATATCGTAAGGCCATCTACGAAATGGTTTTCATCTTTCAGCACGCGGATGTTGAGAAAGCCCTGCGACCGGACCAACGCCGCATCGCACTCATCCTGTGTGTAGATAAGCATATCTTTAGGCACTGCCTGCTGCGCTGCTTCATCCCAGTGATCGGTATGCGTATGCGTCAGAATAACGGCATCAACTGCCAGCAAATCCTCTACCGCCACAGGCAGCGCGACCATAGGGTTACGAAGATGTGGACGTGCATTTCCGGCAAAACCATCCCAGGCTTCTTTTTCTGCCAGCATAGGATCGATAAGGAATTTTTTACCGGCGTATTCGAGCACGAGTGTGGCATTACGGATTTGGGTTAACTTCATTTCTTACTCCAGTGATACTTCAGGTTTCATGCCGCAGCCAGCCTGTTTACTGTTAACGGGCAACGTTGCTGCGTATGGCTTTACTATAAGAGGCAAAGCCTAGATGCCGTGATGAGCTCGCAGGTCATTAGTCGATGAAATCAGGTCAACTGCATTGGTCAGCCGGGCAATCACGAATACGTGGCTGTCCACCCTGCTCAAAGGTGATAGAAGAAAGGGATCAAAAGGGGCACGGCCAGCGTCGTGATTCCAATCATTGGGAGAGCAAACGGGATATAGGCCGCACCGCTGTGCTTATCAATCACTTGGAGCTTCACATCAAGCGCCGTCGAGCCAGATATACCAATGCGGCATGGGTGAAACCGCACCTTGATATCAGCGGGCTGAGCAGTTGGGCTGATACGCCGCGAAACAGATCGCTTAAAAATGCTACCGTGCCTAACATTCTGAGTGAGCAGGGTCCCTGACTGGGTATACCAGCTAAGGCCGGATCCCACCGCCAGTACCTCATGAATTGGCATACTGATGAACAGTGAAGCCAGCGCGACACCTGCAGGGGCTTCCAGCAATGTGACTAGGTCAGCAACAGATGTACCCCTATTGAGAAATACCTGTCATGTTGATAACTGAAAGCGACAGCTTCACTGCAACAGCAAACATCAACAGATAAGGAAATAGGGAGATGATTAAGCCTGTGTCCATAGCGGTTAGTATAGGGAACAGAGCCGGCAGCAGCCAAAACCGTACGGCACCGCTTGATCGGTTGACCTGACGAAGACGCTAAGCAAACCACTTCTAGTACGAATATGAAGTAACGATTATCGGCATGATGGCCAGGCGAAACAGCAAGGCCTAATGGAACGCCAATTCACATGGAGCATCTACTCGGCTAGAACGTGCCGCTTAAAGGAAACTCGACGGCCAGACGGATCTGATCAGCATCCAGCTCGGCCTGTGCCTTATTGCCCCGGTGCACGTTATACCTTAGCGAGACGCTCATACCCTTGGCCTTGCCACTCTGCACAACATAACGGGCCTCAAGGTCTCGCTCCCAGTGCTTTCCTCCCTTGCCATAACCCAGGTAGGCATAACCTCCGTCAGGATCAACATGGGTACCATCAATATGGTCACCTCGCAGGTAGGCGGCACTTAGGACCAGGCCAGGCCTAAGCGCAAGGTCATACCGTAACTGCCAGGAGCGCTCGTTGGGGGCATTGAAGTCAGAAAGCTTTACGGCATTGCTTAGGTAAATAGCTCCGCGGGTTACATAATCGAAGGGTGTATTACCATCAACTTGCTGATAACCCAGGCTAAAGGTGTGGCGATCAACAACATAGCTGGATAACAGGCTCCAGGTGGTGTTATCGATATGACCAGAGAGCTTCTTCCCTATCCCGGTAGTACGGTAGAGATTGAAGTTGAAGGATAACGCACTGTCATTCTCAAGCGCATGGCTGTATACGCCCCCAATATAATGTTGCTGCCATGTATCCTCATAACGTGAGGTATACAGGCTGGCGGTCAAACCTTCCACTCCGCTGTACACCGCACCGGCCAGATCAACGTTATTGCCTTGCAGGCCATTTGAGTAATTCACCACAAAGCCTCGATCATGGCTTGACGCGTTACGGTCAGTGCTCTCGGTAAAATGGCCCGCGACCAGGTTAAGGTTTTCGAACTCACGACTACTCAGGAAAAAACCGGTAGCGGTCTCTGGCAAAAGTCGGCTGTCGGCTGAACTGAAGACGGGCGTTTTGACACGTTGTTCACCATATGACAGTACGGTGGATGAGGTGCGCAGCTTTAGGGCCGCCCCACCGCGGGCAATGTTATCTTTCGCATGATTATCATTATCGATGCCAAGCAGTCGCGCCTTGCCAGCACGTCCGCCCCCACTATCAAGCTTCTGGCCGTAATAGAGGTGAGCATCTACGCCCACGCCTATTGTTCCCGGCGTAAATCCTGAAATGAAGGTTCCCATCAGGCCATAGCCCCACTCCTCCGCATAGCCGTTTCGCTCGCTACGAGGTTTCAGGGCATTGCGTGCGCCATTGCTGCGTGCACCATAACGGTAATCACGACGGTCATACACCGAGCGATTAAGCAGCGCCCAACGGCTGTCCTCAACAAAGCCTTTAGCTTGCTCCTGGGCCGATTGCGCCTGAACGGTACCCGTGTAGACAGTCATGGCAAGTGGCGATAATAAAAGAAGGGTCTTTCTCACATCAGGTCCTTAGTCTAGAGCATGCGCTTCACTGCACGCTTTTTGTCGTGCCACGATTAAAGGGAATAACGCGGCGTATCTGCTTGGCGTCATGGCTGATTGACGCGGTTCCGAGAGCACGTGATGCATACGCTTTTCTAGAGCGTTCAGGGGGATACGCTGATCAGAGACCGCATCGATAAAGGCCTCGGCGTGGCTGACCAGGAGTACGGCTGGTTAGCAAGATAAACACCGGCACTTAACGAATATCCGCCCGCAAAAGCCAGGAAAACAGGCATCAGGCTGTAGAAGGCAACAAACATTTTTCCCTATAAAACCAGGCAGAGTATTGAATGAAGAGGCTGTGGCTACAGACGCAGGTAAGGATGCGGCCCCACCTGCAGCCTGCTGACCGGGTTTTCCTGAAGACCTTACTTTAGCGCCGACCCTTGCGTGCGCCGCTGATGCCAGGTTAACCACAGCATCGGCACGACCAGACAGATGATCCAAGGAAGAAGAATGAGGTGCATGATTTTCCAGCCAAATGTATTCAGCAGAGGACCTGCACCGAGTGAACAGATAAGGCTGAAAATAAAGACGCTCATGTCATTTGCAGCCTGAGCAACGCCTTTTTCACGCGTTGAGTAAGTGGTTGCCAGCAGACTGGTTCCCCCGATGTAGAGAAAATTCCAGCCAATCCCCATCAGGATTAGCGCAACGGCAAAAAATCCCCACGTGACGCCTGAAACTACCAGAGCGATATACGCAAGCAGGAGAAGGATCCCCACCAGCATAATTTTAATGACGCCGAACCGGTCAATCAGCTTTCCGGTAAAAAAGGAAGGTAAGAACCGGCCCAATATGTGAAGCTGTATGACCGCAGCGATTTGCGGGAGGTTAAAACCGTAGTGCTTCATGGCAATGGGCGTCGCGGTGAGACCCAGCACCATGATGCCAAAACCTGAGGCACCAGAAAAAAGGGCGACGAGATAAGCGGGCTGAGTAATGACCTTTACCCATGGGCGAATAAATGCCTGTCCAGTTATATCACCTGTCTGCTCGGGCATGTGTAAACGCGATAGCAGAAGTAAACCCAGCGAAGCCATTATGCCCATAAAGAGGAATGAGCCTACATAGGCCACGCTGAACAGCGTACTTCCCCGACTGGCCAGAAACGGGCCTAACAGGGCGGCGATGACGCCGCCAGCCAAGACCAGCGAAATGGCCTTGGTGCGAAAAGCCGGGAGAGCAACTTCACCCGCAGCAAAACGGTAAAACTGCGCAAATGCCTGATATATTCCCAGAAAGAACATCCCGAAACACAGCAACATAAATGAATGCTGGATCATTGCCATCATGGAAATGACGGCCGCCACGATCCCACTCAGGGTGCCAGTAATGAACCCCGTTTTTCTGCCTGCCCGGCTCATCCATAATGACGCAGGAAACATCGCGATTACCGTTCCCAGGCTCGCCATTGATATGGGGACGGTAATCAGCGAAGCGTCAGGCGTCAGGAGGGCTCCCGCCAGCCCGCCTATCGTCATTATCAGAACCGAGATTGACTGGAAGATGGCCTGCGAGCCCGCAAGTATCAGGACCTGCCGATGCATATTTCTCATTTTTAGTGAAGCTCCGGAATGGAATTAAGCAGGCGGGAGAGCGTCAGCCCCCGCGTCAGCCTGCCCAATGGAAGTTATCTTGCGCAGGGACAGGCCCGGTTAAGCTGGCAGATGGAAATACCGGCAGCGTTGTTTAACTGCTGAACCTTTAGCCTGGTGGCGAAAGGACTATAAGGAGAGCAGTCGGACCGGAGTGAGAAGGCTGAGAGCCAATTAACAATGAAAATGGGTCATATTATGTTGCGCGGCATTCACAGCCGACGCAGAGAGACGCACGCAACTAGCCAGACGTTGATGCGGCTACTGCTTTTTTAAAGCGGGACTTAAAAATAAAGAAAACAGACAGCAAACCCCCATTAATCTTAAGGTCTGCCTGAAAAGTCTTTTTACCGGCCTAACAGCTTCTTTTTAGCGTCTTGCTGTTACGAAAATCAATAAGTTAGAGCGGTACTCCAGATCGTTCATGATGGCAACTTAGTATTTTTCAGACGGACCCTAGTTAATTCATTCATTAACTGACTAACAAAAGTGCTAATGACCCGATTCCATCGAAAAACGTCCTGATTAGCATGGTCATGCCGACAATATACCATCTATGCTAGATGAGTAATTCTAAACGCCAGAGCTTTATTAATGGAGATTAAATTATTCATTATTTACTTATGTCTTTTATATGCTGTTAATGATAGGACCTATATAAATACCAATAACTCATTTGGAGCTTGAATTAAAATGAATAAATTTTTTTTAGCTGTTGCGCTGAGTGCAGCAGTAGTGACCTCCGCTTTTGCTAGCGATAATTATCAACAAATCCGCAATGCAACTGGGAGAATAGAAATTGCTGGCAAAACATTTCTTATCGATCCTATGCTTGCCAGAAAAGATGCGTTTCCCGGCTTCGAGAATACCCATAACAGCCAACTGCGTTTTCCACTGGTTGAACTGCCTATGAGCATTGAAGATACCTATAACGGCGTGGAAGGGGTAATCGTCACCCATACTCATCTGGACCACTGGGATCCTGAAGCACAAAAAAAGCTGCCAAAAGACATTCTCATCATTGCTCAGCATGAGGATGATGCAAAGCTAATCCGCAGTCAGGGCTTTAAAAACGTTAAAGTTCTGAATGGCTCCATGCAGTTTGGCGATGTTACGGTTGTTAAAACGCACGGCGCTCATGGTACAGACGAGATGTTTGCCTCATCAATCAGCGAGATACTCGGTGAAGCCATGGGCGTCGTTTTCCAGGCTAAAGGCCATAAAACAGTATATTTTGCAGGTGATACCCTGTGGAACTCAGACGTCAACAAGGCCATCGTGAAATTCAAACCCGATGTGTTAGTACTGAATACTGGTGATGCTCGGAACCTGAATTTTCCGGATTCGGGTATTATTATGGGAACGAAAGATGTTCGTCACGCATATGAAATGTTACCTCACGCAAAAATCATTACGGTACATATGGACGCTGTAAACCATACGACTGTCAGCCGCGCTGATATGCGTGCTTATATTAAAGAAAACAAGCTTGATGATCGTGTAGTTGTTCCTAATGACGGCGAACATGTGAAGTATTAATTATCAAGAAACCTGGACATCCCAAAAACCAGCCATATCAGGCTGGTTTTTTATGTCAGCATGAACAACTTCATCAGTCCAGAAAAAAGGCTTACAAAAAGATAAAGCTTGTATGTAATTGCTTGCCACTGAAGGAATTCACATCTGTTAATCTGTTCCACCTACGCTGAGCCAAGGTTGCCTAAATGTTTACAAAGCAAACTTCTGCTCATCGCTGATTCTGTTGAAAATTAGGTTCCGCAGCTGCTAAGCGCTGGACCACGCCAGTCTACTTCATCCCCTACCATCCCACGTTTCCGGCTGGCATCAGCCTTGATGCTGCTGGCGTGGACGGCGAAACCTTTACCCTCAAACAGGCCAGTCGCCATACAGCGCCGAAGTACCTCATTGTACAACCAGCGGAACAGATCGCTGTCAAGGAAACGGCCGTGCCGATTCTTGGAGACGGTCGAGTAATTAGGTACTTTATCTTCCAGACCCAACCGGCAGAACCACCGATAAGCCAGGTTCAGTTGCATCTCCTCGCACAATCGCCGCTCGGAACGGATGCCATAGCAGTAACCAAAGACCAGCATACGGATTATCAATTCCAGTCAATCGAGGGGCGTCCGCTGGGGCAATAGACATCCGCTAGGCAGGTACGCAGATCAAGGAGATCCAGGCACTGGTCAATGCTGCACAGAAGGTGTTGGGCCGGGACGTGATCTTCCAGGTTGAACGAGTAGAACAGGCGCTGCTGCCCTTCCGGTAACTGTCCCATCATGCTGCGTGCTTCTCCGGCGGCCAATGCAGAGATTTTGCCGCAGGCCAGACAAGGGAGCTACTTTTTCTACAGAATCCGCTCATAGCGGACATTGATCGTTTACAGCCGCTGCGCATCTACTAAGAGCTGCTAACAGAACCTCATAAATGAGCGTAGGCGGCAGGGCAAGGGTAAGAGATTTCAGTGAGTATCACGCTTGTGCTTGCCTATATCAGCCAACCAGAAATGGGTTTTGTTAGCGGCTCTAAATCACACAACGAAAACAAAATTTTGAATCGCTTAAAAGCATTTAAATTTTTCACAGAATTCAAGGATTACTATTCGTTCCGCTTGCTCACGACCCTTAAAACTTTCATTAGGTACAGCCTTGTCTGCATATCGCACGACTGCAGAAAACCTCGGGCAAATCGGCCATATCAGGCTACGTTCAGTTATTAACGCAGAGACGAATAGAAGTCCAAAGAGAAGTCCAAACCGCCTAATTTCCTGACACTTTGTACGTGAAAGATCTAATCCAGTATTTATCGCACTTTGGCAACGAACGAGTTGTAACATTTTGACTCTGACCTGTATTGCTCAATTAGGTGGACTTATAACAATGCGGGCTTCAGGTTTGTTCGTAGCTGCTTTAGGCATATTCGCCAGCCAATACAGCGCTGCTTCGACGTTGTCTCAGGAATCTTACGGCACCACGCGAGATGGCCATTCTGTAACGCGCTACACCATGACTAACGACAAAGGCATAAGCGTCTCTTTTTTAAGTTTTGGTGGTGTTATTACGGAGATCATTACGCCTGACCGACACGGCAAACGCGCCAACATTGTGCTGGGGTACGATGATCTGCATGGTTACGAAGTCGTGGATGCTCGTGAAGGCATCCACTTTGGCGCTCTGATTGGCCGCTACGCCAATCGCATCGCCAAAGGGCAGTTCACACTTGACGGAAAAAACTATCAGCTCGAACGAAATGATGGTCCTAATACGCTGCACAGCGGTAGCAAGGGCTATGACAAGCGCATCTGGCAGGTCACGCCATTGGTGACTGAAGGCCCTGTGGTCAAGGCTGCCCTGAAGCTAAACAGCCCAGAGGGCGATCAGGGGTTTCCAGGCAACCTCCAGCTAACCGTTACCTACAGCCTTTCTGACGACAACACATTTCGTATTGACTATCAGGCCCAGACGGATAAGAGCACGGTCATCAACCTGACCAACCACAGTTACTTCAATCTGGCCGGACCTGACAGTACTCATGGAGTCCTGGATCAGGTGGTGCAGATAAATGCCGATCATTATCTTCCCACCGATGCTCAGTCGATCCCTACCGGTACCCTGCAACCGGTGGAAAACAGTGTTTTTGACTTCCGAAGGCCTAAAGCCATTGGCAAAGACATTCGCGCCAACGACCCACAGCTCCTTTATGCCCATGGCTTTGACCACAACTGGGTATTGAACAAAGGCGCTGATCCAAAGGCGTTACAAGATGCGGCCAAGGTCGTTGATCATGGAACGGGTCGCACACTTGAGTGCCTGACTACAGAACCCGGCTTGCAGTTTTATACCAGTAACGCTCTCAAGGGGAACGTAACGGGCGCAGGCGGCAAGGTATATCGGCAGACTGAAGCGTTTGCCTTTGAAACCCAGCATTATCCAAACAGCCCGAACCAACCGGACTTTCCTAGTACGGTATTAAAACCTGGGGAGGTATTTAATAGCACGACCGTATTCCGTTTCGGTATTCAATAACGCCTTTGATAGTTCACTAAAGGATCCGCGCGTTTTTACAAAGAGAGAAACAGTTGATGAGCACTTTATCGACAAGGTCTGGATTGAGAACTTTCACTGCGGTTATCGCCGTTATATTCGCGGTAATTTTAGTGATTGGAGGGGCCTGGCTTGCAGTATTAGGCGGCTCGTATTATTACGTGATCAGCGGTATTGCTCTGCTGATCAGCGCTATTCTGCTCGCGCGTCGCTCTACCGCCGCGATCTGGCTTTATGCGGTACTGATGCTCGTGACGCTCGTATGGGGCCTCTGGGAAGCAGGCACCGATTTCTGGGCTCTCGTACCACGCCTGAATATTCTCGGGCTGTTGGGCATCTGGCTGTTGATTCCCGGAGTAACGCGTGGCATTGGCGCAGGTCTTAGAGCCAGCAAAACCTTTTTATCTGCAACGCTGGTGCTGTCCATTGCCGTACTGGTGTATTCGATCTTCAATGATCCGCAGGAGATCAATGGCAGCCTGGCGTCTACCCAGCCTGCCCAGGCTCAGCCGGTAGAGGGTATCAGCCCGGCGGACTGGCCTGCCTACGGCAGGACCCAAAGCGGTACGCGCTACTCGCCGCTGAATCAGATCAACGAAAACAACGTCAAAGACCTGCAGGTCGCTTGGACATTTCGTAGTGGCGAGTCCAGAACCGAAAACGATTCGGGGGAAACCACTAACGAACTGACCCCAATCAAGATTGGCGATAACATGTATATCTGCACCACGCACCAGATATTGGTAGCGCTGGACCCGGCTACAGGCAAGGAAAAATGGAGGTTCGATCCCAAGCTTAAATCGGAACCCTCCTACCAGCACCTGACCTGCCGTGGGGTATCCTATTACGATCAAGCCAACACCACGGAGTTTGCAGCCAGCCTCGCCGGTAAACCTCAGGCTCAGACCAGCTGCCCACGCAAGGTCTTCCTGCCCGTCAATGATGGCCGTCTCTTTGCCATCAACGCAGACAATGGCCAACCATGTAGCGAATTTGCCAACAATGGCGAGCTGGATCTTAAGGAGATGCATCCTTACACCTATCCAGGTGGTTTACAGCCCACCTCACCGCCGGTTGTAACGGGCACTACAGTAATCATTGGTGGCTCAGTTACTGACAACTTCTCTATCCATGAGCCATCAGGCGCTATCCGGGGTTATGACGTCAATACCGGCGCGTTGCAGTGGATATTCGATACGGGTGCAGAAGATCCCAATGCGATCCCGACTGACGGCAAGACCCTGGTTAACAACTCACCCAACGCCTGGGCACCCTTGGCCTATGATGCCGCTGCCGATGTAGTCTATGTACCGACAGGTAACGCCACGCCTGATATCTGGGGCGGCCACCGTACGCCGCTTATGGAGCGCTATGCCAGTGCTATCGTTGCGCTGAACGGCTCGACCGGTAAACTGGTCTGGTCTTATCAGACTACCCACCATGACCTCTGGGACATGGATGTACCTTCCCAGCCTACTCTTGCTGATGTAAAGACAGAATCTGGCGACACGGTTCCTGCTGTTTACGTACCGACTAAGGCGGGTAATCTGTTCGTACTGGATCGTCGTGACGGCAAGCCTATTGTGCCCATTACGGAGGTGCCGGTACCACAGGGTGCCGCAGAGGGCGATTGGGTAAGCCCGACGCAACCTCGCTCCGCCTTGAACCTGACCCCCATCCAGACACTGACTGACAAGAACATGTGGGGCGCCACCATGTTCGACCAGCTGATGTGCCGCGTGATCTTCAAGCGCCTAAGCTATAAGGGTCAATACACGCCACCGTCCGAACAGGGCACGATTGTTTTCCCCGGTAACCTTGGCGTCTTTGAATGGGGTGGAATTTCCGTCAATTCCGACCGCCAGATAGCGTTAATGAATCCTATGGCGCTGCCCTTTGTGTCAAAGCTGATTCCGCGCGGCCCGGGTAATCCCATGTGGCCAGAAGAAGGCGCCAAAGGGACCGGCACCGAAACGGGCATTCAGCCCCAATATGGTGTGCCGTTTGGTGTAGAGATCAATGCGTTCCTGTCACCGCTGGGTCTTCCGTGCAAACAGCCGGCCTGGGGCTATGTCGCCGGGGTCGATATGAAAACCCACGAAGTAGTTTGGCGTAAGCGAATCGGTACGATTCGGGACAGTCTGCAGGGGCTTCAACTGCCACCGTTGAAAATTGGTGTCCCTATGCTAGGAGGCCCGATCTCGACAGCAGGTAACCTAATGTTTATTGCCGGTACTCAGGACAACTATATCCGCGCCTATAACGTGACCAATGGCGACAAGGTATGGGAGGCACGTCTACCGGCTGGTGGCCAGGCCACACCCATGACCTACGAAGCCAACGGCAAGCAGTACGTTGTCATCATGGCGGGCGGGCACGGCTCCTTTGGCACCAAAATGGGTGATTATCTGATTGCATACGCCCTTCCCGATACGAAGTAAAATTCGTAATCAGAGCTGACCTCTACGCGAAGCCCGGAAACCTTATCCGGGCTTCGCTATTTCTGCATTATGCCTAGGAATTGGCCTGCCAAAATGAACGTCATTGTTGGCAGAGTTCATTGCCGCTGCGTTATGCTTGGCAATACAGCTTTCGGGCAGATGAGACCTGTCTCACTTGCTGCATCACTATAAAACAAGAGCCCCCAACCGATGCGAGCACTCTTCAAATACTGCGCCGCCGTCCTGGCCTTTGGCGTTCTGGCAGGCCCTATACAGGCTGCAGACAAGGTTATTTTCGATACCGACTTCAATGTACTCAATGATGACGGTCAGGCATTCATCATGCTGGCGCAACTGCATGCGCAAAAACGGATCGAGCTATTGGGCATGACGTTGGTGAGCGGCAATGCCTGGGTGGATCAAGAGCAGGTAGACGCCCTCAAGGCCGTCGAGCGTATGGGCGTGGAAAAGGAGGTCGGCGTTTATTCTGGCGCAGCTTACCCGCTTCTACATGACCTCTCGACGTACCCGCAAGAACAGGCACTGTTTGGCGCGGGCTGGCCTGGCGCTTTCAAGAGCCCACGACCGACCTCAGCCGATGCGCTCATCTCGCCTCCAGATGGCCGCGCCACCCATACGACGGTACGCCCTGAATCAGCGACCCAGTTCATTATCGATAGCATCAAGCAGCACCCTCACGAAGTCACAATTCTGGCTGTCGGCCCGCTGACTAACCTTGCCCTGGCCATCCGCAGCGCACCTGAGATCGTGCCGCTGATCAAGCGGATCGTGTACATGGGCGGCGCCATCGAGATTCCAGGCAATACCACGCCCGCAGCAGAATTCAATTGGTGGTTCGACCCGGAGGCTGCACGGATCGTTTTACGCTCGCCGATAGAGCATGTGATCTTCCCCAACGACGTCTGCGAAAAGGTCATCTTCAACGCAGGCGTCTACAAGCGCATCGTGGCCGCTGAAGGGGTTATCCCTGACCTGTACAAGACAGTCCTGGGCCCTGAGTTCGACAAGGACCCTGCCTACCAGAGTTTTACCTGGGACAGTCTGCCGGCGCTCTTCCTGGTGCACCCGGAACTGGTAACCGAATCGAAAGACCTTTGGGTTGACGTTGATACTCACTTTGGCCCGAACTACGGCAGGTCACTGGGCTACCACAAGAATCCCCCATTAGGCACCCAGAAAGCCAAGGTGGTGTTTGGTATCGATCAACAAGCCTTTTGGAGTGATTATGTAAAACTGGTTACGTTGCCTGCCCCAGTCAAACGACCATGAAGTGGTGCCTAGGGTTGCCAGCTGTATTGTTGCAACCCTGCCCTTGCCTCCACACAGGTCTGCGCTGCTGGCGCATCCTCCGCTGCCAGAAATTCTAAATAAAAACTTAGCGGATAGTGTTGAATCCCTTGCTGCTTTAACCAAGCCCCCGTGGTACTAGGGAAGTTGCGTATCTACAAATCATGCTAGTGAGTCATAAGCAGATCACCCTGCGCGGGGCGACCTAAATAAAACCCTTGTGCCTGATGGCAATTAAGCCGAGTCAATAATTCAAGCTGCTCCTGGGTTTCAACGCCTTCAGCCGTAACAGTGAGCGATAAGGCACGACCCAAACCAATGATGGCTTCGATAATTGCCTCGCCACTAGACGAGCCATCCAACGCGGCAATAAAGCTACGGTCGATCTTGATGCCGTCGAAGGGATAAGTATGGACGTAGCTTAATGAGGAGTAGCCGGTGCCAAAATCATCCATGGCTAGCCTAACGCCCAACTCCTTGAGTGATCGCATAATAGCCAAGGCGTCGTTGGTGTTATCAAGCATAACGCTTTCGGTAATCTCAAGCTCCAGGCGCTCAGGCGCAAGCCCGGTTTCCTCTAGAACCGCGTGTATGCGAGTTACCAAGTCACTGCGCTTGAATTCTATCGGTGAAAGATTGACCGAGACAAAGGCTGAGTCCTTCCACTGCGTAGCCTCTAAGCACGCCCTGCGTAATACCCAGTCACTCAACGGCACGATTAGGCCGGTTTCTTCCGCAATGGAAATAAAATGGTCAGGGCTTAAATAGCCGCGTAGAGGATGCTGCCACCGTACCAAGGCTTCGGCCCCTGTTAGATGACCACCTCGTATCTTATAACGGGGCTGAAACTCCAAGCGCAATTCGTCTCGGCGTAAGGCCAGTCTAAGATCCGTCTCGAGTTGCCGCCGAACCAGAAGACGACTACTCATCCGTGAGGTGTAAAACTGCCACGTGTTCCGGCCTGACGCTTTGGCTTCGTAAAGCGCTATATCGGCAAAACGCAAGAGATCGTCAGCCTGACAGCTATCCTCCGGCGCCGAAACGATCCCTATGCTGCATCCTACACTCACCTCATGCTTATTGATCAACACAGGCTTTCGCAGACTATTAAGGAGTCGCTCGCAGAGTTTTTCAATAAAAGCCCGGTTTGGCAGACCGCTGGCCACAATGACGAACTCATCGCCCCCAATACGGGAGACAAGATCATCCTCACGCATACATTGTTTCAGGCGGTGAGAAACCTCAACCAACATCTGATCACCAGCCGCGTGCCCAAGGGTATCGTTTATGGGTTTGAAACCATCCAGATCAAGGTACAGGAGCCAAAGCGGATTCTCCGCGGTAGGCTTGGCCTCCAACCTCGCCTTGAGAAAGCGATACATCATACGCCGGTTGGCCAGGCCCGTCAGAGCATCCTCCTGAGCATCTCTTAATCGCGCTTTTTCCTGGAGTTTGCGCGGCGTAATATCCTGTACAAAGGCGCTGAAGATCGTACGGCTGTCAATCTGGATCGCCGTGATGCGTGTCTCGACGGGAATCAGCATCCCATCCTTACGCAACGCCGAATGTTCGACAACCTTGCCCACATTGTTGCTTTCCCCTTTGGCGAGGAAGCCTTTCAAATCGTCACGATAAGCCTGACGCATCATCGGCGGAATAATCAAATCCTCTATAGACGCGCCTATTGCTTCTTCTCGACTCCAGAGAAAGATCTCTTCGGCTTTGCGATTCCAGGCGGTAACAGCCCCCCTTTCATCCGTACAGATGTACCCGTCACTGGTATTTTCCAGGATGGCACTCAGTTCGGCCTCACGCTTATGCAGCGTTTGAATGTGCTCTTGCGCCTCTTTGGTTAGCGAGTCTTTCCTGGCAAGGAGAACCTCCTTATCGACCAGCATTTTCTGCAGCTGCCCGTTCAGACCTTGGAGCATGTCTTTCATGCGCATATCAAGAAGCGCCCGGCCAAACTTTCGGGCTGAATCTATTTCAGCCTTTGACCAGGGCTTGGCTTGATAGCGAACCGTTTCTTTCCAGTCTTCAAATGACTTTCGCGGCGTCAACTGCCCAGGAGTAGAACCTGGCTCAACTGGCTTATGGGGATTACCTGCCCAATTAATGGTTTCAAGATATTCGGCCCTGAACCATAGCAATACAAACGGAGGACTGTGCGAGATTACAACCGCCAGTAAGCCGCTGGCCTGGGTGGCATACACCTTTGCAGGCTCATAATGATCTACAAGACTTTTGGTCGCAAAGGTAGTCGGCATGGATGGCTCCAGAAGCCACTCTATCAATGCTCGGGCCTGCTCCTCAGATGGCGTACTGCCCAGTAGGGTAAGCTTACCGTGAAGAAGCAGTGCTGCACCCTCTGCGTGAACAAGGTGCTGAACATCCTTCAAATAGCGCCGAATACTTTCTTCAACAGCAGACAACCCTGTCAGCCTATTGAGTAACTCTTCACGAGCAAAAGCCAATTGCTGCGCCTGATTGTTAATCGCTTTTTCTAAATGCGCCTTAATCGATTGGCCCAGCGTCTGCCCTAATAGTTTACAGGTCTCGCGCATATCATAAGAGACCCGTTTGGGAGAGGTATGATGGCAGGAGACAAGTCCCCATAGTTGCCCATCCACGACTATCGAGACGGACATAGAGGCTGTAACGTTCAGGTTTTTAAGATATTGAATATGAATGGGCGAAACGCTGCGCAAGCTGCATCCGCTCATGTCCAATGGCTGACCTGTAATGGGGTTCAATGCCGGAACGAGCGGAGCAGGTATATACCCAGCATCCGCTATTGTTCTGATGGGATTCCGAAGATAAAGCGCTCGCGCCTGCCTGGGAATGTCGGAGGCGGGATAGTGATGGTTGAGGAGCGCGTCAAGACTATCGATCTTGTCTTCAGACGCGACAAGCCCTGTCCCATCCTCTAGAAACCGATAAATCATTACCCGATCAAACCCAGTCAGTCGGCGAAACTCCTCACTGGCACTCTTAAGCAGAGCGTGCAGACTGGTTGTGGCATTCCAAATCGTAAGAACCCGATGGATCTCGCCGACCCTCTGCGCAGCAGTGACCCGATGGCCTGATGAAGGCTCCAGCTCTAGAAACAGCACACCATTGTAAATATGTGCTGTCAGATCTACGGGCATACCGAGGTTGCCTGCCGGCGACAACGAGCCTAAATACAAAGGTTCAGTCATATCAGGCTCGAGCGTCAGAAGAGATGTCGCGGCCTCGGCCCCAAAAACCGTATCGACTGGCTGCCCCAGCAAGTCAGTAGGGTTTCGTGTTAAAAACCGCACAGTATCACCGGCAACTTGTTGAATAGTCTGGGTATCAGGGTCGATAGCAAGCAATATGCCGTGTGGCTGAATCGATCCGGGAATATGAATCGGTTCCCTGTCACACTGCGCAAGATCAAGAGGCTGGGTCGTTTGATCCATAATTAAAAGGTACGCCTGAAGGTCAGTATGCGGGTAGAGCAACAACCGCTCCACGATAGGCTACGGCTTGGCTTGTTATAGGTCTGAGCCAATACACCGCCATTGGTTCGTTAGAGATACCCCGCTTTACTTGATTAAGAACAGGCACGCCCTGAAACCACGTAGAGAGCAAACCATGTTTATCGTAACGGGTGGCACCCAGGGCATTGGCGCGGCGGTAGTTGAAAAACTGGTTGCTGAAGGGCATCAGGTCGTTTTTACCGGCCGGGACGAAAATGCAGGGCAAGCCCTGCAGACACGGCTGAAGACAGCAGTTTTCGTGGCAGGCGATGTCTTAAGTGAGCAGGACTGCCAACAGGTCGTATCGCATGCAATGACATTGGGAGAGGGCCGACTGTCCGGCCTGGTCAACAGTGCCGGCATGTCCAGCCGTGGTGAGTTCGGCACGATGACTCAGGACACCTGGGATCATCTTTTCGCGGTAAACACGCGCTCGGTGTTTTTCTACATCAAGCATGCGCTTCCGGGTCTGCGGGCAGCACATGGCGCGGTCGTTACAGTGTCTTCCATTGCAGGCAAGACGGGTGAACAAGGACTTGCAGCATACTGTGCAACCAAGGCCGCCCTGCTGGGACTCACCCAGTCGCTGGCGTTGGAATATGGCTCAGAGGTGCGCTTTAACGCAGTGTGCCCTGGGCAGATCGCTACGCGCATGATGGACAAGGTTATTCAGGATGCCGCTCATCTTGCTGCGCTTACCTCACGGATACCCGCAGGCCGCCTGGGCTCGCCCCAAGAGGTAGCCGAAGCGGTCTACTGGTTGCTTTCGCCTGCATCAAGCTATATCAATGGCGCTACGCTCACCGTTGACGGTGCTGAGACCGCTGGCCTTATGAGCCCGAAAGGATAACGGAGAGCTGATCTTTTAACTGGCGTCAGCCTTTACCCCGTCACGTTTTGGCGGAACCTTGGTATCAAAAGCGCTTGCCAAGTCCGGGCGGTATGCTTAAGTTAGCGCTGTCTCGAAAATTAAAGCAGTCAATCGTCATTGTTTTCGAGATGCATCATCTGGCAAACAAGAGCTACAACATACGAAGCCGCTATCTGTTCAGATTTCTTAATTAAAGATAGCGCTATCTTCGGCTGGAGAATCCTATGAATACGTATATCCCTGCCCTGGTTGTGATGGGCGTGGCTGGTTGCGGTAAGAGCTGCATTGGTGAGGCCATTGCTCAACGCAGTGGTGGTGTCCTGATCGAAGGTGACCAGTTTCATCCTGCTGCAAACATCGCCAAGATGAGTGCTGGCATTCCGCTCACCGATGAAGACCGCGCCGACTGGCTGACTCGCCTGGGTCAGGAAATGGCTGATGCCGTAAACGCAGGTATCAAGCCCGTTCTCACCTGTTCCGCCCTCAAACAGAAGTACCGTGACAAGCTCCGTTCCGCCGTTCCAGGCTTGGGCTTTGTATTTCTGAATCTTACCCGTGAAGACGCAGCCGTGCGTGTTGCCAACCGGCCTGGGCATTTCATGCCTGCAAGCCTGGTGGATAGCCAGTTTGCAGCGCTGGAGCCGCCTCTTAAGGAAGACGCGACCCTCGTTGTGGACGCGACACTGCCCATCGAGGTGATCAGCCAGCAGGCGTCCGACTGGTGGAACGATACGTTTGCGGCTGTTAAAAGCGCCTGATCGGCCGGAATCCCGTTAACGCTTCATCTATAACAATAACATGTGAGGCGACATGTCCGGCATGTATGGCTTTGCTCCTTACCTCACCCTCACTGCATGTTGCAGCGAGGGTATTGACGTTCTGGTAGTCCTCAGGCGTCAGGCGCACACATGTATGGCTTTCGCTAACGACCAACAACAATAGAAAGTGGCCCACCATGACTGAACCTACTGCGCTCAGCGCCAGTATATTGCTCCTCATAGCAGCAGGCGCTGTAATTCTGTTGCTCCTCCTGATTATGCGATTCAAGGTCCATGCTTTTCTGGCGCTTGTGCTGGTAAGTATCCTGACGGCACTCGCGACGCAGATCCCTTTTGACAAGGTAGTCCCGACACTATTGACCGGCTTTGGTAATACCCTTGCCTCGGTGGCATTGCTGGTTGGCTTGGGCGCCATGATTGGACGTCTTCTGGAGATTACAGGCGGTGCCCAGGTTCTCTCCGACACCCTGATCAATCGCTTCGGTGAACACCGTGCGCCCTTCGCACTTGGCGTAGCATCGCTGCTTTTCGGCTTTCCCATCTTCTTTGATGCGGGGCTGATCGTGATGCTGCCGATCATCTTCAGTGTGGCCAAGCGTCTGGGCGGCTCTACGCTGAGCTATGCATTACCGGCGGCCGGTGCATTCGCCGCCATGCACGCGCTGGTTCCGCCGCACCCAGGCCCGGTTGCTGCCGCAGAACTTCTGGGTGCAAACATCGGTTTGCTGGTTATCGTTGGAGCCATCATCGCGCTGCCTACCTGGTATTTTGGCGCTTATCTGTTCGGCCTGTGGTCGGGCAAGAAATTTCATGTTGGTATTCCGGCAAGCTTTTTGACCGATGCTGACCGTGATACGACAGTTACCCCGCCCCGCTTCTCTACCGTACTTGCTATCCTGTTGTTGCCCTTGATCCTGATCTTTCTGGATACCGGCCTGAATACCTTGAGCGTTATGGGTACAGTCGATGGCAAAAGTACATGGGTCCAGTTCCTGCGGATGCTGGGCAAGACGCCAGTAGCCTTGCTGATCACCGTGCTCTTTGCATTGATCGTCTTTAGCGGTCGACACAGCCGCAAGCATATGGAAAAAGTATGTGACGGCGCACTCGGCCCTATCTGCTCCATCGTACTGGTGACGGGCGCGGGTGGCATGTTTGGTGGTGTGTTGCGTACAAGTGGCATTGGCGACGCACTGTCTCAAATGCTGGCAGATACCGGACTTCCGGTAATCGTTGCGGCCTTTGTGATTTCGGCGGCGCTACGGGTAGCCCAAGGTTCGGCAACCGTTGCCCTCACAACCGCAGCCGCACTCATGGCACCAACCGTAGCCGCAACCGGTGGACTGAGCCAGTTCGATCTGTGCTTTATCGTCGTAGCGATTGCCGGCGGCGCTACCGTACTCTCCCATGTAAACGACTCCGGCTTCTGGCTGGTAGGCCGCTTCCTTGATATGGACGAAAAAACCACGCTCAAGACCTGGACCGTGATGGAAACGCTCATTGGTACTATCGCTTTCGTGCTGGCCTGGATAGGCAGCCTGATACTCTGACAGAGCGTAAAACCGGACAGGTGAGCAACCACCTGTCCGGAAGACTGCCTCACTCTTATCGCAAAGCCTTACTGCGCGTAAACCTCAATAATGCTGCCCAACAAGCGGTGCAAGTCGTCCCGATGCCCCGAGTGCGCAGCCGAGGCGCTACCATCTGAGGTCATGACGACCGTCAGCTTCTGGCGGGGTACGATATACAGCATCTGCCCACCGAATCCCCAGCCGTAATACACCTCCTGGTTCGCGATTCGCGTAACAAACCAGCCATATCCATAACCATCCCCGGTATAGCGTGAGTAGGTACGAACCTGCCAGGATTCTTCTACCCAACGGGATGAGATCAGACGGCTACCGTCCTGGGTCACACCCTTCCTCCGGTACAGTTCGCCAAATGCCAGCAATGATCGTGGGCTCATGGCCATTTCGTTACCACCGATATAGATACCCTGCGGATCGCGACTCCAGCTGGTAATGGCAAAACCATCAAGAGGTTTCAGCCAGAGTTGGGCCAGTTGCAAGGTCGAGCGCCCGGTTTGCCGGGTCAAAATAACTGAAAGCAGGTGAGTTGAGCCGGTGGAGTAGATCATGGGACCACCAGGGTCGTTTTCAAAAGGACGCGCCAGGGCAGCTTTCACCCAGTTTCTGCTAGCAACCCAGGCGCCATAGTTCGGCCCTGAGGTAGACGCCAGTCCCGCCTGCATGGACAGGAGATTGCCAATCGTAATGTCCTTCAGCCGCAAATCTGGTTTTGCCGGAAGGTCTTCTGACAACAGCGGAGCGATTGTTTGATCAGTCCCTTTGAGAACCCCCTTGTCAATGGCGATACCGACCAGCGCTGATACCACCAGCTTGGAGGCAGATTTGATGTTGGTGGGTGTAGTCGTGCGGTGCCCTCGATAACCGCGCTCAGCCATCACCTGCCCATCGTGGCTGACAATCACCGTTTCCAGCGGCCCAAGGGCTTGAGCACCATCCAGTACCTGGGACAAGTTGGGATTGGCAGAGGCGCTGATAGACACCCAGCACAAGACAATAAGCCCCATAGACCTGAAACGTGCCAAACGCCGAACAAGCGGAAGGATCGGAGGCATGACCAGAACCACACTGACCTGAATGACAAATCCGACCGTCATCGACGGACAAACATGCCCTTCAACTCGTTACGTAGCATTTCATTCAGACGTTATATGAAAGTAGAAAATCTTGTGAAGCCTGAACCATCCAGTCACCTAAATTACACTTGGAAGACGCCGACTCGATCCGCTAGCTGACTTGCCAGGCCAGCAAGCTGACGACTGGCATCTGCGATATGTTGTGAGCCTTTTGAGGTTTCCAGGCTTGCCCCATGAATACGGTTGATATTGGTGCTTACCTCTTCTGCCACCACGCTCTGCTGTGCAGACGCTGAGGCTATCTGAGTGTTCATGCTGTTGATTGCGCCTACCTCACGGCTTATACCTTGAAGCGCGGCAACAGCATCCGTTGTCAGCACCTCGGTGTCACGCGCCATGCTTCGGCTTAACTGCATTTCCTTGGCAGCGGTAGCCGTGCCTTCCTGTAGGGTTGCAATCATGCTTTCAATTTCGCGGGTGGATTCCTAAGTACGCGGGGCGAGTGAACGTACCTCATCGGCTACCACTGCAAAGCCTCGTCCATGTTCTCCCGCCCGTGCTGCCTCGATTGCCGCATTGAGTGCCAGCAAGTTGGTCTGCTCAGCCACTGACTTAATGACGGCCACGATTTTCTCGATATCTGCATTGTTGGTAGATACCATCTGTACCGTATTGGTGGCTTGCTCCATAGTCCTAACCAATGCCTGAACCGCCTTGCCTGCATTGACGATCAGCGTATTACCCTGCTCTACCTGTGCCTGTTGCTTGGGCTGCGGAGGCTCCATAGTCTGCAACCTCACCCACCTTCGTCATTTCGTTGACCGCAGCGGTCATCTGTTCAGCCTGAGTCGATTGCGTGCTTGGTTTTACGCCCTCGTGGAGCCAGGGATAGTAATGCTTATCCAGATCTTACAGATGATGGTGTGCATCAATGATCGGCAAGTCGCTCATTGTTATTCTCCTTCGGAAGCCGGTCCTAGATTCAGATGCAGCTTCTTGATTACCACAGCCGACAGGGTCGGCTGTGGTAACTGTAGTTAAAGAGATACCTTCAGCATGCGTTTGAGCGCGGCACTTATGTCGGCACGGCAGGTGTCGGAACGCTGGCCAGGAAGACGGTCAAACCCGTGGAATACGCCCGGGTAAACATGAAGCTCCAGTGGCACACCTGCACGCGAAAGCCGCATACCGTACTGCACGTCTTCTTCGAGGAAAAGATCCAGCGCGCCTACTGCCATGAACGTAGTCGGCAGACCGGACAGGTCATCAGCCAATGCGGGCGAGAAGTAACCCATCTGGCTGGCGCTTAGCTCATATGCGCCTTGCATGCATTTCCAGGCAAACTGGTTATCTTCTGGCGTCCAGTAGAATTTTCCCGTACTCGAGTTCAACAGAGGTGCCTCAGCCGTACCGGTTCGGTAGTCCAACATGGGATAGATCAGCACCTGCCCAGCGAGAGGATAACGGCCTCTGTCGCGTGCCAGGAGCGCCAGTGCAGCGGCAAGTCCTCCGCCAGCACTATGCCCCATCACTAATACTCGATGCCTGTCGATCTGGAGTGTATCGGCTTGCTTGAAAAGCCATTCCAGACCGGCATAACAGTCCTCCAGCGGCCCAGGAAACGGCGTTTCAGGCGCAAGGCGATAATCAACGCCAACGACTACTGCACCCAATGTTTGGGCAAGCTCAGTCAGGTAATCGTCAACCATGGCCGTGTCGCCAACGACGAAACCACCTCCATGCAGGTACAAAATGGCCGGTCGGTTAGTGTGCAGCTTGGATTCAAGTCGATAAACACATAGCTGAAGACTGATGCCTAAACTCGGACCTGGAATGGCAACTGGGTCATAACCGGGAAATGTCGCGCTCGGGTAACCGGCTCGCAGGCGATCGCGAATCGCGGGTAGCGCTTCTTGGGTCCACGGCTCACCGGGTGGCTGGGCATAGGCCAGATAGTCAGGATCAACTAAAGCATGAGTCTTCATAAGGGAGCATATCGGTCAGGGATTGCAGGAAGACAGAATGACAAGGTAAGGATCAGTGATCCGCACCTTGTCGCTTCGACTACAGCCAACCCTTGATCTGCGCTGCGACCGCCTGGGTGGAAATCCCGTAGCGATCATGCAGAGTGGGCAGCGCGCCAGCATCGAGAAACGCATCCGGCAGCGCGATCTGCCTGAACGTCGGCGTCACACCGTTGCGCAGGAGCAGGCTGGCGACCGCCTCCCCCAGACCACCCATGATGGAATGGTTTTCCACTGTTACCACAAGCCGCCCCGGCTTTCGGGCCTCCGCCAGGATGGTTTTTTCATCGAGTGGCTTGATCGTTGGTACATGAAGGATGGACGCGTCGATACCGTCTGCAAGGAGCTGATCAGCCGCCTCCACTGCACGCATGGTCATGAGTCCTGTCGAGATGATCAACACATCCTTGCCTGGACAGAGCGTCTTGGCCTTTCCGATTTCGAACTTATAGTCGAATCGATCCAGCACGAGCGGTACGTTGCCACGCAGCAGACGCATATATACCGGGCCATTATGGGCTGCGATAGCGGGTACCGCCTGCTCAATCTCCAATGCGTCACACGGATCGATAACCATCAGATTGGGCATGGCGCGGAAGATCGCCAGGTCATCGGTGGCCTGATGGCTCGGGCCATAACCTGTAGTGAGCCCCGGCAAGGCACATACGATCTTGACGTTGAGATTTTCCTCGGCGATGGCCATGCAGATGAAATCATACGCGCGGCGGGAGGCGAATACGGCATAGGTGGTCGCGAATGGCGTAAATCCCTCACGGGCCATTCCTGCAGCGGCGCTCATCAGAAGCTGCTCGGCCATGCCCATCTGATAGAATCGATCTGGATGCGCCTTGGCAAAGATATGCAGATCCGTGTACTTGGCAAGGTCAGCCGAGAGCCCGACGATGTCCTTGCGTTGCTCGGCCAACGCCGCTAATGCATGACCAAAGGGGGCTGGGCGTGTGGGTTGGCCCTCGCCGGCAATGGATGCGATCATCGCCGATGTAGTCAGGCGCTTCTTGGCCGGTTCGGCCGTTACAGTTGCAGAGGTTGGCGTATTCATCAGACTCTCCCGACTTCAAGGGCTTCCAGGGCTTTTTCCCATTCATCCTCGTCCACCCGAATGAAATGGGTCTTGTCACGTGTTTCCAGGAACGGCACGCCCTTACCCATGCGTGTGTCGCAAATGATGACGCGAGGCTGGGGGCCGGTGTGTTGCCTGGCATTATCGAATGCTGTTACCAACGCATCGAGATCGTTACCGTCGATCCGTTGCGTGTACCAGCCGAAGGCCTGCCAGCGATCGACAATCGGCTCGAACGTCAGGATTTCACTGGAACGCCCGTCGGCTTGTTGGTTGTTTACATCGATCACGGCAATCAGGTTATCGAGCTTCCAGTGGGACGCCGACATTGCTGCCTCCCAGGTAGAGCCCTCATTTAGTTCGCCATCAGAAAGCAGGTTGTAAACAAACGCCTCGGAGTGCTTGCGCTTGAGGCCCAGGCACGCCCCTACGGCAATCCCTAAGCCATGTCCCAGAGAGCCGCCTGTGATTTCCATACCGGGGGTGTAGGCAGCCATGCCGGACATCGGCAGACGGCTGTCATCGGTACCATAGGTTTCCAGTTCATCAAGGGGAACGATGCCCGCCTCGATCAGTGCGGCGTAAAGCGCAATGGCGTAATGACCGATAGACAGGTAGAAACGGTCACGCCCTTCCCACTCGGGGTTTTCCGGCTGATAACGCATTGCATGGAAGTAAGACGCGGCGAGCAGATCGGCTGCCCCCAATGCCTGACCGATATAGCCCTGACCCTGCACCTGCCCCATGCGTAAGGCATGGCGGCGAATGTTGTAGGCGCGCTCCGCGAGATCGGGCGCGCCTGTCGGAGCAGATTGTGTTTGCATGGTATGACTCCTTGCTTGAACTCAACGATTGACCAAGGCAGCAGGGATACGGAAGACCAACAGGGCCCCGAATGCCAGCACACCGGTAATGAGGTACATGCCAATCGCACTGGAGCCTGTGGACGTGGTGATCCAGCCGATCAGATAAGGTGAGCAGAAGCCCGCCAGGTTGGCGAAGCTATTGACGGCGGCAATGCCGGCAGCAGCCGAAACACCACCCAGCAGATTGGTAGGCAGCATCCAGAACAGTGAGGAGGCAGAGAGAATACCGGCAGCAGCGAGGCAAAGGCTCAGGATGGAGGCGCTGATATGACCACCCAGCAGCGCGGCGAGTGTCAGACCTGTCGCACCGGCCACCATGGGAACAGCCAGATGCCAACGACGCTCACGATGTCGATCCCCGCTTCGGCCGGCCAGCAGCATCGCCACAATGGCGCAGCAGTACGGCAAACTTGTCAGCAGGCCGATATGCAAGGGGTCAGCGATACCGGCGTTGCGTACCAGGGTAGGTAGCCAGAACGTGATTGCATACTGGCCCATCACCACACAAAAGTAGATGGATGCCAACAGCCAGAGCCGACGATCACGGATAAACGCGCCTGCCGAGGCATGGGTGACCTTGTGCTGCTCATCTTCAGCCAGTTCGCTGCTGATCAGTTTCTTTTCATCGTCATCCAGCCAATGGGCATCCTTGACGCCATCCTTCAGGTAACTCAGTACCATCAAACCGACCACAACGGTAGGAACGGCTTCGATCAGAAACATCCACTGCCAACCGGCCCAACCGTGCACGCCGGCGAAACGCTCCATGATCCAGCCGGACAGCGGGCCGCCTACCATGCCGGACAATGGGATGGCGATAAACCACAGTACCGTCATCTTGGCGCGGCGGTAGGACGGGAACCAATACGTGAGGTAAAGCAGCAGGCCCGGAGCTAGCCCTGCCTCGGCAATGCCCAGCAAGAAGCGAAGCACATAGAACTGCCATGCCGTTTCGACAAAGGCAAACAGGGCTGAGATGATGCCCCAGGTAATCATGATCCGGGCGATCCAGCGCCGGGCACCCACCCTGTGCAGAATGATGTTGCTTGGGACTTCGCACAGGAAGTAACCGATGAAAAACATCCCAGCGCCCAGCCCATAGACCGCCTCGCTCAAGGCCAGGTCATTCATCATCTGGAGTTTGGCAAACCCGACATTCACCCGATCCAGGTAGGCGCAGAGATAGCAGAGCATTAGAAAAGGCATCAACCGCCAGGCTGTCTTGCGATAGGCGTTTGAACGCGCGGTCGCAACCGCGTCGAGGGTAAGTGTCGTCATGGTGTCTGATCTCTTGTTCTTATAGTGGCCGGACGAGTTTTCAGAGACTCGCCGGAACGTCAGAGGCAGCACGAGGGACGAGCCACCCGCAGGCTCGTCCTTGAAACGTCAGTGAATCAGCATCCCGCCATTCACATCCAGTGTGGTGCCGGTCAGGTAACCGGAGAGATCGCTGGCCAGGAACAACGCAGCATTGGCGACATCCTTGGCTTCGCCCAGACGACCCAGCGGAATGCCTTCGATGATGGCGTGACGGCGCTCGTCATGCATCAGACCACCCGTAATGTCGGTTTGGATAAGCCCGGGCGTAATGGAGTTGACGCGTACGTTGTCTGGTCCTAGTTCACGCGCCATCGCCTTGGCCAGACCCAGCACCCCTGCCTTGGCAGCGCTGTAATGCGGACCGCCAAAAATACCGCCGCCGCGCTGGGCCGAGACGGATGACAGGCACACGATACTGCCGGACTTTTGCTGGCGCATGGCAGGAATAACCGCCTGGGACATTAGGAGCGTACCGCGCAGGCTAACGTCCAGCACCTTGTCGTAGTCCTGACGCTGGATATCCAATGTCTTGAGAGGCTGAGTAATACCGGCATTGTTTATCAGAATATCGATACGACCATACTGCTCCAGCACTTTAGCTACCGCATGCTTGACCTGAGCTTCATTCGCTACGTTAGCGGCAAGCCCCAAGTGTTCGGTACCCAGGGACGCCGCCGCAGCAGCCGAGGCGGCCTCATCCAGATCGAGAATAACGACGCGGGCACCGTGCTCAGCAAAGGTTCTGGCAGTAGCTCTGCCGATACCGCGTTCTGAAGCTGCACCGGTGATAATGGCGATCTTGCCTTCGAGTAGCATAGGACTGCTCCTGAATTATTTTTATGGATTCGGCTCAAGGCGGGCCGTTATGTGCAGATTCCTCGGTTCGCAGTGCGCTGGCAATCCTGAATAAGTCACTCTATGCTGAAAAAAATTCAGCATATAGCGTTGGCACGCTTCAGTATTCACAGGAGGGAACAGACATAATGCCCAGCGAAGGAAATCGCCTATTATCGCTTCCGCCTTTTAAGGCCATCCAAGCCTTTGAAATGGCAGCGCGCCTGGGTAACGTTGCTAGGGCGGCCGAACAACTGGATCTAACGCCTTCCGCGGTCAGTCATCAGATCGCCAATCTGGAAACGTTAATTGGCCGTCCGTTGTTTCGGCGGACAGCCAAAGGCGTGACGCTAACGCCCTGTGGCGAGCAATACCTGAGGGACGTATCTGGAGTCCTCGATACGCTTGCAACAGCCACCCAACGGGCCAGCAGTGATCTCAGTCAGGATTGCCTGCGCCTGCACTCCTCACCTAGCTTCGGCCTGCTTTGGTTACTGCCTCGCCTCGAAGCCTTTCAAGCCAGCCATCCTGACATACAGATCAACCTGTCATGCTCCTACGAGGCGCTACATTTCAGCCGGGACAAGGTCGATCTGGATATCCGCCACGGCGTACCCAACTGGAATACGCTCGAAGTACGAACGATTCGCCATGAGCATGTAGCCGTCATGGCTTCTCCAGCACTGCTGCAGAAACAGCCGATAGCGGCTCCTCACGATTTGCTGACATGCAATCTGATTCTGTCTGAGGCAACCCTGGTCCAATGGCCTCAATGGTTTGCCCAACAAGGTCTTTCACTTCCCGAGGCTCCGTTTTCACTAAGCTTTGACCGTTCCTACATGACACTCGAAGCGGCCAGCCATGGATTGGGTTTCGCACTGGAAAGCACCCTGCTGGCACGTGAATATCTGGAACAGGGCAAGCTCGTCTCGGTATTTGGTGCTGAATTCTGTAGCCCGGTCAGCGCACACCATCTGGTATTTCCCCGCAGCCACTCGGACTTTCCTCGTGTTAGGCGCTTTCTCGCCTGGCTGCAACAGGAGCTTGGTCATGACTTCAGCTACTAGGTGAGGGACGTTATGAAATCCGCCTACGCCACTGGAGAACAGGCCGCCGGCAGCCACTATAGGCGGCCCGATGCAGGCATGTGCAACAACTGCTATTCGGCAGTGACATCTGCAAATTTAAGACAGTAGGTGTGATCAATCTGCATGCCGATAGGTTGCTGCCCGTTTATGAGCAGACGCCCGAAAACTTCATGATCACCCAGGGAACTCATCTGGGAAACCGTAATTGTTCGAATCCTGAACCATTGACTGCCGTACGCCAGACGGACACCGGCGTAGCACGCCTGACTTCTTGAGAGATTAAGGATGTCTGATGCAGGCATGCTTTCGTTGATGATGATGGAGGCTGCCGCGAAGGGCGGATAGTAAGAGCCCTCGCTGTTTTGAATGGGCTCCAACTCACCGTTCAGATAACGAACAAGGTCACCCATAAGCACAGGTGTCTTCGCAAAGAGTGCCTGCAACAGATCCTTTTCGCTCATCCAATAATAAAAAGCGACCTTTTCTCTGGAGATGATCGCGCCTTCATCAACGGCCACCGTAACCTTGTGCAGCGATATACCGATCTCCTTCTCTCCCGCCGCGATGGCATGAAAGAGTGGGTGCTTTCCCTTATAGGTTGGCAGGTAGCTCGTGTGAATATTGAAGAAGGTGAACCTGCTTAACAGATTGGGCTTGATGATCCGACTGAAATAACAAATGACGCAGAAGTCAATGTCATTAACACCTGCCAGGGCCGTTTCGATGTCCTTATGGGAAGAAGCTACGCTGAGTGGAATATTTCTTAGAACGGTACAGGTTAAAAGGTCGTCATTCAAAAGCTGACTTTCGCAAATGACACCCACAACCTCAAAATCTTGACTGCAACAAAAATAATCTAGAACAGCGGCATTACTGCCCAAAAAAACCATCTTATACGTCATAAGTACTTGCCTGATCGCCATGCCCATATGCTGGCATTTTAAAACAAGTGACTGTACCGATATACAATAAGCGCTGTAAAGGTATTAATACCTAGACAGCAGAAGGATTAATTATTTATATATTAAAACGAGCGTTTAACTTTTTTTACCCGGAATATTTTCAAGCCATTTCTCATAATTAAAGGATGTGTCTTTTTTTGTTTTCGTCCTATGTGCGAAGCATCAAAAGCTCAATGCCGCTCTGCTTCAACACTCTACTTGTTCCCAGCGCCGAATCTTACATACGCCGCCAACACAGGCCTACAGGCGAATGTAAGCCTGAATGCAAGACTGTTAATTAACCTGTATGTTAAAAGCTTTATATAACCGTCCCTGAGCCACTTACGCAAAACAATAACCAAATATTCTTACCAGCCATTTGAACTTAATTAATCTCAGGCTATTCCTATTACGTGTTTCACAAAAAGACACGATTCAGGCTACCGCTGTAATGGGATGCTGCTTTTGCTTGGGACCATCCGTATAGATAGGCGACATTGAGAAATCTATAAATAGTAATCAATCCCGTTTTAAAGGTTTAACTGCTCATTGGACGAGGAACAAAATGATCAATGTTACGCAGCCTTTCCCTGGCAACAAAGTCAAACTCCAGTCTTATATAGATCAGATATATGCTTCAGGCTGTTTTACCAATCATGGTCCTCTTACTCGTCAGCTTGAGCAGCGTCTGAAAGAGTATCTAGGCGTACGGAATATCGTGCTTACAAGCAACGGTACCCTGGCTCTTCAGATCGCCTACCGTGCTTTGGGTATTCAAGGTAGCGCAATCACAACACCGTTCAGCTTCATTGCAACCAGTAGCACACTGCAATGGGAGCATATTCGTCCGGTTTTCTCAGATATCGATCCTGTCACCTGGAACCTTGATCCCGGCCAAATCGAAGCCAGGCTACAAAAGGACACCTCAGCCATTGTCGCAACCCATGTATTCGGTAATCCGTGCGATGTGGAGCGCATCCAGGCAATCGCTGACCGTAACGGTCTGAAAACCATCTACGACGGCGCCCATGCCTTTGGTGTTCGCTATAAGGGAGAATCGATTGCCAACTGGGGCGATATCTGTACCTTGAGTTTTCACGCTACCAAGGTTTTCCATACCATCGAAGGGGGCGCCATCGTCACCAATGATGATGATTTGGCTCAACGTGCCCGTGAACTTGCCAACTTTGGTTTCTCCGAAGGCAATCGATTAAGTGGTCCGGGTATCAACGCCAAGCTCAACGAATTCTCTGCCGCAATGGGCCTGTGTGTTCTTGACGATATTGATCTGATCCTAGAGGAGCGGGCTGAAATCGGTCATCGGTATGAATTAGCCTTGGCAGGCTATCTGGATCTCCAGCATCAGCAGCCGGGTAGCGAACGTAACTACAGCTATTTTCCAATCGCTCTGCAGGAAGAAAGCGAGCTGCTCAGAGTGGCAGGTCAGCTTAACGAAAGGCAGATCAATCCACGCCGCTACTTCTACCCTTCTCTCGATACCGTTGAATACCTTCAGCCGCAGCAGCCTCAATGGATTTCCAGAGGCTTGAGTAAACGCGTGCTCTGTCTGCCGATCTTTCCCGGACTTACTTGGGAGTCGCAGCGCACGGTTATCGAAACGGTGCTCAGAGAAGTCGAGGCCAGACAACTTGTACGCTCGCAGCGCGAGACGTCCGGGCCTTACCAGGACGCCTTTACTTTCAACACCATGAGTGCCCTGCCTCTGTCCAACATGTGCAAGAAGTTCACCCTGTGAGCACTTCCCTAAAACGTTTTATGCTCAAGAACACCGGGCTCAGTTACCTGGGTCAGATCTATGTAATGCTGGCCGGCATCCTGATCATGCCGTTCTATCTCAGGCATATGGGCGCCGAAGCCTATGGCCTGATCGGTTTTTTTACGGCCATGCAGGCGTGGCTTTATCTGTTGGATGCGGGACTGTCGCCCGCGCTTGCCCGTCAGATCGCTCATTTTCGGGGCACTCAGCAACACAGCCGATACACCTCCGGCCGTCTGCTGCGCTCGTTCGAACTGCTTATCCTGCCGATAGCCGTGCTGACCGGCCTGGCTATTCATATGGGCAGTAATGCCATAGCCCATGGGTGGCTGCAGGCGAACCAGCTCGATCCCGTGATGATTGGGCAGTGCATTAGCCTGATGGGGCTGATGATAGTGCTGAAGCTTTACGCCACGCTCTACAAGAGCGGTATTCAAGGCATGGAGCAGCATCATTGGCTCAACGGCATCAATGTCTTTTTTGCAACGCTCCGGTATTTTGGCGCGCTGCTGTTTATTACCTATGTCAGCGCACAGCCCCTGCACTTCTTTCTCTATCAAACACTCGTAGGGCTGCTGGAAACGTTGTCCTTTGCTCACCGAGCCTATGATCTGATGCCCCGTCCTCGTCGCCTGACCGGATTTCACTGGCGACTGGTCAAACCTGTTTTACCGTTTGCCCTGGGTATGTCGTCTAGTACCGTCCTGTGGATGCTGCAAACCCAGTTGGATAAAGTACTGCTTTCCAAAGCGCTTACGTTGCAGGAATACGGCTATTTCTCTTTAGTTGCCCTGATCGCGACCGGCATTCTGTCGCTGACCAACCCCCTTGTACAAACGCTGTTGCCGCGCCTGACCATGCTGACAGCGGAAGGCCGAATGACTGAGATGCGGGCGTTATACCTGAACGTATCGCGTCTGTTTTGCAGTGTGCTGTTTCCCATGGCGGGTGTGATCGCCTTTCATGGCCAAGCGCTTCTCCATGCCTGGACAGGCAACGCCGAGGCAGCGCTCTGGAGCGGTCCAGTCCTGGTCTGGTACGTCCTTGGCAGCGCGTTACTGGCCATGAGCGGGTTTCAATTCTATCTGCAATATGCCCATGGCCAATTGCGGATGCATGTCTGGTTTGGTATCTGCTCAACGGCTATCAGCGTGCCGCTTATGGCTTATGGGATTCTGACCCATAGCGCGCTAGGGGCTGCCGGCGTCTGGTTTGCGGTCAGCCTTGCCTCCCTGGTCATCTGGCCTCATATCGTTCATGAGCGGTATTCACCGGGCCTTAGCTTCCTTTGGTTGTCGGACCTCTTGCGTATAGCCGCCATGACAGCCCTCGGCCTGGCGGTAGGCGACTGGCTGCTGCCAGCCCTGGATGGCAGCCAACGGATCGAGACCTTTATAGGTCTGGCGGGACGAGGGCTGCTCTGTCTGCTGCTGGTGTTTGTGTCTGCCAAAGCCGTATTTTCAAAACCGTATCTCTTGGATCAAACCCCGAGCGTTTAATCATGGAAGCAAGAACCGAACAGGTCATTAGGGAGCACTGGGGTGCTGATGAGAAGCCGCTGGTCAGTGTTGTCTGCCTGACCTTCAACCAAGCGGCGTTCATCCGAGAAACGCTGGAGGGCTTTCTGATTCAGGAGACGCGGTTTCCCTTCGAGGTCATCGTGCATGACGACGCTTCGACGGATGGAACACAAACCATCATCCAGGAATATGCCGCACGCTATCCCTCCATCATCAAGCCTATCTACCAGCAGCAGAACCAATACAGCCTGGGTGTTCCGTTCATTACTAAAATTTTTGCCTCGCTGGATACCCCTTATATTGCCATTTGCGAAGGTGATGATTTTTGGACGGACCCGCACAAGCTACAGCTGCAGGTCGACTTTCTTGAGCGCCATGAAGACTATGTGATGGCGTTTCACGACGCCTATATGTTCAACGAGCAGGGCATCATCCGAAACGTTCAACTGGCCGGACTGCATCGGCGCGATGCAAGTCAGCAGGAACTGCTGCGGGCTCGGTACTTTTCTACGCTCACCGTCTGCTTTCGCAATGTGATCAAGGCCCTTCCGCCCGAGCTGCACGGTGTGCGCATGGAGGACATGTGCTGGTGGTCATTGCTGGGCGCTCACGGCAAAGGCAAGTACATGAAAGAAATCCGTCCGGCTGCCTACCGTGTGCACAAGAATGGTGTCTTGTCGATGCGTCCGCAAAAGCACCGCACCGCCATGAGCCTGCACGCCTACTACAGCCTGGCCCGCTACTACCAGCGCATCGGCCAGCAAGACCTGTATGAATATTTCATGACCCAGGTATTCAGCCAGTCTCTGATTGTAATGACCCACCGCAACCGCATTCAGGCCTTCCTGCAATTGGCCCGCAAGGTTCTATTCAAACCCTTCACCAACATCATTCCTTCGGTCATTCGAAAATGATCAGGCTTTCCTCAGCGGTATTGCTGCCTTGCAATACCGCTTCTGGCCCAAGAACGCTTACGCGAACGCACGCCTACCCGATTCCTGTCATGCCGTGCAAGGAGAAGCACCATGCTTAAAACGATTTCGATGATGCAGCCCTACCTGTTTCCCTACCTGGGCTACTTTCAGCTGATCGCCGCCAGTGACGTCTTTGTGCTGGTCGATGACCTGCAGTTCGTCAAAGGCTCCTGGATGAACCGCAACCGGGTATTAACTCACGATGGTCAGCCCAAGCTGATTACCTTTCCGCTGCGTAAGGGCAGTCGCCGGGCCGCTATCAATGAGCGCTGGCTGTCAGAGACGTTCGACCAGGAAGCAGACGCACTGCTTACCATGCTTGAGCACACCTACAAGAAAGCCCCCTATAAAACAGAAGTCCTGGCGCTGCTCAAAAGCATCTTTGCCAATCCGGATCGTAACCTTGCGCGGTTCGCCGAAAACTCGATTCGAGCCCTGTGCCGGTATATGAAAATCGAGACGCCCATCCTGATGCTTTCAGAACTGGCGGATACCCGGGCGATGGATAAGCAGGACCGCATCATTCGGATCGTTCAGCAGCTGGAAGGCACCCGCTACCTCAACTCAATCGGCGGCGTCCCGCTCTACTGTCCTGACTATTTCGCCAATCATGGGCTGCAATTGCGCTTCATCAAGATGGATGAAGTGACCTATCCTCAGCTTTCTGCTGAGTTCGTCCCTTCCCTTTCCATTATCGACGTGCTGATGTTCAATTCAGCGGAGTCTGTAAAAGAACTGCTTACTCGCTATACGTTGATAGAGGGCGTGGCACACTCGGACTCACAGGTTGAGGTTGATACAATCCAGCCTGAGTGTGCCGTCATATAGACGCGATCACTTGACGGGTGTATCAGCATCAACAGGCAGGCTACTGGGTTTTCAGTACAGTACCGTAGCCTGCCATCATAACGATTTACTCAGACTAACCCCGCAACGAAGGACTTTTTTGCAGTCCTTACGCCGTTGGGTTCAAGATCGTCAACAACACCTGAGCGTGTTCTGCTGCATCCCTTCCCAAGCCTGTCAGATAACCACCGTCGACTTGACTGATCAGGCCCTTTTCATGAAGTCGCTTGATAGCGGCCAGGACTTCTTGCGTGGCGTCGTGGTGCACCTTTAAACCGGCCAGACTGTTGCTGAGGTCATATCGAGCCAGAAGGTTCATTTCTTCGATGAGTTCTTGGGTATACGGCATGGCGTGTCCTTATTTAAGTGACCCTCTTTCTGAGTCTAGCTGCCCTGCTTCAAAAAGCCTGCCTGAGAAAGTATTTCACTTTAAATCACATGCGGTATGCCGTTATCCGCTTACGGCCATATACAACACCAGTGCTGAAGCCATAACGTAAACCGCACTATGCAAAAAGGTGTTCATGATGCGCTTCCCTCACGTTTGATGACAGGAAGGAGCCTAGTAGTCATCCAGATCTGGAAAAAGCCAGTACACTAGGAATGACTGTCAACCAGGAAGAGACTCAGGCCATGCAATTCGAGGATTTAAGGCTGTTTGTAACTACGATCAACGAGCAGAGCTTTACCGCTGCGGCAGAAAAACTGGGGCTTTCCAAACAGTACGTCAGCCGAAGAACCATGGCGCTGGAAGAAGAACTTGGTGTACGCCTGCTCAACCGGACGACACGTAGCCTGAAACCTACCGACCTGGGTATGACCCTCTACGAACGGGCCGTTCGGATTCTGGATGAAGTCAACGAAACGCAGGAGTTAGTATCCAGCCAGGGCGTGAACGTTCGCGGAACTTTACGTGTTTCGGCCCCAATGACATTTGGTACGCTGCATGTCAGCCCGCTGTTGCCCAGGTTCATGCAGGAAAACCCGTTGATCAGTCTGGAGCTGGATCTCAATGACCGATCAGTAGACCTGGTGGCTGAGGGATATGACATGGCGATCCGTGGCGGGATACTGGAAGACTCCACCCTTATCGCCAAGCGCCTGATGGACATTCCAATGACGGCCTGCGCAAGCCCGGCGTACCTGGAGCGCCACTCAACCCCCGAAACACCGGATGATTTGCGTCACCATGAGTGCTTGCTTTACGGCCATGTGAAAAGCGTAGAGTGGAAATTTCAAACCCAGGGCCAGCTCGTATGCGTACCCGTGAAAGGCAAGCTGCGGACCAACAACGGGGAAGTTGTCCGGGACGCGGCGGTGGCCGGTCTTGGCATTGCCTATCTGCCGGTGTTCATTGTCAGTGACGCGCTCAACGATGGGCGTTTGCAGCCGGTCTTACAAGCGCACCAGCCACCCATTTCAGCCTTCTATGCGGTCTACCCTCAGCATCGTCAGTCATCCCGAGCCGTCCAGACATTCGCCAACTTCCTCAAGGACCATCTGGCGGTGTAGGTATGCCCATAGTCCGCGCAACCCTCAGGCTTGCCGCATGACCTGCTGGTCTCCCGAGCGACGCCAGTTGAGCGGTGTGCATCCTACCGTCTTCGTAAATACGCGGGTGAAATGGGATTGATCTGAAAAACCACATTCCGCACCGATCTGGCTTATCGGCAAACACGTGTTCAGAAGCATCCGCTTGGCCTTGGCAATTCGTAATTGCTGATACCAGTCACGTGGCGAAACGCCTGTATTTTTCTTGAAGGCTCGGGAAAAATGGCTTCTTGACAACGAGCAGGCACTGGCGATTTCGGATACCGATAGGCCATCGTCCAACTGCTCCATCATCAGACGCTTGGCCAGCTGTTCCTGCCAACGAGACAAGGCAATCCGATCCTCACTCGGTAAGGTCACGTGCAAAGCGTCTGGCAAAAGGCGGGCTTGCAGTTCATCTATCAAGGTACGGCTAATCGGACCTTCCGCGTCTTGAACGCTATCAAGCGTTTCGAGGAGGCGCTGCATAAGTACCTGCGCAGTGTTAGGAACACTCGACTCAGGCTTTTCAGCCGTAATTGCAGGTAAGCGGTACGATAGCTTGGAACCCAGCGTGGCCATTGCAACGCTCCTTGAGGCGGTAAGGTTGGTGTCCAGTATCGGCTCTGGGAACCCTTAAGGTCCTTGTCTTAAGTTGAAGCGTTCTTAAACGAGAATGGGTGCCTGTCATCAAGTATTAATATGTGATCGCAGCGCCTTTTGCCTCAGGTGAAACGAAAAAAGGCCGACTACCTGAAAGTAGTCGGCCTGAAGACACTAGCGTGGCTCAAAAAGAATCTGAAACGATCCTTAAGATTTCTTAATCAGCGCTTCGACTATATTTCTCGGTGCCTCCGCATAGCGTGAGAACTCCATCGAGTAGCTGGCACGACCCTGTGACATCGAACGAACATCAGTCGCATAGCCAAACATTTCGCCCAACGGAACCTCGGCCCGAACTACCTTGCCGGAAAGGGTATCTTCCATGCCTTGAATCAGGCCCCGCCGACGGTTGAGGTCTCCCATTACATCACCCATGTAGTCTTCAGGTGTCACCACCTCGACCTTCATGATGGGCTCGAGCAGTACCGCGCCCCCTTTCTGGGATAGCTGCTTGGTTGCCATCGAGGCGGCGATCTTGAATGCCATCTCGTTGGAGTCCACATCATGGTAAGAGCCGTCGAAGACCGTGGCCTTGAGACCTAGCAAGGGATACCCGGCGAGCACACCATTCTTCATCTGCTCTTCGATACCCTTTTGAATAGCCGGGATATATTCCTTGGGAATCACGCCACCCACGACCTCACTGGTAAACACCAGACCCTCCTCGCCTTCATCAATGGGTGCAAATCGAATCCAGCAATGACCGAACTGCCCACGACCACCCGACTGGCGAACAAACTTGCCTTCGATTTCGCAGGTATTGCGTATGGTCTCGCGATAGGCCACCTGAGGCTTACCAATATTCGCCTCAACGTTAAACTCACGCCGCATCCGGTCGATAAGGATATCGAGGTGCAGCTCGCCCATGCCTGAGATGATGGTCTGTCCGGTTTCCTCGTCGGTCTTGACGCGGAAAGAAGGGTCTTCCTGGGCCAGTTTGCCTAGGGCAATCCCCATCTTTTCCTGGTCAGCCTTGGTCTTAGGCTCAACCGCTACGGAGATAACCGGCTCGGGGAAATCCATACGCTCCAGGATGATCGGCTTTTCAACCGAACACAGAGTGTCGCCGGTCGTCACGTCCTTCATGCCGATCAAGGCTGCGATGTCGCCTGCGCGAACTTCTTTGATTTCTTCCCGCGTGTTGGCATGCATCTGCACCATACGGCCGACGCGCTCCTTCTTGCCTTTTACCGAGTTGAGTACCGAGTCACCTGATGAAAGCACGCCCGAATACACCCGCGCAAAAGTCAGGGTGCCCACGAAGGGATCCGTAGCGATCTTGAACGCCAGCGCCGAAAAAGGCTCGTTATCGTCGGCATGGCGCTCGTCAGTCCGCTCGGCATCGTCAGGATGCACGCCTTTGATGGCGGGAATCTCGGTAGGTGACGGCAGGTAATCGATGACCGCATCGAGTACCAAGGGTACACCCTTGTTCTTGAAGGATGAGCCACATACAGCCGGAACGACTTCACCCGCCAATGTCCTCAGCCGCAGACCCGTGCGGATTTCATCATTGGTCAGGGGCTCCCCTTCCAGGTATTTGCTCATGAAGTCTTCATTGGCTTCGGCAGCAGCTTCGACCATGCGCTCGCGCCACTCCTCGGCCTCAGCCTGCAGCTCGGCAGGAATGTCCTCTTCACGATAGGTCATCCCCTGATCATCATCATTCCAGTAGATGGCCTTCATCTTCAGCAGATCGATCTGGCCGACAAAGTTCTCTTCACGGCCAATCGGCAGCTGAATCGGAACCGGAGTATGACCCAGGCGTTTCTTGATCTGGTCAACGACGCGCAGGAAGTCCGCTCCCGCACGGTCCATCTTGTTCACATACGCAATACGAGGCACATGGTATTTGTCTGCCTGACGCCAGACCGTCTCGGATTGAGGTTCCACACCATCCGCGCCGCTGAACACCACGACCGCACCATCGAGTACCCGCAGCGAGCGCTCCACCTCAATGGTGAAGTCCACGTGCCCAGGCGTATCGATGATGTTGATCCGGTATTTGTCGAACTGCTTGGTCGAGCCAGACCAGAATGCAGTAGTCGCCGCGGACGTAATGGTGATGCCGCGCTCCTGCTCCTGCACCATCCAGTCCATGGTCGCGGCGCCGTCATGCACCTCGCCCATTTTATGGTTCACGCCGGTATAGAAAAGGATTCGCTCGGTTGTGGTGGTTTTACCAGCATCCACGTGAGCGACGATGCCGATGTTGCGATAGCGGTCGATAGAGGTCGTTCGGGCCATAGAAGATTCTCCTAGAAACCAGCATGGGTCAGCCGGCAGACAGGCGATACGGATATCCGCCCGGGTTGCAATAACAATAGACTGACTTACGAGGCTTGTATTGAACGTTTGTGCGTATCGCTAAAGGGAGCCTGTCTGATCGAGCAGACTCGTCTTACTGTCAACCAGATGGAGACTTTTTTACGCATTTCAAGTGATTTATCACCCCGCTTGATCGCTTTACTCTTGGTCGCATACCGATACAGGTAACAACATACTGTTGATTGACCAGGAGACCGAATATGTTAGCCCTTCGCAAAGCAACCGAACGTGGATTTGCCAACCATGGCTGGCTCAAGTCTTTCCACACCTTTTCCTTTGCCAATTACCGCAACCCACAAGAACAAGGGTTTTCGGATCTGTTGGTCATCAACGATGACCGAGTCGCCCAGGGAAAAGGGTTCGGCACTCACCCTCATCGGGACATGGAGATTTTCTCCTATGTACTGGAAGGTGCGCTTGAGCACAAGGATACCCTGGGTACAGGTTCCGTCATTCGTCCGGGCGATGTACAGCTCATGAGCGCCGGAACGGGAGTCGCCCACAGTGAATACAACCACTCCCAGAATGATCCTGTACACTTTTTACAGATCTGGATCGTGCCCAACACTCGAGGCGCCGAGCCCCGTTATCAGCAAAAGCATTTTGGGGAAGATAGCAAGCGCGGCCGGTTGCGCCTGATCCTTTCACCTACAGGTGAGCAGGGCTCGCTGGAAATCCGTCAGGATGCTCGGGTCTATGCGGGTTTGTTCGATGGTGAAGAGCAGGCAACACTGAACCTGGGGCCAGATCGCTACGCCTATGTGCATGTCGCCCAGGGGCAGATCGAGCTCAATGGCCAACCGCTGGTGGAAGGCGACGGCGTGCGTGTACGCAACGAACAGGTGCTTACGCTGGCCAACGGTAAACAGGCCGAGGTCATCATTTTCGATCTGCGTCCCAACGAATTACCCATGATGCCATGACCGATAAGGGCCTCGACTACTCGAGGCCCTTTCAGGCTATGCCTGTCCCACTGCCGCTAACGGCAATGTAAACACAAACACGCTGCCGCGCTTACGGGCCGCATAGGCATGGATACTTCCGCCATGGGACTGAATAACGGAGCGACAGATCGCCAGCCCCATTCCCATGCCGCTGTTCTTGGTGGAAAAGAACGCGTCGAACAGCTGCCCGAGGTTCGTGTCAGGGATGCCTACGCCGGTATCTTCGACCGACACCACTACATATTCCGATCCCACAACATTTGAACACACCTCCAGCCGACAGGGAGGCTGACTAGCCTGCTGCATGGCCTCAAGTGCATTGTTGACCAGGTTGAGTACCACTTGCTGCAACAGGATGCGGTCACCGAGCACTCTTGCATTACCTGCAGACAGGCGGGAGGCCAGTACGACGTGCCGATGCTCGATTTCACTGGAGATCAGCCGAAGCACCGTGGCGATCACCTCATCGATAGGCAAGGGTTGTAGATCGGGAGTGGTCTGCTTGGTCAAAGACTTGAGTGCATGCACGATGTCACCGGCCCGCTTACCCTCCTTGGCGATTTCTTCCAGACTTTCCCGGGTTTCCGAAAGCTCAGGCAGAGGTCTGTCCAGCCAGCGTATGCCAGCGCTGGCATTGGATACGATGGACGCCAGCGGTTGGTTAATTTCGTGAGCGATAGAAGCTGCTAATTCACCCAGGATGGTTGCCTGTGCCGCTCGCGTCAGTTCAGCCCGGGCATTACGCAGCTCCGACTCAGTCGCTCTGACTTCAGTAAGATCAATAACAGCGCCGATATAGCTGCTGCCTTCCAGATGTCCCATGGTTTCCAGGCGCTTCTCCAGTCCTTCGGGTGTAGTGATCCTGATCTCATAGCGATACGGGCTTTTGGCGCGTACTGCCTTGTCTACGTGGGTCTTAAATCCAATTAGGTCATCAGGGTGAATGAAGTCCCATAACCCTACGTAACCGGGCGGAATATCCCCTTCTTTAACACCAAACAGGGCATACATTTCCGAGGTCCACACCGCCTCGTCTGTAAGGGGATTCCAGCGATAAATACCAATATTACTGATCTGCTGTCCGAGCTTAAGAAAGCCTTCACTTTCTCGAAGTGCGGTTTCAACGGCTTGTCGACGTTGATTTTCGGCTACCAGCTCCTCATACAGCCGAGCGGTTTGCAACGAAATGGCGGCCTGGGCCGCCAGCAGCTCCAGGACCTGAGTTCGTTCCTGAGTGAAAACGCCCGGTATGAGGCTGTTCTCAAGATACAGAACGCCTACCACCTCGCCCTGCTTGAGCAGCGGAAGGCATAGCAGCGAACGTACCTCATGGTCGGTAAAATACAGATCTCCCGAAAAGCGCGACGGTTGACGTGTATCGGTTAGCACAACCGGTTGCTTGCCCTTTATTGCAGTATTGAGAATCGAGAGAGGCAACCACTCGGGCTTTGCAGGTTCGCGTATCAAATCGATGGCTACTTCCTGATTCGGCTCAACCCAGCTGCTGGCCGCAACCATTGCCTGCTCCTGCTCCACAAAGAGCAGAACACCACGCTGGGCGCCTGCGTGGATCAGGGTATTCGTCATTAGCCGGGCAATCAGGTTGTCCAGCTCAAGCTCTTGTGACAACGCTTGGGACGCCTTGAGTACTGAGATGAGATCCAGGCTTTCCTGGCCCTCGATTGGGGTGGCCGATTTGCCAGGTAGCGGTGACTCTGACCACGGATAACACTTTTCAAGGAGGGCGGCCTTTGCATGTGCGCCCCATGCCTGATAACACCGTTTCGCACTGTCCAGATGACCTTGGCTGGCGACACGCAGGTCATGAACCAGACAATGCCTGGCTGCCAACTCATGAGCCAGGGCCTGAATAGGCGTAAACCCATAACGGCCCGCCAGCATGGCAGCCTTTTCGTACAAGGCCAGAGCGTTGAGTCCGTCGCCCGCGATTCGAGCGCACTCAGCATCAATCAGCGTTGCCTTGTCCTTGAAGACGTTGGGGTTGATATCGGCCCATACTTTGAGCTGCTGTCGATGGGGCTCTATAGCGGCCAAGGTTTGCTCAAGCGGACATGTCCCGGCAAGTGCTGCGTAGGTCAGTGCCTGAAACACATGCAGATCAATCAGATGAATATGCGCCGGTACAGACCAGGACAACTGAGCGGCTTGTCCAAGCGCCGCCTGGGCGTCAGCATAGTACCCAAAGTGATAAGCACCGATACCCTGCAGCAGGGCTCCCCAGAACAAGATTATTGTCGTCTCACTCTGGACACCGTCATGAGCCGGTGTACAGGGATCGTATGCTATGCCGAGCTGCCGTATGTATTGCTCAAAGTACTGGATGGCCAGCTGAACATCCCGAAAACCGATACGATCGGTAAAGGAGCGGGCAAGCTCAAGGTGCTCCTGAACCTCGGATAGGGGTTTGCCGGCAACCATGAGATCGAACACGATATGCATACAGGCATAGCTCGATATCGTCAGGTTACCTTCGGTATAGCTTACCGAACACGCTTGTCGCGCATAGTCCAGTGCGTATTCTATGGGCTGCGTCCAGACACTGACCTGATCCAGCGGCACCAACACAGCTGCACGAGCGTCATGAAAGCCATGTTGCTCCACGACACGCAACGCGGTTCTAGCCAGCTCATAGCCTTTGGCATATGAGCCATGGCGCTGCGCAATCAACACCCCTAACCAGGCCATGCCTTCTGCACCGGCGCCAGTCATGCCATGTTTGAGTGTAAAAAGCATCAGGTGGCACTGCTGCCGAAACGATAGCTCAGCATCGACGACCGTCGCAGGTATGATCATGCTGGAAAGCAACCCTACAACCGGCTTCATCGCGTCGTTGGCCATCAGCGGCAAGTGCAGGACTGACTCAATGCCATGAGTGTCGAGCCAGCGATCAATCTCGTCCCATGGGGCACTCAGGTTGGCCAGGTCGATACCCAGCTCCTTTAATGCAATAACGGCGACGTCCACAGCACCCTGGTAGTCGGATTGCAGGCCGCGCAGCTCTACACCGATCTGATGAAACTCGGCTCGCTCGACAGGCGATGTCAGCTGAGCGAGGACCAACTCCAACCGCTGAGGCACTACCTCAAGCTGCATGGATAGTAACAGGCATTGCAGGTATAGCAGATTCAATGCACGTCGCTGGTCGTCCATGGGATGACGCGCAGCATCCATCAAGGCTTCGGCCTGTTGTAGATACTCCAGCGCCGCGTGAGTAGCAGCTGCGGCTTTGGCACACCGCGCCGCATTCAGCAGTGCGGTAATAATCAGCGAATAATCAGCAGCCCGAAATGCGGCAATACCGGCCCGCAGAATCTGTGAGGCAATGGCGTAACGTGATTCGGGTTGGCCTGCAGTATCGATACGATCGATCAGATAACAGGCGACCCGGGCATGTTGCTTCAGACGCTGTGATTCAGGTATCGAGCAATAAACCGCTTCCTGTATTCGATCATGGGAAAGCCGATAGCGGCCGTCCTGCTGATTGACCAGCGAAGCATTCAGCGCAGGTTGTAGCTGATGCTGTGCATCATTTGCAGACAAGCCATTCAAGCCTGCCAACGTGGCAAGCGGCGTATCGTTACCCATCAGGGCCAATGTCTGTAACAACGAGAGACAGTTGGAAGGCAACCGCTCAAGACGGCTAAGCATCAGATCGATAACGTTATCGGCGTAGTGATGCTGTTCGAGGTATCCCAGATTCCACTGCCAGTGCCCCTCTTTCTGCTCAAGGCGCTTTTCCTCAAGTAGATGGCGAATAAGCTGCTGCGTAAAGAACGGATTGCCACCGGTTTTGTCCTGCACCGCGCCAGCCAGTAAGTTGATGGAAACAGCACCGCTCTTGAGATAGTGCTCAATCAACTTGCCGGTTTCGTCCAGAGACAGAGGCCTTAGCGGCAGCGTGGTGAGGCTGGATGAAGAAAGCGTCAACTGCTGCAGGAATGTTTGAAACTCACTCTGCAGACGCGCATCGTTCTCGCGGTATGCGCCAACGAACAGCAGGTTAGGAATATTTGCCCTGACCACGTGCAGGATAAACGTAAGCGTTGCCGTATCGAGCCACTGCAGATCGTCCAGAAACAGAATGAGCGGGCGTTTCGGTGAGGCAAATACCGCTAGCAATGCCACCAGTGCCTCGTTTAGCCGAGCGTGTAGCTCGTAGGAAGGCAAGCTGGGTGTATAGGTGACCGGGCCGGTGATCAGGTAAAGATCCGGGATAATACTCATCAACAGCCCGACCTGTTTGCCAAGCGCCTGGTCAATGCAATGCCGCCAAAGGGACAATTGCTCGTTACCCTCTCCCATCGCCCTTATCACCAGGCTGTTCAGTGCCTGAACCAGAGGTGAAAACGGCGTCTGCTTCAACTGGTCGAACTTGCCTTCGATAAAACAGGCATCGTGGCTGCGCAAACCAGAGGCGAACTGCCTGACCAGCGCCGACTTGCCAGTGCCTGAAGTACCCTCTATCAGAATGAATTCGCATCCTTGCGAACGCCTGATACGATCAAGCGCTGCGGCCATATGGCCGATTTCCTGCTCCCGCCCAACAAAGGTATCGCGCATGTTGAGAATAGGAGTGATAGAGGGCGAAAAAGTAGAGCGTCCGGGTTGCCTCAACATCTCAAGGCAGCACTCCAGTTCCAGCGATAACGCCTTGGCTGTTTGATAACGTTCGGCGGGATTCTTCGCGATCAGGGTCAGGATGATCTGATCCAGTACAGGCGGAATGGTCGTGTCGAAATGACTGGGCGGTGCAGGTTGGCGGGCCAGATGACTATGGAACCACTCAACCGCATCGCCTCCTGTAAACGGCAACCTGCCTGTCAACCACTCATAAAATGTCATTCCAAGCGCATACAGGTCGCTGCGAACGTCTACGCAACCCTGCGCCCCGTGGAGCTGCTCGGGCGACATGTAGTCAATCGTACCCTGCAAGGCACTGCTGCGTGGAGCCTCGGCCTGCGACAGCGATATCGCGTTGCCAAATCCGGTCAGGCGTATTCCGCTGTCAGAAACTTGGACAAAGTGGTCTGGCTTGATGTCCTGATGCAGCAAACCTTGTGCATGCAGGCAAACCAGGGCGTGAGTTGCGGCAAGAGCCCTGACGATAAAGCATTCAATGCGATTGCCGTCGGGTGCAAGTGGCCCGACCGGTTGCCCGTGCTGATGATCGAGCAGGAGGGCCGGCCCCTGCTGCGTTGAGATATAGGCAACAGGTACCAGTGCCCACTCGGGTTGCAACACATGGCGTAGGGCGAACTCCCGCTCAAGCCTCTGACAGGCGCCCCTGTTGCTCCGTAGCGCAGCAGTGCAGGCAAGCCAGGTTTCACCTGTCAGCGGATCGCGGACACTGAAGCGGTGAGTTCTCCCGGCATCGAACGGCTGCCAGGAAAGCCGCTGCAACCAGGCCTCATCCAAAGGTGCCTGCTCTACTTGACCACTCATACCCATAATCCGTCATATTTTTGTTTGGTCATACCGTGCCAACGCAACGCTGATCCGTTCCAGAAGCGTCAAGTCATCGAATGGCTTGTCAAGAAAACTGATAGCGCCTGCGGCGTAAGCGCATTGCTTGATCTGGTCATCGGCATGCGCCGACATACATACCACGCTGATCTTTTTGCCTGTTATCAATAGCTGCTGCTGAACCTCCAGACCATGCAGGCCTTGCAAGCACATATCCAGCAGCACGCACCCTGCCGTATCCGCCGCGTCTGATTCGAGAAAGGCCTCGCCCGATGCGAAGCTGGCTGGGCGATAGCCTGCTGATTTGAGGAGGTTTCCCAGGCTCTTGCGTACGGAAGCATCATCATCGACGATGCAGATGACAGTCATAATAGCGTTCTCATGAGTGGCAAGTCTCGCCGCACCGGCAGGCTCACTGCTGGAGCCGTTCATAGATTTTCAACAGTTCGAGGGGTGTCCTTGCCTTCATTTTGGTGAGTACGTGTCGCTTGTGGACCTTCGCTGTGATTTCACTGATGTTCAGCGTCAGCGCAATCTGCTTGACCATGTGGCTGCTCAGAATCAGCTCGAGGACCTCTTTTTCCCGCGGTGTAAGGCTCTGGTAGCGCTGCCGCAGGGTTTCCGTTTCCAATCGGTAGGCCAGATGCTGGGCATCCAGTGTGAGGGCCTGAGCAACGACCCGTAGCAAATTGTCATCATTGAATGGCTTGGTGAGAAACTCATGCGCGCCAGCCTTCATCGCCCGTACGGACATCGGAATCGTGCCGAAGCCAGTAATGAAAATAATCGGCAACGTAAGCCCTCGCTGGTTCATTTCATCCTGTAGCGAAAACCCATCTCCCTGCGTCAGGTTGACATCCAGCAACAGGCAACACGGTTGTGGAGGGCGAGGCTGATTTAGAAACGGCTCAGGCTCTGAATAGGTTTCGCAACGAATGTCGTACGAGCGGAGCAGACGTGACAACGCCTGACAGATACTGGCCTCGTCATCAATGATATATACCACTGGCTCATAGCCCTGTGCCTTTAATGAGGCGATGGCTTCAGGGCAGAACGACTCGGTCATGCAGTAACTCTCTTCACAGGTATGAACACCTCCCTTCATAGCATGAACCATCCTGTTCATGAGCACAGTCTGAGCGAAGCGTCATGACCGGGATGCCCCTGATGCTGCAGATAACTGCGGGTCGCCCTCATCAGCCGATAATGGTGGAAAGGTCCGCAGGGAACAGTGAGTAACAGGGATTTGGTAATGAGCCCCATCATGCTGTTCATCAGCTGTCGATGAGAAAACCCCAGGCCGCTGGCAACTTCACAGACCGCGTCAAGTGAAAACTGCCCTTCCAGGCGACTGATCATGAGCAATACGGTACGTTCTTCTACCCCCAGCAGCCGGTAGCTCCATTCAATACAGGCCGTCAGGCTTTGTTGACGGCCAGGTGCCGTCCTCAGACTGGCATCGAGCATGTGGGGTCTGTCGATGAGCTCGTCGATCAAAATTTGCAATCCCAATGCTGAGGCGCGAATTGCAGCCATTTCCAGCGCCAGCGGCACCCCATCAACCAGACGGCCCACTTCGCCCAACAAGTCCAGACTGGCCTCATCAGTAACGAATGAGGGATCAAGCCCTGACAGTCGAAGGAGCAGTAGTTGGGTTGAGCTGCAGGCCAATACGGCTTCAGGTGTAGACTGAGCATCAACCGTCTCAAGCGGTGGAATACGGATCGTATGCTCGTTACGTATTCTCAATGGTTCTCGGCTGGTCACCAGAATCTTCAAGGCAAGCCCTGTCTCGAACAGAAGCTCACACAGCGAGGCCACGGCTTCTATCAGATGCTCGCAGTTATCGAGCACAATCAACAGCTCATCGTTTGCATACCGTTGCTTGAGCTGATCCATGACCTGCTCGATGGAGCCCGGCTCAACCTCCATGACCTTGGCCAGCCTTTCCAAGAGTCCATCAGGCGATTGTTCATCGCCAAACATGACTTGAAAAACCGTTCTGGTGTGCTCGTCTCGAATGGAGGCCGCAAGAGTTAATGCCACAGCCGTCTTGCCAATACCGCCACACCCTATGAGCGTCACCAGCATGTTGCGCGTCAGCGCATCATAGATCTGTAGCAGAAGCTCGTCGCGCCCTACCAGGAGGTTGCCTGTTTCAACCTTCATCGGCACTGCCAGAGTCTGGGAAGCAGAACTTTTCTCATCCTGCTCAATGAGCAAATATCCCCTGCCTGGTATTGTTCGTATCAGGTCCTTGTTGCAACCAAGGGCCTTACGCAAGGCGGAGATGTGCACCTGGAGGTTGTTTTCTTCAACAACTGTCGAGGGCCATACACGCTGCAAGATCTCGTCCTTGCTGACCACCTGCCCTCTTGCTTCCAGCAACAGCTCCAATATGTCGAATGCACGTGCCCCCAAGGGTTGAACTACGTCATTCCTCAAGACCCTTCTTTGTTGAAGAAATACCTGGGCTTGACCTAGTGTGATCATGAGCGTCACCCAATCCTTTTATTATTGGCAGGCTGCCTTCCGAAGCGGAAGGCTCTGGCAGAATGGATGCTATAACGGCGCACATCAGGACGGATATTATCTCTTGAGATAATAAGGGCGCACCGGCTGACCGCAGGGGCGAACTGCATGGCTGGGATCATGATCAATTCAGCCGATGGTCTGATCTATAAAAAAGGCGCCACGTAGGCGCCTGAGGGCATGTCTTCCATCCAAAGGAGCATCAGAAGACATGCATTACTTTGATTAAGGCCGGTCTCGGCTCCAACCTCCGCCAAGGCTCTTGAATAGATTGATCTGTGACAAGGCCAGCTGAAGCCTGGCGTCTATCAGGGTATTTTCAGCCTGATACAGCGTGCGCTGACTATCCAGTTGCGTCAGGTACTCATCGAGCCCCTGCTGATACCGTTGCTGTGCAAGGACAAGGCTTCTGGCAGCACTGTCACGAAGCCGCTCCTGGGCGTCGAGCTGACGCTGAAGTGGCTGACGCGCGACCAGCTCATCGGACACCTCTTTGAAAGCGGTCTGTACGGATTTTTCATATTCCGCCACACTGATCTCTTTGCGCAGCGTCGCGACCTCAAGCTGTGCGCGGTTACGACCGCCTGTGAAAATTGGCAGGTTGATCTGAGGCGTAAAACTCCATGAGCGATTACCGCCGTTGAACAGGTCTGAAAGTTCTGCGCTGCTAAAACCGGTATTGCCCGTGAGACTGATGCTTGGAAAGAACGCAGCGCGCGCAGCTCCGATAGTGGCGTAATTGGCTTTCAGCCGGGCTTCAGCAGCCTGTATATCCGGTCGGCGGGTCAGCAGATCTGCTGGAAGCCCGGTGGGTAAGGGCTTGTCCAACCCCTGCCTTTCCAGCGAAAGGGCGGGCGGCAGATCATGAGGCAATGGTTGACCGAGCAGGAGAGCCATCGCATTATCCGCCTGTCCTATACTACGCTCCAATGCGGCAAGATCACTGGCAGTTGTCTCTAGCAGGGTCTGGGCCTGAGCAATATCCAGTTCAGAACCAATCCCATAATCGAAACGTTGATGAATCAATTCCAGACTCTGCTGACGGCTCTCATAGGCCTGCCGGGTTATGGCTATTCTCTCGCGCAGGGCACACTGGTTGGTATAGGCCGTAGCGATTTCAGCAATCAGTGATAGCTCAACCGAACGTCGCGTCTGCTGCAACGCCAGATATTCACCCAAGGCTGCATCTCGAAGATTGCGGACACGGCCAAAGAGGTCCACTTCGTACGTGCTCAGCCCTACCCCTACGGTATACAGATTGGTGACTTGGCTTCCACTGCTTACGGCCTGAGCCGGTAGCCCACCGGTGTTTTCCAGCCCGAGCGCTGGGGAGCGCTGACGGGTTGCCGAGCCGCTTACGCTCACATTCGGCAACAGGTCCGCCCGCTGGATTCTGTATTGCGCCCGCGCCTCTTCAACGCGAAGCACTGCCATACGCAGGTCACGGTTCTGATCTAGCCCAATCTCGATAAGCCGACGCAGGCGCGGATCTGTAAACAATGCCTGCCAGGCCGGAACCGTTTCAGCTGGGTTCACCGGGGCTGATACCACCGGATAGTCCGCTGGTATGGGTGCAGGTGGCTGCTCGTAGGTAGGTGCCAAAGAGCAGGCACCCAGCAGGCCAGCCAGTAGAAGAACAGGCAACTTACTCATGGCGCTGCCCTCCTCTGGCTTGCGAGCGGGTAAGGCGAGAGACCCAATGCATGACGCTCACAAAAAATACCGGAACAAAGACAACCGCGAAGGTAGCAGTCAGCATGCCACCGATCACGCTTGTGCCAATGGCCTGTTGACTGGCGGAGCTGGCACCCGTCGCAATAGCCAGGGGAACCACACCCAGGATAAATGCAAGCGAGGTCATTACGATCGGACGCAGACGCAGACGTGCTGCCTCGACGGTGGCCTGGAATAGGCTATGGCCCTGGTCATGAAGACTCTTGGCAAACTCGATGATCAGAATCGCATTTTTTGCCGACAGTCCAATGATGGTGATGAGCCCAACCTTGAAGAACACATCGTTTGGCATGCCCCGCAGGACGACTGCGACTACGGCACCCAGGATGCCCAGTGGTACGACCAGCAGAACGGCTGTTGGAATCGACCAACTCTCGTAAAGCGCGGCCAGAACCAAAAAGACAATCAACAAGGACAGTCCCAGCAATAAGGGAGCTTGTGCGCCGGAGGTCTTTTCCTGAAGTGAAAGTCCTGTCCATTCCAGACCAAAACCCTGAGGCAGCTGATCGACCAATCGCTGGATTTCGTCCATGGCTTCGCCTGTACTGTGCCCTTCCGAAGGCTCACCTGAAAGGCTGACGGCGGGATAGCCATTGTAACGAGTCAACTGCGCCGGTCCCGTTGTCCACACTACTTCGCAGAAGGCAGCCAGGGGTACCATCTTGCCGGACGTGTTACGCACCTCAAGCTTGAGGATATCTTCTGCCTGAAGGCGGGAATCGGCTTCGGCCTGAATAATGACCTGCTGCATGCGGCCCAGGTTGGGGAAATCATTCACGTAGGCCGAACCCATGGCAGTCGAAAGCAGGTTGCTGATATCGGCGAACGAGACACCCAGAGCGTTCGCCTGGAGCCGATCGACTTTGACCTCTACCTGTGGCGCTTCGGCCAGCGCGGTCTCCCGTACGTTTGCCAGTAGGGCGCTTTTTGCAGCGGCAGACAGCAATGTATCCCGCGCCTTCTGCAAAGCCTCGTATCCTTTTCCGCTTCTGTCCTGCAGACGTAGCTCAAAGCCGCTGGAAGTCCCAAGCCCTTCGATTGGCGGCGGGCTGAGCGAATAGGCAATGGCATCCTGCAGTCCGGCAAATGCCATATTGGCACGCTCGGCAATGGCGTCGGCCGAATCTTCGACACGGCGTTCGGCCCAATCCTTTAATGTGGTAAATGCCAGAGCTGCATTCTGCCCGCTGCCGGAAAAGCTGAAGCCCAGCACCATGGTGGTATTGGCTACGCCAGGTTCCGTAGCATTGTGCGCTTCGATCTGCCGTGCGATTTCAATCGTGCGGTTCTGGCTGGCTCCGGGCGGCAGCTGGATATCGGTAATGGTAAAGCCCTGATCCTCGATAGGCAGAAACGAAGACGGCAGGCGAGTAAAGAGCAGCATGAGCCCTGCAAGCAGCACACCGTAGACCAGCATGTAACGACCTGTACGGTGTATGGCATTGACGACCCAACGCTGGTAGCCGTCCGCGGCATGATCAAACCGTCGGTTGAACCATCCAAAAAATCCTTTCTTCTCGTGATGTACACCGTGCGGTATCGGCTTGAGTAGCGTTGCGCACAGCGCAGGTGTCAAGCTCAGCGCCAGAAACGCCGACAATAGAATCGAAACCGCCATCGAGACAGAAAACTGCTGGTAAATGATTCCGACCGAGCCCGGCATGAATGCCATCGGAATGAATACGGCCGTCAGCACCAGCGTGATTCCGATAATCGCACCGGTAATTTCTGTCATGGCTTTTCGCGTGGCATCCCGAGGCGTCAGGCCTTCGCTCGCCATGATTCGCTCGACGTTCTCAACGACGACAATAGCGTCGTCCACCAGGATACCGATCGCCAATACCATGCCAAACATGGTGAGCACGTTGATGGAAAATCCTAGGGCCAACATGCAGGCAAATGTCCCCATCAAGGCCACAGGAACCACCAGTGCGGGTATCAGGGTATAACGGAGGTTTTGCAGAAACAGAAACATGACGGCAAAGACCAGCACCATGGCTTCGATCAAGGTATGAACCACCTTTTCGATCGAGACCTTGACGAACGGCGACGTATCGTAAGGAATGTCGTAGTTCACACCGGCCGGGAAGTAGTGTGACAGCTCTTTCATCTTGGCTTTGACCAAGGTAGCCGTGCTCATCGCATTACCGCCTGGCGCCAGCTGGATAGCCACAGCGGTGGTCGGCTTGCCATTGAGGCGAGTCCCGAACTGATAGCTTTGGCTATCCACTTCGACCCGTGCGACATCACCTACGGTAACCGTCGATCCGTCGGCGTTGGCTTTGAGTACGATGGCCGAGAATTCCTCAGGTGTAGACAGCTGCCCTTTCACCTGTACGGCTGCGGTAATTTCCTGCGTGCTGCGGGTAGGCAGGTCGCCGATACTACCGGCTGGCACTTGCACATTCTGATCGCTGATCGCCTGGCTAACATCGGCCGGCGTCAGGTTGAAAGCTACCAGTTTTTGCGGATCAATCCATATTCGCATGGCGCGCTCGGCACCAAACAGCTGGGCCTTGCCTACCCCTTCGATACGCTTGAGCTCATTAACGACGTTACGCGACATGTAGTCGCTCAGGCCGGTTTCATCCAGGCGTCCATCAGTAGACGTCAATGTGATCAGCATCAGAAACCCGGCCGAGACCTCTTCAATCTCCAGACCTTGCTGCGTAACCGCTCGGGGCAGTCTGGACTCGATCGTTTTCAAGCGGTTCTGTATATCGACCTTGCCCAGCTCCGGATCAGTGCCTGGTTTAAACGTAACCGTAAGCGTCGCCATTCCCTGGCTGCTGCTGGAGGAGAAATAGAGCAGGTGATTGACCCCATTAAGCTCCTGCTCGATCAGACTGACAACACTTTCATCCAGGGTTTGCGGCGTGGCGCCCGGGTAGGTTGCGGTAATCTCGATCTGGGGGGGCGCAACATTGGGATACTGCGCCACCGGAAGATTGGGAATGGCCAGCACACCTGCCAGCAGAATGAACAGGGCGACGACCCAGGCAAATATCGGGCGCCTGATAAAGAAGTCTGGCATTATCGGGCTTCCTTGTCGGCAGGTGCATCGGTTGTAATTCCTGCCTCTTCTGCCTGGACAGGCATCCCCGGCCTGACGTATTGCAGGCCTGCAACGATTACGCGGTCACCTTCATGCAGTCCTTCGTCGATGATCCAGCGATCATTCTGGGCACCGCCAAGACGGACCGTCCGTTCCTCAACCTGATTCTGAGCGTTGACCAGCAAAACATTAGCCTGCCCTGCCGAGTCGCGCTGAACGGCCCGCTGCGGAACACTGATACCTCGCTCGTTCCTGGCCTGCTCAAGACGCACTCGAACAAAGCTGCCGGGCAGCAAGTCAGCCTGCGGATTGGGAAACTGGCTACGCAGGGTGATCTGCCCTGTGCTTTGATCCACTGTAAGATCCGAGAACAAGAGTTTTCCGGCTATTGGGTACGCTGTACCGTCATCCTGTACGAGCGTTACGGCGGCCTGATCCTCCCCTACGGTTTGTAACTGCCCCTCCCGCAGCGCACGGCGCAACGCGTTGATCTGCCGGGTGGATTGAGTCACATCGGCATATATAGGCTCGAGCTGCTGAATAATGGCCAGAGGTGTGGCGCTATCCTGCCCTACCAACGCGCCTTCCGTGACCAATGCCTTGCCGATGCGCCCGGAGATGGGTGCTGTGACGGTGGCATACCCCAGATTGAGCCGGGCACGTTTGAGCGTGGCCTGCGCAGCAGAGACTTCGGCTTCTGCCTGCAAAAAGGCAGCGTGCGCATTTTCGAAGTCCTGCTGGCTGACGGCGTGAGTCTTGATCAATGCAGAATAACGCTCGGCCTGCAAATGGGCCTGATAGCGATTGGCCTGGGCTTTTTTCAGGCCTGCCACGGCGCTGTCGACGTCTGCCTGCAGCGGCGCGGGGTCAATCCGAAACAATACGTCGCCTTGCTTGACCTGGCTTCCCTCACGGTAAACCCGTTGCAGCAGAACGCCTGCTACGCGGGCTCTGACTTCCGCCACACGGGGCGCTACCAAACGGCCATTGAGTTCAGTCAACAAGCTGAGCGGCTGAGGTTTGATCGTCTCGACGGTGACAGACGTATCGGGTGCTTGCTGTGCAGAGGGCGCTGGGCGGTCACATCCTGTCAGCGCTAGTAACATCAGTAGGCAAAGGGGACGTAGGGAAAACTTAACGGGCGGCATCATGGTGTGCATCCTTCAGGAACAGCGCCATGCTAAAAGCCCTGCCCTGTCGGCTTTGTAAAAGCTTGTAGGGCATTTGTGAAAAAGTGTAATGACCGCTACAGAAGCTGTCGGGCTTGTTTATGCTCTTTCAAACCCTTCAGCGTGCCCTGCTATGCCTACCATCCTCCTGGTCGAAGACGATACCGCCCTGGCTGAACTGATTGCCACCTACCTGACACGTCATGCCTTCGCGGTTTCCATACTGTCCCGGGGCGACGAGGTTCAAGCGTATGTCCGGAAAACATACCCGGATCTGGTCATCCTGGATCTTATGCTGCCGGGGCTTGATGGCTTGCAGGTGTGCCGCCAGCTCCGCGCAGACCATGCTGGCCTTCCTATTCTCATGCTCACCGCCCGCGACGATAGTCATGATCAAGTGGTCGGTCTCGAGTTGGGGGCGGATGACTACGTCACCAAACCTTGTGAACCACGGGTGCTATTGGCCAGGATTCGTACGCTGCTCCGGCGCAGCCAGCCGGAAACAGTTCGCAAGGATGCTTCGCGTGTCACCTTTGGTCGTCTGGAAATCGATTTAACCGAACGGGTTGTTCAGTGGCGGGACCAGCCGATCGAGCTGTCATCAGGCGAATTCGATCTTCTGGTAGCCCTGGCTCGTCATGCCGGTGAAGTACAGAGTCGAGACCAGCTCTTGCAACAGGTACGTGGTATCGAGTTTAACGGTATCGATCGCTCCATTGATGTCGCCATCTCGAAGTTGCGCCGCAAATTCGAAGATACCTCTGGCGAAGCACGCAAGATCAAAACAGTTTGGGGCAAGGGCTATCTCTTCAGCCGCTCCGAGTGGGAAGACTAGGATGTACCGGTCATGCTGAAGGTTCTGATCCGTTTATACCTGGTGGTGCTGGTTACCTTCAGCCTCGCCAACTATGCAGTACCCAAACTTGTCGTTTCATTATCTGAAGATCGTTACGTTGCATGGAATCTGGATCAGTTCAGAGGTCAGATGGCCTTGATCCAGCAACGATTCCTGGAGCGCCCCAAAACAGAATGGGATCAGTTGGAAAAGGAACTCAAAACCTCTTTTGCACCGCTTGAGGTCAGTCTTCGAGAAATGGCGAATGCTCGATTGAGCCCGGATGAGCGTGAGCAGCTTGAGCAGGGACTTATGGTCATACGCCTTGGTGAGTATGGCCTGCCTGATACGGTCCTGGCTCCGCTGGACAATGAGCATTTCATAGAAGAGTCCAGTCCCCCCCTTCCGCTGGATATCAACCTGCTGTTCTGGGCCATGAACGTCCTGACAGGCGCAGCGCTTCTGGCCTGTCTGCTGCTCTGGCTACGTCCTCATTGGCGGGATCTGGAATCGCTGAGGCGTACCGCCTCGGCATTGGGCAGGGGAAACCTGTCTGCCCGAGCTCACCTCTCCTCACGGTCCAACATTGCCGAGCTGGGCCATGTATTCGACTCGATGGCCACCGATATCGAGCGCCTGCTCAATCAGCAGCAGGAGCTGCTCAATGCAGTATCCCATGAACTTCGCACTCCGCTTTCCCGGCTCGACTTCGGCCTGGCCCTGGCGTTGTCCGAAGATATTCCAGAAGCCTCTCGTACCCGCCTACTGGACATGACCCGTCACGTTCGCGAGCTGGACGAACTGGTACTGGAGCTGTTGTCTTACAGTCGGCTGCACAGCGTGGCCGCTCAGTTGGAGCGGGTCGAACTCAATCTGGGTGAGTTTATCGATAGCATCGTTGGAGGGTTCGCTGAAGAACTGGAGCAGCGTGGAATCCTCTTGGAGGTGGACATGGCGATGGAGAAACAGCGGGTAAGTCTGGAGCCTCGTCTGACAGCCAGAGCATTACAGAACCTGATCCGAAATGCCATTCGCTACTGTAACCACCGCATCCGCCTGAGCGTAAGTGTTTTGGATCAGGATCGTTATCAGATCACTGTTGAAGATGACGGCATTGGCATCCCGGAGGCAGAGCATGAAAAGATCTTCGAGCCCTTTTACCGGCTCGACCGCAGCCGCGACCGCACAACAGGCGGCTTCGGGCTTGGCCTTGCCATCAGCCGCAGAGCGATCGAGACTCAAAACGGGACATTAGCTGCAGACACCTCACCCTTGGGCGGCGCACGTTTCCGCCTGGACATGCCATTTCATATGTAGCAACCGAGAGGCTCTATGTTCTTTTCTTTACTGGCCGCCACTTTTGTCGTTGCATTCATTACTTCCGCTATTGTTGTCGCCTTATTCAATCATTCGACCCAGGCTGTCCTGGCCCGAATTATCAAGGATGACGTCAGTAGCGCCTGGCATCGATACATCACGTTCGCCAGCTTTGTGGTAGGTATTTCAGGTGGCGTGCGAATCTACGACCTTGAGCGCTATATCAGCGCGCCGACTACGGATGCTCAGGTACTGGTGCTTAATTCAGAACGCTGGACGCTCGAGATTTATCGCTCGTTGATTGAGACATTACAAAGTATCGCCTGGATGTATCTTGTCGTGTTTGTCGTTGCGTTGATTGCCTTTGTGATTGTTCGCGGAATCGAGGCCCGGCATTCCAGATCATAAGTATCATCGTCATACACTTGAGTTGCGCGCAGGCGCTGTCGGGAGCAGTACCCGTACAGGCGGTTACGCTTACTTATTCAAGAATCCCAAACCCAAGTGGCGCTGTTGGACAGTACGCTGACAGATAAAAGCTAATCATTGACCGAGGCACCCATGAACTGCACGATCTGGTTACGCAACCAGCGCTCGCCGGGATCGGTATCCTGCGCAGCGCGCCAGACCAGTGAAAGATTGGCCGGCTCGATCGGAAATGGCGGCTCTTCAACCCGTAACGTGCCACCGGCGGCCAACGCATACGCCGCATAATCCGGTACTGTAGCCAGCAGGTCCGAATTGGCAAGGATAGCGTTCAGTCCGTTGAAATGCGGTACGCCCAAGGCAACTTGGCGGGTGCGCCCTAACCGGGTAAGGTCTTTGTCAATGTTGCCGCACAGGTCTCCCGACATGGAAACCAGCACGTGCGGCCTGGCACAGTAATCCTCCAGCGTCAGCGGTCCCGGACGGTCATCGGACCGGATAACCAGGGCACGGATCTTACGCAGGGTTCGGCATTTGGCATTGGCCGGTAGTTGAGTCGTGTAGCTGATCCCCATAGAGACCTCACCATTACCCAAAAGACCCGGCAGCAGCAGAAAGTTCGCGTTACGCACAACCAGCACGCAACCGGGCGCAACCGTACGGATGTGGGCAAGCAGCGCGGGCAGGAGACCACACTCCACATCGTCTGACATGCCGATGCGAAACACCGCCTTGCTGGCCTGCGGGACGAAATCGTGCACTTCACTGATGGCGCTGGACAGGCCATCCAGGGCAGGATGCAACCGCTCGAGGATCTGCAATGCCCGAGGGGTAGGCTCCATGTGCTTGCCATTGCGGACCAGAAGCGGGTCCTTGAAGAATTCGCGCAGGCGGATTAGCGCCGCGCTGACGCCGGGTTGGCCCATAAATAGTCTTTCAGCCGCCCGGGTCAAGTTACGCTCATGCATCAAGGTTTCGAAAATGACCAGCAATTGCAGGTCTACCTTGCGTAGGTCGTTCCGGTTCAAGAGTGCTCCTTATAGCCGGCCGCCCGGTAAGGCGGCCAGCCTGGCATTACTTGCCGGCCAGCTTGAAGTAGCTGGTCATCAGGTTGCGGTAGTTGGGGATATGGTTAGAGAGCAGCGCACCCAACCCTTCGATGTCGTTACGCCAGTCGCGGTGCAGCTCGCACGCCACGCTGAACCAGTTCATGAGTTGCACACCTGCTGCGCTCATGCGTGCCCAGGCGGCTTGCTGGACGGTCTGGTCAAACGTGCCGGACGCGTCAGTGACAACAAACACATCAAACCCTTCGGCAATGGCGGAGAGCGCCGGGAAGGTTACGCAGACGTCTGTCACAACACCGGCCATGATCAGCTGCTTGCGGCCAGTAGCCTTGATAGCCTCGACGAAATCACTATTGTCCCAGGCATTGATCTGACCGGGGCGTGGGATATAGGGCGCGTCCGGGAACAGCTCTTTCAGTTCAGGCACCAGTGGGCCATTCGGGCCGTTCTCAAAGCTAGTGGTCAGAATGGTGGGCAGACCAAAGAACTTGGCGCTATTGGCCAAGGCCAGCACGTTGTTCTTGAAATCGTTTGGCGTAAAGTCCTGGACCAGGGAAATCAGGCCGGCCTGATGGTCGATCAGCAGAACAAGGGCATCATCTTTGTTAAGGCGGTTGTAGGGCGTAGTCATGGCTTTATCCTTTCATTTGTGGGGCAGATCATGGGCCTGGTAAACCAGGTCTCTCTCGCGCCGATGGCACGAATAGGTAAATTCAGGGTTTACTACTCAACAGGTGTCGTATGGCGATCGGCACACCTGGCGTCTGATAACGTCGCGCTGCGGCTTCGATCTGTTTCTCGCCTTGAGTCACACGGCCGTGATGGCGCAGATGAGCCAGCCAGGATTCGTCGAAGAAGAACTCCTGCCAGCGTTCGGGGTTCTCGCTGTCCTGCATGAGGCCCCAGGAAAACGCGCCGTTACGCTGGCGCATATGGCGGACCGGCACCATAGCCTGCCGGAACGCCTGGGCTTGCTCGACAGCAATGACATAATCGATCGTGACCAGCACCGGCCCCCGCTCACGGTCGAGACTCGGGTCCAGCACCGGCTGCGGCCAGTGCAGCGAAGGCGCGAGGTCCTCGCTTTGGGTGACGGGCAGGCGAAAGCGCCAAGTCAGGACGATCCCGACGAGCAATACACCGGCGGCTACAGTCAGTGCCAGACTAGGCGAGAAATGGCTGGCAACCGCCCCCCACATCGCAGCGCCCAGGGCACTGGTACCAAAGAAAATCAGAATATAGACCGCCAGAGCACGAGCCTTGACCCAGGCGGGTACCGAGGTCTGTGCCGCGACCTGAAGGCTGGACAGCACCGCGATCCACGCGGCGCCGCTGATCAACATGACCGGGATCAGCCCAGCAAAGGAGTGAATCCAGGCTAGCCCCACTAATACCAGTGCATACGTTGCGCTGGCGCCTGCGACAATAAAATCGCCTCGTACCCTGGCCCTGAGCTTGGGTAATCCAACAGCGCCAGCGATCGCACCGATACCGATACATCCCAACAGCACGCCATAGTCCGCTGCACTGCCCTGCAATCCTTGTCGCACAATTAGCGGTAGCAAGGCCATGCCGGCACTGGCACCCAGAAAAAAAGCGGCAGTCCGGGCAAGCACCGCCTGTAGCGAAGGGGCACTATAGGCATAGCGAAGGCCGACCCGGACGGCGCCAAACAGGCGCTCTGCGGGCAATACCGCAGCCGAGGGAGTTCGCCGCCACGCCAGGAGCGCTGCGATGACAGCGAGAAAGGACACCGCGTTCAAGGCAAAGGTAAGCCAGGGGCCGCTCAGGCTTACCAGAACGCCTGCCAGCGCAGGACCAATGGCCCGCGCGACGTTCATGCCCAGACTGGACAACGCCACGGCAGCGGGTAACTCCGCTTTGTCCACCAGTTCAGGCGTTACCGCTGACCAGGCGGGCATCATCAAGGCCGTGCCGATGCCCATGGCCAGTGTCAGGATCAGCAGCATCGCTACTGACATAAGTTCGAGCAGGCTTAGCGCTGTTAAAAGCAGCGCGATGCTTGCCATCCACACCTGGACTCCAATCAGATAGCGCCGCTTGTCCACAATGTCCGCCAGCGCACCAGCGGGCAGTGCCAGGAAAAACATTGGTAACGAGCCTGCCACCTGAACCATGGCAATCGCCAGTGGACTGGGCGATAGAGATGTCATAAGCCAGCCCGCGCCCACCTCATGCATCCAGGTGCCGATATTGGAGGCGATGCTGGCCAGCCACAGCCAGCGAAAGGTCGCCTGCCGTAAGGGACTCCAGGGGGAAGATGTCGTCATTACGGGCGCTGCACTGCTCACATCAAGGTCCTCAGAAGCTGAAGCAGGAGCAGCCAAAGGCGCCCCAGAAACCGGCGTAATCACTTACCGGAACTGCTTTTTGCCGCGCCCGCTCATGGCTGTGGCCGTGAACACCACAGGAACCCACACATTGATGCATCTGCTGTTGAAGCGGGGCTGACGGTTTCCAGTGACCTGGCACCTTGGCAACCGGCGACCAATCCGGAACTACGGGGATAGCCGGAGGGCCCAGGCGATCAAACTCACCCGCACCATAGACGACGTTGCCGTTCACCACGGTCAGCAGCGACTCGATATGCTTGATGGCCTCCTCGTCTACGCTGAAGAAGTCAGCCGACAGCACCGCAAGGTCAGCCAACTGACCCGCTTTGATCTGTCCCTTCTTGCCCTGCTCCGAAGAGAACCAGGCACTGCCTTGCGTGAAGAGCTGCAGGGCCGTCTCGCGGGGCAGACCCTCCTCATACAGCGCCATGCCACCCACAGTCTTGCCGCTGACCAACCAGTACAGCGAGGTCCAGGGGTTGTAGCTGGACACGCGGGTGGCGTCCGTACCGGCACCGACGGGAATACCCTCGGCCAGCATGCGCTTGATAGGTGGGGTCGCCTGTGCAGCCTTGGCACCATAGCGGTCAACAAAGTATTCGCCCTGGAAGGCCATGCGATCCTGAATCGCAATGCCGCCGCCCAATGCCTTTACTCGCTCGATATTGCGCGGGGAGATGGTCTCGGCATGGTCAAAGAACCAGGGCAAGCCATTAAACGGAATATCGCGATTGACGCGCTCGAATACATCCAGCATGCGCGAGATGGATTCGTCATAGGTAGCATGCAGGCGGAACGGCCAGCGTTGCTCGACCAGATGGCGGACCACAGGCTCAAGCTCAGCCTCCATGTCTGGTGCAAGATCCGGACGTGGCTCAAGGAAGTTCTCGAAGTCTGCGGCCGAAAACACCAGCATTTCCCCTGCCCCGTTATGGCGGAAAAAGTCGGTTCCCTGCCCATACTGGACGCTACCGGTCCAGTGGCGGAAATCGGCCAGCTCTTCCTTGGGCTTCTGGGTAAACAGGTTATAGGCGATGCGCACCGTCAGCTGACCGGCATCGGCCAACTCCTGGATGACCTGATAGTCGTCCGGGTAGTTCTGGAAACCGCCACCTGCGTCGATGGCACTGGTCAGCCCCAGACGGTTGAGTTCACGCATGAACTGGCGGGTGGAGTTGACCTGATACTCCAGAGGAAGCTTGGGCCCCTTGGCTAACGTTGAGTACAGGATCATGGCGTTGGGTCGCGCAATCAGCATGCCGGTCGGTTCACCGTTGGCATCACGCTGGATCTCGCCCCCTGGTGGGTTGGGGGTATCGCGGGTGTAGCCCACCACACGCAGGGCAGCCCGGTTGAGCAGTGCGCGATCATAAAGGTGTAGAATAAAGACCGGTGTATCCGGCGCTGCCTGATTGATCTCATCGAGCGTTGGCATACGGCGCTCGGCAAACTGGAACTCGTTCCAGCCTCCTACGACCCTGACCCATTGCGGCGTTGGCGTACGCTCGGCCTGGGCTTTAAGCATCCGCAAGGCGTCGGCCAGCGAGGGCACGCCTTCCCAGCGCAGCTCGAGATTGTAGTTGAGGCCCCCTCTGATCAGGTGCAGATGTGAGTCGTTGAGACCGGGGATTGAGGTGCGCTGTTGCAGGTCGATGACCTGAGTCGCAGCGCCACGATGAGCCATGACTTCGGCATCGGTGCCTACTGCCAGAAAGCGCCCGTCCTTGATGGCAACGGCGCTGGCCTGGGGCTTTTCACGATCCACGGTGTGAAAACGACCGTTGTGCAGAATCAAATCAGCGTCTTGCATGGTTCCTCCAAACACATAACCCGTGCCTTTGCTAAAAGGCAGTGCAGACCAGAGCGCACCGGCGGCGCCCAGCAGAGAAGCATTCGCGATGACCTGGCGGCGTCGCGGGTTCTCGGGATCCCTTTGCATACATACATCCCATGAACCGGCGGACGTATCAGGCCCGCCGGCAACGGCTTAGCGGTTGAGAAACGCCAGCAGGTCTTCATTCAACTGCTCGGCATGGGTAACGGCAAACCCGTGGGGTGCGCCCTCGTATACCTTGAGTTCGGCTCCCTGGATCATTTCCGCGGCCAGCTTGCCGGTTGCCTCCAGCGGAACGACCTGATCGCCGTCACCATGGATAACCAGCGTGGGTACATCAACCTTGGCCATGTCGGGGCGGAAGTCGGTTTCAGAGAACGCCGTAACGCAATCCACGGTGCCTTTCAGGGAAGCCAGCAGGGCAATATTCAGGGTCTGGGTCATCACGCCGTCTGAGACTTTCTGGTCGCGGCTGGTGCCATAGAACACCGGGCCGAAGTCGCTGATAAACTGGGCGCGGTCTTTAAGCAGGCCTTGTTTGATCCCGTCGAACACGCTTTTATCTACACCCTGCGGATGATCAGCTGTCTTGATAAACAAGGGCGTCACAGCACCCAGCAGCGCCAGTTTGGCGACACGGGCCGTACCATGACGGGCGATGTAGCGCGTCACGTCGCCACCGCCCATGGAGAAGCCGACCAGGGTTACGTCCTTGAGGTCCAGGTGCTCGATCAGCTGGTGAATATCATCAGCAAAGGTGTCGTAGTCATAACCAGTCCAGGGCTGGCTGGACCGGCCAAAACCGCGGCGGTCGAATGCGATGGTGCGATAGCCACGGGACGCCAGATAATGCATCTGGTATTCCCACATGTCCGCATCCAATGGCCAGCCGTGGCTGAACAGAACAGGCTTACCGCTGCCCCAGTCCTTGTAATAGATTTCGGTGCCGTCTTGGGTTGTAAATGTGCTCATGATGTTCTCCTTCAGGTTGGCTGTGTAGCAACAGGGTTGGCGGATCGACTTAGAGGTGGGGCTTGGTAAGGCTCACCGACATAACCGTGAACGGTGCCGAAGCGGGCGTTGCCGCTCTCCCAGTCCGCACGAGCACTGGCAATGCTGTTCCAGTCGTAAGCCACGAAGTTCCACCAGATCAGAGGCGTTTGGGCCAGGGGCTCCCCTCCCAGGATGAGCATCTGTGTTCCGGCGGTCAGTTCCAGCGCAAGCAAGGAGCGGCCATTGCCCAAATAGATAAGCTCATCGGCCTTGATACTCTCACCGGCAACTCGCGCCTCGCCCTGCAGGATCAGCAGTCCGTACTCATGGGAAGGGTCAAGTGTTATATCGAGCGCACCGCCCTGCGGGGCGGCCAAATCAAGGCAAAGCAGGTTGGAATGTACCTCTACGGGCGACTGCCTCCCCTCATAACGGCCAACCAGCAGCGTGATATCCATGCCCTGGGCATGCCAGCTGGGCAAATCGGGATAATGGGTAAATCCCGGCGCGCATCCATGCCGCTGCGGTGGCAAGGCAATCCAGAACTGCACAGCGTGCAGGTTGTGCGAGGTCGATTCCTCCGTATGACTGATACCCTGCCCCGCCGTCATCAGATTGACCTGACCGGGGCGCAATGGCTGCACATGACCGAGACTGTCGCGGTGAAGGATTTCCCCTCCAATCATCCAGGTAAAGGTCTGCAGACCTATATGTGGATGAGGTCCGACTTTCATGCCGGCGCCGTTATTCAGTACGGCAGGTCCGGCATGATCCAGAAAACACCACGCTCCGATGGTACGGCGTTGCCGCGTGGGTAAAACCCGGCCTACCTGCAGGCCGGCCCCCAACTCAGCAGAGCGGGCTGGAATACGGAGGAAGCTGAACTCAGGCATCATCCGCTACCTCTTCCATCAGGCGCGTCTCGATGTCCACCGTGCCGCGCAGCAATTTATGGATTGGACACGCATTGGCGATATCGAGTAGCCGCAGGCGCTGCTCGTAATCAAGCGCACCAAGCAGTTCTATGTCACGCTCGATTCGCGTGGTATGTGGTGTACCACCCTCGGAGAGGATGTTCAGCACCACATGGGTTTCCTCAATGACCCACCCCTTGCGCTGCGCATAGAGTCCAAGCGTAATAGCCGTACACGCGCCCAGCGATGACAGCAGCAGCTCGTGAGGGTCAGGGCCGACGTGCCCGGTCTCGGGTAGCGCCAGATCGGCCAGCCAGCGATGAGTCCCCTCACTCAGAGTCACGCGGTAGGGGACAGGGCCAAGCATGGCGGTAACGGTATGCGTCATGGTGCTACTCCTGCCTACTTATTGAGCGTTAAGCCAACCCGCGAACCAGCGCGTCACGTTCGGCATGATGAGAAAGACCACCAGCACCACAATGCAAAAGGTGATCAGCAGATTGCTGGGGACAAAACCGCTCAGTACCGGGAACCGCAGAAATATCGGATGCCACAGCTGTGGGATGACCATGGTCAAGGGGCTGATCACCAGAAAAGTCAGTACCGCCTGCTTCCACTGGGGTGGCTTCTGCACGTCTGGCTGCGGCGGGGTAAACCAGAACTCAGCATCCGCGTGCACTAGCGGGTGGTCGCCATCTTCTAGTAGCGGCAGCACCTCCTCGACCAACTGGCGACGGCGGTCCGAATTGATCCAGTCCTGCAATTGCTCCGCCTTCGCAAAACGCACCACGGTCGTGAAGACACCCCTACCGGCCTGTTGAGGTCTGACTACATTGACGCCCAGGTGCCCGTGCGCCTCCTTGGCAGCTGCCACTGCGCGCCGCAGCCACGCCTCGTACGTATCGAGCTGGCCGGCCTTCACTCGGTGATGGATGACCAGGGTCACCACATGATTGAGATCGACATCGTTCATATGAACCTCTTTGCCAGGGGTCGCCGATCGTGGCGATGCTCGCGCCAGGCATCGACCGAGAGTTGGCCCGGACCGGTCATGACGAGCGTGCTGAAGATGATCGTTAGCAGCCAGCCAAACTGAGCCTGCTCCATTGTCCATTCGGGGTGTACAACAACCAGTGCCACCAGCAGCAGGAACAGAATAGGCAGACAGGCCAGGCGCGTACCCAACCCCACGATGATCAGGAGCGGACATACGATCTCGGCAAACAGGGCCGACAACAGCGTCGGCCATGCACCCAGATGCAAAGGGTCTTCGATCAGCTGTATTTGCTCTTGAACATGTAAGAGTTTGGGAAGACCATGCACCCAAAGCAGCAGCAAGCCGCCGCTTGCGCGCAGGAACAGCAGACCTAGATCGATCGGGTATGGCCGGGGCATGGCGTTTACCTCACCTACTCTGCTCAGTGGCCTTCAGAGGCGTTGAACATGGTCTTGGCATAGATCAGACCCAGGCCATAACCGCCGCCATGGGCAATGGCCGTCTTCACGGTCTGATCGTAGGTTTCGCTACGTGCCCAGTCCCGTTGCAGTTCAAGCAGATATTGGAGAGAGGTCATGGGACGGGCACCCGCCTGAATCATGCGTTGCATGGCGCATTCATGGGCTTCGGTTGAGACATCGCCACAGGCATCGGCAATGACATACACCTCAAACCCCTGCTCCAACGCTGACAATGCCGGCCCCACAATGCAGACCGATGTCCAGAGGCCTGCCAGTACAAGGCGCCCTTTATTGAGCGTATTCACCCGGTCGGCAATACGCGGATCTTCCCAGGTATTCATGCTGGTCCGGTCAATCACCGAGGCCTCTGGGAATACAGAACTGATCTCATCGAAGATCGGGCCGGAAAAGCTTTTTTCGGCGACCGTGGTAAGAATGGTGGATACCTGAAATTCCTTGGCGGCCTTGGCTACTAACGCTGCGTTGTTGCGCAAAGTCACTGCATCGATGGAATGGGTTGCAAAGGCCATCTGTGACTGATGGTCGATCATGATCAACGTGTGGTTGAAAGGATCAATCAAGCCTTTCCCAGGGGCGGCAATGGCGGTTGGCATGGTAGCTCTCCAGCTGCAATAGATGTACGACAACTGTCGTCGAATTGCGCCGCCGGAGATTGAACAGTTGTGCTGTGTTTGGAACGTATGTGCTATTGATTGTGCTTTTTAGGCCGTTCTTCTGCTTTCAAGTGGGCCTATCACTGTATTACTTCATTGACCGAGGTCAGGCAGCTCTATTTAAGAAGCAGCCTTCGGGTTTATTGTCCACCAAAATGTGACTATTTTTCGTTTTTCACCTAGTTACTCATTTAAACGGGCGACATTAAGCTTTCTTCCATACCCGCTTCGGCACCTCGGCGAAGCCCTTGAACCCTTAATGGAAGAACTGAACATGACTACCCTAAACTCCTCTCAAGCCTTTACCGCCACTGTTGGACGTCTGCTGCTAGGTACTCTGTTTCTGTTCAGCGGTATCGGCAAGTTGGCAGCGCCTGCGGCAACCATGGGCTACATAGGGGCCTCCGGCATGCCCTTTCCACTCCTGGCCTACCTGGGTGCAATCGGCGTTGAGATAGGTTTGGCCAGCCTGTTGCTGGTGGGGTACAGAACACGCTGGGTGGCAGCCATCATGGCGGGCTTCACCATCCTGACGGCTGTGGTCTTTCACAACAATCTTGCCGACCAGAACCAGCTGATCCACTTCCTCAAGAACATCGCAATCGCCGGTGGCCTGTTGCAGATCGGTGCATTCGGCGGCGGCGCCCTCAGCCTGGACGGTGTTCGCTCCAAGCGCCGCCTCGCCCTCGCCTGATCTGAACCTACGGTACGCCCCCAGCGGGCGTACTACCTTGCCCTGCACGATCAAAGAGACTCGCTGCCATGTCGTCCGTGATGAACGCCTTGCTGACTGGAAATGCCGTGTTGCTGTTCGTGAATGTCTTCGCCGAGCAGTTGGGCGCGCCGTTACCTTCCTATCCGCTTCTGGTCGCTTCTGGCGCCTCTGCCGACGCTCCCATGAGGCTGGTCGAGTTTCTGTTTCTCGCTTCGCTGGCTTGTGTTCTGGCAGATCTCGCCTGGTACTGGGCAGGGCGCCATCATGGCGAGCGCATTCTCACATGGTTAGCAAAACTACCCTTCTCTCACCGCAAGAACGCCGGTACCTGCTCGGCTCGCTTCACCGAACGGGGTGCACGGTGGTTGCTGGTGTCCAAATTCGTACCCGGCATGGGAGCAGTCGCCACATTGATGGCAGGCGCGCAAAGAATGTCGCTGGCTCAATTTCTCGTGTACGACACCCTAGGTTCAATACTGTGGGCCGGTTCCGCACTCCTGTTGGGGCATACCTTTCAGACTTCGGTGTTTCTGGCGCTGGACATGGTTCAGGAATACCTGTTTACCGGTCTGGCTGCTGCTGGGCTGCTGCTTGCTGCAACCCTGCTGGCGGCGCATCGTCTAAAACGCCATACCATCCGGCGTCAGACAAGACATTTCAATCAGCAAACAATCAGTCATCGTTCGCAGCCGGCTAATCAGCTTTTTGCAGAACACCCAGTCGAGGCGTCTTTAGCCCACCCATCCAGCGTTACAGCCTTGCCGTCTTTACAACGGTTCAATCGGTCTCCTTATTCACCTGCGTGTCGTAGCGCACAGCTACCTGTGGCTCAGCGGATGTCGTGCACCACTCATGCTGACGCCTGGAATGAAGGGTCTGCTACCCGCGGCGCCCTGCCGGAGGCCTCATGACGCTGCCCGCAGTGAGTCTAGCGACGTCTCACCTAGCGCCAACGGCTGTCACGCGATGCGTGAGGATGGCATTGGACGTAGGTTATCGCGCCATCGATATTGCGCAGGTCGACGGGCATGAGGTGGCTATCGCCAGCGCCATTACCCAAAGCGACGTCATACGGGAACAGCTGTTTCTAACGCTCAAGCTCTGGGTCGACAACTTAAGCCGTGATCGCTTGATCCCGGGCTTGCGCGAAAGCCTGAGCCGCTTGAAAACCGACTATATAGACCTGGCGCTGATCCATTGGCCTTCGCCGAAGGGCCTGGTTCCTCTCGCCGAGTATATGACGGCTCTTCGCGAGGCGAAGGACGCAGGGCTAGTCCGATCCATTGGGGTAGCCAACTTCACGCGCGCCCTGATGCGGCAGGCCATAGCGGCGATTGGCGCTGAGTCTATTGCTACCAATCAGATCGAGTTGAACCCCTATCAGGCTAATCGTGGGCCTGTTGATCTGATGCAGCGACACGGAATTGCCGTTACAGCCTATTCTCCGCTAGCAAAAGGCAAGGTGTTAACAGACCCGGTTGTTCTGGAGATTGCACACCGCATGGCCATCACTCCGGCACAAGTCGCCCTGGCCTGGACACTGCAGCAAGGTCATTCCGCCGTGGTTACCGCGACGCGCAAGGAGCATCTGGTAGAAAATTTTTCCGCTCACGGCATCATCCTGGCGGCCAAGGATATGGCTGCCTTGTCCGGCCTTGACAGAGGACTGCGTCAGACCAACCCGGCAGGCCTTGCACCGGCCTGGGATTGATATCAGCCTATCGAGCCCCTTCTGTTCCAAGGCGGGTGCTTTATGATGCCCGTCTCTCAGTTACGTTTATGGAAACCTGCAATGGACAAGTTCCTGGCGCTGCGCTGGTTCGTAGAGACTGTCGATACGAAAGGCTTTTCGGCCGCAGCGCGATCGCTGAACGTTGCGACCTCCTCCGTTACACGCCTCATGGATGCACTCGAGCAGGAGTTGGGAACGACATTGCTGAACCGGTCCACGCGTCAAGTCACCGTAACTGAGGCAGGATCACTCTATTACATCAAGGCCAGACAGCTTCTGGAAGATCTGGAGTTAGCCGATGCCCAGGTTCACGACCAGGGTACTGAGCCTGCCGGGCCGCTCAGGGTCACCGCCCCTACGGCGTTTGGCCGAGCTTATCTTGCCCCTTTCCTGGCTACCTTTCTGGCACGCTATCCCAAGGTAGATTTGGAACTGGAGCTGACGGACACGCTTGTAGACCTCTTTGCCGACCGGGTCGATGTGGCCATACGGCTTGGTTCACCTGGTGCCCATGATGAGCTGATATGCCGTTCGCTCGGTTACTTTCAGCGTTACGTGGTTGCCAGTCCTGTATATCTCTCACGGCGCGGGTGTCCCGATCAGCCAGAAGACCTGACTCGTCATGACTGTCTGCGCTTCAGCTTTAGCAAAACCCCACAGACATGGACATTCGTCAAACAAGGCGAAACCCGTCGGGTAGCTATCAAAGGACGCCTACGCAGTAATAATGCCGAAGTCCTGCATGAGGTCGCGCTGGCAGATGGTGGCATTACCCTACTGGCCGACTGGCTGGTACAGGCCGATATCGAGAGCGGCCGACTGACTCGACTGTTCCCGGATCATAACGTCAATCCGAATCAGGCCAGTGCCGCCATTTCGGCGCTGTATCTGCCCAATCGGCGCGACTCAAGGCGGGTCAGTGCCTTTATCGAATTCTGCGAGGAACGTCTTTCCAGCCTGCGTATCAGCTAGCCATTGCCCCTGGCGCAACGCTGCGTTGCTCTGCAGTCCGATTCTCTTACTCTGCCCTACTCTTTAACGTATGCCTCATTGAAGATGATGAACGAGGCACCCGTCATGCATTCAAATGACCAGAACATCACCCAGGCTGCTTTCTGTTCCAGGTTTGGGACCGGTAGTAGTCGTGCGGATACAGGCAATCGGGTAGTGCCTTGCGTGGAGTCCATTTGCAACAACCGCACATCCGTACCAGACGCGCAGATAAGAAAAGAGCGTTATCACTTCCGACTTAACAGCCCATCGGAACTACCTGAAACGCAACCTTATAGATCATCAGCCCTACAGGCTGACCTCCGAGGAACTTGATCGTATATCCCGCTCGCATCGAATAAGCGGGTCCTGCTCCATCCTGCCCGTCGCTTTTCTTGAAAAGACCTTGAACCGAATTGAATAACCGTTGCCTTGCCAGGAGATCCTAATGAGTACTGCATCGATGATTGAACATGAGCATTTCCCTACGACTCTTTCAAAAGGGCTGGTATTACTTTTTGCCTTTTGCTGTGGCGCCATTGTTGCCAATCTCTATTACTCACAGCCCATCATCGAACTGATCGCTCCCGCCGTCGGGCTTAGCGAGCATGATGCTAGCCTGATCGTCTCGCTGACCCAGATCGGATATGCCCTGGGGCTGCTCCTTCTGGTTCCTCTGGCCGATCTCCTGGAAAATCGTCGTCTGATGGTTATCACGGTTCTCGCCTCGGCTGTCATGCTGATGGCGGCGGGCCTTACGACCCAACCCAGCGTTTTTCTAGTGGTCTCGCTGCTAATTGGTGTCAGCTCGGTGGCCGTACAGATACTGATTCCGCTGGCCGCCCATCTTGCTCCCGAACAGTCACGTGGGCGCATTGTGGGCACCATCATGAGCGGACTGCTGCTGGGTATCCTGCTGGCACGTCCGGCCTCTAGCCTGATGGCCGATTACTTCGGCTGGCGTACCGTGTTTTTTATCAGCGCGGTGATCATGTTGGCGATTGCCGGCGTGGTCTTGAAAGTGGTTCCCGCACGTCAACCGTCCCACCAGGCACACTATGGCCAGCTCCTGTTGTCACTGGTTCATCTCTTCACACGTGAATCTGTGCTACGCCAGCGCTCGTTGTATCAGGGGTTGATGTTTGCCGCCTTCAGCCTCTTCTGGACGGCCGCGCCCCTTGAGTTGATCCGCCATTACGGTCTGTCGCAAACCCAGATTGCCGTCTTTGCTCTGGTAGGTGCTGTCGGCGCAGTGTCTGCACCGATTGCAGGACGCCTTGCCGATGCAGGCCATACCCATCGTGCCTCGGCAGTTGCCATGCTGCTTGCCGCCCTGAGTTTTCTACCGGCGCTGGTTCATTCGCCTTATGGGGTCGTCAGCTTGGCAATAACCGGCATCCTGCTCGACTTTGCCGTGCAGATGAACATGGTTCTGGGTCAGCGTGCCGTCTATATGCTCGATGCCAAGAGCCGCGCCCGTTTGAACGGCCTGTACATGACCAGCATCTTTATTGGAGGTGCCACAGGGTCGGCGATAGCCAGCACTGTTTATGAACGAGGCGGCTGGCCAGCTATCGTTCTGGTGGGCAGTAGCCTGCCGCTGCTGGCCCTGTTGTTCTTCGGCATTGGTCGCTTACGAGGCGCCAACGCATGATTGAGCTTTGATACCGAGGCGGTCTTTTCAGACCGCCTTTTTTGTATCGCGTCGGCTTATTAGCTACGAGGGGCTGCCACAAAATTCACCATCCACTGCGCGATCAGGGCGCCCTGATGAGGCTGCTCCAACGAGGCTACAGCCGTCTCGTATTGTTCGGTGGAAAAGACTGACTGGCGCCTTACCAATAGCCGGTTCGCATACTCGGCTACAAACTCCGGATGCCCTTGAAAACACAACACCTGATCGCCCATGATGAACGCTGCATTCGGGCAGTAGGCGCTACTGGCCAGGCACTGCGCAGCGGGAGGCAGCGCCGTGACCTGGTCCTGATGCGAGACGATCAGCGTGACATTCTCCAGCGGAGGCTGCTGCCAGGAAAAGCCCTGCGCGACCTCGAAACGCTGTACCCCAATTCCCCACCCTCCCTTGGCGCGTTCGGCCATCCCTCCTAGCGCCAGGGCCAGGAGCTGATGACCAAAGCAGATACCCAGGAGCTTGTCACCGTGCTCATAACGTTGTTGCACATAAGTTTTGAGGCGTTGAATCCAGGGCTCTTCGCCAAAGGAGTCCGCCTTGCTGCCGGTAACCAGATACGCATCAAAACGGGCGCCTTCCGGTGGGTAGTGGCCTTCAACGACGTTATAGACCGTACATTCAACCTGCTCCGGCACCTGCTCGAACAGACGAACAAACATGGCGCCATAGCCGTCGTACAGCTCGGCCAGTTCAGGGACAAGAATATCGGTTTCGAGAACACAGATCCGAACAGACATGGGACTCCGAGGCAATAGCAAGGGGTATGAAGCCGCTGCGCAAAAGCGCGGGCAGGAGAAATATGGTACGTCAGCTCAGGAGCGTGGTTCTACCTGGAGCTATTTTTTCGCTCCTCCTCCCTGCGAACTTAATGTTCATGGACGCGTTTTTCCTGCGCCTCGCCGCGAACTTATTGGACAAAATGCCATCAGTAAATTTTACAAAATGTGTATTCAGCGATAGCACTTTCGAGGCCAGGTGCACTCCACGTTTCATATAAATAGAAAAACACTATTTCACTCAAAGCACTCTTTTGGCCTACCACATCCGCTGTACATTTTATTCAATCAAAAGGAGCAGTACGTTCACGGAAGTCATGAGCAACTTTGACAGGATCAAGGAGATAAAGGCGCATGGCTATAGTTTCGCACAAGCATCAGGATGAAGAGCTTTACTGTCCCGACCATACCCGAACGTTCGACTACTTCGAAGAATTGCTCGATCTTGCTGGAATCAAGGTCAACGGTTCCAACCCTTGGGACATCCGGCTGCATAACAAGGGAGTCCCGGAGCAGGCGTTCGCCCGAGGTAATCTGGGCCTGGGCGAGACGTACGTCAATGGCGACTGGGATGTCGATCGGGTGGATGAATTCATCTACCGCATCCTGAAGGCAGACTTGTCCTCGCGCATACAGCCGTCGCGGCTGGTGTTTCATTACCTAAGAAGTCAACTGTTCAACCTTCAGACCCAAAGCCGTGCCTGGCAGGTTGGGCAAACACATTACGATCTCGGTAATGACTTTTATGCCGCCATGCTGGATCCGCGGATGACGTACACCTGCGGTTACTGGAAAAATGCGACGGACCTTGCTTCTGCGCAGGAAGCCAAACTTGACCTCATCTGCCGAAAGCTCAGCCTGCGTCCCGGCATGAAGGTGTTGGATATCGGCTGCGGATGGGGCAGTTTCATGGGCTACGCAGCGGAGCACTATGGCGTTACGTGTGTAGGGGTTACGATCTCAAGAGAACAGGCAGAGTTTGCCAAACGCCAATACGCAGGACTGCCGCTCGAATTCAGGCTGCAGGATTATCGCGACCTGGATGAGCCTTTTGACCACATCGTCAGCATTGGTATGTTCGAGCATGTTGGGCGCAAGAACCACAGGACGTTCATGGAGGTCGCTCATCGCTGCCTGAAGGATGATGGACTCTTTCTGCTCCATACCATTGGCAAGAATCAGCGGCATTCCTCTCCCGATCCCTGGATCGACAAGTATATTTTCCCTAACGGGGACCTTCCCTCGATTGGTCAGATAGGCGATGCCCTTGATGAATTATTTGTGACTGAAGACCTACATAACTTCGGAGCGGATTACGACAAGACGCTAATGGCCTGGTTCAAGCACTTTGATGCTGCCTGGCCAAGCTTTGAGAAAAAACTCGGCACACGCTTCTATCGCATGTGGACGTATTACCTGCAGTCTTGCGCTGCCGCGTTTCGCGCCCGGAATATCCAGTTGTGGCAGTGGGTGTTATCCAAGCGGGGCGTGCCGGGCGGCTATAACCGGCTGAGCTGAGCCTTGTGCAATCGACCCAGGCACAAGAACCATGCCTGGGTCGTTTTATCTTCAGGGCTGCGAATGCGCGCCATGATTTTGAGACCCAGTGGGATCCTTGATTTGGATGATCCTTCCCTTTTGCCAGGCATCGGCATCGGGATCGATGGCCGGAGCAACGATATCGGCCCGGGCAGCTTTTTTCGCCTTGCTGTCGATGCCCATACGACGATCACGCGCCTCGACCATCTGTGGATTGGCCTGGCCGTCGGCAGTAAATCCCATCATCAACTGAGGGACACCCAGCGGTAGCGTCTTATCTTGGTCTGTGTGCCAGGTATGCCAGGTTTTTCCATAGGTATGAACAAGCTTTTCCATCAGCTTATGCTCCGCCGGTTCGGGGATCCCGGGTGCTACCAGCTGCCCCGATTTCACCTCGTGGACATGGCTGTGCCACAGGGCTTTCTCCGCGGCAGGCAGCTGCTTGAAGAGCGCCTCATCGATGATGTACTCCACGCCCATGATCTTGGCATCCCTGGTATTGCCGTCATAAATGACACACTGGATGACCTGCTCGTTAAGGACCGAGCAGTAGTGATGAGCTTCCATCTGCCCATGTGGGTGTCCGTTGTAGAAGTGGAAACCGTCCAGGTAGGCATTGAGGGCTTCGATAGGCGGCTTGCTCTGCAACACGTCGGCACCGGTTTCCAGGGTCTTGGTCATCGCCTGCTTGGGCGCACCGGGCGCAGTGACATAGGACTCCGTATTACCGCCGCTGGAGCAGGCGGCCAATAGGCATACCAGGGAAAGGGGAATCGCTCTTGCATTGACGCTCATGAAACACCTGTAATGATTACGCGAAATCATTTTCAGCGTAATAGAGATCTCCAGGAGCGCAACGAGGCAAGAGCTGAAGATAGGTTGCGCAACCTATGCATTAAACGAGCGACTGGGTCATGCAACAAGGGGCGCCGCAAGTAATAAAGCAGATCAACTTTTCGTTTGGTCACGGCATGACACCGCTCCCCTAGTCACAGGAAAAGAGGACATCAACCGAACCCACCCATGAGCGCCGGGTCGCTATAGAAACTTGGGTAGTTGATGGAGCGGAGCAATGGTCGAACGATGGAAATGGTTTTTACTTAGGAAGAGCAAGCGCCCCTGGTTTAGGGCAACGCTTTTTTCGGTATTGGGCGTTGTGACCGCTCTACTGGCCTTAGTGTTTGCCCCGTACATTCCAGATGAGCTTCCTACCAAGATCGGCGCCGATGCCGTTGACAATATTTTGGGCATCATTGCGTCAAGTATGCTGGCCGTTACTACCTTTTCTCTAAGCACCACAGTATCAGCCTACAGTTCAGCCACCAATAACTTACCCCACGGGCAACCTCTTTACTGGTAGAGGACCCTACTACACAAAATGCTCTTTCGACCTTTATTGGGTCGTTTATTTTCAGTCTTGTCGGAATCGTTGCGCTAAGCACTGGGCTCTATGGCGCCAAGGGGCGCGTTATTCTGTTTGCGGTAACGCTTTCGGTCATCGTCCTGATTATCTATGCCCTGCTACGCTGGATTGATCGCTTAAGTAGCCTAGGTCGGGTGGGCGAAACCACAGCCCAAGTTGAACGTGTCACCCTTAAGGCGCTACAGCACCGCCTGGAGCAACCCTACCTGGGCGGCAATCCATTACCGGAGAACGCCTTCTATAAAACCCTAGGCCGCCCTGTATACGCAAACCGGATTGGGTATATACAGCATCTGGACATGCCGGCTCTGGCGGAGCTGACCAAACATGAGCGAAGTCGCGTATACGTGAATGTCTTGCCTGGCAGTTTCGTTGATCCTGGTTGCCCTTTAGCATGGGTAGACGGACTCAATGAGCAATGTGACGACGAGCTCCGGAATGCCTTTGTCATGGGTGAGCAACGTACTTTTGAACATGATCCTCGCTTCGGCCTTTCGGTAATGGCCGAGATCGCCTCACGAGCGCTGTCCCCAGGCTTCAATAATCAGGGTACAGCCATTGATGTCATTGGACGCGCAGTGAGAGTGCTCGCCTGTGTGGCAAATCGGCCTAAATGTTCACCTCCAATCGAACAGGTCTTAAGCCGCATTTACATAAGGCCCCTTGACGTGAATGACCTGTTCGACGATCTGTTTACCCCAATCGCACGGGATGGCGCAGCCATGATCGAGGTAAACATACGCCTGCAAAAAGCACTCTTTTCCCTTAGCCACCTGGATAATGATGCGATGCGCGTCGCTGCTGTCAGGCAAAGCGAGCTGGCCTACACGCGTGCCAGCCAGGCGTTGGCAATGGACGAAGACCGGCGGCGACTTGAGCAGCTACGGGCCGAACTGAAGCGTGAGTACTAATTGAGTGCCGCTGGTATCGCCTTTCTCAAAGCGCCTGCTCAGGTGCATTTTGGAGGATGGAAAAACTGCCGTCTGTCTCAAGCACCACCGCACCGACTTCATTCAATGCACTTTTTCCCTGAGTCCGCAGGGCCTGCATGACTTCATCTTCCGTGACACGGTTGCTCCGTAGGTTGTCATGCATCCATTTCCCTTGGTAAACCAACAGGGACGGCGACGATCGGGCCAGCTTACGCACAGCTGGCCAGCGAACGCTGCTCCACGTAACCACATACTGCAGACCAATAAGCAGCGCGAACGCAGTCAACCCTTCTGCCAGCGCCACGCTGGACGACAACAGCACGGTAGCCAGGGTTGAGCCCAATGCTACCGTCACGACAAAATCAAAGGCATTGAGCTGGGCCAATGTCCGTTTGCCCGAGATACGCAAAAGCGCAATCAAACAGACATAGGCCGCCGTTCCGACTACGATGACCCGGATCAACCCACTCCAACTATCGAAAAACATAACGCCCCCTGTCTGGTGCATTGGCCGGTGTATGAGGTATTCAAAACCTACAGATGTGAGGGGCAACGGGCCGGAGTCGTTCACTAAACCATCGACGATATACGGTCCAGCCCTGCGACGTTCTGGCTCTTCGTGACAACGGTAGGTCTATAGCGCGACGGGCAAAGCATGAGCGCGGCGGCCAGCTGCGGAGTCATGACCCGCTCTGCTGCGCTTCCCAGCCGCCTTGCAAGGCTATCGGTAGAATTCAACGGAAGACAGGCGCACGTTCAATCGGTCTGCAGACGCCGCACCTTACATAGGTTCAAGGCTGCCAGGGTTCGCCTTTGGTCTTTTCGGTGCGTTTCAATCGCTGTTGCATTGCGCTTTTACACAGGATTTGAGCGCTGACGGGCGCGGTAATGAACAAAAACAGGGGAATCAGCAATTCATGCAGGCTCAGGCCATCGTGCTGGGTCGTGAAATACAGCATGGATGCAATGACGGTACTGCCTACGCCTAACGTGGTGGCCTTGGTTGGGCCATGCAGCCGGGTAAAGAAATCAGGCAGCCGTAACAGCCCAATCGAGCCAATCAACGTAAATACGCTACCCACCAGGAGGAGCACACAAACGATACCTTCAAGCCATGGGTTCATATGTCTCCTTACTCAATGATGTCGCCACGGGTAATGAATTTGGCCAGTACAACCGTGCTGATAAACCCCATTAACGCAATGATCAGCGCCGCTTCGAAGAACAGGTTTGAGTCCAGCCACAGGCCAAACAGTACAATCAATGCAATCGCGTTGATGTTAAGGGTGTCCAGCGCCAGGATTCGATCGGACTGATGTGGCCCTCGTACCAGCCGGATAAACGCCAGCAGCACGGCAATGGTACATAGAGCCAGGCAAATAGGAATCACAATGGTCAGCATGGAAATATCTCCATCAGCGGCTGCTCGTAACGCGTCTTGATACTTCTAATCAGCTGCGCGGGATCTTCTTCGTTGAGTGCATGAACCAGAATGAGGGAATGATCTTCATTGAGTTCAGCCGATACGGTTCCAGGCGTCAGCGAGATGATACTCATGAGCAGGGTAAGGCCAAGGTCATCCCGAATATCCACAGGTACCTCGACAAAGATGGGATTGAGCCGCCGTGTCGGCCCCAAGACCAGTACAGCTACCTGAATGTTAGCGACGAGTGCGTCCCTGGTAACTCTAAGAAGCAACTTAACTGTCAGCCAGCCGTGTTGGGGCCGCGCGTTCTCGAACCACATTCGAGTACATAACCGTGGAATAGCCCAGCCCAGGAAAAGACCCATAATCCAGCTTCCCAGACTGATACTGTTGACCAATAGCAACCAGAGCACTACCAGAACTGCGCTTAACCATGGATGCGGAAACAGTCGGCTCATCGGCTACCCTCCTGTAATACAGCACTGGCGTAAGCCGCTGGAGACATGATTTGTTGCGCAGCCTGGTCAAGGTAAAGCGTCAGCGGTTTTGCGACGACTACCAGCACGACACTGGCGGACATCAGCGTTATCACGGCTAACAGGCGCCAGCCATTTGCCCTCTCCTGCCCGGCGATGTCCTCACCGCCTCGCCAGAACACCGTACTGCCCGCCCGGCTTAATGCAATGACGAGGCCGAGACTGGAGATCAGCAATACCGGCCAGAGCCAGCGCGCCTCCGAAAGTGGTGCAAACTTCAGGATCAGCAGTTTGCCAAAAAATCCTGAAAACGGCGGCAGGCCCGCCATGGACACCGCCCCGATGAAAAACAGGCTGCCCAGAAGCATGGGCTGTCGCAGGGTAGGCCCTTTCTCCAGTCGGGCCCCGGTTTCCCCTCGCTGCCTGGCGACCATATCACTGAGCAGGAAGAGCCCTCCGGTAATCCATGTGGTATGAATCAAGTAGAACAGACAAGCCGAGATCGATTCCACACGTCCCAGCGACATGCCAGCCAACAGCAGCCCCACCGATACCAGCACCAAATAAGCCACCAGTTCCTGAAGTTGGCGCGCCGCCAGGGCACCAATGGACCCCAGGGCAAGGGTCAGCAAGGCCAGAGGCCACAGCAAGGGTTGCGCCAGATGGGATAATGCTCCGGCGTCAGGGCCGAACAGCAGCGCATAGATACGCAAAATCGAATATACACCGACCTTTGTCATCACGGCGAACAATGCAGCGACCGGAGCCGTTGCCCCTGCGTAGGCACGTGGTAGCCAGAAGTACAGAGGTAGCAGGGCCGCCTTGAGTGCAAAGACTAACAGTAGCAGGAGCCCGGCGGCTGCAATCAGCGGGGCATCGTCCGGCCCTACCTGTGCAATGCGTTCAGACAGATGTGCCATGTTCAGGGTGCCTAGCAGCCCATACAGCACGCCTACGGCCACCAGAAACAACGACGAGCCCAGGAGATTAAGCAGTATGTAGTGCAGGCCCGCACTTGTGCGCTCCTTGCCACCGCCGTGCAACAGCAGTGCGTAGGAGGCGATCAGCAGGATTTCGAAGAAGACATACAGATTGAACAGGTCGCCGGTAAGAAAGGCACCATTCAGGCCGGCTACCTGAAACTGGAATAACGCATGAAAATTAGGGCCGCGAGCATCGTCGCCCTGGCAGGCATAGAGTATGGCACCACTTGCCAGAACCGATGTAATCAGCACCATAACCGCACTCAGCCGATCCAGCACCAGCAGAATGCCAAAGGGAGCCGACCAGTTACCGAGGGTGTAGGTTACGATTTCATCGCGGGCAGCAACAGTGATCAGCCACGCTGACAGCGGGATCAGCAGAAGGGTAGCCAACGCTGAAAAGTACCGTTTGTTTTGCGATGTCATACTATTGAACAGTAACAGGGCCGCCCCGCTGAAAAGCGGCAGTAGAATCGGCAGGATGATCACATGACTCATTGTTCCTCTCCGTCCACGTGATCATTTCCAAGTTCGCAAACCGCACGGATGGACAGCACTAGCACGAATGCTGTCATCGCAAAGCTGATGACGATGGCAGTCAGCACCAGCGCTTGGGGCAAGGGGTCAGCATAGGTCTGGCTTTGACCAATGATGGGGGCAGCACCGGTCGACAAGCGCCCCATGGCAAAAAGAAAAAGATTCACAGAATAAGTGATCAGGGTCATTCCCAGTACGACCGGGAACGTACGTCCACGTAGCATCAGATAAACACCGCTCGCTGTCAGCACACCCAAGGTGATGGCAAATAACAGTTCCATCAGGACACGCCCTCCTCTTGCGGTCGGCCGCTTGAGGCCAAATGCGCCAGTGTCAGCAACGAGGAGCCTACAACGGTTAGGTAGACGCCCAGATCAAACAGCGTCGCGCTGGCCAGTTCGACGTCACCGATCACTGGAATATGCAGGTGCGTGAACCCAGAGGTCAGGAAGGGCTTGCCAAACAACCATGCGACCAGCCCTGTCGCCCCGGCCAGCAAAATGCCGCTGCCTGCCAGGCGGCGATAATCGAGAGGCAAGCGTGCAGTCGTCCAACGAAGCCCACTGGCAATGTACTGCAGGATCAACGCTGCCGTTGTGATCAGGCCAGCTATAAAGCCGCCACCGGGCAACTGATGGCCACGCAGAAATATAAAGACGGAAACCAGCAGGGCCAGCGGTAGTAGGAGCTTGGCCATAACCTTGAGCATCAGAGGGTGCCGATCACGTATCCAGGGGTACCCACCCAGCCCCCGCTCGGGAAGTTTAGGGTTTAGCCCGTCCAGCATGGCGTAGACGGCGATGCCGGTAATGGCCAGTACGCTGATTTCGCCCAGCGTATCGAACCCCCGAAAGTCCACTAGAATCACATTGACGACGTTACTGCCGCCGCCTTCCGGTACGCTCCGGTCCAGGAAGAACTGCGCAATGCTCTCGTAGGGCCGCGTCAGTACCGCATAGGCCAGCAAAGAAACCAATCCCCCGCATCCCACCGCCAGTAGGCCGTCCCGTCCTCTTCGTAGTGCGGAGGATTCACGCGGTGTATGCCAGGGCAGGAAGAACAGTGCCAGTACCAGCAGGACCGTGGTGACAACCTCAACCGACAACTGAGTCAATGCCAGATCAGGCGCCGAGAACCGGGCAAACAGCAGAGACACCATCAATCCGGCTACACTGCTAAAGACGATGGCTTGCAACCGCCGACGGTGGAACAGGACGACTGAAATCGAGGCGGCCATAAGAATCACCAGCCCTGCCGAGGTAACCGGGTCGAGTGGAGTCATCGCCACCGGCCCCGTCACTACCTCGAGATCCCACAAGGCACTCCCGGTTACGAGCAGTACGCCTATCAGCATAAGCGTCATGTATCGTTGTAGCGAGCCGTTCTCTACACGTTCGGTAAACAGGACGGTCAGCCGGACCAGACACTGGATTGCGCCCTCGAACACATCCCGCGCTTCGGCATCAGGAAGTTGGTTATACAGGCGAAACAGGGGACGCTGCATTCCAAAGTAAAGCAGTACGCCACCGCCCAGCGCAATGAGGCTCATGACAAGAGGCAGATTGAACCCATGCCAGAGGGCCAGACTGTATTCGGGTAACGGTCCGCCTAATGAAACCCGTGCCGCCAGCGCAAGTAGATCGCCTACGGTCTGCTCAGGCATCAGACCTACCAGGACACACAGCAAGACGAGGATATTGACCGGCGCGCGCATCCAGAACGGCGGTTCATGGGGTGGAAAGTGAGGCATTGCCGAGGGATCAGGCGTCTTGTCCAGAAACGCCTGATGAATGAAGCGTACGGAATATGCCATGGTGAGCAGATTGGCAATGGTGGAGACGACGGGAATGACCCAGTTGAACGGGCCCAGCAACCCTTGCTCCAGGGTCTCACTCAAAAACATTTCCTTGCTCAGGAAACCGTTGAGTAACGGCACTCCTGCCATCGACAACGACGCGACGATCGCAAGCAATGCCGTATGCGGCATGTAACGGTAGAGCCCTCCCAGCCGACGCAGGTCACGCGTACCCGTCTCATGATCGATGATCCCGGCCGCCATGAACAGTGAGGCCTTGAACGTCGCATGGTTGATGGTGTGGAAGATGGCAGCTACCGAACTCATGTCGGTATCCAGCCCGAACAGCAAGGTGATAAGGCCCAGATGGCTGATGGTAGAATAGGCCAATAGCCCTTTAAGGTCTTGCTGAAAGAAGGCCATGGCTGACCCGAGCACCAGGGTAACCAACCCGGTAAGGCTGACGATATAGAACCATTCATCTGTACCTGAAATAGCCGGATACAGGCGTGCCATGAGATAAATGCCAGCCTTAACCATGGTGGCTGAGTGCAGATAGGCTGAAACAGGCGTGGGCGCTGCCATCGCGTGAGGAAGCCAGAAGTGGAACGGAAACTGGGCAGACTTGGTAAAGGCACCTAGCAGAATCAGCACCAGCATCAGCGGATAGAGAGGATGTTCGACGATACGTGAGCCGGAAACCAGGATGTGGCTCAGCTCGAAGCTGCCTGCAATGTGCCCCAGCAACAGTATGCCTGCCAACAGGGCAAGCCCCCCGCCTGAAGTAATCGTCAGGGCCATTCGCGCCCCGCGCCGCGAGTCGGAGCGATGGGACCAGAAACCGATTAGCAGAAACGAGGAAAGACTGGTGATTTCCCAGAAGACGAGCATCAGCAGCACGTTTTCGGAAAGAACGACCCCCAGCATGGCTGCCATGAATAACAGCAGGTAGCTGTAGAATCGTCCAATGGCCTCCTCAGACGATAGGTAGTATCGCGCGTAGAGAATGACCAGAAGGCCGATCCCCAGAATCAGCAAGGCAAAAAGAAAACTCAGCCCGTCCAGACGAAGGCTCAGGTTGAAGCTCAGGTTTTCCAGCCATGTGTACGAAACAGTGATGGCGGCTCCCTCTGCCAACCTGGAGCGCAAATTCAACAGGATGAAGAAGGCAATCGCCGCGGGTATCGAGGCCGCAATGGCAGGCAGGCGTCGACCGCCCCGATCAAACACTACAGGTAACAGGCTGCCAAGCAGCGGCAGTACGACAATCAGCACCAGCATCATACGGCGCGCCTGCTCATCACAATGTAAACAATCATGGAATGCCTTCCGACTCCCCTATTCCAGATACAGGCTCGACTCCAACGAGCTCATTAGGGGGTGGGACAAGCGACCGTCGCGTTAGTGCGCTGCATAATGGCATTCAGACAGGCACATGATTGATGACAAGACGTTAACAATAGCCATCAGGCGATTGATACCCTTATCCGCTCCCGGGGGATCGTTCGTTACGATGGAGCTGTGTGCCTGCATCAACATCGTCCAGGCTCCAGCGAAAGCACTCTATGCTTAATCACGCCTGCGCCGAAAACGCATGCAATGATCAATCAGTGGCTAAGAGAAGAAGGCGTTCGGGCTTGAGCTGTTGAAGACCCAGTGTGTTTGAGCCTGCCGGTAACTGCCTGATAAGCCCTTCGTAACAATCCTGTTACGCCATGGTGACAGTGCTGGGTCAATGCGTAACGAAATCAGGAACAGCATCGGAACACCAAAACAGGCCAAACCTTCAAATCACTGATTAATAAGGATTTTTTAAAGTTGGCACGGCACCTGCTTTATTCTTGGTATAACAAGAACAACAAATAAAACAGATCACTTCAAAACAACAAAAACAAGATTGAAAGTGGCGAAGCGAACTGATCATTTTAGAACTTGTGAAGTGTCTAAAGTAATCCGTTCACTTAAAGACAACATAATGCATCCGAAGCATCCAGGGGTTGCTTAGGGCCATACAAGAAAAACAAAAGGCATCGTGCAGCATGGTTGAAAGGGAGCTTAGGCTCCCTTTGTGCTATTTGCAGTATCGTTCAGTCAATGAATAGTTCTGAGCACGTTGCCGGTTATCCAGCGCTAGGCAACCTGATGGAACGAAATCAATCCAGGCGGGTATAGATGTAGAGTGCGGAAATTGTTAACGCAAAAAGCATCGTTACAACGCTGAGGGTGCCAGACAGTGTAAGCGCCGAAACCCTGCTTATCAGTCCCAGCCAGTCTGCTACTATCAATCCTGTGGCCATGCACACCAAAAGAGCAACTACTCGCGCCAGCATCACATCACCTGCGTTTTGCTATTTGACCATTAAGGAGCATTGCGAGATGGCACGCAATGCTGGCATATAAGTGTCAAATTGCCTCCACAAGTTCACCAAGTCACAGACCGCTTGTCGACCTGATTGCAGTTAAGTGCACACACCTGTGACGGACTTCTCTTTTGTTGAACAGCCTTATCGCTGATGCCGTCCCCGACGCCATGATTCACCCACCAGAATGACCAGATAAATCGCCCATGCACTCAGCAGGACGAATACGTCTCGAGAGGACCAGTGAAGGGGATTGAAACCTTCTCGTACACCTTGAACCCCATAGAGAATCAACGCAACGACAACCGCGCTACGACAAAGCCGCGCAAACGTCATGACTGGCTCCTTAAAAAAATCTCTGAACCCCGTGACTATAAAGTTTTCATCAGACCCCATACAGTACACGAGACGTTAAAAGCAGCGACTGGCCCTGTCACCCAGTCCCAGCCAGAGCACGCTACCCACACATTCAGGTAACCATTTTTGATTTAACGCCTGTCAATCCTTGCAGCGCCGTTTCGTCCTTGCTTGCGAATCACTTGACGACCCACTGAAAAGGCGTACGGCTTAGAGTAAAATGACTACGTAATGTAAAAGCAGATCCTGATAATGATCACGGAGGATAACCGCAATGCTGTTTGCTCTGGGTACATTACTCTGCCTGAGCGGTGCAGGTTGCCTGGCATTCGACCCGCTGGACCCTATGCTTCAGCTTGAAGGATTAGCGTTGATAGGATTGGCGCTATTGATTGTTCGTGAGGGCATACTCGAACTTAACTGAGGTATCGCCCGTAGTTGTCACGATACCTTGCCCGCCTCGCTCCGGCACATCTGATCCACCAGCTCCCGTGGATACTCGTTGAGTTCCAACTCATCACAAATGTAAGCCAATACGCTGAGACCATCCTGCTCCAGCAATCGGACCGCTGAGAGTTCACCGCATCGATAGTCATAACAGGCCCAGCTGCCTGGGTGTTTCTGACAAAGCAGAAAAGCTCGCGAGACATTTATCTCCTGCGAAACCAGCAGAGCCTGCAGCGCGGCAGTATCAACCTCACCTGTGGATTCAGACGCTTCTGAGCCGGAACTGCGCACAACCATAATTGCGTCTTGCTCAAACCTGAAGACTTCGATGTCCGACTGAGCGGTGCGACTGTAAAGGGTCGGCTGGTCCGGATTCTCGGGCTTCAATGGCGCAGGCTGGATACTCATGGGTGGGCTCATATAAGGGATAGGCATGTCATTGCAGCACTTTGATCAAGCGCACCTGGGTAGCCGCGTGGAAAAGGCTGATCCATATCAACGAACTCTGGCATTTCCGTATCCAGACTGTACGCCGTGCTTTGCAGCCAGCCAATAATCTATTTACATTTTTTTCACGAAATTTTCACGATGTGATCATGTCTAGCGATAAGGTCTGCCTGTTGTATCAGGGAGCAGTTTGGGTTCGGGTGGTGAAGTGAACTGAAAGGGAGCAAACAAGGTATGAGTCACTTTATTAGCAATACGTACGAGCTTTTAAAGGAGCCGGCCGGCCGGCTGATACTGGAGTGCCTGCAAAGCGTTGAAAGCTATGGTCGCTCCTGGCGCCTCGATAAAGGCTCGGTGTATGGAAATCGCCTGTCGACCCTGTTTTCTGCAAGCAAACCAGACGGCCAGGGCCGTGATTGGTTGATGGTCGTTGCCGTGGAAACCCCGACGTGCGACTGGACGGTTAGCTACCAGCTCTTTTAACGCTATTTTGCCCGAACGCAGGCCGATTCCCTGATACGCGACGCGTACCACCCTTTCGGTTGCCTGTCTTGCTTTGTCTATTACCCAATAGTGGCTGAAAAAGAAAGCTCTTTTATGGGCTGGTATTATCAAGCAAATTACAATAAGGCTTGGAGATGTGTTTGTGCAGGAGGCCTAACGGCGACGTTTCTTAAACGGCTTGCAGCTAACTAGGGGGTGCCTGGCGTCTGAGCGGTACTCCCAGCGCCTTTTGAGGGAACGGGCCGTAAACCTCACCGATGCGTATCGATTCATCAGGACGATCCGTCTGCTGCGCTCCAGCCTCGCACGCATAATGTACCTGCAAACGCTACCCCTCCCCCTTTCGCCTGATTAAACCCGTAGCCTCCACATAAGTGATGCCTGCTTGGTATGGCGGCTCGGCAGTAAGACGCAAAACGGTACGTCACGCTACACATTAGTAGATGAGCCCGCTGCACAACATCACGTCGTTGCGGACGATTTGGATGCTGTCAAGGCGGGTCGGCAGCGAGGATCAAGTCCCATGGCAGCCAGGAACAATTCTTGCCACCCGAACGCTGCATTAATAGAGGCATGAGCTTGCTAGCGTGGCTCAAACGGTCACTTTTATTTTCGTTCGTCCAGGCAGCCCCATGATTACAATAGAAACGCCTACCTATTACACCGCTACCAAGAAATACAATTTGAGCTTCCCAACGCTCGATGCGGACATCGAAGCCGACGTCGTTGTGATCGGAGGCGGCTTTTCAGGAATCAATACCGCTCTTGAGCTAGCCGAGAAAGGCATCACCAATATCGTGGTGCTCGAAGGTCGTTACCTGGGCTTTGGCGGCACGGGCCGTAATGGCGGACAGATCATGGCGGGTATTGGTCATGACCTGGACAAGATAAAGAACCAGGTAGGTGAAGACGGCCTCAAGACTATTTTCGAGATCAGTGACAAAGGCGCTGACATCATCAAGGGCCGGATTCAGAAATACGATATCGATGCGGACTTCCATCATGGCTATGGCTACATGGGCTTTAACGCACGCCAGGAAAAGACACTACGCACCTGGGAGAAAGAGTTCAAATCACTGAACTCCGGCCACGAGATTGCCTTGCTGACAGGCTCGGAAGTCCGCCGCATCATTGGATCGGAAGCCTACACCAGCGCCCTGTTGCACATGGGCGGCGGTCATGTTCATTCACTTAACCTGCTATTGGGCGAGGCCAAGGCGCTAGCCAGCTATGGCGTCAAGATCTTCGAGCACAGCCCTGCCCTTGCCGTTGAGTATGGTGAGCGGATCACTGTGCGCACCGGGCAGGGCTCTGTCAGGGCAAGCAAGCTGCTTTGGGCATGCGACAGCTTCCTCAACAAGCTGGAGCCGGAACTCCATACCAAAACGATCAACACCTATGCGTTCCAGATCATGACCGAGCCGCTCTCGGATGAGTTGATCGAACGCATCAGCCCAATCCGTGGGGCCTACAGCGATATCCGCCCGGTCATTGACTATTACCGCGTTACGGCCGAGAACCGGTTGCTATTTGGCGCTGCTACGCCTTATCTCGACTATATCCCCAAAGACCTGAAGGCCTGGAACCGCAATCTGATGCTCAAGATCTTCCCATACCTCAAGGACGTGAAGATCGATCTGGCCTGGGGTGGCCCGATGGCATGCGGTGCCAATCTATTCCCCCAGATCGGCACCTTGTCCGGCCGGCCCAATGCGTTCTACGTACAGGGCTATTCAGGCTTCGGCGTAACGCCAAGCCACATTATTTGCAAGGTTCTGTCTGAGGGCATGAGCGAGGGTTCTGCCCGCTACGACCTGATCAGCTCGGTTCGCCATAGCAACATCATAGGCAAGGACCATTTCCGCCCGGTTATCTGCAGCCTGGGCAAGATCATGCATCAGAGCGCCGGCTACATGACAGGCCGCCGCTGATATTTCCCCTTAACGAAAAGGACCATTTCATGTCGTTATTCACTGTTAAACAAGGCACCGCACTGACCGATCTTGAAGCCTGGGGCACCGTAGCGGATCTGGGTTCGGAAATCCTGGAAGGCGACGGCAAGTGCTTTGGCAAGATGACCTTTGGTGCGCCGACCGATCCGGTCAGCTCTGCTTATTTTGGTACCACTAAAAGCAAGTTCCGAATGGTGTACCCGTTCAATGAGCAGGCAACGGTTGTTTATGGTGAGGTCATCCTGACTGACGAATCCACGGGCAAAAGTACCCATTACAAGACCGGAGACAGCTGGTCTGTCACCAAGGGCACACCTGTCCTGTGGGAAGTCGTCAGTGATGGGTTTGTCAAACACTACCTCGCGGCTGCATAAATCAGAGCCCAGGCAGACCTTCGTCATGATGCCGGCCACTGAAGGCAAACAGCGATGCCTACAGGCGGTAACGCGAATCGTACCGGCTTCCTCTGCCGTGCTCTATCAGGTAAATCAGCAGCTTGAGGCTCACCACTACGAGCTGCTGACTATGACGCCTCAGGTACATCAGTGCTACCTGGACGTCTACCGCGAATTTGATCCGCTGCGGCCCATCTGCTGTCACGAACTGGGATTGGCAGTCGTTCCCCTCAGCGTGGCAGCGACTCGGCAAGAAGCACATCGCTCGCGCCGATACGCCACCTTTCTCGATACCTACTCCATTTGCGATGTCATCGAAATCCTGACCTATCAGGCCGGACGGCCGGCATTTGGTATCTCGCTTCTGCGCACACGGGCACTAGGCGCATTTACAGCCGAAGAGATAGAGCGGCTGACAGGCCTGCAAAGTCTACTGGAGCTTACGCTGCCGTTGGCCTTCATCCATGAACCTGGCGAGACAGCCCGCCTGACCGGCCTGACGCCTCGAGAGCAGGACATTGCGTTGGCACTCAAGGATGGCCTGAGCAACAAGGCGCTGGCGCGGCATCTGGATATGGGACTACCGACCGTTAAAACGCACCTGAATAACCTGTATCGCAAGTTCAACGTCACGAACCGCACTGAATTGATCCGGTACCTGTTTCTGTGAGCGTTCTCCTGACGACCTCAACCATCTGGTTGATACCGGGCGCCAGGCCGCTGGTGGATGATGACCTGACCTATCAAACGGAGTGTATGACATGACCCAACAACAGGACTGGATCACCGTAGGCGCACTGTCCGATGGCTTCAACCTCGACAACTACACATTGCCTGTCTCGAACGACCTCAACGGCAGGACGCTAGTGCTCGACGGCCCGTCCGGCGAATCCATTACCTACCGCTTCAGCCAAAATGCGGTTGGCTGGTCCTCAGCAGACCACTCGATATCTCACGAGGCGGCCTCTCGTGTCACTTCCATCCGAGAAGGGATCTACCTGATCGACTTCCTTCAGCAGACCGACACCTCCACTGCCTCGATCAGCCTCGTGCTGGACGTGAAGCAAGGCGTTTTCACGCGGGTCTACGGGCAGCTCCCAACGCAGGATGATCAGCGCAGCGATCTGTTCAGGTGTGCCTTGTCGGGCCAGGATCTGACGCCAGTCTCGGCGCAGTTCACTCATGGAACGATACAGGGCCTTTATTCAGGTACATCACCGTCGGAAGCGAATCACCCACATCAGCCGACCCACGAACTGGTCGGCATCCGCAACTGCTACGCCTACAGTCCTCATGAGGTTTATGAACACATCTATCTCAACGAAAACCTCTACAGCTGGCATTGCCTGAGTGGCGTTGAACGTGGGCTGGCCGATACGGACCGCTGCCATTATTTCAAGCTGGAGAACGAGCTCTATCTGTTCGTATGGCGGGAAAAGATCATTCCTACGCTCGGGCTGGTGCTGATCGACCTGAAGCAACACCGCAGCGACGGAAAGATTTGCGGCCATACGGGTGATGATCTAGGGCAGTGGTCGAACTTCCCGGTTGGCTCATTCAGCAGAATCCTCAACACAACCGAGTACCCAGGCCATGAATGAGGTGAAAACCTACGTAATCACCGGGGCCGGTAGCGGTATCGGTGAGGCGTGCGCCTATCGCCTTGCCGATGAAGGCGCCCAGCTTGTACTCATTGGTCGCCGTCGGGAACCGCTGGAGGAGGTAGCCGCTCGTACAGGTGGGCTGGTACTGACGGGTAATGCGGCCAGCAGTGCGGATTGGGAGACGTTCATCCCTCGGATCATCGAGCGCTTCGGCAGAATCGATGGCCTTGTGGCGTCAGCGGGCGGTCTGGGCCAGGGCACTGCACTCGAGACCAGCGATACCCGATGGCAGCAAGCAATGCAAAGCAATCTGGACACCGCTTTCTACAGCGTCAGGGCGTGCCTGCCCTCATTGATCGAGCGACGGGGCGCTGTCGTGCTGCTAGGCTCAATCGCCTCGCTGGCCGCAGGAGGGGGAGTTTGCAGCTATACCACCGCCAAACATGCCTTGATCGGCTTGACCCGCTCACTCGCCAAGGATTATGGCCCTGCCGGCGTCCGCGTCAATGCGGTCTGCCCAGGTTGGGTGAAAACGCCGATGGCCGACGAAGAGATGCAGCCGCTGATGCAGCATTACGGCGAAAGTCTTGAGGCGGCGTATAGCCGGGTAACCCGCGATGTCCCTCTTCGCCGCCCCGCCACATCAGCGGAGATCGCTGAAGTCTGCCGGTTTCTGCTTTCTCCTGAAGCCTCGATCATCACAGGCGCTTCAATCGTGGCGGACGGTGGATCCAGCATCGTCGATGTGCCCACGCTTGCCTACGAGCACCTGTAAGGCCAGCCACGCCAGCGCAACAGCCAACGTAAACACAGGCCCAGTGGCGGGCCTACTTTCATTCGACATAACCGCAGGAGCAGGATGATGCAGGATCAGACATCAGCAGGATCGATACACGACTTTACCGGCAAGGTCGTTCTCGTCACCGGGGGCGGCCAAGGCATCGGGCGAGGAATTGTCGAGCACTTTGCCGGAGCTGGCGCACAGGTCGTCATTGCCGACCTCAATGCGGAGAACGCAGCAGCGGTCGCGCAGGGATTGCAAAAGGAGGGAAGACACGTGACCGCCCATCCGGTAGACCTGGCCGAGCGCGATCAGATCAGGACACTCATGGAAACCGTCAAGCAAACCTGCGGCCGGCTGGATGCCCTGGTACACAACGCCGGCTACTTTCCACTAACTCCATTCGCCGATATTACACCTGAAGTGCTGGAACGTACCCTGGCCGTCAATCTGTCATCCCTGTTCTGGCTGACGCAGCAGGCATTGCCACTGTTCCGGCTACAGGGCAAGGGATGTGTACTGGTTACGTCTTCTGTGACAGGCCCTCGAGTGGCTTATCCCGGACTCTGTCATTACGCGGCGGCCAAGGCTGGCGTGAACGGATTCATTCGTAATGCCGCCCTGGAACTGGCACCTTATAACGTTCGGGTGAATGGCGTCGAGCCGGGGATGATCCAGACACCTGCCATGGACAACTTGGGCGACAGCGACGTCACCCGACAGATCAGGGCCAGTATCCCGCTCGGGCGTCTTGGTCAGCCGTCCGACATTGCCAGTGCCATGCTGTTTCTGGCCTCAGAGGCCGCCTCGTTCATTACAGGGCAGACCCTAGTCGTTGACGGTGGCATGACGCTGCCTGAATCCAAGATGGCCCTGGTGTGAACGCGCTACCAAATAGCCATTTTTGGCACATCTACATCTGGATGGTACGTTGAGGAACAGAACTTGCCTCAGTACGCAGGAAAGGCCTTTAACGAGCAGAAAGGTTTCCAAAATGCACCAAGACATCAAGGCTGCGTTACCGGTAAAGGCTCGAATGCATCACACCCATACTCAGGACGTATCGGAGCACTCCCACGCCATGACAGGCTGGGCATTGCATTATGACCAGGTCTCGTCCGGACGCTTCGAGGGCGAACTGATCGATATCCAGCTGGACTGGATGCATCTGACCCGCGATCGGTGCAATCAGGCATTGCGCAAGAACGGCTCGGCATGGCCAGGTGCGATTGCATTCAGCCTGCCCCTCAACGAAGCGTGCGAGCTTCATTGCGCCGGACACTCGTTGAGAGAAGCCAGCCTGTTGGTCGCCCGCGGCGCTCACCTGCCAGAGTTGCAGACGCCTGCCAATCTCGACCTGCTATGCATCACCGTTGCAGAGGCCGAGCTGCTTCCCATACTAGAGCAGCAACAGAGCCCGTTCACACTTGACGACTTGCCGAAGTGTTACCGTCTCCGCCCCCATCAGCGCTACAGCGAGTTCGTCAGGTTGCTTGACGACATCGCAAATACGCAAAGCCAGAGTCAAGGCCTCTTGAAGCACGAGGCTATCCGAAACGGTATCCGGGAAACCGTTCTGTTGCACCTTCTGGATCTGCTCGATGCTGGCGAAGAGGTTCCGGCACTGACTCCCACAGCCCGCAAGCGGATGGTAGACCGAGCCCGCGAGTATGCGCTTTCGTGTCAGGAAACGCCGCCTTCGATTTTGGAACTCTGTAACCGCATCGGCGCCAGCCGACGCAAACTGCAGTACTGTTTTCAGGAGGCATTGGGCGTCAACCCGACCACTTATCTGCGTACGCTGCGCCTGAATGCGGCGCACCGTGCGCTTTGTCACAGTGACGGCACGGTTTCGGTGCAGGACGTAGCAGCCCAATGGGGCTTTTGGCACTTGAGCCGCTTTGCCAACGACTACGCTAAATTGTTTGGCGAAAAACCATCCGCCACTTTACGCCGTGTTCGTGAAGACTATATGACCAGTTTTGCCAAATCCGGATAACAACCCTCGCTTGACCTCCCCCACTCTAAGAAAAAACAAAGGGAGAGGTTTCGATGTACGAAGCATATAAGATCACAACAATTAGCTCCGTATTGTTAGCCACTTTATTTCTGACTCATCCCGCCCAGGCGACTGAGGGCGGAGCCCCTACAACAGCCTTTGGTGTCTATGATTTTGGCGCCGGGTTCACACCGCCACCGTCGCCAACAGGCACCGTTGGCCTGCGTACCAACTACTACTGGGCTAATACTGTCAAAGACCGCCACGGCCGAGACAACGGGACTGATTTTTCCCTTGGCGTCCTCTCACTCGGCTTGGCTTATATCCGCATGACCGATACCGAACTGCTGGGTGCAAAATACGGGTTTGGTGTGATCGCGCCTTTTTTCGACATGGACGCTGATCTCAAGGTCAAGGTGGGCGGCACCACCGTCTTTTCGGACAGCACTCACGTATTCCGGCAGGCGGACCTGCAGGTGTTGCCACTGATTCTACAATGGACGCCCTCACGTAACCTTGGTATCAACGCGCAGTTCCAGATTCAGGCTCCCACCGGCGATTACGACAAGAACCGTCTGGTCAGCCCCGGCCTCAACCACTGGACGTTTTCACCTATCGTCAACGCCACCTATATCAGTGATTCAGGATTCGAGGTGTCATCCAGCTTCGAGCTGGACGTGAACACCCGTAACCATTCTACGGATTACAAGAGCGGAACTGAGTACCGCCACGAGTTCGCAGTGGGCCAGCATTTCGGGCCTTGGACAGCCGGTATTGGCGGTTACTACTACCGCCAGCTCAGCGATGATGACGCACCCAACCTTACCTACGGCAACCGCGCCCGGGTACTGGCCATCGGACCTGCAGTGAGCTTTTTCCAGCCGGGGCTGCCACCTGTCTGGGTGCATGCTTACAAGGAGTTCGACGCCCGTAACCGTACCGAGGGTTATGCCGTCGCCGTGCGTTTTTCCCACAGTTTCTGAGGAATTACCATGTCCCAGTCCTATCTAGAAGGCCGGCATACCGCTGGTCGCGCGCAGGGCGCTGTCCTCATGCTTGGTAGCAGCCTGACAATCATGGGCTCCGTGATGGTCGCGCCGGTTCTACCCAAGATTGCCGCAGAATTCGGGCCGGTAGAGCCCCAGACGGGTGTTCTCATCCCTTTGGCCATTACGGGGCCGGCGCTGGCCATTGCGCTTTGCGCACCGCTGGCCGGTTGGCTGGCCGACCGGCTCGGACGCAAACGTCTGCTGATTCTGGCGACACTGGTCTATGCACTTTGCGGCGCCGCACCTGCATTTTTGGACAGCCTGAAAGAAATTGTTGGTCTGAGACTGCTCTTTGGCTGTGCCGAGGCGGCAGTCATGACTTGCTGCGTCACGCTCATCGCCGATTACTGGCATGGCGAACAACGCATGCGCTACGTAAACGGGCAAGTCATCACGATTGGTCTGGTAGGCTCGATCTTCTTTGCCATCGGTGGCGCACTGGGGGAACACTCCTGGCGAACACCGTTTCTGCTGTACCTGCTTCCCCTCCTGCTTGTCCCGGCCATGCTCAAGCTGCTCTGGGAGCCCGAGGCTCATCATGCCCGGGCAATGCATTCAACCGAGCCTGGGCAGTCCTCCCTTCCGCCGTTAATCATCAACTATCTATTGGTGTTCTTTGGCATGGTGCTGAGTTTCATCGTCCCAGTCCAAAGCCCCACCCTGCTGGTCGGGCTGGGGGTTACGTCCAGTACGCTGATCGGGCTGTGCGCAGGGCTGGGGCTTCTCACTTCACTGGGAGGCTCGCTGCTCTGGCCCTTAGTTCGTCGAAGTATAGGGCTCGCGGGGTGCAATGTGCTGCTGCTACTGCTCATGGCCAGCGGACTGTGGCTACTCATTACCGCCCACACCTATTACCAGGTTCTGCTCGCCGTGACGATTCACGGTCTGGGCGCCGGCATGCTGGTTTCCAATTCCATGGCACCGGTGATGAATGCCTTGAGCGCGACCGCCCGTGGCCGGGGACTCGGTATCTTCACCGCCTGCCTGTACCTGGGCCAGTTCTCAAGCCCACTGATCGTCATTGCTCTGCTTGGCCAAACCGGTGATCTGCACCATGCCATTGGCCTACTTGCCGTCGCCAGCGCCATCACCGCCCTGGTGTGGGCGCTGCTCAGCTTCCTGCGCCGTGGAATCACCAGCCCGGCCCGCTCCACCCATCCCTGAATTCAGTTACAAGGAGCTCCGCTTATGAATGACATCGACCACCTGCTGGACACCCTGGATGCCACAGCCCTGAGCCTGCTCGTACGGCAAGGTGAAGTGACGCCAATCGAATTGCTCGACGCGGCGATCCAGCGGCTCGACCGGGTGAACCCGCAACTCAACGCCATCAGCGAGCGGTGCTATGACGTGGCCCGGCAGATGGCACAACGACCGGAAGCCCGACAAGGCGTACTGGCCGGTGTTCCGACCCTCATCAAGGACCTCTTCTCCCCTGTCCAGGGCGCCCGCATGACACAGGGCTCGCGCGTCATGGGTGAGGCACGCGCTGATCTTGATTGTGAAGTGGTTGCCCGTCTGCGTCGCGCGGGCTGTGTGTTTGCAGGCACGACCACGTCACCGGAATTCGGAACCTCCTACACCACCGAGTCGACCCGTTTCGGCGCTACCCGAAATCCCTGGAATACGGAACGCAGTGCCGGCGGGTCCAGCGGTGGTGCTGCCGCCCTGGTCGCTGCCCGTGCCATCCCGTTTGCTCATGGTAACGATGGGGGCGGGTCACTGCGTGTCCCGGCATCCTGTTGCGGGGTCTTCGGTCTGAAACCCACCCGAGGCCGACTGCCTTCCGGTCCGCTGGTAGGCGAAGGGTGGGCCGGAATGGGGACGCCCCATGCCATTACGTTATCCGTACGCGACAGTGCCCTTCTGCTGGACGCCACCGCTGGGGCGGACCTGGGTGCGCCCTACGCAGCGCCGGCTCAAGCGATGCCGTTCGTCCAGGCCGTCTCGGCTGATCCCGCACCGCTTCGTATCGCGGTGATCGAGCAACTGGGACCGTGGCCAACAAGTCCGGAGGCGTTGAAGGCGGTACGTCATACTGCATGGCTGTGCGAGCAGCTCGGCCATCATGTGGAGCTTGCCACGCTACCCGTCAATCTGCCGGGACTTCTGGACCACCTCTTCAATATCATTGGCCCAAGCACTCGAAACTTTCTGGATATGGTCGGCCAGCTGAGAGGGCAACCTGTAGCAGACGAAGAGTTGGACCCCCGTACGCGCATCATTTTACGCGAGCGGGGTGATATTCCGGCCGCACGTTATGCCGCCGCGGTAGAAAGCATCCATGCGCTGGGCAGGCAGCTGGCTTACTTCCTGATTGACCATGATCTGATCCTGACGCCAACCCTGACTCGGGAACCACCCCTGATCGGTGACCTGGACGCCTTTGACCCCAGCCTCAGCCTGGCCGAAGTAATCGAAGCCTTCCATAGCTATTCACCCTTCACGGCGCTGTTCAATGCGTCCGGCCAACCGGCCATGTCCGTTCCGCTCTACTGGACAGAGAATGGACTGCCACTCGGCTCGCATTTTGCGGCACGCTTTGGTGAGGAGCACACCCTGCTTGCGCTGGGGGCACAACTCGAACGCGCCCAACCCTGGGCGAACCGCAAGCCACTGGTCTGTGCATAAAGGTACGAGGCACAGGACGGAGCAGGTCCTGTGCCTTATTTCCGTACTAACGTGCCTCAACTTACCAGGGCAGCGACTCGCCCTGGTAGCTGACAAAATCACACTGGCAGCGACCCGCCTGCTGCTCAATGACGGCAATCAGACCCTTAGCACTTTCGGTTGTGGTCAGTGGTGCCGAGTGGCCGCCCATGTCGGTCTGAACCCACCCCGGGTGTAACGCCAACACACTGAACGACAACGGGATATGCGAGGATGCCCAGCTCCTGAGCAGGCTGTTTAGGGCCGCCTTGCTGGCTCCATACAACGGCATATCTGCGGCACGATCAAGCGTGACACTTCCCATCTGGGAGCTCATACACGCCACCACACCGCCGTCTGCGATGCAATGGCTTAACCCTTCGACAATACGCAGCGGCGCAACCGTATTAGTCGAGAACAACTCTGCAATCTCTTCGGTATTGATTGCCATGACGTCCTGGTGATCAGGTCCATAAATCCCTGCGTTGACGATCAGACGATCCAGCGTTGTGTTCTGCAATTGCTTCTTGAGAGAAGGAATCAGTGCCGGGTCCGTCATATCGCCGGACAGCAGCACCAGCCGATCGCCGTAAGTCGCGCTCAATTGTTGCAAGGCTTCGTTATCAGACCGACGAACCAGCGCAAAGACTTGCGCACCGCGTTCCAGGTACTGCGTAACCAGCGCCAATCCGATACCCCGTGACGCACCCACGATCAATACATTCATTTCGTTCAGCTCCCCTGGCGATTCATCAGCCCGAAATGGCAGATGAAATCGCTCCATGAAAAGTACAAGCGGTTGTCTGGAAAAGCCATTCTTCCGCCGCGGCGGCAGGCTCATGATCTCTTCCAAGCGTTACGCATTACCTGCATAAGAACAATGATACGGAGACATGCCCTCATGATGCCCGAAGATTATCGTGCCGAGAAAAACCGTCCACTGACGGGCGAAGAATACTTGGCCAGCCTGCGTGATGATCGTGAAATCTACATCTATGGCGATCGCGTCAAGGATGTCACTACCCATCCGGCCTTCCGTAACGCCGCGGCCTCCATGGCCAAGCTGTACGACGCCCTCCATGATCCCGAAACCAGAGAAACGCTCTGCTGGGAAACCGACACGGGCAACGGCGGCTATACACACAAGTTCTTTCGCTTCGCCCGTAACGCTGATGAACTGCGCGAACAGCGTAATGCCATCGCCGAGTGGTCGCGTCTGACCTATGGCTGGATGGGCCGCACACCGGACTATAAGGCCGCCTTTGGCAGCGCACTGGGCGCGAACGCCGAGTTCTATGGCAAATTCGAGCAGAATGCCCGCACCTGGTACAAGCGTATCCAGGAAGCGTGCCTCTACCTCAACCATGCTATTGTCAACCCGCCCATCGATCGCGACAAGCCGGTCGATCAGGTAAAGGACGTATTCATCTCCGTGGATGAAGAAGTTGACGGTGGCATCATCGTCAGCGGCGCGAAAGTCGTGGCGACCAACTCGGCCCTGACACACTATAACTTCGTGGGGCAAGGCTCTGCGCAGCTGCTCGGAGACAACACAGATTTCGCCTTGATGTTTATCGCCCCGATGAATACCAAGGGCATGAAGCTGATCTGCCGTCCCTCCTATGAGCTGGTGGCCGGGATGACGGGTTCTCCATTTGACTATCCGTTGTCGAGCCGCTTCGACGAGAACGACGCCATCCTCATCATGGACCGGGTGTTCATCCCATGGGAGAACATTCTGATCTATCGAGATTTCGATCGCTGCAAGCAATGGTTTCCACAAGGCGGTTTTGGTCGACTGTTCCCCATGCAAGGCTGTACCCGTCTGGCCGTCAAACTGGACTTCATCACCGGTGCACTGTTCAAGGCATTGCAATGCACCGGCTCGCTGGAGTTCCGTGGCGTGCAGGCACAAATGGGCGAAGTGGTCGCATGGCGTAACCTTTTCTGGTCACTTACCGACGCCATGTACGGTAATGCTTCCGAGTGGAAAAACGGCGCCTGGCTACCCAGCGCTCAAGCCTTGCAAGCCTACCGTGTGCTGGCGCCACAAGCCTATCCAGAGATCAAGAAGATCATTGAACAGGTCGTGGCCAGCGGCTTGATCTACCTGCCCACCGGATCGCGTGATCTCAAGGACCCGACGTTGAACAAATACCTGAGTACCTATTGTCGCGGGTCCGGCGGTATGGGCCATGAGGAACGTATCAAGATCCTGAAGCTGCTTTGGGATGCCATCGGCACGGAATTTGGCGGACGCCATGAGCTGTACGAAATCAACTATGCCGGGAGCCAGGACGAGATCCGCATGCAGGCGCTGCGCCATGCACAAGGAACCGGTGCGATGAAGAGCATGACTGATATGGTAGAGAAGTGCCTGTCGGACTACGACCTAAACGGTTGGACCGTTCCGCACCTGACCAATCCGGACGATATCAACATGCTGGACCGTATTCGCCAGTAATCCTGCAATGCTGTCGCCGGATCGCTGATCCGGCGCCCCGTGGAGGTAGAGGTCATGACCCAACTCAGTCCAACCCAACAAGCCTTTCGCAATGCCATGGCGTCGCTGTCCGCCGCCGTGAATGTCCTGACCACCAATGGCCCTGGTGGACGCTGTGGCATTACGGCCACTGCCGTCTGCTCGGTCACGGACACGCCGCCCACCGTTATGGTGTGCATCAACCGCAACAGTGCCATGAATGGTGTCTTCAAGCAGAACGGGCGGCTGTGCGTGAATGTCCTGGCGGGCGAACATGAAGAAGTGGCCCGTCATTTTGCCGGGATGACTGGTATCGACATGGATGAGCGCTTCAAGCGTCACGCCTGGAAGGAGGGCCGCGAGGGCGTTCCGATTCTTGACGATGCCCTGGCCAGCCTGCAGGGAAGGATTACCGATACCCAGGAAGTCGGCACCCACTCGGTGCTTCTCGTAGAGCTTGATGAAATCTGTACCCGCGAGCGATGCGACAGCCTGGTGTATTTCAGCCGTAATTTTCATCGACTGCAACGCGAGCACAGCGCTGCCTGACCGGTCGCCCCCTTGCCGCGTCATACGTGGCGCGGCTTTTTTAGGGATTACGACTCGGTTGCCAGAGTGCTGGCGCGACGGCTGAGCCGATAGTCGCTGGGCGTAATACCTGCCTGGCGCGTAAAGAAGCGACTGAAGTAGGCCGGATCCTTGAAGCCCAGGCGAAAGCATATTTCGTTGGCTGAGCTCCCTGTGAACACCAACAGCCGCTTGGCCTCTTGCATAAGGCGGTCATGGACGAGCCGTTTCGAGGGAATGTCTGCGGTACGTCGGCAGATGTCGTTCAGCCGCGATTCCGTCAGGCCCAACTGATCAGCGTACCGGGACAACGGCCAATGCTCGGTGTAGTGCGCCTCGATGAGTTCATTGAAGCGCCGAAACAACTGCAGGTCATCCTGCCGCGCAGGCTGTGCCGCGATTGATTTTGGAGAGAGACGAAGCATGCTGATAAAGATCAGGCGAGTCAGGGCTATCAGGCCACAGGCCTGGCCAGGACGAGGTGTACCCGCCTCCAGCCTTAGCAACTCAAACAACGAGGCCAGCCGCTCGGCCTCCTCGCGAAACTCAGCCTCCAGGCTGGCCAGGCCTACACAGATCGGCAGGAATCCCGATGCGGTCCAGAGATCAGGCACCTCCTGCAATAGCGACCATACCAGCTGTTGGCGAACCGTCAGGACATGCCCGTCGCTGCCCTCCTCCGTCACAAAGGCATGGGGGACCGGAGGCGGGGTGATGAAGAACATGGGGCCTTGCTCCTGGTACTGCCGGTCATCCAGGTACACCCGAACCTTGCCGGTCTTCACGTAATGCACCTGAAAGAACCGGTCATGCCGGTGGGCACGCATGTTGCGCCCGAAGAACTCCGCCAGTCTGCCTAGCGCATCGTAATGCACCTCGGCATCGGCATAACGCTGGTCGTAGACCTGACCGATGTTGATGTTGGGGATCGGCTGGATAGACACGGACGCAGGACTTTTCATGAACATCATTCTTTTTGTTGTTGAACCAAGCATACGCGAACTCAGGGAACACTTGACCTTAGTTAACATATTAAATATAACGTTAACACATTAACTATTTACTCCAAAACAGGTATGCCCTGTTTCCACACCAATAACAAGGGAGAGCGCCATGTCGCGATCACTTAGCGAATCTGCCAATGGAACACTGTTCGGCGTCGCCCTGAATTTCCAAGGCCTTTTGCGCAGCCGACTTGAAGAATTTCACGAACCGCCTTACCAACAGCCCCCACTGAAACCGGTCCTGTTCATCAAGACGCCCAACACCCGTAACGGGCACCAGCAGCCCGTCATCATGCCCCAGGGGGAGCGTCTGCAGGCAGGCCCAGCCCTGGGAGTAGTGATTGGCAAACGGGCCAGCCGGGTAACTGAAGACCAGGCCATGGGCTACGTGGCGGGGTATACCGTCGTCAACGAATTCAGCCTGCCGGAAGAGAGCTACTACCGGCCTGCGGTGAAGGCCAAATGCCGGGACGGATTCTGTTCCATAGGTCCTGAGCTGGTGCCGGCAGAGGCCGTGAGCGACCCGAATCTGCTCACCCTCAAGCTCTATGTAAACGGCACGCTGCGCCAGGAAAACACGACGGCTAACTGGGTACGCACCCTCCCTCAGCTGATCGCCGAGCTGAGCGAGTTCATGACGTTGAACGAAGGCGACGTGCTGATCACCGGTACGCCTGAGGGCCGCGTCGATGTCACGCCGGGTGATCGCGTAGAGGTCGAGATCGACCGCATCGGCCGCCTCATCAATACCGTAGTTGCGGAATAAGGAGCACCCCATGAAACATGCACGTATTCGCTATCAGGGTGAGATCCATACCGTTACCGTCGACGATGACCATGCAGTACGTCTGCCCAGTGGCGAACGGCTATTGGAAGACCAGGTGGAATGGCTGCCGCCCGCCACAGGCAGCATGTTTGCCCTGGGCCTCAATTATGCGGACCACGCGGCAGAGCTGGCTTTCAAAGCACCCACCGAGCCACTGGCCTTTATCAAATCGCCCAACACCTATACCGGACACAGGCAGATCACCTGGCGGCCTGACAACGTCAAGTACATGCACTACGAGTGTGAGCTGGTGGCTGTCATTGGCAAACCGGCACGTCATGTAAAGCGCGCGGACGCTCTGGACTATCTGGCTGGCTATACCGTGTGCAATGACTACGCGATCCGCGACTACCTCGAGAACTACTACCGCCCCAACCTGCGGGTGAAAAACCGCGACTGCACCACACCGATCGGTCCCTGGATCGTCGACACCGCCGATGTGCCAGACCCGTCCAACCTGCGCCTGCGCACCTGGATCAACGGTGAGCTGAAGCAGGAAGGCACCACGGCGGACATGATCTTCGATATCCCCTACCTGATCGAATACTTTTCGAGTTTCATGACCCTGCAGCCCGGCGACATGATCGCCACCGGCACGCCGGAGGGCCTTGCCGATGTGGTGCCTGGAGATGAAGTCGTCGTGGAAGTGGAAGGCGTCGGTCGCCTCGTCAATACCATCGTCAGCGAAGAAGCTTTCTTCGCCGCAGCTGCCAAAGAGGTCTGAAATGATCAAGCACTGGATCAACGGCCGTGAGGTCGAGAGCAAGGAAACGTTCACCAATTACAACCCGGCGACCGGCGAGGCACTGGGCGAAGTGGCCAGCGGCGGCGCCGAGGAAGTCGCCCAAGCCGTGGCGGCTGCCAAGGAAGCTTTCCCCAAGTGGGCCAACACCCCAGCCAAGGAACGGGCCAAGCTGATGCGCAAGCTGGGCGAGCTGATCGACAAGAACGTGCCAAATCTGGCCGAGCTGGAAACCCTGGATACGGGGCTTCCAATTCATCAGACCAAGAACGTACTCATACCCCGAGCCTCCCATAACTTCGACTTCTTTGCAGAAGTCTGCACACGGATGGATGGGCATACCTATCCGGTCGATGACCAGATGCTGAACTATACCCTGCACCAGCCGGTAGGGGTCTGCGGCCTGGTTTCACCCTGGAACGTACCGTTCATGACAGCGACATGGAAAACGGCGCCGTGTCTGGCACTGGGCAATACCGCCGTGCTGAAAATGTCCGAGCTGTCGCCCCTTACGGCCAACGAACTAGGCCGTCTGGCCTTGGAAGCAGGCATTCCGCCAGGCGTATTGAACGTCGTGCAGGGCTATGGCGCCACAGCTGGAGACGCCCTGGTTCGTCACCCGGACGTGCGGGCCATCTCATTCACTGGCGGCACCGCTACCGGCCGAAAAATCATGGAAACGGCAGGACTCAAGAAGTATTCCATGGAGTTAGGCGGCAAATCGCCTGTGCTCATCTTTGATGACGCCGATTTAGGCCGCGCGCTGGACGCCGCTCTCTTCACCATCTTCTCGCTCAACGGTGAGCGTTGCACGGCGGGCAGCCGTATCTTCATCCAGGAAACGGTTTACGACCAGTTCGTCGAGGAATTCGCTGCACGCGCCAAGCGCCTGATCGTGGGTGATCCGCGAGATCCAAAGACCCAGGTCGGCTCGATGATTACCCAGGCTCATTACAACAAGGTCACAGGCTACATCAAGATCGGTCTGGAAGAAGGCGCCACGCTCATGGCAGGTGGTCTGGAGCGTCCAGCGAACCTGCCCGCCCATCTGACAAAGGGGCAGTTCATCCAGCCCACCGTATTTGCCAACGTCGACAACAGGATGCGTATCGCTCAGGAAGAGATTTTCGGCCCCGTCGTCTGCCTCATCAAATTCAAGGATGAGGCCGAAGCCCTGCGCCTGGCCAATGATACCGAATACGGCCTTGCGTCCTATATCTGGACCCAGGACATCGGCAAGGCGCACCGTCTGGCCCGTGGCATCGAGGCCGGCATGGTGTTCATTAACAGCCAGAACGTACGGGACCTGCGCCAGCCATTCGGTGGCGTGAAAGGCTCTGGTACCGGCCGTGAAGGGGGCGAGTACAGCTTCGAGGTGTTCACGGAGGTGAAGAACGTGTGCATCTCCATGGGCAGTCACCACATCCCGCGCTGGGGTGTGTAACCACTCCCGTCCCCAGGGCCAGCGCCTGCTAGCGGTATCGGCAGGCAAGCACCCGGGTTTTCGGGCTTATCACGGCCAAGCAGTTACAACACAGCGCCCTGATCTTCTGTTCGGGGCTAACAAGGAGAACTGTCATGGGCGAAGTCGTCCTTGCAGCCAAGATTACACATGTTCCATCCATGTATCTGTCTGAACTGCCCGGAAAGCACCAGGGTTGCCGCGAGGCAGCCATCGCCGGTCACAAGCTCATCGGTCAGCGCGCCCGCGACCTGGGCGCCGACACGGCCGTCGTGTTCGATGTTCACTGGATGGTCAACAGTGGTTACCACATCAATTGCGGGCAGCAGTTCGAAGGGATCTACACCAGTAACGAGCTCCCGCACTTCATCAAGGACATGGCGTATCAATATCCGGGCGATCCCGAGCTGGGAGCCCTGATCGGTGGGGAAGCCAATGCCGCGGGGATCCGCACCATGGCCCATAACATCCCTAGCCTGGAGCTTGAATACGGAACACTCGTTCCCATGCGCTACATGCACATGGGCGTACCGGACAGCCAAAAGCTCAAGGTCATTTCCATTGCCGCCTGGTGCGCCTGGCATCGGCTGGAAGACAGCTTTGCCTTTGGTGCTGCGGTTCGTCGCGCCATTGAAAAAAGCGACCGCAAGGTACTGGTACTGGCATCTGGATCACTCTCCCACCGGTTCTCGGACGATCGGGTCGCCGAGGCGAATATCCACAAGTGGACCCGCGAATTCGACAAGCAGGTCGACCTGCATGTGGTGGAGTTGTGGCGGCAAGGTCGCTTCAAAGAGTTCTGCGCCATGCTTCCAGACTACGCCGAGCACTGCTATGGCGAAGGCAAGATGCACGATACGGCCATGTTGCTGGGCCTGCTGGGCGGCCCTGAATACAGCAAGCCCGTCGAAATCGTGACCGAGCCGTTCGGAAGCTCGGGCACCGGTCAGATCAACGCCATCTTTCCTGTTTGACTGGTGTTAGCAGCCTCCAGGGTCCGCACAGGCTCCTGGAGGATGCACGTCCGCTGGAGTAAAAACCATGCCCCACTTTATTGCCGAATATTCAGCCAATCTTGAACATGACGCAGACCTGCCGGGTTTGTTTGAAAAAGTCCACGCCTGTCTCGGCAACAGTGGTGCTTTCCCCCTAGGCGGTATTCGTAGCCGCGCGATCCGCATGGATACGTTCCGCATGGCTGATGGAAAACATGACTATGCGTTCGTTCATATGACGCTGAAGGTAGGTGCTGGCCGCGACCTGGAGACAAGGAGTCAAGTAGCTGATGCATTGTTCGAGGTGATCAAGCATCACTTCGCCGAGCTTCAGAGCAGACGCCTGCTGGCACTGTCGTTCGAGATGACCGAACTCTCGGCCGAACTCAATTACAAGCACAACAATATCCATGCCTTTCTGAGCGAGCAGGCCGGTTAGGCAGCGCTCCGTTTGCGTCCTGACAACAACAATAAAAGGCACCCACCATGGCACAGGCAATCGATACGCTTTCGGTTTCGGAAAAAAACGATGCAACTTACCGGTACATCACCTGGCGACTGATGCCACTGCTGCTGGTCTGCTATGTCTTCGCTCATCTCGATCGCATCAATATCGGCTTCGCCAAGCTGCAAATGAGCAGCGACCTGCACTTCAGCGATACCGTTTATGGATTTGGCGCAGGCCTGTTCTTTATTGCCTATGCCCTGTTTGGCGTACCCAGCAACCTGATGCTGGACCGTGTCGGGCCGCGCCGCTGGATTGCCACGCTGATGGTGGTCTGGGGCATCCTGTCCACCGGCATGATGTTCATCGAGTCCGCCACCGGCTTTTATACCCTGCGCTTTCTGTTGGGCGTGGCGGAAGCGGGCTTTTTCCCTGGCATCCTGGTTTATCTCAACCGCTGGTTTCCGGCCCATCGGCGGGCGTCGGTCACTGCACTCTTTGCCATTGCCGTCCCTATGGCAGGGGTCATCGGCGGCCCCCTGTCCGGCTGGATTCTGGAGCTGTTCAAGGACAGCGGCGGTCTGCGGGGGTGGCAGTGGATGTTCATGCTGGAAGGTCTGCCAGTGGTGTTGCTTGGGTTGGTCGTCCTCAAAGCCCTGCCGGACAGCTTCGAGAGCGTCAGCTGGCTTGAGCCTACCCAAAAGCGTCAACTCCGTGATGCGCTGGCAGGAGAGGAGCAGCGCAAAACAATTACCTCCTTTTCAGGCATTGTTCGCAACGGACAGGTGTGGTTGCTCGTGGCGATTTATTTTGCCGTCATGTTGGCCGTCAATACCCTCGCCTTCTGGATGCCAGCTCTTATTCACGGCGCTGGCATCGGTCAAGACAGCAACGTTGGCATGCTCAGTGCCATCCCTTATCTGGCAGGCTGCTTCTTCATGATCGCTGCAGGCCGCTCTTCCGATCGCCACCGCGAACGCCGCTGGCACCTTTGCGTCCCCCTCCTCATGGGTGCGGCCGGTATCGCCATCGCCGGGCTGGCACCTCAAAACACAACCCTTGTCATGCTGGGCCTGGTCATTGCAGGCATGGGCGCAAGCTCCGCGCTGCCCATGTTCTGGCAGTTGCCCCCGGCGTTTCTATCGTCAGGCACCCAGGCGGCCGGCATTGCCATGATCAGCTCCTTTGGCAGCGTGGCGTCATTCCTCGCTCCCTACTTCATTGGCTGGATGCGCGATACCACGCAAAGCGCCAGCCTGGCGCTCTATGTTCTGGCGGCGCTCATCGCTGTCGGTGCCTTTTTGGTACTGCGCACCCCTGCCGCCATCGTCAACCCACAAGGAAACTAGCCATGCTCGACAACGCCTTTATCCGTGCGGCCGCTGAACGTCTTGACCAGGCCGAGCGCTCCCGGGAACAGATCGGTCAACTGTCCCTGGAGCAGCCAGGGATCACTATTGAAGATGCCTATGCCATCCAGCGCGCCTGGGTCGAAAAAAAGATCGCGGATGGTCGCAAACTGGTTGGCCACAAGATAGGCCTCACCTCCCGCGCCATGCAGGTGTCATCCAATATCACAGAGCCGGACTATGGCGCTCTGCTCGACGACATGTTTTTCGAAGAAGGAACCGACATTCCCTTTAATCGATTTATCGTGCCACGCGTGGAAGTCGAGCTGGCCTTCGTCCTGGGCAAGCCACTGAAGGGTCCGAACTGCTCGATTTTCGATGTGCTCGATGCCACCGAGTATGTCATTCCGGCACTTGAGATCATCGATGCGCGTATTCAACAGATCGACCCCCATACCAAGGCTACGCGCAAGGTCTTCGACACCATCTCCGACAATGCCGCCAATGCCGGCGTCGTCATGGGCGGCAAGCCGATTCGCCCTCACGCTATCGATCTGCGGCGCGTACCGGCCATTCTTTACCGCAACGGGGTGATCGAGGAATCGGGTGTCTCCGCAGCGGTGCTTAATCACCCGGCCAAGGGCGTTGCCTGGCTGGCCAATAAACTGGCCGCCTATGACGTCACGCTGGAGGCGGGCCAAATCATCCTGGGCGGCTCATTTACACGCCCCGTGCACGCAAGCCCGGGCGATACTTTCCATGTGGATTACGACCAGCTCGGCAGCATCGCCTGCCGCTTCGTCTAAGACCGGTTTGGCCTGCGGCAGCGCGCTCATGCCCAGGCCAACCTCCCGCCGTGAGGATTTACCATGCAGCTTCCTATCAACACCTTCAAACAGCGCCTCAAAGGCGGTGACCCGCTGATTGGCCTCTGGATTGGCCTCGCCAATGCCTACAGCGCTGAATTAGCCGCCAACGCCGGTTTCGACTGGCTGCTGCTTGATGGCGAGCATGCGCCCAATGATGTCCGCAGCCTACTCGCTCAACTACAGGCCGTTGCGCCGTATGCCACCCACCCGATTATACGGCCGCCCATTGGCGATCCTGTGCTTATCAAACAGCTTCTGGATATTGGCGCCCAGACACTGCTTGTGCCGATGGTCGAATCCGCTGATCAGGCCAGGGAATTGGTAAAGGCCATGCGCTATCCGCCGGAGGGTATTCGCGGTGTAGGCAGCGCCCTGGCACGCGCCTCACGCTGGAACACGATCCCCGGCTACCTGGATCATGCTGATGAACAGATGTGTCTTCTAGTCCAGATCGAGAACCGAACCGGCCTGGATAATCTGGATGCCATTCTGGAGGTCAATGGAGTGGACGGAGTGTTCATCGGTCCTGCTGACCTGTCTGCCGCACTGGGGCATCGTGGCAATCCAGGCCACCCAGACGTTCAAGCCGTAATTGAAGAGGCGATTGTTCGTATTGCTAAAGCCGGCAAGGCGGCAGGTATTCTTTCAGCCGATCAGACGCTCGCCCAGCGTTATATCGAGCTGGGCGCAGTCTTTGTAGCGGTGGGGGTCGACACGACGGTGCTGATGAAAGGCCTTCAAACGCTGCTAGGCCATTTCAAGCACAACACTCCAAAGCCCACACATGGTGGCGGTGTCTATTAAGGTATGAAGCACCGAGCCTGAACTGAACCGGCGGCCCTTGGGCCGCTTTACCTGCCCAGCTGATCAACTGTCATCCCGATCGGGATAGATAAGGCGCTCTTCGTCGTCATCCTCCGAGCCAGGCCGCACCTGTTTGAGTTCTTCCAGCAAGGCGATTAGCGTCTTGAGCTTTTCCTCACCAAATTGCTCCTGGATGCGCTGGTAGTTGGCCTCCATACCCGTGGCCATGGATTCGAAGCACGCCCGGCCACGATCCGTCAGGCTCACGTAAACACGCCGCTGATCCTTGGGTGTTTTCCAGCGCTGCACGTACCCGTCACGCTCCATGCGAGACAATACACCGGTCATGCTGGGCTTGAGAATGCAGGCCTGCTTTGCCAGCTGATGGCTCTCCATTTCACCCCGCTGCCAGAGTATCCGAATGATGCGCCATTGCTGTTCGGTAAGGCCGTGCTCATTCAACAACGGACGGAAAAACCCCATGGCCGCTTCGCGGGCCTGCAACAAGGTAAGCGTAAGAGAAGGACGCGGTTTCAGCATGACAATTAGTCACCAGGAGCCATGAAAGATATCGTTGCACGGGCCGGACGGCAGCCCAATGAATAGATTGGCAGATATACCGCCATTTACCAACGGAGCGGGACCATCGCATATAATTAACATATTAATCAACCATTCTGAATTCCTCTTCGTCCCTCACCCTATTCAAATCGATTGTTGCGTTCACGGCAGCGCAAGCCGCCTTGCCTCATCACACCGGGTGATGCCTTGCGGGTGGCAGAGAAGATCAAACCCTGCGGCAGCGACATGCAAGCTCTCTTGATTGACGACTCCTAAGCTCTGGACATGAAGCCTCACCGCTTGCCTTAGAGCCTTGAGAATAGCCAGGAATCCCTTATGTCTACTGCCGAACTCATTACGCCCCTCGAGACTGTTACCCGTTTTCTGTCGCTTACGCATTCCAGCTTCGTGGATGGCCAGCCCAGCACCGCTTCTCGCGGCGATGTCATTGCGGTAAACGATCCCGCTTCGGCCCAGGCCATTTCACAGGTAAGGCTGGCCGAGCGGGAAGAAGTAGACCGTATCGTCGAGTCCGCCCGCGCTGCGTTTGTCGCGGGCACCTGGAGCAGGGCTCGACCGGCTGATCGTGAGCGCATCCTCCTGCGCTTTGCTGATCTCGTCGAAGCCCACGGCGAGGAACTGGCGCAACTGGAAACGCTGGAACAAGGTAAATCGATCCATATTGCCCGCGCGATTGAAGTCGGCGGCGCAGTTGAATACATGCGTTACATGGCCGGGTGGGCCACCAAGCTCGAAGGGCAGACGCTCGACGTCTCGATACCTGTTCCAACCGGCGCCCGTTACAATGCCTATACGCGCCGTGAGGCAGTTGGCGTAGTGGCAGGCATCGTCCCCTGGAATTTCCCGCTCATGATCGCCCTGTGGAAGATCATGCCGGCTCTGGCCTGTGGCTGCTCCATCATCATCAAGCCCTCGGAAGAAACGCCTCTTACCGTGCTGCGGGTAGCCGAGCTGGCCATAGAGGCCGGCGTTCCGCCCGGTGTATTCAACGTACTGATCGGCCGCGGCTCGGTAGCAGGTGCCGCACTGGTGGCGCACCCCAACGTCAGCAAGGTGTCCTTTACCGGCTCTACGGCCATCGGCAAGCAGATCGGGACTGCCGCCCTGCAAAACATGACACGATTCTCCCTGGAGCTCGGTGGCAAGAACCCTATGGTGCTGCTACAAGACGCCGACCTTGAAAAAGCAGTTGCAGGCGCGCTCATGGGCGGCCTACTCAATCAGGGTCAGGTGTGCGCCGCCGCTTCGCGCATCTACGTGCCGCAGGCGCTAAAAGCAGACTATGTCGAAGCGCTTAGCGCCGCGGTAAACGGCATGAAGATCGGGCCGGGGCTGGACCCAACCACACAAATCAACCCGGTCGTTTCACGCCGGCACCAAGGCAGCGTTCTTCAGCATCTAGAGCTGGCACGCCAGCAAGGGGCTACTGTCACGACGGGAGGCAATGCACCCGACCTGCCCGGCTATTACGTCCAGCCTACTGTGCTGGCCAACGTTGAGCACCACATGGCGGCGGCGCGCGAGGAGATTTTCGGACCGGTATTGTCCGTTATCGCTTACGACTCACTGGATGAAGCCATCCATATGGTCAACGACAGCCAATACGGTCTCACGGCCAGTCTCTGGACCAATGATCTGACCCGTGCCATGGACCTCATTCCCCGCATCGAGGCGGGCACGGTCTGGGTCAACAGCCACGTACCGGTCGACCCGAACCTGCCTTTTGGGGGCTACAAGCAATCCGGTATCGGACGGGAGTTCGGCCGCGGCGCTGTCGAAGCCTTTACCGAACTCAAATCCGTGTGTATTGCCTACTGAGCCTGATGAACGCGGCCTGAGCGTGCTCAGGCCGTCATCGACTGGCTACGGTAGTCCCGCGGGGACCTTTCGAAATGCTTCTTGAACGTCCGGCTGAAGTGAGCCGAGTCGGTAAAACCCCATTTGAAAGCAATGTCTGTGATCGACTCGTTGACCAGACGCTGATCGAGCAGATCGGCAGCGCTGCGTGCAAGTCGGGCACGCTGGATATAACGGCAGACGCTATCGCCCTCTTCTTCGAATAGCCGATACAGCTGGCGGATGGAAATGCCCAGCTGCGCCGCCAGTTTGGCAGGGCTCAAGGACGCATCGGCCAGCTGGTCGTGGATCAGTTGTTCCACTCCGCTTCGCAGTACGCCGCCCTTGGCCTGGAGCTCAACGGCCATTGTGGGCGCACTGGCTGTCAAGGCGGGTTTCAACAGGCTGATCAGCGAATCCTGGAGCGCCTCCCCTTCATCATCCTGCCATTCCTGTGCCGGCATACCCTCGGCCAGCTGGGTACAGATCAGCCGAAGCAACCGGCCGCTGGCACTGCCTGAATTAAGTTTGCCAAAAATATGCTGTTGATCGGCCAGATGCCTGGACACCGCCTCGCGGGGAAGATGAATCGAGCAATGCTCCATCAAACCAAGCGGAGTGATTTCGCAGGTGCCTGCAGAATCAACCAGCGCCATCTCACCGGGCACCAGATCGATGGTATGCCCATGCTGCGTGATCTGTGCTCGCCCGGATCGCTGCATGACCAGAAAGCAGTATCGATCACCATCTTGATCATGCCCTCGTTTGCGAGCCAGACAGGCCGCGTTGGTCTTGACCATGGCCAGTTCAAGTCCGGCTATACGCCGCTGGGCAAGCTCGCCGATAAACAGCGAACCGGTCAACGAGGGCTGCGCGGTAAAACGGCGGCCACAAAAAGCGCGAATCGTTTCTAGCCAGATTGAAAACGCATCGAGACGTTGGACTTGCATGGCATTTCACCTCGGCTGTCATTCAGCCTGTTGTTCTTGTAGATAGTTAACATGTTACCAATTTACTACGAAACTACAGAGGTGCAAGCCCTGATTCCATATGAGCTGATGACCGACCTCTGATTTCACTATGCCATGTTCGCTGCCACTGCGGCAGTTTGCGCCCGCTAAAAAAGACTAAATGGCGATAACCCGTTAAACTGTGCCTTTTTTTGTTTGGATTTTGAAAGTCGAGGGGTGATTTCGAAGGCGAGGTGCTACTCACGCCAATGAGCACACGCTGCCCTGAGGCCATCGCCCCGAGGCCGTCCTCAATCCGCTGCAATACCTCGTCGCATTGCAAAGCGGCGACTGTTTTAGCTTGTACTGAAAGGAAGTAATACCATGGTAATGCACTACTCCACCGGCACTGATCAAGTTGCTTGCGGCCGCAGCAGTCCTAATGCCTCCACCCAGCCTGATCAGGTTACCTGCAAGACATGCCTGCGCTCGGCGGCTTATGCGGCGGCAACAGTAACCGACACTCAGGCTCAGGAGATTGCTGCTCCCGTACCGGCTGCCAAGGCACAGCCTGTTGAGCAGTCCGTAACCTACCGTACCCGTAGCGTTGCGTTTGCCGAGTGGCAAAACAAGCTGGCCGATGGCAGCCGCCTGCCTCGCGGTCGGTATTTCAAGGGGCCACAAAAGAAAACCGCGTTCTAATACGTTGCAGGGCGCCAGCGTAAGGCATGACCTTGCCCTGGCGCCTGTATCAGGTGATCGATCCCGGATAACTACTGCCGCCGATAGGCCAAGCCTGCCTGGGTCGTTACACTTGCCATCCTATCCGCTACGAACAGAACACATGACCCATCGCCTTTTCACTGGTTTTATGCTCATGGCAGTCCTGCTACTAAGTGGATGCCAGAGCCGCTCGCTGACACCCGTTGAAACCACCTTGCAGGCGAGTCCCCTCCCGCTTGATCAGGTCAGCCGCCAGTCGGAATGCCGCTCCCTTGCCGAGCTCTACTCCAGTTGCTACGTCGCCCTGGCAACCTGGACATACGCCAAGACCGAGCAGAAGGCCACCCCGGAGGAACTCGAAGCGGCCATGCACGCTGCCAAAGCCCGCGCATTGAAACTAAATTGCCCGACGTTCTGGGAAGAAGACTGACACCCCGCCTAAAGGCGATTGATCGGAATTTTCAGGAAGGTCGCCCCGGACTCATCTGCAGGTGGCATTTCACCCGCCCGGATATTGATCTGGATTGAGGGCAGGATAAGCGTCGGCATCGATAGCGTTGCGTCCCGACGGCTGCGCATCTCGACAAAGGCCTCTTCGGCAATACCGTCGTGCACATGGATATTGCTGGACCTTTGCTCAGCCACCGTCGTCTTCCAACATACCTCTCGTCCAGCGGGTGGATAGTCGTGGCACAGGTACAATGTCGTCTCGGCCGGTAGCGCCAGTATCCGCTTGATGGAACGGTACAGTTGACGGGCACTGCCACCGGGAAAATCGCACCGTGCGGTTCCTACGTCAGGCATGAACAATGTGTCGCCTACGAATACCGAATGCTCCGCTACCTGATAGGCCATATCCGCGGGTGTATGCCCTGGAACATGCAGCGCACGCGCCGCTAAACGGCCAATGTGAAACAGCTCGTCCGGCTCGAACAGATAATCGAATTGTGAGCCGTCCAACCGGAACTCAGGCTCCAGGTTGAAAACATCACGGAAAACGCCCTGAACCTGGCGGATGGGAGCGCCAATGGCAATCTTGCCTCCCAGCATACGTTTCAGGTAAGCCGATGCAGAAAGATGATCGGCGTGGGCATGGGTCTCAAGCAACCATTGCACCTTGAGACTATGCTCCTGAATAAATGCAATGATCCGGTCAGCCCCATGTGTGCTGGTTCGCCCGGCCCTGGCATCGTAATTCAATACCGAATCGATGATGGCGCATTCCGAACCATCCGCCTCGAATACCACATAGCTGATGGTAGCCGTGTCGGCATCGAAAAATGCCTCTACTAAAGGAGTCATGTCTATTACCTCTCCATCGATCTACCTTTTTACAATATATTGAATTATATATTGTATGAAAATAGACTGATTGGACGCATGACGAGGAAGGGACCAATGGCAACTCAGCTTTCTACCACCGAAGTCGCTCTGCTCAGGGCCTCTGCTTCAAAAGCCTGCACGCTGCTGAAAGCGCTGGCCAACGAAGACCGCCTCCTGCTGCTCTGTCAGCTGACTCAGGGTGAGCGCAATGTGGGCGAGCTGGAAGACCTGACGGGTATCCGCCAACCGACGCTTTCTCAACAGCTGAGCGTCCTTCGGGAAGAAGGACTGGTCAATACGCGTCGCGAAGGCAAGTACATCTATTACGCCCTTGCCAGTTTCGAGGTCGTTTCCGTCATGCAGACACTGTCCAGCCTGTACTGCGGTCAGGCCCTGAAAAGCGTGCAGTAAAGAGTCATCTCTACGTTCAACCTGTCTGCGCTAGCGCCATAGACTTTTTGTTGTTTCCTACGCTGTCTGGAGTTGCCCATGGACCACCCCATCAACCGACTCGATGAAACGTTCGCTACGTGCGGACAGCTACAGCTCGATGACTTGCCTGGCATCGCTCAGCAAGGCTACCGCAGCATCATCTGCAATCGACCGGATCATGAAGGTGGACCAGAACAGCCTCTTAGCGAACAACTTCGGCGCCAGGCCGAAGCATTGGGCCTGAGCTTTGTCTATCTCCCTGTCATACCCAGCACCCTTCATGAGGGGCAGGCCCAGCAGTTACAGGCGTTACTCAGCACGCTCCCCCATCCGATTCTGGCGTTCTGTCGCACAGGTAACCGCTCTACTCAGCTGTACCGAATGGCGTGCGAGAACGAAGCGGCAAGCAGCCAATACGACGTCGTCATCATGGGCGGTGGGTCAGCTGGCATCGGCGTCGCTGCCAGCCTGCTGCGCCGCGCCCCTGAGCTGAAACTCGCTGTGGTCGAGCCCAGCGATCATCATTACTATCAACCCGCCTGGACGCTTGTAGGGGGTGGAGCCTACGACGCAGCGGACACGGTTCGCCCGATGGCCAGCGTCATGCCGCACGGTGTCACTTGGATTCAGGCATCGGTCAGCGCGTTCGCCCCGGAGCGCCAGAGCGTGCTGCTCAGCAACGGTAAGCAACTGGGTTATCAGCAACTGATCATCTGTCCCGGTCTGCAACTGGCGTGGGAGCGCATCACTGGGCTGGAAGACACGCTGGGCCAACATGGTGTGACGTCCAATTACCGGTATGACCTGGCCCCTTACACCTGGGAGCTGGTCCGAAACCTGAGGCATGGGAAGGCGCTATTCACTCAACCGGGGATGCCGATCAAATGTGCCGGTGCGCCCCAAAAAGCCATGTACCTGTCCTGCGATCACTGGCTGCGACAAGGGGTGCTGAAGAACATCCAGGTCGAATTCAACCTGGCAGGCGCAGCGCTGTTTGGCGTACCGGCCTTTGTCCCACCTCTGATGGCGTATGTAGAGAAATATCAGGCATCACTGGCTTTTCAGTCCAATCTGGTCGCTGTCGACGGCCCTGGCAAAACCGCCTGGTTCGAAGTTACCGCCGATGACGGTAGCGTGAGCCGTCAAGCCAAAGCGTTCGACCTGCTGCATGTGGTGCCACCGCAACAGGCACCTGATGTAGTTCGGCGTAGTACGCTGGCCGATGCGGCGGGCTGGCTTGAGGTCGATCCGGCCACCCTTCAGCATCCTCGTCATCCAGACATATTTGCCTTGGGTGATGTGTGCGGTACCAGCAACGCCAAGACGGCTGCAGCAGCACGCAAGCAGATCGTAGTCGTAGCAGAAAATCTGCTGGCCTTGCGCAAGGGGCACCCCCTGCCAAGCCGATATGATGGTTACGGCTCCTGCCCACTTACCGTCGAAAAAGGCAAGGTGATCCTGGCCGAGTTTGGTTATGGTGGAAAGCTTTTGCCGACCTTTCCCTTTGATCCCAAAGTGCCGCGTAAATCCGCCTGGTTGCTGAAGGCCAGCGTACTGCCCCGCTTCTACTGGAACGGCATGCTCAAGGGCCGCGAGTGGCTTACCCGCTGCGCCCAGAATTAAGGGAACCCGCTTCGTGCTGCTGGCCTCTCTTCTCGGAATCGGTATTGGCCTTGTGTTAGGCCTGACAGGCGCAGGTGGAGGTATCCTGGCGATCCCGGCATTGACGCTTGGGCTGGGCTGGGCCCTCTCTCAGGCTGCTCCCGTTGCGCTGCTTGCAATCGGCACCGCAGCGACCCTGGGTGCGGTGGACGGGCTGCGCAAAGGTCTGGTGCGATATCGGGCGGCGCTACTCATGGCCGCGTTGGGACTTTGCTTTTCGCCACTTGGAAGTCAGCTGGCGCATCACTTGCCCAATCGTACCCTCATGCTTTGCTTCTGCCTGATCATGTTGTTTGTTGCCATCCGCATGCTGCTTCAGAGTCGGGCTACGGTAGATCAAGCCTGTACGACTCACGGCCCGCTTCAAAAGAATTGCATGCTGGATCCAACGACCGGACGCCTGCATTGGAATGGTCGATGCCTGGCTACGCTTTCGATCATCGGAAGCCTGTCGGGCCTGTTGACCGGTATGCTCGGTGTGGGGGGCGGCTTTCTGATCGTTCCGGCCTTGCGCCAATGCAGCGATATCCGCATGCAGGGCATCGTGGCCACTTCGCTGATGATGGTGGCGCTGATTTCCCTGGGTACCGCAGCCGGCGCGCTTTATCGCGGCGTCACGCTTGGCTTGCAAGCGGAGTTTTTCATAGGTGCCACGCTTTTAGGCATGCTTGCCGGGCGCCTGCTGTGCAAGCATTTACCGGCCCACCTCTTGCAGCGGTCGTTTGCGGTGCTTTGCCTGGGTGTCTGCGTTTACCTGTTCATGACTGTTTTCTAATCAGCTCCGATTAATCTGATCCTTTAGCCGCAAGAGAGGATTCAATCGATCAAACTGATCTGGGTTTCAGACAGACCCTTACTACCGTAAGACCACGGGAACGCTTAGTACAGCAGACGACTATCTTAGCCCTTAGCCAGCACACTTCCACGCTTCACCCATCATTGATAGCAATAATTGGCACCAGTAGGATCGATTTCACACATAGTAGGTGCGTGCGATTCAATGACCTCATCGAAACCAACCACCCCATCGAAGAGGTCATTATTATGAAATACGCCATTGCTACTGCCCTGCTTGCCTCAGCTTTCGCTACCGGCGCGTTTGCTGCAGATTCCCGTTCGGCACAAGACAACCTTCCGGTGGAACAGTATCACTACGGCATGAAGGTTGATGTCGCCAAAGTCATTTCGATCGAAAAGGCCGACACGAACGACCTCAACAACGCCGAACCTGCCACCATGGTGTATCAGGATCATCAAGGCAACGTGCATAAATTGCAGTACCTGGAAAGCGTTGAACGGCAAAATACGAATGGTTGATACGACTAGTACAAAGCCCCGGCCACGCGGGGCTTTGAGACTTGGCCTGCACCAGCAACACGCCCTGCTCCCGACTAAGCGCAACATCCCTATCACACCTCCAGAGCAGATTTTCAGGCGGCTCTGACCTCTCGATCCGGCCATCGGACATCCGATGCTCATCCGCATGGCCTAGCGCTGCGCCCCTTGCGAATACACACCGCAGCACGATCAACTTGACAGACCTCCCCACCACACCAAAGATTACACAGAACGTAATCGATTTACGATTTCGACTGATATTTTGATTGATCTCCAGAACTGCCTTTCTCTGACCGCTAGTTGATCCGCGCGCCCATTTTGCCTGCACAAATAAAAACAAAAGGTATTGGCAATGCAGAACCAAATAACCAGCTTTCGCGATGCTCTCGATTCACATCCCGTATCACGCTATCAATGGCAGATACTGGCGCTGCTGGCGCTCTTGCTCATCAGTGACGGTTATGACGCTCAGCTACTGGGCTACGTGGTGCCATCTATCGCCCAGGAATGGGGACTGGAGAAATCGGCCTTTGGACCGGTCTTCAGTGCAAACCTGATCGGCCTGACCGTTGGCGCTCTGCTCGTTACACCACTTGCGGACCGCGTAGGTATCCGGCGAGTGCTCATGGGCTGCGTTCTGCTGTATGCCTGCCTTACCTTCGTCACCGTCTATATCGACTCGTTGCAGGGACTGGCGATACTGCGCTTTTTTTGTGGCCTGGGGATGGGCGGCGCTATGCCCAGCGCAATGGCACTGATGTCGGACTACTCACCACCCAGGTTGCGTACCCTAATGGTCACATTGGCCGCCTGTGGGTTCTCGTTTGGCGGCGCAGCGGGCGGCTTCGTAGCAGTGGCGTTCATGGATCGTTTCGGCTGGCATGCCGTATTCGTCATAGGAAGTGTAGCCCCGCTGCTGCTCTTACCTTTCCTGCTCATGCTGCTACCTGAGTCTCTGCCACGTCTGCTAAGGGATGCCCCGCCCTACGCCCGGCTGACCGCTGTCACGTCCCGCATGGTTGCCGGCTGGCAGCCGCCAGCACCAACCGTTGACAGTCAACAGGAGCCTGCCTCTGCCATAGCCGTGGTGGATCTCTTTCGCAACGGATACGCGAGACCTACCCTGTTTCTCTGGGCGACGTTTTTTGTCAGCCTGATCCTGCTGTATTTCATGATCAGCTGGTTGCCCTCTCTCCTTCAGGAAAGCGGTATGCAGCGAAACTCGGCAAACCTTGCCACGTCGATGTTTTTGTTTGCCGGTACATTGGGTGCCATGCTCCTGGCATACTTCATGGACCGGGTGGCCAGCAAGGTTCGCTTGCTGAGCTGTATCCTGGCGGGCGCAGCCGCATTTACCGTGTTGCTTGGGCTGACCCATCAGTATCAGGCCCTGCTGTTGGTATTCGTATTTGCCGCAGGCTTTTGCACCATAGGCGGTCAACTGACCTTGAATGCCTTCGCAAGCAATTTCTACCCCGCGCAGGTACGTGCAACTGGCGCAGGTTGGGCGCTGGGCATTGGCCGCTTTGGCTCGATTCTGGGGCCTCTGCTGGGTAGTCTGCTGCTCGGCCTGCATTTGCCAGCCCAAACCATCATTGCGCTGGCTGCTATTCCGGCTATCCTGGCCGCCTTGCTGATTCTCAACGTTAAACCCCCCTCACATAACGCGACGCCCATTAGGCAACATGACCATGGTTCCTCACACGGGCCCATCCAGCGCTCCAGTGATCAACCGCCGGCGCTCAAAGGTGAGGCGCCTCTGTAATCGATCACCTCAAGTTCCGCTGGGGCAGACGACCAACGTCCTGCCCCGCCTGACTTCAGAAAGGCCTTCTCCCCTTAATCCTTGAGTAAAAATCAAAAGTATTCTGAGGATTAAGGGCTTATTCAGATGATATCAACCGATCACACTGAGCTCCGAACCCTTTGCTTGGGACGCAGCCGTGTCCCTCCAATCCTTTCGGAGAGCCCGTTATGAGTATTCCTTCCTTTGGCCTTGGCACCTTCCGTCTCACAGGACAGACCGTCATCAACTCGGTACGCCACGCTCTTGACTTGGGCTATCGTGCAATCGATACCGCACAGATCTACAACAACGAAGCAGACATTGGGCAAGCGATTGCCGAAAGCGGTATCGCACGCGACCAACTCTTTATCACGACGAAAATCTGGGTAGACCACTACGCCAAAGACAAACTGATTCCCAGCCTGCAGGAAAGCCTGAAAAAACTCCGGACCGACTTCGTGGATCTGACGTTGATCCACTGGCCCGCACCGGGTAATGGTGTGGGGCTACCCGAATTTATGGAAGCACTGGCCCAGGCGCAGCACCAGGGCCTGACACGCCAGATCGGTATCTCTAACTTCAACATCGAACTGACCCGACAAGCCATCGACATTGTTGGTACGGATGCCATTGCCACCAACCAGATTGAGCTTAGCCCTTACCTGCAGAACCGTAAGCTTGTTCAATATTTGCAGGAGCAGAATATTCCAGTGACCTCCTATATGACTCTGGCCTACGGGAAGGTACTCAAGGACCCTGTCATTAAGGCCATTGCCCATAAGCATCAGGCAACGCCAGCGCAGGTTACCCTCTCTTGGGCGTTACAGCAGGGATATGCAGTCATCCCTTCCTCGACCAAGTTAGAGAATCTGGCCAGCAATCTGTTAGCCCAAGAGCTGCGTCTGGATCAGGAGGACATGGCAAAAATCGCCTTACTTGAGCGAAACGCTCGTGAAGTCAGCCCTGAAGGGCTTGCACCCGCTTGGGATTAATCACCTGCATGACCGTAACGTACGGTACTCTTCGAATGCCGTTCTATTGTCTTCAGGCCGTATGCTGACCTGCCCTGTTTCTTTCATGCTAGGAGAATCGCTGTGACCAACGCCTATGCTTCGATCGAGATCGATGTGGATGCTGATCAGATATGGCAACTTATGGGAGGCTTCGGCTCCCTGCCTGACTGGCTGCCGTTTGTAGTCGAAAGTCAGCTGAGTGAAGGGGGTCGGGTCCGACATCTGAAGGATATCGAAGGTAACGTCATCATTGAGCGGCTGTTAAGCTTTAACGAGGCTGAAAAAAGCTACCGCTACACCATCATCGAAGGACCTGCCCCGATCAAGGACTACGACTCTACGCTGCGTGTACTCACGGATGTATCAGGAAAGAGCGCCAAGGTTGAATGGTTCTGTACCTTTACAGCGACCCATATCAGCCAGGCGGAGGCTGAAAGTCTATTCACGCAGTTCTACCAAGATGGGTTGACGGCGCTCAAGCAGGCAGTCGAGGCTCGGTAGCCGCTTGAAAACATAAAAGCAACGATACGCCTGCTTTTGCAACCTCACGGCGGCCCTTCGAGGCCTGCCGTGATAAACCTGAACGGCCCGCTACTCCGCTTCACTGAACTGCATTTCCGGCGGCTGAGTACGAAACCCGTGCGTGAGTTTGCCCAGGTAGATAACTCCGAGTGCGAGCCAGCTCAACCCTAATAGAATGGCCATCGAGTCCAGGCTGATCATGAGGTAGAGATCTGCGCTGAGCCCCAGCAACGGACAGATGAGAAACAACAGGATTTCACGTATACCGCGCTGAGTCGCACCAAGATAAAAGTGAAAGATTACTGCAAGGTTCACCAGGCTGAACGCTAGAAATGCGCCGAAGTTGATGAACGAGGTCGATGTCGCTACATCCAGCTTCAATGCCAGTAACGCAACAACGCCACACAGGGCGAGATTGTTGACTGGCGTACCGAAGCGCCTTGAAAGCTGACCGAAAAACGACTGGGGAAGCACACCGTCACGGCCCATGGCAAACAGTAGCCGTGAGACGCTGGCCTGCGCAGCCATACCAGACGTGAACTGCCCCACAATCAGCCCCATCAGAAACAGCGAAACAAAGATATCGCCGCCAATGTTACGGGCAATCTCATAAGCTGCAGAGTCGACATTGGCGAACGCCATGCCTGGGTGTACCCGCTGGACCCAGTAAGATGCCAGGATAAACACCAGTCCGCCGACTAGAGTAACCAGCAGGATTGCCTTGGGTATCGTACGCTCCGCATTCCGGGTTTCCTCCGTCAGGGTACTTACGGCATCGAATCCAAGAAACGAATAGCAGGCTATTGCCGCGCCGCTCATGACCAGCGGCCACTGCAAATGACCGTCCGTAAACGGTGCCAGCGTGAACAACGGCTCGCCAGAGCCCTGTACATAATGGACGCACAGCACCACAAAGGCAGCCAGTACCAGGAATTGAACCAGCATCAAGGCTGTATTAATCGTACTGGCGAGCTTGAGCCCCACTACGTTGATCATCGTAGTAAGTGCGATGAAGCCCAATACCCAAACCGCTTGAGGGATAGCGGGAAATGCGGAACTCAGGTAGGCAGCTCCAATCAGCCAGATCGCCATAGGCAGAAACAGGTAGTCCAGAAGAACCGCCCAGCCGGCGATAAAGCCCAGCTTGGGACTTATAGCCTTGCGTACATAGGTATACGCGGAACCTGAAACCGGAAACGCCGCCGCCATGCGACCATAACTGATGGCGGTAAACAACATGGCAACCAGCGCTACCAGGTAGGCGGAAGGTACATGCCCACCTGTGCTCTGGGCAAGAATTCCAAACGTGCCGAGCACAATGATGGGCGTCATGTAAGCGATGCCGAACAGCATCACCGCCCCTAACGAAAGGGTGCGTTGCAGATGGGCCATGAACAACTCCGTATAGTGATTGTTGATACCGCGCTTACGCGGTCGGGTGTTGTGGCAGTGCTGAATCAGCAAAAAAGATAATTGTTGTTATACGTTTATTGGCCTAGATAATAAGTTCGCGAATCCCTCCCGGTTGCTCGATCAGCTCTCCCGGCAAACTCAGGCGACGGTCATTGAGATACCGATAATCCTTGCGCACCGCCTGAAGCTGGCTCAGGTCCAGCGATGCGCTCAAGTGCGCCTCTTCCCGACCGGCCTCGACCAGCATGTTTCCAAAGGGATCGACTACCGCACTGCCTCCTGCAAAAGTGAGGTCACCATCGCCTTCACCCACGCGGTTCACCATCACGGCAAACGCCTGGTTTTCGATTGCGCGAGCCATGATCGCGGCTCGGTGTACAGGCCCATAAGGGTCCATGTTGCCGTTGGTTACGATAATGAGCTGTGCACCCAGTTGCGCCAGCGCGCGGGCGGTTTCGGGAAACTCGATGTCATAGCAGATCAGCAGACCGACCCGAACACCGTTCCACAGACAGGTCGCAAAGCGGTCACCAGGCGATAGCACTCCCTGATCCGACGACCACAAGTGCGTCTTCCGGTAACGCAGCGCAATTTCATTCGGGGTAATCAGAAGCGTGGTGTTGTAATAACGCTCGCCATCCGCTTCAGCAAAGCCGATGGCGACCGAGACCTGTCTGGCATGTGCAGCCTGACGAACCCGACTGATCGTCGGGCCATCAATGGGCTCGGCGATATCTGCCACGTTTTCATGGGTTGGAAAACCGCTGAGGTGCGTTTCTGGAAACACAATAAGCTGTGTATCCGGTGCACAGGCTTCGATAGCCGCCAATGCCGTTTGCAGGTTGTAAGCCTTGTCGCCATCACGGCCAGCCACCTGGGCCAGTTCAATCTTCATGAATGCTCCTTGATACATCAGCCGTATCGAACACATTGGTTTGGCAGTATGGTGCCCACGGTTTGGCATGATAATCACGCCGGTGGGTTAACCCTTTTGAGGTAGGCATGGGTATGGAACTAAAGGATATCGCCTGGCATCAGTCGGTTGGTCAACTGATTGATGCGCTCGATGCGCCCAACTTCTGGATCAGGCTGGTACGATTACTGGCGCGCTATCTGCCCTTCGACAGCTGGGTAGCACTGCTTTTCAGTGCTGGCAGGCCCGTTGTACTGGCAGAAAGTCCGACCAGTGATGGCGGACCTGATCCGCTGTTTCAGGACTACATCAACGGCCTGTATCTTCTGGACCCGTTCTACATCGCCTCTCGTGAGCGAGCCCACAATGGCCTGGTTCGGCTTGACGACGTCGCACCAGAATGTTTTGAGCAAACCGATTATTATCGTCTGTACTTTCGGTTGAACGTGGTCGCTGACGAAATCCAGATCAACTGCCAGATCGATGCTGATCAGACGCTTTGCCTGTCCCTTGGCTCGCGCCAGCGTTTCAAACCTGACCAGATAGCCCTGCTCGGTCTGATTCAACCCTGGATAATGGGTCTCATGCGTCAGCGCCTACGCTTCGAGCAAGGTTCCACTACGCCCTCTGTTCCAGCGTGGCAACACCGGCTGGAGACAACCAGCCAACGCAGCGAAATGCCGTTGACCACCCGTGAGATGGACGTTGCACGCCTCGTATTGAGCGGCTGCTCAGGCAAGGAAATTGCGCGGAAGCTGGACATCTCTGTCGAGACCGTCAAGGTCCACCGAAAACACATCTACGCCAAGCTCAACATCAAATCCCAATCCGAGCTGTTCGCGGTGTTCTTTCAAATCAACTGATGTATACCGGCTGGGTAGCTACCGTGCTGGCAATGCTGAGCCTCATCAACAACCGGCAGGAATTAAGACAGACGTCGTAATTCTGGAGACCTGTACGTATTCTCCACCCAAGGTTACTCCCAAGCAGAATTGCTATTGATATATGCCCTCGGCGCTTTTAACCGCCGAAGTCGTATCAGCCTGAATAGAGTTTTTGCAGAGGGTATTAGGGGTAAATAAACGTAAGCAGGAGGATTGATTGTACTCAGCCGAGCACGTGACCGGCTCGTTTCGCCCTGCTCCGGTCTGCTTCAATCAACGGTGTGCCAAAGGGCTCTGGCATGCCTCAGACAGCTCACTCTTTTTTCATTTATTTTCCTCAAGAAAACCAACGCTATACCGATAGCCTTCTAATGAAAGCCTCCAACTGGCAAACCATGAGACGCCAGGAAGGCACTGCACTCGGGTTGAAGTTTCCGGGCGCACATTCTCATTAGAGGCATTCAGGTCTTGGAAAGGCCTGCTCGAACAGAAGGTATAACGACACATGTCCACCTCAGCACTGGCGCTGATGTTTGTCAGCTGCATCCTTTTATTTTTATTCATGGCCTATGTGGACCAGGTTGCAGACCGTTATCAACTGGATAAGGCTCGTCTGCGAGCAGACCTGAATGACCGGATTTACCGTATCGGCACCTTGTCGGAAACCTTTCCAGCCCAGTTCATGACACCTGAACTCAAACAGCTTCTGGTCAGACTAGAACTCAACCTTATTCAGCGCATCGGCCGCCTGGAAAAACCTACCGAAGCCCTGACGGAGCGCGAGTCCCTCCTGCAGGAGCAGGAAAAACTCGGTCTGGACATTTCGATCGAGAATCAACCATGCCCTCTGTCAAGCGAGGCGGCCTTCAAAGAGGTGAGCTTTCAGCTGGAAACCCTTAATAGTCAGATTCACCGCGCCGTACAGGATGGTCTGCTTACCAAGGCGGATGCTTCCGGCTGGTTCAAGTCAGTCAGATATTGGCTTGCGCTCAGCAATATCGAAATGTTCGATAACATGGCCACCCAAGCGCTTGAGTCAGACCAGCCCCGCCTGGCAAAGCGCGCTTATGAACGTGGCCTTCAATATATTCGCAACCAATCTGATCAAATGGCGTTTCAAGCCCAGCGCGAAGCTTTTGAGAGCGGTATAGAGACCGCTGAGAATGCCATCGAGAAACAGACCCAGGCCGAACAGCAACTCAAGGCGCCTCCTGTTGAAGAAAAGGCACCTGAGCCTGAAGAGGGCAGCGAATGGAAAAAGAAGCCACTCTACGACAAGAGCGAGGTGTGAGCGTTAGGCCAGATACTCGACACAGTCCGCCTCGCTCGGCAGCGGTACTTCCCACCGATAGAGCATCCGCTGGATATCCTGATTTCGCAATGACGTGTTTCGCCTGGCGTTACGCTGAAGAATGACCCGCTCCGGCTGCTCAAGATAAACGATTCGTATTGAGGCGTTGTATTGGTAGAGCAAATCCAGGGTCTTCTTGCGCATTTGGCCGGACAGATGCGTTGCGTTCCAGACAAAGGCCTCCCTGCTCCGTAACAACGACTTAGCGGTATCCACCGCATAATGAGCGACGGCCCCTTCGTTCTTGCCATGAGCAAGCCCCAGTGCGTCCCGTGCATCATCGTAAGAAACGACCGGCAGCTCTGACAGGTTTTCTGCGACCCATGTGTTCTTGCCACTGGCAGGCAGACCCGCCATGACTACCACATCGGAGCCCTCCTGCTCCCGATAATGACTGAACGCCGGATGAATACGGGCACCGCGAAAATAGCTCATCCGCGTGTAATCATCAGGAAAAGCCTTGGCTGAATACAGGCAGCTTTCTTCCTCCGCCAACTGTTGAAACAACACGATATCATCCAGTACGTGCTGCTTGTTCGGGTAGATACGCCCTTCCATATCCGCGATGGCCATAGCGATCAACATCCAGAGTGGTAGCTCCCAGGACAGGCGATGCGCCAGAAACTCTGGAGAATGTCCTGAGCGATCACCGCTCAACGCCCAGAACGGCACCTGATGCACACTGATGATTCGGCAAATGGTTTCTCGCAACGAGAATGGCACGCCTGCCTTCCAGAGCAATATGCGGGCATCAATTGAACCACGACGAGAGTGTCCCGGTTGGCCGATACGCCCAGTGACCTCATCTATAACAGTAGTGTCCGGCTTAGCAATGTCGTGCAAAAGTGCCGAGTAGAACAGTACGAAACGCTCTTCAGCACTTGCGCGTTCATAGGCACTTCCACCTACCATGGCTTCAACCACCATACAGGTATGGGTCCAGACATCGCCTTCGCCATGATAGGCAGGCTCCTGCGGCGTACTTGCCAACCGAGTCAGTGCCGGTATTGCTTCTACGCACCCCTTGAAGTCGGGCTGCTGGCCTGGTGCAGCAACCAGGCGCTCAAGTGTTTGAAAATCCATATTCCATTTCTCCTTGTTATTGTTTGTTCAAACATTCCCACGTCACGATAGGTACTGGTGCATAGAGATCAACATCGGGCGCAAGCTCATTGGGAATGTAGGGCTGACGCAAGTGATGCTCATTGGCGTCCAGAATGGTCTGCACGAAGTCTGGCCTGACCCACTTCATCCGTGCGACTGTTTCGCAGGCTGTCTCGACTTTCAGGTAAAGCCCTTCCATCAGATCAGAGGTATCGCATTGAGACCATGCCTTACTCAGGTCCAGCCCTTCACGCCGCACTGTATCTTCGAACCGCTCTCTCCACCGATCGGTTCGGGCCCAGGACTTGCCAACCAGTGCCCGCAGGTCTTTGAGCCTTACAGGCGCAGGACCCTCATACAACACAGGTACAGATAGGACAGGCCCGCCGGCTAACAACACGCGGCGCTCAGCGGTTGACAGAAAGATCTGCCTACGACGATCCCAGATGTCGAACTCGAAAAAGACACCCGGCAACTGATCGTAGAAAACCGAATGCTTCTTGCTCATTACCTCGCCAAACATCACGTAGCGATCTTCAAGTCTCTCAAGCAGAAACAGTTCATGGACGCGTGCCCATTGCTTGAACAGGTTGAACTGCTTCTCCCGTGAGCCTCCGATAAGGTAGTGCCCACGTGACTGAAGCAGGAGTTCGGCATTAGCGGAAAAGCTGATTGCCGCATTAGCGCCATCAAGCTTTTCCTCCACCACGATGAATTGATCTTTCAGCGTGCTTAGCTTTACCTGGTCATGATCGCAGTCACCCGGTTGCAGGCGCGACGACTCCAGGTGAGGCGTTCGCGGGTATTTAAATAATTCATGTAATTGCGCATAGACGCGCGGGTCGAGAGTCATGGTCTTCTGCAATCAAACAGGGAAAACCGACAACGCTCAGGAACGATAGATGACAGCTACGCGCAGACCAACCGCTTACCAGGACCGTTGTCGGATCAGATGTAAAGGTTGATGCAGGGCACTGGCTTCACCACGTTGGAAAGGGGGTCAAACGAAGGGCACGAATTAGGCCCGATTAAAGCTTCGTCTGTCAAACATAAAACCAGCTATTCGTTATGTCCGTCAAATAGTGCAAAAAGCCGCCCGAGGGCGGCTCTTGTATAGCTCACGTTATTTCAGCGGCCCGACGGCAGTACAGCTATTGCTACTTTGTACATGCTTTTGCAGCGTAGTCCATTGGGGGCGATCCTGCCCATTTACGGGCTCAACCGACAGCTTGTAACCGCCCCAACCGGGGCCGGCCGCCCAATAAGTGGCTGGAATGCAGTTTTGCTGCAGGTACGAGAGCAGGTTATCCATCAGCGGCAACCAGCGAGCATCATCATCCGGCACGCCAAACTCGGCGATGTAACCCTTTTTGCCATTCTTCTTTAACCAATCCACGAATGGCTTTGCACGATTCACACCCAACATTGCATTGAGCTGGCTAGTATCTTCCGGGCTATAAGTACCACTCCCATCCTTGTCCAGATAGACGTGCGCTGCAAAGATAATGTTATTGGCCGAGTCCTTGAGGCTGAGCAGACTGTCATTGTAATAGGGCCATAGCGATGCGTTGGACCAGGCATTACCTTCCACAATCACCGGGTGAGTATGATCCACTGTTCGTACGCCATCGATTCCGGACTGGGCAGCCTTGAGCCAGTAATTATCCATGTCATGCGGCTTGGCCATGATGTCATACCCATACAGGGCAGGATGGCTGGCCCAGCGGTAAGCAATTCGGTACATCAGGTCCCAGAAATGGGTGTAGGTAACCTGCCCCGCCCCAATGATATTGCCGTTGTAGCGCCCATTGTTATGCACATCCAGGATAACCTTGATGTTGTATTTCTGGGCTAGGTTCATAGTGGTCTGGATCAAGCCAACCTGGTTGGGATCAAGCATTGTGCTGAGCTTAGGCTGTATGCGCTCCCATAAAATAGGAAAGCGGATCAGACGGATCCCTTTCTGATTCCACTGCTTGAAATCCGCCTCTGTGGGATACAGGTAGTCAACACCGTTTTTGCCGGGTACGACGTGTGGAGCAAACGCTGCGCCTGACAAATTCAAGCCGACCAGATCTATCCCGCTGCGTGTGATAGGCGTTACCGGTTGCACGACAGGTTTCGCCGGTTGGCTAGGCGTAGCAGGCTGTGCAGGTGCAGGTGCAGGTGCAGGAGTCGCTGGTTTTGCTGGCATGGCAGGTGTAGCAGGTGCAGTCACGGGTTGACTCGGTGTAGCAGGTGTTGTCGTAACAGGCTTACTCGGCGCAGGAGTGGCAGGCTTTGATGGAGTAGCAGGCTGCGTAGGTACTGCCGGCTGAGCCGGTTTAGCGGGTTGGCTTGGTGCTGTTGCGTCAGTACCGTTTATAGGTCCAAACGCAGTACATCTGGTGTTATTGACGTACTTTTTGAGAGTTGGCCATTGAGGACGCTCAACACCATTTATAGGCTCCACAGACATAAAATAGTTACCCCAGCCCGGACCTGCCGCCCAATAGGTGGCCGGAATACAATTCTGCGCCAGATATGCCAGCATGTTATCCATGATGGTATTCCAGCGAGAGTCATTGTCCGGGATGCCAAACTCACCGATGTAGCCTTTCTTGCCGTGCTTCTTTAGCCATTCGATAAAGGGCTTGACTCGCTCAACGCCATACATGGGGTCAAGCTTGCTGACGTCAACGGACTCGTAATTGCCGCCCGCATTGTTATCAAAGTAGGTGTGCGCAGAAAAGATAAGGTTATTTGAAGGATCCTTGAGATCGAGCAACGTATTATTCCACTGCTCCCAGCGCGTAGCCTCGGCCCACCCGTTGCCTTCGACAATAATGGGGCGAACGGTATCAACCGCACGTACACCATTGATGCCGTATTGAGCTGCCGTGTTCCAATAGTTCAGCGCACCATTAGGCTCATTCATGATGTCGTAGGCATAAAGCGACTTCTGGCTGCTCCAACGCTGCGCGATCTTTGTCATGATCTCTTGATATCGCGCATAAGGCACACCGCTTGTTCCAATGATCTGGCCGCGATATCGAGCATAGTTATGAAGGTCCAGAATGATCTTTACGTTATGCTTTTCTGCATAGCTGAACGTGCTATCGATCAATTGCACATACTTAGCGTCCAGCGCACCGCCAAGCGTAGGCTGCAGCCGCTCCCAGATAATTGGGAAGCGCACCAGTTTTATGCCCTTCTCACTCCACTGCTTGAAGTACGATTCTGTCGGAAATATATAATTGGTTCCGTTGATGCCGGGCAGCACGTGTGATGCGAAGCCAGCCCCAGACAAGTTCAGCCCCACCAGGTCGACCGATGCCACAGCCGAAGACGAAACCAGTAACGCCGCCAATGGTAGCGCGCATTGCCTCATTACTTTGAAAGCCAGACTACGGGAACGCCTGCTTGAGCTTTTCATGAATTCCCCAATAAACCTAAAGTGTCATTTCTGAAGTGCGCACTTAACGGCCGAACCTAAAAGGCTCGTATCAAGACTGTTATCGTTTTGGTCTTCAGGCAGAACTAACTACCTTGCTTGGTGGCCGAGCGTGGCTGTACTACTGGGGGATTGAGAAAAGCGTGCCACTCAAAAAGCAGTGAAATTAATATCAATATGACACTATTGTTTTTCGTCGATACATATAAAATTTATTTAAAATCAATAGCTTATAAAAATGTTTTCACTGTATTAAACAGCTGTTTGTGAAACAGTTGTTTTAGGTTTTTCCAAAAAATACAAATTACTTTCGACAACGTTCACAAAATTTAGGGATAGAGAAAGCAGTTTTAAAAAATTCATAAAATTTACACGCTTACCAAGCATGAAAGAGTTGACAAAATGTTGTTGGCCAAGCGTAACGGTTTGGGACCAGCAGTGACATTTTTTGTCACAAGGGTCGTGCCTTTAAGACAAATCAGCCCAAGCTGAAGGCGGTCTACCAGAGTCAACGCGTATTGAGACTACTCAGCTAGCGGCGTGCAACAATGCCAAAAAAGGGTGACTCAACATCTGATACGATTTTTTATTAAGAATCTGAATCTGTTTTGCGCACGCCTAGAGCCCTACTGTAGCCACATGGGTAATGCCGGTAGAGAGCTGCTCTAGCAAACACATCCATTCGCTACGATGCCTGTCTCAATGCTTACCCTTCCCTGCTATCGCAAGAGGTTTCAATCATGAGCGACGTATTCTTCATGTCACTGTTTGGCTTTCTGGCCTTCGTTCTACTGGGATGGGGGTTTTACGCTGGCGTACAGCTAAACAAAGATAGAAAGGACGTGCAGAAGAACGACCGCTAATGCATAGAAAGGCCATCAGTGTCTCGACGCAACCGCTTTCAATCTTCTGTTTTAAGTCGTAAGCGCTCGTATAGACACCAATACGGTATAGGCATCAACTACCAGCGCTGCAGCGAAAAGCATGAAACGTTACGAGCGACTTGCTGACGAAATTGCGAACCTGATTCGAACCGGTGTACTTAAGGCGGGTGAAAAAGTCCCATCGGTACGTCATGCCAGTCGTACCTACGCGGTCAGCCCTTCGACCGTATTCCAGGCCTATTACCTGCTGGAAGATAAAGGGCTGATCATTGCCCGCGCCCGCTCAGGCTATTACGTACGTGAGCATGCCAAGCGCCCGCTGCATGAGCCTGAAATTACTGGTCACAAGGCTGAAACCACTGAGGTGGATGTCAGCGAACTGGTCTTCTCCATCCTGAACTCTATCAAGGACCCTGCGACCACTCCATTTGGGTCTGCCTTTCCCAGTCCACAATTGTTTCCGCTTCCTCGCCTTGCCCGCAGCATGACCCACGCATTAAGACACCTTTCAACCCAGGCCGCTATTGCAGACATGACGGCAGGCAGCAATGAGTTGCGCCGTCAAATAGCCCTTCGTTATAGGGTCAACGGTACTTGTCTCCCGCTTGAGGAGTTGGTTATTACCAACGGGGCGATGGAAGCCTTGAACCTATGCCTGCAAAGTACAACGAGCCCCGGCGACCTGGTTGCAATAGAGGCACCTGCTTTCTACGCGACGCTTCAGGTATTGGAGCGTTTAAAATTGAAGGCCGTCGAGATCCCCGTTCATCCACGGGAAGGTGTTGATCTTGATGTGCTGGAGCACAGCCTCTCTCATCTTCCTATCAAAGTTTGCTGGCTCATGAGCAGCCTGCAAAATCCTTTGGGCGCCAGCATGAGTTTCGAGAAGAAGCAGGCGCTGTACATACTCTTGAAGCAGCATCAGGTTCCATTGATTGAAGACGATGTCTATGCCGAGTTGAATTTCTCCAACCAACCGTTACGAGCCGTGAAAAGCTTTGATGATGATGGGCTGGTCATGCATTGCGGTTCGTTTTCGAAATGTCTGGCGCCGGGTTATCGAGTGGGCTGGGTTGCTGGCGGACGCTTCACCGAGGCCATTGATCGCCTCAAGCTCATGACGACCATTTCTCCTTCGGTTCCTGCTGTAGCGGCCATTGCAGACTATCTGCAACATGGTGGCTATGACCGACACCTACGAAAATTGCGCCATGCATTGGAAACCCAGCAGAGCGCCATGCTGGACTCAGCCGCACGGCACTTTCCGAGCGAAACCCGCGTAACCCGCCCAACCGGCGGTTATTTCCTATGGTTTGAATTTCCAGAACGGGTCGATACGCTTCAGTTGCTCCGTATGGCCATCGCTCAGGGTATCAGCCTTGCTCCCGGCCCTATCTTCTCGGCCAGCCAACGGTTTGGAAACTGTGCAAGGCTGAATTATGGCCATCCCTGGACGGCTGAGAGTGAGAAGGCAATGGAAACGCTAGGCCGCATGATCGATACGTTCTGAACAACCCAGCGTCCTTTATCCCACTCTTAGCCTCTGCCTGCTGCAACTGAAAGTTCAACTGCAACAGGCCAATCAGGCCAGGCGTTAGCAATGTAACTGGTCGGGCATTAATTCCATTTCAGGACGGCTTTAACGGTGATTCCCTGCTTGGAATCTTCAAATGCCTGATTGATGTCCTTGAAATCATAAAACCTGACAAGCTTGTCGAACGGAAAGCGCCCCGCCTTGTAGTACTCGATCAGCTTGGGAATAAAGAGGCGTGGCACGGCATCACCTTCAATCACACCCATCATGGTCTTTCCTTCCGCCATGATCTCGTTATGAACATCAATGGTCATCTCGGGGGTTACGCCTACAATCGCCGCCTGCCCTAATGGCCGCAGCGCCTGCAGGCATTGGCGAACAACCGGCGGAACCCCTGTAGTTTCAACCGCATGGTGCGTACCGCCCAAAGAGACAGCCTTGATTTCCCTGACCACATCAACCTGACTACCGTTGAACACATGCGTAGCGCCCAGCTCCTTGGCCAGCTGAAGTCGGCTCTCATGCACATCAACTGCAAAAATCTGAGCACACCCTGCAATCTTTGCCGCCATGATCGCGCTCAAACCCACAGCACCGCAGCCATATACAGCAAGGCTATCGCCAAACCCTGGGCGAAGGCGGTTGAGGACTGTTCCACTACCCGTCTGGATACCACAGCCCAGCGGCCCTAATAACGCCAAGTCCACGTCCTTATCGACCTTGACGACATTATGTGCACTGGCAACCACGTAGGTGCCAAAGGATGATTGACCAAAAAAGGAAGAGAGCTCGGTATCTCCCTGGCGAAGCCGACAGGTATGGTCCTCCATGCGGCCGCCAAAATTGAGATCGTTAAAGACCCTGCACACTGTAGGATGCCCGGTCAGGCAATTTTCGCATTTACCGCAGTGCGCAAACGACAGGACCACATGATCGCCTATCTCCAGATCGCTTACATTGCGGCCTACCTGCTCGACAATGCCCGCGCCCTCATGGCCAAGAACTACAGGATAAGGCGACAGCCCCAGATCACGCGCGACGGCGTCGGTGTGGCAAACCCCTGTCGCAACGGTCCGAATCAGCACTTCGTTGGTGGCAGGACCTGATAGCGTAACCTCCTCAAGACTAAAAGGCTGTCCTTTGGAGTGCGTAACCGCGGCCATTATTTTCATTGTGGGGCTCCTGGTAAATGTATGAGCAGAGACGGCTCACTCAAAGCATAAAAGCGGCGCTGAACCTTCATTCAACATGGCATTTATGCATAAACTTAACAAGCATAACCATCAGACCTCTCACAGAGAGCCTCACTGACTTAGGCCGCTTAACCCACCAAATGCCAAAGCGACTTATGGCTGCCTAAAAACCTGTAAGAACTGGTTCGTGTTTTTGAATAACACCCACCTCACCTCTAGCTACTGCGCAAGATTCTGCCACTGGCTTTCGTTTAGCCTGCGGCCATATCTCTAACCGCCAATCCCGCGCATGGGATTAATTTACGCATCTCCAGAAAAGCGACACGCCGCCCGCCTGGACATGACTTGTATACCGAGCAGGAAGCAGAGGAACCAGGATGTTCTCCCCAGCCAACGAAACCCAGTTCATACTTGAGATTCCCGGCGTCTCTCATGATTTTCAGGTGCTGGAATTTGCAGGGCGGGAAGCATTGAATACCGCCTTCCGTTTCGATATTGAATTGATCAGCGAAAGACCCGACTTCGATCTTGAATCCTTACTCAACCAGCCTGCCTTCCTGACACTGGACCAGACGGGTACAGGCTTCAATGGCTTGATTCACAGTGCCGAACAAGGCGAGTCCGGCAAGCGTATGACGCGCTACCGTGTCACGCTCGTGCCGCGTGTCCACTATCTTTGCCATCGGCATAACCAGCGTATCTTCCAGCACCTTAACGTGCCTGACATCATCGCTACCGTTCTGAAAGAGCATGGCATCCTATCCAATGCCTTTCGTTTCCAATTGGGCTCGGCTTACCCAGAACGTGAATACTGTGTTCAGTACGATGAGACCGATCTTCACTTCATCAATCGGCTTTGTGAAGAGGAAGGTATTCATTATCACTTTGAGCATACCCAGGCCGAACACATTATGGTCTTTGGTGATGATCAGACCTGCTTCCCAAAACTGAGCCCTGCGCTTTTCCAGCAAGATACCGGACTGGTTGCAGATCATCAGGTCATACGAAAGTTTGCAGTCCAGGTTGAAACACGGACATCCAAGGTCAGCCGCCGGGACTATAACTTTGAAAAACCCAAGCTCACCATGGAGGCTTCCCAGACTGGCGAGGCGGCGCCAGAGCTGGAAGATTATGACTACCCTGGCGCGTTCATGGACCGTGCCCGCGGCAAGCAGTTAAGCCAGCGTGCCTTGGAAAGGCATCGCTCGGATTACCAGATCGCCCGCGGTAAAAGTGACCTGCCGACGCTTTTCTCTGGTCACTTCATGCCTCTGACCGAACATCCGCGCAGTGAATGGAACGATCTTTGGTTACTCACCGAACTAATACATGAAGGCAAACAACCCCAAGTATTAGAAGAATCCATATCCTCGCATGTAGATGACAAGGATGGCTTTCAGCAGGGCTATCGCAACTTCTTTACGGCAGTGCCCTGGGACACGATCTTCAGACCAGCCCTGAAGCACCCTAAGTCAAAAATCCTGGGTAGCCAGACCGCAATTGTCACCGGCCCCGCTGGAGAAGAAATCTACTGCGATCAATACGGTCGCGTCCGCGTGGAATTCCATTGGGATCGATTGGACCAGATGAACGAGCACAGCAGTTGCTGGCTGCGTGTTGCCAGCAACTGGGCCCATGAAGGCTATGGGGCCGTCACAATTCCCCGAATCGGAATGGAAGTACTGGTGACCTTTCTAGAAGGTGACCCAGACCAGCCGCTCATTACAGGCTGCCTGCATCACGCCGCAAATCTGGTGCCGTACAACCTGCCCGCCAACAAGAGCCGGACAGTCTTCAAGACCAGAAGCACGCCTGGCGGCAATGGCTTCAATGAACTGCGAATCGAAGATAAAGCCGGTGCGGAGCAGATCTACGTACATGGTCAGCGCGACATGGACATTGAAGTGGGCAATTGTGAAACCCACTCCGTAGGGGTTGACCGAACCAAAACCATTGGTCAGGACGAAACGGTAGTCATTGGTCAGAACCGCATGCGTATCGTCAAGGTGGATGACCAGCTGCTGGTAGGCGGCTCGAAGGTGGATAGCGTCAGCTCAACGTATCTCATTGAGGCAGGTGAAGGTATTCGCCTTGTTTGTGGCGAAAGCGTCATTGAGCTTAGTGCAGACGGTCAGGTCAACCTGTCCTGCGTTGAGTTCAATATTACTGCCAGTGGCAACGGGCAAATCAACACTACAGGCGGAAAGCTCGACATCAACATGCCAGACGGCAAATCAGCAACCGAGCCTTTTGGCGAAGGCGTCAAGAAAACCATAGATGCCAATGTTGACGCCGTGTTCAACACCTCTGGCCAGCCCTCTTAAAAGTAGAAAGGATTCAATACATGAAATATCAGATTCAGGAAGGCCGCTTCCTTTTGCCCGATGGCTTCGCAGACCGGACAGTCAATATATTTGCTTTGGGAGGGGTACCAAGCTCCTTCACGTTCAGCATCTCCCGAGATGCCTTACACCCAGGCGAGACACTACCTGAATACATTGACCGGCAAATAGGAATGCTGTCGGCACGGCTACGCAAGTTCAAGCTTGTGCATAGGCAAGAAGCCGTACTGTCAGAGACCCAATCCGTGAACGGTATACAAATCGACTCACATCATCAGAGCGATGGTCGCCTTATCTATCAGCGGCAGGCAGCTTTTTTGATGAAAGACGAGCGAATTCTTGTGATTTCTGCTACCACCCAGTCCCCGTTTGACACCTACCACAATAATACCTGGAGCTCGATCCTTTCGACGTTTGAGTTGGCGTCGGAGGATCCTTCCTAATCGCATCGTTGACGCATTAACGCAGGCAAGCGTTCCGTTGCTAAACAGACAGGGAATAGTTGATGTACGAAGCAGCCAGGCTGCACGACAGCATTGTCCATACCGAGGCGTTGACAGGCTTTCTGATAGGCGCAGCCATTGGTACCGCTTTTGTAATAGGCGGCGCCTTTGCAGCATGCACATTTGGCTTGGGCGGCATTGTATTAGGTTTGGCCTTGAGCACAATAGGTACGCTTCTGCCCGAGTGGGGCGAAGAGATAAAGCAGAAAGACCAGACAGTAACAGGCAGCATCCTTAGTGGGTCTCCCAATGTATTCATCAATGGGCGCAATGCCGCGTATGCCGAACAAAGTGAAGTCATTTGCGACAAGCATAGCGATGAGCCGCTTGTAGCGGAGGGCTCTGAAAAAGTCTTGCTCAATGGCTTGGGCGCTGCGCGCAAGGGGGACCGTACGACGTGTGGAGCCACTATTGAAAGTGGCTCACACAACGTGTTTATCGGGGCAGAAAGTCGCGCCTACCTGGAAGTCGAGGAGGAAGTATCCACAGCGCTCAGAATCGGCGTTGGCGTTGGGATGTTCCTGGCTGGACTGGGTCGCGGAGGCCTAAGCTTTGCATCGCTTAAAAACGTAAGGGCACTTAAGCCCTGCCTCATGAAGTTTGCTGCTGTCTTTGCTGGAGGCTATGCGCTTAACATGGCCTTGAGCGCTGGTGCCAACTCTCTTTTTCATGCTGCAAGCGGTTTATTTGGTAACCCCGTAGACGCTGTTAATGGGCGTAAGGTTCTACTCGATGAGTCTGAAACAGATTTCGCCTTACCCGGCCTTTTACCTATTACATGGTCGCGCTTCTATGCGAGCGACATTGAGCAAATAGGTCTACTAGGTCGCGGTTGGGTGTTGCCTTGGGAACAAACACTGCAACTCGAAGGTGATGCTGTCCTACTGAAAGACAGTCAGGGGCGAGACGTCAGGCTCGATGCTTTGAAGCCCGGCGAGAGCATCTACTACCCTGATGAAAAAATCACCTTGGTCTGTACGGAAGGCGGCCACTACTTATTAAAAACGCTGGACGATGTTTACCTATATTTCGGTGAACTTCATAGGAATGCTGAGCCGGCCCGCTTACAGCGTATTGAAGATGCATTAGGCCATTACATCGCCCTGCTCTACCGAGATAACCTGCTGACCGATCTCTATGCCTCAGGTGAATTACACCTGCACTTGAGCTATAACGAGGCACGTGATCGTCTAGTACGCATTGAGCGTATCGTAAACAAACGCCCCGTCGAAACCCTGGTTCGTTATGGCTATGACACCTTGGGCCAGTTGGTATCTGTAACCAACCGGAACGGCGATATCATTCGGCGCTTCGCCTATGATCAAGGGCGTATGAGCCTGCACGAAAGTGCGCTAGGGCTGCACTGCCACTACCGCTATGCAGAGTTTCCAGACAGCACTTATCGCGTCATCGAACACTGGACAAACGATGGTGAGCACTACCAGTTCAACTATGACCTGAAGCAACAGGTTACTTATGTATCAGATGGTCTAGGTCGTAGTGCCAAGGTTCGCTATAACGAAGCCAAACGAGTCGTGGCCTGTCAGTACTTCGGTGGCGAATCGTATGCCTTTGATATAGACGATGCAGGCAACACAACGAGCATCACCCTGCCAAACGGCAGCAGCATGCAGTTTGAATACGACGAATTCAGCCGGTTGGTTGCTGAAACCGATCCCCTCGGCCGTATAACCCGCTATGAGTACAATCGCCATAACGAACAACTCGTTCGCCTTGAGCACGCAGATGGCAGCACTCATGAATGGCAGTACGACCGTAACGGCATACTTCTAAAAGAAACCGATACGCTTGGCGAACAAACTCACTATATAAGCGATGACGACGGTCGAATCCATACCATACGCGACCCTCTCGGCAACCAGACCCATATGTGGTGGAACGAGCTGGGGCAGGTGCTTCAGTCCCAGGACTGTTCAGGCAACCGTACCCACTATACTTATGACGAACACCAGCACCTGTGTGCCATCACCAATGCCCTAGGGCAGACCACCCGCCTGCACCGTAAACCCGATGGCGAAATCCTGCGGGTGGAGCATCCAGATGCCACGACAGATCACTACAGCTATAACGCACTAGGCCATCTACTCAGCCATGCGGATGCTGACGGCCATACAACTTACCTAAGCCGAAACATTCGGGGCTTGCCGGTAGAGCGCAAGGACGCCAAAGGCCAGCGGGTTCGTTACCACTATGATCAGGCGCTGCGTCTGGCTGCCCTAGTAAACGAGAACGGGGCGGCCTATCGCTTCGCCTATGACTCAGCTGACCGCCTAATTGAAGAAGTTCGTATAGACGGTCTGCGTCGCCGTTTCCACTACAACGTATCCGGCGCACTAATCCGCATGGATGAGCATACCGCTGACCAGACGAGACAGGGCCAGACACGCTCAAGCGAATTTGAGCGCGACGCCATAGGTCGTTTACTTAGCAAAATGACCCAGGATGCTCGCCTGGATTACATCTATGACGAGCTGGATCGGGTCGTAGCCATCGAACGGCAGCCCAGCGAACACGGTAAAACGCTGGGCATACGGCCGGATTTTCTTAGCTTCAGCTACGACAAGGCTGGCCGCTTGGCAGAAGAGCAGTCAGCCTTGGGCGCACTGGCTTACACTTACGATGCGCTAGGTAATCTTACTCAGCTCAGCCTGCCGGATGGTCGTACGCTCAATCATCTGTATTACGGCAGCGGGCATCTGCACCAACTAAACCTCGACGGCTTGCTGATCAGCGACTTCGAGCGTGACGCCCTGCACCGCGAGACCTTGCGTACCCAGGGCAGCCTGACCAGCCGCTTTGGATACGACAGCTTTGGCCGTAAGCGCTGGCAAGCGGCCATTGAGTTGCCGCATGAACAGCTCTCGCAACTCAACGCGCAAAAGAACAGCCTGCTCGGCCATCCTGAACATCCCGCTACGCTGATCCATCGCCGCTATGAGTACAGCAAGGCCGGCGAACTCCTGCGGCAGATCGATAAGCACCGCGGTATTACAGACTACAAGTACGATGCCATTGGTCAACTGCGCAGCCGCGAACCGCACCACCCCCAGCTCGGTAATGAGGACTTCGGCTACGACCCTGCCGGCAACCTGATCGGCGCCCAGGCCTTGACCCCAGACAACCGCCTCAAGGCCTGGAAAGACCTACGCCTCACCTATGACGCCTGGGGTAATGTGAGCGAGCGGCACAGTTCAAATGGTTATCAGCGTTTTACCTACGACTGCGAAAACCGCCTGGTTAAAGCCGAAACCTATCGCGGCCATGACTCGCTCAGCCAAGCCAGCTACGAATATGACTGCCTTGGCCGCCGTATCGCCAAGCATGTTCTAACAGAGGACAAAACCGAAACCACCCGCTTCCTCTGGCAAGGCCTACGCATGCTGCAGGAGCAAAAAGCGGATCTGTACAGCCTGTATATCTACGAGCAAGGCAGCTACGCCCCGCTCGCTCGTGTAGATACAAAGCCAAACCAAGCAGATGAGCCTAAGCGCTATTACTTTCATACCGACCAGATCGGTACGCCGCTTGAGGTCACGGACGATACCGGCGGTATGGTATGGCGCGCTTACTACAAGACATGGGGTGCGCTGGAAGCTCTAGCACCCAGAGAAATCGAGCAGAACCTGCGCTTTCAAGGGCAGTACTACGATGCTGAGACGGGTTTGCACTACAATACATTTCGTTATTACGATCCGGTCGTAGGACGGTTTACGACGCAGGATCCAATTGGATTAGCAGGCGGGAATAACTTATACAGGTATGCACAGAATGCTGTTAATTGGATTGACCCTGCTGGCTTAAGCCCTGAAGATCTAATCCGTTATAAGCCGAGATCCTCTGTTACACCGAAGCCGGGAGCAAGGAGTACTGCCATTAGCCGTGCATGGGGCGAGGAGAGAGATTTAGTTGCACAAGGTGGTGGGTCAAGGAACTGGAATGCAGCAGAGCGAGAAATAATTCTGAACACAAGAAATAATAACAAACTCGCTTCTATTATGTCGGATATTGGATATACGGGTCACCACATTAATAGTGTCGAGGGTAATGGTAAAATCGGAGCCGAATGGAAAGGAGACCCACGCAATATTGTATTCTTACAAAATGCTAATCATCCAAGCGGTATTGATGAACATCTTAATAGCCTCCAAGGTCACCGCGGAAACTACCAAAACCCTGGAAGGGGCCGCCTAATTGATCGAGCCAAAACAGCTATTAAGTTAGGAAATTGCAGCTAATATATAGAGGTATACCATGAAAAAAATAGAGAACTCGCTAAATAATCTAGTTTTGTTACATCAAAAATATCAGCTTAATGGTGGTTTTCAAAAAAATCACGAAATTGAAAAAAACTGGCCAAAAGAATTGCCTCTCTCACCTGAGTTAATATTTCTATATGAAAACTTTGAGCCTATAGGGGTAAAAATTGAAACTGGAATCATTCCAATAATTATATTCAGCGCAAGCGATCTGAAAGGTAAGCAAATTGGCTATAAATGGCAAAACGAAGCAGGAAACTTAAAATATATTAGAAGCTGGCCAGCGGAGTTTTTAGTAATTGCAGAAAACGTTGGAGGTGGAAATCCAATAATAGCAGCGACAGAGTCTAATGGGACCTCCGTATATGCTAGTATCGATGCATCTCCAGCTATACGTATAGCTAACAACCTAGCTGATTTTATTGATGCTTTAGCTATTCTTATTGATATTGTCTATGGTGAATTCGAAATATTTGAAGTTGGAGATGATGATGGGCTTTATGAAGACTTTATTGAAAAGTTACAGCAAAGAATAGAACCTTTGCTAGGGAAGGAAAATTATAGAAATTTTTTCGACTATTTTTATGGTTAAACTATATACAACGCATCGTAAAATTATTTATCAAGCAAATATATTTACAAGAACCCGAAATAAAATTAAATTATATATGGACACAATTTCATGAATTCAGTGTTTTAATTTATCGGTGATCTACTTTTTTCACTAATGTATGAGCAAGTGTTTAGCTAAATATTTTCCGCTCTTTAAAAAAGCACTATGCACTGTTACGTCTTCTTACAAGTATTTGTTCAGGCAGACCACTTCATCCGCAATGCCCACTTCATCGAGGAGGCTCTGCATCTGTCGGTAACGCAGGCGCATGACCGACGTAGCCTATGCATCTACGCCCACTTGCGCAGTTAAATACTGATCCGTCAAGAGCCTAACCAGATCGGCACCCCGCTTGAGGTCACGGACGATACCGGCGGTATGGTATGGCGCGCCTATTACAAGACATGGGGTGCGTTGGAAGCGCTGGCTCCGAGAGAGATTGAGCAAAACCTACGGTTTCAGGGGCAATACTGCGACGCAGAGACGGGCCTGCACTACAATACATTTCGTTATTACGATCCGGTCGTAGGACGGTTTACGGCGCAAGATCCTATAGGACTATTGGGTGGAATTAACCTACATCAATATGCAATCAACTCCATTACAAGGCTAGATCCATTGGGTTTAAGTAGCTTCGACCCATTTGAGTTCGGTGAAATTACCTCTTTCCCTAAAGATGTCTATTTCGGACAAGATAGAATTTCACCAAATTTTAGTACTATAGCCTCCCAAGCCCATCATTCAATTGTAGGACGCCCTATTTCAGATGTTGCACAAGATATTAGGTCAGGAAAAATCAATCCGAATATTTTCACCATCTCCTATACAATAGATCCGGCCAGTGGAAAGGCTGTGACTATAAACAACCGTGGTCTTGCGGCTCTAGTTGAAGCCGGAAAGTTCCCAGATCATGCGATTTTGATACCATACGATAAAGTTCCAAAACACCTTGTTTCAGACATTAAAAATAGGTCTCCGATGAAAACAATATCGGTAACCAAAAACAAAGACGGGTCTGGCTTAATCAGAAAGATTGGAAGCTGCAAATAGGAGAGTTACCCAATGGAATTAATTCCAGAAAAAGTCTCGTTTAAAATATCCACAACAGGTGTTGAGCTATCTCTAAGTGAACTAGATGGCCTTTCTATAAGCCTTGGGGTAAAAGTCATAGAGCAAAACAAAGTTTTGCTCAGATCAGCGAAAATACACTTTAGCCTAATAGCAGAAATGAAGTGCATTTCATCAAACTTTTATGAATTTAAATATGGTGAATTTACAATACTAGAAGACCTAGGCGCAGATGATATAGAAAAATATTGGGCAACACATAAAATACATCCAGACCCTGGCTTTTATATGATATCTAAGTCAGAAAAACTACACAAACTCAACGCGATCTATGACCCTTTAAAAAGGCTAAATCTAAAGCACTTTTTAGTCACCGGCAATGATAGCTATTATGAAATAATATCCCCAGAGTACAACTATGAAATATACTAAAACCTTATATTCATTCATCACGATCTATATTACATAGTCATAACATTATGATATTTCAATATAGACAATTACAGCTAGGTAGAGCACACATAAATCAACATGACAGAAACCTCATATAATTTAAATGAAATTTTAAACTTTAGGGATGTCGGGGCTTTTGTTAACCTGATTGCTTCGAAGCAAATTATATTGGAAAACAAAATTTTACGAGGAGGCAAAATAGAATTTACAGAAGAAGCTGCAGCAGTATCGCTAACTTACCCTCCCACAATAATTAATCTAAGAAACAGTAAAGATCCTAATATACCTGGCGTTAAAAATTTTCATTTCCCCATATCAAAGAATTTAGATAAATATAACACAGCCGATCGAAATGTAAGAAGGTGGCTAAATAGAGTTCTAGCAACTCTTTCCTTATCTACAACTTGTTATCCAATATTAGTACACTGTAATTCTGGAAAGGACAGGACAGGAGTGGTAATAGCTTCTTTGTTAAAAATTCTTGATATTCCTAATGAGATTATAATAGATGAATATTTGCTTAGCGATGGGCATATCAATAGAGACTGGATTAAGCATTCATTAGAAATGATAGGAAACCCTAAAGTTTATTTTGACCAAGTAGATTTTGAAAATATTTTTAAAGCCTTTTCTCCCCCAAACTAAGCTATTTTTAAAATCACTTATAATCGTATTTCTAGAACACGATATTGGCTTATAGATCAGCGATTTTGAGCGTGACGCCCTACACAGGGAGACCTTGCGCACCCAGGGCAGCCTGACCAGCCGCTTTGGATACGACAGCTTTGGCCGTAAACGCTGGCAAGCCGCTATTGGGTTGCCACATGAACAGCTCTCGCAACTCAACGAGCAAAAGAACAGCCTGCTCGGCCATCCTGAACATCCCGCCACGCTGATCCATCGTCGCTATGAGTACAGCAAGGCGGGCGAACTGTTGCGGCAGGCTGATAAGCACCGCGGTATTACGGATTACAAATACGATGCCATTGGTCAACTGCGTAGCCGCGAACCACACCACCCTCAGCTCGGTATGAGGACTTCGGCTACGACCCTGCCGGCAACCTGACTGGCTCCCAAGCCTTGAGCCCAGACAACCGTCTCAAGGCCTGGAAAGACCTGCGCCTCACCTACGACGCCTGGGGCAACGTGAGCGAGCGGCACAGCTCCAGTGGTTATCAGCGTTTTACCTACGATTGTGAAAACCGCTTGGTTAAAGCCGAAACCTATCGCGGCCATGACTCGCTCAGCCAAGCCAGCTACGAATACGACTGCCTTGGCCGCCGTATTGCCAAGCATGTCCTAACAGAGGAAAAAACCGAAACGACCCGCTTCCTCTGGCAAGGCCTGCGCATGCTGCAGGAGCAAAAAGCGGATCTATACAGCCTGTATATCTACGAGCAAGGCAGCTACGCCCCGCTCGCTCGGTTAGATACTGATCCGAGCCAGCCTGATCAAAAGCCCAAGCGCTACTATTTCCACACCGACCAGATCGGTACCCCGCTTGAGGTCACGGACGATACCGGCCGCATGGTATGGCGCGCTTATTACAAAACATGGGGCGCGCTGGAAGCCCTGGTCCCGAGGGAAATCGAGCAAAACCTGCGCTTTCAGGGACAGTACTACGACGCCGAAACGGGCCTGCACTACAACACGTTTCGTTATTACGATCCGGCCGTAGGCCGCTTTACAGCGCAAGATCCCATAGGGTTGCTTGGCGGAATTAACCTCTATAATTATGGTGACAATCCGGCCGTTTGGATTGATCCTACAGGACTCACTTGTTCCAGTGATGCTCGTAAATTAGCTTCAAACCTAGGACCTAGGCCCATCGGCGGTGGGCAGTATGATGCTCATCACATAATTATGTCTAATTCAAGAGATTGGCGAATGGTTGCCTTGCGCAAAAAAATGGAAGACTTAGGCATCGATATCAATTATAGAAAGAACGGTATTTGGCTGCCAAACACTAGCAAAGCACGAGTACCTGGAACTACAACTACTGCCCACAAAGGCGAAGGGGTTCATAGCAACATTTATAAACAATATGTCTACGATAAACTTATCAATACAGCTGATAAAAAGTCTTTTCTTACCGAACTTTCGGAAATAAAGTCAAGCCTTAACAAAGGAATGGTATTTAACAAATGATTATTAATGAAACAGAAGTGGCTGACGCTCTTTTAGAAATCAAAGAAATCTTAGCTTCCACTGAGATTAGACCCACTATATTTGATCCTGAGCAAGATGATCTGATTTGGTCTAAATCTTTGCCATTTTTCCCAATACCATTTTTTAATGAGTCTAGGGGAATCAAAACTACTTCTATATTAAAAAGAAAACCAAAAACTCTAAAAAACGTCTACGCGGCAAGAATTACGAAAGGGGGATTCCCTTCTAATATCTTTGACTTCGACGGACATGGCCGTATAGTTTCCGAGTACATATCCTATCAAAAGGGAGACTCAATTATTACTATCCAGTATGACGATATGGAGGAACCCATCCGTATTTTCAAAGTAAATAAAAAAAACGGAAAATATACATCATCTATAGAATTAAATGAAGACGGAGAATATACGTTCGAGAAATATATTTATTCCGAAGATATAATCTCTGAGGCACTTGTCTGCGGAACAAATCATTTAAAACCATATGCAAGAAAAAAGATTACTTACAACTCAAAAGGCGGCATAGAAAACCTGTATCATGTGTTTAATGGCGAAAAAATATATACATTTAAAGCCAGCTAAATTTACATATTAATTAAACCAATAACACAGCGTGAGAGAGAGTTAAAATAAATAATACATGCAAGATACTCATGGCAGTTGTATATTTTCACATAAATTCGAAACACACCTTTTCCTTAGTGTATGACACGATTTGGGTTAAAGATAAAATTTATAATAAACGGTAGTAAACCCAAGCCAGCTACGAATACGACTGCCTTGGCCGCCGTATCGCCAAGCATCTTCTAACAAAGGACAAAACCGAAACCACCCGCTTCCTCTGGCAAGGCCTACGCATGCTGCAGGAGCAAAAAGCGGATCTGTACAGCCTGTATATCTACGAAACCGGCAGCTACGCCCCGCTAGCCCGGTTAGATACTGATCCGAGCCAGCCTGATCAAAAGCCTAAGCGCTACTACTTCCATACCGACCAGATCGGTACCCCGCTTGAGGTCACGGACGATACCGGTCGCATGGTATGGCGCGCTTACTACAAGACATGGGGTGCGCTGGAAGCTCTAGCACCCAAAGAAATCGAGCAGAACCTGCGCTTTCAAGGGCAGTACTACGATGCTGAGACGGGTTTGCACTACAACACGTTTCGTTATTACGATCCAGTCGTAGGCAGATATATAACTCAGGATCCAATAGGTTTAATTGGCGGACTTAACCTATATAGGTATACAGTTAATGCGCTAACTTGGTTCGATCCCTTGGGTTGGTGCGGCGAGAATATCAATTGGGGCGGCCATCTCAAAAAAATTGGGGGAGGAGAACCACCGGCTACAATGCTGAATCCTCACGCACATCATATTGTTTTCAAGAATGGCCGCGGTAAGAAAATGAAAGAATATCTTGCTGAAAGCAAATCCATACTTGAAAAGTATGATATCGACTGGCTTTTTGGAAAAGAAAATTTAACTTGGGCACCTAACAAAAACCATAGTACTCAAGCGGCAAAAGCGGTGCGAGACGCTTTAGTGGAAGCAGATAAAATCGGCACACGTGAGTCTATAGTCGAAACGCTAAGCACGCTTGGAAAGCATTTCGCAGATGATACAATTCACACGCTATTCTAATAAGGAAACTCTAATGGTTAATGATTCCGAAAAATTGATAGAAATTTTGAAGAATGCTGCAAGAGATGCTTTTCTAGAGCTCAAAGTAAATTATGGCAACGAGGTTTCCGGATTCGCACTTTATTCTGACTCTGGAGTTATGAGCATCCAAGCACTAGGAAATTCCCTTAGAAACCTTAAACACCACATTGAAGAAGATGGTGACGATGCTGAATATTATAGGTGGAGTGTAGGAGAATGGGACATAACTCCAGAGCAAAATGAATTTTTTGAAATTATTAATTCAGCTCTAGCTACAGAGTCGCCCCAAATAAGCGAAGCGGGATTTGATGAATATCGTAACCAATTCTTTAGCGCCTGCGTTAACGCTTTATCTCAATTGAAAGCAGAAGGCTTATTCAAAGAGACTAGTTCTGAGTTTTGCTTAGTTTTCTCTGCCTCTGATTACGAGAATCCAGAGGAAGAAGTCCGATGGATTAGTCTTTTAAATGAAAAACATAAGGCCAAAGAATTCTCTGAATGGTTGAAATCCCTTGAAGATTAATTTTTCAAGAAAATAACAACGCCACTACAATTTGGAATATAAATACAGATGAATAACAATCAATAAAATATTTTTATAGAAAGCTCTGAAACATATTCTTATGGAATTTTCTAAAAAGGCATAAAGATATTATGTTTTATGCCTTTAATTTAGGTCGACCAGTTATTTTAAAATTCCCGACTAAGAACCACCACCAAAACCTGATCAATAAGCACAAGCAGAGGGCCGAAGATAACAAATTTCAGCGAGTATCAAGCTTATGCTTGCCTATATCAGCTAACCACAAAGTGGTTTTGTTAGCGGCTCTAAATATCGAGCTGACTCAAATCACTTTGAGCCAAGTAACTACGCCCCGCTCGCTCGTGTAGATACAGAGCCAAGCAAAGCAGACGCTGAGCCCTAGCGCTACTACTTCCATACCGACCAGATTGGTACGCCGCTTGAGGTCACGGACGATACCGGCGGTATGGTATGGCGCGCCTATTACAAGACATGAGGTGCGTTGGAAGCGCTGGCTCCCAGAGAAATCGAGCAGAGCCTAAGGTTTCAGGGGCAATACTGCGACGCCGAGACGGGCCTGCACTACAACACGTTTCGTTATTACGATCCGGTTGTGGGACGGTTTACAACGCAGGATCCGATTGGTTTGTTGGGTGGGGAGAATCTCTATCAGTACGGGAAAAATCCGCAAAGCTGGCTAGACCCTTTAGGCTGGTGCTCAACGAAACTTGGGCAAAATATGGGTGCTAGGTCTGGCGATGGTATGGCAAATCACCATCTTATCCCCGAAGAACTGATGAAGCACAAAGCTTATGAGAAATTATTTTCCAAGCTTAAAGCAATTGGATTCGATGGTGACGGCGCGCCCAATGGCATCTTTTTACCTGGAAGCCAGAGTCTTGCAAAAACCTTAGGTCTTCCAGGACATTGGTCTAGTCATAGACTTTATACAGAGGCTGTTAACAGAAAGCTGACCGACTTGAACAGAGTCTTCTTAGCTGGGAGACTAACCGATACTCAGTTGGCTCTTGGAATAGGTAAAATCCAGAGCTTTGCGCGAGAGGGCTTAGAGTCTGGTAAGTTTGTAATTGATCAAGTAACCTCGAGATTATTATAGATGATTGAAACTAAATTTTATATTCTAAACTATGAAGCTGATAGTTTATCAAATCCCTATATGCTTGGGTCTATCGGGACCCCAGAAAAATGGGAGTGGCAGCTTTATGAGCCATCACCAGAAAAAATTAAAATCAACGAATCTTATACTCTAGATATAACTGAGAGTAATATTGAAAATATAGGGTTCGATTATTATGAAAACCCTGAAGTAATTGTATCAAGTAGATTCCTAGATATATGTAATAAATTTTCGGTGCCTTATAGAGCGATACCTTTAAAAATAATTAATAAAGGCAAAGAAATAAGTTCATCTTATTTTTACTTTTTACCAGGAAAAAGCATTGAGGCCATGGATAAGAGATACTCAGAATTTACTGTTTCTAAAGATGATAGAACCGGAGATTGTTTAAAAAGTGAAATTTGGCCAAACATAGAACTATATGATGAAATCAAAAAATTTGTCCCGAAGTGCGATATTTCTCTAGATCTTTTTAGATGCATCGAGAATTTAAAAATCATCGTCAGTGAAAGATTCAAACTAGAAGCAGAAAAAAATAAAATTATTGGAATAAGCTACGAAACATTGGATGATAGTTATTCTTTCGATATATGGGGCACCTTAAATGACCTCTGATCGATCATGTGCTCTGGCATTATTTTTATCATTATAAAATATAAGTATCCTTAATTTAACCTTCAACTGTTGTTTAATTTTTAAGATCCAGAGATCACTGTAGCGGTAACCGATTGCTCACGTATCCGGTGACTATAGCTGCAGTTGAGTTTAGTAGGTCGCGAGACCAACCAATTGGATCCTATATAAAGCATGGCAGGCAGCTACGCTCGCTAGGCTAGATACCAACTCGCACCAGCTTAATCAAAAGTCTAAACGATACTACTTCCATACCGACCAGGATCTATATGTCTGCGACATAGAGTATGAGCCGTTAAGATTCAACGAGTTTAAACCAATAGCTTTGATCTCCACTCTAAATAAAGAAAGGACAAAATATATCGGAGGGTGCTATCAAGCAATGATTCATCGCAATGCGATTCCTCGGAATATTTTACCATTCGGACTAGATGATGGTGGAAATTTCTTTTGCCTAAACTTAGATAACAACTCAGCAGGATATTACGCCATGGACTCCTACAATAATGAAAAATCAAATAATGAAAATCACAAAGACCTATGGCAGGAACTAAATTACTCATTTTCTGACTTTCTAGATGCCCTTAAGACGGAGGACAATATATAAATTGGTGCGCTCCTCAAACGCCAGCCTCAAAATAAGCTCGGCCACACCGCTAAAGCTAGTTATTAAGCTAATTGGCCTGTCTCTGCCAAGCCCTTCAAAAGCCTTCAACTTGTTGCAGGTAATCAAGTGCAAGACCCCATAGGGCTGCTGGATAGGGCAATGATAAATTCTCAAAAATTAGCCAAAATAAATGACCGGTTTTAGAGAACCGGCCATTAAGTATTCATCAGTTTAACATTTGGAATCTAGCTATTCCCGAGCATCCAGCACAATCTTGCCCCGCGTATGGCCTGCCAGGCTTCTCTGTAGCGCATCAGCTGCGTTGGACAAGGGCATGGTTTCTACTTCCACGTTAAGTGCTCCCCGGTTAAATAAGTCGGCAATCTGTGCCAGTTGCTTACTATCTGAGCGGGTAGCGAAGCGTTTGCCTGTTGCTCTTATGCTACGAGCAGCTTCTTCACTAGGCGCGCTAACAGGCGATACCAGCACACCGCCCTTTTTTAACACCGACCAGGAGCGGGCTTGAGTTTCGCCGCCTACAAGGTCGATTACGATATCTATATCCGAAACGACTTTCTCAAAGGCTTCATGGCGGTAATCAATGAGTTGCGTAGCGCCTAGTGCATGTAGGTAATCATGATTATGGGCAGATGCCGTCGCGATGACTTCAGCGCCAGCTATACGAGCCAACTGTACGGCCATGCTGCCAACCCCGCCCGCCGCTCCCTGGATCAGGACACGTTGGCCTGCCTTAATGGCGGCATGCTCATGCAAGGCTTGCCAAGCCGTCAAGGCTGCCGCCGGCACACCGCTTGCCTCTAGCAATGAAAGGCTGTTGGGCTTTAAGACCAAACGGTCGGCATCCGCTACGGCCTGGGTGGCGTACCCACCTGTAATACCGATAAAGCCAAAAACCTCGTCGCCCAGGCTGAATGTGTCTACGCCTTCACCTAATGCGATAACCGTTCCTGCGACTTCAACCCCTGGCGTATAGGGTAACGGTAAGGGGATAAATTGCTTCATGGCACCGGAGAGGACTTTCCAGTCGATTGGATTTATTCCGCTGCCAGCTACCTGGATCAACACTTGTCCTTTACTCGGCGTCAGATCAGCTACTTCTTCAAGGCGGAGTACGTCGGGGTTCCCATATTGCTGTGCACGTATGGCTTTCATGATGATTTCTCTAGCGAAGGGTTGCAAGTTATGCCAGGCCGCTAGCCTGGCATCTGCCATCAGCTACGACGGGCGTCCAGGCTGTACTGGCCAGCCCCAAGAACCACTACTTGAAGAAGCCCACCGGCCATGGCGATATTCTTGAAGAGATGAATGAACTGATTTTGATCAGCTAGATTGCTATGGAAGGCCAGTGCGGTCACTACGCTAAACAAGGCCAGGAACGCAGCCACTGCTCGTGTCTGATAGCCGAGGACCAACGCAATACCGCCTACCACTTCAACCAACACGGCAACTCCGAGAGCGATGGCAGGAAACGGCAAACCGACCGACTCGATATAACCCATGATCATGGCGGGTGCAGTAATTTTGGAGATGCCTGAAAGGATGAAGATTGCGCTGATCAGTATCCGGCCCAGCAATGCAGTTGTAGCTGCTGAAGCATTGGAAGCGGCTGTATGCGGAGCAGTTTGAACAAGATTGGCTGACTGTGACATGAGTAGATCCTCATTTAGGACGCATCACCATGATGTGTCTCGATGGGGAGAAGTCTGCCTGCGGTTTGCTATTCGCAATAGCCGATTAATTTAGACCATTAGATTCGATTTAATCGAACATAATCTGTAGGCCTAACTCTCCTGAGCTTCAAGGTGTGAAGCTCAGGAACTAGCGGCGGCTAGTAGTCTCTGGGTAGGCGCAGAAAAGACAATGCCCGCTCCGAATGGCATCCGGGCGGGCATCAGGATAACGCGATGATATTTACACAGTGGCTTTTAAACGGATTCGTGTTTCCGGTAACGGGATGAATTCATGCTCTCCAGGTACGCCTGGAAAACGCTGTAAACGCCAGTCTTCAGCAGCCTGCTCGATGCGCTCACGGCGGCTCGATACAAAATTCCAGAAGATATGTCTCTTTTCAGGAAGCGGCTCCCCTCCCAGCAAGATCAACCGAGTCAGTCCCGTTGCACTTAGTACAATCTCGGTTTCTGGTTTGAAGATAACCAGCTGGTCCCGGCCGAAGCGACCATCCTGCCCACTCACCGTAACCTCACCGCTTACGACGTAGATGGCCCTTTCGACATGTTCTTTATGGATGCGATAGCGCGCTCCGGCCTCCAGTACCACGTCGGCGTAGAACAGATCAGAAAACGTGCGTGTAGGTGCCTGTTTATCATGCAACGCGCCAGCTAGTACCCTGACGGTAACCCCCTCGTCCTCTATTACAGGAATCTCTCCTGCGCTGACATGTTGAAAGCCTGGGTCAGCTTCTTCATGGGCAACCGGTAGCGCTAGCCATGACTGAAAGCCAAATACCGTACCACCTGCTTGCCGGGCTGACTCGGTGCTGCGCTCGGAGTGAACAATTCCTTTACCTGCCGTCATCAGGTTGATTTCGCCCGGCCGTATGATCTGGACATAGTGCTCGCTGTCGCGATGCAGCATCTCACCCTCCAACAGATAAGTCATGGTCGACAAACCAATATGCGGATGGGGCCGTGTATCAAGCCCCTCGCCTGCCTTGAAAACGGTTGGTCCAAAGCTGTCCAGAAAAATGAAGGGACCTACGGTACGTCGCTGTGCAGAAGGTAAGGCGCGGCGTACTTTAAAGCCATCACCCAAGTCTCTTACGGCTGGCAGGATAAGATGCTCAATAGCGGATGCAGAGTTCGATAACGTCATGGTTGCGGGCCTCGCAGGGCATAGGTGCAATCGGCGGATTGCAGGCAAAAGACTTCACTCGGAAGTGATTACCAGGCCAGCCTAAAACAGATGGGCGTTCAGCAAAATCCAGATAATATGCATTAAAACGTTCGAGGAATTCGAAATGATGTCTGATCCCGGTACGCCTACGCTGGACCAGTTGCGTGTCTTTCTTACTGTTGTTGAGGTGGGGAGTTTTGCCGGGGCTGCTCGTAAGCTACACCGGGCTACGTCTGTTATCAGCTATACCATTGCTAACCTTGAGATGCAGTTGGGTGTGACTCTTTTTGATCGCAAAACCACCCGTAAACCTCAGCTGACAGACGCTGGGCGAACGGTATTAGCCGAAGCGCGCATGGTATATAGCGGCATCAACGGACTGCGCGCCAAGGTAAAGGGACTCCTGCAAGGTCTTGAAGCCGAGATCCATTTGGTGCTGGATGTCATGTTGCCCAGTGCGCGGGTAGTGGATGCCTTGAAGGTATTTCGAGAAACCTTTCCCACTGTTTCTCTCCACCTTCATATAGAAGCATTAGGCGCCGTCACGCAACGGGTACTGAATCGAGGCGCCGCGTTGGGTGTCAGCGGTCCTTTGATCACTAACCTTGACGGTCTGGAGCGGATTGCAGTGGGCAGCGTTGACCTGGTGCCCGTTGCAGCCCCCAGCCATCCATTGGCCTCAAGCGCCAACGCTCCTGGCGCTACCCGTGAGCATGTGCAACTGGTCCTGACGGACCGCTCCACACTGACCGAGGGGCAGGAATACGCCGTTATGAGCGCCCGCACCTGGCGTCTGGCTGACCTGGGTTCCAAACACATGCTACTCAAGGAAGGTATTGGCTGGGGAAACATGCCGCAGCCCATGGTAGAGAGTGATATTGCCGAAAATAAGCTGGTATTACTGGATTTGCCAGATTGCCCTGGTGGCACGTACGACTTTACCGTGATTTATCGTACCGATTCACCGCCTGGCCCTGCTGCCACATGGTTAATTGAGCGCTTCAAGGCACAGGCCGCACAAAACCTCTGATTGCCACTGTTCTATTTTATCGAACGAATCAGTCGATATTAGCTAGCTATTTTCGAATCTTGAGCCATGCGAAAGTTTCTCCACTGCGGCACTGGCCGCTTATTCCACTCAGGAGACGTCACATGGCTAAGGTTCTGGTTCTGTATTACTCCTCTTACGGTCATATCGAGACCATGGCTGAAGCCGTAGCAGAAGGCGCGCGTGCGGCAGGCGCTGACGTAGATATCAAACGTGTCCCTGAAACGGTACCGGAAGAGATCGCCAGGAGTGCGCATTTCAAGCTTGGCCAAGCAGCACCGGTAGCGACCATTGCCGATCTTGAGCATTACGATGCGATCATTGTGGGCACAGGGACCCGCTTTGGCCGGATGAGCAGCCAGATGGCCGCGTTTCTGGATCAAGCAGGCGGCTTATGGGCACGCGGTGTATTAAATGGCAAAGTGGGCGGTGCCTTTACGGCCTCAGCTACACAGCACGGCGGCCAGGAAACGACCCTTTTCTCCATCATCACCAACTTGTTGCACTTCGGCATGACGATTGTGGGACTCCCCTACAGCCATCAAGGGCAAATGGGTGTTACAGAGGTGGTAGGTGGCGCACCATATGGCGCTACTACCATCACAGCGGGAGACGGCTCACGTCTGCCGAGCGAAACAGAGCTTGAGGGTGCGCGGCACCAGGGTGAATTAACGGCAACAACCGCTATCAAGCTGTTCGGCTGAGCAGCGCTTTTGTTCTTCACTTACATAATCAGGAGACCGCAATGCGCACTGCAACCGAACTGCTGCAACAACACTTCGACACATTCGTAGCCAATCAGCCCCAATGGCAAACCTTGATTGCGGATGATCTTTTATGGGAGCTTCCCTTTGCCCCTTCGCTGGGTCATCCCGCACAACTGGCGGGGCGTGAAACGGTGCTTCATCACGTAGGCTGGTTCGTGGGTGCGGTAGAGCAGTTCCGCTTTTATGACCTTAGAATTCATGCCTCGGATAGTCCCGATGAAGCGAGTGCGGAAGTAAAGGCGGAAGGTATTATTACGGCAACGGGTAGGAGATATCGTCAGGACTATGTGCTGTTCGTTCGCGTAAAAGACGGAAAAATTGCATTTATTCGCGAGTACTTTGATCCGGTCAGAGCTGCACTTGCACTTGAGGCTCCGATACCGGGTTTTGAGGTGATCAGTGCTGATTAAAGAGCCTTTGCGTTCATAGTGCTTCCGTACGCTGTGCTTTTCAGGCGGACCTACCAGACAGGATGCTTACCATGCGTGGTCAGAATTATGCGGAACTCCAGGCATTCGTGGCGATTGCTGAACGTGGCAGTTTCGTTCGGGCTGCTGAAGAGTTGCAGGTATCCCCTTCTGCACTTAGCCAGACGATACGTAGTTTGGAAGAGCGCATGGGGGTTCGTCTGTTTAACCGTACGACCCGTAGTCTGAGCCTGACCATTGCTGGCGAGCACTTGCTTGAAAGACTCAAGCCCGCTCTACAGGAGGTGGCAAACGCTGTAGAGAACGCCTGTTTATTTGGTGAGAAGCCTTCCGGTCGATTACGTGTGCATGCCCTTCGGTTGGCCTCACGTGTTTTTCTTGAGCCAATCTTCCAGCCTTTCTCCGAGGCCTATCCCGAGATAGAGCTGGATGTCGTATTAGATGATAGGCCCGTGGATATTGTTGCGGAAGGGTTCGATGCCACTCTGCGCCTGGGAGAGCTTATTGAGCAGGACATGGTTGGCATCAAGCTAGGGCCTGAACTCAGACAGATTCCAGCCGCCTCGCCGAGTTATCTTGAGCGGTACGGGTATCCGGAAACGCCGTATGACTTGGAAAATCACCGCTGTATCAACTGGCGCTGGCCAGGCCAGATCCATCCGTATCGCTGGGAATTCAAGCGTGATACTGAGTGGTTCGCCATAGCCGTCAAAGGCCCGCTCATCGTCAACGATCAGCGTGTAGCCATTGAGGCTGCAGTCAACGGCGTGGGCATTGCCTTTTGGTTGGAAGACCAGATGGAGCCCTTTATCCAAGCTGGAACATTGGTCCCGCTACTGCAGGAATGGTGCGCGCCGTTTGATGGTTTTTATCTGAGCTACCCTCGTCAGCGCCAACAGCTGGCCTCGCTACGGGCATTTATCGATTTTCTGAAAAAAGACTCCGCGCGCAGGCGTTGACGAGCCAACACATGATAATTCGCGGCCAGTAAAGCCCTTATCAGCATTTGGATTTAGCTAACCGACACTAACGCTTGTTATGTCTGCCGTAGAAGCGGCCGTCCTATGCGTCCCTTTCATCCCTGCCCTATCTACCTCTCGATTATTTAGCCCTCCTTCATAAGGCATGAAGAAGCGCGGCGATTATCATGCCGGGCAAACTCGATATCGTGATCTCGACTTCAACAACAGCCGCCTGCGGCATTTGAGGAGAGACATGATGACTACCACTTCCATTCAAGAACTTGAAGGTAAAGTTGCCATTGTGACCGGTGCAGCCGGTGGGATTGGCGAAGCTGTGGCCACACTGTTTGCCGAGCGTGGCGCGTATGTCGTCGCTGAAGATATCAAGCCATCCGTCGTCGAGCTTGAGCAGCGATCAGAGCGCATCGCTGCCCTGGTAGGCGACGTAGCCGAAGAATCCACCGCGCAGCGTGCGGTTGCCCTTGCCATAGAGCGCTTTGGCAGGGTTGATATTCTGGTCAACAATGCTGCGGTCATTCTCAATGTAAATGTGACCGATATGTCCATCGAGCAATGGGACAAGGTCATGAATATCAACGCGCGAGGCATGTTCCTGCATTCCCGTGAGGCGATGCGCGTTATGGTCGATAACAAGCGCGGCGCCATCGTCAATGTAGGCTCTTATGCCTGCCAGGTAGCGTTTCCCACTATCGGCGCCTATGCCGCATCGAAAGGGGCTGTCGCCCAGCTGACCAAGGTTCTGGCGCTTGAAGGCGCGCCGCATAATATTCGCGCGAATGTCGTCGCGCCTGGCGATGTAGAGACCGGCATTCTGGATGACATCATGCCCGACGGTCGCGCCTTTCTGCGTGAACATGCCACCCGTGCTCCGATTGGGCGAGTCGCCCAGCCCAGGGAGATTGCCGAAGTGATTGCGTTTGTCGCTTCCGATCGCGCCAGCTTCATGACCGGCTCGGTTGTCATGGCAGACGGTGGCTATACCACCGTTTGAGTCCTTTCGTACACCTGCTGCTCTATCAGGGCAGCAGGCCCTGAATGACTACGGAGACCTCCCTATGTCTCAGTTTACTAATATCGCTTTCATTCGCGCCCGGTCGGGTAAGACAGAGGTGCTGGGCCAGCAGCTGATGTCATTAATAGCACCCTCACGCCATGAACCGGGTTGCCTCGCCTATACGGTTCATCAAGGTCGCGACGAGCCGAACGAGTGGTTTATCCACGAGGTCTGGCGCTCTCCAGAAGACCTCGCCGCTCACCTTGAGCGGCCTTATGTAAAAGCCTTTCTGGCGCAGCTCCCAGCACTTATGGACGGTGAGATTGACATGCGGGCTTTCCAGTTGATCGATCTGGAGCCTGCATAACCCCGTTATCAACATGACAGGAGAGATCCCATGAATCAGACAGCACACTCCCCCGTATGGTTTGTGACAGGCTGCTCCACTGGGTTTGGCCGTCACATTGCGGAATACGTACTGGCGCAGGGTTACCGTGTAGTGGTAACGGCACGCAAGCCCGAGCAGTTAAAGGACCTTCAGAATAAAGGTGAGGCCCTGGTACTGCCGCTGGATGTTACAGACCCGCGGCAGGCAATGACCGCTATCGAGTCAGCCGAAGCTGCTTTCGGCGCTGTAGATGTGCTGGTGAACAATGCCGGCGTTGGGTATTTCGCTTCAGTGGAGGAAAGCGATCTCAACCAGGTACGCCAGATGATGGATGTTAACTTTTATGGTGCTGCGAATATGCTTCAAGCCGCTTTGCCTGGTATGCGCCAACGGCGGCAGGGCATCATCGTCAATCTGACCTCCATCGGCGGGCTCTGCGGCTTTCCGGCAGTGGGATACTACTGCGCCAGCAAATTCGCCGTTGAAGGATTATCAGAAACACTCCGCCAGGAAGTGGCGCCGTTAGGCATTCATGTCATGACGGTAGAGCCCAGTGCGTTTCGTACAGAGTGGGCAGGGTCAGCGCAGGAAACGCCGCACACCCATGAAGACTATGCACCGACAGCCGGTGCAGCTATCGAAGCCTATCACCAGTCGATTGGCAGGCAACCGGGCGATCCCGCCCGAGCCGCCGCTGCCATTTTTAAAGCAGTTGAAAGCCAGGAAAAACCGGCACGCCTACTGCTGGGCAATAGCGCATTCGAGTGCGCCTTAGGCAAGTTAGATGAACTTGCGCGAGATTTTGGAGACTGGGAAGCCGTTTCGCGCGGTGCCGACTATCCCGACTGATAGATGACCTTTTGTTTGTTCACCTTGCGAGGAATAAACCATGAATCGATTTGACAAAAAAGTCATTGTTATTACAGGCGGAGGCTCTGGCATCGGCGAAGCAGCGGCCCGCCGCTTTCTTTCAGAGGGCGCTTCGGTTGTTCTCTCTGGGCGAAACGCTGAACGCCTTGAAGCAGTAGCCGATGGATTTTCTTCTGACCGGGTAATGACCGAGGTGGCAGATGTGTCGCAACGCGAAGCGTGCGACCGACTGGTCGATCATACTGTCGAACGGTTTGGTCAGTTAGACGCAGTTGTTAATGCGGCAGGTATGAATCTGGTCGGCAGCATCAGCGAAACCAGTGACCATCATTGGCGAGCCTGTATGGGCACGGATCTGGATAGCGTGTTTTATATCAGCCGTCGTGCAGTGCCACATCTGGCTCGCGCAAAGGGAGTCATAATCAATGTTGGGTCCGTTTCTTCACTGGGTGGCGGCTGGTCGCACGCTGCTTATTGTGCAGCCAAAGCAGCCGTAGCCAACCTGACACGCTCCATCGCCTGTGATTATGGCAAATATGGAGTCCGGGCTAACACGGTGTGTCCCGGTCTTACTCTTACCGGTATGGTAGAAAAGATCATGGATGACGAGGCCTTGCTTGAAAAGGCGTGGGAGCGTATTCCCTTGCGCCGTGCAGCGAAACCGGAAGAAATTGCCGCCGCCATTGCCTTCCTGGCCAGCGAAGAGGCCGCTTACATTACAGGCGTAACGCTACCTGTGGATGGAGGACAAACCGCCACCGATGGTGGGCCTGAATGGGGCAAGTAATCACTATTAAAAAGGCATCATGCTCTGAAGTCATTAACCTCCTTCAGAGTATGATGCCAAAACATTTAACTGGCTTTCCAGACCTAAAAGTCCCTAGTCGGGATAGCATCATATTGATACCAAAGCGGATTATGCCTTTCGCCTGAATTGCCCAATGTGCTTGGCCGGCGATACGCCAAAAAAGCGGCTGTATTCCCGGCTGAACTGCGAGGGACTCTCATAGCCCACTCTGTAACAGGTGCTGGTCACATCCAGACCTTCGGACATCATCAGCCGATGCGCTTCGTTCAAGCGTAACTGCTTCTGATACTGCAAGGGACTCATGGCGGTAACCGCCTTGAAACGATGGTGAAACGCAGATGTACTAAGGTTTACGTGCTTGGCTAAGGCATCGATACTGAGCGGCTCGCAAAAGTGGTTATTCAACCAATCAATCGCACGCGCCACCCGCTGGGCCTGGCTATCCCCAAACGCCACTTCATACAGGCGATGCCCATGCTTACCTTTAAGCAATCGATAGTAGACTTCCTTTATCGCCATGGGCGCAAGCATGGGAATGTCATCTGGAGACTCCAGCAACCGCAACAGGCGCAGCATGGTGTCCAGAATGGACGGATCAATCTGGTCCAGAAACAACCCGCGCTCCGCCGGGCGATCAGGGACGCCGATCGGACTGGCATCTGAAACCAGCTGAGCGATTTCGCAAGGGTCGAGATCGAGACGAAGACACAGATACGGTTTATCACTGGTCGCTTCGATCACCTTGCCTGCCAGCGGCAGGGTAACGGAAACCACGAGATAGTGAAGCGGATCGTAGCGGTAGCATTCTTCCGCCAGCTGAACTTCTTTTGCTCCTTGCACAATGATGCAAAGACCCGGCTTATGAACAGTATGGATGGTTTGTGTCGGCTGATCGCTACGAATCAGATGCAGTGGCTGAATGGCAGTTGGATGGACACCAAAGTCAGGAGCAAAGCGCTCAACGATACGGACCAGCTCAACGCGACGGGACGTCATAGAGTCCAACGCTTCAACGTACTCGCTTGCAAGGTTCGTCATCTTGCGGTTCTCCTGCGCAATATCCAGTCAGGGATTTAGCCGAAATCAGGTATGTATGTTTTAGCAGCCTGCGCATCGCGAGGAAAGTAATCACTGCTCAGCGTTCGGTATGGGCACCATCACCACATGGCTCACGCCTCAAATCGTTACGCTCAGGTTAACGATCTGACGGTGAGGTTGATTGAAGGTCCGCCTGAGGAGGTCTAGCGTGAGACCACGACAGCGGACTTCGTGGAGTCATCATGACAATAACCTCTCCTCCACCTCAATGGTCGCGGCGGCGCACCGAAAAGCAGCGGCGAGTCGCCAAGGCAAGTGCCTATGCCGAAGGCGCGGTCATCCGAACCGATCGGATCGTTGAAGCCCTTGAAGCGCTGATTGCTCCCGGTGATCGCGTGGTGCTGGAAGGCAACAATCAGAAACAGGCTGACTTTCTGTCTCGCTCATTGGTAAAGGCCGATCCTGGCAAGCTCCATGATCTGCACATGATCATGCCAAGCGTAGGGCGCGCCGAACACCTGGATCTGTTTGAGCGCGGTATCGCCCATAAACTGGACTTCTCCTTTGCCGGCACACAGAGTCTGCGTATCAGTCAGCTGCTCGAAGACGGACTGTTGGAAGTTGGCGCTATCCATACCTATATCGAGCTCTACTCACGGCTGTTGGTGGACTTGATTCCCAACGTTGTGTTGTCCGCTGGCTTCAAGGCAGATCGCCACGGGAATATTTACACCGGCGCCAGCACCGAGGACACACCCGCCCTTATCGAAGCAGGTGCCTTTAGCGATGGCATCGTCATCGTTCAGGTCAACGAATTGGTGGACGACACAAGTGATCTGCCCCGCGTGGATATCCCTGCCTCGTGGGTCGACTTTGTAGTGGTGGCGGACAAGCCCTTTTACATCGAACCTCTGTTTACCCGAGACCCTCGTCATATCAAACCCGTCCATGTGCTCATGGCAATGATGGCAATCCGTGGGATCTACGAGAAGCATAACGTGCAATCGCTCAATCACGGGATTGGCTTCAATACGGCTGCGATTGAACTGATCCTGCCTACATACGGTGAACGCCTGGGTCTCAAGGGTAAGATCTGTCGTAACTGGACGCTCAATCCGCATCCCACGCTTATTCCAGCGATTGAAAGTGGCTGGGTGGAAAGCGTTCATTGCTTTGGCACCGAACTGGGCATGGAAAACTACATCGCAGCCCGACCGGACGTGTTTTTCACCGGACGTGACGGCTCCATGCGCTCTAATCGAATGATGTGCCAGCTGGCAGGGCAATACGCCGTCGACCTGTTTATCGGCGCAACGCTGCAAGTGGATGGTGATGGACACTCCTCCACCGTAACACGTGGACGTTTGGCCGGTTTTGGGGGCGCACCCAACATGGGACATGATCCTCATGGCCGTCGCCACGGCACACCCGCATGGCTCGACATGCGAGTGGAGGAAGGTCCGACCGCCATGCTTGAGCGTGGCCGTAAACTGGTGGTGCAGATGGTCGAGACCTTTCAGGAAGGTGGCAAACCCACGTTCGTCGATAGGCTCGATGCCGTCGATGTAGCCAAGAAAAGCGGTATGCCGCTGGCGCCCGTGATGATCTATGGCGATGACGTCACGCATCTGCTCACAGAGGAAGGAATTGCCTACCTGTACAAGGCCCGCTCTCAAGAGGAGCGTCGAGCATTGATTGCAGCGGTTGCGGGTGTGACTGATATCGGTTTACGCCACGATCCTAAACGAACCGAGCAGATGCGCCGTGACGGCCTGCTGGCTCTGCCGGAAGACTTGGGTATTCGCCGTACCGACGCTACACGTGAACTCCTGGCAGCCAAGAGTATTGCCGATCTTGTCGAGTGGTCAGGCGGCCTCTACAACCCTCCAGCCAAATTCAGGAGTTGGTAATGCGTGCCTTGATCGCGGTACCCCTTCCCTCTTCCATCGCCGGACAGCTGGCTGATCTGGCTGTGCAGGTTCTGATTGACGAGGCAGATCTTTCACCCAAACCTGGTTTGGTCGATCGCCGCAGTAATGGCGCGCATACAGATCTGAACCTAGGGCTGATGCACAGCTCGGCCTATGCACTGCGGCAAACCTTTCAAGACATAGCGGAAGCCGCCAGTGCTGCGAAGGACTTGGACCAGTCCTTGCGCGAGACGCTGGGTCAGCTGGGCCGCAAGGGCGAAAGTGTCATGCTGGAAACCACTGGCGGAGTCAATACGCACCGTGGCGCGATCTGGGCCCTGGGCCTGCTGACTGCTGCTGCGGCATTTAAGCCGGAACACTGTTCTCCTGCGGACGTGGCTCACCGCGCTGCTCTGCTGGCGCGGCTGCCTGATCGGTTTGCGCCTGAGGTACAGAACAGTCATGGTCTCAGAGCCTGCGCCCGATACGGTCTTCCCGGCGCCCGTGAACAGGCGCAAGCGGGCTTTCCCGCTGTGGTAAGGCACAGTTTGCCACAGCTGTTGAAAAGCCGGGCGGAAGGCTCCGGAGAGCAGAATGCGCGGCTGGATGCCCTTATCGCCATCATGGCCGTTTTACCGGACACCTGCGTCCTGCATCGGGCGGGCCTTGAGGGCTTGGATGCACTTCAACAAGGCGCGCAGGTAGTCCTCGCACAAGGTGGCAGCGCAACCCTGGCTGGGAGACGCGCGTTGCGCCAGCTGGACGACGCGTTACTACGCCTGAATGCGTCCCCAGGTGGCGCGGCCGATCTGCTGGCCGCCACACTGTTTCTTGATCGCCTGGAATTCCGCCTGCAGAGGAGCGCTATCTCATGGAAACCTTAACGTTTGAATTTCCGGCCGGCCAGCCCTCTCAGGGTAAAGCCCTGGTGGGCTGTGTTGGCTCGGGAGACCTGGAGGTGCTGCTGGAGCCTGGTGAGGCTGGCACGCTCACGTTGAATGTCGTGACATCGGTAAATGGCAGTGCGGCACGTTGGCAAAACCTGTTCGAGCGGATGTTTCGTGAGCAGACGCCACCGGCGTTAAATATCGAAATCCACGACTTTGGCGCTACGCCCGGCGTCGTGCGTTTGCGTCTTGAGCAGGGCTTGGAAGAACTACAGCTAGAGGGAGCGCGCCATGACTGATACCGCACGCCTACTCCAACCTCGTAGTTTCATTGAATTGGGTGCCCGGCAGCGGGCTCGCGCCCTGCTTGATCAGGGCAGCTTCCGCGAATTGATCGGCCCGTTTGAACGCATGATGTCGCCTTGGTTACCCAAGCAGGGCATCGTGACGCAAGCGGATGATGGCGTAGTCATTGCCAAGGGTACGATTGACGGCCAGCCTGCTGTGATTGCTGCCATTGAAGGCGCTTTCCAGGGTGGAAGCATGGGTGAAGTGGGCGGAGCCAAGATTGCCGGCGCTCTGGAGCTGGCGGCTGAAGACAACCGTAACGGTATCCCAACCCGCGCCGTGCTTTTGCTGGAGACCGGTGGCGTACGTCTGCAGGAAGCCAACCTGGGACTGGCCGCTATTGCTGAAATCCAGGCGGCTATCGTCGATCTCCGAGAGTATCAACCGGTCGTGGCCGTTATCGCTGGCCCCGTTGGTTGTTTTGGTGGTATGTCCATCGCTGCCGGACTGTGCAGCTATCTGATCGTGACGCAAGAGGCACGGCTGGGCCTTAATGGTCCTCAAGTCATCGAGCAGGAAGCGGGAATCGAAGAATATGACTCTCGGGATCGCCCCTTCATCTGGAGCCTGACCGGGGGTGAGCAGCGCCACGTAACGAATCTTGTGGACGCCTATGTGCCCGATGATACCGAGACGATTCATGCGCAGATTCGTACCTGTTTCAGACAGGGTAAGCCTGCGCTCGAACGCAGCCGGCGGCACGCCTGGTTTCTTGACCGCCTCCGCCGTATTGAACCCGAACAACCCATCGAGGCGGTAACCGTCCGCAACCTATATGCCGCGGGCGATGAAGGAAGTGTGAAATGAACCTCTCTACACGTGGACTGATCTGGTTCAACGCACTTTCACCTAATGCGAAATCCTTTGAAAGTTTGCCCGCCTCGTTGAAGGTTGGCGATACAACACTGGGCAGCTTACCGGCTCGCGTGATTGCAGTGGTCCCCGATGAGCAAAACCCCTTTCCCCGCGCTCGCCGCGGTGAGGTGGGGCTGCTCGAAGGCTGGGGCCTGGGTCAGATCATTGATGAAGTTATAGAGGCCGACCGCGATCACGACACCAAACGCGCACTGGTCGCCATCATTGACGTACCAAGCCAGGCGTATGGCCGCCGTGAGGAAGCACTGGGTATCCACCAGGCCCTAGCAGGTGCAGTGGATGCGTATGCACGCGCTCGGCTCGCAGGCCATCCGGTAGTGGGTCTGATTGTGGGCAAGGCGATGTCCGGTGCGTTTCTTGCTCATGGCTATCAGGCCAATCGTCTTATTGCGCTGCGCGATCCCGGTGTTGAGGTGCATGCAATGGGCAAAGCATCAGCAGCACGCATCACCCTGCGCAGCGTCGACGAGCTGGAAGCGTTGGCGGCAAACATTCCACCCATGGCATACGACCTCGATAACTATGCCTCGCTGGGTCTCCTATGGGAGACGCTGTCGGTCGAGCGCATCGAACGTCCTACCGAAGGCGATATCAATCGGGTAAGCGAATGCCTGCAACAGGCCGTGGCCGATATTGCGGCAGGATCACATGATTTGCGTGGCCGCCTGGACGCCCCCAATCGCAGCGCATCACGACAGGTGCGGGAAAAGTTGCTGGAACAATGGTGACTCTAATTGATTACGGAGGCTTTATGAAGCCAGGCCCTCGCCCACATGATCTGCTATGGGGATTCACCCCGGAACAGCTGCCTGCCACAGCACCGCAATGGGCCTTCACAGCAGTCGCGGGTGGGGAGCCAGTCGTTGTTCGTCGAGCCGAGGGCAAACCCGGCGTTGTGGCCATAGGTATACGCGGCCGTGGGCGCGAAGAGCGTTTCGGTACTTGGATGGCCTTGGACCATGTCGTTCGTAGCCGGTCACCCGAACAACTGGTTGCGGCCGTCAGCAGCCACCCGATTGATCTACCTGCCATGACAGCCCTGGTATGGGCCAAACCCTGCCTGGATGCTACCGGTCTGGCCTGGGGGGTTACTGGCAGTGCGGGTTTCCAGCTTGCGACGGGTATCCGCACGTTACACGCTGAAAGCGATCTCGATCTGCTCATACGTGCACCCGCACCTCTTTCCCGGTCACAGGCATTAGTCCTGCTGAATAAGCTGGACAAGGCACCGTGCCGCCTGGACATTCAACTGGAAACCTCACAGGGGGGCGTTGCCCTGCGCGAGTGGGCACAGTCAAGCCACCGCGTGCTGCTCAAGCGAGCCAGCGGAGCCTGTCTGGTCACTGATCCCTGGCACGTGGCGGAGATCGCTGCGTGAGCAGCCTTTTCCTGTTCCCCGGCCAAGGCGCGCAGCAGCCAGGCATGCTACACGCGCTGCCAGACGAGCCGGTTGTGCGAGATGCCTTACAGGAAGCTGAAGCCATCCTCAATGTGTCGCTAGACATGCTGGATACCGCTGAGGCCTTGCAATCGACACATGCCGTTCAGCTCTGCCTGTTGATTGCAGGCGTTGCCAGTGCACGTCTGTTGTTGGAACAGGCCCCTGCCCCGGACTATGTCGCCGGCCTTTCCATTGGCGCCTACCCAGCCGCCGTGACAGCCAACGCGCTCGACTATACCGATGCGTTAAGGCTGGTGGATCTGCGCGGCAAGCTGATGCAAGAGGCGTTTCCCAACGGGTATGGAATGCTGGCGATGCTGGGGCTACAACGTCATGAGGCTGAATACCTGATAGAGGCTACCTCGACTACCAATGCGCCTGTTTTCCTGGCCAACAGCAATGCCGAACAACAGTTCATCGCGTCCGGTTCGAACGTTGCGCTGGCAGCCCTGGCCGAGAAGGTTCGCTCAGGCGGTACCGGCGTTACACGCCGCCTGGCCGTCAGCGTACCCTCCCATTGCGCTTTATTGACCGAGCCGGCCAATCGGCTCGCCGCCGCCTTCCAGCTGATAACCTTGCGTCGTCCCCAGATACGCTACCTGAGTGGTAGCTCTGCCCGGCTCATCATGGACCCAGCGCGGCTTGCTGATGATTTGGCCTTTAATATGTCCCGCACCGTGGAATGGCATGCGACCTTGCAGAATGCTCAGGAGCGCGGCGTTCGCCTGACCGTTGAGTTGGCGCCCGGTACGGTGCTGACCACGCTTGCCAAACGCGTCATCAACCCCGGAACTGCGGTGGCGTTTCAAGGTACACGGACCGACACCATTACTGCGCTGCTGCGCGAGGAGGCCAATCGCGACCGATAGAGAGATCGCCTAGCGTTTCGAAGCACAAGAACAAGAACTTCGACCCAGAGGACAATAACAATGATTATCTACGGTGTGGCTCTACTCTCCATCTGCACGCTGACCGGCATCTTTATCGGTGAAGTGCTCGGCAAACTAATCGGTGTCCCTGCAAACGTGGGCGGTGTTGGCATCGCCATGCTGATGCTCATCTTTCTAAGTAGCTGGATCGGCAAGCACGGCAAGTTTCATCCCAAGACCGAACAAGGCGTAGAGTTCTGGAGCGCGATCTACATTCCCATCGTCGTGGCCATGGCGGCCCAGCAAAATGTGGCTGGTGCGCTCAAGGGCGGCCCGGCGGCTATTCTTGCCGGCTTTCTGGCCATTGCAATCGCGTTTGCCCTGGTGCCAGTACTGAACAAGGTAGGCCGAAAAAAAACGGTGGCACCTGCCCTTGATCAGCTGGCCAGCGTACAACGGTGACTGACATGATTATTGAATCACTGACCAAGGTCACCCAGGCGTACGGCATGATCAGCGCCTTTGCCCTGATCGGCGTTACCATGTGGGTCTCTTACTGGCTCAGCGCCAAGCTGACCAAAGGACGTTTGCACGGCTCCGCCATTGCGATCTTTTTTGGACTGCTATTGGCTTATATCGGCGGGGTCACGACGGGCGGCCAGAAGGGACTGGTAGATATTCCGCTGCTCTCCGGCCTGGGCATACTGGGCGGCGCCATGCTCAGGGATTTTGCCATTGCCGCCACCGCCTTCGGCGTTAACGTGGACGAGCTCAAGGAGGCGGGTCTTGCCGGCGTGCTGTCACTGTTTGTAGGGGTGGGGACGTCGTTCATTGCAGGGGTTGCCGTGGCGCTTGCCTTTGGCTATACCGACGCCGTAAGCCTGACCACAATTGGCGCCGGTGCCGTCACCTATATCGTTGGCCCTGTCACCGGAGCCGCGATTGGTGCCAGCTCGGAAGTCATGGCGCTCTCCATTGCGGCAGGCCTGGTCAAGGCCATCGTGGCCATGGTCGCGACCCCGTTTGTGGCGCGCTATATTGGCCTGGACAACCCACGCACGGCTGTCATCTTTGGTGGGCTTGTCGGAACGTCTAGCGGCGTGGCTGGGGGACTGGCTGCAACCGACCCGAAACTTGTGCCCTATGGCTGTCTGACGGCTGCATTTTATACAGCGATCGGTTGCCTGCTCGGACCTTCGCTACTCTTTCTCGTCACACGTGCAATCTTTGGCTGAGCGTGATGCGGAGCCTTATGGCTCCGCATTCATCTTGCGTGCATACATCCGGCATTCAGCAAGAAACGCCAGCAGGTTTGGATCACGCTCCTTGCTACGCAAGAACACTACGCCAATTCGTTGTTGCAAGCGGTACTGAGGGGCTAGCGGCACCAGACGAATGCGGTTTTCATACACCGCCTCGACCCGCCCCGGCAGTAACGCGTAGCCCACGCCCGAACTGACCATACTCATGAGCGAGAAGATATCGTTGACCTGCATGATGACCTCCGGCTCGAACCCGGCTTGATGAAACACCTGCCGTCCATCCCTAAAGGTGGCAAAACCTTCAGTCAACGTCACGAAAGGCACTCCATGCAGATCACGCAGGTCCACCATATCCTGATGAGTGAATGGTGAGTCTGCAGGCGCGGCCAGATAAATGTCATCGCGAAAGAGTTCAACGCTCTCGCAATCGGGGTCAGCCACTCCGTCATCCAATGCGATGAGCATGGCATCCAGCTTCATGTTCTTGAGCTGGTAGGTCAGGTCGGCATTGGAGCCCAGAATCAGGTCGATATTGAGTTCGCTACGGCGAAGCTTGAGCCCCATGATCAGCTGAGGCACGGTCTTGACTGTAAGCGAGTACAACGCACCCAGGCGGAAACGGTCGGATGAGAAACCGGCTGCCAGACGCGTCAGCCGTATAGTCTCGGTCAGATCCTGCATGAGCTGTTGTGCCCGTGCTTCCAGAACGAAGGCCCCATCCAGTGGCGTGAGGTTGCGCCCTTCATGCTTGAACAGTGGGCAGCGCAGCGCACTCTCCAGCGAATGGATAGCCCGGTGGACACTGACATTGCTCGTTCCGAGCTCGGCTGCGGCCCGCCCCAGGTTGCCGCTGCGCATGAATGCCAGAAAGATCTCCAGCTTCTTGAGAGTCAGTTCTTCATCGATCGCCATGAAACGCCTTATCGTTCATTGACAGGGATGGTCCCATTGTTTCACGTCGCAACCGGGCTACGCTGGCACTTGTTTCCTTCCAGGCTATTGCCCCGAATCCATCTCGACTTTTACGCATTGGGGTGCCATTGGATATAGCTTGCAATCAGGCATTACAGCATTTTCCTTATGCGGAGTGCCGGATGGGGCCCAGTCGTAGTTTACCGCCTCTGCCCGGTACACGCGGTTGGTCACATAGCGATCCGTTGGGGCCGACTTGCCAGTGTACGGGCTGATGTATTCCCAGACGATCTCCCCCGCGGGCGTGATCTGGAAGAGACGGCCATTCTGACCTTCATTGATAAGAGTGTTGCCGTTAGGCAGGCGGCGGGCATTACTGATAAATGCACTGAAAAAGGTCCAGGGTGCGCGGCCAGACTGTACGGCTGTATATTGCCATACGATTTTGCGGGTCACGGGGTCGATCTCGAGAATACGGGACGCTGAAAAAATGCCCTTGCGTGCAGGAGGAAAACCGGCACTGCCCTGATTATCGAACAGCAGGAGGTTGCCAGCACCCGGCAAACCTTCAGGAATGAGGTGGGTGTCGTGCTGGCCTATGATCTGGTCTACAGGTCGTGGCACCGGACCGGCCAGCTTTACTTCAGGATAATCAGGCCCAAGCCGCCATACGACCTTGCCGGTCTTGCGCTCTACGATAAAGACCACATTGGCGTTGCGAGCGCTAACCATGATGTTGTCAGGCGCAAAGCGAGAATCGCCCTGCTGGTGCCAATGGTTGGCGCCAAGGGGTGCTGCCGTATTGAGATGCAGAAAATCCGGATCATCCGACTCACGAATCAGTGAGATCTGCTCGGGTGTAAATCCCAGCTCATCCAGGTGATCCGATACCCGCCATTGCCAGACCTGTTTTCCAGTTTGATCAATTTGTCGGATCAGATTATCAATCACTTGCGGCGCCGAAAAACCGGCCAACGGGGTCAGTTCACTGGTCAGCATCAAGGTATCGCCATTCGCCAGACGGCGTATGTCATGATGTTGATAGGCTGGGGCTTCACGGCTTCCCCACTGCCAGCGCACCTGTCCATCCCAGCTCACTTCCCCTACTACCTGGTTGTAGAGTCCATTCCCTGATGATGCCAGGGAAACCGGTTTGTCCAGGTTTCCCAACTGCACAAGTACGTGCCCTTTTTCTCCACCAGCCTGCTCCGGCGTCAGCGCAATCGACGGAAAGCCAGGATAACGCCACTGTTTTACCTCATTGCCATTCATGTCGATCAGGTGAGTATGCTGGTCGCTGCCATCAAACAGCACAAAGCTGCCATACGCCTTTTGGGGATCATAAAACGTCGTGCCGATTGGTACTGAGCTGGACATGGCTGATGCAGAGCCGCAAGCCAGCAGGCCAGCTAGAAGCAGAAACGATATCTTCGAGCGTATAGTCATTGAACCCTCATCCCCTTAACGTTCGCCATTAAATGGCTCGCCTGTGGATGCATTAGAGAGCAACGCAAGGGTAAGTGCACTGCACGCGCAAGGATGATCGGGAGATAGGCACCTGTGTTGAAGAGGTGAGACCGACTACTGACTCAGCACACGACCAATCACATGGGATAGCCACGCCCGGGCTATGGTATCGTTCACCTTTGAAAGACAGCGCTGTGGAGCTGCAATGAAATTCGTACACCAGCGCGAGCACCTTAACGAAGGTGATATGGTCGTTATCGACTGCTCGCAGACCTGCAATATTCGCCTCATGAACGACGCCAACTTTCGCAGTTTCAAAAACGGCGGTCGGCATACCTATCACGGCGGCGCGTTTGACCGGTTCCCCGCCAAGATCAAGGTTCCAAGCACAGGCTTCTGGAACATTACGCTTGATGTCGTGACGCGGCGCCCAATCAGCGTAACCCGCAAGCCGACGTTTACCCACTCCATTAAGATCGTCCGGAAATCCCCTTCCGATTTTCGTTAGGCAATGACCCTCCGCCTGCTCTGTAGCACGAGCAGGCGATTCGTGGGCTTTCGGGCCCGCCAGCAGGTGACTGACACTGGCTGACGTGCCCCGGGCTCAACGATCAAACAGACTTTGAAACCAGTCCCAGATACCAAAGGAAAAGTCCGGGAAAAAGTCGATATTCAGAGCTGACTTGAGAATGTAAAGGCAGAAAGTCAGCAGAATGGAGGCGACGGTGAACCAGATCAGCATCAACGAGCCTTTGACAAAGGCCTTGGCAAATAACGAAAGCTCTGATGTTCTTTTCTGCTCGTCTGCATGGCCTTTGCCAGCCACCATTACAAAGTAGTAACGACTACGAAAGAACTTGAACCTAGTCCGGACATCGACCGGGTGTTTGCTCCAAGGGCGAGTACCGAAGGCCAGCTTCAATGAGGCCAGTTGCTCGGCGGTAAAGGTGTCCCGCGTCTCGGCGGGTAGCCGCTCTTTAAGTCCCCGGATAAAGGCGTCTTGATGAATGGTCTTCTGGGTATTGACTGCGTCTTCTTTGCTGACGTAATCACTTAATCCCTGAACAAATGACTCAGGTTGTACGATTGTTTCCTGCATCGCCTTAATCCTTTTAAGTTGCGTATGCCTATCCCACGCTGCATTCCAGCGACTTCTTTAACTGCCAGATTTCTTCCTTACCATGCAGGTACTACTGCTGGGCTTTACGTCGAGCCTCCTCTTGTTCAGATATGACCCTTCTCCATGGGGATGATGAAGCGTCTTGTAACGGCACGCCTGCGTCAGCAGATGCAATACCTCGTTACGAAGATCTACTTCACGAAATAGCATCAATGTGCCATGTAGACAAATCAATGCTATTTAGTTCATGCCAGAAACTTTATTTAGCCCATGTGCAGGCAGTCACAGGCGCCATGTGCGGCACGTTTTGGAAGAAATGAGACGAGGTGCCTTTTTTCAAGGCGGTTCGCAGTCTAACCTTTCTCATGAGGTCATCAGGGCTAGCCCTTCCAAGGCTTCAGGAATTCCAGCAATAGCTCATTAACGCGCTCGGGTCTCTCCTCATGGGGTAAATGACCACACTGGTCGATGGCAACGGTCTTTAGGTCTGTGGCCAGCTCTGCCCATACGGACGGCATATCGAACAACTTGCCTACTGCTTCGAAATTAGCGCCCCAGAGTGACAATGTCGGACAGCTGATTTTCACGTCCGCATCTTCATTATCCTGCGCCAGGTCTTCAGCATTAGCACGGTAATCGGCCATGGCACCTCGGACCGCACCTGGCATTTGATAAGCCCGGACATAATGGTCAAAGGCTTCGCCCGTAATCGTCGTGGGGTCGTAGCACCAATCGGAAAAGAAATGTCGAAGCCATATGTCCTCCTTGCCTGAAATGAGACGTTCTGGAAGATCAGGCACCAGATGAAACATGAAGAACCAATAGTGCTTTGCAATGATTGCATTCATCTGGGTGGAAACCGTTCGTGTTGGCACATTGTCCATAACGACCAGACGTTCGAGCCGCTGTGGATGATCCTTGGCAAAGCGCGTAGCAACACGTGCACCGCGGTCATGGCCTACCAGAGCTATACGCTCTATCCCAAGACTATCCAACAGGGCACACAGGTCATTGGCCATGGTGCGCTTGTCATAGCCTGTCGACGGCTTTTCAGTCTCACCATAACCTCTTAGATCAGGCGCAATAACGCGATAGTGCTGCGCCAGCACCGGGATCTGTTGGCGCCAAGCGTAGGAAGTTTCAGGAAAGCCGTGCAACAGCACGACGGGCGCCCCGCTACCGGCATCCACATAATGCTGGAGAATGCCATTTGCACGCCTCTTGTGATGAGTGACTGCAACCTCTTGCATAGTGAACGCTCCAGCAGTGTTCAAAGGTATGACGTTAAGAACCGCTTTGCCCTGACATCGTTCCGATAGCATCGTCCACTGAATCAAAGGACGGCAGACAACCTCGGTCACCATGTTGCAAGGGTTGAAATGAGCAAACTAGACCATCGCCTGCGGCGTTACTTGTAAAGTGCCCGCCCTCACCCTAGAGCCTTCCCTCTTTGTTTTCTCCTTCAGCGGCACAAAACTCCATGCTTCCAGGTGACTTATCAGTCAAAAGCAGGATGCCCCTTCACCCTAAAAGGTGCATGAACTCTGGGTTGTAGCCGCATCGTCTGATCACTACTACTTTTGTAGTACAAATATAATTTCACTACAAAAAAGCATTGACGACCTTTTTAAGGTCATGCAATCTGACCCTGCTTTCGCTAGAAAGAGGCCAAAAAGGCCTTCTGGCTGCGCTCCGGGTAACCCTCGGGCCATCCTTTGTAGTAACTGCCCATAAAGCACTACATAGAGTTGTAACTGTACGGAAACGGTTAGATGACCCCAGCGGTTCGGTCAGCATCAGGTGAACGACCTGATCCAAGGTATTCGTCTTTAGCGGTATCCCTGCAGGGTGTATCACTAGAGATTTCTTGTCTGCTGTTTCGCTTCCTTCAGTCGCGCTCGACGTTGAGCCCAGTGCTGCGCTTATACGCGGCACGCAGGTCACGGTAGGAAAAACTGTTCGAAAGTCATTTTCAGCCGAGAAGGATTGACCCCATGTCCATTTATCAAGACGAAATCAATGCCATCGCAGCCTTGAGAGAAACAGCAGGCAAGAGTTGGAACGCTATTAACCCCGAATATGCCGCCCGGATGCGGATACAAAACCGCTTCAGGACCGGACTGGATATTGCGCGCTATACCGCGGCCATCATGCGCAAAGACATGGCTGAGTACGATGCCGACTCCTCGGCATATACCCAGTCCCTGGGCTGCTGGCACGGCTTTATCGGCCAACAGAAGCTTATCTCCATCAAGAAGCATCTGAAGACCACCAACAAGCGCTACCTGTACCTGTCAGGCTGGATGATTGCGGCGTTGCGCTCGGAATTCGGCCCACTACCGGACCAGTCCATGCACGAGAAGACGGCTGTTCCGGCTTTGATCGAGGAGCTGTATACCTTTTTGCGTCAGGCAGATGCACGCGAGCTGGGTGGCCTGTTCCGTGAGCTGGATGCTGCCCGTGCAGCAGATGAAAACGCCAAGGCTGCAGCAATCCAGCAACAGATCGACAGCTATGAAACCCATATCGTACCGATCATTGCCGATATCGATGCGGGCTTTGGTAATGCGGAAGCCACCTATTTGCTGGCCAAAAAGATGATCGAGGCCGGAGCCTGCTGTATCCAGCTGGAAAACCAGGTCTCGGATGAAAAGCAGTGCGGTCACCAGGATGGAAAGGTCACGGTCCCCCACGAAGATTTTCTGGCCAAGATCAATGCGGTTCGCTACGCATTCCTCGAGTTGGGAGTAGATGACGGCGTTATCGTCGCTCGCACAGACTCCTTGGGCGCCGGGCTGACCAAGCAAATTGCCGTCAGTAAGCAACCGGGCGACCTAGGCGATCAATACAACAGTTTTCTCGATTGTGAAGAGATCAGCCCTGCCGAACTGAAGAACGGAGACGTCATTCTCAACCGTGATGGAAAGCTGCTGCGTCCCAAACGTCTGGCAAGCGGCCTGTTCCAGTTCCGTCAGGGCAGCGGGCAGGATCGCGTTGTACTGGACTGCATCACATCGCTGCAAAATGGGGCAGACCTGCTATGGATTGAAACGGAAAAGCCCCACGTTGGCCAGATCAAAAGCATGGTTGACCGCATCCGCGAGGTCGTTCCAAACGCCAAGCTGGTCTACAACAACAGTCCTTCCTTCAACTGGACGCTGAACTTCAGACAACAGGTCTTCGACAGTCTGCAAGCCGAAGGCACGGACGTATCGGCTTATGACCGTACCAAGTTGATGAGCGCAGAGTACGACGAGACAGAACTGGCCCGTATCGCTGATGAGAAAATTCGGACCTTCCAGCGGGACGGCTCCCGGGAGGCAGGGATATTCCATCACCTCATTACCTTGCCAACCTACCACACGGCGGCGCTGTCGACGGATAACCTGGCGAAGGGTTACTTCGCTGATGAAGGCATGCTGGCCTATGTAAAAGGCGTTCAGCGCCAGGAGATTCGCCAGGGAATCGCCTGTGTGAAGCACCAGAACATGGCCGGCTCCGATATCGGGGACGATCACAAGGAATATTTCGCAGGCGAGGCAGCCCTCAAGGCGAGCGGCAAGGACAACACCATGAACCAGTTCCATTGACGAGTAACGTTATTCCGGCCCATCCGGGCCGGTTTTACCGTAAGTGACTTGTTTACCGTTTCCTTCCGAGTGCCACCGGAAGCTGTCTCACGAGGAGCCCTATCATGGATCTCAACAACCCAACCCTTGATGACTTGAAACAACTTTATGCCTCCTGCAAGGACAAAAATGATCACCACATCCTGTGGATTTGCTCATCCGGCAAGGTGCATATCGATCGGCTTCCGGCAAACGTCGACCCGGAAGCCTTCGAGAAGGAAAAACCGAACATGAAGGTTCGCTTCAAGACCTATCATCGTGGCAAAGGCTATGTTGGCAAGACCGCTGCGGCTGACGAGACGTTCATGTCACGTATGTACCGCACGCTTCTCGAACAATGGTCGAAGGCTCAAAGCAGCCCACGTGTTCAATACATAGAAAAATACTTCTAAGACTATTCGGGCAGCCCTTGCGGCTGCCCTTCTTACATACAAAAACCAAGGCATGCCCTGGTTTTTTATGCTGTGATCCGATCGCAAAAAAGCAACCTCCCACAAGGCCGCGTAGCGACTAACAACTCATCAAGGAGGCGGTGCCAATGCTTCAATGCCTTGCTTGGGCTTAAGGATAAATGGCTTTTCAATCATAAGAAACGTGATCGTCGAAATACCGCACACCAGCAACAGGATAAAAGGTAAAAACGCAAGGTAGCTGGTAACGCTTCCGCCGGTTACGGCAAAGCCATTGCACAGCGTAAAGACAACGTACAGAACGATGCCATGCAGCAAATAGATGCTGTAGCTGATCTCGCCCAAAGTCTTGAGGCCGCGCCGACTAAGCAGGCCAAACAGATCGTTTCCCAACGCCATGATCAGGAAAGCTATGCCCAACATGCTTACTTGCAACAACGAAAAATAGTCATCCAACCCCATGCTGATACCAATCAATACCACGGCAAGCACCGCCGCAGGTTTGCTCCTGAGCTTGGAAATCCAATGAGGACGGTGGTTTTTAACAAGCACCGGTAGGAAACCGGCCAGAAACAGAATGCCTAATGACGCATCAATAAAGTGAAAATAATGTGCAGGTATTACAGCAAGGGCGACAAGCAGAGAACCAGCCAGATACCAACCATAGCCTTGGCGATTCAAAAGAGCTGCCAATACCGGTAACAGTAAATAGAAAAACCACTCGTATTTTAGTGTCCATTGAACACCTGCCGTGATCAACCAGCTGTCTTCAAATCCATTAAAGGAGGATCCCTTGAATATTCCCCATCGTATTATTTCTTTCACCAGTTGAGGCAAACTGACCAAGTGGAATTGAGTCTGATAAAAACTGACAGCCGCTACGACTAGAACAGCAAAAACGTACAAAGGCATTATTCTTTTGACTCGAGAGCTAAAAACCCTTTTCCAGTCAATACTACTTTTGTTATAAATTTTTCCGAAAAACAGGAATCCGGTGATCATAAAGAACATAGATACGGGAACCGCGCCCATATTGTTCATGATGGTATTATCAGACCTGCCCCACTCTCCCGTTGCCTTCCAGTTATAGGTAACAAAAAAGTGGGAACATACGACCGATGTCGCCAGCAAGCCCCTGAGTGCATCCAGCGGAGAAGATCGTGAAAGCGCTTGACTTGACAGGATAGTGGTCTTGCTGAAGACATGGTCAAGTACGAAGAGCGAAATTATATACAGCGATATAATTCCAAAGGTCATCGTCATTTGGTTGAGTTCTCTTTCAATAATTCCATTTATGATCGGTCAGATAAACGCCATGACAGCCACTACGGCTCATCTGACTTCAGTTTTAACCAGACGCGCACTATGAAAGCAGTGCGATAGAGCCCTTCATCGTAAAGAAACTCACCTTGCTTAAACAATGATAGCCATTTGACCAATACATCTTGTATGCCGCAAAGATGAAGCAGCCCGCTCCCTCACCCTATCCTCTTACTCTTTTTTTAAAAGCCAAACCAACGAGAACCAATCAGCTGCTGCGCCTTATATAGTGGCAATTTGATAACTCATTAAAATCGTTGCAACCCATATTGACATCACATAGTCCTAGATATTAAGCGCACATTATTTGTAGTTTACTTTATAAATTAACCACGTAGTACATGTCGAATAATTGATCTAATTCTCAAAAAAACTTCTACTCTTTTTTTGCCATGAACTAACTTAGCAGCCGTGAAAGTTCTCATCTCATCGGAGCATGTTTATTCATGGAAAGGGATTACAGAAGTGACATAGATGGTCTAAGAGCAATAGCTGTGCTGCTTGTATTACTTAACCACGTTGGGGTTTCTGGTTTTGGGGGTGGATTTATAGGGGTCGATGTCTTTTTTGTGATTTCAGGTTTTCTTATTACACAAAACATTGCCGCTCAGGCCGAAAGGAGCAGTTTCAGCTTTACCCGTTTTTATTTAAACCGCATCAAGCGTTTAATGCCTGCACTGACAGTAGTCATTTTCTGCACAAGCATTGCCGCTTTTTTTGTTTTATTACCAAACGATTTGATTGGCTTTAGCCGAAGTGCATTGTTTTCCTACTTCGGACTTTCGAATTTTTACTTCTGGAAAGATACGGATGGCTACTTTTCATCCAGCAGTCACGAGGTTCCCCTGCTGCATACCTGGTCACTGGCGGTTGAAGAGCAGTACTATTTTGTCTGGCCGTTGCTATTTCTGCTCGGCTACCGTCTGTTAGGTAAACAGCTGTTCAACTGGGCGATCCTTGCCGTACTGGTCGTTGCCATTGTCATCTCCGAGCTAGGCGCACTATACAAGCCATTGTCTGCCTACTATCTCTTGCCGACACGGGCCTTTGAGTTACTGATTGGAAGCGCTTTGGCCATGCACTGGAGAACACTGGGTAGTCCCGGCAAACACTTGTCTACCCTTGCAGGTCTGGCAGGTCTTGCTCTGATCCTGATACCGGCGTTGGTACTGGACAAGGCAAGTCCTTTCCCAGGGCTGAATGCACTCTGGCCATGCCTGGGAGCAGCATTGCTTATCTGGTCCGGCGGTCATCATCGTACCGTAGCGTCTCAGTTGTTGTCGTTGCGGCCGCTGGTGTTCATTGGCCTGATTTCGTATTCCTTGTATCTATGGCACTGGCCGCTGATCGCTTTTCATAACTATGTTCATGGAAAGATTACGGCGACAGATCAGATCATGCTGGTCAGCGTTTCCCTTGCGCTGGCATACCTCAGCTGGCGCTTCGTGGAGCAGCCTTTCCGTACTCAAATCAAATTCAAGCCGCAAAACACATTCGCATTTCTTTATCTCTTGCCGGTCCTGATGACCACGTCATTTCTGGTGGTAGCTGCCAAGCTGGAAGGCTTTGCGTCCAGGTACGACAGTACGCTCCTGACAATGGATAAAAACGTCAAGGAAGTTTTCCCCAAGCTAAGGGCAGGCTGTTTCAACGGCGCGGACCTGTTGAATCCGTTATCTGCAGATCAGTGCAAACTCGGTGTTCAGGACAAGAAAGAAGTAGATGTTCTGCTGGTAGGTGATTCGCACGCCGGGGCAATTACCGGCATGATCGATGTCATGCTCAAGGAGGCCAACCTCCGCGGATACGATATAACCCGCTCCAATACTATCTACCTGCCAGGTGTGGCGGGTGTTCATGTGAACCCACGTCGCAATCACGTCGACAAGTCGATTGAGCTGACCTCCCCGGTTATCAGTAACCTGATTGAAAAGAGTCAGTTCAAGTATGTGATTCTGTCCGGGCGTTGGGCCATGTATCTGTATGGCTTGAACGAGCCGGGGATGACGGATTTCTACCGTATCCGCCCCGACGCGCCTAGTGACGACTTTATCGCCATGAACACGCTGCAGACCGGTCTTCAAAACGCAGTGGCCAAGATTGTGGCGTCTGGTGCTACGCCTGTCATTATTGAGGACGTTCCAGAAATGGGCGAAGACCTGCACCGCTGCGATATCAAGAAGCTGGCCTTCGAACTGGATGGCGACTGCTCTATTCCAGTCGTTGCGGTGAATGAGCGGCAAAAGGACTTCGACACGATTATCGATAACCTGAGCAAGGTACATCCAGGCATTGTTGTGATCGACCCGAAAAGGGTGATCTGTGATACCGAACGCTGCTACTCGTCGCTCGAGAATGTACCGCTCTATATGGATGGGGACCACTTGAACACGGTCGGCTCCTCACTCATTGGGCGCAAATACATCACGGCTTATGGCAATCCGTTCAAGGTGCCTCAAGGTCTGCTGCAGACATCCAACGCTGCGAGCAGTCAATCCAGTACCGTTATACGATAGAAAGAAAATGGCCCGCCCAAACGGCGGGCCACATCAGACACTATCCTTAAAGCTGATTACCTGTTTTTAGCACCGATACTGTCTTGGTCAGTAGCACTCTTAAATAGGCTGGTATTATTGACTTCTAATGGCCTAGAAGTAGTTATCAAGTCTCGCTTAGCGCCGCTACCCGGTTTTTAAATCAGATAAGCTCAAAGCAAATAATGCGGGAAGGTGTAGGCATACGCAGCTCGCAGGGTCAAAGTTTCGCCTAGCCATGCGCAGCGTGTCGAACACACCAATAAAACGAAACGGGTATTGGACGCAATTAGCCAGAGCACGGCGTGCAACGACACGAATACCAGGCGCTCTCCCCTTACTGTTCGCCCTGAAATTCATCCAGCTGTATCTATAGTTACAAGGTGTTACCACCTAAGGTACAAACCATGGGGCCAGTCAGGGATGCCAGACCGGCTTTATTTCGCAGCCTGCGGCTGCCTCATCTGGATAACGGGTTGCACATGTCCCCTAAGGATCTGCTTCTAGCCCTGGTCGTCATTGTGGCGTGGGGTCTTAATTTCGTGGTTATCAAGATCGGACTGCATGGCGTACCTCCCATGCTGCTTGGCGCGCTGCGCTTTACCCTGGCTGCCTTACCGGCAGTTTTCTTCGTCAAGCGACCCGCCATTTCATGGAAATGGTTGCTGGCCTACGGCGCCACCATTTCATTGGGCCAGTTTTCCTTTCTGTTTTCGGCCATGTATGTGGGTATGCCCGCAGGTCTTGCCTCTCTGGTACTTCAAGCTCAGGCATTTTTTACGTTGCTGATGGCCGTTCTGTTTCTGGGCGAGCGCTTCCGCCCCCAGAACCTCATCGGCCTTATCATTGCTGCAGGTGGGCTGATTTTCATTGGGATGGAAAGTGGCGGTAACCTGAGCGTATTGGGATTTGTCCTCACCCTCTGCGCGGCCGCCATGTGGGGGATGGGAAATATCGTCACCAAGCGTATTGGTCAGGTCGATATGCTGGGGCTGGTCGTATGGGGCAGCATTGTTCCACCGATCCCCTTTTACCTACTGTCGTACTGGCTTGAAGGTCCTGACCTGATAGTAAGCGCCCTGCAAGGGATCAGCACATCATCGATTCTGGCCGTCGTTTATCTGGCCTTCGTTGCTACTTTGCTGGGCTACTACTTGTGGAGCCGTCTGCTCTCGCGTTACCCGGCAAGCCAGGTTGCACCGTTTTCGCTGCTGGTGCCGATTATCGGTATCGCTTCGGCAGCTGTATTTCTGGATGAGAAGCTCACGTCGTTCCAGCTGGTCGGTGCTCTGCTCGTCATGGGGGGCCTAGCAGTCAATGTGTTTGGTGGCCGTCTGTTTGCACCGCGGCAACGTGTATTGAACTGACACACCTGTTCCTGCTGTTTTCTTTAGCGAGCCGTCCTCCAGCGGTTCGCTTTTTTTTTGTAAAAACCGTAAATCCGGCAACAGTTAAACACACCTTCCGCCGATACCTTTTCATCAAACTGCCACTTATGGCATTGCTGGAAAGGTTTCATGTTCAAACGTTCGAAAGCCACCAGCCAACGTACTTATCGAGTCGTATGGCCCTTCATCTTTATCGTCTGCCTGCAGGCGCTGGTGGCTGTTGCCAGTCTGAATCTGCTGTCGACTGTCAGAGGCTATGTGACGGCTGAGAGCTTATGGAGCAAAAGCCTGGGCAACGCCATGCTGGCGTTGAACACTTACATCGATACGGGCGAGCCGAGCCACTATCAGATGTTTCTGGACTACTTCAAGGTCAATCAGCTCGATCGGCAGGCGCGTGACCTGCTAGCGGCACGTGGCGACCCTGAAGAGGCGTATAAACTGCTGGTTGCGGCGGGCAATCACCCTGCTGATATGCCGGGTATGATCCGCCTGTTTCGCTGGGCTCATACTGTCGATCCACTTCGGCAAGTTATCAATCACTGGCATGTGACCGATCCTCATATGGATGAGCTTCAGGCTTTGGCTCAAACGGTGTACGCCCGCTCAGCGGACGCGTCGCTGCGAGACCGTGAGCACTGGAAGCAACAATTGCTCATGCTGCATAACCGTATGCTACCGGAAACCATTGCCTTTTCTCGTGTGCTAGGGGAAGCCTCACGTCACTTCATTCACGTCCTGCTTCTCATCAATTTGGGAACTGCTCTGCTGCTGGTGGGCCTGACGACCTGGCGGATGCATACGCTGGTCATGCAGCGCCGCGCGTTCGAGCGGGCACTTCAAAAAGAGAAAGAACGGGCACAGATTATCCTCGCCTCTATCGTCGATGCCGTTATGGCAGTCAATGCCAATGGGCGTCTGGAATATCTCAATCCGGCCGCGGCGCGCCTGATTGGTCATACAGCGGAAGCGGCTGTAGGAAAGCCTGTCGATGCGCTACTGGATATCCAGACTGAAGACAGTGGCACCTCGACCCCAGTGCCTGTCAGCACTCGGCTATTTGCAGGCGAATGGCAATCCAGCGACGTAACCACGCACTACACCTTGCGCAGCAGTAACGGCAAGTCACTTCCCGTTGCCCTTGCCAGCGCTCCATTGGGACAGGTGAATGGACAGGCGGGCGCTGTCCTGGTGTTGCATGACCGGACTCGCGAACGGGAATACCTTGATCAGCTGGCATGGCAGGCCGCTCACGATCCTTTGACAGGGTTGCTTAACCGACGCGAGTTCGAGCGGCGACTAACACTGCTGCTGAAAAACACACAGGACAAGCACGCGTCTCTGCTTTTTTTCGATGTAGACCAGTTCAAGATCGTCAATGACACCACCGGCCACTTTCAGGGCGACCGCCTGCTGCTGCAGCTCTGCACCTCCCTTCAAAGCCTCTTGGATGCCAACGACACGTTGGCAAGACTGGGGGGCGATGAGTTTGGTGTATTGCTGGAAAACTGCACCCCTGAGGCTGCCGAGTCCCTTGCCGAGCGCTTGCGGCTGCTGGCCCGCAGTCAGGACTTCCAGGCAGCAGGCCAATGCTTCAAGGTGGGCCTGAGCATCGGTATCGTCCATCTGGGCGGCCGGGAACTCAGTAGTGAAGATGCCCTACGCATGGCGGATCTTGCCTGCTATGCCGCCAAGGACAAAGGCCGCAACCGGATCCAGGTCTATACCTATGATGATAAGGAAATGACCCAGCGTCAGGGCGAAATGACCTGGGTGCAGCGAATTCACAAGGCGCTGGACGAGGATCGCTTCTGTCTGTACGCCCAGCCTATCTATGGAGTTGGCCCACAGACTGCACATGATCGCCATGTCGAGGTCCTGCTCCGGCTTCACGATGAACAAGGCACGCTGATAGGCCCGTTCGCGTTCATTCCTGCTGCCGAACGCTACGGCCTCATGGGGTTATTGGATCGTTGGGTCATCAACGAGGCCTTTGCTATCTGCGCCACCTTGCCGCCGAAGCTGTTAAGCGTATGCGCCATTAACCTGTCAGGCTCGTCATTGGGCGATATGTCCCTGATCGATTACATTCAGGATCGTTTGGCCCTGCACGCAGTTACGCCCAACCGGATCTGCTTTGAAATTACCGAAACCCACGCCATAGCCAACCTCAATGCCGCACGTACGTTTATCGAGACCCTAAGAGAGTTGGGTTTTCGCTTCTCTCTGGATGATTTTGGCGCAGGGATGTCTTCGTTCACATACCTCAAACATTTGCCGGTGGACTATCTCAAGATCGATGGCAGCTTTGTGAAAAACCTGCTGGAAGATCCGGTCGACCGAGCCACTGTTGATGTGATCAATCGTTTGGGTCATCTCACCGGCAAGCGCACCATTGCCGAATTTGCAGAGACTTCCGCCATTATCGAGGCCTTGAAAGTGCTCGGGGTGGATTATGTACAGGGTTATGCCGTCTCCCACCCTCAGCCATTCACCCGTCAGATATGCGCTCAATGGGCTACCGAACTATGGGCGCCTGAGGAGCCTCAGGCAGACACAAAGCCTGTTCATTTCAACTGAATCCCTCACTGCCCCAACGGATCGGTTGGGGCACGTTGACTTTTAATCCCCTTCAGGTGCGTGGTTACACTTATAGACTGGCTGCGTAGCTCGGCCTAACTGATCTCGCTACTGTAAAAGGCACAGCTGGAGAAGTATTGATTCGTCCTAAACGATATTGTATTGTTATGTTATAACATTTATAGATTATTTCTTATGAACGAGCATGAGCTCATGGCACAACCTGTAGAAGCCTATATGAGTGAAGCCCAACAGGCTTTTTTCAAACAGCGGCTGGAGACCGAACGGAAAGAGTTGTCTCGCCAGATCGATGCTGAATTCCAGGCCCTACGAACGCTTGAGTATTCTGCAGATGCCGCGGACATCGCCACCCGGGAAGAGCAGCAGCAGTGGCAGCTACGCCAACTGGAGCGCCAGAAAAAGCTGATCGACAAGATCGACGCCGCTCTCGATCGCTTAGCTCAAGGTACCTACGGCTGGTGCGAGGAAACGGGTGAGCCTATAGGCCTTGGCCGACTCCTGCTACGCCCGACAGCCATCCTTTGTATCGAAGCCAAGCAACGACAGGAACAACGTGAACGCCATGTCCGCCAGGATTGATCCCTCCCCTTATCTTTCTTCACTGCCTGTAACGGTACTGTCCGGCTTTCTGGGTGCCGGCAAGAGCACCTTGCTGAACCATATCCTTAAAAACCGTAAAAACCGGCGGGTTGCGGTCATCGTTAACGACATGAGCGAAGTCAATATCGACGGAAGCGAAGTGCAACGTGACGTCAGCCTCAATCGCGCGGAAGAAAAACTGATCGAAATGAGCAACGGCTGCATCTGTTGCACGCTGCGTGAAGACCTGCTTGAAGAGGTCAGCCGCTTGGCACGCGAAGGCCGCTTCGACTACCTGCTCATCGAGTCGACTGGCATTTCCGAGCCGCTTCCGGTTGCCGAGACGTTTACCTTCCGAGACGAACAGGGTACCAGTCTTGCCGATCTCGCACGGCTCGACACATTGGTCACCGTTGTAGATGGTGTCAACTTTCTGCAGGATTACCAGAATGCCGACAGCCTGGCTTCGCGCGGTGAGACGTTGGGTGACGATGATGAGCGCTCCATTACCGACTTGCTGATTGAGCAGGTAGAGTTTGCAGACGTCATTCTGATCAGCAAGATAGACCTGATCAGCCAGGCCGAACGTGAAGAACTCGTTGCGATTCTGAAGCGACTCAATACGCATGCCCGTATTCATTCAATGGTAATGGGTGACGTCCCACTGGATATGATTCTCAACACCGGCCTTTTCGATTTTGAACGCGCCGCACATGCGCCGGGCTGGCTCAAGGAAATGCGTGGCGAGCATATTCCTGAAACGCAGGAGTATGGCATTGCCTCTACGTCCTATAAGGCACGCCGCCCCTTTCATCCCCAACGTTTCTTCGACTTTCTGAATCAGGATTGGCATAACGGGCGACTGCTTCGCTCCAAAGGATACTTTTGGCTGGCCTCCAAGCCAGAAGAAGCCGGTAGCTGGTCTCAGGCGGGAGGGCTTATGCGCCATGGCCCGGCGGGCCAATGGTGGCGCTTCGTCCCTAAAACGTCCTGGCCTCAGGATGAAGAAAGCCTGGAGAGCATCATGGCTTGCTGGAACCCGGAGGTAGGCGACTGCCGCCAGGAACTCGTGTTTATCGGTCAGAATGTGGACTTCAACCTATTGAAGAATGAGCTTGACTGTTGCCTGCTAACCGATCAGGAGTTTGCACTAGGGTCGCACGTCTGGCGTACCTGGCCCGATCCTTTTGGGGACTGGACAGACGATCAGGCAACCAACTGATCGGACACCACAGTAGATTGTAGAAGCGTGCTTCGCTCTTTCATGCCGAGCATTACTTGGTCGCACCGTTGTGCCTGAGTGTAGAACCTGCCTAAAACCCCTCTCGCTATTCAGGCTCAAGCATGGATAGCGGCTTGAGGGTTATCATGGGCGTTTAATGGGACGTGTCATCCCTTACAAGGAATATCATGCGGTTTGCTTGCGTTAAATCGGCGATGCCTGCTCGTCGACTCATTCCACTGCTGGGATTATTTCTGGTATCAGTCACCTCATTTACCAGCGTTGCCTTGGCTGAAAACCATACGACCTATCCGCTTACCGTGACAAATTGCAGACATACACTGACCTTTGCGGATTCGCCCAAGCGAGCCGTTACGCTGGGACAGGCCAGTACAGAGTTGTTGCTCTCACTAGGCCTAGCTGATCGTATGGTGGGAACAGGCATCTGGTTCGGTCCGATTCAGCCCACCCTCAAGGCCGATAACGATAAGATTCCTCGGCTTGCTGATAACGCACCCAGCTTTGAAGCGGTCGCCAACACATCGCCGGATTTCGTCGCTGCGCAATACACCTACCATATTGGGCCGAATGGCGAAGTGGCCACGTTCGAACAGCTGGCGTCACTGGGTATCCCTGCCTATATAGCGCCGAGCGATTGCGAGGGGAAAGAGGTAACGGCTACGTCCAATGCCGACGGTAGCCGCACCAAACCGTTCACGCTCGATCTGATAACCCAGGAAATCCACGAGCTTGCACGTATTTTTGATGTCCAGGCGCGCGGCGATGCCCTGGCCCATCAGTTGGATGAGCGCTTGAAGCAGGCTATTGCCCAAGCCGGGCAACACACGCATATGCCTCAGTCGGTCGTGTACTGGTTTTCCAGCTCACGCCTGGAAGGTGATCCATGGGTAGCCGGTCAGCAGGGTGTCCCGGCGTATATTTCAGAGGTGCTCGGCCTGAATAACGTTATCCAGAGCAACGATGAATGGCCCAGCGTCAGCTGGGAGCAGATTGCCGCCCAGGATCCGGATCTGCTTGTCATCACGCGGATGGAAAGACGCCTCTATCCAGCAGACGATGTGGAGAAAAAACTTGCCTTTCTTCGCAGCGATCCCGTAACACGTCAGCTCAAGGCCGTCCGGAATAATCAGATTATCGTTGTGGATGCGCAGTCACTTAATCCTTCGATGCGCGTTCTGGACGGTATCGAGGCGATTTCCAGTGCTCTGGAAACGTCTCACTCCAGGCCAGTCCAATGATACAACCGCTGTCCAATGATCGCGGCAGGCCCTGGCGCCTGCTGTTTGCGTTGCTGTCACTGGTTTCGCTGGGCGTTTCGATATTAATGGCGGCATCGCTGGGAGAAATGCAGATTCCCTTCGATATTACGCTGAAGGCCATCCTCAATGGGCTGGGCTGGGGAGACTATGTACTTAACCCAATTCAGCAAGGCATTGTCTGGGAATATCGACTGAGCCGCGCTCTGGTCGCTGCATCCTGCGGTGCCGGGTTGGCATTATGCGGTGCGATTCTGCAAGCTCTCCTACGCAATGCGCTGGCCGAACCCTACGTGCTGGGCATTTCGGCGGGTGCGTCTACCGGAGCGGTTGTCGTTATGTTGCTGGGCATAGGTGCCGGCACCCTAAGTCTCTCAGTTGGGGCATTCCTAGGTGCAGTGCTGGCCTTCGTACTGGTTCTGCTTCTGGCAGCAAAGCTCAACAGTGGACCGACCCGCATTTTGCTGGCAGGCGTAGCAGGCTCCCAGCTTTTCAACGCCCTGACGGCGTATATCGTGTCGACGTCCGCCAACGCCGAGCAGGCTCGAAGCGTGATGTTCTGGCTCCTGGGGAGTCTGGGCGGTATCCGCTGGCCGGACGTCACCCTGGCCGTGGGTGCGGTCGGCATTGGCCTCGTGGCCTGCCTGTTTTTCGCCCGTACGCTGGATGCGTTCTCGTTTGGTGAAGAAACCGCAGCCTCTCTAGGTGTTCCGGTAATCGCCGTGCGCCTGATTCTTTTTGCGCTGACAGCACTGATTACCGCTACGATGGTCAGCCTTGTAGGCGCGGTAGGGTTTGTAGGCCTGGTCATTCCCCATGCCGCACGCTTTCTGGTAGGTCCGTCGCACACTCGACTTCTGCCCGCATCCATTTTGCTGGGTGCCAATTTTCTCGTGCTGGCGGATATCGTCTCTCGCATACTGGTTCCCCATCAGGTCCTGCCTATCGGGGTCGTGACCGCGCTGGTAGGTGCGCCGGCCTTTGCGCTGATCCTGTATCGTACGAGGACATCACCATGACCCTGGCTGCACATCGCGTCTCCTGGTCGGTGAGTCGTCGCCTGCTGGTGGATGGCGTAACGCTGGAAATTCCCAAGGGAGGCGTCATAGGTCTGATCGGCCCTAATGGGTCGGGAAAATCTTCGCTGCTCCGGTTGCTGGCAGGCTTGCGCACCCCTACGGACGGCAGTGTCACGCTGGATAACGACCCGGTAAGCCGCCTGCCTCGCCGTACGGTGGCGCGGCGAATCGCTATGGTCGAGCAGCACGCTTCGACCGAGGCTGACCTATCGGTCCTGGAAACGGTACGCCTGGGCAGAACGCCTCACCGAACGGTACTCTCGCCCTGGACAGCCAGGGATGACCAGGTGGTGGAGCAAGCGCTACAGCATGTTGGCATGCACAACAGCCGGCATCAGCGTTGGCACACGCTTTCCGGTGGTGAGCGCCAGCGGGTACAGATTGCGCGCGCCCTGGCCCAGGAGCCAACCGAACTGTTGCTGGACGAGCCGACCAACCATTTGGATATCCAGCATCAGCTCGAGCTGCTTTCACTGATTCACCGCCTTCCACTGACCTGCGTCCTGGCCATCCATGATCTGAACCTGGCGGCTATGTTTTGCGATACGCTGGCCGTTCTACACAAGGGCCGCTGCATTGCCTCGGGACGGCCGCAAGAGGTGCTTACGGCAGAGCTTATCCATTCGGTGTATGGCGTCAGAGCAGAGGTAGCCCCCTCCGCCTATCACGGAAGACTGCATATTCAATACCTGATATGAGTCGCGCCACTTCTCAAGTATCGAGGGTCCGGAATAACGCCTGCCTGTCAGCCCGAACCATAGCCAGTTTCAACAGCCATCTCACCCTGTGTATGTCTTCTTTATCCGACTGATACAGCCAGTACCGTCACCATCGCCAACCCAATCGGCAATGCTTCCTTACTAGATCGCTTGTAAAAATTACGTGAAAAAAATGTTTAGTCTTTGTAAATAATCCTGAAAATGGGATCTCTTTAAGTGAAAGGAATCACACTCTCAAAAGCTTATTGGCTTTAAAAGGAACTAACCCCATTTTTGCCCCCCAATGCAATTCATGTTTGGGCAACTGCCTGCTGTGTTTGCATTGCAGGGCTAGCAGTGTCCAGCTTTAACTCAGTTACCGCTATGCAGTAAGGACACCTAATGGAATGGTTCCACGTATTAATCCTTTCACTCATTCAAGGGATTACCGAGTTTCTACCTGTCTCCTCCTCCGCACACCTGATTCTACCCTCCCAGCTCTTTGGCTGGCCGGACCAGGGGCTCGCCTTTGATGTGGCCGTACATGTAGGAACCCTTCTTGCGGTGGTTCTGGCCTTTCGTCATGAGGTTCTGGCGACAGCCATGGGCTGGACCCGCCAAGTTGTAACGCGCCAGTCGAGCCCGGAAAGCCGGCTTGGCTGGGCGATCATTATCGGTACTATTCCAGCAGCACTGGCAGGCCTCATGCTGGAGCATTACATCGAAAGCTATGCCCGTGCAGCCTTGGTAATCGCGACCTCCACCATCGTTTTCGGCTTGATCCTGTGGTGGGCGGACGCCAAAGGCAGCCGTACCCGGGACATGGATAGCCTGAGTTGGCAATCAGCCCTGGTGATTGGTCTGGCGCAAGCACTAGCGCTGATCCCCGGCACATCACGCTCCGGTATCACCATGACCGCAGCGCTACTGCTTGGTTTTACGCGTCAGGCAGCAGCCCGTTTTTCCTTCCTACTGTCGATTCCGCTCATCCTGGCTGCCGGGGGACTTAAGACCGTTGAACTGATCCAGACGGGCACCGATGCACAATGGGTCGATATTGCCTGGGGTGTCGGGCTGTCGTTCATCTCAGCATTGCTGTGCATCAAGCTGTTCCTGAAGGCCCTCGACAAAATCGGCATGCTTCCATTTGTGATCTATCGCCTCGTGCTTGGCGCAGTCCTGTTCGCCTTGTTTATCTAAATCACTCACAGGGCGGTCTGCTACAGGCGGCCTGCCCTGGTGAAAACTAGATGTTTTCAGCGCAAAAACAAAAACCCCGCCGAAGCGGGGTTTTTTACTCACTCTCTCTGCATCCTGCAGAGCAGCCATCCTGGCTAATCAATCATCCGTGATCTGATGCAGCACATCCTGTGCTCAAGTGATGCGCATAGAATACAGAGCAATACAGGAATGCCACAGCGCCAACCCTGCACACAGCGTGTAAGCCTTTTGCTATACCGAGCGGGAAATAGGCTGACACGGTTCTAAAACCCCTAGTCTCAGCATTGGCAGATGGCAGAGCTCAGTTGCCGCTGGGAGCCTGACTTCCCTTTAGCCAGCAGAAGGATTCAGGGCGAAGCATGAGTACCTGCCCTTGCGGAATCAGCAGGTGTGGCGCCTGTTCGTATGGAATACACCCATATAGCGCCATCAACGTTCGGATAATGCCTGCATGGGCAACCAGCACGGTGTCTTGCTTCAGATCTTCTCGGAAATAAGCCAGTCGAAGCAGGGCCTGGGCATAACTTTCGCCCTCTTCGAACTGGAAGTTAAAGGCGTCCTTTCTCCAGTGGGTAAAGGCCTCAGGATAGCGGCCCTCAATCTCATCCCAACGAAGCCCCTCCCATGTACCAAACGAAATCTCAGCAAGGCGTTCGTCGGCACGATACTGCTCGGGTGGCAACGTGAGCTGGGCCCGAACGATCGCCATTGTTTCACGGGCGCGAATCAGAGGACTTGAAGCGAAGTCCAGCGCACCAGGACTGGGTAACAGCCAATCGAGCAGAACCCCCACCGCCTGTGCCTGCTCTCGACCCTTGGCGTTGAGCGGTATGTCTCGGCGGCCCTGCATGCGACTCTCAACGTTCCAGTCGGTCTCTCCATGCCGGATCACATAGAGCGTTGGTGCCTGAGCAGTCATCACATGCTTCCTTATCGGATCAGTTAAGCGGCGGGACCACAAGCCTATCACTTCACCTCTTCATATAAACACCTTATGGCCTCTTGCCATATCGGTAGCCTGAAAGAGCGCTTGATGGATGCGTCTACTATCAAAAGAGATCCAGCTGAACATCGATCAACCTGGCGAACCGGTCATTCACGAAAGGCAGGATAGCGTCAGCGATGGGCTTGAGCTGGCGCTCGATGTAATGGTCATAATCCACCGGCGATCGACGCGCTTCGAGCGGTTCCGGGCCGGCTTTCGTCATCAGGTAACTGATCCATCCGCCGTTCTGGTACTGCCTCGGTCGACCTTTTTCGTCGTTGTAAGCATCTGCCATGCGGGCCGCTCGTACATGCGGTGGCACATTGCGCTGGTAGTCATCCAGGCGACGGCGCAGGCGCTTACGATAGACCAGCAGCTCGTCCAGTTCGCCTGAGAGGGTCTGGCTGACATAGCGCTGGACGTAATCCTGGTAGGGCTCGGCATTGAAGATGCGTAGATAAAGCTCCCGCTGAAAGCGCTGGGCCAATGGCGACCAGTCGGTGCGTACCGTTTCGAGCCCTTTAAAGACCATCTCGTCCGTGCCGTCAGCGCCTTTTACCAGCCCCGCATAGCGTTTTTTACTACCCTCTTCAGCACCGCGAATGGTGGGCATGAGAAACCGATGGAAGTGCGACTCGAACTGCAACTCAAGGGCACTGGCAAGGCCGTAGGTCTCCTGTAGATGCTCGCGCCACCAACGATTGATGAGTTGGACAAGAGACTGACCTATCTGCTGAGCCTCGGCCTCGGCATGGGGCCGACCGAGCCAGACAAAGGTCGAATCGGTATCGCCGTAGATGACGGTATACCCCTGGGCCTCGATCAACTCGCGCGTCTGGTGCATGATTTCATGTCCGCGCATCGTGATTGATGACGCAAGACGGGTATCGAAAAATCGACAGCCGCTTGATCCCAATACACCGTAAAACGCATTCATGATGATCTTTAGCGCTTGGGAAAGCGCCTTGTTCTGTTCCCGCTTGGCCGCCTCACGCCCTTCCCACACACGCTCCACCATCGCGGGCAGACAATGCCGGGTACGGGAAAAGTGCGCACCCTTGAAACCAGGAACAGCGTAGTCATCGCCGGGTTGGCGCAGCCCCTCGATCAGCCCCACCGGGTCAATCAGAAAGGTCCGAATAATCGACGGATACAGGCTTTTATAATCCAGTACGAGCACAGAATCATACAGCCCGGGCCGCGAGTTCATGACGAACCCTCCCGGGCTCGCCTCCGGCACCTTTTCGCCCAGATTGGGCGCCACGAAACCCTGCCGGTGCATGAGTGGCAGGTAAAGGTGCGTAAAGGCTGCCACCGAACCCCCGCTACGGTCTACCGGCAGGCCCGTTACGCTGGCTCGCTCCAACAGGAAAGGCAGAAGCTCCGTCTTTTCAAAGATGCGGGTAACCAGCTCGCAGTCCTTGAGGTTGTAGCGTGCAAGCGAAGGTTTATCCTGCGCGAACATGCGATTGATCGATGCCATCCGTTGATAGGGATTATCGATGGCCTTGCCTTCGCCCAAGAGGCTCTGGGCAACATTCTCCAGGCTGTATGAGGAAAAGGACCACGTAGCTGAACGCAACGCTTCAATTCCATCGAGTATCAACCGTCCCGGTGCTGATACGAAATAGTGCCTATGTTCGCTCCCCTGCTCCCTCCATTCGACGGCCTCGTCACCACGCCCCAGCATGAGCGGCATTCCGAAGCGTTGCGCATGCTCCCGCAGGATGCGTAGGTCGAACTGTACGAGGTTCCACCCAATAATGGCGTCGGGGTCATGCAAGGTGAGCCAACCATTGAGCCGCTCAATCAGCTCGGCACGTGTCTGGCAGTATTCCAGACAGAAATCAACGGCCTCGGTGTCACCGTTGGCGGGTCCGAGCATATAGACCTGCCGCTGGCCACACCCGTGCAGACCTATGCAATACAGATCGCCTCGTTCGTTGGTTTCGATATCCAGGGAGACCAGTTTTAAATGCGGTCGGTAGTCAGGCGCGGGCTTGAGCTGGGCCTGCAGGACTGCGCCGTGCGCGTCAGGAGTACCGGTGAACCAGACAGGTGCTGTAATGAAGCGCTCCATCAGATATCGCTCGGGTGGCCGGATGTCCGCTTCGTAGATATCCAGCCCGGCGTCCTTGATCTGTCTGGCAAGCTGGATCAGCTGTCGATGCTGGTGGCAATAAAGCCCCAGGACTGGCCGATGACGAAAATCGGACAGCGCCAGCGGGCGTAGTTCCACCTCCCGCTCGTGCTCAATCAGTCGACGAATCGGCTCAACCTGTTCCAGCGGCACAAATGCCACGGAACGCTGCATGGCCAGGCGTACCCGCCGTGGTCCCTGATCGGTCGCCAACCAGAACTCTACTTCCGTACCGGCCGCTGTATCACGCCAATGGCGGGTCAGGACGAAACCCTGTTGTAGATCCACCGCTACTTCCTCAGTACTAACCGCCGCATTCTACCCAGTTGCCGCGTCATGCCTGTATTGGTAACTCACGTGAACAAGGGATAGAGTTGGATACATGCGCCACTTGCGTTGGGAATCTTTTCGCGTCAGGGAGAAGCCAATGATACAAATTGCTGTGATTTCATAGCTCGCCGGTGGTCAGTACCGAAGAGAACACCCTGCACTACACGATCGCCTCGGCGATCATCATCCTGATGTTACACGCGTTAGCGTGGTGGTATTCGTCATAAGGAATCAAGCATGGCTCCAAGACACGTTATCAATGCCTCCGTCAGCCCCAAGGGGAGCCTGGAAACACTTTCGCAACGCGAAGTACAACAACTGAGTGCTGCCGGTTCAGGAAGCGTCTACACCCTGTTCCGCCAATGCGCCTTGGCGATCCTCAACACAGGCGCCCATAGCGATAATGCCAAGACCATTCTTGAGGCTTATCAGGATTTTGAGGTTCGCATCCATCAGCAGGATCGAGGCGTACGGCTGGAGCTGATCAACGCACCGGCAGATGCCTTCGTCGACGGCGAAATGATTGCCAGCACTCGTGAGATGCTGTTCAGTGCACTACGGGATATCGTCTACACCGAAAGCGAGCTGGAAAGCGTTCGGATCGACCTGAATACCTCGCAAGGCATTACCGATTACGTATTCCACCTGCTACGTAATGCCCGCACCCTGCGACCCGGCGTGGAGCCCAAGATGGTTGTCTGTTGGGGCGGCCATTCAATCAGCACCGAGGAATATAAGTACACCAAGCGGGTCGGTCATGAATTGGGCCTACGCAGCCTCGATATCTGCACTGGTTGCGGCCCGGGCGTGATGAAAGGCCCGATGAAGGGCGCCACGATTGCCCATGCCAAGCAGCGGATTTTGGGTGGTCGCTATCTGGGTCTGACCGAGCCAGGCATCATTGCCGCCGAAGCCCCCAACCCGATCGTTAACGAGCTGGTGATCCTGCCGGACATCGAAAAGCGTCTGGAGGCTTTCGTACGGGTCGGCCACGGCATCATCATCTTTCCAGGCGGAGCAGGCACGGCGGAAGAGTTTCTCTACCTGCTCGGGATTCTCATGCACCCCGAAAACGCCGGTCTGCCTTTCCCGGTGATCCTGACCGGCCCAAGCAGCGCTGCACCGTACCTGGAACAGCTACATGCCTTCATTGGCGCCACATTGGGCGAAGCGGCGCAAAAGCATTACAAGATCATCATCGATGATCCCTCTGAAGTGGCGCGTGAAATGGCCAAAGGTCTCAAAGCCGTCAAACAGTTCCGTCGCGAGCGTAACGATGCCTTTCACTTCAACTGGATGCTCAAGATTGAAGAGGGCTTCCAGCGCCCCTTCGATCCAACCCATGAAAATATGGCGAGCCTCACCTTGAGCCGCGAGATACCGCCCCATGAGCTGGCCGCCAATCTGCGTCGGGCGTTCTCAGGCATTGTGGCAGGTAACGTCAAGGACAAGGGTATCCGGTTGATCGAGCAATACGGTCCCTACACAATTCATGGTGACCCGGCCATCATGAAACCGCTGGATCATCTGTTGCAGGCCTTTGTGGACCAGCATCGGATGAAGCTGCCCGGTGGCGCGCCCTATGTACCCTGCTACCGTGTCGTCACCTGAGCCAGATCTGGGAGAGCAGCCCATGCTCTCCCAGCCCTCGAACAACAGGATGTTCCACGTCCGCTCACCCGTCATCCTTTTGTCATATTCTTTGGCTTTACTCAGCGATTTATTACTCCTCCGTTTTGGGCTGGCATGGATCAATCGCTGCTTTCAGGCGTGCAATACTCTGACCTTTCCGGAATCCTGTATGGATTCATATTCCGCCCCGGCGAGCCTGGCGAACAGATCGACACACTTCGAGTAACGGAGACACTTGAGCGACTAGAGGAGCGAGACGAGTTTGTCTGGTTGCATCTGAACCTGGCCCATGCCGCTTGCAAACGCTGGATGATGACCCACCTGAATCTGCCCGACTACTTTTTTGAAATCCTGAGTGAAGGGTCACGCTCTACTCGTCTTGAACATGTCGATGCAACCCTGCTCGCGGTTGTCAACGATGTCGTCCTGAACTTCGGACAGGCTTCCTATGATGTAGCCACGCTGTATGTCTGTGCCAACCGGCGCATGCTGATCAGCGTACGGCATCAACCGCTTCGTTCGGTAGACCGCCTGCGCGCGGCGGTCAAGAAGGGCGAGGGTTTTCGCTCCCCGCTGGAACTCCTGATCCACCTGTTGCGTGACCAAGAAGAGGTACTTACCCAGATCGTTCGAGAAACCAACCTGAGTGTCGATCGTATCGAAGACCGCCTACTTTCTACCCGACTTGCCGACAACCGCGCCGAGCTTGGCAACATGCGTCGTACCCTGGTGCGTATCCAACGCCTGTTGGCCTTAGAGCCTAACTCCCTGATGCGGCTGCTCAATCGCCCGCCGCGCTTTCTCATGGAGGAGGATGTAAGGGAGCTGCGGGCAGCGACCGACGAGTTTTCACTGGTTATCAGCGACTTGGCCGTGCTGATTGAGCGGATCAAACTCATTCAGGAAGAAATCGCCGCACAGATCAACGAACAAACCAGCCGCACCCTTTTCACCCTGACACTGGTCACGGTGCTGGCCTTGCCAATCAATATCGTGGCAGGTTTCTTTGGAATGAACGTGGGCGGCATCCCCCTCGCCGATGCGCCTCACGGCTTCTGGATATTGGTCATCCTGGTTGCCAGCTTTACCTTATTGGCAGGGCGCTGGGCCTTCAGGAAAAGAAACGACTATTGAGCGTCCCATTAGCGCTGGCTGACCCCGGCGATCAAGGGTGTTCCGCTAACCGGATCCGTCAATAGAACACAACGGACGCCATATAAGGTCTCAACAAGCTCAGGGGTGACAATGTCGGCCGGGACACCTTCAGCAATAATACGACCAGACTGCATGGCGACCAGATGATCGGCGTAGCGGCAGGCCTGAGAGAGGTCATGTACCACCATGACCACCGTCTTGCCCGCATTGGCCAGCATGCGAATCAGCTCAAATACCTCCAGTTGATGCCCAAGATCCAGTGCAGAGGTTGGCTCATCAAGCAGGAGTAGCGGTGTCTGCTGAGCAATGGCCATGGCAATCCAGGCACGCTGGCGCTGCCCACCCGACATCGAATCAAGGGGCCGCTCGGCCAGTTCAATCAGATCCGCTGCTTTTAATGCCGCATCAACAACAGCTTCGTCATCTGTAGACCATTGCCTTAGCAAGCCCTGATGAGGCTGCCGGCCAAAGCGGATGAGGTCAGATACGGTCAATCCATCCGGTGCGCTGGCATCCTGGGGCAGCAGTGCAAGCTGTCGAGCGACCTGCCGGGAAGGCAGCTCACCGATGGCCTTCCCATCGAGTAGAACCGCACCCGCACGCGGCTTGAGCAGGCGAGCAAGACCCGCCAGAAGCGTAGACTTCCCGCACCCATTGGGCCCTACAATAGCGGTGACCCGCCCCGGCTGGATTCTAAGATTAAGCCCATTGATAATGGTCGTCTGACCATGAGAAAGCTCGAGAAGACGGGTCTCCAAAATAACCGAATGCTCGTTAGTCGCCATCAGCAACGGTGAAACAGTACTACTCATAACGACTTCCGGACAGGTTGACGCAATAAAATCCAGAGCAGGTAAGGTCCGCCGATGACAGCAGTCACTACACCTACTGGAATTTCGATAGGAGCAAACCAGGTTCTTCCTACCCAGTCTGCCAGGATCATCAGAAGGGCTCCTGCTAATGCAGAGGTCACGATAGGGACACCGCGTTGTCCGACCAGATAGCGGGCCGCTTCGGGTGCCAGCAAGGCGATAAGCCCAACAGGACCGGCAACCGCGACCGCTAATGCCGTGAGCAGAACAGTTAGCATAAGAATCTGTACCCGGGCCAGGCGTATACGCACGCCCAGCCCGATGGCGACCGAATCGGAAAATCTAAGAACCGCTAAGGTGCGCCCCAGGATCTTGGCTAGCGGTAAACCTATCAGCAAACCAATAGCCAATAGTTGAACCGAGGCTGGGGAGCGTGCGTTAAGACTGCCAACCGTCCAGGGATAGGCCTGGTTGGCCGCATCGATGGACGAACGTGCCAGCATCAGATTAGTCAAGGCGCCAAACAATGCACCAACTCCGATTCCAACAACAATGAAGCGATACCCACGTGCGCCTGCACCACCGCCCAAGGCAAACGCCATGGCCGCTGCGGTTGCCGCACCACTCAAGGCAAGGGCTGATGGCGCGAGGCTTGTCGAGACAGCAACGATGGAAGCGACAGCAAAGGCCGTTGCACCATTGTCGATACCAATAACCCCGGGCGTTGCAAGCCGATTACGTGCCAGGGTTTGTAACATGCACCCTCCCAACCCGAATGCGGCCCCTGTCAAAAGTCCAGCCAGGAGCCGGGGAAAGCGAAGCTCTTGAATCAAAAATAAATGCATGGGATCGCCGTGCCCGATGACAGCCTTCAGCGCCAGCCAGGGATTAAGCCCGGTTACGCCATACGCCAGGCTGATACCGCTCATGAGGATCAACAGCACCGTCAGGCACAGCGCAACGACACTGCCTCTCCGCGAGACGAGTACACTCACCTGACGGCCTGCCTGTAGCCACCAAAACCGAGCTGTAACTGGAGATGAAAAAGGTTTGGTCATAGGGAAGGCAGGCGATGTTGACGGACGACTATCATCAGGATTGGCGCACCGATGAAGGCAGCCACAACACCAATGGGAAGCTCGTAAGGTTTGACCAAAAGGCGCGACAAGATATCAGCCAATAGCAGCACCGCGGGCCCCAGGACAAGTGATAATGGAAGGACACGGCGGACATCAGGCCCGACCATTCTCCGCGCCAGGAACGGCACAACCAATCCGACAAAGCCAATAGGCCCAGCTACTGCAGTGGCAGTCCCTACTAAAATGGCAACGCCTAGTAGTGCGATCAATCGGGTCAATTGAGGGTGATGCCCTAATCCAATGGCCATACGCTCTCCCAAGCTCAAGGCGGCCAGGGGTCTGACCAAAGGGGCCACGACCAACAGGCCTGCCAGTGTGCCCGGCAGCGCCCAGGACAGGGTATCTGCGGGCCTGCCTGCCAAGGCGCCAATGACCCAAAACCGAATTTCATCGGCAGTACGCTGGTCATACAGGAGCAGTAAGGTACTGGCGGCGCCCAGAATTCCTGTGAGCGCCATTCCCGCCAGGATCAAGCGAACAGGGTCGGCGTCAAATCCGCGCACTTGAGTCACCGCCACAACGAGCAGACATCCAAGCATGGCTCCAGTAATGGCCATGCCAAGATTGACAGTAGCTGCGCTGGCGCCGAGCGCAATGGCAACCACCATGGCAAAGGATGCACCAGCGCTGACACCCAGGAGTCCGGGCTCCGCAAGCGGATTGCGGGTTGCCGTTTGCAAAACGGCTCCACCAACGCCAAGGGCCATACCCACCAGAAGTCCCAATAACGTGCGCGCCCCACGCAGCTCGAGGACAACAAAGCGAGCTTCATCGTCCCCACCCCCAAGCAAGACATTGATGCTACGGAGCACGGAAACTTCCCCAGCACCAAGCAGCAAGCTGGTGAGCAGAATCACCAGCAGCGTTAGACAACAGGCAATGAACGGACCACCCAAACGAGGCGAAGCGGACACCTTCATTTGAGAATGATACGTTCCACGTCATCCAGTACATGCTCAGCAGCCAGCGGACCTGACCCGCTGCTCCACACCTGCCCATCAACCGTGGCCACCTGCTTCGCCTGAACGGCCTTCAAGCGAGTAAAGGCAGGCTGTTTGCGAGCAGCCTCCAAGGCCTCATCACCTTTCTCATTCAAGGTAGCCAGGAAAATCCAGTCTCCATCAGCGCTTGACAGATTCTCAAGGCTCAAGATATCGCTATGAGGACGATCTTTGAGCTCTGAGGCCAGTTGCGTACTGGCAAAGCCTAGTTGCTCCAGTAACTGGCCTGCAAAGAGATGGCTCGACATGACCATCGGTCCCTGTGGATTCCAACGAACGACCGACAACACTTGCCCTGGTTTGACTTGCGTCTTTAATTTGGCAACACGCTGGTCTATCTGATCGAATTGCTTTTTCAATTCATCACTACGGTTGAGCGCCTGGGCATAAAGCTCTGCGTTGGCTCGCCAGTCAGCTAACGACTCCCCTCCTTTTGGTACTACCGTCGGAGCAATCAGGCTAAGTTTGGCATATTGTTCTTGCGGTAAATCCTGTCGCGCCAGGATAAGGTCCGGCTTCTGGTTGAAAACTGCTTCCAGATTAATTTCACGAGCCGTACCCACGATAGCGGGCTGCCCCGCCTGATCCTGCAGATAGTTTGATACGCTGGTGCCACCACGACTCGCCAGCGTAGCGACTGGTTTAATACCTACTGCCAGCGCGGTATCCATAGCCGCCTCATCCAGCACCACGACCCGCTTAGGTGTATCCGGGGTTTTCAGCTCGCCGTGGGCAGTGGGAACAGTAGCCGCCAAAGCCGAACCTGCCGTGGTAGTTAGCACGAGACTGCACAAAAGAACACTAAGACGGAAAATACTGGAATCAACACGCTTCATGACACAACTCCACAATAGAAATACGGCACGGGCGGCGGGTTAGCCAGGCGGCCCGATTTAATAACATTAAAACGAGGCGGTAAAGGAAGCAAAATACGCACGACCCGGCTCGTTGTATGTAACCGCACCGGCGCTCGAAGCGTTGCCCTCTCGATAGATGCGCTTGTCGAACAGATTATTCACACCAAAACGCACTTTGTAATGCTCATTAAACTCATAACCACTGCTGACGCCTACCAACGTATACGGATCAATGTCCTTCTGGGCAGCAGCCTCATAATCCGTATTGGTACGCCGAGAGTATGAAGGAGCCTCCTGCTTTCCGTAATGGGTAACATTAAGCTGTGCAGAGAGTTTTTCAGTGACGTACCAGTCCAGCGTACTGTTGATGGTGTATTTGGGAATAATGCTCAAGGGGTCGCCTGTCTGCTTATCCTTGGATTCGATCATATAGGTGAAGTTAGTGTTCCAATCCACGGTATCAGTCAGCGGAATGAACAGGTTGCCTTCAACCCCTTGGACAACCGCCTTACCGGTGTTCTCCCACTCCAGTACACGAGGCCCGGTGTCGCCCAATCGATAGATAAATTCGTTTCCGCCCACGATTTTGTTTTTGTAATCGTTACGGAAATAGGTCGCACTGGCTCTCCATGTTCCGGCGTCATAAGCCAGACCCAGCTCCTTGTTAATGCTGATCTCAGGCCTTAAGCTTTCATTACCGACCAGATAACAGCCTCCGTTGCCAGACGTAATCGCTGTACAGCCATTACCACGACTGTACAGGAGATAGTTTGGATTGCTCTGATACAGATTCGGTGTTTTGTAGGCACGCGCGATCCCACCCTTGAACGTCAGTCGGTCCGTGATCTCATGGGACAAGTTAAGACTTGGGCTCCAATTATCACCATAGGTCTGATGGTCATCGAAGCGTAGTCCAGGGGTCAGCACCGTCCGGTCTGTAACCTGCACATTATCTTCGACATAAAAGGCGTAGCTGTTGGCTGTCGTCTTGGTCTGGGTGCGATCAAAACCTGCTATCTGGCCAGGCTCAGGATCAGAAGACTGAGCGCGCAGAGAACCAGGGTCACTTAGCGACTCGTGTAAATACTCGGCGCCAATGGTTAAGACCTGTGGCATTGCGCTGTCGATAGGCAGATCAAGATTGCCAAAGGCGCGGGTATTGCGCAGGCGCGACATAAACGCGCCATCCCCCTCACTTGGCCCACCCTCTGTACGGCCTGAAAGTCCCTCGTTCAGACGCCAGTTGCGGGTGTAATCATAGGAAAGGCCCAGTGTGGAATTACCCCAATCCCACGTTCCCTTATGCTTCAACGTAAAGCTGGAGCGCTGCAATACATTGGTTTCATGGCCATACAGACTTCGAACAAAGGCATCGTTGCCGCCGGAGTTATTGAGCATCGTATCGCCGGCATAAATGTTGCCCTGGCGGCTGTAGGAAGTTTCAAAATCGAGGACTTGCTGCGGATCAAGTTGCCAACTGAGTAGCGCATTGATGTCCTTGTTGCGTACGCCTTCCCGACCCGCCGTGACACTGCCTTCCGAGGCCTGATGTCCTTCATTGATGCTCAAAGCATCTGCATCAGTCCTGGCGATATTGCCATAGACTCGAAATGCCAAAGCTTCCGTCAACGGACCGCTCAGGTTGAAATTGGCACGGCGTCCGTTGCCTTCGTCGCCGCTTTCGGGTTCCAGGGCATAAAACGTCATCGAGCCATGCCATTGCTCCGTAGGACGCTTGGTAATGATGTTGATGACCCCACCCATGGCACCGGAGCCATAACGGGCCGCCGCCGGGCCACGCAGGATTTCGATACGCTCGACTTCTTCAGCTGGAACCCAGTTCGTCTCACCCCGCGTATCACGGTCACCGTCCCAACCATAGCGGACGGCATTTCGGGAGGTACTGGGCAGGCCATCGATCAGAATCAGCGTGTTCTCAGGCCCCATACCTCGCAAGTCGATTTGCCGATTGTTACCGCGCGCGCCACTGGCACTGTTGCCTGTGAGATTGACACCGGGCTGGCGCCGGATAATCTCCGACAGATCATTGGCCGGTGGTTGCCTGGCAATATCCTCTGCGGTAATCACTGAGTAACCCAAGGCCTGCCTGGCCTCTTCCTCGGCGGTACCCATAACCGTGGTAGCTTCCATCTCAACCGGCTCGCTGGAGCCATACTGGGCAAGCGCAAGGCCGGAATGGCTGGCAAGAACCCCACACAGTACGATGCTCAGTCGCGTGGATGAATGAGGAATACGCAGCATGACCAACTCCTGTTCTACAAATCTCGAAACGAGACCGCTCCAAAGTTGGCGCAAATGCTATTCATTCCCATTTGAGAAGAAAGCTTTTTTACAATCTATACAATTTCAGCAGCAGGCAAGCGCACGGTCACACGAAGCCCTGGATTGCAGTTTTCAGCCCAGATAGCGCCGCCCTGGATCATCAGTGCCGATCGGGCGATGGAAAGACCCAGGCCGAATCCGTCACCGCCAGGCCGGGCACCATTGAGCCGGGTAAACGGCTCGAAGATGTAGTCGAGCGCACCTTCTGCAACCCCCGGACCTTGGTCTTGTATCCACAGCAACCACTCGCTGCCCTCATAATGCCCCCCCAGAATCACATATCCTCCTTCCGGTGAGTGACGAATCGCGTTGCGCAAGAGGTTTTCCAGGGCACGGGCCAGACTATTCAAATGAGCCTGTACATAGCAATTGTCTGGTAAGCGATATACAAAAGCGTCTCGTGACCAACCCGTCTCGAAACAGGCATCCTCAATGAGAATATTCCAGAGTGACTGCATGCTGATCGGCTCGCATAGTAACGAGGGTCTATCTGTATCCAGCCAGGCCAGCTCCAGTGTGGTCTCGACCAGCTCCTGCATACCGGCTAACTCACGCTCAAGGCGGGCACGCAACGTATTCGCATCCTCGGAGGACTCGCACAGCACACGCAGCCGTGACAGCGGTGTGCGCAGCTCATGGGACATATCTCGCAGAAGTCGTTGCTGGTAGTCGACATGACCTTCCAGCCGCTCCGCCATGTGATCAAAGGCGCGTCCCAGCTCACCCAGCTCATCGCTGCGAGCGCTTACGCCGATTGTAGGCTTTCTGCCTGAGCGACAAGCAGAGGATGCCTGCTCTTGGAGCCATCTCAAAGGCACCATGAGCTGACGATAGAGCAGAACACATAACAGAAACATGGTAGCCATGGGAAACAGCCCATGGATCACCAGACGGCCCAGAACGGAAGGCTTGCCGGACCACATGCGCTCGGGCAATTCCATTGCCAAACGGCCCGCTTCAGGATGTTGAGGAAATGGAATATCCATTACAGGCAATTCAGTAGCACGGCCACTCAACGGCCAATCCAGACGGCGCATAAAGCTGAACCGATCGGCATCACCAGGCGTCAGGGCGCGCTGACCTAACGGCTGATAAAGACGATCAACTGCTACAGCCCAAACCTGTTCTCCCTCTCGGATACGTCGTAATGCAGTTTCAACGCCCTCCTTGCCTTGTGTCCTCCATGCCTGCTCAACGGAAGCAGCATAATTCAGCAGTTCCTCTTTATCGGCTTGTGCCAGTTCGTAATGACTGTGCTCCATGCTGCGTCCCCAGCTTAAGCTCAGCCAGACGATGACCAGACAGGCGGCGATGGTAAGACCAGACAGCTTCCAGAACAGGGAATGCCGATACGGGAGTCGTATCATGAAGACGAACACACCAGCACGTAGCCTTTCCCCCAGGCTGTACGAACTTCGCAAGCCGAGTAATCAATGCTCTGGAGCTTGCGGCGAATATGGCTGACATGCATGTCAAGACTACGATCGTAGCGTGAGTAGGCACGTTGCAGAGCTTCCTGATACAACACTGGTTTGCTGAGTACCTCTCCAGCGTGCCGGTTCAATAGCTCGAGAATACGAAATTCCGTTGTGGTCAGTTCCGCCCATTGCCCCTTATAAACCACATCGGTCCGGATAAGATCGAAGTACAGCTCTCCCTGCACGGTTGGCGCTGTCTCCATGGCCGAGCGCTCAAACGCAATGCGCCGGAGCAGCGCTCCGATTCGCACATCCAGCTCCGCCATGCTAAAGGGCTTGGGTAGATAATCATCTGCTCCCTTTTGAAAGCCGACGATACGATCAGACTCGCTACCCAGCGCCGAGACCAGGATAACCGGCACGGCACTATAGGAACGAATCTGCTCCAGTAGGTGAAGCCCATTGCCATTGGGTAACAGAATATCCAGTACTACCAGATCGAACACCTGCTCTTTCAACAGTGCGGCGACTCGACAGGCATCACTGCATAGCACTACCGCATATCCCCTCGCCGATAGCTGAGCCTGCAGGTGCATACCCAACACCGGATCGTCTTCAACGACAAGAATATTGAGCAGGGAAACAAAGGAATTCATAGCGTTTGGGGAACAGCCAAAGGGTTTCAAAAGTACCCGTCCGAGGCTTTTTTCACGTAGACAGGTGTTAACACTGATGTTAACTCGAAAGCAGAAGAAGGGTATTGCTGCTCGTTAAGATACCCGGGCGGATCTTAATTAATGTCTTAAAATCGCCTGGATAAGGATATCGCAGTGCATATCCTTATCCATATAAGCCATGGATAAAGATCGAACTCAAGACTTGCGGCTGGCTTGGTACAAGGGCATCACCTTGGGGACGGCTGCTTGAATCGAGGCCATGCGGCTCTCATCAGAGGGATGCGTGCTCAGAAGCTCAGGTGTCTTGTTGCCCATCCTGGCTGAGGCTTGTGCAAATTTCTGCCAGAGGCTCAACGCCGCATTGGGGTTATAGCCCGCCCGGGCAGCCAACTCCAGGCCAATCAGATCTGCTTCATTTTCATTTGATCGACTGAACGGGAGAGATAAACCAACTTCCGTTACCTTATTCGCAATTTGCATTGACGATTGGTTAAGGCCCAGCAAGGCGCCACCAAGGCTTTGGCCTAGTTGCAATGCATACGCCCGAGACATTTTTTCCCTGCTGTGCTCACGGAGCGCATGGGCAATTTCATGCCCCATTACCGCTGCAAGCTCATCATCGGTAAGTTTTAGCTGTTGGATCAGACCGGTATAAACAAAGATCTTGCCGCCCGGACCGCAGTTGGCATTGAGTTCATCATTTTTGACCAGGTTGACCTGCCAATCCCAGGCAGCAGCATCGGGACGGAAGTAGCTAACCCTGTCGATCAGCCGCTTGGCAATTGTACGGACACGCTTGCCCTCTGCTGTCTCGTTGGCGAGCGCACCGGATGATTTGGCCTTGTTGACTGAACTGGAATACGACTCTGCGTACATCTGATCAACCTGCTGGGCAGACAGCATGCTGAACATGTATTGCTTACGCTCGACCCCTACTGCTCCGCCACTGGTTGTATTGACTACCTGGCAGCCAGTAAGAAAAAGCGAAAACGAAAGACCCGTTATGAATAAGACACGACGCATATGCTTTCCCTAGCGTATGTTGAGCCGACCTACTTGTCAGCACGATAAATGAATCAAAAACAGCCTATGGCTGGTGCGTTAGTGTAATCGATTTAATTTCTAGAAACATATACCACCGCCGGATGAATAATTGACGCAGGCGCAAGCGAGGCCGTAAAGCAGAAGCGATACGGCGTCGTGGTATCGGAAAGGTTATCGCTCGATCAAAATCTTCAAGGTTGAAGCGCGCTCCGCATCCCAGTACGGCAGGGCCTGCTCGGCATCCTCGAAGGGAAACACCTTGGAAATCAGATCATCTGGAGAGTGATCCAAGGTCTCCAGATAGCGAACGACGGCTGTAAAGTCTTCGGCTGTTGCATTACGGGAGCCCATGATGTCCAGCTCCTTCAGATTGAACAGTTGCGTCTTGTAGGAAACCGGCTCCTTGGCGTACCCCACGTACACCACACGTCCAGAAAAGGACACGATATCGATCGCCTGGGTAAACGTGGCCGGCAGGCCCACACATTCGATGACGACATCAGCCCCGTCACCGTCAGTCAGTGCTTCGATCTGCTTGTCCACATGACCAGACGAGGCCACGATTGTGTGTGAAGCACCGTATTTACGCGCCATTTCGGTCTTGGTCTCGGAAACATCCATCGCGATGACTGTTGCACCCCGTGACACAGCTCCGGCCACGGCGCCCATGCCTATCATTCCACAGCCAATGACCACCACTCTGTCCCCCTTGGCAACCCGCCCGCGTCTCGCGGCATGGAAACCTACCGATAGGGGTTCAACCAGCGCCAGGTGCCGTGCTGGCAAGGTATCGTTCAGGATGAGCTTCTCGTAGGGCAGTACGATCTGCTCGGCCAACCCGCCGTTCTGCTGAACGCCGAGTGTCCGGTTCGTCTTGCAGGCATTCACGCGTCCCTGACGGCACGAGGTGCAGTGACCACATGCAGTGTAGGGCACCACAATGACGCGCCGCCCTGCACGATAGTCCAGCGGTACGCCCGGTCCTGCCTTGATGATCTCTCCACCGATCTCATGGCCAGGAATACGAGGCAGTGCCACCAACGGATTCAACCCTTTATAGGTATTGAGATCGCTACCGCAGAGTCCTACATGGCGAACCGCTACCTGAACCTCTCCAGGCCCTGGCTCGATGGCCTCGACCTCATGGAAGCGGCACTGCAACTCCTGTTCGATCATGAGAGCTTTCATAGGGATCCTTTCATTGTTGTGATTATCAAAGGTTTCGCCATTGTGAAACGACGTTTCATTTTAGAGTCTACTGTCAGGGGTCGGATCGTCAAGGTGCATATAGCGTTTACATTCAGCCAGGAATATCACCCTGCCTTGCAACATAGTCGTCAAGTTCTGGTCACATGAGTCGATTACCTTCAAGGTAGATCCAAGGGACTGCTGACTTGCCGGGTTGACCTGGCTCAACTTCCTACGAAGTAAGCGATAAATATGCGTTTTTGTAATACGGCCATCATTGAATCGTCATGCATATCGCATTACGCTCAGATGGTCGAAATCACTGGATTAACTCATGCGTGACGAAGCGTGCTCAGAAGGGCTAACGCGACTGGCTACCTCAGCGGTAATGAGAGGACGGCCTGAAAATGAAATTCTGGGTTGGATGCTGAACAACGGTATTCGTCCCTCTGCAGCCATCAAGGCGTTAACAAAGGCCAAGCGCCAGCGTCAGGAGTCAGGCTTGAAAAAGCTTAAACTCTCACTGGTATGCCTTTTTACCCTGATGTTCTCCACTGCCATTCTTAACATGGTGGATCTCTTGAAGTTCTAATGCAGAACCGGTTGGGCCGAATGACAGTATGATCGACGGCCCACTTCGTACTTTATCGATTCGCCAAATAAAGCTGGCAGCGTGCATTATCTGTATGCATATACAGATTTCGATTGCCTCTGCGCTGCGGTTTTAGCATGCTTACGCTATTGTTGATTTGAATGACGATAGCTATGCGGCTCTTCCTGTGCGAAAAACCTTCCCAAGCCAAAGACATTGCCAAGGTGCTGGGCGCTACTCGCCGTGACGAAGGCTGCTGGACAGGCCCGCAGGCCACTGTAACCTGGTGCATTGGCCACCTGCTTGAAACAGCCCCGCCAGATGCCTATGACGATCGGTATAAGCGGTGGAATCTGCAAGATCTGCCGATCATCCCGGAAAAGTGGAAAATGCTCGTCAAGCCCAAGACCGCAAGCCAATTCAAGGCGGTCAAAAGGCTGCTTGGCGAAGCCCGGGAATTGATCATTGCAACAGACGCTGATCGCGAAGGCGAGATGATTGCCCGCGAATTGGTCGAACATTGTCGCTACAAGGGACCTATCCAGCGTCTGTGGTTGTCGGCGCTGGATGATGCTTCCATTCGTAAAGCGCTGGCTACGCTAAAACCCGGCGCCGATACCTTCAGCCTCTATCATTCGGCGTTGGGTCGCTCGCGTGCCGACTGGCTGATCGGCATGAACATGAGCCGTCTGTTTACATTACTGGGCCAACGGTCAGGGTACCAGGGCGTCCTGCCCGTAGGACGTGTGCAAACCCCTACCCTGCGACTGGTAGTCGACCGTGATCGCAGCATTGCCAACTTTGTGCCTGTACCGTTCTGGGCAATCGATGTGCTGTTATCTGCCGAGGGCCATCAGTTTACGGCCCAATGGAAGGCTCCTGAGGATGTCTGCGACGATCAGGGCCGCTGCCTGCGCCAGGATATCGCCCAGAGTGCAGCAGAGGCGATGCGCCAGACAGACACTGCTCAGGTGGTGAAGGTACAGACCGAACGCATGCGTGAGCTTGCTCCATTGCCGTTTGATCTGGGCACGCTGCAAGAGGTGTGCTCGAAAAAGCTTGGCCTGGGCGCCCAGGAAACGCTGGATATTGCCCAGGCGCTATACGAAACCCATAAGGTCATTACCTATCCGCGCAGCGATTGCGGCTATCTTCCCTTGAGCCAGCATGGCGAAGCCCCTGCCATCATGGCGGCGCTTGAGCGCTCCGACTCCTCCCTTCTGCCTCTCAAGGCGCACCTGGACCTGAGGCGCCGCTCGCGGGCTTGGAATGATGCAAAGGTCAGCGCACACCACGGCATCATCCCAACCGCAGCTATCAGCAGCCTGGATCGACTGACGGGCAAGCACAAGGCAGTCTATACCTTGATCCGCGCCCGCTACCTGGCGCAATTTCTCCCAAACCATGAGTACGACCGTACTCAAGCCGATTTCGACTGCGCAGGACAGTTGCTCAGGGCTGTAGGCAAGCGCATCGTCGAGCCAGGCTGGAAGCGAGCCCTGCCGGAAGCACTTACGCCAGCAAAGGGAAAGGAAGCGCCAGCACCACAGCCGCTGCCCATGCTTTCCAAAGACCAGTTATGCGCTGTGGTGGATGTTCAGCTTAAAGACCTTTGGACACAACCGCCCAAGCCCTTCACAGAAGGTGACCTGATCAAGGCCATGAAGAATGTAGCCAAACTGGTGGACGACCCCAAGCTCAAGCAAAAACTGAAGGACACCACAGGTATTGGGACGGAGGCGACACGCGCCGGGATCATTCAGGGGCTGCTGGACCGTGGTTATCTGACCAAGCAGGGTAAGGCGTTGGTCGCCACGCCTGCTGCCTTCAGCCTGATCGACGCTGTGCCTCGGGCTATTGCCGACCCCGGTACGACCGCTATCTGGGAGCAAGCGCTGGATATGGTTCAAACCGGTGAGATGAGCCTTGAAGAGTTCGTGACCAAGCAATCCGCCTGGATGAGCAAGCAGGTCGAGCGTTGCATGGGGTTGAACCTGACCTTTAGCGGGCCGGCTATTCCAGCGGGGCGTAAGTCCACGCCGTTCAAGAAAAAGCGCAAGGCGGCTCCGCGCAAGGCCTCAACCAAGACGGCACCAGGTAATGGCAAGCGGTCACGCCAGCCTGTCAGTCCGGCTTGATAAGAGGACACATCCGGTCACCTAGCGCCTAATTGATATCTTTTTAGCCTCACCCTTCCGTAGTAGCATTGCATTCCGTTTAATGCGTTCTCTTCATGCCCGTTGTACGCCATGCGCTTCTTGTCTGGCGTTGGCTGTTTTCAGGATCTGCAATGTCAAAATCGATTGGTATCGGCGCACTGGCACTGGCCACTATGCTGACCGGCCTGGCTGGCTGCTCGAACAACAAGCCTGCCGTGTACGAACATGAAAATTTCGATGACTCGGGTACGTTTTCGCGTAGCTATCCGGTAAACGATACGGCTGCCTGCGAAGCAGCTCGACGTGCGCTGCTCAGTCAGGGCTATATCATTACCAGCAATGATCCAAAGCTCGTCAGTGGCCGTAAGAGCTTTCAGCAGACCGGAGAGAACCACCTCGAAATCAGCTTTAATGTTGTCTGCACGGCCAATACCCCCAACGATCATGGTTCAACCATTTTTGCCAACGCGCTTCAGGACCGTTATGCGCTAAAAAAGCTCAATAACTCGGCGAGCCTGGGAGTAGGTGTGCTTGGATCAGTCTCGATGCCTATCGGCTCGACAAACGACTCCATGGTCAAGGTCGCCAGCGAGACGGTTACGTCAGGCAAGTTCTATAGCCGCTATTTTTCCCTGGTAGAAAGCTTCTTGCCGGCTCAGGCCCAAAAGGCCAACAAAGGAATACATCAAACAAAAGCAGCGCCCGCGCCGAGCCCACTCGCCAGCACGCCCTCTTCTGCACAGCCCAGCCAACCTGCACAGGCGCTGGCACCGAAGCCAGCCTCGGCGGCACCTGCTCCTGAGACACGCCCGGATCATGATGCGGGGTTTTCTTCTGTACCCGTACCATTGCCGCCCCAAGCGCCGCCCATTACACCTATCGACACGTCAGCCTTCGAGCAATTTACTGCGCCAGCCGCCGCTCCAGCCTCTCCCACAACCGAGCCCGCCGCTTCGCCAGCGTCGGCTGACACGCCCACTCCATCAGGTCAGCCTGAAACCCCCACGGCACCCTCGGATGACTTGCTGGAGCTGCTTGAAGAGTGAGGGTCGGGTATGACTCTGGATTGCCGAAAGCCTGCAAGGCGTTGAGGTCAAGAACTCTAACCATGCGCGCTACGTCTATAGCGTAACGCCATGCAGGCAGTCGATAGAGTGACACCATGAAACAACGCACCGTTCAGGACGAAGGCAATACCACGTGGACCTGTGTAGAGGCTTTCTCGGGAGGAAGCCAGAAAACGGCCAAAGCGGCCAAGAGTCTTACCAAAGATGCCGAAGGCAACGTTACCGTGGTATGTACGCCTAGTGGTGGTGAGCAGTCAGTACGCGTGAGCTTGCCTGAAGCATGGATTGACAAGACGTCTGACCAAGCCCTGCTGGACGCCATTCAATCCGCCAAGGGTTAGTCCTGCCCTATCTTCCTCCAGAAATCGATTGAACTTAGCCTGGAACGCCTGCTTCGAAAGAGCTTCGATGGCAGGCTGATCTAGAGCGTACTTGTTTGCAGCATCGCTATCTTATCATCTGGATGGCTGCAATCCCTGGCGTTAAACCGAACCCAGCCACGTCCTATGCTGCCTTGAGCCATCGATCATTTACTTTGTCAAAGGACAAATCGTTATGGCTAAGATCACCATTGCCCAGCAGTTGGCTACCACACTGGAGCAGGCAGGCGTACAGCGTATCTGGGGCGTCACCGGAGACAGTCTGAATGGCCTGAACGATGCCTTGCGCAAGATGGAAACCATTGACTGGATGCATGTACGCCACGAGGAAACCGCAGCCTTTGCGGCCGGGGCGGAAGCAGCAGCTACGGGCAAGCTGGCGGTATGTGCAGGCAGTTGTGGGCCAGGCAACCTGCATCTGATCAACGGACTTTATGATTGCCACCGAAACCACGTACCGGTTCTGGCAATCGCTGCGCACATTCCCTCATCGGAAATTGGTCTTTCCTACTTTCAGGAAACCCATCCTCAGGAGCTTTTCAAGGAATGCAGTCATTTCGTTGAGCTCGTCAGTAACCCGGCACAAATGCCCGAAGTCCTGCATCGTGCCATGCGGGCCGCCATCCTCCAGCGCGGCGTTGCGGTCATCGTGATTCCCGGCGATGTGGCGCTGCTGGAAGTGGACGTCGGGAAGACCGCCTGGCCGGTTCTCAATCCGCCTCGCCTGATGCCTTCGGAGCAGGATATCAACAGACTCGCCACCCTGCTCGCGGATAGCAAAGCCGTGACATTGATGTGCGGTAGCGGCTGTGCGGGCTACCACGACGAAGTCGTTGCGCTGGCCGATACGCTCGGTGCACCTGTCGTTCATGCGTTACGGGGTAAAGAGCATGTCGAATGGGATAATCCGTTCGACGTTGGCATGACGGGCCTGATCGGCTTCAGTTCCGGCTACCATGCGATGCTCAATTGTGACACGCTGATTTTGCTCGGCACTGATTTTCCCTATCGTCAGTTCTACCCAACCAATGCCAAGATTGTACAGGTCGACATCAACCCTCAGGCATTAGGCCGCCGAACCGCCCTGGACTTGGGAATCGCCGCCGATGTAGGCGAAACCATTCGTGAGCTTTTGCCACGACTGGAGCGTCGTACCGATCGGCACTTCCTCGAAGATTCGCTCAAGCACTATGCCAAGGCTCGTGAGGGACTGGATGATCTGGCCAAACCCTCCCAACCCGGTCGACCTATTCATCCGCAGTACCTGACCCGGATCCTGAGTGAGCTGGCGGATGAGGATGCCATTTTCACGGCAGACGTCGGAACCCCAACGGTATGGGCTGCCCGATATCTGAAAATGAACGGCAAACGCCGCCTGATCGGCTCGTTCAATCATGGCTCCATGGCCAATGCCATGCCTCAGGCGATAGGGGCTCAGGCAGCTTATCCCACGCGCCAGGTTATCTCGATGTCCGGTGACGGTGGTTTCGCCATGCTCATGGGTGATTTCATCTCGCTGGCCCAACTGGGTCTACCGGTCAAAGTGGTGGTTTATGACAATGCCACATTGGGCTTTGTCGCCATGGAAATGAAAGCCAGCGGTTATCTGGATACTGGTATCCAGTTGCAGAACCCGGATTTTGCTGCGATGGCCAATGCGATGGGCGTCAAGGGAATTCGTGTCGACAGCGCCGAACAGCTGGAACCTGCTTTACGGGAGGCCCTGGCCCATGACGGCCCGGTACTGGTCGATGTCGTGACGGCTACGCAGGAGCTTGCCATGCCGCCCGCCATCAAGCTCGAGCAGGCCAAAGGCTTCAGCCTTTATCTGTTACGAGCGGTTATGAATGGCCGTGGCGATGAAGTCTTGGAGCTGGCACGTACCAATCTGGTGCGCTAGCGCCGCTGTGCAAAAAAGTTCACCACGCACACCGTGTGGTGAACTTGAATGTTTCAAAAGATGAGCGAGAACTCAGATCCAATAATGTAAAGGCATTTGGATTGCTCATTGCCGCTGCGCTCCCTATGATCCGCGCCTTTATGAGCCACGCGTGATCGCCGGCAGGTTTTACTCTGCGGCCCGGCCTATTGACTCTCGTCAGTTCTGAGCCCCGGCAAACTCGGCATGCTCTTCCTTATTTACTGACGGCTACTCCTATGACGACCTTGAACCCAACCGACGCACTCAAACTGATTCTGGAAAAACACGGCCTGACCGGTGCTGTATATGATGGCTGGGTAGCGCCCAACAATCAGCTCCCGGCCATACGTGCCCGCTGGTATCCTGGCGAAGGCAGCGGGCGCCTGGATATTCATGTGATGGTCGAAGAGGGCGTGCTGGTCGAAGAGATTTTTGCAGGTATCGGTGAGGGTGATGAAGGGCTGGCAAATGCCTTCGAAAACTTTATCGCCAACTCATTGCATGTCTTGTTGGCAGCGTTCTGGGAAGTCGATGCAGCCGAACACGTTTCGGTTGAAAACTGGCTGATCAATGAGCGCCGCTACCGGGCCTATGTAGGCAACCTCGGAATCCGCGCCGCCAAAGGAAGCACCATCGAGCTGCCGGAGAATCTGGTGCCGTCGATTCATACCACCATTCAAAACATGCCGTTGAAAGGCAACACCCACTGGTTTCGTACGTTCTTCTGCAACTACAACCAGGAGCACCGCTTTGAGGCACTCAGTGACAATATTCATTGGGAAGAAGGTGCTTCGAACCTGCAGGCGCTTCCGTGGAGCCGTGACGATGGCTACTTCAGCGTACGCAATTTCGTGGTGCTGCGGGCAGTCTAACTCAACAGCCTAGCGCCAGAGCAGTTTATTCAATGAACCGCTTTGGCGCTATCGGCAGTATCGGTGAATCATACCTGTAAGCCATCAAGGATCTCGCTAAGTGATCATCAACGGTGCTTCCCTTGATCAGGTGCCAGTAACTCTCTAGCTAGCTTGGCAAAATGGCGATCCGTTTGCGAAATCCTTTCGTATAGCGATACGCAGAGGGTTCATTTGCCCTTTCGAAACGCGGTTATGCCAAAATTCCCGGATCGCTATCTCAACGAGGCCTGGTACGCGCGACCAACGCCTGGACGGTATTGTTTTTGAGACAATACCTGGATTATCAGGACCGCAACATGCTTGAACCGAACGAATGGATAACCCACTACGGCTACCTGGCCGTCATGGTCGGGCCGCTTATCGAAGGCGACGGCTTGGCCATATTGGCAGGTGTGGCTGCCCGCCATGGTTATCTGAATTTTTTCCTGACCATCCTGATGACGGCCATTGGCGCAATGATCAGTGATCAGTTCCTCTTCTTCATCGGAAGGCGATATGGCGATCCCGTCCTGAGGAAGTTTCACCGTCATCAGCACCGAATCGAGCGAGCACGCCAACTGATTCAGCGCTATCCATCGCTATGGGTAATCGGGACGCGGTTTGCGTATGGCTTCAGAACCATTGGCCCAATCATCATCGGCACCAGCGGCATCCCTGCCAGACGCTTCGTACCACTGAATATCGTTGGCGCCTTTCTCTGGGCAACCATCATGGTCAGTATTGGCTACGGTGTGGGAGAGTTCGTGCAACGGCTTTTTGCAACCCAGCCACATGCCGGACTATGGCTGGCAGGAATAGCCGCCACCTTACTGGCTATCGTTGCCGCAATCTGGTTCGTCCGTCGGCGTCGCCACGCCTAATCCTGTCACCCAGCCTTGACAAGAGGCTGGGTAATTCGTTTTACGGTTTATCCAATACGTTTTTCAGAAACGCCAATACATCCTCTGTGGCTTGCCGTGTGGCATCGGCATTGGGCCCTACATGGGGATCATGCGCGACGCAGGCGTCGGTATAGCGGAACGGCTCCCCCGTTTCCTGATTGATCAGCGCGCCCTGCTCACCCTCGACAATCTGGCATGCCCGTACCGTCTGACTGCCTTGTGCTACACGTACAGGCTGCGAGGCAGGACTGTCGAAACCATGGTGGGCCTCAGGATAGCGAAACACCTTTACATCGGCGCCTGCCTTGGCCAGGCGATCCAGGTAAGGAGTGCACCGGGACAAGGGATCGTAGTCATCTGCCTCGCCATGAAAGACCCGAATGGGTTTGTTTACCACCTTGTCTTCATCCTTGAAGGAAATGGAGCAGTCAGGATAGAAGGCAATATAGGCCGCGAAGCGGGCGTCTCCCGCCATCCATTCCTTCTGGAAGCGAGCAAGGCTGGCATAAAGCGACGCCTGGCCGCCTCGAGAGAAGCCCATCAATACGATACGGGAGGCATCGATACGAGGCTGACTGGCCAACAGCGCCAAGGCTCGGTATTCATCCAGAATGAAATTGAGCCGTCCCAGCTGAGCTTGGTCCTTACCGGTACTGATCAGCTCGCGGCCGGTGAATCCATCGAGCACAAACGTGGCGATTCCCTGCTGGTTAAGGGTGCGCTGCCAATAGGCAATGTTATCGCCAATACCACCGGAGCCATGTTGGAGAATGACCGCCGGAAACGGCCCCTCCCCAGCTGGCAGGCTCAATCCGGCAGTTAAGGTGACAGGCCTGCCTGACTGCCCGGTAAGGAACTGGGTATCACTCAGGGTCTGGGAGGCATAGGCATAAAACTCCTGGCGCGCGGGAATATCCGAGTGCTCCTGGGCCTGGGCAACTGCCACCAGACTTCCAAGTACCGCCAGGGTGGCAAGGGCGGAACGTTTCATTCTTGTTGTCTCGCTTATGGCTATGGCTTGCACCTGACCATAACAAAACAACCCGGTAGGTTTATACCCTGCTCTGCCTTACGGTCCGGGCAGCCTGACTGATCAGTCAGTAACCGAGACCATCAATTTTCATGTGACGCAGATCGCTCTGATTCCAACGTGCCTTCAGGCATGTTTCAGGCATCAAAGCTCAATGGCATCGAAAGCCATCTTCCTTGCACAACGGCACACAAAGGTGTTCGGTTTGCCATGCTTTTCTTCTGAGCGGATCAGCCGAAATGTGTATGCTTGCTGCGGAAGTCATCGAGCCCAGAAAAACAAATGAGCCCTTTATGATCGACAGGCCTTCCCAAAAGCCAAAACGTCTAGCTGAAGAACTGGTTGCCCGTTTGTCGCAGTACATTCGCGATGGGGTTTTCAAGCGGGGAGAAAAATTGCCTTCGGAACTGGAAATTTCCAGTAGCGAAGGATTCAGTCGCAGCGTGGTGCGAGAGGCGCTGCTGCGACTGCAAGCGGCGGGTCTGGTCGAAACACGCCGCAGTGTCGGCACCTTTATTGTTGATATGCCGCCCCCGCCTACTCTGCAATTGGGACCGGAAACCATTTCCACGCTGCAGGATGTGTTGAGCCTGCTGGAGCTACGCATGAGCCTGGAAGTCGAGGCGGCTGGGCTGGCAGCGCAGAATCGCAGCCCGCAGGAGCTCAAGGAGATCGAGCTGGCCCTGCTTTCCATGAAAGACAGTGGCCCGAAAACAGGCATTGCCATCCATGCGGACTCACAGTTTCATCTGCGCATTGCCAAGGCATCCGGCAACGCCTATATGTTCGACATCATGAAGCATCTGGGTACAAAGCTCATTCCACGTACCAAGATGAATTCGGCCTATGCCGCTCAGAAGGATCGCGTCGCGTATCTTGATCTGGTGTATCGCGAACATGAAAAGATCTACAGCGCCATTGCGCTGCAGAGCCCTGATTCGGCACGGGCGGCCATGTACCTGCATTTAAGCAACAGTCGTGTACGCCTCTATCAGGCTCACGAGGCTCGCCATACACTTTACGAGTAAGGGCGCTCATGCCCAGCCACTGGCTGGGCATGACATGTCAATCAGGTAAACAACGTGTCGGGCAGCGTTGCCAGATACACGGCGGGCTTGCCTTCGAAATCGGAGCTGAATAAGACCTTGCGATTATTCGGCGTGAACGATGGATGTGGATGGGTCACCTGTCTGTCGCCATCCAGTACCCGCCAGGAGCTATTGTGCGCAGCCAGGCGCGCAGTTTGCTGGCGTTTCACGTCGAAGACATAAAGCCAGGGGTCGTTCTCGATTGTATACCCCTGAGTGTCCTTTACATCGACAGGCGTACCGGAACCGTCACCTACCAGCATCGTGCCGTCTTCATTGCTCATCAGGTGCGAGCAGGCCGGCATCTCCATCAGCATCTCATTGGTTTCGGTGTCGGGATCAAATCGCCAGATCTGCCGCGCCTGCTGGCCCTTTGGATAGATGACATAGATCATGGCGGAGCCATCCGGCACCCAGAACTCGTGGGTACAACTCTCCCCCGGCTTCTGCTCCCGCACCTTGCGTACATTGGAGCCGTCCTCATCGACCAGCCACATCCGGGCATCCACCATGTCATGAGGACCTTCATGGCAGAACGCAACAGTATGATCGTGATAGGGGCGATAAATGGGATGCCCGAGCCAGATCGTGTTTTCGTGAACGACACGAGCCTCTCCTGTGCCCAAATCGACGCGAATCAGTCGGCAATGGGGGTTACTGGTAAAGAATGTCCGGAACACTTCCCAGTCGGTCAGCGGCGTCCAGTCCGAGCGGGCGATCTCGATTCCAACCAGGCTGGTGCAGGCACTGTTCGCTACCCATGTACCATACCCAACCCAATCATCGGCTACCTGATAGACTGTTGTTTCCTCCAGCGTTGCCAACTCCACACGACGTAACTGACGCTCGTTTTTCACATAATAGAGATAACGGTCATCCTGAGATAAAAAGCCGCCAAAAGTATTATCACCAGCGCCTTCCGTTAGCTGTACCGCCTGTTTTTTCTGAATATCAAGTAGATAATAATTACGGTTATTATCAAACTCGGCTGCAAATAACAGCTTGGTACCATCATTGGTAAAACATTTCTGATAAAAATAGTTTCGGTGACACACGGTATCGGTGGGTGTAAGGCGTGTTACTTCAGCACCAGTACCTTCATCACTATACGTATGGTAATCCAGTTCAATATGGGAACCCTTTGCCATAACACACCTCTGTTGTTTTCAATGATGTTCTATTGGACTGTTTATGAGTTGCTCAACAATATGGATTCGCCCTCTTCGCTATTGATAACGAAGTCTTAATTCTGAGCGTTAACTGCTTATGTTCTACTACTGCCTGCCCAATGTCGCAGTGCTAATCCTGATATCAGTACCGTTCCTACAATAGCGGCATGCAACCAGCGCCCCTGGGGAGCCTCAGCCAATAGAAGAAGTGGAAGTAAAAGCAGCCCCATACCTGTTACCAGGGCGCCTAGCCTCCTGGCTTGGGAAGGATCGACGCAGGCAATCTCATCGGGCTGCAGGGGACGATACATATTGCGAAAGAATAGCGTGAGCTGTTGCCGCCTCTCGGTGTTACGGGTAGGGCTATACCAGACGCGGGTCCCGATAAAAAAACCACCCGTGAAAACCACATGCGCCAGAACCGTCACCCCAAACTTCAGATCGCTCGCCTCACGTTCGGTGAGCGTATACCCACCCAACCACGCAGGAAGCGCCACGGGGTTGAAGCCAACATAAAAGATCAGCGATACCGCTGCGCCGACCAGCACCGTACTCCAACCCGCCCAATCCGGGGTCTGTCGTACGACCACGGCCAACAGAGCAGGAATGGAAAGGGGCAGAAGAAACAGGGAGCTGACCATCATTGCCAGCTCGAAGAACCCTATGCCTTCCTGCTCGGCCATCCACCACGCTGTCAGGGTGGCCAGGGCACCATTGAGCAGCGTCACCCAGCGGCCCATGGCAAGCAAGTGGGCCTCCCCATGGGCAGGGCGCTGATAAACGTTACGAATAAAGATCCCCGCATTGCGATTGAGCGCAGTGCTCATGGGAGCAATGGTCGCAGCTACCATCGCGGCTAATGTAAGCCCGACCGTACCGGCTGGCATTGCCTGTTGAACAAAGTAGAGATAGGCCGCGTTTCCTGCCTGCTCGCCCAGTTGAGGGTACTGCCCCACAAGGTCTGCACCTTGCGTGGCGGCTACCCACGGCGGAATAAACCATAGGACAGGACCGACCACAAAAAGAACCCCGGCCAGAAAGGCTGCCCGCCGAGCCTCATGCTCGTTTCGAGTAACCAGAAAGCGATAGCAGGTAATCGCGTTGTTGGTCGACAGCACCTGCTGCATCAGGATCATGGCAATCCAGAACAACAGGATCTGCCACAAATTCATGTCGTGCCCCTGCCAAAAATCCACGGGAAAGCGCTCGACGATATTGCCTGGCCCACCGCCTGTGTATAGCGCAAAGCAGCCGGTTACCAGGGTAATTGCCAAGATCAGAACCAGCTGGATGACGTTGGTTGCGTTGACTGTCCAGGCACCACCACTGGCGGAAATGAAGGTAATGACCGTACCGGTGATGAGCAGGGTCGGTACCATGCCAAAGCCGGTCATCGAGGCGAGGATATAGGCCAATCCATTAAGCCAGATGGCGGCCGTAAGGGTTGAGAGCGGGAACTGCAGCCAGGTAAAGAGTTGCTCGGTCGGCTTGCCAAAACGCAGGGCAATCACCTGCATCGAGGTTTCAACCCGAAGCTTGCGGTAGCGTGCCGCAAAGAACAGACAGGCGATGAAAAATCCCAGAGCATTGCCCCAGAACAGGACCAGAACGGGAAAGCCATCGGTAAAGGCCTTTCCTGCGGCGCCGGTAAACGTCCAGGCGCTGAACTGCGTCATAAAGGCAGTCGCTCCGGCCATCCACCAGGGCATGGAGCCACCGCCATTGATGAACTGACTGCTGCTCTGTGCATAACGACGAAAGCACCAGGCTGCCACAATGATAAAAACGAGGTATACCGCAACCACCAACAGATCGAGTGAGGTCATTCTTTGAGCCTTATGCCAACGTGACGCTGAAGCAGGCGGGCTGAGGCATACTGAAACAAACAGTCTGGAAAACGCCAGGTCATGCGTAAGCCGGCACCCTTTCGGATGCCGGCATCTTTCAGCGCTTTCTCAGGACGCACGCTCGGTAGTCAATCGAGCCTGGAGTGTCTCTATACTTTTTTCTACATGAGCGCTGCGCTTGAGCAGGTAGCCACAGAGTAGGATGGAGATGGCACATGCTGCAAACAGGAGCCGTCCCCAGAGCGGGTTGGGTACCAGTACCATCAACATCAAGCCAGCCCCCATCATCAAGGTAATCTGCCCTAGCTTGCTGCGCTGTAGGCGGTCATACACGTCCTGATCACCTTCAGCAATTACAGGCGTTTCGATGTCCTTAAAGAACTGGGCCGTTTGCTGTTTTTCCTCTGCAGTAAATGTCTCTTCCTTGTAGAACAAGGTAGTGGCGCAGAAGAAACCGCCCGTCAGCACCAGATGAGCTGCCACGGTAATAGTAGTCGTCAGCTCAGAAAGTTCACGTGCGGTCAGGGTCACTCCAAACAAGCCGGCACACCATTGAGCAGTGAATACATTCATGACCAACCAGGACACAAACATGCCAAAGGCAACGGTACCCCAGGCCGCCCATTTTGGCGTTTTACGAATAAACATGCCGAAGAACAGTGGCACCAGAATGGGAGATTGAAGCAGTGTGGCAACCCGCATCATCAGCTCGAATAGGCTCAGACCTTTGAGTTGAGCAAAGAGTTGAGCAATAAGGATAACCAGAATACCGTTTACGATCGTGGCGATCTGGCTGACGTGCAGCAGCTTTTTCTCGCTGAGAGGCTTGTTACGGCACACTACAGGCGCCCAGAAACTGCGTACAAAAATACCGGCGTTACGGCACAGGGCAGAGTCCATCGACGACATGGTGGCAGCAAATAGCCCGGCAACCAGAAGTCCTATCGTTCCTACCGGCATCAAGCGTTCTGCAAAGACCAGATAAACTGCATCACTGGCCTTATTTCCCAATTCAGCATGTGCCAGCGGAGCATCTGGATACAGGACGGCTGTGGCCCAGGGTGGAATGAACCAGATCAGCGTTCCCCCGACCATTAATGCCAGAGCAAGCAGGGACGCCTTGCGTGCGTTGTCAGAGTCTTTCGCATTGAGAAAACGATAGGAGTCCTGCATGTTGTTGATGCTTTGCAGCTGCTTGACCAGAAAGAACAGGAACGAGCCTATTAACAGCAGGCCGTAGTTCATATCGGGTCCCATCACGAAATTGGTCGGGAACCGGGCAATCATTTCAGAAGGCCCACCAACGGCGACCAAGGCGACAATGGCACTGGCCACAGAGATGACGGCAACGACCAACGTCTGAACGAAGTCGCTGGCGACCACCCCCCATGCTCCGCTCAAGAGCGAGATAAGCAGTACGGAGATACCTGTGATCCAAATAGTGGTCGCCATGTCATAGCCAAACACGGCTCCGACAAAGATCGCCAGACCATTTAGCCACACACCACCGTTGAGCACGCTTAAAGGAATAATGGCCCAGGTAAAGAACTGCTCGTTCGTCTTGCCGAAACGCATCTTGATACCCTCGGTAGGCGTATCAACACGCATCTGGCGAAAGCGGTGGCTGAACCACCAATAGGAAATAGCATAGGCAAAGATATTTCCCAAGAAAACAAACGTTACCGCCAGACCGTCGTTAAACGCCTTGCCCGCCGCCCCGGTAAAGGTCCAGGCCGAAAACTGTGTCATGAATGCAGTAGCGCCTACCATCCACCACAGCATACGACCGCCGCCCCGGAAATAGTCACTTGCCGACTTATTGGCCATTTTCTTGAAGGCAAGGCTAATGATGATCATCAGCAAAAAATAGCCTGCCACCACCAACATATCTATGTTCATAGCGTTCTCTCACAATATTGGCGCCACTGGCCGAAAACAAATCAGAGGGATATAGAAAATGTTAAAGCAACCTGTTTCGCGCCCATCGGAAAGAACTATGGAAAGTCTCTGGTATGAACTTTGAGGTATTAGGGACAGAGCGAAGCGTGCTCTCTGTTATTTTTACCTTGATGATTCTCATATTATTCACCGAATAAAAGAGAACATGACTTCGTTGTTCTGAAATGATGTTCTTGTTGTTTCAGAAACAAGAATGAAGACAGATGAAGTGAGAATCTTTAAAGTTTATAAAGTACTTTCCAATAACTTCATCTGTACTTCATTGCAGGATATTTACTGCATGTTAAAAACTGTAATGCACACCCACGCGCATACGTAGCTGGCGATCACTGTCGGTGGAATTAACTTTCACATCACCCAACTCAACAAAGGGCTGCCAGCGCTTGTCCCACTTGTATTTAAAGGCAAGGTTTTGTTCGTAGTCGGTTTTCTTGCCGTCGTAACGGGTATAGTCCGCCTTGAAATAGACCAGGTTATATTCGTACGATAATTTCCCGCCCGGAGCGTAGCCCAGCCACCCATCGAAGCGGTGAACGTGCTGGTCACGCTTGGCTCTATCAGGCACGGACTCGTCGACCTGGTTGCGATCCAGCTTGCGAGCCTCGTAGCGATAGCGCCCGCTGATCGTCCACTGGTTGTTTACCTTGTACCCCAGACGCGCGCCGGTTCGATACGTCGTTGCGTTTTCTACTGCAACCAGGCTGATAAAGGGTGCAATCGTCCATTGGGGAGTAAGGGAGTATCGATAATCAGCCGTAAATTCGTGACCATCCCCTACGGTGTTATCAAACGCGACGTCCTTACGGCTGCCTCCGGTCTTGTACTTCAGTTCCCCTTCGAAACCGAGTCCATTGTCCAGACGTATACCGATCAGAACGCGATCAGAGTGAAGCTTCGAGTCTTCCAGATACTGGTGCCGATAGTTGATATAACCCGAATCGGCAGCCTGAGCATTGCCTGCCAAAACGGTGATTCCCAGAGAGGTCGCAACAGCTAGCGTCTTTATTGTTATCTTCATGATCTTATTCTTGTTAATAACGTACAGAGAGATTGAATAGGCTTAAGCGGTAACAGCCCGGCATTCAGGGGTGTACGGCTCCCGATCTATTCGGCGGCACGATTGGTTCAGATGGATAACACGCGAACGGCAAGCCAGGCCTGCCAGCGGCGCTTAGGCAGGACTTTTGGCCCGGCCGCGCCGACCATTACATCGGCCGGTCATCGCCAGAGGTAATGGCAGAGCATCAAGAGAACAGGAGCGGAAAGCCTGTAGCCGGTTGATACGGCAGGGTATCGAGGCGATGCACGAGGGGGACTGAGCATGAATGTGCGCTGTACCAGCCAGTCCCAGGTTATACAGTTCCGGTACTCGCCTGGAGATACGGGCCAGGCACTCGAAGAAGACATGCGAGAGGCGAAAGGTGTTCAGGTTCATAGCTCAGTCCTTTTTTATAATTGTTCAAGACCTGCCTGGGCATGATTAGCCCAGGCACAACCGTGGATTAGTGCTGGCTCACGATATGGGCTTCGATATAGGCAAAGTTGATGTCCTCACCCAGGCCAGGACGGTCAGGCAGGTGGACGTAACCGTCCTTGTCCATGGGGTCGACGATACTGTTGAGATAGGCAGGTACGTCGTCATACTCCAAGAATGGATGCAATAGCCCGCGCTCGTACCAGGAGCAGTTCTTGATTCCACCCACGACAGCCAGATTGGGTGCACCATTACCATGAACTTCACAATCCAATCCGAACGCCTCAGCCAGGTGAGCGACTTTGAGACATGGGCCAATACCGCCTACGCCAGCTACCCCGGCGCGTAGAATGTCGCAAGACTTTCCACTCACCCACCCCGCACGGCTGTGATACTTGCCGCCCAGGCTTTCAGGCCCCAATACAGGAATGGTGAGGTTTTCAGCCAGCCAGGCATACGACTCTGCGGACTCCTCCATCATAGGCTCTTCAAACCAGGCAAAACCCAGCTTTTCAATTTCACGTCCGATGTAGAGGGCATCAGTACGGTTGTACCAGTGGTAGCCATCAAGCATCAGGGCAATATCCGGACCTACTGCTTCACGTACAGCGGCACAGGCTTTTACGTCCATCTTGGCATCGGGTGCGAAGGAGATGGGCGGCATCCAGGTATGCAGCTTGATACCCTTGTAACCACGGGCTACGAGCTTTTCGGCAAAACGCGCATATTCGTCAGGTGTTGACAGGCCATCCGGCAAATCATCGCCACACATGGTAGAACCATAGGCCAAGACCTTGTCTCGGTAGCCACCCAACAGCTTGTAGACTGGGACCTGGAACTTGCGGCCAGCCCAATCCCAGAGCGCTTGCTCCACCAAGGCCAGGCTGCGGTCGGTAAGTTGACCTGCACTTCCCCGCTGCCAATGCGCCAGATCCTGCCAGAGTCGTTCACGATCAAGCGCGTTCTGTCCAACCAGTACCTTGCGTACAAAATTGTCAATGATGTATGGGCGAAGCAGTTCCGGAGCGCCAAAGGCATAACCTTCGCAACCGTCCTCCGTGGTGATCTTCAACAATGCCATACGGGCCTGGACTTCATCTCCCGGATGGGAATGCCCTGCGCTATCGACAGCACGGCGAGTGGGATAGGAAAACACATCGACACTGACACGGGAGATATTCATAAGAGGAAGGCTGTCCATGACTATTGTTCTTTTTGGAGCAATTTCCGGTATGTCGTCATACCACGTGACACAGTATTTTTCTTGAGCGCTATTTTGTCAAGGAGGCTACAGCTTCCAGCTTGAGACTTTAATAGAATTGAAAAATTACGCCAAATAGGCTCTAAAAAGCGAATCCTGGCGGAGATGTAACCTCAGCAAGCTTATAAGCAGATCAAGTAATTTATTTTTTCAAATCTGAAAAGGTGATGACTGACCGGTCAGCGTCTCCTGCAAAAGACAACATAGTCGTCTTACCACGCAAGGATAAAAAGCCTAGGTGTTGATTGCAGGCTGGTACAGAAGGGAGGACAGAACGAGCAGAGCAATACCGGACGACCTGCACGTGTCGATGATAATGTCCTGCCGACTTCCTGCCAGACATTAAACTTTAGTCTTATTGACCGGAACTTTAAGGTGTGACTTTCCGTCGCGGCTTTTTCGCGATATTCTACTGGACACGTTTCACTGAGCGCCCAGATAAACCTCTCATGATGTATCCGCTACACCCAACGCAATGTAGTGACATTTTCGAGTGGATGTCCTGCCACCTCTTGATCCGGACCTTGAATTTTTTTGGCTGTACGCGTGTTTCATGTCGAATCGACCCGACCTTTCATTCGACTTGATGCGTTACAGATTCAAAAAGAAGTGTGCCTTGCCTACTCAAGCAAATGTGTAGATGGCCGATAAGACAGCGCTATCTGATTTCATTTGCTTGTATGCCTAACTAGAGAAAATCTGCATGAAAAAGCGTGTTCTCGCTGCTCTGTGCTCCAGCATGTTCGCGATGTCCGGACACAGCTGGGCCGACGATAATGCCCCTGTCGATGTTGTACTGATCGGCGGCGGTATCATGAGCGCTACCCTGGCTACCTACCTGGAAGAGCTTGAGCCCACCTGGACGATCAACATGTACGAGCGTCTGGACAAGGTAGCCGAAGAAAGTTCCAACGGCTGGAACAATGCCGGAACGGGCCATTCTGCCTTCGCGGAAATGAACTATACGCCCGAACTCAAGGACGGCACCATCGATGTCACCAAGCCTCCGAAGATTACTGAAGGCTTTGAGATTTCCCGTCAGTTCTGGTCTTTCCAGGTCAAGAACGGTGTATTGAAGAACCCCAGATCGTTCATCAATACCACGCCGCACATGAGCTTTGTCTGGGGTGACGACAACGTCAACTACCTGCACAAGCGTTATGAAACCATGCAGAAAAACGCGCTGTATGCGGGCATGCAGTACTCGGAAGACCACAGCCAGATCAAGCAGTGGGCACCGCTGATCATGGAAGGTCGTGACCCTGCGCAGAAAGTGGCAGCGACCTGGATGCCAGCAGGGACTGACGTAAACTTCGGTGAAATCACTCGCCAGCTGGTAGGTTCGCTGGAAAATCATTCGCAGTTCAAGCTTTCAGTGAACAGCGAAGTTCGTGATATCAAGCGCAACCCCGATAACACCTGGAAAGTAACCGTTGCAGACTTGGCCAACGGCGGCAAGGAAACTTCGGTGAACACCCGCTTCGTCTTCATTGGTGCAGGCGGCGCTTCTCTGATGCTGCTGCAGAAAACAGGTATTCCTGAAGCCGATGGCTATGCTGGTTTCCCGGTTGGAGGCCAGTTCCTGGTAACTGAAAATCAGGAAATCGCCAAACGTCACGGGGTAAAAGCCTACGGCCTGGCATCTGTGGGCGCGCCGCCCATGTCCGTGCCGCACATTGATAGTCGTACGCTGGATGGCAAGCGCGTTATTCTGTTCGGACCGTTCGCAACCTTCTCGACCAAGTTTCTGAAGAACGGCTCGCTGATGGACCTCATGCATTCCATGACCAGCAACAACACCTGGCCCATGATGCAGGTGGGAATGGACAACTTCGATCTGGTCAAATACCTGGTTGGTCAGTTGATGCAGTCTGATGAAGACCGCTTCGCTGCGCTGAAGGACTACTATCCGAACGCTCGCAAGGAAGACTGGAAGCTCTGGACCGCCGGCCAGCGCGTACAGATCATTAAGAAAGATGCGAACGGCAATGGCAAATTGCAGTTTGGTACCGAAGTGGTTTCCTCACAGGACGGCTCCGTTGCTGCGCTGCTGGGTGCCTCGCCTGGCGCTTCAACTGCCGCCCCTATTATGCTTCATCTGTTAGAAAAAGTGTTCAAGGACAAGGTTGCGACGTCAGAATGGCAGGGCAAGCTTAAGGAAATCATTCCGTCCTACGGTCAGTCGCTGGATAACAATGCTCCATTGATCAAGGAAGTCCGCAGCTACACAGCTGGTGTACTCCAGCTTAAAGATGCTACCGCTACCCAGCAGGCAGCGTCTGAAAACAAGGCTGAAGAAAATCAGCCGACTGAGGCAAAAACGGCTGAGCTTTAAACAGCTCGTTTACCTTGGTTAAGACGGCACCTTCGGGTGCCGTTTTTTATGTCCGTCTGCAAGCGTCTTCATGGCGCATTCCGCCTAGCGTTAGGGCCATCAACCATAGCCCAGACTGAATAGTACAATCCGCGCAAAAAGAATGAGTCCCAGCCAGGAAGCAATGAACTCGATATCGTCTTCGCTCATCTTGAGAACCTTACTTGAAGCCTTTAACGAGATGCAGATACAAGCTTGGTAAGACGAAAGATGAATGAGTTCGCCTGCGAACGGGCTTTTAGGCTGAACGGGCGTTGTAGAGCGTCTATATCAGACTACTGGTACAGGATCAGATACTTGTAACGCGACTGAAGCGGTAAATAGTCGTGAAGCAGATTAACAGTATCGCGTTCTCCCACATAGCCGACGTCTGCCTAGCTTTTCACGCGCATCCCAAAGTCAGTCGTGCGGGTACAGGCATCGAGGATTAAGCGTTCTCAACGCTGAACGGGCAAGCCATTGTCCCAGTAGGGTGGCTGACCGACGTGATGAAAAAGGAAATCCAGAAAAACCTTCACCTTGGCTGAGCGCATGCGGTTTTCCGGATAGATCACATGCACTGCATGGGTTTCGAGATCTTCTGACGCTTCCCAGTCCGTCAACACTGCTACCAGTGCACCGCTGCTTAGCGCTTGATGCACGAGCCATGTCGGGAACAGTACGATCCCCTCCCCAAGCACCGCCGCCTCAAGCAGGCATTCGGCATTATTGCTTCTAAAGCTACCTTTGGCCTGATAGGCCTGAAAGGGTGTCTGGCTTGTAGAGCGGAAATACCACTGACGCACACCGCGCATCCCCTTGTAGACCAGGCAGTTATGATGCTCAAGCGCCCCGGGACTTTGCGGTATACCCTGCCGCTCCAGATACACCGGCGCAGCACACACCACGAACCGTTGCTCTCCTAAACTGCGCGCCACCAGGCTGGAATCTTCCAGGCGTCCTACTCGGAAAGTAATGTCAGCCCCTTCCTGCACAGGATCAATAAACGCATCCGTTAATGTCAGCTCAACGTCTATTTTTGGATATCGCTTTTGAAACTCTACCAGCAATGGAACCAGATGCAGACGCCCCAGCGCGACGGCAGCATTGAGCCGAAGTGTTCCCTGTGGCTCTGAAGTGTCTCCACCAATCTGCTCCGCCGCCATATCCAGCTGAAGCAGGGCGTCCCGGACATGCTGGTAATAGCGCTCCCCTGCCTCGGTCAATCGGACTGCCCGAGTGTGGCGATACAAGAGCCGCTGCCCCAACGTCGCCTCCAACGCAGAGATATGGCGCGAAACGGATGAGGCAGGCAAATTGAACTCTGCACCTGCCTGCGTAAAGCTCTTGACCGACGCGACCCTGACGAACAGCCGCAAGGCCAGCATGGAAGGCGAGTTGCTCATAAAACAATAGTTATTTGTCTGAAAGCCGATTGTTCCAATTATGACAACTTACTAGCGTAGCGCATTGTTTTTTCTTGAGGATAAACATGCAACACGCTCTGATTCTGTTAGTTGTGCTGATTGCCGGCATGGGTCTGTCGATGGAGGCGGGCCTGTTAGGGCCGCTGGGAGGGGAAATAGGTCACTTCTCCGCTACCTTGTCGATTTTTCTCGTTGGCGCCGCACTGCTCACATTTGCACTGATTTTTGCGCGCCCGAAAATGGCCCAATTATTCAGTCAGCCACGCTGGCTGCTGGTGGGCGGCATTCTGGGTCCTATCTATGTCGTCGTACTGACCATTGCCACGCCGCTGATTGGTGTCGGGATGACCATGGTGGGCATCCTGTGCGGCCAGGTAGGAGCCAGTCTGGTTATCGATCATTTTGGTCTGCTAGGCAGCACACGCCGTCCCGTCGACCGGTATCGCGCAATGGCGTTCCTATTGATCTTGGTCGCTCTCTGGCTGATTCACTGAGGTATATCCTATGCTCCAGTTTCTGGTTCTTTTTGCCGTATTGGGTAGTGGCGCCGTACTCAGTGCCCAGTCCTCTATCAACGGCCGGCTTGGCGCGCAGGTAGGCGTGCTGGAAAGCGCCTGGCTGACTTTTACCAGCGGTGCCCTGCTTACATTTTTGCTGGTGTTTTTCTTCGAACCCCCTCATCCCATGACACTTTTCACTGCTCCAAAATGGCAGCTGATCGGTGCGCTGTTTGGCGTTGTGTATATGCTCGCGATGGTGTTTTCCATCCCTCGCGTTGGCACCGCTGCCGCTACGGTAGCCGTCATTACTGGTCAGCTGCTGATGAGTCTTCTCATCGATCACTTTGCTTGGCTGGGGAATGCCGAGCGACCCTTGGATGTGTCTCGACTGGTTGCTATCGCACTGCTGTTTGGCGCTCTGGCGCTGATCTACCAGAGTAATCGGATACAGGAATGTTCGCCCCGGGCTGATCCAGTGGAGGAGCGTACCTGACAAACTGGCAGGAGGTGTCCTGAGTGATGCCTTCTGCCATCCGCTCCTCCTTCCCTAGAGTTATAGGGATGCTTGTTCGTTGGGTAAGCGCCTAGGGCAGGCTTCCCTCTTTCGTCATCATGGACGATAACCGCACGTTTTTTTATCCCAGCACACTATCTCCTTCTCGACAGAGAAATTCGCGCTTCATCAAGAACCTTCTGATTTTTCAGGCTTTTTTCCGACCTCTTTTAATGATGCTGTCATTGGTAAGTCGATTCCCCCCAGGCAATAAATAAAAAGTACCTTCTGGGCGGATTGACTGTATTAACCAGTTAGTACACTTTGTTATTCAGCGTGCCCAAACATCATAAGAACAACACGGAGTGCTCTGGATGACTTGCTCTCTTCTCATCCTCAACGGCCCAAACCTTAACCTGCTGGGAACCCGTGAACCACAGATCTATGGTTACGAGACCCTCAACGATGTCGCTCAGCTTTGTCATGAAGCAGCCGACACGCTCGGCCTACAGATCGATTTCCGCCAAACCAACCACGAAGGTGAGCTGATCGACTGGATTCACCAGGCGCGAACCGCCCATGCTGGAATCATCATCAATCCCGCGGCCTGGACTCATACCTCCGTTGCGATCCGAGATGCCCTGACAGCGGTAGCGCTGCCCCTGGTGGAAGTCCATCTCTCCAACGTTCATCAGCGCGAAGCCTTCAGGCATCACTCCTTTGTCTCACCCATTGCCGTAGGGGTCCTATGCGGCTTTGGTGTGGCGGGCTATCGCATGGCCATCGAGTACTTCGCTCACGTCTTCACGAACAAGAAGTGACCATTATGTCCACTCTATTTTCTCCTTCTGTCCTGGCCGGTCTGATTGGCTCAGGTATTCAATCCTCCCGTACGCCTTCCATGCATGAGCATGAGGGTGATGCGCAAGGCATTCGTTACCTCTATCGGCTGATCGACCTTGATGCGCTTGGCCTTGAGGCGTCCGCTCTGCCTGAACTACTCACAGCAGCCGAGCGCATGGGATTCACAGGTCTGAATGTCACCTTTCCCTGCAAGCAGGCCATTATCCCACTGCTGGATGAGCTTTCAGAGGAGGCCTTGGGTATTGGCGCCGTCAATACCGTAGTGTTCAAAGCGGGCAAGCGGATAGGTCATAACACCGATTGTCTCGGGTTTGCGGAAGGATTTCGCCGTGGGCTGCCAGACGTCTCACGCGAGCGCGTTGTGCAGATGGGCGCTGGCGGTGCCGGGGCAGCCGTTGCTCATGCCTTACTCCGCGAGGGGGTAGCTGAATTGACGGTCTTTGATGTCGATAAGGACAAAGCCCACGCGCTCGTCGACAACCTCAAGGCTATTTTCGGTCTTGATCGTGCGTGCGTGGGAACAGACCTGACCGCCGCCATGCAGGCGACTCAAGGGCTGGTCAACACGACACCGGTGGGTATGGCCAAGCTGCCAGGCATGCCGCTACCGGCCGAACTGCTCAGGCCCGAGGTGTGGGTAGCTGAGATCATTTATTTTCCACTGGAAACCGAACTGCTCAAGCACGCCCGCAAGATCGGTTGCCAGACGCTGGACGGTAGCCGCATGGCGGTCTTCCAGGCTGTGAAGGCGTTTGAGCTCTTTACCGGGCAGCACGCTGATTCCCAGAGAATGCAGGCGCATTTCGCCAGCCTGGGTGACTGACAAGCCTTCTATTTCGTGCCAAGCGACACAGGACAATAACAATGCATGCCGATAGTAAACTAGGCCAGATAGCGCAAGCCCCTTCTCATGCTGGAACCACATCCCAAAAGCCAACCCGGGCACGCTTCGTGATTCTTGCCCTGCTAGCGGTCGGAACCATGATCAATTACCTGGACCGGACTATTCTGGGTATCTCGGCGCCGGTCATGACCCAAGAGCTTGGGATTGATGCGGCGGTCATGGGTCTGATCTTCTCTGCTTTTTCCTGGACGTATGTGCTGGCTCAGGTACCCGGTGGCGTGTTTCTCGATCGGTTCGGATCGAAATTCACCTATTTTGCGTCGATCACCTCCTGGTCGTTCGCTACGCTGCTGCACGGATTTGCTTCAGGCTTCTATACCCTGCTGGGATTGCGCCTGATGCTGGGGTTTGCCGAAGCACCGTGCTTTCCCACCAACAGCCGAGTGGTCAGTACCTGGTTCCCTCAGCAAGAGCGTGCCCGTGCCACGAGTATTTATACCGTGGGTGAATACATCGGCTTGGCCTTTCTCAGTCCGGTACTGTTCATGATTCTCGCGCACTTTGGCTGGCGCGCGCTGTTTATGATCATCGGAGGCATTGGCATCGCCTTCGGCCTGCTCTGGTGGAAGCGCTACCGTGAGCCCCATGAAGACCCTGCCATGAATCAGGCGGAGCGGGAGCACATCCAGGCTGGCGGTGGCTTGTCAGCCCCCTCGCAGGAGCGCGCTCCCTTTACATGGAGCAATGTCAGCCAGTTGCTCAAGTACCGGCAGATCTGGGGAGCGTGCATCGGTCAGTTTGCCGGTAACGCCACCCTGGTTTTCTTTCTGACCTGGTTCCCCACCTATCTGGCCACCGAGCGCCATATGGGTTGGGTAAAGATGGGGTTCTTTGCAGTACTGCCGTTCATTGCCGCGGCCGTAGGTGTGATGTTTGGTGGCTGGTTGTCCGACTGGATCATCAAGCGCACCGGTAACGCCAGCGTAGGCCGCAAGCTACCCATTATCAGCGGGCTATTGCTGGCTTCTACCATCATCGCGGCGAACTATGTCGATAATGACACGTTGGTCATCGCGATTCTCTCCATCGCCTTCTTTGGGCAAGGCATGGTGGGCCTGGGGTGGGCAGTCATTTCTGACATCGCGCCCAAGAAGTTCATGGGCCTTACCGGCGGCATCTTCAATCTGGCGGCCAATCTGGCCGGTATCATTACGCCGCTGGTGGTCGGCTTTATCGTAGCCACCACGGGTTCGTTTGTGGGAGCACTGCTGTTTATCGGTGTTCTTGCCTTAATCGGTGCGTTTTCGTACATCTTCATTCTAGGAGAGGTGAAGCGTATAGAACTTTAAAAGGCCTGGCGCAGGGACGCGCGGAGCCTGGCTGTCGTTGTTTCTCGTGATTCATAACAAACACAACATACGCAGAGAAACCTAAAGGCATGGTCATGAAAACAATAATCGACCTGTACTTTCGCTTCATCAAACTTCTACTGGTGCTGTGCATGCTTGGCATGGTGGCTCTGGTGTTCGGCAACGTTGTCTTGAGATACGTCTTCAATTCCGGCATCAGCGTATCGGAAGAACTGTCGCGCTGGCTGTTTGTATTCATGGTGTTCCTTGGGGCTATCATCGGCCTCAAGGAGCGCTCGCATATCGGCATGGGTAGCCTGCTCGCAGCCCTGCCAGCCCGCGGCAAGCGCCTGTGTCTCACCCTTTCTCACCTGATCGTGCTGTACATGCTGTGGCTGATAATCCAGGGAAGCTGGCAACAGGCAGTCATCAATAAAGACGTACTGGCGCCGGCATCGGGACTGTCCATGGCAGTGTTCTATTCGGCAGGGCTCGTCTTTGGGATCACCTCGGTCGGCATCATGGTGTACGAACTCTATGCCGCACTGTTCCTTCCCCTGCCGTCTGTATCCTCGCCCTCCTCCAAGGACAAGCAGACACCGTTCGTAACCCCGCCCAAGACAGCCTCAGGGGAGCGCAGCTGATGATTCTTTCCGTTTTCCTGGGCTCTCTGGTCGGCAGTATGGTCATCGGCATGCCGATCGCCTTTGCGCTGCTCGTCGCAAGCGCCGCCATGATGTATTACCTGGATCTGTTTGACGCTCAGATCATTGCGCAAAACCTGCTTAACGGTGCCGACAGTTTTCCATTGATGGCGGTACCGTTTTTCATGCTCGCAGGCGAGATCATGAATGCAGGTGGCCTGTCTCGCCGGATCGTGAACATTGCGATGTCCATGGTAGGGCACAAGCGAGGTGGACTTGGCTACGTGGCGATTATCGCCTCGTGCCTTCTGGCTTCGCTGTCCGGTTCTGCCGTCGCCGATGCCGCTGCCCTTGCCGCCCTTCTGGTACCGATGATGGTCTCGGCTGGACACAGCCGCGAACGGTCGGCAGGCCTGATCGCAGCAGGGGGCATCATTGCGCCCATCATTCCTCCTAGCATTGGTTTCATCATTTTCGGTGTCGCCTCCGGTGTCTCCATTTCCAAGCTGTTTCTGGCCGGTATTGTGCCGGGGCTCATGCTCGGTGCGGCTCTGGCGGTTGCCTGGTGGTGGATCGCTCGCAAGGAGGTCGTAGAAACCTCACCCAAGCGTTCCGGCCGGGAAATTGCGCAGACGCTCATCGAAGGCAGCTGGGCATTGGGGCTGCCGCTGATCATCGTGTTTGGCTTGAAGTTCGGCGTCTTTACACCGACCGAGGCCGCTGTGGTTGCTGCGGTCTATGCGCTATTCGTGGCAACGGTGATCTACAAGGAACTGAAGCTCAGCGATCTGTATGAACTCATCCTGAGTGCGGCAAAAACCACCTCGGTCGTCATGCTATTGGTCGCTGCTGCCATGGTTTCGTCTTGGTTGGTGACCATAGCCGACCTCCCCGGCCAGCTGGTTGACCTGCTCGATCCGTTCATGGACAACCCCACCGTACTGCTGCTGATGATCATGCTGCTGATTATTATTGTCGGCACCGTCATGGACATGACGCCCACCATCCTGATCCTGACGCCTGTGCTGATGCCAACCGTTGTTCAAGCGGGTATCGACCCTGTGTATTTTGGCGTGCTCTTTTTGATCAACACCGCCATAGGACTCATCACACCTCCAGTCGGAACCGTCCTGAACGTCGTATGTGGCGTCTCCGGGATCCAGATGAATGAAATCATCCGCGGTGTCTGGCCGTTTCTCCTGGCGCAGTTGCTGGTACTGCTCCTGCTGGTCATTTTCCCGGTGCTAGTGACAGGTCCAATGAAATTCCTGGCGGGCTAAGTCACTGCACCCCGTTTCGCAAACAACAAAAACAAGATGGAGCTTTCAAGATGACGATGATCAAAACAGCTTTGGCTACCGCCTGCGCAATCGGTGTGTTGTATGCCGGCACGGTAGCTGCCGAGGTGCGTAACCAGACCTTACGGTTTGCCTTCCAGAATGTGAAGGAACATCCTCAGGGTCAGGGCGCACAGAAATTTGCAGATCTGGTGAAGGAAAAGAGCGAGGGCAAGATCAAGGTGCGGCTCTTTCCAGGCGGCACGCTCGGCGGTGATCTGCAAACCGTATCGGCCATTCAGGGCGGCACACTGGACCTGACCGTCCTCAATGCCGGTATCCTGGCGGCCCAGGTAAAGGACTTCGCGATTCTGGATTTCCCCTTCCTCTTCAATGATGCTCAGGAGGCTCAGCAGGTCATGGATGGTCCGGTGGGCCAGGCATTGGCCTCACGCTTGGAAGGCAAGGGCCTGCATACCCTGGGGTATTGGGACCTGGGCTTTCGCAACATAACCAACAGCAGGAAGTCCATCGCCCGCTGGGAGGATCTGCAAGGCTTGAAGATCCGTGTCATACAGTCACCCAGCTATCTGGAGACATTTTCCGCATTGGGCGCCAACCCCGTACCGATGCCCTTTCCTGAAGTGTATACAGGCCTTGAGCAGCGAACCGTTGATGGGCAGGAAAACCCCAATACCGTGATTCTGGGCAGCAAGTTCTACGAGGTGCAGAAATACCTGTCGGTGACACGCCACGTGTACAACCCGCAATCGTTCATCATAGGCGAAAAGTCATGGAACAAGCTGAACGAGGACGAGCGCAAGGTCATTACCGAGGCCGCCGCTGAGGCTCAGGCCTATCAGCGCATGGTTTCCGGGCAGGCTCAGGACAGTGCCTATCAAACCTTAAAAGGCCACATGGCCGTCAATGAAATTACTCCGGAAGAGATGGATCGATTCCGGGAGAAAACGAAGCCGGTCATCGAAAAACTGGCGAAGGATGTCGATCCCGCACTGGTCAAGATGCTGGATGATGAAATACAAAAAGCGCGTAAATCACAGTAAGCCCCTTTCTCGATACCGCTGCATAAATTGATGCAGCGGTATTCGCGCACCAATCAGTCATTTGCATACATAGCGCAGTACCACGTCGCAAATGAGTTCCTTGTGCCGCTCCCGGTTATCTGCATCCGTCAGGTCGATCTGATGGATCGATGAAAAGGTATAGCGGTTGGACACCCGATAGAAGCAGAACGAGCTCATCATCATGTGCAACTCAAGCGGATCCAGCCCCTCCCGAAAAACGCCCTGTTCTACGCCACGCACCAGAATCCTAGAGATGGTCTGAACAATCGACGAGTTGACTGAGGTAATGGCCTGTGACTGGCGAATGTAATTTCCCTGATGGATATTCTCGATACACACGATCCGAACGAAATCGACATTCAGATCGTGGTAGTCAAACGTGAACTCGACCAGTCGCCGAATGGCCTCTACCGGTTCGAGCGCATCCAGATGCATCTGGGACTCGGTCGAGCGGATCTCCCCGTAGAGCTTTTCCAGCACCGCAGAGTAGAGCTGATCTTTGCTCTCGAAGTAGTAATAGATCATGCGCTTCGATGTTCGGGTGCGCTCGGCAATGGCATCGACTCTTGCCCCGCTCAGGCCGTTTTCCGCAAACTCGGCAACCGCCGCCAGGAGGATTTCCTGCTTGGTTTCTTCGGGGTTGTTCTTTCGTGGCAGTCGGGGAACAGACTGCGTTTTTACAGCATCGGGGCTAAGGGATTCGGCAGCCATTATTGGTTGTGTCATTGGCAGGTTCAAAAACCTTATGGTAGTTGTTGTTATTGAATTAAGGTAGGGCTATGCCACCTAGGGCACAGCCGTTCCTTCAAAGACGTCCGGCCGTCTTTCGGGTGCGCGCCTGAGCCATGGCCGCCAGGCGGACCGGCGTATTGGCAGCACCATAGCCACTGTAACTGTTTTTGCGTTGTAGAACTTCGAAAAAGAAGCGATCCGCGAACGGCTCCGTATAAACATGGAACAGCTCGCCTCCCTGTGCGTCCCGATCATAGAGCACATTGTAATAGGCCAACCGGCTCAGGTAGTCATCGTCAAAGCCGTACCGCGCTGAGAGGTCGTCGTAGTAGTTATACGGAATCTCCAATAACGGCACTCCGGCCTCCTTGGCCTGGGCAGCGGCCGCAAAGATGTCATCACATTCGAATGCGATATGGTGGACGCCTGATCCACGGTAGCTCGACAAGGCTCGGGAGATGGCCGTATTACGGTTTTCCGAGATGTTGAGCGCCATACGTATCGACCCGCAGGGACTGCGCAGCGCACGGCTTTTCACCAGACCATAGGGATCCGGCAGCACAACTTCATCGTCAGCCTTGAAATTAAGCAGGCTCTTGTAGAACAGTACCCAGGTGTCGAGGCTGTCTGCGGGCAGCGCCATGGCCACATGATCGATGGTGTTGAGCACATCGTCCATGGACGAGGTTGCACTCAGGTTGAAGTCTGTTTCGTAGATCGAGCGCCCATCCGTGCCAGAGGCGACAAAGTAGATCAGGCCTCCATCCGGTGCACGCACCGCAGGAATCTCACGCTCGTTCGGGCCTACCAGGCCGCGATATGGCTGCGCACCATACTGGCAGGCACGCTCCATGGCCTTTGCGCTATCACTGACCCGCAGGGCCTTGGCACACAGCGAAGGTCCATGAACTTCGAAAAAGTTATGGGCAAACGAATAAGGCTCGGCATTGAGTACGAGATTGGTGCTGCCTTGCCTGAGCAAGGTAACGTTCTTAGAGCGATGCTGCCCGGCCTGAGCAAAACCCAGACGGGTTAGCCATTGCGTAAGCTCTGCACGAAGTGGCTCGTCTACGGCAAACTCCAGAAATTCGATACCGTCAAACTCGAGCGGCGGCACCGGATCGAACAACAGCTCCGGCGCAACCGGAGCGGCAGGCGGTTCATTGGCCAGGCGGTTGCGGGTTTGTTCCTCCAGGTAAAGCAAGGAACGGAAACCATCAGCCGCATTGGCCCGTGGAGGTGCTGCGCGAAAACCATCGTTGAATACTTCAAGTGAGAGCGGACCGGTATACCCCGAGCGCAGGATCGGCGCCAGGAAACCGGCCAGATCAAATTCGCCTTGCCCCGGGAAGCAACGGAAGTGCCGGCTCCACTCCAGTACATCCATATTGAGAATCGGCGCATCAGCCATTTGCACAAAAAAGATCTTGTCACCCGGAATACTGGCGATACCGGCAGGATCATCCTTCAATGACAGGGTATGAAAACTGTCCAGCAATACGCCCACGCTGGGGTGATCGACCTGTTGCACAATCGACCAGACCTGATGCCAGGTCTTGACGTGCCGCCCCCATGCGAGGGCTTCGTATCCTATGCGCATGCCGCGTGCACCCGCCCGCTCACCCAGCAGGCGAAGGTCATCCACCAGAATAGCCTCCTCGCCTATCGAGTCGACCGTTACGTTGCTGCACACCAGTATCAGATCCGTACCGAGCTCCTGCATCAGGTCAAACTTGCGCTCGGCCCGGTCCAGGTTACGGGGCAAACGGTCACGCGGACACCCCTCGAAATCGCGGAAAGGTTGGAACAATGTGATAGCGAGTCCCAGGTCAGCGCATAATCGACGGATTTCTCGCGGCGTTCCGCCGTAAGTGAGCAGATCGTTTTCAAAAATCTCCACACCGTCGAAGCCTGCGGCAGCAATGGCTTCCAGTTTTTCAGGCAGGGTTCCACTCAAGGAAACCGTGGCGATCGAGCGCTGCATAATCAGTCCCTCTTGGCAGGCATATTGTAGGACCCAGGCCGCTCGGCTGCCCGGATCGGTTTTCTTTGCGCCTACAGCGGTGATAGGTATTAACTCTGGATAGCTTTCACCTTCATAGTGCTCCTTTTATAAATTATTTTGTACTCACTGGTTAGTTTATGTTCGATAAACGAACATATCTGCCTTGCTATTTCAGGTACTGCTGGGTAGCGGTAAGCAAACTTAAACATCGATACACGGTATGGCTCGCCCAAGGGAGGTGATCATGTCCCGGGAAAAAGAGGCAGCCTTCTGGTATTGAACAGATTGACAGGGCTAGCTCTTTTCACATGAAGGCGGCTTTTGTACGTTGGCACTTCCTTCATGGTTCATGCACGGCGCCTTTATGAAAGAAGCAACTCCTATGAAGACTGATGTCCTGCTGTTTACGTTACTGGCTACGTCCTACGAGCAGCACGTGGGCAAACGTCTTGTACCAGTGCCGCTCGCCGGGCAAGCTGCGGCCGATTGGTTGTACTACTCCGCCCCTTTCTGCGTCCTGGCCCATAACGCCGAAAATGACCCTGTGTTCATGTACGCTAACCAGGCGGCGCAACAGCGCTTTGGCTATAGCTGGGAGGAAATTACCCAACTCCCCTCACGCCTGTCTGCCAGTCCACAGGATCGCGAGGAGCGGCAGCGCTTCATAGATCAGGTGAAGCGCGACGGTTATTCCAGCGGTTACAGCGGCGTCCGGGTCATGAAGAGCGGTCGACGCTTTCTGATACAGAACGCAACGCTCTGGCAGCTCCATGATGCGGAGGGGCGTTATCAGGGACAGGCCGTGCTGATTCCGCAGTCAAAAGACCTGTAGAGGTAATCGGCATTTGCTTTCGGATGTAGACGTTCGGATACTAGGTATCCGTTAATGACTCTCATCTGCATTTATGTCTGCACAGCCTCACGTTTTACTGGTTGAAGATGACCCGGTTCTGGCCGAAGGCATTCAGCAGCACCTGTTAGCCCGTGGCTTTACCCTTATCCATGAGAGCCGTGGTGATAATGGCCTGGACGTGGCCTGTACACAGCGCTTCGATCTGGTGCTGCTGGATATCCTGCTGCCAGGGCTCAATGGTCTGACAGCACTGGAGAGGCTCAGAACCCAAAGTGCAGCGCCGGTCATACTTATGTCCGCACTGGGCGCTGAACAAGATCGAATCACTGGTTTTACACGGGGTGCGGATGATTACCTCCCCAAGCCGTTCAGCCTTGCCGAGCTGGATGCCCGTGTAGATGCGCTTTTGCGTCGAGTCTCCCTGGAGCGGCAGCGAAATATTAACCCACCCGTGGCGGCTCCCGGGCTACCACACACCGATGATCAGCGACAGGATATCCGTCTGGCGGGCCAATGGGCTGAGCTCACACACTCTGAATACCGACTGTTTACAACGCTGCTAAGGCATCAGGATGAAACACTCAGCAAGGCCTATCTTTACCAAGAGGTCTTCAGTCGCAGCTATACCCGACTTGATCGCGGACTTGATGTGCATGTTTGTAACCTGCGCCACAAACTCCAGCGTATCCATTGCCAGCGCGTGGTGATCCAGTCTGTCTGGGGAAAAGGTTACGTGGCACGGATACAGCCCTGATGCGCCTGCGTCATTCGCTTTTCTGGAAACTGGGTCTAATGCTGGCCGCCTTCTGCCTGCTATTGGTATGGCTGGTGTGGACGTGGGGGTTGCAGGTTGAGCGAAGCAGTTATTTTCTCGACACTTCCGCTCGGGCACTGCTATCCCATTATGCTGCCGAGGCAGAGCAACTATGGCTACGAGATCAGAATGCCGAGGCGATAGAAACCTGGCAACGTCAGCTCGAAACCAAAGAAAACACCTGGGCACGGGTAATAGGGCCGGACCTCCGAGCACTTGGTGAGACACCCCTGACACCCCAGGAATATGCTCGCCTTACCTTTATGCGCAAGCTGGACTGGCCCATGAGTCGCCGGCTACAGGATGAGCTCCCCTACGTCAGCATCGAGTTCCCTCTCCATCCCGAGCAGGGTCGGCTGGTTCTTCAACTACCGCAGCGCTTCTTGCCCACAGGGCTTACCCCTTGGACCCATGTCGTGACTCACGGTGTAATGCCGGTATTGTTGGCGCTCACTCTTGGCCTGCTTCTGTATTGGCATCTAATCGTACCGCTCTCAAGATTGCGCGAGCGTGCTGCAGCCCTGGAAGCAGATAATCTTGAGGTCCCATTAGGTGCGCCGCTGAGCAGACGGCACGATGAATTGGGCGAGTTGGCCCGCGCCTTCGATCACCTGACGCGCCGGCTACTGGATCAGATAGAACAGCAGCGCCGATTGCTTCGCGACCTTTCCCACGAGTTACGTACGCCGCTGGCTCGCCTGCGGGTGGCCAGCGACAGTCATCTGGCCTTGCCTCAACTCAAACGTCGCCTCGAAAGTGATGTGCAAGATATGCAGCAACTCGTAGATGACACACTTGACCTCGCTTGGCTGGATACCGAGCGCCCCCGCTTTCATCAGGAGGACGTATCGCTTCTCGGGATCTGGGAGGCGCTGGTTGAAAACGCCTGCTTTGAAAGCGGCTGGGCACCAGACCGTTTGATGTACACCGTGGACCCGACCTGTGTAGTCCGTGTGAATATCAATGGCATCATGCAAGCGCTGGAAAACCTTTTGCGTAATGCTATCCGACACTCCCCTTCGAGCGGATGCGTGCAACTGACCGGAGTACGTGAAGGCGCTTACTGGTTGATTCATCTTGATGATCAGGGACCTGGCGTTCCTGAACATGAACTGGAAAACATCTTTCAACCCTTTTACCGGCTCGCAGAAGAACATTCCTCACGTAGCGGCTTTGGCCTTGGACTGGCCATCGCGCAGCGAAACGTTCGTCTTCAAGGCGGCGACCTTTGGGCCCGAAACACAGGTCGTGGCCTGCGCATGACGTTGCGCCTTCCTGCTGGGGAAAGTGTTTAGATTGTTAATGCGCTTTACTGGCAAATAGCAATGACTATCATTTGCGCAAACACACCGACTGCGTTCTTATCCCATCAGCGCCAAACGCCCAATGGGCAGGCATTTTGCTGCTGGCGCGATACGGAAGTCGTTTCTACAGGAGTTTGCGTATGCCCTCGATTCCCGCCCGCCGAACCCGCCTTGGTCTGGCCGTTCTGAGCTGTCTGTACGCTCATGTTACCGCTCTTCACGCTGAGGAAAATGTCACGCAGTTAAACGATGAGGTGGTCCTCGGTACCGCCGAACAGGAGCTCAAGCAAGCGCCTGGGGTTTCGATCATAACCGCTGAGGACATTAAAAAGCGCCCTCCCGTCAACGATCTCTCACAGATCATTCGAACCATGCCAGGCGTCAACCTAACCGGCAATTCCAGCAGCGGCCAGCGTGGCAACAACCGCCAGATCGATATTCGGGGCATGGGTCCGGAAAACACGTTGATCCTGGTAGACGGTAAGCCTGTCGCCAGCCGCAACGCCGTGCGTTATGGGTGGCGAGGCGAACGTGATACTCGGGGTGACACCAATTGGGTGCCTGCGGATCAGGTCGAGCGCATCGAGGTCATTCGCGGACCGGCTGCCGCACGGTACGGCAATGGTGCGGCCGGCGGTGTGGTCAATATCATCACCAAGGGCACGCCCCAGGAGACTCATGGTTCAGCCACGCTTTACCACAGCTTTCCCCAGCACAGCGATGAGGGCGCAACCGAACGGGCCGACTTTGGTCTTAGCGGCCCTCTTACCGAGACGTTGAGCTATCGCGTCTATGGCAACGTCGCCAAGACGGACTCGGATGATTGGGACATCAATTCGGGCCATGAGTCTACCCGTACTGGTAACCAGGTTGGCACACTACCGGCAGGCCGAGAGGGTGTACGCAACAGGGATATCAATGGGCTGCTCAGCTGGCAGCTTACACCTGATCAGACGCTGGAATTCGAGGCGGGATTCAGCCGTCAAGGCAATGTCTATACGGGCGACACGCAAAATACCAACAGCAACAGTTACGTAAAAAACCTGATGGGTCACGAAACTAACCGGCTCTACCGTGAGACCTACGCTGTTACCCATAAGGGTAACTGGGACTTTGGAAGCAGCCTGGCCTATCTGCAATATGCCAAGACTCGTAACAGCCGCATTCAGGAAGGTTTGGCCGGCGGTACAGAAGGTATCTTTTCCGGAAATAATGTAAACACTTCCGTGCTGCGAGATATCACCGCCCATGCCGAGGTGAATATGCCATTGCAGACGTCGGAGGTCGATCATGTGCTAACGCTGGGCAGCGAATGGGTCCGTCAGGAGCTTGACGACGCCACTTCCACCAGTCAGAGCGTCAGTGAAGGTGGCAGTGTCCCCGGGCTTTCGGGCAGCAACCGCAACAGTACCGCATCAGCAGAAATCTTCTCACTGTTCGCCGAGGACAATATTGAACTCAGGCCAGGCACGATTCTGACACCCGGACTGCGCTTCGATCATCATGATGTAGTTGGCGACAACTGGAGTCCCGCACTCAACCTTTCACAAACGCTGACGGATACCGTCACGCTCAAGGCAGGTATCGCCCGCGCCTACAAGGCGCCGAACCTCTACCAGCTCAATCCCAACTACCTGCTCTATAGCCGTGGTCAGGGTTGTTATGGACAGAGCACAAGCTGCTATCTACAAGGCAATCAAGACCTTAAGGCCGAGACCAGCATCAACAAGGAGCTGGGACTTGAATACCAGCATGACGGCGTTGTCGCCGGTTTGACCTACTTTCGTAACGACTACAAAAACAAGATCGAATCCGGCCTGAACCCTACAGGGCGGGCAACTGGCGGTACCGGCAGCTACGCCAACTCTAATATCTATCAGTGGGAAAACATTCCCAAGGCCTTAGTGGAAGGCCTTGAAGGTACGCTTACGCTGCCGCTGTCCGAGGACGTGACCTGGCGTAATAACTTCACCTATATGCTGAGATCCAAAAACAAGGAGACCGGGGACGTACTGTCAGTGACGCCCAAGTACACCCTTAACTCCACCTTGGACTGGCAGGTGCAGGAAGACCTTTCACTTCAGCTCAACGTGACCTGGTATGGCAAACAAAAGCCCAAGAAATACGATTATCAGGGTAATCGCGTAACAGGTTCGTCCAACAACCAGCTTTCGCCCTATGCCCTTGCAGGTCTCAATGGCACCTATGCGCTAACAAAGAACGTCAGCGTGACGGCAGGTGTAGAGAATCTGTTTGACAAGCGCTTGTTCCGTGAGGGTAATGCCCAAGGCGTCAACAACATTGCAGGTGCAGGGGCTGCTACCTATAACGAGCCAGGCCGCACCTTCTTCTCCAGCGTAACCGTTTCGTTTTGACTGTAAGCCCCGCTGCGTAATAGCTCCGCAGCGGGGCCAGGATTGACCTTATGCGTATCCCAATCATACTGGCGGCGGTGCTGACATGCCTTGTCAGCCTGCCCTCACTGGCCCGGCCTAATCTTGAAGAACCCATGGACAGCCATATCCTGTCGCAGTCTAACCTTCCCTACGGATTCAGCGACTTCCACCTACGAAGTCAGGATGGAAAGCGTGGCTACCATATCTGGATCGCTACGCCGCATCGGCCTGCTCCCGCGTCCGGCTATTCGTCCCTGTTTCTGCTGGACGGTAATGCTGCCCTCGGAGCATTGAGCGAGGATAACTTGAAGCAACTGGCAGAAGGTAGTTCGCCTGTTCTGGTGATTATTGGACACGACACGCCTCTGCGATTCGACCAGGACACGCGAAGCTACGATTTTACTCTGCCTACCCAGGCGACTGGACCGACCCACGATAGCCTAACCGGCTCGCCAACTGGCGGAGCTGACCATTTTCTAGACTGGCTGGACCTTACGTTGGCGCCTGAACTGGCAAAGCGGATCATGCTTGACCCCAACCATAAAGCGATCTGGGGCCATTCGTATGGTGGGCTCTTGGTACTGCATGCCCTGTTAACGCGTCCCGGCAACTTCCGGTCCTACTATGCGGCCAGTCCTTCACTATGGTGGGGTAACGGCCAGCTCTTGCAAGAAGAAGCCGGCTTTGACAAACGCCTCGCAGATACCTCTGTATGCCTCTTTGTCTTGCGTGGTAAAGACGAACCCGCCTATCCGTCCAGGCTGCTGGCGGAATCGGCATCTCGGGTAACCACTTCCACAGCAGAAGCACTTACTATGCGGCTGGTTCAGACCCCCGGGGTGAGCGGTCAATACCGTGAGTTTGAGGGGCTAGGCCATGGCGCGATGTTTAACCGATCGCTGAGCTGGACACTGACGCATTATTCAGCAGGTAATGCTTGTAACTGACGAAAGCCGCTAGCTGATAGGTATGAGGCTAGCGTTTGCGTCTTCAAGATAATACCAGATCTGGTTGGTACAGCATCGCCAACCAGATCCGTAGGTATTCCAACACCAAGTACGCCACTAAGCGCCCTGCCCCCAATTCATTTCCAGCCCGCCATCAATCGTAAAGTTCTGACCGGTGACGTAGTCGGACTCAGGGCTGACCAGATATAGCGCCAGCTCAGCAATCTCCTCAGGATACCCGGGACGCTTCCAGGGAATATTGGGCAGCTCTTCCTCGCGCTTTTGCGGATCGTCGACTCGAGCCTCTGTCATCGGGGTTCGGATAAGCCCTGGCGCAATAGCGTTCACATTGATCTTGAGCGGCGCAAGTTCCAGCGCAAGGCTGCGCGTCATGGTAAGAAGCCCACCTTTGGCAGCACCATAAGGCACATTGTTGGGGCTGGGGATTGAGTCATGAACAGACGTGATATTGATGATCTTTCCCTGCCCACCGGCCTGCTGACGGCGCCGGATGAACTCACGGGCACAGAAAAACGGCCCGTATAAATCGGTTTTGATCACCAGATCGAATTCTTCAGTAGTCAGTTCGGTAATGGGTTTGCTTTTGCCCGTACCGGCGTTATTAACCAGAATATCGGGTGTCCCCAGCTCCTCGTCCACTGCCTTGAACAGGGCCGACACACTGTGTTCGTCTCTGACATCCACTTGCCTTACCAGACCGCGGCCCCCCGCGTTGCGGACTTGCTCGAGGGTGTCCTGAGCACCTTGCTGATCAGAGTAATACGTGATCGCCACATGAGCACCTTCCCGCGCGAACACGGCTGCCATGGCCTTTCCCATACCCGAATCAGCACCGGTTATAACCGCGATTTTACCTGCCAGCTTGCTCATATCGTCTCCTTATGGGTGGGTTGAGATGTATGAGGGCCATACCCTCACGGTTATTACGATGGACCGTGTGTATCCCACCTCTACTGCCCCACTCGTCAGGCAAAGGAACAAGGCACCTACTGGAACCGCCTTTTTGACCACGGTGTCCCCATTAGAGAGAGGCTGGCTTCTGTTATGAGGTTTCTGCAATGAAAGCGCCCCACCGTCTCGAAGCGTATGACAAAGTCACCGGCAAGGCCTGCTACACGGCGGATCTTGCCCATGGGCCGGGAGATGGACCACTGGCTCATGCAGCCGTGGTTCAAAGTACGCAAGCAACAGGACGCATTGAGGCTATCGATACGGCCGCCGCGCTCGCACTGGAAGGGGTGCACTGTGTGATGACGCACCTGGACGCGCCAAAACTCAAACCCGTTCATACCCTGCCAGGTGGAGAGCTGACGCGTTTTCAGCCGCTCCAGGATAGCCGGCTGCATTACAACGGGCAGCCTGTTGCGCTGGTGATCGCTGACACTGCTGAGCAGGCACAGCGCGCCGCTGCCTGTGTAACAATACGTTATGCAGCCCCCGAGCAGCCGCCCTTACTGGTTTTGGACGAACAAAAGGCCGAACGGCCACAAATGGTGGGGGTCGGTGAGCCTGGCACAACGGAGCGAGGCGATCCGGATACCGCCTTTGCAATGGCCGAGCAGACATTCGAGCAGGTCTACGAGACGGCTTCTCACCATCACAACGCCCTGGAGCCTGGCGCCGCAATCGCTGCGTGGGATAGCCATGGGCGACTGACACTGTACCTTGGCACGCAATATTCCTATGGCGATGCATATGGCTTGGCTCAGGCCTTTGACATGGGCCTGCAAAAGGATTTCATGGAGGTCATGAAAACCGGCTCACCTGAAGAGGCATTACGCGACAAGGTCCGGATAATCGTGCCTTTCGTGGGTGGCGCCTTTGGAGGCAAAAAGGGTAACGTCCACCCACTCCTGGCGGCCATGGCGGCAAAGCGGACCGGGCGACCCGTCAAGCTTGCTCTGACACGACGCCAGACCTTTTCCATGATGCCCTATCGCGGGGCCACACGGCAGCGGGTCCATCTGGGCGGCGGGAAGGATGGTCGATTACAGGTACTGATGCAGGACGCCTTGATCCAGAACTCCACCACATCCAACTTCATCGAACCCGTTGGCGAAATGACGCCCAAGCTCTACGCCTCTAAGCATCTGCGCACGCAGCATAAAACCGCGCGGCTCGACGTTAATGCACCCAGCTGGATGCGTGCACCTGGCGTGGCGGTAAGCCAGTTCGCGATCGAAAGCGCTATGGATGAATGGGCCTATCAGCAGGGTATTGACCCTCTGGAGGCCCGCCTACGTAATTATGCTGACCAGGAACCGCAGAGCGGTCATGAGTGGTCAAGCAAATCTCTCAAGGACTGCTATCAGGCAGCGGCTGAACGTATTGGCTGGCAATCACGCGATCCTCGTCCGGGCGCACAGCAGGAGGGCCGATTCAAGGTCGGCTACGGCATGGCGACGTCCATTTACCATGTCGCGCAGATGGCCGCTTGCGCCCGTATGCGGATAAGGGCAGACGGAACAGCGGTCGCCTCCTCGTCAACCCATGAGATCGGTCAGGGCAGCGCCACGGCCCTGTCACAACTTGCCGCCGAAGCGCTGGGGCTGCCGTTGGGCAGTGTCACACTGGAATGGGGAGACACACGACTGCCCTACAGCTCATTGACGGCCAGCTCGTCGACAACCCTGAGTCTTGGCGCAGCGCTTCACGCCGCAGCCGATGCGTTGCGCCTGAAGCTGGGTACGCTAGCCAGTACAGATCCCGCCTCGCCGCTTCATAGGACAAACCCGGCAGAACTGAAGCTCCAGGAAAGCGGCCTTGTTTCACAGACAGGTCGCCAGGAGTCATTCGTATCGTTACTAACGCGTCACCAACTGGATTACCTTGAAGCCGAGGCCGGTACCGCAGATCAGATCAATCCACCCGAGGTAGGACGCGCCGCGTTTGGCGCACAGTTCGTCAAAGTGCTGGTAGATCCGCAATTGGGTACTCTCAGGGTTGAGCGTCTGGTAGGCGCCTTTGGCTGTGGTCGCATCGTGAATCCAACCCTTGCCCATAGTCAGCTCTTGGGCGGAATGGTATGGGGGCTGGGACAGGCATTGATGGAAGAGACGCGTCTTGACCGGCACAACGGCCGCTGGATGAATGCAGACCTCTCCGAGGCTTTGATTCCCACTCAGGCAGATGTGCCGGATCTGGATATCATCATGATTGAAGAAGATGACCGCCGCGGCCATCCTCTTGGCATCAAGGGTCTTGGCGAGATTGCCGTCGTTGGCGTAGCCGCTGCTGTCGCCAACGCCATTTTCCATGCAACGGGACAGCGGATTCGAACCTTGCCCCTAACCTTGGATAAGCGGCTTATTCTGTAAACAGGCTACCAGCCGATAACACTGTCAGGCTTGTCATAGGCGCTCAGACTTGCCCTGCCGGCGTATCAGCAACCGCACGAGGGGGCGTCGTATCAATCACGGGAGAGAATCCACGCACTCGTGTCGGCGCTGGCTTGAAGAACAAGGCAACCAACCAGCTGGCCATGAGACTTAGAACGGCAGGAAGCGCATGATCCGCTTGCATAAAGGCAAAGCAGGCGGCGATACCCAGCCAGATAATAACGTAGTAACGCATAATGACTTCCTCACCAAAGTGGACTTCGAGGCCATAAGCAACAAGGCGAGCGGATTTTTCCCTAAAGTGAGACTTATGTCCAAAGATATTTGTAGACCCGCCTCCAATTCGAAGGTAGAGGCGGTCAGCTCCTGTTTTACTGACGCCCCTTACCCCAAACACTCAAATTTCCCAGACAATATTCATCGATACATTTCGGCCAGGTTGACTCAGGCGGTCGATATTGGCAGGCGCCAGCATTCCTCCCTCTCCGGTTGTGTCATAACCTCGTAGGTCATCCCACAGCCAGTATTTCCTGTCGGTGAGGTTGTAGAGTCCAGCGTTGACCGTGAGATCGCGGGTGAGCTTGTAGTAGGCCGTAAGATCCAGTATGCCAAACCCCGGCGTGCGAAACTGCGTACTGCCGTCGGCAGCGTGATAGCGCGCGTCATCGACACGCTTCTTGCGTTGTACCAGTGTCCAGTCGAGACGACCGCCATATTGACCTGTGCGGTCGTCGTATCCGAGGCTGAAGACCCCTGTCAGCGGACTCACGCTATTGAGCGGCTGACCAGTATCATCGTTGCGGCCCCAGGCGTAGGCGATGGTGCCTTCGCTGTAGGCGCCCTCAGGCAGGCCAACGGTGTCCAGTTCCAGATGCCCTTTGGCTTCGGCGCCTTTGATCGTGGCATGACTGATATTGCTGGACTGGAAAACAGCATAACTGCCCCCTCCGCCCAGGGCATCCTCTTCAATAAAATCGCGATATTTGTTATAGAACACCGCGACACTGAAATTGCCCTGATCGAAGTGTCCTCTAAACCCCAACTCAACGCCACGGCTGGTTTCCGGATCAAGGTCGGCATTGCCCACCACCTGGTAACCTGCGCTTTCATTGGTGAAGTTGCCATATAACGCTTTGGGTGTTGGTGTGCGGAAGCCCTCGGCGTACTGGCCGAAGGCACTGTAATGATCATTGAAGCGATAGGTCACGCCTAGTTTTGGTGAAACGTGGTGCCAGCTCTTTTCGCTATCATCGAAAGCCGTACCGCTGGCCAACCCGGCGAGATAGGCTGTATTGGCATCCGGCTTCAGCGTCGTATGGTCATAGCGTAACGCTGGCAGAAAGGTCCAGGCCCCTATATCGATCTGGTCCTGAACAAACGTTCCCCAGGTGTCCACCGCAGGCGATGGAAAATCGCTGGCATAAAGATTAGCCACACCACGGTTGGATGTCCCTGTCCGCAAGCCGTTGACCTCCTGGTGCTCATAACGCAGTCCATAAGTCACCAGATGCTCGCTCTCGCCCATGGCGAAATGCTTGTCGAGTTTGTTATCGAATGCCCAAGTATGCTCTTCATACGTGGTCTTACGGTAATAGCTGGCGCTGCTATTGGGCTGGTAAGTGCGCTGATCCGTCCCACCGTTTTGGTAGCTGAGCAACGTGGTCCAACGATCAGCGAAGCCGGTAGTCAGGCTCAGTGCGTTCTCCAGACTGAAGCGATCTCGTTCCTCTACATCAACGACATTACGTCCCAGATAACTACGCGTCTGTACGCCGAAAATACGGGTCGGTGCACTTTTGATATCACCGTCCAAACGTGAGCGATAATGCTCATAGGTCAATTGCAAACGGCTGTCGTCATCGTAGTGATAGCCTAGTTTCGCCAGCACGTTGTAGCTGTCGTGATCTTCCGGGTTGGCTGCGGTACGGCTGCTACCGAGTCCATGATGGCCCCCATACGACTCCGTTTCGTGCCCACTGCGCTTGCCATAATGCACCAGCGCATCGAAATCGCCGGTCCGGCCTGCCACTGTACCGGAGGTCAACCAACTACGATCAGCGGAGCTGTATCCTGTCTTGAACCGGGCACCATAGTTCCTACCCTCTCTGAGCAGATCTTCTGGATCAAGCGTGAAGTAGCTGACAGCACCACCGATGGCATCACTTCCATACAGAGCAGAAGCCGGGCCACGCAGGATCTCTACCCGCTTGACAAGGTCGGGATCGACATAATTTCGCCGGGTATTGGCATAAGGACCAAACGCATACGCGTCCGGTACCGTCACGCCATCAATCTGGGTCAAGACTCGGTTGCCGTCGATCCCCCGGATATTGAAACCGTTAATGCCAGCTGCGTGCCCTGTACCTCCTACACTGACACCCGGCTCATGCCGCACCAGATCCCTGATGGTATTGATATTTTCCCGGTCTATATCCGTCTGTTCCTTGACCGTGACGGTAGTGGGAACGGCGGTGATCGGCTGTTCGGTAAAGGTTGCAGTAATGGTAGTGACTGGAAGAGCGCTGGCGCTTTCGGCGGCGGCTGTAAAGCCAGGTGTCAGGCACAACAGGACAATCCACGGGCGAAGCGGAAACGGCGGAGACATATTCATAGAGGGCTCGGTGTTGTTTAATGCATTTGATAATCATTACTATCCGAGCGATATCTGTAAAGCCAAAGATGAGAATTAATATCATCTTTATTGTAAATGATTATCGTTTTAATATACTCGCACTGGTTCGCTAGACGGATGTCTAGCCATGCCGCTCTACCCTAACCTTCAAGGAAATCCCCTATGAGCCTGTCTACGTTAGAGCCTGCCGTTGCGTGCGATCTCTTCAAGGAGTGGCAACGTCTGCGCCTGGAAAAACCCTCTATACGTGCACGTGATGCCGCCCAACAGCTGAAGGTCAGCGAGGCGGAGCTTGTAGCCAGTCGGATTGGGAACGATGTGATCCGCCTGCGTCCTGAATGGAAAGCGCTACTGGGTGAGCTTGCCAACTTGGGACCTGTCATGGCGCTTACGCGCAATGAATACTGCGTCCATGAGCGCCAGGGGCCTTACCGCGAACTGGCCATATCAGGAAATGGTCGTATGGGGTTGGTCGTCTCGCCCGACATCGATTTACGGCTGTTTCTCTCAGGCTGGACATTTGCGTTTGCGGTAGACGAAGTGACTTCGCGCGGCCTGTTACATAGCCTTCAGGTCTTTGATGCACAAGGGATGGCGGTTCATAAAGTCTATCTGACTGAGAACAGTCATAAGGATGCCTGGGAAGCGCTGAAGACACGCTTTAAGGAAAATGAGCAAAGCTGCGAACTTACACGGGTACCGTTGAAAACGCGCGTACCGCCCTGTTCCGATCAGAAGGTTGATATCGAGGCCCTGCGCTCAGGGTGGGCGCAGCTAAAGGATACCCACCACTTCCATGCGCTCCTGCAGCGACTGGGCATCGCCAGAACCCAGGCCTTACGACTGGCGGGCAAGGAGTGGGCTGAATCATTGAATGTGGACGCGCTGCCCCAGGTCATGAACACTGCCGCGGCACAGCAATTACCCATCATGATATTTGTGGGCAACCAGCACTGTATTCAGATCCATACCGGAACCCTCACAACACTCAAGTGGGTAGACACCTGGTTCAATGTATTGGACAGTGCCTTCAATCTGCACCTGCAAACGTCGGGTATCCATGCACTTTGGCGCGTGCGTAAACCGAGTGTGGACGGCATCATTACCAGCCTTGAGGCGTATGACCACAACGGAGAACTGATCATGCAGATGTTTGGCGCACGTAAACCTGGCCAACCCGAACGTGCACAATGGACAGCCCTGGCGGAGTCTGCTCAGTGAAAAAGATTCGTCTTGCCATCGGACTTCTGCTCTGGGCTACCGCCGTGGTCGTTTTATCTGCCGAGCAGCCCCAACGCTGGGTCAGTGCAGGCGGCTCGCTGACTGAATGGATCGCCGTACTGGGCGGTCAATCCCGACTGGTTGGCGTAGACACTACAAGCCAGCACCCCGAGTCGCTTCAAACGCTGCCCAGGATAGGTTATCAACGCCAGCTCAGCGCTGAAGGCATTCTTACTTTGCGGCCAGACATACTGGTAGGCAGCGAAGAGATGGGGCCGCCTCCCGTACTTGATCAACTGCGCAGAACAGGAGTGCGAGTAGAGACCTTGTCGGCCGAAGCCAGTCTGGACACCCTGCACCGTACCCTGGAAGCACTGGGTACCTGGCTGGGGAGACCGGAAGAGGCCCAAAGGCAATTTGCCCGCTACAGTGATGCGTTGCACAGCCTGGAATCCCGCATTCATGCAGCTCAGGCGCATCACACCAGCCCTGGCGTGCTACTACTGATTGGAGGCACGGGAGATCGGCCGTTGATCGCAGGGCCCGGTACACTCGGCGATTGGCTGATCAAGCAGGCAGGAGGTATCAACCTGGCGACGCAGCCAGGATACAAGGCGCTCTCCAGCGAAGTGCTGGCTGGGCTTGACCCGGCGTATATCATTATTGCCGACCGCCGCCTTGAGGCCGCTGCTGCTGCGCAGGCGCTGTTAAAGCAGAATCCTGCCCTAGAGCAAAGTCAGGCCGTGCGTGAAGGACACCTACTGCCTATTGATGCCACCGTACTGGTAGGCGGACTGGGACCTCGTCTGCCGGAAGTAGCGGAGCACCTAGCCGGACAGTTTTACCTGCAAGATCTTCCAGAGCCGGCAGCCGGACAACCATGAGCCTGCGCGCGTCGCCTCGGTTATTGCTTATAGGGCTGATCGGCTTGACCCTGCTCAGCCTGTGGCTGTCACTGGCGCTGGGGCCGCTTCGCCTCCCCCTGGGCGAAACGTTGCGCGCGCTGGCTCATCTTTCCGGTCTACCTGTTACCGCCAGTGACCAGGCTCTACTGGTAGTTGGACAGATTCGTTTGCCTCGCACCCTGATGGGCCTGATGGTTGGTGCGGTGCTGGCATTGACGGGCGTTGCCATGCAGGGGCTTTTCCGCAATCCCCTTGCAGACCCTGGCCTGATTGGAGTGTCCAGTGGAGCGGCGTTGGGCGCAGCCCTGGCAATTGTCGGTGGCGAGTACCTCTTCATCCTGCCGATTGGGCTCCAGCCTTATCTGCTGTCATTGTTTGCCTTCATGGGCGGCCTGGTAATCACTGCCATCGTTTACCGGCTGGGTTGCCGGCACGGTCAAGCACACGTCGCCACCATGCTCCTGGCAGGTATTGCGTTAACGGCCATGGCAGGCGCTGCCATAGGTCTGCTCACCTATCTAGCTGATGACACCACGCTGCGCCTGTTGACCTCCTGGAACCTGGGGAGCCTGAACGGTGCCAGCTATGCCCGGCTATGGCCGCTGGTGGGGATTGGCCTGGCCGTAGCGCTATGGTTGCCCCGGCGTGCCGACGCCCTGAATGCGTTGCTTCTTGGAGAGTCCGAGGCACGACACTTGGGTATCGATGTAGAGCGACTCAAGGGCGAGCTGATCCTGTGTACTGCCTTGGGTGTAGGTGCCGCAGTCGCAGCAGCAGGCCTGATCGGCTTCGTAGGACTGGTCGTGCCACACCTGCTCCGCCTGATTGCAGGGCCCGACCATCGGGTACTCTTACCCAGCGCACTGTTTGGCGGCGCCAGCCTGTTGCTTCTGGCCGATATCATTGCACGCCTGTTGCTGGCGCCCGCCGAATTGCCAATAGGGATCGTGACTGCTTTTATCGGGGCGCCCTTCTTTTTGTTCCTGCTGTTGCGACGGGCCATGTAATGCTCAAGGCAACAGAATTAAGCGTTCAGCATGCCAACGGGTGGCGTATTCGTGACATTGATCTGGAACTGCGCAGCGGCGAAATCCTGGGAGTTATCGGTCCCAACGGCGCGGGGAAAAGCACACTCTTTGGCGCGTTATGTGGAGACATACGACCGACCTCAGGCGATATCATGCTTGGAGCAACGCCCCTGGCAGCATGGTCGCCCGAGGCGAGGGCTCTTAATCTGGCTGTACTGCCTCAAACCTCGACGTTAAGTTTTGCGTTTACGGTAAGACAAGTTGCAGGTTTCGGCAGACTACCCCATGCAACAGGCCTCCATACCGATACCCGAATTGTCGATACGGTACTTGATCTTTGCGACCTGACCGAGCTTGCGCAACGCCACTATACGACCCTGTCCGGCGGGGAGCGCCAGCGAACCCATTTGGCCCGCATACTCGCGCAGCTATGGCCTGCCACCTCTGACAAGGTGCTCTTACTGGATGAGCCGACGTCAGCCCTCGACCCCCATCATCAGCACAGCATTCTGAAGGTGATCAGGCAGATGGCCAATCAAGGGTTAGCCGTAGCCGTCGTGCTGCACGACATGAACCTGGCGGCCCGCTACTGCGACAGGCTGCTTCTGCTCAAGCATGGTCAAATGGAGGGCTTGGGCAGCCCTGAAGAAGTCTTATGCCCCGATCGCCTCAAGGCAGTGTTTGATCTGGACGTCTTGATTCAAGAGCACCCAGTGCATGGCCATCCGCTGGTGATCTACCTGTAGCCTTGAGCGGAGCCGGCGAAAGGAGTGCCGGCTCGCTATTCGCAGTGTTAGATACCGTCTTTGGCCAGGTCCATGGCGAAATAGGTAAAGATCAGGTCGGCACCGGCACGCTTGATCGAGCCCAGGCTTTCCCGTACCACGCGGTGTTCGTCAATGGCCCCTGCGGCTGCCGCAAACTTGATCATGGCGTATTCACCGCTGACCTGATAGGCGCCCAGCGGTAGCCTGGAGGCCTCACGAATGTCTCGAATGATATCCAGGTAGGCGCCAGCAGGCTTCACCATCAGCGCATCCGCGCCTTCCTGCTCATCCATCAAAGATTCACGGATCGCTTCACGGCGGTTCATGGGATTCATCTGGTAGGCATTGCGATTGCCCTTGAGCGCGCTACCACCGGCCTCGCGGAACGGGCCATACATTGCCGACGCAAATTTGGTGGAGTAGGACATGATCGAGGTATTGATAAAGCCTGCCTCATCCAAAGCGCTGCGAATCGCATGCACCTGTCCATCCATGGCTGCCGACGGCGCAATGAAGTCTGCACCGGCCTGAGCCGCAGCAACTGCTTGCTTGCCCAGATTGATCAGCGTGGCATCGTTATCTATGTGATCATCATGAACGATGCCACAATGACCATGGGTGGTGTACTCGCAGAAACAGGTATCGGACATGACGATCATTTCCGGTACCGCGTCTTTGCAGATACGCGCCATACGTGAAACCAGGCCGTCCTCATGCCATGTATCGCTTCCGTCATGGGACAGGTGATGAGACACGCCAAAGGTCATGACCGACTTGATACCGGCGCGAGCATAACGCTCGATTTCGCTGGCCAGCCTGGATTCGGGGATACGCATGACACCCGGCATGGCTTTGATCGGAACGAAATCATCGATTTCTTCCTCGACGAAGATCGGCAGTACTAGATCATTGAGGCTCAGCTCAGTTTCCTGAAACATCGAGCGAAGCTGATCGGACCGACGAAGACGGCGTGGGCGAGAAAGAGGGAAAGAACTGGGCACTTGAAACCTCGCAATAAACAAAATCTGTAGCAGATTCGACGTCTGACGAGCGGAGGGATGGCCACGGCAATAGGAAGGATTCTGAAAGTCGAGCCGAAGGACTCAGCGGATCGTCATTTCATTAGCATACTACTGAACAGACGTTTTATGTCGCCCCTTCAGCGCGTCACGTTGCCGCGCATCGTTTTCATCGTAGCAAGGTAGATGATGGGCACCACAAGGCCGTGCAGATATCACAAGACGGACGTTCCTCTATTGAACTCGCCCACCCACCACGTTTCAAAGAACGATAGCGAAACGCTTATTTGAACAACAACCCCAGCACTGGAGAACCTTCATGAAAGTGGCAGAACTGACCAAGCATGTGAAGGACGGAGATGTTAAGGAAATCCATTTCGTTTCCATGGAGGGCGGCTCTTTCGTCATACATGCGTTAATGAATAATGAATCCCATCCCGTTGTGAACGATCACGGTGAAACGCTGCATATCGCCTCGGTCGAAGAAGGCCGAAAAACACTGGTCAATCTGAAGGGAGACGTTCAGCTATTCCTGGTTCAGCCTGCAGTCTACGAAGAGATGGTCGGGCAAGACAGCACGCCCCAGGCTTCCAAGCAGCCCATTCCCCTGCATGGCAACTCCATGGGCCAAAGAAACAACTAGGACTGCTGAGCCTGATGTATTCAGGCTCTGTCGTTCCATCCTAGCGACGGACACCACCAGCCAAACAGTTCTTTACGGCCTTAGCATCACCCTCTTAAATACACGCATAGGGTTAAGAGCCGCTAACAAAACCCATTTCTGGTTAGCTGGTATAGGCAAGCACACGCCTGATACTCGCTGAAATTGCCTATTTTAGACCCTCTGCCTGCGCTCACTTGATCAGGTTTTGTTAGCGGCTCTTAAAACGTCCGTACGTGTGCTTATGCAGCGCGCTCGTAATGATTTTCCAGAGTGTGAAATTCAAAGGTAGCGGCGAGCCGCGTAACCATACAGAGCTGCTCAGCTGATGCGAGTGTGCAAGCACTTGTCAATCCACTCTTCGAACTATGTTTCTTGAGCACGTCTTGCACCGCTTGCTGCATGTAGTCGACAGGCTTTGCGAGTTCGGGATCTGCCCAGTCTGGACAGGGCTATAGCTTATCTTTTTGGATCATTGAGCTATGACCGCACCACTCTTAAGGAGCATGAACGCCCAAGGACCTATAGGCTTGACCAAATTCACGACGGCATCTTTACTCTCCATGGCTCGCGTTCTCTTCGCGAAGCAAAGTGTTGTGCACTGACCTATATTATTAACAGGGAATAACTATGAAAATAATGGATAGTTCCGTTCTCAAAGAATGGTACCTCAGTGAATACAGCGCCTGTGATCACGGCACTTTGTTTGGTGAATTACGAGGGGAGCTCAAGAATTTTTTTCCAGGCTACCTGATGGCCCGGGTGCAGCGCTTGAGCTTGGGTGTGGAGACGGTCGTAATCTCACTGCCTTGGCGCGTAAAGGTTATACCTTAAACGGCGTAGACATGGTCGATAGCACGGTTCATAGCCGTGAACTCAATCCTTGGCTACAGGGCATGAACTTTCAGCAGACTGACATTTTGACCTATACGCCTGAGTTCGAAAGTTACGATGTGCTTATATGTTCAGAAGTTCTCCACTTTTTCACGAAAGATGAGCTTCAGAAGGTGATGCCAAAGATAATCAGCGCAGTGAAACCAGGCGGATATGTTTTTCTGGATTTACTGTCGGATCTAACCCGTTTTTTTCAAGCGACTGGATAGCCTTTCATTTGGGATAAAGAGGCCGGACTATCGATCCAGGACAGCGAAGCCTTTTTCGATGCTTGGCTTAGTGATTTCGATATATTCGAATGCAATCACTTTTTTGATAAACAAAGTTGGCCTTTGAGCGATGCCAAAAGCTTGCCTATAGATCCTTACACATGGCAGGGCACCTATGTCTCGTTGTGTGCGCGAAAACGTAAATGACTTCAGGACGTTTCGCATAAAGGAATGTCGAGCATGCAGCTTTTCCATAAAGTCATTGCAAGTAACGCCAATAGATATCCGACAAAGCCGGCCATCGTTCTCGACGGGCAAGTAACTTCATATCAGGTGTTGCAAAAGCGGATAGACGACATCGCGTCGGCGCTGTCGATGCTCGGTGTCGCGCCAGGCGACCGTGTGGGTTTGTACGCATCGATCTCTATAGACTTAATCGCCTGCTACCTGGGACTGCTGAAAATAGCAGCGATCACCTCTGCGACTCATCACACCCTAAATCGAACAAAGCTAATTCATCAGCTCAAGCAATCTGGCGCCCGGACCCTGATAACCGACTATACCGATGATTTACCTAGCCTGATCGAAGAAGCTGGTCTCGAACTTGTTTTGCTTACCACTCCAATTCCGATAGCGGTACCTCGCGTTATTCAGCTTGCCGAGGCAGTCTTGAGGCATGGGAACAAAACAAATGTAGTTGCCTCATCCCTTATCGACGATGCTGAAAGGCCTACATCGATTTTCTATACCACGGGTTCAACCTTCAATCCTAAGGGCGTGCTCGTCAACCACCGCATAATGCTGGCAGCTTGTAGTCGGGTTACGGAGTACCTGAAGATTGCCCCTAAGGATCGTATCCTCAGCTATTCGACACTAGCATCGGACTACGGCGTCTATAACGTGATGATGCCATTATACGCTGGGGCCACCAGCGTCATTGAAACTAGGCCCGCACTTAGCGCAGAAGATGTATTCGCGGTCGTCGAACGTGAGAGCGTCACCGCAATGCACGTATTTCCTCCAGTGTTCTTCCTGCTAGCTAACACAGGAACAGAGTGTCAAGTGCGAGTGCCAAGCTTGCGTTACATATCCAGCAGCGGGCAGGCCCTTCACACTCGACACATCCAGCGAATTCGCAAAGCGCTGCCTCAGGTGCAAATCTTTTCCAACTACGGGCTCACGGAATGTAAACGAGTAAGTTATTTGTCTCCTGAGGAAATTGACCGCCGCCCAACGTCAGTAGGTAAGCCTTTACCCGGTGTCAGTCTGTACTTGTTGGACGAGCAAGACCAAGTCATCTATCAGCCCGGCGAGGTTGGTGAGCTTCTTGTGACAAGCGACTACCTGATGCTCGAGTATTGGAACATGCCCGAGGCGAATGCCAAAGCCTTTATCTACGATGCCTTCGGTCATTCACGGTTGTACCGCACTGGCGACCTATTCAAGCAGGATGCCGAGGGCTATCTTTACTATGTCGCCCGCAAGGACGACGTTTTCGCGCGCAATATGTGGAACGTCAATCCAAGAGAAATTGAGGAGTGCCTAGCCTCGCACCCAGCTGTTGCCGAGGTGCTAGTGGTGCCGGTCGCTGACGAATCAGCCGGGCACGTGCCAAAGGCTTACATCGTGCTTGATATCGATCATCGACAAACGAGCGGACAGATGCTGATCGACTACTGCAAGGTGCATTTGGACTGGCACATGGTTCCGACCCAGTGCGTATTTCTCGAAGCTCTCCCAAAAACCGATTCGGGCAAATTTAATGCTAAAGGTCTGATCCGATACTAGAGGCTATGCTATGAAGACGCCACTCCAGAAAATAGATTGCACTGCCCTCGACCGCGACCTGCAACAAAGTGCGATGCTCAAACTCGCGGGACACTTCCACAGTCTGGCCACAGGCGCGAGTCAAGTACCTCTACAGTCCCTGGACAGTCATCTGCGGTCCATGATCCGAGACCCACAGGTCCTCGACTACCACGATCAACTAATCGCAAATGCTGGACCATTATTCTCCCACTTCCTGGCAAGCGTGCCATACATTCTTGAAGAGCTCGCCAGAGTTGGCGTCGCTCTCACCCGCTTAGCTCACGCAGATAGCGCAGAAACAGGCAAAACCTTTAGTCTATTCGAGGTAGACGCGTTTGATGGTAGTAACGGCTGTGCCCTTGCCAGCCATTCGCACGGACTGATCCGCAGTTTTACCTCCTCTCCGAACTTGGCCAATCAAATACCCTTTGAGCGGCACGCTGATCCGGCGCTTTCGCTTTTCTTTCCAGAATCCGTGTTTAAGGTAACCCCCGCTCTGCTGCAAGCCCCAGAATATGGTCAATTCAGCGAGGGTTTTGACTTTATTTATGAGATGGCGGCATTCCAGTTCTATTCAAAGGATCGAGCCAGCCAGATCTCCCATATCAAGCAATTTCTGAAGCCAAGTGGGCTAGTATTTTTTCTAGAAAAGCTCAATCACCCTGACCCAGATGAGTATAACCTACGGGAACGGATCAAGGATGAGGAATTCAAGACCCGATACTTCAGCGAAGAAGAGATCCACTGGAAACGTCAACAGATGCTCGAGCAAATGCAAAATGGCCAAGTCACATTCGAAGAACTTGTCAGCGCTTTGTCCGCACGTTTCAAAAGCGTGCACCTACTCTGGAGCAGCAGTAACTTCTGTGAATTCGTTGCCTCAGACGACCCAGAAAAGGTTAAGCAGTTTGTGGAACTACTAGGCCCGGTAGTTCAGCCATCCGGTTTTTGCTTTGAAGCTGTGCGTCTTGGCGATCTAGGCACCATGCTAAGCGGTGATAAGGCGCTTGTAGATGCTTAACACCGCAGAGCAAGCGATACATCGCAACGCATTGTCCTTGCCCTGTCACAGGGCAGCTCACTACTTGCCTCTATGGCGCGATCGAGCCGTATCCGCTGAAAAAAATCGTCGGCTGAGCAGTGACACATTCGACGAATTGTTTACCGAAGGCTTGCTAGATCTAGTATCGCCACTCGCTCCGATCACACACACCGGTAACTGGCCGACATTAGTAGAAAGCGCGCGTATCGCCGCTCGAGCGTGTCCGTCAACAGGTTGGATGCTTGCGCTAGTCGGCGGTCACGGCTCAATTATACGTCGCCTCCCTTCTACCTGCATCGATCAGCTGTACAACGATGGCCCACGCCAGCTTTTTGTCTCAGCGTCCACCAGCGCCGATAGCCTATTGTCCTTTGAGCCTGAAGGTATACGGGTCGACGGACGATGGCGCTTCAGTTCAGGCATTGAGGATGCTACTTGGCTGATGCTCAACGCACCTTGCCTTACGCACCCCGAAGCTGCTCACACACCACGTTTTCTGGTGCTAGTACCCGCTAATGAAGTTGAAAAGCTTGAGACCTGGGACAGTTGCGGTATGGCGGCAACAGGATCTCACGATGTAATGACCAGCGGGTTAGTAGTGCCCGATGATCGCGTCTTTGCGCTGCATGAGGTGTTCGCCCAGAACCTGTTTGCGCTAACGCCCGACTACATCGATAGGTCGCCCTTGGTTCCCTACCTCACCACATCGATCGTTGGCCCGCTATTGGGCTGTGCCGAGGGTGCTCTTGCGGCGTTTGTAGCGACGTTCAACGGTCCCATGATGATGAAAGATCCTCGGATTTCCGAACAGGCCGCTCACTCGGCCGCGCAGCTATATAGCGCAGAGCTTTTGTATGACTCGCTAATCACTCGGCTGCATGAGGCAGGGGTTAATGACTGGGTTCTAGACACTCAGCATCTATTGCAGCTCAAACGTGATCGCGCCTACTTAGCTCAACAGTGCGTGCAGATTGTACGCCGTCTTGTGGAGAGGCTCGGCGCTTCATCCTTGGCGGCCTGCAACCCGCTTCAGCGCCACTGGCGTGACATCCAAGCGATGGCTGCACACCGCGACGTAGCTTGGTACGAAGCGATGCAGGCCAGCGGTGAAGCCATTCTACGGTCCTCCATTGTAAATGCTCCAGAGACCTGATTTTTCCAATCGGCTATCCCAGAGAGGTTTCAAATGTTCGTTCGAAATAAATCCGATGTTGAGAAAACCCCTTACTTCGTTGAATGGGGCGCCGGGACTAGTCACCGTCTACTTACTGAGCGCGATGCCATGGGCTTTACATTGTGCCACACCGTTGTCCGCGCGGGCACAGAGTCACTTTTGCATTACCGAAACCACTTGGAGGCGTGCTATTGCATCGCAGGAGTAGGTGAAGTCGAGGACATGCAAGGCAATGTATTTCCGATCCGACCTGGAGATATCTATGTGCTTGATCAACATGACCGGCATATTTTACGCGGAGGTAGGGAAGAGGACTTGGTGCTAGTGAGCGTCTTCAATCCGCCACTGCGTGGTGACGAGCGACATAATCTCAATGACAGTTCAGGGTCCGCTTACTAGTGTTTCTTCTGGCCGCTATGCAACATCGCTTACTCTTGAGGATTCTTTATGCGTAAGGATTACCTCGCTTTTTTCATCTCACTTTTTCTATCGAGGTTGGCGGATCAGATACTGTTATTTATTGTGCCGCTGGTGGTGTTCCAGACCACCAACAGTGCTTCATTGGCGGGACTAGCTTTTTTCGTCGAATCACTGCCGCGATTTCTTGTGTTCCCGTTGTGCGGCGCCCTTTGCGACAAATACCCACCCATTAAGATCCTGCACATCAGTCAGATCTACAGGGCGATCCTCTGTGTACTGGCAATGACGCTCTACGTAATCTTTGACGGCATCGGCTGGTTAGTGTTGCTGTCGGCACTGTGCGGAGTACTTACCACGCAAGGCGTCATGGCTCGTGAAGTACTGATGCCGCATATCTTCCAGCACTACAGCTACACTAAGACCTTGTCCTACTCCCAGATCGCCGACCAGACAGGACTGGTGCTCGGGCCTCTGGTAGCGGCATTGATGCTTGAGGTTTGGGCTTGGCATTGGGTAGTGCTTTGGATCGCTGGATTGTTCCTTCTAGCTGACCTGAGCATGCTGGCGTGGCAACGTCTTAGCCGTATCACGCTAGAGGTGTTTGAGCAGCATCAAGACATCTGGCTGCAGCCCTTAAGAATCGCTTTTGGCCATATCCGTAGAATGGCGGAACTGAAAAAGATCATCACTCTAGCGGTAGGAGTTAATCTGATCGTCGGTGTCACTTTGTCTACCTCAGCAGCAATGGTCATTGGCCAGTACGGCGCCGGTAAGGATATCTATGCAGGTCTGCAAGCGGCAGGAGCGGTAACAACAATCGTGATTCTGTTTCTTCTAGCTCGGATTGTTTTGCCTCTGCGAGTACTCGGGGGTGTCGGATATTCAATGATTGCAATTGGGGCATTTATGAGCGCGCTAAGTCCGAACCTGATCGGCTATGTGCTAGGTTTTCTATTGATCGTAGGTTTCGACAAAATGTTCAATGTCTATATGCGCACTATCCGGCAGCGGGTGATCCCAACCCGGGACTTCGGCAAGACGGTAGGCGTGATCACGCTGCTGAACAACATGTCCCAGCCCTTGGCAGGTTTATTGGTAGCTTTTTTAGCTGCGCCATTGGGCACCCAGAATGTCATCTTAATTTTGGCCGTGCTAACTACTCTTCTTGGGGTATTTGCTATGTGGTGGTACGCAAAGGAACGCGGCCGCTTCCCGACCCCGATTTTCGAGGCTGACCAAGAAGCTGGAAAGAAATCCGTATCCGCTAAACGCTAAATCACTCTAGGATATAACCGTAGCGCTTCAGAGCGCTGCGATCCTCGACGAGATCCCTTATACAACATCATCCGAATCTGCGGTTCGTTCTCAGAAAAGATGCTCCCAGTCGCCCGTCATGTCCAAAAATATCACAAGAGCGGCCAAGCCCAGCCGGTCCCGTATCGTGGTCAATGTTTGTAAGCATAGGTACGCTCTACTACTCAGCGATAGCGGCCAAGTCGCTCCTTGCTGTCTACACCCTTACAGGCGATTCGATCGGTGATCTCTCGTTTGCATAGATGCCTGTGACAGCGCTCTATGTCGTAAGCCTCGTCAGCATGAAGTCTCGCGGGCCAACGGCTAACTCCTTCTGGTTTACCTCGAAGCGTTGATAACACATCAACCAGTGGCTCAAACATAACCGAGTCATGCCTATTAGCACCGCTGATATAAAAGGCGAGTGGCGCGCCGTTGCGATCGGTAATTAGGTGCCGCTTGCTGCCAAGCTTGCCCCGAGCCGTCGTGTACATACGTCCCCGGGGCTAGATACGCTGGCGGCATCTATACTGGCTCGGCTTAGATCCAGGCGAACCGCGCCACGCAGTTCTTCGAGCAGGACACGGTGCAAGCGGTACCAGACACCACACGCCTGCCATTGCTTAAGACGCCTCTAGCAGGTCATACCACTGCCGTAGCACAGTTCCTGGGGTAGACCTTACCAGGGGATGCCGGTACGCGGGAGAAATATGAGGCCATTAAGGGCAAGCTCATCATCCAGAAAAGGGCGGGCGTCTTTGGGTGAGATTTTATGCTCTGGTAATAGCGGCTTGATGCGCTTCCACAGCGCAGCCGTAATCTCTTTGCGATGTCTCATACCTCTATCGTGGACATAGCCAAGCTTAGATTCAAGAGGGTTTTGTTAGCGGCTCTAAATACTCTTCCGGCTGCAATGCAGAAGTTCTAACCTGGACGCCTCATCTGTCAGGTTCATACATCACAGATATTGCTTGCGAAAGCGCTCATACAATTCATGCAGCTCTCGTGTACAGGCGTCTGCATCATCGAGTTGATATAGCTGCGTTCTGGCAGCGTCTACGGCAGCATCATGGAGCTTTCGTGCAAAGGCCAGATAGTCCGCACGCTCCATATCACCCGTCTTTTCCAACACATCACCAACCGCTCCGCTGGCGTTGTCCGTAGGCATCTGCGCTCCTTAATTTCACTACTTCACTGAATTAAGACACGCTGATTCTAACCATAGCACTTTGCTATTAAGCAACGTTTACGTGACCTTTACGAACGGATACATTGACGTAAGGCAAGGGATGCAGTGCTTAAACCATAGAGAAGCCTTTGAGTAGGATTGCACCTCACGGCATGGCAAGCTCAACATGCCATTAAGCATGAGCTGCGTAGTGCTTCATTCAAGAGGAGTTACGGTTCAGAGCAGTGCCGGCTGTCAAACCCAGCCAGTTTCAAAGCTCCTTCTGCGGGCACTGTGTAAGCAGCTCCCGCAGCAGCCGGATCGATTGCTCAACCGAATATGAGTAGTGTGCTAACGCTAGCAATCCAGGTGCTTCTATCACTGCTTACTGCTAATACGTAGTAGAGGTTGCTGTTGTTACCTGAGAGGTCTATACGCCAGGCTGGCCTAGCGTCGCAATCTCAACCGGCACGCCGCTCAAGGTTTTTACAGCCTCATCGATTCTGGTCCAGTCCACTGGGGCGTTCAGCCCCAGATCCGTCCGCTGAATGAGCGCATTGACCAAGGCAGTTTTCTGATCGATCACCGCTGGCTGCCCTGTTTTTGTCGATAACGGCTGGTGGGCTTGGATATAGAGCTTTCCGCCGCTGACACCAAACTCATAGGGCTCATTGATGAAGCGCACTGGGGTTCCTACAGGAACCATGCCTACCAGTTCCGTTACGTCCTTGTTGAGCAAGTGAATGCACCCATGGCTGACCTGCATGCCAATCCCGAATTTCTGATTGGAACCATGGATGAGATAGCCCGGCAGGCCCAGGGTCAGCTTGTAGGGCCCCAGCGGGTTGTCCGGCCCGGGCGGTACAACCGTAGGCAGGATGTCGCCCTCCGCTGCGTGTTCCGCGCGGATGGACGCGGGCGGATACCAGCTCGGGTCCTTGATCTTGCCGGTGATCTTCGTTGTGGTTACGGGCGATCCCCATCCCTCGCGGCCGATACCGATCGGATAGGTAAAGACCGTCTGACCATCTTTGGGGAAATAGTAAAGACGATACTCCGCCAGGTTTATTACGATGCCTTCACGAGGCCCCGGCGGCAGAATGAAACGGGTAGGCAGTACAATCTTGGTACCTGCCCCTGGCAGCCAGGCATCGACGCCCGGGTTGGCAGCAACCATTGCGTTGTAGCCCAGATCATAGGTGTCATCCAGGTCAGCGAACGTGTCTTCGTACTTGGCCTCGATCACCTGAACCTGCCCAATGATGTCCTCACCCGGCGGAGGCAGAGGAAACTCAAGCGCCATAAGCGGGCTGGAAAACAGGCTGACCGCCCATGTCATCCCGACCACAGACAAGGCACGTGTCCACATAGGAAGATCCTTCGATAGTACTTGATCAATGAGATGACTATTAGATTGAGCCGGCACGACTTAAGACACACTTGGTAAACAAACATTACTTGACGCTCTTCTACTAAGCCCATCCAGGTGCATCATTTGCACCCCTGTCATTTCATTAATCGGCTCGCGAAGCCGTTTCGCCGGTACACTAGGGCAGTTATTACGCCAGTACGCCTTCATCTTCTCACTCTGTGGCTGGCCGGTCTTAATTCTTTAGCTCAGCGTTTATTCATGTTCTCAAAAATTCCGCTTCAGGATCACGAGCGCAACGCCAAGATGGCGAACCGCCGCGTACTCATTTTTTCGGTAATCACGTTCTTTCTGTTTCTCGTCCTGATGGGCCGAATGTATTACCTACAGGTCATCACCTATGGCTACAACACGACCCTATCGGAAAATAACCGTGTTCATGTTCTTCCTATCCCACCGGCTCGGGGCTTGATCTATGATCGCAACGGTGTCGTGATCGCGGACAACAAGCCAAGCTTTGACCTCACCCTGACCAAAGAGCGTGCCGGAAAGTTGGATGAGGTCCTGCATAATGTCATCAAGACGCTGGATCTTCCTGAGGAAGACCTGGAGGATTTCGAGCACGTTGTGCATCAAGTTCATCGTCCCTACCAGCCCATCACGCTGATTTCCGATCTGTCGGAGGAGCAGATTGCCAAGCTGGCCGTCAATCAGTTCATGCTGCCCGGTACGGATGTCGAAGCGCACTTCATTCGCCATTACCCCTACGGTGATGACTTTGCCCATGTAGTTGGTTATGTCGGGCGCATCAATGATGCAGAGCAGAAGAAACTCGACGAGACCAATTACAGCGGCACCGATATCATCGGCAAGACGGGTGTAGAACACTTCTATGAAGACGAACTGCACGGGCAGGTTGGCTACGAAGAGGTCGAAACCAATGCCCGTGGTCGCATCCTGCGTACCTTGAGCCGCACCAATCCAATACCGGGCAAAGACATCACGCTGAGTCTGGATATCAACCTGCAAAAGGCCGCTGAACACGCCCTGGGTGATCGCCGAGGCGCCATCGTGGCCCTCGACCCGAACACAGGCGAGGTTCTTGCCATGGTGAGCAAGCCCAGCTTCGACCCCAACCTGTTCGTCAAAGGCATCAGCTTCAAGGATTATGCCCAGCTGCGGGACTCCATCGACCGTCCTCTCTACAACCGGGTGCTGCGCGGACTTTATGCTCCTGGCTCGACCATCAAGCCGGAAGTCGCCATCGCAGGGCTGGATACCGGCGTGATCACACCGGCCACGCGCATCTTCGATCCCGGTTATTACGAGTTGCCCAATTACGATCACAAATATCGGAACTGGAACCGTAATGGCGATGGCTGGGTGGATCTGGATGCCGCCATCATGCGCTCCAACGACACCTACTTTTATGAGGTGGCCCATCGTCTGGGTATCGATAACCTGCACGACTATCTGTCGCACTTTGGATTAGGACAGCGTGTGTCCATCGACATGGATAGCGAGGCGACCGGCCTGATGCCGTCCCGGGAATGGAAGCGCGCCACACGCCGGCAGATGTGGTATCCCGGTGAGACGCTTATCCTGGGAATTGGCCAGGGCTATATGCAGGTCACGCCGCTTCAGCTTGCCCAGGCTACATCGCTGATTGCCAGCAAAGGCGTATGGCATCGACCCCACCTGGCCAAGCTCATAGGTGACTCGCCGATACAGGACCCAAACCCAGTGCCAAACATCAAGCTGCATGATCCGCGCGAGTGGGATGCCGTGAACGAAGGCATGCAGATGGTAATGCATGCCCCACGAGGCATCGCACGACAGGCTGCCCAGGGGGCGCAGTACCGTATCGCCGGCAAGAGTGGTACGGCGCAGGTGGTCGCCATACGGCAGGGTGAACGGTACGACCGCACCAAAGTCAAGGAACGTAACCGTGACAATGCGCTGTTTGTAGGGTTTGCCCCGGCAGAAGATCCGAAGATCGTGGTGGCGGTCATGATCGAGAACGGTGAGGCGGGAGGCCGTGTAGCAGGCCCTGTGGTGCGGGAGGTCATGGACGCCTGGCTTCTCAATGCAGACGGTCATCTGAAGGAGCAGTACGCGCACAGCCCCAAAAACTCCTCGGATGTTCACGGCTAAATCTGGAGTGACCGGGCCGGTTTACGGCCCGGTTTTCTTATTTAGCGTGAAAAACCGGCAGAACGTACTCTGCAATCTCCTCCATCGTCTGGGCTACAGGACGCTGATTACGCCGGAAATGCAGGCCGATATGCTGCACACCGGCCGCCTTCATGGCCTCAAGCTCTTTGATCAGCTCCCGACGCCCCGCCGCAATACCGAAGCGATGTCGCACCAGGGAGGCGTTCGGGTCCGCCAGCAGGTCCAGATGGATAAAGCTTATGTATGGCTTGTCACCGGCAACGCTGCGCCAGAGTGCGCTGCGCTGTACATGCTCAACAGGTGTTCCAGGATAAGCCAGCAAGCCATCCATCTGCTCACCGATCCAGTCTGGCCGCTGCTGGGCCATACCGGCGACTAACAGCGGTAACGGCTCTGCCGGACGGGGCAGCAACCGTATACCCGCAGGCAGTTTGGTCGCGCCCCAATCGCGGAACATACCGATCTGGGTTCGAAACGCATGGCTGCGGCTGTCATAGCTTTTGCCAAACACCGGATACTCCACTGGCCTGTCGCCGCTGGCGACACCTAATAGCAGTCGTCCCTTGCTCAGTTGGTGAATGGTTGCGGCGGACTTCATGGTCAGCATCGGCTCACGCAGCGGCAATACAATGGCGGCCGTACCAAGCAGAATGCGCTCCGTAATACCGGCCAGATAACCCAGATAACTAAACGCCTCGAATACCTGGGCGGCATCGCCAAACTCCGGATCGTATAGCGGCACATCGCGTATCCACAGGGCCCGGTATCCTAGCCGATCCGCCAGCCTTGCCAGTTCAGCATGCGCCTCAAGGTCAGGCTCGCCGGGTAGGCGGCCGGAGTGCTGCCGTGCCAGCCCACCCGCTGCCGTCCAGTCATTATCCAGAGGAAGCTCGATCCCAATGCTGAAGCCTTCAGCAGTCAATGCTCTCAATGCAGACGACATACAAGACTCCTATCAGTGACTTGGCGTGAGTGTAGTGCGGGATGGCATCGCTGCACTCGAGTTACGCTGATCCAATCGGCCACTGAGTAGGGTCAGCCCCAATGCAACCAAGACCACCAGCCCGCCGATCCAGGCCGTATGAATAAGCCCGACCTGCGCAACGATATGCCCACCCAACCAAGCGCCCCCGGCAATGCCTAAATTGAACGCGGCAATGTTAAGACCGGAGGCCACATCCACCGCCTGCGGCGTATGCTGCTCCGCCTGCTGGACAACATATACCTGCAGACCCGGCACGTTGCCAAACGCCACCGCTCCCCAGACCAGTACGGTTGCCAATGCCAACCAGATATGGCTTGCAGTAAAGGTCAATACGAACAACACCGCAGCCAACAGTGCAAAGATAATCATCAGCGCACGGATAGGACCACGTTTATCGGCCAGCTTACCGCCCCAGATATTACCGATAGCCACCGAGATACCGTATATCAGCAATACCAGGCTGACCGCATTCGCACCAAGCCCGGTGATGTCTTGCAGTATCGGCGCCAGGAACGTAAAGGCAATAAAGGAGCCACCGTAACCCACTGCAGTCATGGCATATACCAGCAGTAGCCGAGGGGCTTTCAGTACCTGCAGTTGCTGCAGCAAAGACGCAGGCTTGCTGTGCTTGATGTCTGAAGGAACAAACATCAGGCTCCCAATAAAAGCCATTATTCCCAATGCCGAAACAGCCAGAAATGTTTCTCGCCAGCCCACATGCTGCCCAATGAATGTGCCCAGCGGGACACCTGTCACCAGCGCAACCGTAAGGCCGGTAAACATGATGGCAATGGCACTTGCCGCTTTTTCCTTTGGCACCAGACTAGTCGCGATGGTCGATCCGATGGAGAAGAACACCCCGTGGGCCAGGCCAGTCACGATACGAGCCAGAATCAGCGACTCATATCCAGGTGCCCGCCACGCCAGAAGGTTACCTAGCGTGAATAACACCATCAGCGCCAGCAGGAGAAACTTACGTGGAACCCGGCCGGTCAGCGCAGTCAATACAGGTGCCCCTACCGCAACACCCAAAGCATACAGACTGACCAGCAGACCCGCTGATGGCAACGTAACCTGTAGATCAGCCGCAATGGTAGGAATAAGACCGACAATGACAAATTCAGTGGTCCCAATGGCAAAGGCGCTAAGCGTTAGCGCCAACAAGGCAATAGGCATGAAAAAGACTCCGTTGAAGTAGATGAAGCCAGTCTGCGCGTCTTATTCATGCCTAAAAATAGGGTTTCAAGCATATTATTTTTGATTAAAATTCACGAATGAAAACGACCCTTGATGAATTACTTGCGTTTACCACCGTAGTGGATACCGGTTCCATTACCGCAGCCGCCGACCATTTGGACCAAACGGCCTCTGGTGTCAGCCGGGCTCTCAGCCGACTCGAGGAAAAGCTCGACGTCACCCTGCTCAGACGGACGACGCGCCGGCTTGAGTTGACGGAGGAAGGCGAGACGTTGCTGACTCAGGCGCGCAAGATCCTGGCGGCCGTTGAAGAAACCGAAGAGCAGATGGCCATACGGCGGCAACGCCCGGCGGGACGTTTGCGCGTGAATGCCGCCTCGCCCTTCATGCTGCATGCACTGGTCCCGCTTGTAGAAGGGTTTCACAAGCGTTATCCCGAAATCGAACTGGAGCTGCACAGCAGTGACCAAATCATCGACCTGATCGAACACCGTACGGACATCGCCATCCGGATTGGTACGTTGAAGGACTCAACTCTACATGCTCGACCGCTTGGCAGCAGCCGGTTACGGGTACTGGCCAGCCCCACTTACTTGAAAGCGAACGGCCAGCCTCATTCCGTTGACGAACTGGATCATCACCAGCTGCTCGGCTTTACCCAACCCGAAAGTCTAAATCAGTGGCCCCTGCGTCACCCACTGGGAGACAGCCTCTCTGTTAACCCTGCGCTCAAGGCTTCCAGCGGCGAGACGCTCCGTCATATGGCCTTGCAAGGCATAGGGATCGTTTGCCTGTCCGATTTCATGACGCAGCGCGACCGAGTCTCCGGTGAGCTGATAGAGCTGCTCACCCGGGAAACGGTCGAGGTGCGACAACCGATTCATGCGGTTTATTATCGCAACACCGCCCTCGCCTCCCGCATCACATGCTTTCTGGATTACGTGACCACTGCGCTGGGCCAGGAGCCTTGGGCTCAGGTGGGCACACCGCCTTAGAAAGGCTCTAACTCCAGCTGGCAAAGCAGCACCCATAACCAAGAACACTAATCGTGTTCTTCTGGTCCCACATGTTCTAGAGCCAGACACTTCCGCCATGCCCGACCTAGAACAGCGATTATCGGATCAACGGTGTGCTTGCAGCGGGCACAAACCGCCGAGGCAGTGCTAACGTCGCTGTAAGCCCGGATCGTACTCCAATCTCTAGTCCTGGCTTCGGTAGGCGGGAAGCGCTTCGATAGATCAAGCTGCTTGAATATCATTCTTTGCGGTAGTTGCTATCTAACATGACCGATAAATACAGGACTGCGGTAGACGCGGCTGCCATTTTTTCCGAAACCGATCCAGACGGGACCATTACCTACGTCAACGATCAGTTCTGTGCCGTGTCGGGTTACAGCAAAGAGGAGCTTCTAGGCTCCAACCATCGTATTCTGAACTCGGGCCAGCATCCGCAGGAGTTCTACGATAGCATCTGGGCCACCATCACCCGGGGTGAGATCTGGAAGGGAGAGATCTGCAATCGCCGCAAGGATGGCTCCCTGTACTGGGTAAACAGCACCATCGTGCCGATTACGGACGACGAAACCCAGGAAGTTGTCAAATACATCTCAATCCGCTTCGATGTGACCGAGCATCAGGAGCTGCTTCAAGCACTGCAGTGGCGGGCGTCCCACGACGTGTTGACTGGCCTGCCTAATCGGGCATTGCTGCATGAACGCCTGGGCATGGCTATTTCCTCAGCTCGCCGCCATCACCGCCTACTCGCGCTGGGCATGCTTGATCTGGATGGGTTCAAAATCATCAATGATACCTATGGGCATGCCATCGGGGATCGCCTGCTGGTAGAAGTGGCCAATCGATTGCACGAAACGCTCCGTGAGGAGGATACATTGGCCCGAATGGGGGGCGACGAGTTTGTCCTGATCCTCAACGACATCCAACTGCAAACACTCCCCATCAGCCTGCGCCGCCTACTCGAAACGCTTTCCCAGCCCTACGAGATTGATGGCCAGAGTCTGGAGATTGCCGGCAGCATCGGCGTTACTATCTACCCCAATGATAACGAGGATCCAGATACCCTTTTGCGCCATGCCGACCAGGCCATGTATCAGGCCAAGCAAGACGGACGAAACCGCTTTCAGATTTTTGATGTGCCAACCAACAACGAAGCGCGGGCAGCCTCCCTGATGCTGGCACGCCTGGAGCAGGCCCTGATGAGGCAGGAACTGCGCTTGTATTACCAACCTAAGGTCAACCTGCAGACCGGCAAGGTTATCGGATTCGAAGCCCTGCTACGCTGGCAGAGCCCCTATGAGGGATTGGTTCCTCCGCTTCAATTCCTGCCTTTCGTCGAACGCAATGACCTCATCGTGGAGATTGGTGAATGGGTCATCGATCAAGCCCTGCGTCAAATCAAGCAGTGGAGTCTCCTGGGTCATAGCTGGCCGGTGAGTGTCAATATCGCTGCCCGGCACTTTCAGAAACCCAACTTTGTCGAGCGCCTGCGGACGATACTGGACCGGCATCCGGAAGTTTCACCAAACCTGCTGGATATCGAGATCGTTGAGTCGACTGCCATCGAGAACATGGAGCATGTCACGCATTGCCTGATGGCCTGCCAAGCCATGGGTGTGACATTCTCACTGGATGACTTTGGGACGGGCTACTCCTCCCTGAGCTACCTCAAGCGCTTGCCCGCCCAGACCATTAAAATTGATCAATCGTTCGTGCGCGACATTTTGACTGACAAGGAAGACCTGGCCCTTTCCGAAGCCATTATCGGTCTGTCCAAGGCCTTTGACCGAGAGGTACTGGCCGAGGGTGTCGAGACGCGCTCTCAAGGCAAAATGCTGCTTGAGATAGGATGCCAGCTGGCCCAGGGATATGGCATCGCCCGGCCCATGCCTGCCGATCAGGTCTTGAAATGGGTCGAATATTATTCCCGGTCGCCTTCCTGGGAAGGTGAGAGCCAGCAAGATTCGAGTCCATAAACAGACCGTACGCTTTTACAGCAGCCAGCGTATCGGAATGTGTTTCACCTCTATGACACCTTCATCAGAGCAGCATGGCACACGCAGTTGCGATATCGGCCTTATAGTTTTAAAAATCGAAATAATCCATTCACTAGCAGCCTAATTATTTCCCAATTCAAAGCATTGCATAATGGACACATCAACCCACACGAGTCACCGCAATGACCATTATGAAAGCTGCCCTTGTCACCACCACGCTCCTTCTCGCTGCTCAAGGTGCCTCCGCTGAAGAATCATCCCTGATGCAGGACAAACTACTGACCAAGAATCAGCAAGCCATCCTAATGCAGAAGGAAAAAGCAGAAGCGTCCGCTACCGCATCCGTCAAGCAGGCTGACCCGCAGAAGAAAAACTGCTGAAGTCAGTACTGTGACCAGAAAGATACGTTGGAGCCAGCGACTATAGTGCTCCAGTGCTCCAACGTGTCGTTAGTTGCAGGCGTCTAGGCTAATGACGACAAGCGGGCAACAAAGGAATAGGTTCAAAAACTGGCTTTTCATTATTCGCTTTTAATACTGCAATCCCGCTCTGTTTGACGTAATACCTGCTCACGCCTCTATCTGGTTACCTTTTTGATGGGGCACACACAGAAATAATCGCCTCTTTACCTACCGACCGGTAGGTAGCTATTATGATGGCTTGAACAGCTAGTACTGCCACTATTGAAGGCTCCAGTTATGAATCGCTCTCCCGCTGCCGACCGTATTGTTTCAGCAGCCGTCACTCACTTTGCCCACCGCGGTTATGACGCCTCGTCTCTTGCCGACATCGCTGAAGCGGTCGGTATTCGTAAAGCCTCTCTGTACGCGCACTTCGATAGCAAGGACGATCTGTATATGCAGATCTTTGCAGAGGCATTGCGCATGGAGCAGGACATAGCGCACCAGTGTTTTGTATCGGAAGAATCCAAAACCCTACCCGGACTCACCTATTGCACCAACCTGATCGCGCGCTACGATGAGTCCGATTACCTTAAGTTTCTGTTACGTGCAGGCTATATGCCGCCAGCCGTTTTGGCGGTACCTATCTACAGCGGCCATGAGACTTATCTCGCACAACTGCAGGAAGCTTTTACGGGTCGCCTGAGAGCCTGGACCGATACCCCAGACACCTTGGCAGATGAAGATGTTCGGCTCTATAGCCACGCGTATATCGGAATAGTCGACAGCCTTCAGGTCAAGCTGGTCTATACCGATACTGCCCATGCAGCCGTACGACTCACGGCACTGGAGCGCATGCTATCGAACGCCTTGGCAACTGCAATCAAGTCGGGGGCAGTGGCATGAGCCGGATATCAGCTACACGAGACGCCAACACGATTAGCCTGGCGCTGGTGCTCCTGCTCGCGCTGGTTACTGCCCTGGATGCGATGGCTATCGACATGTATCTTCCTGGGATGCCCGCTATGGCAATGGATTTGCAGGTCTCAGAGGGTCGTATTCAACAAACACTTTCCATCTTCCTGGCAGGCCTGGCGGTTGGTCAGGGCGTTTATGGTCCGCTGCTCGACAGCTTTGGCCGACGTACCCCCTTACTGATCGGTGTCGGTATATTTGTTGCCGGCTCTGCCCTTGCCGCGCTGGCCCCTTCGATAGAGTGGCTCATGGCTGCACGCTTTCTGCAGGCCTTGGGCGCAGCGGCTGGTCTGGTGACGCCACGAGCCATCGTCGCCGACCTTTGCACCGTGAAGGAATCCGCACGCATTTTCTCACTGCTGATGCAGGTGATGATGATCGCTCCAATCACCGCGCCCCTCTTGGGTGGGTTCTTTCTTGAGCACGGTAGCTGGCGACTTATTTTCTGGTGCCTATGCGGCCTTGGTCTCGCCGGGTTTGTATGGAGCCTTGCGGTTCTGCCCGACTCTCAGCCCAAAGCTCAACGTGCGCCGCTGAATGTTGGCCAAATCATGTCTGCTTACGTTCGGCAGATGCGCCGGCCCGCTTTCATGGTCTATACCCTAGCTGGAGGATTTATCCTCGGCTCGCTGTTTACGTACATCAGTGCATCAGCCTTTATCTTTACCCAACATTTCACCCTTTCCCCAATCCAGTTCAGCTATTTATTTGCCGCCAACTCAATAGCGCTGGTCATAGGAGGCCTGATTAGCAACAGCCTGCTCAAACGTGGATGGAGCGCCCGAGCGATTGCACTGGCTGGTATGGGATTACATGCGCTGGCAGGAGCCGGGCTGTTTTTACTGGCTCAGGCAGGGCATGCAACGCTAGAGATCTATGGCAGCCTGCTCGCACTCGCAATCGGTGCGCTGGGTCTGGTATTTGGCAACCTTACCGCACTGACCATGGCCGATGCAGGTAAGCAAGCCGGCATTGCCTCTGCACTGATGGGCGTCATGCACTATCTCATGTCTGCCGGTGTGGGTTATGTGGTGAGTTTTGCAGCCGCCGGCATAACTTCGCTTCCAGCAACCATAGGGATCTGCGGTGCACTGGCGCTGGTCTTGTGCGCGTCTATACGCTCTGGTCATGCCATGGAAGAAGCCTCTTCGCACTGAAGTCGCATGGCAAGCAAAGGGTCTTGTTATTCAAGCTTCACCTGACATCAGGCGAAGCAGCAATAGCGTTCCATCCAAAAGGACATCACCATGAACATTATGTATAAGCTGAGTGTTGCGGGTCTTGGTCTGGTCATGAGTGGCATTGCGTTGGCGCAGCCACCTCGAGACCTGACAGCTGAAGAAGCCAACCGGACGTTGGTCCTTACATTTTACGATCAGTTCTTCAATCGTCATGAAACAGCCGAGGCCGCCACAGTGATTGCTGATAACTACCGGCAGCACAACCCTGAAGTACCGGATGGGAAGGCACCTTTTGTGGACTATTTCACAGGCTTCTTCAAGGACAATCCCAATTCAAAGGCCAAGGTTGTACGCAGCGCTACCGAAGGGGATCTGGTGTATCTGCACGTACATTCCACTAACGGGACGAATGATCGAGGCCAGGCGGTGGTAGATATATTCAAGGTCGAGAAAGGCAAGATCGTCGAGCATTGGGATGTCATTCAGGATGTCCCTGAGCAGGCTGCCAACGAAAACACCATGTTCTAGCGACCGTTAATAGCCGTTGATGAAAGAATCAACGGCCTGCTTGATGAAAAGGGCACACCCGTGCCCTTTTCTACATCGCTGGCTCAGGAAAGATCAGGCTCGAACAGCTTGCGCTTCATGTAGACCTTTACCCAGAACGCCGCAACAAGGCTGACCACTAGCAGAATACCGCCGGTAATCTTGTAGACCTGCTCGGTTATCTCTGGCGAAGGTGAATTATGGAGCGCGACATAGCCCATTCCCAGAATGCCCAGCAATTGAGGCAATGGGTAAAACGGTGTCTTGTAGGGGCGAGCGTGCTCAGGCATGCGCCAGCGAAGAACGATCACATTGATATGAGCTACCATGTAAGCCAGCAACCAACTGGTAGAGGCAGCAATGACCAGGGTGATGAGCGATTCAATGCTGCCGAGCAATACTGGCAGGGAAACAATTGCAGAGAGAAAAAGAATCGCCACCCATGGCGTTCCAAAGCGCTTGCTCACACACTTGAACTGCGGAAAAACCTGGCCGTTCTCAGCCATCCCCTGCAGCATACGTGCAACCGCGGCAAGAACCGTGTTGATGGTACTGCACGTTGCGGCACAAGCCATGACTGTCGCAATCAGCAGACCTGCCTTGCCAAATACCGCATTCGCATAGTCAAGATAAGGCAGCGGTGAAGTAGTCAATGTCTCCACGCCGAGATAGTAGGACGCACCGACAGCAAAGGTCAGAAAAATCGCCAGCATTACCAGCAGCGACAGGAACATTGCACGAGGAATATTGCGTTCAGGTCGATGGACTTCTGCAATCATGGGACAGATGAATTCGACGCCTACCATCAACCACATGGCCAGCGCGACTAATCCTAGAAAGCTTCCATCCCGGATAGAGACAAAGCTCCAATCCACTCCGGTTTCCGTAATATCCGGGTGCGGTGCCACAAAACCCGTTACGGCAGACAAGCCAATCAGGACCAGGGCGCCTACCAAAATGAAGGCCAGCATGTTCTGCACCCGAGCAAACACATCGGCCCCTACCAGATTGGTAACTGTCAGAATGATCAGAATGGCGATAGGTACTACCTTGGGCGGAAACAGGCCAGGCAGCAGTTGACTGACAATGGCATCCACCAGAAACATCTCCACAGGCAGTGCCAGCATAGCGACCACGACATAACCAGCAAATACCGCCACGATAGCCGGAAAATGACCAATCGCTTTTTGCGTGTAGGTAGCCAACGTCCCCGCCTGAGGATACATCAGGGACAGTTCGGAAAATGTCATGGCATTGAATAGCGCAAGCGTAAATGCAATGAGCATGGCGGCAATGAACCCCATCCCGCCCAGGCCAATCCCCTGCGTCGCTGAAATCATCGAACCCTGCACGATGACCACACCGACGCAGATCGACATCATGGTGAGAAAGCCCAGCTTTTTCCTTATGGGTACTGTTGTTCCGATAGAAACATTGGCGTTCGCAAGCACTGAAGCACTTTTCGAATTCATAGTGTCACCCTCTCCGCATCATGGCGTTGAGCATTAACTTCTGCGCTGCAGGACGATGTGCCTACAGATGCCTGCTACTGTGAGGCGCAGCCGCCAGGATTACTTGTCTCTGGATGCCGCCCTTTTTGCATGAGGATGTCAGCTTGATCGTACAGCCGTTGAAACAGCCATGAGCCATTACTACGCCTTCAGCGAATCGATGGTGAGCGCGCACGGGCAGCAATCTGAAAATGGCCTGGGAGATAGAAGATGCCAAACAATCGACCTGCCTGTTACAGACTGGTCATGCGAGTCTTGCGGCTATTGTCATGTCGAAACCTGATTTTGGAACGTCATGGTCACTCACGGTCAGCACAAGTGCTATTGAAACATTTGCACTAAGGCCTAGAGCTAATTCTTTAAACCAGTAAACCGCATCGTTTCCACCCTTTAGAGCGATAGCCTGATCCTGGCTACAGGCAGAGAATCAGAATTCAGTTCGTCCCGGTCAAATGTCATGGAAAGGATGGAGCGCGCTATGTTTGGCCATAAACCACTTGTCGTCACTGCCCTATTGTCAGTCAGCCTTAGTGCTTTAGCGGAAATGAATACAGCAGAACTTACTCAGGAAGGGGATTATCTTTCTGCATCAATCGAACAAACGGCAACCAACAGCCAAGCCACTGTTTATCAGCAAGGCTCAGATAGCACTGTCACTCTTCGGCAATTACAAGGCGACGGCAATCAAGCCGTAATCGTGGCACAGCAGTTCTACTATAGTCAGGTCGACCTGCTTCAGAGTGGCGATAACAACCGGGCCAATATCCAAAACATCCGCTCTGACAATCGTTTAACTGCATCACAAGTAGGCGCTAATAACCAGCTCCTCATACCTTCAGCTAAATATATTTATGGATACGGGTCCACAATACGTAGCGATACTCAAGGCGATGACAACAACGTCACTATCGAGCAAGGTGCCGAACAAAGCAGTATCGACTACGATGTGATTGGCAATGCCAATACCGTTCATGTTGATCAAGCCACCATATCTGAGACCATTACCGGCACTATGATTGGCAATGGTAATGCTGCCGATATCCAGCAAAGCGGGCAATATAACGGCTCGATAAGGCTGGACCAAGAGGGCGATTTCAATACTGCCTTCATAAACCAGGCCTCGTACGAAGGTGCCAGCCACACAGTCGTGTCTCAAACCGGGACATTTAATGATGCCCACGTGGAACAGTTACGGCACTTTGCGGGCAGTAACACGACGCTGACCCAGACAGGAACTGACAATAGTGCACGCGTTATTCAATAAGCTATTCGTCCAAGCGGACGCTCAAGTCACTACCACTGAGCATGACCATAAGCAAAACGGCCATGCTCATATTCATTCAATTAATACTCCCCTATCTGTGTCAGCAATTACCGATGCAGGGCGAGAAGTTCGTCCCACGCTGAAAACCCTGTTTATCACGGGATACGCCGAAAACGCAGCTATTGGTAACGGTCACCTTGATCCTGGCATGCAGATACTGACCAAACCTTTTGCAATCGACATGCTTGCTGCCCGGGTAAACGAACTGATGAACGCCTGACGTTTGCAGGTACTGATAGCGCACCGTTCAGTAGTGCTAGACCCATCTCTCTAGGTTCTCTTCGCACGATGCAGGCGAACCGTTTCCTCTACAAAGCCGCTTTGAATAGCCGTCAGGTCTCAAGAGGAGCGCTTTAGGGATGATCTGTGTGGCAGCAGGCCTACACGCCAGGAGATCTGATGACCATTACATTGAACGAGCATGCTGCGCTCACGATACGCTTCGCGGGAGGAAAGGGTTTCCGCCTCTTCTTCTGTGATGCCATCCAGACGGTTGCGGCTGATCACACGATAACTCTCATCTCCACACAGTAGCGCCGCTTCTGAATGGCAGGACGACCAATGGCCTAACAAACCGTTGCACTCCACGGCGTATCCAGCTGTTCCGTCCTGCAGATAAGCCGTCTGGGAAGTGGTACAGCCTGACAACAGGATCAGTCCGGACAGCAAGGCGCCCATGCTGGCGTTATGAAAGAGAGATGAGAGAGTCATGGCTGAGTGCTCAGGTGGATATGAGCACTATGGTAGGAGGCAACCTGACACTCAAAAAATTGTTTGCCGAGATACCTTCTATTACGTTGAAAGATAGTTATCTCTCAAGTCCGGCCCCTGCGTCAGTCACCTCATTCAATCTGGCACCTGCTGAAGGAGCTGCTCAGAATAAACCGCAACAGCTCTCTTACTAAGCTAGCTGCTTACCGGACGAACAAACGTCGAAGCGGCCTGTCCACACGTTGTTATAACGGCCATAAAGACGATATTTACTGGGCACCCTGATTGAATGGAAGCGATATATAGTGTCGGCCCAGCTCCGTCAGCGTGCCGTCATTGGCCAGGAGACTCGAGTGATGCACATCATTATCGACTCGACCGGAAAACCAGGCATAACGAAATACATCAGAACGGGATTCTAACAGCGCGACCATTTCGGTCATCTGCTGCTTCTGTTTTTCTACGGAGTCGATCTGCGCTCCGTCAGGCAAGGAATGCCAATTCGCAAATTCAGTAACCCAGAACGGCCGACCATAGCGGGCAAGGCGATCAAGCATTCCAGACAGCCCATAGTCGTACCAATGAAATGCCAGATAATCGATTTGCGGATCTCGACCCGCGTGGGCCGAACTGTACGCAGCAAAAAAGGCGTCGAGCCACGCAACCGGGTCTGAATAGCCTGAAAGGGTGCCCCAATTCATTGCCGGACCCACCAGCTTGACGCCCGTGTTGCGGGAGATGGCCTCGAGGCGAGGCCACAGGGCGGCCGCTGCCTGGGGCGTCAAATTAGCTTGATCCATTAGATTGGGTTCGTTGATCACAAGCAGATAACGTATAGTGGGATGAGCTGTCAGATACATCTGCAACTCTCCATCATTAAAGTTTCCATTCCATACCATGGGAATGAAATCCATTTTATATACGTCCGCATAGTTATAAGCACTTACGGCATCACTAGGACGGGGGCTCCAGTTGTACCACCAACTTATGCCCGAGGATAACGCACTCATATCCTTTCCAGAGGTTAGATCATATGCAATGCCCCGTTTAGGACTTTTACTAGATGGGTCCGCTTGAATCAATGGTGAACCTACAAGCGTAACGAGTATGCCCAGCGTTACCGCTAGTCGCCGTATAAAAGATCTCATCCCCTATCCTTGTACAAATGCCTCAGGAGTGCCGTTTCAGACGGTATCTATGGAGCGTAGGCGACTATAATTCTCTGTCAACCTGACGCTCAACTGGTCAATTTCAGTAGATTACGGTGAGACTTTTATAGTCTAGTCACCTTACCTATTCAAAGTAGCTCCAAGTCTCGCTATAGCACAACCAAGTTTAATCATTACAATGGCATACCTGTATAAATAGTTGACTAAAGCCGCCATTCCATTAAATCAAGAATATATTAAGCAGTAGTCTTTATATATTTTATACCGATTGAATATACGCTCTTAAAAGATATGCCCTTAAACATCGATATACATGATCCTAAGCGAATACCGAGTCTATTCGTTGTATCCAGTACCGATGGGCAGGTATCTTGATCTTCGTTGATTTATGCTCGCTTACTGCATCATGAAAGAGCAGATACGGTTTCATCATAAAGCTACTGTTCTGTCATACTCGGTTGAAACGCTTCAAAGCGGTTGAGTCAGTCTAATGCAGTCATACCCGCGGCTGTCCCTCAGTCAGAGCGTTGATTTCCAGCCATGCCGAGTGTCTCTGCTCTTTCGCTAGCCTATAGCCTGATGCAACTGGAAACGTACTGCTGGTCAGGCGGTCCCATCATCACATTTGACCATCGCACTTTATTAGCTCCGGCCAAGGAAACTGTTATGAGTGATACCACTTACGTCCCACCCAAGATCTGGAAACCTACCACTGCCTCAGGTGGTACTTTTGCCAATATCAATCGCCCTGTAGCCGGGCCAACACATGAAAAGGCTCTTCCGGTTGGTAAGCACCCCCTGCAGTTGTATTCGCTGGCTACGCCAAACGGCGTAAAAGTCACCATCATGCTGGAGGAATTGCTTGCCTTGGGCCATACCGGCGCCGAATACGATGCCTGGCTGATCAAGATTGGCGAGGGCGACCAGTTCTCCAGCGGCTTTGTCGAGATCAACCCTAATTCAAAAATCCCTGCTCTCGCCGATCACGGCGGTGACGCGCTTGTTCGAGTATTCGAATCGGGCTCCATTCTTGTCTATCTGGCCGAAAAGTTCGGTGCCTTTCTACCAACCGACACACTGGCACGCACCGAAACCCTAAACTGGCTGTTCTGGCAAATGGGTTCGGCCCCTTTCGTAGGCGGCGGCTTTGGGCATTTTTATGCCTATGCCCCAGAAAAGCTCGAATACCCCATCAACCGTTACGCCATGGAAACCAAGCGCCAGCTCGACGTGCTGGATCGGCAGCTGGCCGAACGTCGTTATATTGCAGGCGATGAGTACACCATTGCCGACATGGCCATTTGGCCCTGGTACGGCGTTCTTGTACAGGGTGGTCTATACAATGCCGCCGAGTTTCTCTCGGTGCAGGACTACACTCATGTACAGCGCTGGGCAGCTGACATTGCCAAACGCCCCGCCGTGATTCGCGGACGTAAGGTCAACCGCACATGGGGTGAAGAGACCGACCAAGTACCCGAGCGGCACGACGCGTCGGATCTGGACTGATCTCCAGCAGCGTCGGCCATCAGATGGCCGACGCGACACGCAAGCAAACGGCTCTGCTTTCAGTCACCGTCCTGCTTGTTTTGCCTTAAACACCGTTCGCCGAAATATTGCATAGTTAAGCCGAACACATTATCAAGTGCTTCTGCTAGAGCTGCATCCCTACCGCCAGTCGGTTGAACGCATTCATCAGCGAAATGGCAAAGGTTAGATCGGAAATTTGCGCATCGCTAAAATGTTCTTTTAGCGGCTGGTATACAGCATCGGGCGCGCCCTGGCTGGAGACATGGGTAAGGATCTCCGCCCAGCCTTTTCCCGCGCATCAAAGTGCTCGCTGATACGCCACCCGGCCAGGCAATCAAGCTTGGTCTGAGCCATGCCTGCTTCACGTAGCGCTTTGGCATGTTTACCTAGGCAATAGGCGCAGCCGTTAATCTGTGAAACACGTAAATAGACTAGCTCCACCAGCGAAATGCCAAGTGAACCCTTGACCAGGGCATTATTGGTAGTCAGTAAACCTTCATAGGCGGCTGGCGATAAGGTAGCGAAAGGAAGACGCATCTGGCTCATGAAACTCTCCTGCCATGAACTATAGATCGAGTTAATTTTCAGTTGGCGATGACGCTAACGTGTGAAACAAAGGCTCCCAAGCTAGCTGCTGGCGTGCGCTGGTCAAGGCTTCACGTGCAGTGTCAGCACCCGATGCCAGCCCCTCGAGATAATAAAGTGCACATCGAATAAGCCAATGGTATTCAGGACGTGACGCAGATAAGGACTCAGAAAATCTGGCTGACGCGCCCGGGAGCCTTGATGAAAGCCTCCAGAGCTGACCCATCCTCCCCCTACGTCAGCTGCATCGCCGCCCAGGACAGGCCTGCCCAGACTCTTTGACCAACCCGCCTATCGTAAGCGTAATGCTATCGAGCAGCTCTTTAACGGGCTTAAGAAGCATTGTCGAACAGTCACCCGTTTCGAGAAGCTCTCCAGCAGCTTCTAGGCCATGATTTCTCTGGCTTGCTTACGGATTGCTTGAGAAAATCTTTTTCAGACAGAGCCTACAAGCCACACAGTTTGCTCACGCCTGAATTCGACCCGTTCACTGGCTCCAAATACTTGGATAACAGCGGTGACAGCGTCAAACAGCTATTCATCAGTCGTTTTTTACCTTTGAGAAGCCAGGGGTAGATTTAAAGCACGCCTGTAATAATGTGATATCTATCACACTTTATATTGATTACATCGAGCTTATCCATTTTCGTTAAATCAGTACCTTGGTTAGTTGCGCCTTTCTTGGCTGTATCTAACTGGCTTCGTAAGGTCAGACTGCTATGCCACTTTTACGACCCAAATCCTTAGACACAACAGGCAAGCCCTCGGATATAAAAATTATGAAAACTCCTCAACTTCACCCAGCTGAAAAGGAACGCCTAGAGGCGCTTCATTCACTTGGCCTGCTCGATAGTCAAAAGGATGAACGTTTTGAGCGGTTTGTTCGGCTTGCCAAGGCCTTGTGCGATGTACCTATCGCAGCGGTGTCGCTGGTAGATGTAAATCGGCAGTGGTTCTTAGGGTGCGCTGGACTTGGAGTCAGTGAAACGTCTCGCGAAATTTCATTTTGTGGCCACGCAATTTTAGAAAAGTCAGTTCTTTATATCCCTGATACCAAAGCCGACTTGCGTTTCGCCGATAATCCCTTGGTCACTGGAGACCCCTACATTCGGTTTTATGCAGGTTGTCCCTTGTATATGCCAGGTTATCTACCTATCGGCACGCTCTGCATTATTGATACTCATGCCAGAACATTAAAACACGACCAAATGATGCGCTTACGGGATCTGGCTAACTGTCTCCAGCGTGAAATTATAATGCACAAGCTCATACAAGACATTAGTCTACTAACCAATAGTCCGGCGTTGGCTGCATTGAGCGAGCCTGCTTACAACTTGAATGATGAGAGATATTAGCTGCGCGTTCGACCAGCGCCAGTAGAACTGTTCCGCCCTGGCCGTGTCATTGGCCAGCTGCACAGCTTGGGCTGCGGGAAGGCTCAGGGCGCAACAGTTACTTTGCCAGATCCTAAGCAGACCGGCATGCACGGCCCGCCAGAGCACCGTTACTCGAAAGGGGCCATTTTGAAACTGCCCTACTCCATCGATGACACGCGCGTGCTGATCCAGTACGCCCTGCACGGACTGAAGCACATCTATCAGGATGGGCTATGCTTACGCCAAGTTTGAAATCCTCCTGACAAGCCTTAAGCAACGTGACGAATATTCCATGGGGCTATTCCAGCCCGAGCAGTCAGCAGGTGCCGACCGGCTCGGAGCGAGTTACGGCTGATCCCGGCTGAGCCATGCGGCACTAGCTGATAAGCCAGAACTACACCACACGGCTGGATCAATCATGGACGGTGCGCAGCTAGGTGATGTTTATACATAGGTGATCACTTTGAATCGAGCCGCAGAGAAACCGAGAGGGCTTCAGATCAGCCCTCCTGCGGAACGGTCCAAAAAATCTGGACGTTCCCATCATCACGAAAAGCCAAGGTTACGTTGTCGGTTTCCTCAAGCTCCGCCATGATCTGCTCCCACACCTCATCCGGATCGCTTTCGAGCCGCTCAAGCAGGGCTGTTTTTGCGCGCTGTGCGGCTGGACTGTTGATAACCCGCTGAAGACGCATAGCAAGTAAGTCATAGGGTTTAGGGGTAGGTGGAGAGGACGTGGTTTTTTTAGCCATACGCATAGCCCAATACTGTATACATTTACAGTATTATATCTGTGGTGTGGAGATCAAGCCGTTTCATGAACCAGCTCCCGAGCGTATGTAGTTACGCGACTGATGCTCATCCTGTATGTGGCTGTCCTCTCACAGGACGTTCGGCCCTCCACGAAGTTATTAACCTAAGGAGTGATTACACACTTTCGGGTGTACTGATATACGGCGCAAGCGCATTTCGCCTCATTGGCAGTTGCCCCGGTGCAGCAAGAGCCGCCCTTACCAATTCATGCACAGCATCCTGCGCCATGACGCCGAGCGGATGCGACAATACCGCCTGGACGAGACCATCCTTCAAGGCAGCCTGGGTAAGAGGCGTCAGATCATGACAGACCACTACGGGTAAGTGTCCTTGCCGCTCGCGTACCTCCCTGAGCGCACGCAGTACCCCTTCTATCCCTCCTCCCGCCACGTACAGCCCTGCCAGATCAGGCTGGCCTCTTAATAAATCCAAGGTGTTCTCATAAGCGAACATTTCATCTTCCAGCGTAAGCCTGGGCACCAGAAGTTCCCACTCCCCGGCCCGCTCGCTCAAATAACTTCGAAAGCTCATTTCACACAGCTCCTGACACTGGAAGCGCTGAGTGCCGATCAATAGCGCTACCGCCCCTGGCTGGCGAGCCAGCTGGGTAATGAACCAGCCGGCTGTACGTCCCGCCCGGCGGCTATCCAACCCTACATAACCTGCACCCGCAGAGGCTGCCAAATCAGACACTAGAGCGATTACAGGCATACCCTCTGCGCGCAAGGAGGCCACCGCTTCGCATACCTCACGGTGATCAGCTGCAACGACACCTAGTGCATCTACCTGACCACGCAACGCTAGAATCCGCTGCGCCGTGGTAGAAGGTTCGAAGTCATCCAGATAGGTAATCACAACCCTTACCTGTGCCTTGAGCGTAGTGGCGGCTGCCTCGGCCAGCGCTTCGGCTAACCCTTGGTAAAACGCCACGCCCTGCGTCATAAGCAGAAAGCCCAGCCGCACGATGGGCCGCTGCCCTGCCAGATGCTGTTCGATAATGCCCCGTGCATGAAAACCCAGTTGAGATGCGGCATCAGCGATACGCCGCGCTGTGTCTGCACGCACTCTGGCTCTCAGATTGATGACCCGGTCCACTGTTGACAGGCTGACCCCTGCCAGACGGGCTACATCTTCCATAGTAGGGCGACGCGACGAGACACTAGAAGGCTCTGACATGCGTGGATTACCTAAGCCGCTTGTTTGACAGGTTTTGATAGGTTCCGTCGCGACTATAGCACCTACTACTAGCAAAGAGGCCCTGCGCTGCAGGCTACTCCATTACAAATGGATTGGCTTACAGGCTGTTTGTAGCATAGCTGTCTTAAGACTTATGCGTTCTCTTTTCGATAGTTAAGTCCACCAGAAAAACTTCAACGTCTTCCTAAATGGCATGCGTGCGCTTTTGACAGGAAATGAAAGTCTGTTCTACCTGTTTGAAAGGTTTTGACAGATAACGCCATCCCTTCTCTAGCTTTACTTTTCTAAGCCTTCTAGCCTTTCGATCACGTGCTACAGCCCCGTCATAACAACAAGCCTCGGAGCGCAACATGGCCATAAAAATATCCACTGCCCCTTGCTGTTGGGGTGTTGATGACGTCAACAATCCTTTTCTTCCCCCTTGGCAGCATGTACTGCACGAAGCCTCGCAGGCCGGTTACCGTGGGATTGAACTAGGTCCTTATGGATATCTTCCGCTAGACGTTCACACAGTCGGTGATGTTCTGACCGCACATGATCTGCATGTGGTTGCCGGAACTATCTTCGATAACCTTGTCGACCCTCGAAACCTGTCAAATCTTCTAGAGCAGACGCACACTATTTGCTCCTTACTTACGCACCTACCCGTTATCGAGCAGGAGCCCGGCCAACGTTTCCGTATGCCCTATCTGGTTGTAATCGACTGGGGACATGAAGAACGCGACTATAACGCCGGCCATTCTGACCGGGCTCCGCGTCTTCCCCAGCAGGACTGGCAGCACATGATGAGTCACATCCATACCATAGCCGACCTCAGCTGGAAGGAATATGGCGTGCGAACGGTGATTCACCCGCACGCCGGTGGCTATATCGAGTTCGCCGATGAGTTGGCGCAGCTGGTGGAAGATATTCCCGACGATGTTGCGGGTTTGTGCCTGGATACAGGCCATTTGTATTACGCCGGCATGGACCCGGTAGCGACGCTCAGCCAGTACGGAAGTCGCCTTGACTACCTGCATTTCAAAGATATCGACCAGGCGATATTCGATCAGGTCATGGATGAACGCATTAGCTTCTTTGATGCTTGTGCCAAAGGCGTCATGTGCCCAGTTGGACGCGGCGTCATCAACTACCCCGCCCTACACGAACTCATTCAAACATTGGGTTATCAGGGCTACATCACCGTCGAACAGGAGCGCGATCCACGCAACGCCAAGGGCACCCTGCACGATGTTGCGGCCAGCCGCAGCTATCTCTCTACGATCGGTTTCTAACCCACTCTGCTAAAGGACAATAACAATGATTAATGGCAGCAAGCGTATCCCCCACCCCATCCGCTGGGCCATGGTAGGAGGCGGTCGTGATAGCCAGATCGGCTATATTCATCGTTCGGCCGCCTTGCGTGATCAGAACTTTGCCTTGGTAGCTGGAGCTTTCGATATCAATCCTGAACGTGGCCTCGAATTTGGCATAACACTAGGTGTCGATCCTGAACGCTGTTACCCAGACTACCTCAGTCTGTTTGAACAGGAGGCCCAGCGACCGGATGGTATTCAGGCGGTATCCATCGCCACACCCAATGTCACGCATTACGCCATTACCAAGGCGGCGCTGGAGGCAGGCTTGCATGTAATCTGTGAAAAGCCCCTGTGCTTTACAGTGGCGGAAGCTGAAACATTGCGTGAAGTAGCTTTGGCGAAAAACAGAATCGTAGGCGTGACCTATGGTTACGCCGGCCATCAACTGATCGAGCAGGCCCGCCAAATGATTGCCCAAGGCGAACTGGGCGAAATTCGGATGGTACACATGCAATTTGCCCATGGCTTTCATAGTGACTCCGTAGAGTTACAAAACGGGGCCGCCCTATGGCGTATGGACCCCCGCATAGCGGGCCCTAGCTACGTGCTAGGCGATATAGGTACACATCCGCTGTATATTTCAGAAGTTATGTTGCCTGACCTGAAGATCAAGCGCTTGATGTGCTCGCGCCAGAGCTTTGTCAAGAGCCGTGCCCCGCTGGAGGACAATGCCTATACCCTCATGGAATATGACAGTGGTGCCATGGGCATGGTCTGGTCCAGTGCTGTAAACGCAGGTTCCATGCATGGTCAGAAGGTCCGCGTGATCGGCTCCAGGGCCAGTCTTGAATGGTGGGATGAACGTCCTAACCAACTTTCATTCGAAATCCAGGGTCAACCAGCCCAAGTTTTAGAGCGCGGCATGACCTACCTCCACGCCAACGCCCTGATCGACGACCGCATCGGCGCAGGCCACCCCGAGGGGCTTTTCGAGGCGTGGGCCAATCTCTACTACCGCTTCGCCCTGGCCATGGACGCGACGGACCGTAACGATAGCACGCTATTAAAAACGCTTCGTTACCCAGACATCCATGCTGGCGTCGAGGGAGTGCGTTGGGTTGAGCGCTGCGTACAGTCTGCAGATCAGGGCGGCGCATGGATTGACTATTGACGGTAAATTGCCGTCCTCCTTGCCCTGTAAAGGACGGGGAGAACGGCTATTCCTAATCGAGGCCACAGCATGGACACCACGCCACTGGCTTTATAAAGCACGCTTCAACCAGTGCCGCTATTATTAGCAGGTCCATAGCCTGGGTCACAGCCACCACAATACTAGCAGCCGCAAAAACCATCCCTACCCATGCAGACACGTCTGGACGGATTTCTCTTGGCTTGGCCCTTAGCTGCAAGCACGAGCTCTTATGTCACCACTTATTAGCCAGCCTTCATGGATGTGGCACAGGTTCGTTTTTATATTTCCTTCAGGCTTACTGTTCTGCAGACATAGAATCACCCTATTAAAGGGCTGTTAATAGATTGATCACGAACAAAGTAGTAGGGACTCTTTTACTTACTGACACCATCATAACTGTCAGTGGCTGCTTCGAAGGGAAAGAGGTGCTGAAACCAAAATAGTACAACCTGCGCTGAGCGGCGCGAGCCAAAAGGCCCAGACCGGGAAAAGAGCTGGAGCTGAAGTGTATGCACCGAGAAGTTAAATCTCCTGGCGAAGCCAGGTAAACCATTCAGCCGTATCTTCCAGATAACCCCGCTGCAACGTGCGAGGTCAAGAACTTCGTAGATGTGTTTGTGCTGACCAACACTTGTCACCAACTCGGTCACCTCAAACCTGCTTACGCTGCTTCAGCACCAAGGAGCTCTGCTCGCAGCCTAGCCTGCATCTATGCTCATGCTGCTGCGCATGAAGCGATTATCTGCAAGGTAAGCAGCCCGCTTGGAGATGAGGTTGTTAAGTCGCGGCAAAACTACTCTCGATTACCTCACTAACTGGAGCCGGGGCTTGTCCTGGTGCAGTTAGTTGACTGTAGTCAGACAAACCAATGTACTGCTGACAAAACTCAGATTCCTTTATTTATCTCAGTAGCCCGTATTAGCCAGCGCTGCCTTGGGTGGGTTTGTATTTAATGAAATTGTCGCGCCTTGCCCTAACCTCAAAGGATCATCCCTTACGGCTGAGTCTGCTTTTAGGCTTTCTCTTTTTTCAACCACTCTAATGAGTCTTCAAAAGAAATTGGGCGGCTGAATAGATAGCCCTGCACCAGGGTTCCTCCTAGATCGGCAAGCACCGCCATCTCCTCTTGTGTCTCGACACCTTCGATAATGCAATCCAGCTGCATATCCTGGCTTAGGCCAATCAGAGATTTCACTATTTTGTAACCCGCAGGATTGTCCTGGATATTGGTCACAAAGCTACGATCAATCTTCAGCTTCGTAAATGGAAGCGCATGAAGCTGGCTCAGGCTCGAATAGCCTGTACCGAAGTCATCCATAGAGATCCCGCAACCCAATCTGCGAAACTGCTCAATGGCCTGCTTCATTTGAACGACATCCTGCACGATTGCCGTTTCAGTAATTTCCAGATCAAGTCTGGATGGATTAAAACCGCTTCCCCTAATTACATCTATGATGCGTTGGACACTCTCACAGGTTCCACAGTCATGGGCTGATAGGTTGAATGACAAGCGTATCTCACCAGGCCATGAACATGCCTTATGCAATGCCTGGTTTAACAGCGCCAGGGTCAAACGGTTGATCAAGCCAGTGCGCTCAGCAACTGGAATGAACCGGTTGGGCGGCACAAAACCGAGTTCTGGACTTTGCCATCTGGCCAATGCTTCAAAGGCTACGGTCGTGCGAGTGGACCAGTCGATAATCGGCTGAAACAGCACGTATATTTCAAGGTCGAAATTAGCTCTCCGTAACGCCTGCTCCACCTCAACTGCAGAGTGCAGCTCTTCATAGTGGCTCTCTGAAAAGAGGCATACCGTGCCAGGGCTATGGCGCTTGCCTTGATACAGCGCATAGTCTGCAAACTCGTATAACTGAATTGCGCTACCAGCCATTCGTGGAAAGGTGGCGATACCAACCGTTGCCCCTATCTGGATAGACACATCGGCCAGCATGAACTCGGCGCGTAATGCCTGACAGACCCTCTGACCAAACGTGTTTAACTCCTCATCGCTTAGCGGATCATTAATCACTGCCGCAAACTCATCCCCTCCCAAACGCGCAATATGTACCGTCTCGCTGGCTAAGCCTTGAAGCCGTTGTGCAACCATCGCCAGAAGCCTGTCGCCTATACTGTGGCCATACAGATCATTAACCGGCTTAAACCCATCAAGATCGATAATGCCTACTGCAAGGAATCTCCGCTTACGGGTTGCCTCGGCTAACGCACTCTCAAGCGTGTTGAAAAACTGACGGCGATTGGGTAGTCCGGTCAGACTATCCTTATTGGCCAAGCGCAGATTTTCATTACTTAGCTCTTCAGTCTTTTCCTGAACATCAATCAGGTTGGTGAAATCCCGGTAATGGTTTTGCAGCACCACCAACATGGCTATAGATACGAGCAGAATGTTTATGGAGGTGGCAATAAAGGTAGGATTACCGGTCGCTGCAAAAAAAATGATGAAAGCAAGATCCACCACTGCCGTCACGATGAGCGCTGAGGAGCGCAGATGCATCAGACAAAAGATACAGACAATTACGGTAATACCCATGAAGAAGGCAACATGTGCCTGGCTGTAGGCATCACCATAGGGATACAAAGCCAACGACCAGAGCGTGAACCCTCCAGCGATCAAAGGTGCTAGCCGGTTCGTTCGCCTGAGCGTCGCTACGATAGCTTCAGTTGGGGGGATGGCTTTGACGCGCCACCAGTTTATGGCCCGTATTCCACATATAACTGTCAGAAGTGTCGGCACAAGAAGAGTCAGCCAGTAGGGCGCAGCCGCAACGTGAGTGATAGCCAAGACCCAAGAGTTGACCAACAGTACGAAATACATGAGTGGTAACTGCCGGGCTAACGCAACGTATTGGGCCTTTAGTAACCCTGGGTGGTGCTCTGGAACAGACAGGAGCTTAACCAGATAACCCATTAAGGATTTATTCATCACATGGTTCTCTGACGCGACAGTGACATCAAGATGATCTATTCAACACCAATATCTGGCGTAAGCGGATCTGCCATGAGCAGATCTCTAAGGGAGCAAAAAACCTCTTGTCTGCAGGTTGGACCACTGCTAACCGGCAGGAGTTACTGATCAATTCATAAGACGGTTTTCAGGCGTCAGGTATAGGCCGGCGAGGAAAATGTCAAATATATGGCCTCAATTATTTGACTGACCAGCCAGCCAGCTCTTTTTCTTTGGTGCGCCACGCTGCCACAAAGAATAGCTAGCCGATAGATATTGAAAACTCTTTAGCAGGCAAATACTTAGCGAACCCAAAAAATAATGAGTTTGCGACGCCTCACTTGAGCATGTCTTGGCACACTAGTTGTATTAGGTACTGCATGCCCGGAAGCGCTTCAGTCGTAACCCACACGACTGAAACACTTATTTTTCAAGTTCTGGCCTCACGGATACGGATAGAAGACGCCTTTACCTGACTACTTGCAGTATGGTGAATATCAGTATGTCCGTTCGTTTCTCCAAGCGTCTTTTAAAAAGTCTTCCCTTCATCGCTGCCCTGGCTTTTGGCAGTGCAGCGGCCCAAGCCGAACCGGTCGATCTGGTCAGTCTGAACCTGTCCGGTGCAGGATTCGCGCCTCAGGTGCTGCCAGGTATCAACGGCACCAACTACATCTTCCCGGTGGAATCCTACTTCCAGCAGTGGAGCGCCAGGGGTATCAAGACCTTCCGCTTCCCCATTATCTGGGAGCGCCTGCAACCCAAGCTGGGCGGTCCTCTAGATCCTACCTATGTAGCCCTGATAGACCGCACCTTTGGTTATGCGCAAAAGCACAACATCAAGATTATTCTGGACCTGCATAACTATGCACGCTATCGCGGCCAGGTGATTGGTACCAGTGGCGTTCCGTATGCGCGCTACCAGGAGATCATGACCAAGATTGCCCAGCAGTGGAGTAATCAACCCGCCCTGTACGCCTACGACATCATGAATGAGCCCAACGGGGCCCTGGCCTACTGGGCGACCGCCGCACAATACGGTATCAACGGTGTGCGCGCCGTAGACAAGACCCGCCCGATCATTGTGGAAGGTAACGGCTGGTCGAGCGCTACGCGCTGGGCGGAGTGGAATGATCCCTTGCTGAACCTGAAGGATCCGTCCAACAACATCATTTTCTCGGCGCACTCGTATTTCGATGAGAACGCCGGTGGCAGCTATGGTGACGTAGACGTCAACAAGCTGGACGTGATGTATGGCGTGAATCGGGTCAAGCCGTTCGTAGAGTGGCTGAAGAAAAATGGTAAGCGTGGCTACATTGGTGAGTTCGGCGTACCGGATAACAACCCGCGCTGGAACATCCTGATGGACAATATGCTGGCCTACCTGAAAGAGAATTGCGTACCGGCATCCTACTGGGCGGCAGGTCCGGGTTGGGGCAATTATTTCATGTCGGTTGAGCCTATCAATGGTGTAGAGCGTCCGCAGTGGCCGACCCTTAAGAAGTACATGGACAGCAGCAGCTGCACCGAGATTGGTCCGAAGAAAGCTGTTGCTACAACACCTGCAGCATCGACTACTCCTGTGGCCTCTACACCGGCCTCAGCAGGCACGGTGAGTGAGATTAATAACATCACTAACGTGGACTGGCTAAACGGCGTGTATCGCAAGAAGCCTGGTTTTTCGATTCCGGCCAATGATGCTAACAAGGCGGCCTTTAAAGTAGGGGCGTCGGTACGCTTGGCTGATGGCCAGGTCAGAAAGATCAGCTCCGCACAGGTCGGTGCAAAGATGGCGGTGTATCTTGAGGGCGCGGCGGTTAACGGCGCGGTGGTTGGGTATCCTAAAACACTGGTAGTCGTGCCTAACTAAATAAACGACTTCAGCCTCTATAAATCAAAAAGCCGTCCGTAGGGGCGGCTTTTTTTGGCGTTACCCTATGGCTGATAGCAATACTACTACCGCTCCATTACATCAAGTACGACCCTATCCAATCCTGTCTTCACGAGCCATTAGGATACCCCTGATGCTTAGGGTAACAATCAAACGACAGTCATGAGCGTGATCAATCCCGGGGCTGTAACTCTTTTGGTTCAGGACAACGCGGTAGTCTTTCTAGGGGGTCTTGTGCAACCTGCCGGGTGGCAAGGTAGTGTTTGATATCGGCCCGCCTGTCTGCAAGCTTCTGGCGCCGCGTATGCCGCTCGAGCACTACGGCAGCTAATGCCATAGCCAGTAGCGAGACGCTGGCCAGCGTTACGAGTGCGCCTAGCCAGTAGGTATCGATACTGCCATCTATATTCCCGCTAGAGCTTCCCATGTGGAAACGTGCGCTTGCCATTCCGGTGTAATGCATTGCCGCTATGCCAAAGCCGAGAAAAATGGATGCGGCGGAACGCAGCATCCAGACATGCGCCAAAGGCCGCTTTAGATGAAAAGCTACATACAGTGCCGAGATTGAGGCAAGTACTGCGATGACCAGGGAGGCGCCTAGCCATATGGGGTCGTAGCTGATGGCTGGATGCATATTGATTGCAGCCATGCCGGTGTAATGCATCGCTGCAATCCCGGCGCCCATGACCAGACCACCCCAGAAAAAATGCCGAGTCGCCAGTGCTGGACGGCAGACGATTCCCAGCGCTACAGCCGCTGCCAAAATAGCCAGCCCTAACGAAAGCACAGTGGCCGAGGCTTGGTAGCTAAGCTCGATAGGCAGGCTGAAAGCCAGCATGCCAATGAAATGCATTGCCCAGATTCCAACCCCCATGGCTACTGAGCCACAACCAAGCCATTTCCGCGCAGCAGTGCCGGATGTATTAAACACAGCAGAGGCCAGCTGGAGCGCAGTGTAGGAGGTCAGAACTGCCACAAGGATGGAGATTAAGACTAGGAGTGGGTCATAACTACCAGTAAGCATAGGGTTACCCGGTTTCAGATCCTAAGCTTAACGGCCGACTGCGTCGTTTCTGAAATTACGCTCGCAGTCCGAGGTCCATATCCCGGTACGCTCATGTGCTGCAACACATGCGCCAAATACAGCCGTCAATGAATATCCCATGTAGTCGATACACAAGAACCACCCCTTAAGCTGCGCCGCAGGGAAAAGCGTAACTGGTACCCACAACAAATGATCTCCATGAACCAGGCCAATCGTCTTCGGCGCGTCTTCATCGTGTTTGCCCTGTGCTTTACCCTGGGGCTTACCAGCGTTGTGTCACTTCAGCTTTTTAGAAGCTATGAGGCTACTTTAGATGCTGCTGAGGTGAATGCGGCTAATCTGGTGAAATCAATTGCGCAGCACGCTCAGGACACTTACGAGGAACTGGATCTGACCAGCTATGGCATAGTCGAGAGGCTGGAGTGGGATAACTTTGGCGCAGGGCTATCGGATGAAAATGTGGCGCGCTTAAAGCACTTTTTCAAACGCCAGGTGGCTCAGATGAACCAGGTGCACGGCATTTTCGTTTATGACAAGGATGGCAAATGGATCGTGACAGATAAGGATGACTATCCCGCCAACATCAATAACAGTGACCGCGAATATTTCATCTACCATAAGACCTTCATGGATCGAGGGGTCTACATTGGTAAGCCCCTGCGTAGCCGATCGACAGGCGACCTTGTAGTCCCTGTTTCGCGACGAATCAACAACCCGGACAAAAGTTTTGCCGGCGTTGTGCTGATTACCGTCAATATCGAGTATTTCAACGCCTACTATGCTGACTTCCGGCTGGGCGCCGGGGATATCATTGTCCAGGCCTTACGTAGCGGTGAAGTAATCTCACGGTTGCCCGACTCAGAAAATAACATACGGCTTAATCTCTCCAAAGGAGAGGTCTACAGCAAGTACCTGCATCAGGGTCGCTTTGGCGTTGCCCGGATTAAGTCGGTTGTAGACGGCGTAGAGCGTATCCAGGGATATCAGGCGCTTGAGCGTTATCCGCTGGTGGTTCAGGTCGGATTTTCCTTAAAGGATGTGTTAGGTCCCTGGCTGACCGAGGTGGTGATTTACACCGGCGGGCTAATGGTCATGCTCGCTGTTTTATTTGCCCTGGCGATGGTCGTGCTGCGCTACATGCGACTGGACCGGGAAAATCAACTCGAACTTAAAGCCGCCTATGACGCTGTTGAAAGGCTGGCAATGGAAGATGGCCTGACCGGTTTAGCCAACCGACGCCATTTCGATGTCATGCTGCCGGTTGAGCTGAACCGAGGACGCCGTCAGGCTCACCCGATCGGGCTTATCATGCTCGACGTAGATTATTTCAAACGATTTAATGACCGCTATGGCCATCAGATGGGAGATCTGTGCCTTCAAGCTGTAGCGCAGGTCATCAAACAGAATGTTCGCCGCGCAGGTGACTTAGCCGCACGCTATGGTGGTGAAGAGCTTGTCATCCTGCTGCCTAATACCGATGAAGCGGGTACTTATGGCATTGCGACGGCCATCATGGAAGGTATCAGGGCGGCAAACATTGAGCACATGGACTCTCCCCTGGGTCGCGTCACAGCCAGTATCGGATACCATGTAGTGATTCCAGACAGTTCTGAATACAATCCAGCCTATGAGCTGGGCTTTGCTGACATGAATCTGTATACAGCAAAGGAGCTGGGACGAAACAGAGTCCATCCTATTCCCAATATTATCTAACACCCTCTTGCCCAGCCGTTAGAGCAATTTCTCGTTTTCCTCCCCCTCGATTCGATACGGCTGAAAATCTGCGAGCCTACTGAAGCCGATATGAATTTACTTTTATCGCCTGTTAATCAGTGGTTAGAGTTTTGCGGCATTAGACGCAGGAAGTAGTGCAGCCGCAGGCCTTATGGATAGTCTCTTTCGTGAAGCCAGAGGCATGCAAGATATAGAAGAATGGCTGATATCGAATATTGACCAGGAGTACTTTGTTTCAAAAACATAATTGGTCTTTGAATAAGTCAGCACAGGCCTGGATTGCGAGCAGGGCGAGAATCCTACTGAGCTGCTATTACACGGTCACGTCCAGCCCTTTTAGCCATATACATCGCACTATCAGCCATACCGATTAGCTCTACCGGCTCTGTGCTGTTTTCTGGCGCAGTGGCTACACCAAAGGAGGCTGTAACGGAAATGGAGTGGCCACCTTCTAGAGTATTGAGCTGGCGCAGCGCCTCACATACCTGCTGAGCGCGAGCCACGGCATTTTCCTTTGTACAATCCGGCAAAATCATGACCAGTTCTTCACCGCCATACCGGCAGGCTAGATCAGAGGCACGCAAGGACTTTTTCAATAATTGGGCTGTCATGCGCAGGGCTGCATCCCCTCCGGCATGCCCATGGAGATCGTTTACCTGCTTGAAATGGTCGATATCAAGCATGATTACGCTAACAGGTGATCCATTACGTTGTGAACGGGCCAGTTCACGAGCCAGACTTTCCTCCATGAAGCGACGGTTGTAGAGGCCGGTCAGAGCATCCTTGACGGACTGGTCACGCATTACTTGTCTCAGCTTCGCATTGGTCAGTGCCAGCGCGGTCTGCTCACTGATGGCTTCAGCCAGATTCATCGCTTGATCAACCAGGGCGCCGTCCTTAATGGGCTTGCTGATATACAAAAGGCCCAGCACTTCACCGTAAGCGGTTAAGGGTAGGCAGTAATGATTACGCGGGTCTTCTGCCATATAGTGATTACAGTGCAATGCAGAATGATTTTCCTCGCAGTAATGCACTTGTCCCCGGCGCAAAGCCCAGCAATCATGGGGAGCCATCATACGTGGCTCGACCTCCTCGCTGCCCCATGTGGCGCCTCGCTCCAACATGTCTGCTGAATTACGGTAGAGAAAGATCGCACCTACTGTATCTGGCAGCAGTTTTGAGCAATACAGCGAGCTGATTGCCAGTCCCTCTTGCAACGTCATCTCAGTCTGAAGCGTACGAGACATCTCTCCCAAGAGAGATACTTCAAGGTTACGCTGGCTAAGTTCTCTGACGCTCTCCTCAAGCTTTCGGCTGATGAGTTGAGAATCATTGGCTGAGTTTTCTTGAGCAAGGATAGCGTTACGCATTGACCTGAACATAAAGGATAGAAGCAGCATGGTCAGGAGTGTACTGACTAGAGAAAAGCCTACTGCCGCTATACTTTTCTCTCCAAGCTTATTATCAAGCGCTGCCAGTTCCTGCTGCTCTCCAAATATGAGTTCGCCTACCACGTTACGAACGTTTTCCATCAAATCCTTGCCGTGACCGGTGCGAATAATGGCCTCTACTGCAGCGTACCCCTGCTCATGCCTGAGGGTGATGGTTCTGGCCAGATCTTCGAGCTTCAGCTGAGCATGCTTAATAAGCACATCTACTTTTTCTGTCTGATCCAGAACGTCGCCAGCGTAAACACTCTTGAGCCTCTTGAGTTCGTTAGGCAGGGAGGATAGCGAAACATAGTAGGGCCGTAAAAATACCTCATTACCGGTAATGACATAACCACGCTGGCCAGTCTCTGCATCGACCACCAGTTCCTGCACAATACGGAGACTTTCTATTTGCTTCTGGACAACATTACGCTCTTGGCGCGTGTCGTTGACCCAAAACAGGCTAAGGGGGGCAACTGCTGCGGTTAGGATCATAATGATTGAAGCGCTGCCGGCAGCAAGCTTGAGCCGAGCCTTTCTGAACGCCATTACATTAACCTTGCTACCAAATCCGGTTGAGCGGAGCCAAAGTCAGCCGTACCTAAAGGAACGAGAGGGCCATAGAAACGTACTGCTCTGGTAAGCGCCAGCTTGTGAGTAGGCGCTCACCAAGAAACTATGAGAGCAGGCCTAAGGGAAATAAAAATAGCTCGCTCCATAATCACAGGTCTGTTCATTGTCATAAGCATCGACCAACCCTTCAAAAACCTGAGCTTGGCGGCAGCCTTTAAGCCTAGTGGCAGACAGACGGTCATACAGATTCTTGAAGGTCAATAATAAGGTGGGTCGTTACCTTATACAGACAAGCAGCAGAGTATCTGGCTCTGGCTTTAGGTGACGCCCTAGACCTCTCGCTGGCTTTGATAAGTAATGGGCAAGTACTGCGTGATATGACCATCGTCCTGCATGAACACTGGCCTAACGATGGTGAAACAATGACCAAAAAGCGCAACATGCTCCGTACTTTTAGTGTGGGAAGCATAGCGCGGGACGCGAAGCGGCCCTAATGCGACCTGTGCTGCTGCTCGATGTACTGGCGTATGTTCGATATCGACGCCGCGCCCACGTTGCCCGCGAAATAGCTTGGGCTCCATAGGGCGTTATTTAAATACGCAGCCACCACGAGTTCCGGGTACATCAGCCGCAGTCGCCTGCTGGAGACGCCCTTGAGGCTATTCACGAGTCGCGAGAGCGCTACCTTCGACGGATAGTGCATAGCAAATGCACATGGTCAGGCCCGCCATTGAGCTCAATGAGTTCAGATTCAAAGTCCGCGCTGACACTACGGAAAATTCCTTCTGGCGAGAAGCGTACACCACCCGCGTCTGTTCAGCTTGCGGCTCCTTAGTAGGACCGCAGGGCGTCAATGGGTTGCGTATAAAAGAATGGACCTGCTGTGAGTGCGGTGTCGCTCACGATCGCGATATTAACGCGGCTAGAAACATTCTTGCGCTCGGGCATGAGCGTCCATCTGTGGGAATCCCCGTCCTTTAGGCCGGGGAGGATGTAAATGGCAGGCATGAGCAATTACGTACCTGTAGTGAGCGCAGGCTAGATACTTCTGGGTTCGGTTACTCCCAGCATCACAGCATTACCTGCCTGCGCTCATCAGTAAGGCTTCGCTAGTGATGCTTAGTCCAGTAGATCTGCGGGTACGTTGCCGCCGTTCTCAGCCAGCTTTTGCAGTACAGCTTTGTGCAGCCACATGTTCATCTGCGCGGAGTCCTGCAGTTTGTCTGCTGGGCAGTTCAGTTCTTTGGCGAGCTCCTGACGAGCAGACAGGCTGCTGTCCAGGTCAAGCAGCTTGAGCAGATCGACGATGGACGTTTTCCAGTTGAGCTTTTCGGCATGGTTGGCTGCCAGCCCGTCGAGCTTGGCAGCCACATCCACCTGACTGATAGCCTGTGGTGCGGCTCCGGTAGCTGTATCCGTGGACGAGGATGACGTGCCAGCGGGCGTACCTGCCGCTGCATCAGTGCTGCCCGGCTGCTGCGCGGTAGGTTCGGCAGCGTGTGCTTCTTTACCAATACCAAGCTTGGACAGGATATTGCCAAATAGGCTCATATAAACTCCTCATCTATCAATCGAGACGGTGACCTGCTTGTGCAGGGCTTGCCTATCTTCCGACCGCTGTGTCGAGGAATTAGTTTGAAATAAATGCCATTAGTTTGAGACCAGACCCAACATCTTCATTCCTGTTGTGTTACTTCTCCTTCGGAATAATGGAGATGGCACCATTTTTCTCCAGAATCGCATATTTGATCTGATCCATTCGCTCAAGCCCATGCGTGGTACGGGCCGCCTCCAGAAGGTCCTCCTCGGCCAGACGTACCTTGTTCAGTCTCGCCTTGAGCACCTGTCCATTCTCCACAATGATCATGGGCATCCCGTCTATGAACCGCGCAAGCTTGGGGGACCGCTCCTTGACCAGCGATAACCCGATATCGATGACTACCAAGGTCACGATGATGAGCGCTGCGTTGGTTACGGAAAAATCATCGCCCAGCAACGCCTGTTGGGTCGCCTCGCCAATAATCAGAAGTAGCACAAAATCAAACGTTGTGATTTCAGCCAGGGTACGCCGCCCGGCAATCTTGAAGATAACAAAGACCACCAGATAAACCGCCGCAGCGCGTAATACCGCGTCCATGATTGCTCCTTACGGATAAATGAATTGCGTCAGTTGCAGGGCGGGCCCTGAAGTCAGCGTTGAAACGACACTGCGAGACAGACCAACCCCCTGTGCCCGAAGACTCAGGTGCGTCTGGACCCAGCCTCGATCATCAGCCAGGTAGGTAAGGCGCATCCCTGAACCGTAGCTGCGGGATTCGACTGGCTCAGGTTGCAGGCTGTCGACACTGAATGAGTCCAACAAACTGCCGTCGAGCAGGATGGTCGCTTTTCCATCTGCTCCAGCCTTGGCCTTGATGGTGACCGGCATGGATGCACCATTACGTGCAAAGCGCTCGTAGACAATGATCAGTTCGCCATCAGGACTCTGGATTTCGGTATGACTTAGTGGACCCTTGGAAAACAGACCAAGCAACGTCAGGATGACAATGGCGCACAGCATGTACCAGCCTATACGCTCGATCATCCAGATCCGTTTCTGTACGCAAAGGTCTTCTTGGATCGGATACTGGCGGCTGGAAAACTCGTTCTTATCGTCTAGCGTTGACATATTTACGTCCCTGGCCTGTTGTTACGGTTGAAAGCCGGGACACTCATTAGTTCTGCGCGCACACGCCGTGCCTCGCCTCACCCCCCTATCGCAGCACACCGCATACAGCGGCCAGAAACCAAACTCTTAAGCATTACGTCTGCAGGTAATACCTTGAGGGTGCACCATGACATTCAATGAACTCTCGGCAAAATTCTCAAATTGGGCAGGCCAAGCCCGCACGTTTCAGCTGGCTGTCGCAGGTATCATTCTCTGGGCTATTACAGGCCCGATCTTTCATTACAACGCTACGTGGCAGCTGATCATCAACACCTCCATGACCATCATTACGTTGCTCATGGTGTTTCTGATCCAGAACACACAGAACCGTGACAACGTTGCCCTGCACATCAAGCTCGACGAACTCTTGCGCGTTACCCAAGGCGCTCAGGATCGCCTGCTCTACCTGGAAAATCTCGACGCCAGTGAACTTAAAGCGCTGCGCAAGAAGTATGAGGAAATAGGAAAAGAGGCCAGTGCGCTCAAGCGTCGGGACCCGGAGGCCGAAGAAAAGACTGAGCAGGCCTAAAACAACGTGACACCAATCACATTTATAAAAATCCAACCTCAGTAATGGCACTAAAGCATCATCTGATCATTGACATGTAAATAAATCCTATAACCGCCATTAAGTTTCAAGCATAGAAAACGATAACCCCTCCAATGCGGTTCTCTGCGCAATCGACTTAATGGTGGTGCTTGATGCCTTCCTCTGATGTTTCTCTCGATCATTCCATTTCTGGAGCTTCCAACCACGCCTCAACGACAGGTACTGTCTGGATTCCGCTTGCGCTGTGTGGCGTAGCTGGCGGAGCCGGAATTGTCTGGTCAGGAAACGCTTCCTCGTTGAGCTGGGTGCTGGCAGCTGCGCTACTGATTGCAGCCGGGCTTTTAGGTATATGGGGCCAGGCGCGCCAGCAGCAGGTGCTGAAAGCACTTTCTGCCTCGCAAAGCGAGTCACGCGGCATGACCGGCAAAAAGGCCCAGGAAGGTGCTGTGGACGGGATCTGTATTGAAGTGCTCCCGGTGTGGGCACAGCAGATCGAAACAGCGCGTAGTCACACGGAAGAAGCCGTTACCCAACTGACCCATCGCTTTGCTGAGCTGGCAGGCCGTATTCAAATGTCAGTCGAAGGGTCCCATGATGGCAGTGCTCAGGCGCTTGTTGCGCTCCTGTCCTCCAGCCAGAACGAACTCAACGGCATCATTACCGGCCTGCGTGAAGCCTTGTCAAGCAAGGCAGTGCTCCAGCGTGAAATCACGCAACTGCATGAATTTACCGGCCAGCTTCAGGCCATGGCCAAGGATGTTGCCGATGTTGCCAAGCAGACGAACCTGTTGGCCTTGAACGCGGCTATCGAAGCTGCACGTGCAGGCGAGGCAGGCCGTGGATTTGCAGTAGTCGCCGATGAAGTTCGCAGCTTGTCGACTCTGTCAGGCAACACCGGACAAAAGATCAGCGAAACGGTGGAGACCGTTAATGCCGCCATTCGCCGCACCCTGGAGGCGTCCGAGCAATACGCCCGTCAGGATGCTGAAACCCTGGCGAACTCAGGAAACGTCATCGAAAACGTCATCACCCAGTTCAATGCCAACGCCAGTCATCTAGTGCAGCAGAGCAACACCTTGCGCGAGCAAAGTGAAGCCGTGGGCGCTGAAATCTCGGACGTCTTGGTAGCCCTGCAATTCCAGGATCGCGTCAGCCAGATGCTGAGCCATATCCGCAATGATTTGAACAAGCTGGAACAGCGCCTGCTTGACCGGCGTACTCAGGCCGCGCAGGGCGAGGCGTTGAAGCCGATCGACACTAAAGCCTGGCTTGATGAGCTGGCCAAGACCTATACCACAGCGGAGCAGCTGGCTGTCCATCACGGCAAAACGCCGGCCTCAGCCGCTTCGTCCGATATCACCTTCTTCTAAGCCACACTTCTGTTCGAGACCATTATGAGCACGAAAAAAACCGTTCTTATCGTTGATGACTCCATTTCGATCCGCCAAGTGGTCGGCATGACACTCAAGGGCGCCGGCTACGACGTGATCGAGGGCTGTGATGGCAAGGACGCATTGGGCAAGCTAGACGGCCGCAAGATCCACCTGATCATCAGCGACGTGAACATGCCCAACATGGACGGCATTGCGTTTGTTACAGCAGCCAAGAAGCTGCCAGCCTACAAGTTCACGCCGGTCATCATGCTGACCACCGAGTCGGGTGCCGACAAGAAATCAGCCGGTCAGGCCGCAGGCGCCAAAGCCTGGATGGTCAAGCCCTTCCAGCCCGCTCAGATGCTGGCGGCTGTCTCCAAACTGATTCTGCCGTAACCCTGCTACGAGATCGTCACCATGACCGAAGCCGCTATTGAACTGCATCACCGTGTGGCCCTGGATGGCCCGTTGACTATTTATACAGCAGCTGAGAGCAAGGCCAAGGTGCTCGATCCGCTCAAGGCCAGCGCACTTGTCGAATTTGATCTGGCAGGAGTAGATGAATTCGATTCGGCTGGCCTGCAGCTGCTCATCCTTGCAAAACAGGAAGCAGCCAGGCGTGGCTGCTCGCTTAGCCTGTGCAATCACAGCCCTGCGGTTGTGGAGTTGCTTGAGCTAAGCGGGCTAGTCAGCTTTTTTGGCGACCCTCTTCTTATTCAGCCGCATCTCGCTTGAGGCCACGCCGTGAATATCGATGACGTGTTAAAGATTTTTATTGCCGAAAGCCAAGAGCTTCTCCAGCAGATGGAAGATGCTCTGTTGCAGATCGAGCAGAACCCGCATGATCCAGACCTGATCAATGCGATTTTCCGTGCTGCCCATACAATCAAGGGTTCAGCAGGCCTGTTCGGGCTGGACGGTATCGTCAGTTTTACCCATGTGGCAGAAAGCGTTCTGGATCGCATTCGCAGTGGCGAGCTTGCCTTCAACGATGCGTTGGCCGCCCTATTCCTGCAGGTATGCGATCAGCTCAACGCCCTTATTACGCATGTAGAAGCTGGCGGCTCGCTGGATGAATTGGAGCCGGCACTGCACAAGCAAGGTACAGCCCTGGTCGAGACCTTGAGCCAGTATCTGTCTGGCAATGCCGTACCGACCTCGATTGTGGAAGCCGCTGCGCCCGTGGCCCGTGAGATCAGTGACAAGCCTGGCGAGCATTGGCATTTGTCACTGCGCTTTGGTCCCGATGTGTTACGCAATGGCATGGATCCCTTAGCGTTTTTACGGTACCTCAATACCTTCGGGCGGATCACTCATATCGTCACGCTAACTGAACATGTTCCTACGGCTGACGAAATGGACCCGGAAACCAGCTATCTGGGTTTTGAAGTGGCTTTTGCAACGGATGCCGATAAGGAAACGATTGAAGGTGCCTTCGAATTTGTCCGTGAAGACAGTCAAATTCGTATCTTTCCGCCGAACAGCAAGACGGCCGATTATATCCAGTTGATCAACGAGCTACCGGAAGAAGATCTGCGCCTGGGTGAAATGCTGGTACGTTGCGGTGCGCTGACACAATCGGAGCTGGAAAAAGCACTTCAAAAACAGTCAGAGCCAGAAGCAGAAGCAGCGCCTATTGGTCAGGTACTGATCAATGAGAAGAATGTCCAACCACAAGTCGTGACCGCTGCGCTGCAGAAGCAAAAGCAGGTTAAGGACAACCGGACAGCTGAAGGTAACCTGATTCGAGTGGATGCCAACAAGCTTGATCAGCTTATTAACCTGATCGGTGAGCTGATTATTGCAGGGGCCGGTACCCAACTAGCCGCTCAGCAGAGTGGCGTTGCCCAACTGGTAGAGTCTACTGGCGTACTGTCGCGCTTGGTGGAAGAGGTACGTGATTCAGCCTTGACCCTGCGAATGGTACAAATCGGCACGACATTTAACCGCTTCCAGCGCGTCGTGCGTGATGTGTCCAAAGAGCTGGGTAAGGACATCGTTCTGGAAATCAGCGGTGGTGAAACCGAACTGGACAAGACCGTAGTCGAGAAGATCGGCGATCCGCTGACCCACCTTATTCGCAACTCCATGGATCATGGTATTGAGCCGGCCCCTGTTCGCCTCGAGCGTGGCAAGCCTGCCCAGGGTACGGTGCGCCTGAATGCGTATCACGAGTCCAGCAGCATTGTCATCGAGGTATCGGACGACGGTGGTGGTCTCAATAAAGATCGCATCCTACGCAAAGCCATAGAGCGCGGACTCGTCAGCGACAACCAGAGCCTGACCGACAAGGAAATCTTCAACCTGATTTTCGAGCCTGGCTTTTCTACCGCCGAGCAAGTCAGCAACCTGTCCGGTCGTGGCGTTGGGATGGACGTGGTAAAGAAAAATATCACGGCTCTACGTGGCACAGTGGATCTGGACAGCGTTGAAGGCATAGGCACTACGATTAGTATCCGCCTGCCCCTGACACTGGCCATTATTGATGGCTTCCTGATTGGCGTTGGCAAAGCCACCTATGTGGTTCCACTGGACATGGTTGAGGAATGCATTGAGCTGACCAGCGACCAGTCCTCTGCGGCCAGACAAAGTACGAGCGATTACATCGATTTACGGGGCGATGCCCTGCCCTTCATCCGACTACGTGAATTGTTTGCCGTTGAAGATGAACCACCACGCCGTGAAAACGTGGTTGTCGTGAACTACGCAGGTAATCGTGCCGGCTTGGTTGTAGACCAGCTCATGGGTGAGTTTCAGACCGTTATCAAGCCACTCGGCAAGATTTTCGATAACAACCGCGCCTTGGGCGGCTTCACCATATTGGGTAGTGGTGCCGTGGCGTTGATCCTCAGTGTGCCGGGAATGATCGGCACAATTACACAAAGGCAGGCCGCTTCCAGCGCCGCCATGACCATCAATTCCTGATTGAGACAGCTATCATGAACGAAACGAAAAAAATGGTGCTGCTGGTAGTCTCTGCATTACTAGGCATCCTGGTCCTGGCCGGCGCTGCGCAGTACCAGATCAGCCGGGTATTCGAGGCAGCAAACTTCGGCAACGAGAACGCAGTGCCGAGCTTATTGGCTATCGCAGCGGTCAATGATCCTACCAATAAGTCTGTAAGAGCTATGTTCCTTCACTTACAGAGCAACGATGCCCTTGAGAAAGGGCAGCTGGCTCAAGAAGTCCATGACCTGCAGAACAAGGTCCAAAACGCTCTGAAAGACTATGAAAATTTCCTAGCCAACGATGAGGATCGTCGTCTGCTGGAGCAGGACCGTGAAACCATCGGTGCCCTGTTCACCCTTCAGGATAAATTGCTTCTGCTCTCCCAGCAGGGACAACTGGATCAAGCCAGGGAAGTACTGATGGCTAACCGTCCGGTTTTCACCAAGCTGGCCGAAGCCTTGGGTGCTCATCGTGAGTTCAATCAGCGCCTGGGTGAACAAAGTGCTCAGCTGGCAGCCAGCATCAAGACCAATGCAACAATTACATCCATTGTTATCGCCCTGGTGACTCTGCTTGCTATCGGCTTTATTGGTTTCGTCATCATCCGCAGCCTGCAAAAAGTCGTAGCCGTAGCCAATCGCGTGGCTAAGGGCGATCTGCCGGATGACATTGTAGTCAAGGCAAGCGATACAACTAGCCTCATGGCAGCCATGAGTCGCATGGTAGGTACGTTGCGCAATCTGCTCAACGAGATGAATCACATGTCCAAGGAGCACGACAAAGGGGATATAGATGTTTTCATTCCCGCTGACCGCTTCGAGGGCAGCTACCGCACCATGGCGCAAGGCGTAAACACCATGGTGTCCAGCCATCTCGAAGTCCAGCAGAAAGCCATGGCATGCGTAAAAGCCTTTGGCGAGGGCAATCTGGACGCCTCTCTTGAGCGCTTCCCCGGCAAGAAGGCGGTGATCAACGATAACATCGAGCAGGTACGTGCAAACATCATGCAGCTGGTCAATGAAATGCAGCGCATGTCCCGTGCTCATGACAAAGGTGACATCGACGTCTTCATCGAAGCAGCCCGTTTTAGCGGCTCCTATCAGGCGCTGGCGGAAGGCATCAACACCATGGTTGATGGCCACCTTGAGGTGCAACGCAAGGCCATGGCTTGTGTACAGGCTTTTGGCGAAGGTGATCTTTCTGCACCGCTGGAGCGCTTCCCAGGCAAAAAGGCAATAATCAACGACAATATCGAGCAGGTACGGGCCAATATCCAGCGGCTGGTAGATGATGCCAGCGCGCTCAGCAGTGCAGCCATGGCAGGCCAGTTGGCGACCCGCGCCGATGCTGGTCAGCATAAGGGTGATTTCCGCCGTATCGTCGAAGGCATCAACGGGACGCTCGATGCGATTGTCAGCCCCGTTAATGAGGCCATGAGCGTTATGGCCGGCCTTGCCCAGGGTGACCTCAGCCGCACGGTACAAGGTAATTACCAGGGTCAGCTCTTGGAACTCAAGCAATCCATTAACAGCACCGTTGGCAAGCTGAACCAGATTATCACGGACGTTCGCGATTCGGCCGATGCACTGGCTAGTGCGTCAGAGGAGATTTCAGCAACTGCCCAGTGCATGAGCCAGGCCTCCACAGAGCAAGCGGCATCGGTTGAGGAAACCAGCGCGTCCATGGAGCAGATGTCCGCTTCTATCGGCCAGAATACCGAGAACGCCAAGGTCACTGACAGTATGGCCAGTAAGGCTGCCCAGGAAGCATCCGAAGGTGGCAAGGCCGTGAAGGACACGGTCGCAGCCATGAAGACTATTGCCGACAAGATTGGCATCGTGGACGACATCGCCTATCAGACCAACCTGTTGGCCTTGAACGCGGCGATCGAAGCGGCACGTGCCGGTGAGCATGGCAAGGGCTTTGCGGTAGTCGCTGCTGAGGTGCGCAAGCTGGCCGAGCGTAGTCAGATTGCAGCTCAGGAAATCGGCAACGTGGCCAAGGGCAGCGTAGACCTTGCCGAACGTGCCGGTACGTTGCTTGACGAAATTGTGCCGTCCATTGGCAAGACCTCCGATCTGGTTCAAGAGATTGCGGCCGCATCAGAGGAACAGAGTTCAGGTGTCAGCCAGATCAATGCAGCCATGGGCCAGTTGAGCCAAATTACGCAACAAAATGCTTCAGCCTCTGAAGAATTGGCGGCAACGGCCGAAGAAATGAGCAGTCAGGCTGAGCAGTTGCAGCGTCTGATGAGCTTTTTCAGCAGCAATGGCCACACGGCTACGGCAGACCTTCAACGTGCGTTGGACCATACTCGTCCACTCACGGAGCAGGTACGTACTAAAGCTCAGGCTCATCCGCATGCTGCAACGGCATCTGGAGCGTTACCGGAAGGCTTCATCCGCTTCCAGGGCTGATGATCATACAGGGCGCCTGCATCTTCCGCAGGCGTCCCTTCTATCTAGATATCTAACCCAGGTTGGCCAGAGGCTTACCTGTGAGGCTGATCATGACTGTTTCAAGGAAAATGCTTCTTCTGGTGTTCTCAGCCCTGTTTGGCATTGTGCTATTGGCAGGGACAGGTCAGTACCAGATCGGCCGCGTATTCCAGGCGGCTAACTATGGCAATGACAATACAGTGCCTAGCCTATTGGCGATCAATGAGATTAGCCAAAGCGTTGATAGCTCCATCAAGAATTTTTACGTGCACATCTTAAGCACTGACGCGGCTCAAATGGCGCAAGTCGATGAGACACTGGCGTCTATTCGCGCAGATATTGACCGGGGCTTCAAGCACTATGAAACCTTACTGTCAAACGATCAGGACCGTCAGTTGCTGGCTAGCGATCGTGAAGCGTTAAAAGGACTGAGAGAACTAGAAAACAAGGTGCTGCCCTTGTCACGGGAAAACCGTACTGAGGAAGCTAAATCAACGCTCTTGGAAAATCTTCAAGTCATTGAAAAAGTTAGCCAGGCCCTTGATGCTCACGTCAGATTCAATGAGCAACTCGGTAAAGAAGGCGCCGCGACCGCAGTAAGCCTGAAAGGAACTGCCACGCTTATCTCTATCATGATTGCGCTGGCTACATTGGTAGCCGTAGGCCTGATCGGCTTTGTCATTACCCGCAGCCTGCTTCGGCAGTTGGGTGGCGAACCCGCCGACGTTGCAGCCATGGCCAATCGTGTTGCGGCCGGTGACCTGCCTAGCGAGATTGCGCTAAAGAAAGGCGACTCTACCAGCCTCATGGCAGCCATGAGCCGTATGGTGGAAACCTTACGCGGCCTGCTCAATGAAATGAATCGCATGTCCACTGAGCACGACAAGGGCGAGACCGATACCTTCATTCCGGCTGATCGCTTCGAGGGTAGCTACCGCACAATGGCGCAAGGCGTAAACGATATGGTCAAGGGCCATATCGATGACCAGCGTAGTGCAATGGCCTGCGTAAAAGGCTTTGGTGAAGGCAACCTGGACGCGCCTCTGGCCCGCCTGCCGGGCAAGAAAGCATTCATTAACGATAACATCGAGCAGGTACGTGCCAACATCAAGGCACTGATTACCGATACCCAGCAACTCAGTCAGGCGGCAATAGCCGGTCAGCTCGATGAGCGAGCCGACGCTTCCCAGCACCAGGGTGACTTCCGCCGGATCATCGAAGGCGTCAATGGCACATTGGACGCCATCGTTGCACCACTAAGCGAAGCCATGGACGTTATGGGAGCGCTGTCAAACGGCGACCTAGGCCGTACGATTCAAGGCGATTACCAAGGTCAGCTCTTGGAACTCAAGCAATCGGTCAACAGCACCGTCAGCAAGCTGTCCCAGATCATCATGGATGTGCGTGATTCGGCCGATGCATTGGCCAGTGCGTCAGAAGAAATTTCAGCTACGGCGCAAAGCATGAGCCAGGCGTCCTCTGAGCAAGCGGCATCGGTTGAAGAGACCAGCGCGTCCATGGAGCAGATGTCTGCTTCCATTGCTCAGAATACCGAAAACGCCAAGGTTACTGATGGCATGGCCAGCCAGGCTGCTAAAGAAGCCGTTGAGGGTGGTCAGGCGGTTCGTGAAACCACTTCTGCTATGCAAAGCATTGCCGAGAAGATCGGCATTGTGGACGACATTGCCTACCAGACCAACCTGCTGGCCTTGAACGCTGCGATTGAAGCCGCACGTGCCGGCGAGCATGGCAAGGGCTTTGCGGTTGTGGCAGCTGAAGTACGCAAGCTGGCCGAGCGTAGCCAGGTTGCCGCTCAGGAAATTGGCAACGTTGCCAAGGGCAGCGTTGCCTTGGCCGAGCGGGCAGGCACGCTGCTGGATCAGATCGTTCCGTCGATTACCAAGACGTCCGACCTGGTACAGGAAATCGCTGCTGCATCCGAAGAGCAAACCTCAGGTGTAGGCCAAATCAACTCCGCAATGGGTCAGCTCAATCAAATTACGCAACAAAATGCTTCAGCCTCTGAAGAATTGGCGGCAACGGCCGAAGAAATGAGTAGCCAAGCAGAAAAACTGCAGCAACTGATGAGCTTCTTCTCAGCCCATCGTGCCGCGGCCGATCTGCAGCGCGCCATCGATCATGTAAGGCCGGTTTCTAGCAAGCCGAGCCATAGCAGGGAGCGGGTCATGGCGCAACGTCCACTTCGTACAGGCTCGTCACCGGAAGGATTCGTCCGGTTCGAGGAATAAGACATGAGTACCGATGTGACTACTGCGTTGCTCTCTTCAAGCGGTGAAGCCGAGCGTCAACACCTGACCTTTGTAGTAAACGGTGAGACCTTTGCCGTGGATACGCTGTGCGTACGGGAGATTATTGAATACGGCCAGCTTACTGTCGTTCCGCTGATGCCAGTGTTTATCTGCGGAGTAATCAACCTGCGCGGCGCCGTCGTGCCAGTCATTGATCTGGAAGCACGGTTCGGAGGCACTCGTACGGCTGTTACATCGCGGACCTGCGTCGTCATCCTCGAGACTGTAGATGACGATCAACCCCAGGTCATTGGCGTGGTGGTTGACGCTGTAAGTGAAGTGCTTGAAATACCTCTGGAGCATGTCCGTCCGACTCCGGCTTTCGGCAGCCGCATCCGGACTGACTTCATTCAGGGCATTACCAAGATCAAGGACGAGTTCGTGGTCCTGCTGAACGTCAGCCAAGTGCTGTCCATCAGCGAAATCGCAGGACTCGTCAAAACCCCAGAAACCGCTATGGCCTTCGGCAGCGCGCGTGCAGCGCTTCCGCAGCGCTCGTTGTAACCTTTCGGAGTCATAGCCATGTTTAGAAACATGCGCGTTACTACCAAGCTTGCCTTGGGCTTTGGCACAGTTGTCGCTCTGCTTGTCATCGTGATTCTAGTGGGCGTCGTCAACATGGCGGCCATGAAGAAGTCTGCAGATACCATGTCTTTGGATCGTTTCCCAAAAACGGAAATGACCAACGAGCTTATTCAGAACACACTGAATAATGGCCGATTGCTCCGCAATATTTTGCTTAATGATGATTTAAGCAAGCGTTCTGAGTATGTCGATCGGATTAATAAGTACCGTAGCGCAAATGCGGAGGTCATCAGTCGTCTCGAAAAGAGCGTTTACTCGGAAGAAGGCATCAAGCGTATCAAGGCTGCTATTGCTGCTCGAGATGCACTACAAGGTAAATATGCGCAATTTTTTAAGTTAGTTGAATCGGATCAGAACCAAGCTGTTCATTTCCTATTGGACGAATTTACTCCAACCAATAACGCCTTCGTTGACACCCTCACGGCACTCAATCAGTACATGAAGGATGAAATGAGCAGGGCGGGAGTCCAGGCGACTGAGTCTTTCGAGTCGGCGCGCCTGCTCATGATCAGCATCGGCATTGCAGCCGTTATCATTGCCATGATCCTAGGCTTCATCATCGCCCGCAGCCTTATCAAGCAACTGGGTGGCGAACCGGCCTATGCTGCTGAAGTCGTTAGCCGCGTTGCTGCAGGTGACCTGAGCGTCAATGTTGTGACCAAACCTGGTGATACCACCAGCATGCTTGCGGCTATCAAAGGCATGACAGACAAACTGGCTTATATTATCAGTGAAGTGCGGGGCTCTGCCGATGCGCTGTCCAGTGCCTCAGAGCAGGTTTCCGCTACAGCACAAAGCATGAGTCAAGCGTCTTCTGAACAGGCCGCATCGGTTGAGGAAACCAGCGCGTCCATGGAGCAGATGTCCGCTTCTATCGGCCAGAATACCGAGAACGCCAAGGTCACTGACAGTATGGCCAGCAAGGCCGCCCAGGAAGCAGCCGAAGGTGGCAAGGCCGTGAAAGACACAGTCGCAGCCATGAAGACTATTGCCGACAAGATTGGCATCGTGGACGACATCGCCTATCAGACCAACCTGTTGGCCTTGAACGCGGCGATTGAAGCCGCCCGTGCCGGTGAGCATGGCAAGGGCTTTGCGGTTGTGGCGGCTGAAGTGCGCAAGCTGGCCGAGCGTAGCCAGATTGCAGCCCAGGAAATTGGCAATGTAGCCAAGACAAGCGTCGCCTTGGCCGAGCGTGCCGGTACATTGCTGGACGAAATCGTACCCTCGATCGGCAAGACGTCCGATCTGGTACAGGAGATTGCGGCCGCATCCGAAGAGCAAACCTCAGGTGTAGGCCAGATCAACACGGCGATGAGCCAATTGAGCCAAATCACTCAGCAGAACGCTTCTGCCTCGGAAGAGCTGGCTGCGACCTCCGAAGAAATGAGTGGTCAGGCCGAACAGCTCCAACAGCTGATGGAGTTCTTTACCCTGGCTCACAACGGGAGTGTCTCTTCCAGTGAAGCTCCGCGCAGCCAGCCACCAGCGGCTGTACCGACTCGCAAGGCAGCAACGCCAGCGCGTGACTACAGCCCTGCCGCCGGTCAACTGGCTGGCGTACCGGCCGGTTTTGTACGCTTCAAGGATTAACGCCCATGAGTGTTCTAAAGGCTAACCGCGTGGCTGCTATCGAGCAGCCACAGCAATACCTGACCTTCTCATTGAATGCAGAGATGTTTGCGGTCAGCACGACGTGTGTACGTGAAATTATCGAGTATGGCCCGATTACAGCCATGCCCATGATGCCTCGTAGCATTCGCGGCGTAATTAATCTGCGTGGTGCAGCAGTACCTGTTTTCGATCTTGGGGTACACTTTGGTGGTGCACCTACTGAGGTCAACCGGCGCAGTTGCATTGTGATGCTGGAGCTAAGTGTCGGAGGCCGACATCAGATCTTTGGCATCGTGGTAGATGCCGTTAACGAAGTACTGGAAATCAGTGCCGATGCCATTGAACCAGCGCCGCGCTTTGGCACCCATGTCCGTACCGACTTCATTCTCGGCATGGCCAAGCGCGAAAATGGTTTTGTAATCCTGCTCAATATCGACCAAGTCCTCAATGCTGAGGATATTGATTACCTGGCCAGCCAGAACTGACGGTAAATGCCATGACGATGGATAACCTTGCTCTTTCAGACAGCGATTTCCGCAAGTTTCGTGGAATGATTTACGATGCTGCCGGGATCAGCATGGCAGACTCCAAAAAGCCCCTGGTCAGCGGACGGCTGGCCAAGCGGGTTCGTCAGCGGGGCCTTCCCAGTTATGGAGCCTACTTTGACGTCCTGATGCGCGATCGGAGCGAGTTTCAAACAGCGGTTGATTTACTCACCACCAATGAAACCTATTTTTTCCGTGAGCCCAAGCATTTTGAGTTCCTCCGTACCGTTGTACTACCAGAGATACGTGACCGCGCGTCCGTTCGTATCTGGAGTGGAGCGTGTTCGACCGGTGAGGAACCTTATACCCTGGCGTTGACCCTGGCTGATACGCTCGGCACCCGCCCGTGGGAAATCGTTGCATCTGATATCAGTACCCGGGTGCTGGAAAAAGCGCGTCGGGGCCAGTACCCCTTGGAAGATGCCGAAGGTATTCCAAAGGCGTTACTGCACAAACACTGCTTCAAGGGTATTGGTCAAAATGAAGGGACATTCCTGATTGATCCAAATCTGACGGCACGTATTACTTTTCGACAGATCAATCTCAATACTACCCTGCCTGATGTTGGTCAGTTTGAAGTGATCTTCTTGCGAAATGTAATGATTTACTTTGACAACGACACCAAGCGCCAGGTGGTCCAACGTCTTGTAAACCATTTACGTCCAGGAGGTTATTTCATGGTAAGCCATTCAGAAAGCCTCAATGGCATCACTGAAGCGCTCAAGATGGTTAGACCCTCTATCTATCAGAAGCCTCATGCCTGAGCCAACCAAGATTAAAGATGTTTATCTTAAGCCTGGGGAGCTGCATTTCGGGGGTGCTGATACACGCATCCGAACGTTGCTAGGCTCCTGTGTGGCGCTGGTGTTCTGGCATCCCCAGCGCCAGCTGGGCGGGATGTGCCATTACTTATTGCCTACTCGCAGCAAGGGGCACAAGGTATCGGACCGACTCGATGGTCACTACGGTGACGAGGCGCTGGCGCTACTGCTCCAGGCTATCCAGATGTCAGGTACACAACCATCGGAGTTTACCTTGCGTGTCTTCGGCGGCGGCAACATGTTTCCAGGAATCGCACGTAATGAAAAGGACCACATAGGCTTGCAGAACGTCAAGGCGGCTAAGCGCCTTCTACAGGCACACGGACTTGTTTGTAGCGCCAGCCATGTTGAGGGTGTCGGTCATCGACGCCTTAGCTTTTCCATTTGGGATGGGGAGGTCAAGCTTGAGCAATCGCCTCCTGTACAGGCTCCACCACGGCAAAGAGATCGCCTATGACTAGCATTAAAGTACTGATCGTCGACGACTCCGCCGTGGTGCGTCAGGTGCTATCCACGACGCTGTCTGCCGACAGTGCCATCGAAGTGATTGGCGTGGCGGCTGATCCGCTTTTCGCCATGGATAAGATGAATAAGCAATGGCCGGATGTCATCGTCCTTGATGTGGAAATGCCCCGCATGGACGGCATTACCTTTCTGAAGAAGATCATGGCCGAGCGCCCTACTCCGGTTGTGATCTGCTCGACGCTGACGGAAAAAGGTGCCGCGACCACCATGCAGGCTCTCTCATCCGGCGCGGTCAGCTTTGTCACCAAGCCACAGGCTGGGCTCCGACAGTTTCTGGTAGAAAGTAGCCAGGAGTTGATTTCCGCGGTCAAGGCAGCGGCCCGCGCCAACGTTCGCCGTATCGCAACGTCCGCGCCACCGGCCAGCCCGCCGCCGAAACTCAGCGCAGATGTCATCCTGCCGCCGGGCCAGGCGATGACCCGCACGACCGATACAGTGGTCAGCATTGGCACCTCTACTGGCGGTACGCAGGCGCTGGAAGTGGTTCTGACCGCCCTGCCACGGGTGTGTCCAGGCATCGTCATCGTTCAGCATATGCCCGAGCGCTTTACGGCCGCCTTCGCCGAGCGCCTGAACGGACTCTGTCAGATCGAAGTACGCGAGGCCCAGCATGGTGATCGCGTCATTCCCGGTCGCGCCTTGATCGCACCCGGCGGACGGCACATGCTGCTCAAGCGCAATGGCGCGCAGTATCAGGTAGAGATCGTCGACGGCCCGCCAGTAAGTCGTCACCGCCCTTCTGTTGATGTCCTGTTCCGTTCAACGGCGCGCTGCGCCGGCAAGAATGCCCTAGGTATCATCATGACCGGTATGGGAGACGACGGGGCACGAGGCCTCAGGGAAATGCGTGAAGCAGGCGCCAAGACATTAGGCCAGGATGAGCAGAGCTGTGTGGTTTATGGAATGCCCAAGGAGGCTTTCAAGTTGGGGGCCGTGGAGCGTGAACTGCCTCTGGACCAGATTCCGGCAGCTATTTTGAACATGGCCCGCTAGGCATTCTACGGACAAGCGCAGCATGGCTGCCTGTCCGTAGGATTTCAATTAACGCGTAAGGTCCGCCTTCAACTGCTCGCCTGCATACTGCTGAGCCTGTCTGGCCTTCTCAACGACCGCTGCCGTACCAAAGAACTCGTGCGTAACCCCTGAATATAACTGACGATCTACCGCTACGTCCGCATTGCGCAGGGCAGTCTCTAACTGGGCGCCGTCATCGCGCAACGGATCCACCTCGGCATTGATAATTGTGACTGGCGGCAAGCCTTTCAGGTCGGCATGGACCAAGTCGATACGTGGGTCGTTCAGGTCGACCGGAGACTTCGTAGCCTGGGCCACGAACCACAGCATCATGGGTCGATTGAGCGGCATCGCATCGGCGTACTTGTCATAGGATTCGGTGTGGGTGTTGGTCTGGGCCACCGGGTAAACCGACAGAATATGCTTGGGCGCCGTCAGGCCGGCCTTCTTTGCGGCAATGGCCGTTGCAACAGCCAAATTACCACCGGCGCTTTCGCCCGCCAGTGCCAGGCGCTTGGGATCACCACCCAGCGAGCCGGCATTCTGGATCACCCAACGGTAGGCTGCGATGGCATCATCATGGGCAGCCGGGAATTTATGCTCGGGCGCAAGACGGTAGTCGACCGAAACAACGATAGCATTGGCCTGCTTCGCGAGCCCACGTGCACCTGCGTCATAAACATTGCGATCCGCATACACCCAGCCGCCACCGTGGAAGTACAGGATGACTGGAAAAGGCCCCTTGCCTTCAGGAGTATACACGCGAGCCGGTAACGTACCTGCGGCGCCAGATACGCTGGTATCCACACTTTTGACCCCAGGTACCAGCGCTTCAGGCGCACTGTCGCGCCCTTCCTTGTCAAGCACCGCCTTTACCGCGTCTGCAATGGTTGGCTGCTGACGCGCCTCAGTCGGAGTGATCTTCTCAATGGCTTTCGGATCAAAGCGGGCGTACTGATTCAGTACTTTTTGCATGTCCGCATCATTACGTACCGAGCTTTTAGCCCCGCTTATCGCCAGTTCGGACAAGGGCCTCTTTTCCGGCGACCGGTTGCTGCAGGCCGCCAGCGACACGCCCATGCCCACCGCAGCCATGAGAAGAATGCCGTTCTTAAGTCGGGAAGGTTGTAAACGCATAGGGTTTCCTGTTGTGTGATGTCATGTTAAAAACGACCACACAGGTTCAGGAACGTTGCCATTTCACATCAAAACACGGTAGTGGTAGCCATAGCGACGCTCAAAGCCGAGCGAGTGGTAAAGGCCTATTGCAGAGGTGTTTGAGTCTGTTACCTGCAGGTATGCCTGTCGGGCACCTTGGCGCTTTCCCCACGCTAACAGTGCGCTAACCAACTGACGCCCGAGACCACGCCCACGCCAGGCTGGCGCTACCACCAGATCAAACAGGCCCACCCAGTCACCTTCCGCCACTGCCAAGCCATAGCCAACAGGCTGCCCTTCTCTGTAAACCGTCGCGTAGGCCACAGGCCAGACGATAGCGTCCAGCAAGGTATCATGGTGTTGGCGACGGGGCGCATCCAGGCCGCTGAGCAGGGCAAAGCCGTTACCCCAGGCCTGTGTACGCAAGGATTCAAGCGTGACCGTACCCTGGCTCTCTTTTAGATTACCTAAGCCCAGCGTCATCACCTCGGTAGGGTCGACCCGCTCATAACCCGCCGCTTCGAGCTGCCTGCCCGGCGCATCACCTGCCAGAGGCGTCAATCGAAAGATGACAGGCAAACCCTGCCGGCGGTACAGCGACTCGATATAGGAGCGTACGCTATCGAACGAGGCCGTTGGCTGCCAGGCATTGGCCGAATTAGCGCGCTTGGTATAGCCGCCTGCCAGACGCAGCACCCACCCCTCGTGAAAAACCGTCTTTTGTGCAGGCCAGGCATTAAAGGCACAGGCTTCCAGCGTAAAGATATCAGTCATGAATTGCTCCTGAGCTGCTCCTTAAGCATGAGCCGCGCAAGGCCCTCCTCCGCCCTATCCGTCCCGCCATTTAAAACATGGTACTTCTGCAAAGTACTTATGAGCTCAGTACGTTTCAAAGCCAAATGCTGATGTCTCCTGTCTCGCTGTCACCTGAGCAGATCACAGAACGCATACGCCAGGAAATCACTATGTACCGTACCCTGAGCCAAGAGTACAGATTAAGTCAGATGAGCTGAGGGTCAACGTCTAGGTTATCTAGATCCAACTAGAAAGGGCTAGATAACCGCACTCCATCTAGCGTTATCTTTTATACCTCATCCTGACATCGGTCATTCAGGTGGTATCACAGGTTCATTTCTGTAATGTACAACACGTCCGGTTTGGCCATACGCTGACCAGAGCCCACGTCTTTACTGCCTTGAGTGAAGAAATTGAAAATGCAGTAATTTTTCTAAAACAGCCCGAGCACGGGCTTTTTCATTCAGGCGATACCTCATCCTGACACCTAGAAAAGTGAAACATATCCAGACAAACCACTTTACCTCCCGCTTTTGAGGGTCAGAACGCCGTTATCTTTTTGAATATGAACGGATTTGGTCCATCTACAGCACAAGAGTCGCATGTCCTTTAACCTGCTTCTCTAAAGTGGTTATTTATCCAAACCTATAAGAGAAGGCTGATACGTCATTCTGACCTAAGCATGCGATGTCAATAAAGATGGGGCTACCAAGCGAATAGCTAGCCGGTAAAGAGATCGGCCTGTTTGTTTCCGGTCGTATTTAATCGCGGCGTCTTAAAGGTAAGAACAGTCCTGTGGTGGAACATGGGCCATTCCACTTAGTGTCCCGCTTGATGTCCGCGGCTACATCATGGCTATACCCTATCCGCCATACCGTTAAGTATCACGGATAACTCTCCCCTTTAAGCAACACCAAGGAGGGCCTAGTACTTCAGGTTAATTTCAATACTTGATACAAGCCGCCTCAATCTTTTTACTGGCTGCACGGTTCGTTTGGGCAAGACCTAGCTCAGCCACCTTGATTAGTAGAATTTACGACCCACCGCTTGATCAGACAAAAGTAAAAGGTCTGTCTATAAGAATTAGCAGGTAGCGTTTAGGTGCAAGGCCCCAAGCTCCCACAGGCTGAAATAGCGGTAGCCTGTGGGAGAAACAGGCTACGCGAGCGTCGTTGTTAGTCCCTATTAACCGAGCATAGCCGGATAGAATCGGCAAGCACATCAATGGCCTGGGGACGTGGAAAACTTGCACGCCATGCAATTGCAATTGTTCTAAAAGGCACGGGAGCGCTGAATGGTCGAATCTCGATCATTCCTGGTGCGTAATGGTGGCTTTCCAAAGCAGAGAGGGGAAGCACCGACACGCCCAAGCCCGAGGCAACCATATGACGAATCGTCTCCAGAGATGAGGACTCGACCTGGGTATGCTTGGATTCCACACCTGGTTTCTTGATCGTTGGGCACGCTTCCAACACCTGTTCTCGGAAACAATGCCCCTCCCCTAACAGCAGGAGGCTCATTTCGTCCAGTTTTGCATTTTCGATGGTTTTGAGCTCTGTCCAGGGGTGCTTCGCCGGCATCATCACATAGAACGGCTCATCGTAAAGCGGCTTGGTCAGTACATCCGCTTCGCTAAAAGGCAACGCAACGATGATTGCATCCAGCTCGCCTGTTCTCAGCTTGTCACGCAAAACCGGTGTAAAGTTTTCCTCTATATAGAGGGGCATTTCTGGCGCAACACGATTCAGCTGCGGAATCAAATGAGGGTAGAGATACGGGCCTACCGTATAAATAGCACCCACTTTAAGTGGTGCACTCAGTTGATTTTTACCGGCCTTGGCAAGGTCACGAATACCTTGCGCCTGCTCCAGGACTTTTTGCGCCTGAACAATAATGCTTTCGCCGGTAGGTGTAAGGCGAACATTGGTTTTGCTGCGCTCAAAAATCAGAATACCAAGCTCGTCTTCAAGCTTCTTGACGCCTACTGACAGCGTTGGCTGGCTGACGTGGCAGCGCTCAGCGGCACGGCCAAAATGCTGTTCTTGGGCAAGCGTTACGATATAGCGCAGTTCTGTCAGAGTCATCTTGGATCTACACACTTATGCAGTTAGGTTTGTTGAATCATTTATCGGCTGAAAGCTCGATTTCTTTTGGGTAAAACCGTATGACAGCCCCAAGCAATGACGTCATGCTCCGACCTTTGATCCCCCGCGACCTGCTCTGCCTGTCAATACTGACGATCCTGGTCTACGGTTTATAAGAAGCAGGAACTTAACCCCATCGAAAGTGTCTAGTGGTTCTCACATATCACAAGGACGGTAAGCGATATGGTAGTGCCTCATCATGAGCAGGCTCAGGAAATGATTTGCGCAGGGTTAGCGCCCCTTGTCTGTCATTTCACACCCAAAACAACTCTCGGTTTTATGACCTTTACTGCATCCGACGAATCGGGTCGCATCGTATACAGGTCAGAACGACTGGTGCCCTTGTTTTACGCCAATCGGCGTGCGCTGCGTCTTTACTTATGTAAAGTAAGAAGAGAGCTTACCAATAAGGGATTCTCCCTAAACGCCTGGGATGACAATGTTTCCCTACAAGACTTGGGAAACTGGTCTGAGCGACTGAACTCCAGACGTAACAGTCGGACTCGCTAATGCTATGTGAGTATGAGGTGTGTAGTTACCTCATATCCTCTTATAAAAGAACGCCTGCAGGGCGTTTTTTATAGCTTGACCTCCCTAAGCCATGTCTGCTTTAACACAGCGGCTACGCCACGTCTTTCAGCGCATCCTTATTTATCCTAGGTTACTACGTCTACCCTAGCTTACCTACCCGTGTCCAACAAGGCATGCCGCTTGCGAGTCTCAATAAGATTAAGCAAGACAAAGCGTTCATTTGGAAAGTTATTTGGTTACCCTGTCGATAGAACAGCTATCCATATCTGCTGAGTCACGCTTAGTAGATTCCCTAGTAGGGACTTAATAATTATGCATATCGCCCTATCGTATAAATAGACTTTAAAAGAATTTAATAAACCGCAAATAATAGGTCATAGCTTCCTATGACATTAATTCCCTACTAGGGACTCTCCTAATCCTCTAGCCATACCTAACCTCAGTATTTTCCCTACTAGGGACTCTTAATGAGATATAGGCCTAAAACATCCTGACCAAAGCTAAATAACCGTTAAAAGCAGTATGTTTGTCTGTTACGATTACTCCAACACATGGCCTCAACGAAGAGGATAGAAAATGGCCCGGAGTGGATCGGCTGTGCAGAAAGAAGAGAAGAAAACGGTTGTAATCGCTATCGCCAACCACAAAGGCGGAGTTGGCAAGACGACAACCTGTATCAACTTGGCAGATAACCTGGCACAAATGGGAAAACTGGTTTGTGTCGTAGACATGGATCCCCAGGCTAACGCAAGTCAACATATCGGGATGTCTCACCCTGCTGAGATAAATTATACAACAGCCGAATTACTGACGAATCCTGAACTACCACTCACCTACTTTGTTCATGACGAAACCAGGATCGATGGCGTTGCACTTATCTATGGAAGCATGGCTCTGGATAATGCAGACGATGCACTTCGCATGGAGCCTCGCCCTAATGAAGTATTACGGGACCGGCTTCAGCCTCTACTGGGTAAAGCGGATTACATCATCATTGATTGCCCGCCTAGCCTTAGGCTTCTGACTTCCAATGCATTGGCCGCGGCGACCCATTTATTGATTCCCGTAGAGTCAGGATCGCCTTATGGCTTGTACGGCCTCGCTGATCTGACCAAACGAGTTCAGCAGATCACGCGGATCAACCCGACATTGATCAACTTAGGCGCATTGCTGATTCGTCATGATGATCGTCAGCTGGTCTGTCAGAACATTGAACAAAAAGCGATGGGCCTATTTGGAAAGCTTGTTCCAGTAAAGATAGGAACAACAACGAAGATCAACCAGTCATCAACCGTTCAAACCTCCCTGCGGATGTTCGACTCAACGAACAAGGTGGCCAAGCAATATAAGGAATTGGCCAAGTACATCGACAAAGAGACCGCAGCGTAAGAGCATATTATGGAAAAGAAATCGACCTCCTCGCAAAACGCACCCAAGCAAAAGTTGGGCTCCATTCTCGCTCAAGGCTTGGTCAGCCAGATATCTCGTCATTCGGCGGTTCAGCAGGTAGAGAATTTAAAGTCCCATCGAGTACCGCGCTCCATTCCTGTCGATCTGGTTGACGCTAACCCCTATCAACCTCGCCTGGTTTTTGACGAGGAATATATTGAAGAGCTGGCATTATCGATAGAAGAGGAAGGGCTGTTAAGTCCAATCAACGTTCGAATCGCTGGTGAGCGCTATGAGCTAATTGCCGGAGAGTGCCGACTACGTGCTCACAAAAAACTTGGCAAGAAATATATCGATGCCCTGGTAGAAGTCGTCGATGATTTCGAAAGCGCACTGCGCAGTCTGTTCGAAAATATACATCGCAAGGACCTCTCGGACTTTGAGAAGTACCATGCTATTACCCGAATGCGCACCTCGTTCACTCAAGTCAATGATTTGCAGCGCAAACTGGATATCAGCAAATCTCAGCTCTACCGCATCATGGCTTTTGGCGCTCTGCCAGAGTCGAGCCTTAATATGCTCAAAGCCAACCCCAAAATGCTGGGCGCGAACGCAGTAGATGCGTTGAAACCTGTTATCAAAGAAGTTCAGGCAGCAGGTCTTGATTATGAGTCTGCCTTGAACAAGGCCCTTAGAGATCTGGC